>JAFABG010000030.1 GCA_023426145.1 Bacteroidota bacterium | reverse complement strand
CTTTTTCACCTATCCGTTTGCGAAAATGGACTAGTTCAGATGAATTGCAGGGAAACGAAGGCACAAATTCATGCATGCCGCAGAAATATTGAAAGTAGGCATTCTCACTCCATTGTTCCACAACGGACTCATCAGAGAGGTTGCGCAGATGTTTGAGAATCAGTAACCCACACATCAAACGAATCGGTTTAGCCTGACGACCATTATCTGCGCAGTAAAGAGGAGCAAATGCCTCTTCAAACACTCGCCAGTTTATCTTGTGCGAGAGTTTGTGCAAAGGGTGCTGCTGGTTCAGTAAATCATCCAGAGATGAAAACAAAGATGGGGAAGATTGAGTTGGCTTTAATGACTTTTTAAGGACCGGCTATTTAATTGTTCCTTTTTATAGCTTAATTTTGTTACCGTTTTACTTGCTATATAGAGCATAAAGAGAGGGCTATTTATAGCCCTCTCTTTATGCTTATCTTAATTACGTGCTGGGTAAATACCATTTATACAAATTTGGTATGACCCTGATTCGGTGGTTAAATTTGGTAAGTTAAAAACTGTTCTTCCATCACCTCCATACTTTGTCCCTAGTAAGGAAAACAATGCTTGATATTGCATAATTGGGAGTGATCTACCGTCGCACAACATGAAGCCGTTGATCTCAAAATTGTAAGCGACCCAAATAATTTGTCCAATAAAGAAATCCATAAGAATTGATTTAAAAGGTTAATAATGTGGTAAATATAAGAATAATATAACGTGAGTTCGATATAAATACTAAATTATTTGTCTGATTAATAATAATATAGCGATAAAGTGTTAAATTTAGAGTATTCTTTTATATTGCTTCATCCGAGTGATGTTTTTTTGGATTCCCCAGTACATTATTGAAGACTGGAGAATCCACTATTTGTATATAAATCCACTTACAGCTATTGCAGGTTATTTAAGTTCAATCAGCAGGTTCCCATAATTGAACTTTATTGCCTTCTGCATCCAGAATATGAACAAATTTACCATAATCAAAGCTTTCGATTTCGTCCACAATGGTTACGCCTTCTTTTTGAAGCTCTTCTACCAGCTTTTCTAAATTTTCAACTCTGTAATTAATCATATACTCTTGTTCGGGGGAGCCAAAATAGTCACTATCTTTCGGAAAAGGCGTCCATTGAGTTTGTGTTTTCTTCGTTTTTTCGCCATCTTCAAACCATTCAAAAGTTGCACCGTAGGGGTTTGTCTCTAAGCCTAGATGCTTCTGATACCACTCTGTTGTTTTTTGGGGGTCTTTACATTTGAAGAATAGACCTCCAATTCCTGTTACTCTTTTCATATTGTTACTGTTTATATTAAATTTATTAGAACTATTTTGAAGAGAGAGTAAGACAAACTACTGCCACAAGTAAAAGCATAAAGGCTTGATTCATTTCTTGTTCATTGTAGCAGACTAATTTGTATTAAATACAAATGTATGAAATATATTTTCAATTCAAAGTTATAACGATAGTATTTACTGGAGATTGTTTTTGTCTTATGTTTACAAATATGTGATAATTGTTTGTACGTGCAATAATTTTACAAAAAATAAAGCTTTCTCTTTTTTATAAACTCGTCACTCTGTAGAATAAATAAAATCACTACCTTTGCCTGAAATTACTGAATAACGATGGAAGTCTATACACAAGAAGCCATACAGTCTCTATTGAACTGGGCGCAAGAGACATTAAATAATAAAACCTACCCTGAGGGCCAGGTTAAAGTGAATAAATCATCTACTATTCTTGATGCTGAGAAGTTTCTTGAATCGATGATTTCCATCATATCCAATAACATGGAGAACCCTCTTTTCCAATCAACTGTATCGCAACTTGTAGAGTTTAAAAAGAAAATCGGACAGTGATAGGCTGATTTAAATAGTTGATTCTTAGCAAAATAAAAATGGCTTCCTTAGTCGTCCGCCGACGAGGAAGCCATTTACACAAAAACTAAACTAGACTTAACTAAACTATTCTATTATTGGAATTTCACAATCCCTTTCTGTTCGTCACAAAGTTACATATAAAACTTTCTATTCCAAATAATTATCGACAAAAATGTTTATTTTACCGATAATTCCTAGAGAAATTAGCTCCTTTCGTCTAAATAGGTTTGGAACGTCTGTTTGTAACTATCACTGATAGGAATATACGTCTTGTCGAAGACGATTCGTCCACGGTCGATGACGCGTATTTTATTCTTCTGTACGATGTAGGAACGGTGCACGCGAATGAAGTGTTCCGCAGGAAGGAGCTCTTCCATAGCCTTCATACTCATGAGTGACAGAATCGGTTTCGCCTGCTCTTCTGTATAAATCTTCACGTAATCTTTCAATCCTTCGATGTAGAGAATCTTCTTTAGCTCAATTTGAATGAGTTTGTAGTCGCTCTTCACAAAGATGCTTTCTATTTCGTCCGGTTTTTGGATCAGCTCAAACCACTGAAGTGCCTTGTTGGCTGCTTGCAGAAAATCAACATACGAAATGGGCTTTAGCAGATAGTCGAGTGCATTGACCCGATAGCCGTCGATGGCATATTGACCGAAAGCAGTGGTAAAGACTATACGAGTGCGCGGATCTACCATTTTAGAAAACTCCAATCCGTTAAGTTCCGGCATCTGAATGTCGAGAAACAGCAGATCGGCTTCTTCATTGGGCAACTCTTTCATCGCCTGAACGGCACTGGAATATTTCCCTACCAACTGAAGAAAGGGGGTCTTGGTCACATAGCTCTCTAACAGGTTAAGTGCTAACGGTTCATCATCTACTATGGCGCAACGTAATTTCATAATCTTCTAATTTTGAGGGATTAATGCTGACGTCCGAATGGTGAGTTTAGACGTATAGGTTTGTTCATCTGCCGATAGACCTTTGTCCCAAGTGTATTGGTTGGGGTAGAGGATTTCTAGCCGCCGACTGACTTGTTCTAACCCTATCCCCGAACCGCTCTTATCTGTTCGGCTCTTGGGGTGATTGCTGTTACTGATTTCACAAGTCACCTCTGAACTGTTTTCGGTGAGGCTGATGCGGATGAAACTGGCTTCGACGGGAGAGATGCCATGCTTGAAGGCATTCTCGATGAGCGAGATGAAGATCAGGGGAGCTATCGGGGTCTGACTGTCTGAGGCAATTTCTAGCTCGGTGGTCATCTGTACATTGCCCGATAGACGGATGCGCATCAGCTCGATGTAGTTGCGAATGAAGTCGACCTCTTTGCACAGGGGCACATAGGTTTGTTGATTGTCATAGAGCACATACCGAAGCAATTTGCTGAGTTCCTGCACAGCCTGTTGCGCCTTGTCAGTGTCGAAAGTGATAAGGGCGTAGATGTTGTTCAGTGTGTTGAGCAAAAAATGGGGATTCAGCTGATTGCGCAGATTCTTTAACTCCGCTTCTGTCCGATCACGTTCGGCTTCTTTACGCGCTGCTTCTGTTTCTGTCCATCGTCCGCTCATGCGAATGGCAGCACTCAAGACTGCTGTGAACACAAGGCTCAGCAGGTCTCTGGCAAAGAACAACCATCCCGGAGGAAGGTTTATTCGTTTGGGATTCGGAGGCATGGAGGGATCGAATGAGAGGGTCCACCAAAGACGAAGCAACAAGGCTATGGAGCACAAGAGGATAAGATTAAAGGTAATATATCTCTTGGTCTGATTGGCGAAAAGGTATCGCGGAACGAGCAGGAAATAGTTGACATAGAACGCTACCATGAAGGCTAGCGGTATGGCTGCATGGCGCATATAGGCCATCCAGTTGATATTTCCGCTTTCACGCTCTAGGAAGAAGAACGGAAAGCCGAACATAATCCCCCAGCTGATAACGTGTATCAGGGCTTCTAGGGGACGACGTGCGGAGGTAAAGGGTTGTTTCATAAAGGCAAAGATAGTTTTTTATTCGTATCGGATTGCTTCTATGGGGTCTAAATCTGCTGCTTTCTTTGCCGGATACCAGCCGAAGAATACACCGGTGATGGTACAGACAGCGAAAGAGAGAAATACGCTCCAGGGCTGAATAAGGATAGGCCAATGGGCCACGCCTTTTACCAACCAACTGGCACTGCAGCCAAGGAGGACTCCGATGATGCCACCGGTGATGCTGATCAGGATGGCTTCGATGAGGAATTGACTCAGAATATCGACGCCACGTGCTCCAACGGACATACGAAGACCGATCTCACGGGTACGTTCTGTGACGGATACGTACATGATATTCATAATCCCGATGCCGCCCACGATAAGTGATATGCCGGCAATGCAGGCGAGGAGGGTGGTCATCAGATCGGTAGTGGAATTCAGCATGGTGCTGAGTTCTTGCTGTGTACGAATGGTGAAATCGTCAAGATCCGAAGGTTTTAGTTTATGATTCCTTCGAAGGATTTCAGTGATTTCATTGGTGGCGTATTCGGTCATATCTTCTGTGAGGGCAGAGGCAAAGATGCCTTGCAGATAGGTGACAGCCATCAATCGTTTCATCACAGTGCTGTAGGGGGCAAGCACGATGTTGTCTTGGTCTTGTCCCATAGAGTTATAGCCTTTGGCTTTGAGCACGCCTACCACGCGGAAAGGGATTTTGTTGAAACGAACGATTTTCCCTATCGGATCTCCTCCATCGGGAAAGAGGTTGTCTACTATGGTTTTTCCGATGACGCATACTTTAGCCGAACTCTGTATGTCGGCTTCGGTAAACATGTCTCCGCTGGCCACAGTGAGTTGGCGAATCTTCAGATATTCCAATCCCACGCCGCTCACAGAGGAGGGGTAGTTGTTATTGCCCGCTATCAGCTGTCCCGAGGAGGATACATTCGGACTGATACCGGCTAGGAAGCTGGTTTCATTGCGTAAGGCTTCATAGTCGGTCAGTTTCAGGGTTTGCATGGCCGAGGGGTCTTGACGGACTCCTCCACGCATGTCGGCTCCCGGATGGATCATGATCATGTTCGATCCCATCTCGGAGATCTGCTGCTGAATGCTCCGTTTCGATCCTTGCCCAATAGCGAGCATGGTGATGACGGATGCTACACCGATAATGATGCCGAGCATGGTGAGAAAAGCACGAAGCTTATTGTTGGCCAGTGCCCGGAAAGCTATCTTGAATAAGTTAGTTACATTCATATATTACCTTTTCTTTTTGATCGATTGTCAATCTTCATCGTTCTTGGGCAACGCTGCCAGGGCTTTAGCTGCCGAGAGGATCTGTGTGTTCACAGTGTCTTCTGTGACATGTCCATCGCGCAGGCGAATGTTGCGGCTACTGTATTGAGCGATTTCAGGATTGTGTGTTACGAATATAATGGTACGTCCCTCCGCGTGGAGTTTTTGAAACAAGACGAGGATTTCGAATGACGTACGGGTGTCGAGGTTTCCGGTGGCTTCATCGGCCAAGATAACTGCTGGGTTATTGACTAATGCGCGAGCAATAGCTACGCGTTGCATTTGTCCACCGGACATCTGATTGGATTTATGCTCTAAGCGATCGCCCAAACCTACGGCTTGCAAAGCTTCTATGGCTCGCTGCCGACGTTCGGTGCCGCTCACTGAGGAGTTATACATCAGGGGCAACTCAACGTTTTCTACGGCTGTGGTCTTGGGTAGCAGATTATAGCTTTGAAAGACGAAGCCGATTTTCCGGTTGCGCAATACAGCCCGCTGGGGCTTGGTCATGGTGCGCATGGAAATGCCGTCGAGCAGATACTCTCCATGGCTAGGTGTGTCGAGACAGCCCAAAGTGTTGAGCAGGGTGGACTTTCCCGAGCCGGAGGTACCCATGATGGTAACAAACTCACCTTCGTTGATGGTGAAGGAAACGCCACGCAATGCGTGGACGATTTCTTCACCTACGTGGAAGTCTCGTTTGATGTTTTGAAGTTCAATTACTCTTTTCATGACGGGCTACTTACTTGTGCTTTTGGTGTTCTTTTTAGAGGGGAATTTGGGCATGAATGGATTTTTTTCTCCACCGGATGCTCCACCCATAGCTTGTTCTCCGGGCATAGCGCCAACGGTAGCTTCGGTGATCACTGTAGTGCCTTCGGCAACGCCACTGAGAATTTCTGTGGAGGTGCCATTGCTGATCCCTACTTCTACGGCATGTGCAGTGAAGGTGTTGCCTTCGCGCGTCCATAGTTTATGTGTGCCTTCGCAATCTTTTACAACGTCTTCGGGGCCTATCAAGGGCTCTTCGGGGGTGAAACGCAAGGCTCTATTGGGAACGGCCAATACACCTTTTTTATCGAGTGTGTAGATGGTGACGTTGGCTGTGAGGCGTGGTTTCAGTTTGAGATCAGGATTGGGGGCAGAGATTACTACTTCATAAGTCACCACGGTGTTGCTACTTGAAGTGGTGGTGCTGCTACTGCTGGCGTCGCCCAAACGAACTTGGGTCACTGTGCCGTCAAACTGATCGTTCGGGTAGGCATCTACGGTGAAGCTGGCACGTTGGCCTTCTTCAATACCGCCTATATCGGCTTCATCAATGTTGGCCACTACCTGCATTTGAGTGAGGTCGGCAGCAATGGTGAAAAGGGTCGGTGTGGAGAATCCGGAAGCGACTGTTTGTCCGGCTTCAACAGCACGGCTGATCACTACTCCGTCGATAGGAGAGGTAATGGTGGCGTAAGATAGGTTACGTTGGGCTTTTGCCAATGAGGCCTTACTACTGTCGAACATGCTTTTGGCTTTCTCGTAGTTATAGAGCACTTGCTCATAGTCGGTGTCGCTAATCAATGATTTTTCGTGCAATCCTTTACTACGTGCGTAGTTCTTCTTCTGATACTCGTACTCAGCTTTCGCTCCGTCATAGCTTGCTTGCTGTGAAGCCAACTCGCTTTGCAGAGTGATGCGGTCCATCTCGGCAATCAACTGACCTTTCTTTACTTCTGAATTGTAATCCACATAAATCTTGTCGATGATGCCGGATACTTGGGTACCGACTTCTACTTCTGTGACCGGTTCGATGGTTCCGGTAGCCGTTACCGAATTGGAGATATCGCCTTTACTGACGGTTGCAGTGGCATAGGTCACTTTGTGTTTGGCAGGAGAACCGGTGAAATACCAGATACCTCCACCTACTACCAGGACTGCGGCCACAGCGATCAGGATCATTTTTTTCGTTTTCATTCTATATGCTGTTTTATTTATTTAAAACTTGTTTTTATTCTTAGCCATCGGAATGCCTATAGGGTGAGCTTTTCTCCCTGATAGAACTTCAGCAACTGGGTGTTCAGGATGGCCATGTATTTGGCTTGAAGTTGTTCTTGGTGGGCTTGCAGCAGGTTATTCTTTTCGGTCAATAGCTCTACTGTATTTTTCATTCCCATGTTAAACTGTTCGCTGATCAGGTTGTAGCTGATCTCTGTACTTTTCAGTTTCTCGTTGGCTGCGGCATAACGTTGTTGCGCACTGTTCGCATCGAGCCAGAGGCCTTCGATAGTTTTATACAGTACTTTTTGTTCGTCGAGCAGCGAGAGCATACTTGTTTCGCGTTGCAATTTGGCTTTTTGCACGGCACTCTTTGTCTGGCGATTATTGAAGATAGGCACGCTCACTGAGAGTCCGATGGAGTTGTTCCAACCGTTCTTTAGTTGCTCGGCAAAGGTGAAATTGCTACCACTAGTGTGGTTGGTGCCGATGCCTGCACTTAGATTTATGGTAGGTAGGTATCCGGCTCTGGCAATGTCGATGCCTAGTTCGGAAGCTTGCACATTGATTTTACCGGCTTCAATCTCCGGGCGAAGAGCGAGGGCACTGTGATAGACATCGGTCTTAGTGGGAAGGGGCAAGAGTACATTCTCGTCGGACAGGGCAGGGAGATAAACATTGAGTTCATTCTCTCCATCGAGCTCGAGCAATTGTTTGAGTTGTAGCTTGTAGTCTTGAAGGGTGGCTTGCGCTGTGACCACTTGGTAGCGGTCTGTGCTGACTTGCGCTTCGAGTTGGGCCAAATCGCTCTTAGAGATGCTTCCGGCATTGAGCAACTGTTGGCCTCGATCGCGCTGAGCAAGAGAGACCTCAAGTGTATTTTCATTCACTTTTACCGACTCCGCAGCATAAAGGATTTGAATATAGATCTGCGCAATGGATTCGCGGATGCTATTTTCGGAAGTTGCTACTTCTAGGTTGGCCGACTGGTTGTTTAGCTTTTCCTGCTTAATGGTGTTTAAACGCTTGTTACCGTTGTACACGGTCCATGAAGCGTTCAACCCATAGTTGCCGTTATAGCTGGTCTTACTGCTGGTTTCAATCACCTCGCTGCCGCTAATGGTTCTACTGGTCTCCTGATATGGACGGTTCACCACATTCTGGCTCGTTGAGAACGACAGACTGGGGAAGAGGGCGGCTTTAGCCGTCTTGACGTCGATCAATGTGCTTGCCGCATTTACCCGATTTTTACGGATTGTAATGTTCTGCTGCAAGGCATAGTCAATGCACGACTGCAAATCCCACTGGGCGGGAAGGGAGGTTGCGCTCTGCACAACTTCGTGCGTAGCAGCTTCTTGAGCGGATATACCGGGTAGCATACCCGCACCAAGAAAAGCTATCATTACCCATTTTTTTACACTTATCATAAGCTTATACTTCTATTGATTTACTGTAACGAAGGTACGTACATATTATATCTACTGCAAAAACGATAGACGGATGGATGGATTTTACCGTTAAATGTTTTTTTTCTGTCGATGGGGTGTCTTCCTGCAAAAAACAGGGGGATTTGTGCAACAATTTTATGGTTTTGTTTGTTTTAATTATAAAAATTGTATATTTGTACTTATTACAATTGATGATCATATTTGCTTATGAAGAATGCACTTTCCTCAATCTGGAACTTTTATATCGAAGGGTTCCGAAGTATGACACTGGGGCGCACCCTGTGGCTCATCATTCTTGTGAAATTATTCATCATGTTTTTTGTTCTCAAACTTTTCTTTTTTCCGAATTTCCTTCGCGATCATCCCACTGATGCTGATAAAGGGAAATACGTGGGCAATGAACTAATACAACGTGCACTGCCTCAAGAATAAACGCAATTTTAACTCTTAAACTACATAACATTATGATTGAAAGTATTGACACCTCGCTGATCGACTGGTCGAGAGCTCAGTTTGCCATGACAGCTATGTATCATTGGATTTTCGTTCCGCTCACGCTCGGCTTGGCTGTGGTGATGGGGATTATGGAGACCTTGTATTATAAGACTGGCAATGAATTCTGGAAACGAACAGCTAAGTTCTGGATGAAGCTTTTTGGAATTAATTTCGCTATCGGCGTGGCCACGGGGTTGATTCTCGAGTTTGAATTTGGTACGAACTGGAGTAATTATTCGTGGTTTGTGGGCGATATTTTCGGTGCTCCTCTGGCCATTGAAGGTATTTTGGCCTTCTTTATGGAAGCTACGTTCATCGCAGTGATGTTCTTTGGCTGGGAGAAGGTGAGCAAACGTTTTCACTTGGCTTCTACTTGGCTTACGGGGCTAGGCGCCACGATTTCTGCATGGTGGATTCTAGTAGCTAATGCATGGATGCAAAATCCGGTTGGTATGGAGTTCAATCCCGACACGGTGCGTAATGAAATGGTCGATTTCTGGGCAGTGGCTACTTCGCCTGTAGCTGTGAATAAGTTTTTCCATACGGTATTGTCCGGATGGGTGCTAGGTGGTGTGTTTGTAGTGGGAGTGAGTTGCTGGTTTTTGCTCAAGAAGCGGAATCGTGAATTTGCACTTGCCAGCATTAAGATTGGTGCGATCTTCGGATTGGTATCTTCGTTGTTGGCTGTATGGACAGGTGATGGTTCCGGCTATCAAGTGGCACAGACTCAACCGATGAAGTTGGCTGCTGTAGAAGGACTTTACGAGGGAGGTAATAATATCGGCTTAGTTGGCGTGGGGGTACTTAACCCGGATAAGAAGACGTATGATGATGGTAAAGATCCTTTCTTGTTCCGTTTCCAAATTCCCGGATTGTTATCCTATCTTGCCGAACGCGATTTAGATGCGTATGTGCCGGGTATAACTAATATTATTGAAGGAGGGTATCGCCAAAAAGATGGTACTATTGCTTTGTCTGCTGCCGAAAAGATTGAACGTGGAAAGACGGCTATCGGAGCTTTGGCAGCCTATCGGGCAGCTAAGAGTGCCGGACATCAAGAGGATGCTGCTTTGGCCTATCAGGTTTTGCAGGAGAACATGCCTTACTTCGGCTATGGATATATTAAAGATGTGCATCAGTTAGTGCCCAATGTACAGTTGAACTTCTACGCTTTCCGCATCATGGTGCTTCTGGGTGGATATTTCATTTTGTTCTTCATTGTGGTGCTCTTCTTGGTGTATAAGAAAGATTTGAGTAAGATGACTTGGATACATTGGATTGGTTTGCTCACCATTCCTCTTGGATTTATTGCCGGCCAGGCCGGTTGGGTGGTTGCCGAATGTGGCCGCCAGCCTTGGGCCATTAGAGATATGCTTCCCACTTCGGCGGCAATCTCTAAATTGGATGTTGGCTCGGTGCAGGCCACTTTCTTCATCTTCCTGTTCTTGTTCACAGTGATGCTGATTGCTGAAGTAGGTATTATGCTGAAGGCCATCAAGAAAGGACCGGAAGGGGTTTAGTGCTTCCTTGCTGAGTTTATATTTTAATTATCCGATACTCAAACTTAATACTTATATCTATGTATATCTTTCTACAACAATATTGGTGGCTAGTCGTTTCCTTGTTGGGAGCCATTCTCGTATTTTTGTTATTTGTGCAAGGAGGGAACTCTTTGCTATTCTGTCTGGGCAAGACGGAGGAACACCGCAAAATGATGGTGAACTCTACCGGACGTAAATGGGAATTTACCTTTACCACACTGGTCACTTTCGGTGGAGCATTTTTCGCTTCCTTCCCTTTGTTCTATAGCACCAGTTTTGGTGGAGCCTACTGGCTTTGGATGATTATCCTTTTTAGCTTTGTGCTGCAAGCAGTGAGCTATGAGTTTCAAAGCAAAGCAGGGAACTTGTTGGGCAAAAAGACGTATCAGACTTTCTTGGTGATTAATGGAGTAGTGGGACCAGTGCTGCTTGGCGGTGCCGTAGCAACTTTCTTCACGGGTTCGAATTTTTTCATCAATAAGGCCAACATGACCGATACGCTGATGCCTGTGATTAGTCAATGGGGTAATGGATGGCATGGGCTGGATGCGCTGACTAACATTTGGAATGTGGTGCTCGGTTTGGCTGTGTTTTTCCTTGCTCGTGTGCTAGGAGCTCTTTACTTTATCAATAGCATCGACAATAAAGAGTTAGTAGCGAAGTGCCGCCGCTCTGTGCTGCATAATTCGATTCTCTTTTTGGTGTTTTTCCTAGCATTTGTCATTCGTACCTTGCTTGCTGATGGTTTTGCTGTGAACCCCGATACGCTTGAGGTGTACATGCAACCTTATAAATATTTCATCAACTTTATTGAAATGCCTGTGGTATTGGTGGTCTTCCTAGTGGGAGTAGTATTGGTACTTTTTGGTATTGGAAAGACGGTCTTCAAAAAGACTTTCGATAAAGGGATCTGGTTTGCTGGTACAGGTACGGTACTCACTGTTTTGGCGTTGCTACTTGTTGCGGGATATAACAATACGGCTTACTATCCATCTTCTGCCGATTTGCAAAGTTCTTTGACTTTGGCTAATAGTTGTTCAAGTGAATTTACGCTGAGAACGATGGCGTATGTGTCTGCTATTGTTCCTTTTGTCATTGCCTATATTTTCTATGCTTGGCGTAGCATTGACCGACATAAGATTACGAAAGAAGAAATGGAAGAGGGAGGACACTCTTACTAAACGGACTTCTTGTGATAATGCCAATGAAAAGAGCCCTGTCATAACTCAAAAGTAGAGTTTGACAGGGCTCTTTTCTTATTGGTAGTGCGCTACATCCTTTATTTGTTTACCACATTTTCAGGTTTTCCTGATTGGTAAGCTTGAATATTGGTAATGGCTATATTCATCAAGCGTTCACGAGCATTGACACTTGCCCAAGCAATATGCGGAGTGATATAGCAGTTTTTAGCACTCAGCAACGGATTATCTGCACGTGGAGGTTCGGATGAAAGTACATCCACACCGGCTGCATAGATTTGCCCCTTGTTCAACGCATCTGCTAGTTCTTGTTCATTGATCAACTGACCACGACCGGTGTTAATCAGTATGGCAGAGGGTTTCATCAATCCAAGACGGTGTGCATTCACAAGCTCATTGGTCTCAGGAGTTAGTGGACAGTGAAGGCTGATGATATCGCATTCTTCAAATAATTGATCTAATTCGAGCTTCTTAATTTCCGGTGGAAGTTGGAAGTGAGATTTAGAAGTAAACGCATACACCTGCATGCCAAAACCAATAGCGATGCGGGCAGTGGTGTAACCGGTATGGCCTAAACCAACAAGGCCAATCTTCTTATCTCTTAGCTCGATGAGCGGAGTATCCCAAAAGCAGAAATTTTCACTGTTTGTCCAACGTCCTTTGTGTACTTCGTCTGAGTGGTGTTGCACTTGCTGATAGATGTTCAGTATATGTGAGAATACCATTTGAGCAACGGAATCCGTGCTGTATGCTGGGATGTTGGTGACTAGAATGCCATGTGATTTAGCGGCTACGGTGTCTACAATATTGTATCCAGTGGCCAACACACCGATGTATTTGAGCTCTGTAAGCGCATCCATCAGTTCGGCAGTAATCACTGTTTTATTCGTTAGTATCACTTCTGCTCCTGCGGCACGTTCCACAACTTCTTCTGGAGCTGTACGGTCATAAATGGTGCAGTCTCCGAGAGCTTTTAAATTATCCCAAGACATATCTCCGGGATTGGCGGCATAGCCGTCTAAAACTACGATCTTCATATTTTACCTATAACTTGTTACTATTTAAATCTGTCGCCCCACAACTGTCGCATCCTTTCGGCATGTTTATCTTCGGCAGCGTTGTGCTGGGGTTGCCAGATTCGTTTATCTTTCAATTCATCGGGTAAGAATTGCTGTTCTACGAAATTGCCTTCGTAGTTATGAGCATATTTATATTCTTTACCATATCCCAATTGTTTCATCAACTTGGTGGGGGCATTGCGCAGGTGAAGGGGTACAGGCAGGTTGCCAGTAGCGCGTACCAGTTCTAAAGCATCATCAATGGCACAATAAGCCGAATTACTTTTAGGGCTGGTGGCCAGATAAATGGTGGCCTCAGCTAATGTGATGCGTCCTTCGGGCCACCCGATTTTCATTAGGGTTTCGAAGCAGGCATTCGCAATGAGCAAGGCATTTGGATTGGCCAATCCTATATCTTCAGCAGCCGAAATCACTAATCGGCGAGCGATGAAAGCTGGATCTTCTCCTCCTTCCACCATGCGAGCAAGCCAATAGATAGCTCCATCAGGATCACTTCCGCGGATGGATTTAATGAAGGCAGAGATGATATCATAATGCATCTCTCCATCTTTATCATAAGCGAGTGGATTTTGCTGTAAACGTTCTGTTACTATTTCATCGGTGATGACAACAGTGTCGCTTGCTTCCGATTCAACCACCAACTCCAAAATGTTGAGCAATTTGCGGGCATCTCCACCGGAGAAGCGTAACATCGCTGTGGTTTCTTTCAGTTCTATTGTTCGCTCTTTCAAAAGTGTATCGGTGGTGATAGCACGTTGCAATAGTTCCAATAAATCGTCTTGTTCTAAGGATTTAAGTACGTAGAGCTGGCAACGGGAGAGGAGTGGACGAATCACTTCAAAGGAAGGGTTTTCGGTGGTTGCACCGATCAAGGTAACGGTTCCGTTTTCTACTGCACCCAACAAGGAATCTTGCTGGGATTTGCTGAATCGATGGATTTCATCGATAAATAAGATGGGGCTGGATTGCGAAAAGAAGCGGTTACTTTTAGCCCGCTCTATTACTTCTCGAACATCCTTTACTCCCGAACTTACGGCACTTAATGTGTAGAATGGAGTTTCCAGCTTATTGGCAATGATCTGTGCCAAGGTGGTTTTTCCCACACCGGGAGGTCCCCAAAGAATAAAAGATGAGATACGTCCCGCATCAATCATCTTCCGGAGGATGGCACCCGGTCCAACTAAGTGTTTTTGACCGATGTACTCATCCAATGTCTTGGGTCGTAATCGTTCTGCTAAAGGCTGCATAGATTTAGAATACCATTAATACCATGAAACGAATACCATTTTTGTTAATACCCGGATTATCACGGTAAGTGAAACGATGTACATATTCAATATGCAATAGCTTGAAGATGTTATATATACCTACACTACCTTCGATGTAAGGTACGTTAGGATCCATTACGAAGCTGGTGAATTTTCCATCACGAGTTGGGAAACGGAACAAGTCCGGATTATCGCTCTTGAATGGATTATTCTTTTCAGTCAGTGTACCCCACAAAGCACGTACACGGAACATCTCTCTCCACTTCAGATTTTTAATCAGTGGCAAGCGGTTGAATAGTTTTCCATTCATGTCATAAGATATAGACATAGCTGCAAAACGGTCATTCAAGAACTCCATGTTATTGATCAACGAGAAAGTTTCACGCTGAGTGATGTAAGATAAGTTGGCTTCCGGTAAGATCAATAAAGGGAAAGGAACGGTATTCCATTCGGCACCTGCCTTAAGGCTACAGTCAATTTTACCCCACGAAGAAGGAAGCCAAAAACGTTTCCAGATGCTCGCTTCCGTACGGCTGAAGTTGTAATCTCCACCTAGTACACCTTTGAATCCCATCGTATGGGTCAATGTTAGGATTGGTGCATCGAGTGATACAGGGATACGTCTTTCTTTTGAGTTGATGAAGGCTTCTCCCGGAGCGTAGCGCAGTGTCACACTAGCTTCGGCTGTTGTGATATCGTGCACACGGGTTTGCGAAGCATCGTTGCGTAGGTACTCTAATTTACCTGTTGGCTCATCATTTCGGCGACGGAGCATTCCTTTGATGCCAAAACCGGTAAGGGTTTCAAGCTCATAGTTAATGGTTGCGTCACGCATATAAGACATCTGGTCTACTGTAGTAGTCTTCAGCGACAAGAAGATGTTATCTTTATCTGTAAATAGGAACTTATCCATTGGAGACATAACATCATAGCTGTAAGTAGCCGAAATGAAATGTTTAGGGTATTCCCAAACTACATAATCTCTTTGGTTGAACGAATAGGTCGCTGTTCCGCTATACTTCCATTTTTGATCTTTTAAACCATAAGCTCCATAGCCGTTGAAGAACAAATGCTTGTCGAAATGTGCAGTGGTCATACCGCTCAAACGGAAACGTGTCCCATCGATATAGTTGCTCGAAACCATGGTGTTGATCGGTCCGATGTCCACTTTGCTAGGATGCTCTTTAGAACCTGTTTCCACAAAGTTCTCAATCAAAGCTTTGGCCGCAAAGATGATATATTTGAAACCAGGAATCTGTTCTAAATTGTTGACGAAAAGATCCATGTTGCTCTCTTTCTTCGTCAGCGGAATTTGGCGCACACTTGCCCAATACTCATCGCTTTTCGAAAGCATATCCGCCTCTTTCACGATAGGGCCTTTAAATCGGAACAGTCGTTGCTCAATGGGGTCAAACTTATAATTGCTGTATTTGGTAGATCGCTCAACTTGCAATCCGCCGGAGGTCTTATTCGTATTCCAAGAAAGATCCACGGTCATATCATCGTCGGATAACACCCAGTTTCCGTTAGATAGCTGTTCGTACTGCTGAACAATGTCCATGTTGTTCACGAAGTTAACTCCCGATTTTTTAGGCAGTTTCATTGTACATTTCTGAACTGCATACGTTGAATCTTTCAATACATAAAGGTGACCCGTGAAACCAAAATCTTGTGAGTTTTGAGGTACGAAAGTCAGATGCACACATTCACGTTTGTTCACCATGATGGTGTCCATCAAATAGTATTTATAGAAAGAGATAGCGTTGCTTCCAATTGGGCTCACGAAATGTTGCTGCAAGAGGCGTATTTCGTCATCATAAATGTTGATGTCAGAGAAAACATCTTTAAGAATGGTACCTAACATGTCTCCGGTAGAGAAGAATTCTTCTACACCATTGGCATTTTTAGCTTTAATAATGGTCTTTTTACTTTCTGGATTTTTTCTGTATACGATTTGTGAAGCTGTTTCTTGTACAGAAATAGGAAGGATGAGCTTATTCGTTGTCTCCGATACTTCTACCTGGTCTCTAAGGAATGCATATTTTTTATAAACGCCAGTTTGTAGCTTTTCAGGGGTTAAGTCGTTGATAGACATCTTCATCTTCTCGTACTTGTCGTACTGATAGTAATCGTTGCTCTCGAGCACTTGCGCTTTTTTGTGTTCGATGACTTTCTTCATGAACTCAACGGCAGGATTATTTTTGCGTGAATACTTCTCTTTCTGCGGTTTAACCACCACTTCGGAGAGCATCACATCGTCTGGAGAAAGTTTCACGTTGATGGTTTGGCTGCTTGAACCAACTTTTACTTTTTTGGTCACATATCCAATTGAAGAAAAAACCAAATATCCGCCATTTCTACGGGTATCTAGCCTATACTCTCCATCTATATTGGTAATTGTTCCCACATCTCTCTTGTCTTGGTAATAGACAGAGATATACATCAAAGGCTCATGCGTAATTGAGTCGGTAACAATACCTTTAATTTGCTCAGCAAATCCGTCTGTAACTGCAAATATAACAATGAGCAGTAGTATAAATTTCTTATATCGTTGTATCATAAACGTTTGTAGTAGGGCCGCAAAGTTAATAAATTAGTCGGAGTAAAATAGATTCTATAACTTTTTTTACTCATCATTTTTTGTTGTTTACAGGCACGTAGTAATTAACAATCAATGTATATCAATTGTTTACGAGATTTTCACACTTCTATGTTCTCGGGATAAACCCTTCTGAACAGAACTTGAAACTCCTACGCTTTGAGCTTCATGAATGATAGTTAGATTAGTTGTTTGTTAAGATTTGAACGATACGTTCGGCTGTGCGTCCATCCCATCGTTCAGGAAGTTCGCCTTTTTTCCATTCGTCCTTCATCAGTTTATCCATTGCCGATGCAAGGGCAGCAGGATCTTCGCCTACGAGTTCGTTTGTACCCATGCGCCACGTTTCCGGATGCTCGGCATAGGTGTTGAGCGATATACATGGAATACCGAGGAAGGTCGCTTCTTCGGCGACATTGCCTGAGTCTGTGATAATACCTTTAGCATTGTTGGTGAGATAGCCAAAATAAAGATAGCTCTGATTCGGCATGATTTGTAAATTAGGAGCCTCGATGCCTAGTTCCTTAATGGCATTGCGCACGTAGGTGTGGAGTGGAGCAACAATAGTCATTCCGGCCGCTTTATCCAAGATGGTCTTCAGCAGTTGGCGCATGTTTTCTTTGTTCTTAAGCAATATGTGGCGGTTGAGGGTGAGCAACAGATAGTTCTTTTCCTTAAGTCCTAACACATTAAACCATATAGGCTTGATCAAACGCTTACGATTATTGCGAATGGTGTCAATCAAGATGTTGCCTACATAATAGACGTTATCGCTTTCTGTACCTGTCTGATTCAGATTTCTGTTGGCTACCATGCCGGCAGTGAAAAGATAGTCCGATACGCCATCGGTAATCATACGATTCACTTCTTTCGGCATTTTCATATCAAAAGAGCGTGTGCCGGCGACTAAGTGGGCTACTTTAAGTCCTAGCTTTTTCGCTACGATTGCACAACTCATTGTTGCTGTAAGATCATCTACTACTAAAACGATATGCGTGGGATTTTCCGTTAACTCTTGTTCAAAAGCAATCATGATTCCTGCTGCCAGGCTGGTGGGATTGTTACTTTCAACTCCTAAATACGCATCAGGAGCTTTCATGTCAAGATCCGAAAAAAGAGAAGCATCAAGACTTGTGTCATCTTTTCTTCCGGTGTATACCAAGCGATAGGAAATACTTTTACCCAGCCCTCTAGCCGCTTCAATAGCACGAGTCATAGGGGCTATTTTCATGAAATTGGGGCGTGCCCCAGCAACAATTGTTATTTTCATCTTATATCTGTCTAATTCGTGAAGCAAATGTACATTTTCTTATGGAATTTATTTGTTACTTTGCATATAAAATAACACATATATGCCTACATTCGTTCAAATTATCGATTTTATGGGCACTTTTGCCTTTGCAATTAGTGGTATCCGCCTCGCTTCAGCCAAGCGATTTGATTGGTTTGGAGCTTACGTTGTGGGATTGGTTACTGCTATTGGAGGAGGTACGATTCGCGATGTATTATTGGATGTTACTCCGGGCTGGATGACCGATCCGATGTATTTAATTTGTACCGGTCTTGCACTAATTTGGGTCATCTTTTTCGGGCGTTCATTGATTCGACTTAATCACACCTTTTTTATATTTGATACCATTGGTCTGGCACTCTTTACCGTAGTTGGAGTAGGCAAAAGTATTGCATTAGGCTATCCTTTTTGGGTAGCTATCATAATGGGAGGCATTACTGGTGCAGCAGGAGGTGTGATTCGTGATGTGCTCATCAATGAGATCCCCTTGATTTTCAGAAAAGAGATTTATGCCATCGCTTGCTTCATTGGAGGCATTGCCTATTGGATGTGCGAGGTTGCCGGAATGGAGTCTTACGGCTGCCAAGTAATTGGAGGTATCGCCGTTTTTTTTGCTCGCATTCTGGCTGTGAAATATCACATCTGTCTTCCCATCTTAAAAGGATATGAAGGAGAGGAAAGCGATGCTTAACTAACTATCGCTTATCCAGATTTAGCTCTCCACTAAAGGTTATACCTTGACGATTCTGCATCGTCACATCAATACTGCTAGCACCATTGGTGAATACCTTCGTTCTAAATTCATAGCGGTCTTCCGAAGTACGTGCCGAAAACTGAATGTTATAATTTCCTTTTTTATCTAGGGTTAATGTATAGCTCTCGAGAGGAGCTTTAAAGTTCAATCCTTGCCCACCGCCATAAGGAATACTATATGCCCTTCCATAATAAGGGAGATAAGAAAAGACTGAATCATTCTTAATTTCAAGTGAATAGGGAGAGGTTAAGGGTATGGTTCGTCCTTGCATGGGCATGGCGGTGCTTACCTCAATCTTGTACTTTTTGGATGCAATGAGTTGATTAACCGTTTCCTCTTTTTGTTCTTGTTTGTTCTTTTTTTCTTGCGCAGAAAGCGAAGTGGTCCCTGCCAGCACGATAGCTAACAGCAATACCCAGATTTGTTTTTGAATATTCATAGCTGTCAAGTTTAGATGATTATTACTCAAATATAACCTTTTCCCTTTTGATTATCAACACTATCCGCTTAAAATATGTTTTGAGGACTCTGATTTTAACTCAAAAAAACATTGTTCCCCTTATTTTAGCTTATTGATTCGCATGAATGAAAATGCTAAAGTAAGGGGAACACGATGTAGTTTTATATCAGACTAACTCAATTATCTTCTTTTCCTTTTTGTTTTCTTCTTGGGACCTTCTTGCTCAGTAGGAGGAAATTTAGGAACCAGATTCATTAATCGTTGTATTCGTTGTTGTCTTCTCAATAGATAAGACGAAGGCCTTGCCGAGTCGAATCGTATCGGATTGGGAAGCGTAGCGGCAATGAGAGCACATTGTCCCTTACTTAGCCGGATGGCAGTAGTATTGAACTTGTTTCTAGCTGTAGCTTCTGCACCGTAGATTCCTTTTCCCATTTCAATGGAGTTTAGATAGACCTCCATAATTCTTTCTTTCGACCAACACAGTTCGATGAGAAAAGTGAAATAGACCTCGAACCCTTTACGCACCCACGAGGATTGCGGCCATAGAAAAACATTCTTGGCTGTTTGCTGGCTGATGGTGCTTGCTCCGCGTTTTCGTTTTCGCTTTTCATTCTCCTTCATTGCTTTTTCAATTTCAATAAAGTCGAACCCATTGTGCGTAGCAAAGCGATTATCTTCGGAGGCAATCACCGCCATCGGTAGGTGGGGAGATATCTTATCAAAAGAAACCCACGTGTGCTTCCACGTGGGTTTTTCTCCTGACACAAGCTGCTCAGCACTTCTAATTACCATTAGTGGAGTCACATAAACCGGCATAAACCGATAAATAATCACCGCCAAAATAGATGAAGCAAAGAAGATAATCAGCAGATTGCGTACAAATCTAAATACTTTTTTAATGGACAGTGGCTTCAGCATCTTTAATCATCTGTGCACTTGCATACATATAAACTTCCACACGGCGGTTTTGCTCTCTGCCGGTTGCAGTATCATTGCTTGCTACAGGATCACTTTCACCCAAACCTTGTACGCTCTTCACTTGGTTAGAAGATACGCCACAGTTTAGCAAATAGCTAGCTACGCTTTGTGCACGGTCTTGAGACAAGTTTACGTTTTTCTGACGGCTTTGTTCAGCGGTGCTGTTTTTCCAACCTTGGTTGTCACTATAACCATACACTGATACGTCCATGTCTTTGTTTTGATTCAATACGTTGTTCGCAAATTTGCTCAAAGCTGATTTCGCTGAAACGCTCAAATTAGAACTACCTGAAGTGAAAAGAATACCTGAATCAAAAGTCACTTTTACAGCTTGCAATCCGTTGTTGTCAGTGATTTGTTCTACCTGAGCACCTTCGATTTGTTTAGCTTCAGCAGCAGCTTTATCCATCTTTCTTCCGATCACGGCACCTGTTCCTGCACCTACTGCAGTACCGATTGCTGCACCAATAGCAGCACCTTTACCTTTACCGATCACACCGCCGAGAATAGCACCTAACGCTGCACCAGATCCACCACCGATTAAAGCTCCTTTTCCTGTGTTGTTCATGCTAGCACAACCACTGAATATTATGGTCACACTCATGAAGAGAACCATCCATTTCATTTTGTTCATAATGTCTTACTTTTTAATAATTTGTTAAATTAATAGTTGATTTAAATTCGATTGCAAAGATATAGATTATTTGCCAAAATAATTTCATTTAAGTTAAAATAACGTAGGCAAATCCTTGTATTTGTTAATTAACAAACGACAGGCCTAGCTTGTTTCGACAGAAGGCAAATTTATGCTCTTTTTCTTGATAAGGAGGAACCAACTTAAAAGAACCAACCCTTTGGCTATCGTAGTGATGGATACTGCCCACCAGATCCCTTCCACTCCCATACCCATCTTTACTAAGAGGATGGCAAGAGGAATACGCATATAGTTGCAGACGATGCTGACAATGGCGGGAGGCACCGTACGTCCGATGCCATAGAATACGCCTTGCATCGTAATTTCGAGCATCATAAAGAGTTGTGAGTAGCCGTCGATCCGTAGAAATACTCCACCGGCTTCATAAGCTGCTTGCTCGGGAACAAAGATTGAGAAGATTTCATTCCCATAGAAGATAAACAAAAAGGTACACAATGTTCCAAATATTCCAGTCATAAACAGGGTGGTGTGCCAAGCTTTCAGCACCCGTTCGATTTTTCCCGCAGCAAAATTTTGTGCGATAAATGTGCTGAGTGCCGTGGCAAATCCTTGGGAAGTATTCCAGGTGATTGCCTCAATTTGTCCGCCGGTGGTAAAAGTCATCAGTCCGATATGCCCGCCTTGTTCAGAGGCAGTGCGACAAATAAACATGTTGACAAAGGCAAACAAGGTGTTTAAGGTTGCCACAGGTAAGCCTAGTTTGATGATGCGAAGCGTGTATTTCTTTTTGAGCCGTGCGAAAAAAGAGAACCCTCCGAGTAGGGCATCTTTTCGAAAACGAAGTTGGTAGATGAAGATGATCAGCACAGTCGCTTCGGAAATCCAAGTGGCGTAGGCTGCACCGTCAGTGCCTAGCTTAAACCCAAAGATAAACAAAGGGTCGAGAAGAATGTTTAGAATCAGTCCGCTACCACTGATATAGAATGGAGTCTTGCTTCTTCCGGCAGCATTGTAAATCCCGGTGAAGGCGGCTGATAGAAACACGAAAGGCAATCCGGTAGCAGTGATCCGTAAGTATTTTATTGCGTTGGTGCTGATATGCTCCTCAAGTTCATAGATACCAATGATGGGATGGGCCAGCAAGAAGAGAAGGCTTCCCCAACAGAGCGAAATGAGCAATGCAATGGTAATGTTGTGTGAGGCAAATTGGCGGGCATCCTCTTGACTTTTTGCGCCGATAGATTGGCCAACACTGACTTCGGCTCCCACTTTATTTAATAAAGAGATAGAGGCAGACATCCAAGTTAAGATCCCCACAGAGCCGATAGCGGCTACGGCCTCACTTCCTATGCGTCCCACCCAAGCCATGTCTGTAAGATTGTAGGCCATCTGGATGAACGACGTGGCCATAATCGGTAACGCCAAGTTGAAGAGTTGCCGGTTTATGGGGCCATGTGTCAGATTTTTTATTCCTTGCATATCTGTTTATTTATTTAAAAAGGAGGGACAAAGATACATAAATTTACTATCTTCGCACATCTAATAATCATTAATCAAAATGTACAAATGCTATGAAACAAAAAAGAACTCTTCTTGCGTGGCTTATAATCGTATTGGCTACGTTGCAGGTCTCTGCTCAAACTACACCTAAACCGTTTGATATTGAACAACCCTCTCTTCGCGTTTTCTTACCTGCTCCGGAATTAGCTACCGGACGTGCTGTATTAGTGCTTCCCGGTGGGGGATATACTTTTTTAGCTGTAGACCATGAAGGGTACGATTGGGCTCCCTACTTCAATAAATAAGGAATAGCAGTGATTGTTCTCAAATATCGCATGCCTCACGGAGATCGCACGCTTCCGATAGCGGATGCAGAAGCCGCCATGAAACTATTGCGCGATAGTGCTATCGTTTGGAAATTAAATCCGAATGATATCGGTATCATGGGCTCTTCGGCAGGGGGACATCTTGCTTCCACCATCGCCACACATGCAGTAAAAGAACTTCGTCCCAATTTTCAGATTCTTTTCTATCCCGTCATCACGATGGATAAATCTTTTACTCATCTCGGTTCCCATGATAATCTGTTAGGTAAAGAGGCTTCCGAAGCACTCGAAAACGAATATTCTAACGAAAAACAAGTCACCAAAGATACCCCTCGTGCCTTCATTGTCTATAGCGATGACGATAAAGTTGTTCATCCTGCCAATGGTGTTAATTATTATCTTGCCCTCCACAAAAATGGAGTTCCTGCTGTGCTCCACATCTATCCCACGGGAGGCCATGGCTGGGGAATTCACGAGAACTTTCTATATAAGAGTGAAATGCAGGCCGAGCTGACCTCTTGGTTGCAAAGTTTCAAAGCGACATCTTCTTTCTAACTTCATATTTTTCACTATATTTGTACCCGCAAATAGAAACTTATAGATGAATAACTATTTAAAATGAAGAATATACGCAATTTCTGTATCATTGCCCACATTGATCACGGTAAATCAACATTGGCTGACCGTTTGTTGGAATTCACCAATACCATTCAGGTTACTAGCGGGCAGATGCTCGATGATATGGATTTGGAAAAAGAAAGAGGGATCACGATTAAGAGTCATGCCATCCAGATGGAGTATAACTATAAGGGTGAAAAATACATCCTTAATCTGATTGACACTCCGGGGCATGTCGACTTTTCTTATGAAGTTTCCCGTTCCATTGCTGCTTGCGAAGGCGCACTACTCATCGTTGATGCTTCGCAGGGTGTACAGGCACAAACCATCTCTAATCTTTATATGGCCATCGAGCACGATCTCGAAATCATTCCGGTAATTAACAAATGTGATATGGCTAGCGCCATGCCCGAAGAGGTAGAAGACGAAATCGTTGAACTGCTAGGCTGCAAGCGCGATGAGATTATCCGTGCTTCCGGTAAAACCGGTATGGGTATCGAAGAGATCTTAACTGCAGTTATCGAGCGTATCCCTCATCCTGATGGTGATGAAGAAGCTCCTTTGCAAGCTTTGATTTTCGACTCTGTGTTCAACTCTTTCCGTGGCATCATTGCTTATTTCAAGATTGAAAACGGCGTGATTCGTAAAGGCGATAAAGTAAAATTCTTCAATACCGGTAAAGAGTATGATGCTGATGAGGTAGGAGTACTTAAAATGGAGTTGTTGCCGCGCAATGAACTTCGTACAGGAGATGTAGGCTACATCATTTCGGGTATCAAGACTTCGAAAGAGGTGAAAGTGGGAGATACCATCACGCACATCTCTCGTCCTTGCGACAAAGCTATTGCAGGTTTTGAAGAAGTCAAACCGATGGTCTTTGCCGGAGTATATCCTATCGAAGCTGAAGACTTTGAAGACTTGCGGGCTTCGCTTGAGAAGTTGCAGTTGAACGACGCTTCTCTTACCTTCCAACCGGAATCATCGTTGGCATTAGGCTTCGGTTTCCGTTGCGGTTTCCTCGGATTGCTTCACATGGAGATTGTGCAGGAACGCTTGGATCGTGAGTTCGACATGAATGTGATTACCACTGTGCCGAACGTATCTTATAATATCTTTGATAAGCAAGGTACCATGAAGGAGGTGCACAATCCTGGTGGAATGCCCGATCCTACCTTGATTGATCATATCGAAGAACCCTACATCAAAGCATCCATCATTACCACTACCGATTATATCGGTCCCATCATGACGCTTTGCTTAGGTAAGCGTGGGGAGCTTTTGAAACAAGAATACATCTCTGGTAATCGTGTCGAGATCTATTATAATATGCCCTTGGGTGAGATTGTGATCGACTTCTACGATCGATTGAAAAGTATTTCGAAAGGATATGCATCGTTCGACTACCAACCTAATGGGTTCCGCCCTTCTAAATTGGTGAAGCTTGACATCATGTTGAACGGAGAGCCAGTCGATGCACTGTCCACACTGACTCACTTTGATAATGCCTACGATATGGGACGGCGCATGTGTGAGAAGCTGAAAGAACTGATTCCTCGTCAACAGTTTGAGATTGCCATACAGGCAGCCATCGGTGCTAAGATTATTGCCCGCGAGACGATAAAGGCGGTGCGTAAGGATGTCACCGCGAAGTGCTATGGAGGTGACGTGAGCCGTAAACGTAAGTTGCTCGAGAAACAAAAGAAAGGTAAGAAACGAATGAAGCAGATTGGTAACGTGGAAGTGCCTCAGAAAGCCTTCCTAGCCGTCTTGAAACTGGATTAAAATAGAACCGCAAGTCATTTTTTCAGAGAGATAATCTGAACAAAAAGGCTTGCGGTTAGTTCTTTAATATACTAGGTGATAAAATTAATACGTATGAGAAAAGTTCTGTCTTTTTCGGGCTTCCTGATGTTGGGGCTCGTTCTTTCGCAATACCTTCCGGTAATTGCAGGAGAGGGGTATGGGAATGTGAAAACCCTATCGAATATACTCCTTTACGTTTCCCTAAGCTTTATCATGATCAATGTCGGTCGAGAGTTTGTTCTCGATAAATCTCGCTGGAAAAGCTATGCCGAAGACTATTTTATAGCTATGGCTACTGCTGCCTTGCCTTGGTTCATGATTGCTCTTTATTACCTATTCGTACTTCTTCCTCCCGACTATTGGAATAGCTGGGAAGCTTGGAAAGAAAATCTATTATTAAGTCGTTTTGCTGCCCCCACTTCAGCCGGTATTCTATTTACCATGCTGGCAGCCATTGGTTTGAAATCGAGTTGGATCTACAAAAAGATTCAAGTCTTAGCCATCTTCGACGATCTCGACACCATTCTATTAATGATTCCCCTTCAAATCATGATGATTGGTTTGCGTTGGCAGCTCATTATCGTTGTGTTCATTGTCTTTCTACTTTTGGCTCTTGGCTGGCGATACCTCAATAAATTCAATTGGCGGCAAGATTGGATGGCCATACTTAGTTATGCTATCGTAGTCTTTGTCGTCACCCAACTCCTCTATCAGGGAAGTAAAGCCCTCTATGGGGAGGAAGGTAGCATTCACATAGAAGTCTTGCTACCGGCTTTTGTACTGGGGATGATCATGAAGCATAAAGAGCACCATAGCCTTACTGAGCAAAAAGTATCTACCGGCATCTCCTTTCTCTTTATGTTCCTAGTGGGACTCAGTATGCCTCATTTCATTGGTGTCAATTTTGCCGAGGCACATCTAGGAACCCACTCCGTGACCGGTTCTCAACCGATGATGTCTTGGGGAATGATTCTGCTTCATGTTATTGTGGTGTCACTGATCTCCAATATGGGTAAACTTTGCCCTGTCCTTTTCTATAGAGATCGTAAGTTGAGCGAACGCTTAGCACTTTCCATCGGTATGTTCACCCGTGGCGAAGTCGGTGCCGGAATTATTTTCATCGCTTTGGGTTATAACTTAGGTGGACCGGCCTTAGTAATTTCAGTGCTTACCCTTGTTTTAAACCTCGTATTGACGGGTATTTTCGTGATATGGGTTAAAAAATTGGCTTTGCGAAGTTATATCGATTAAAAAGCCGTATATTGTCGTTCTAATTTTTTAAAGTGCTTTCGTTATGACTATTTTACGTACCATGCGAAATTTTTCGTCCATGAATATTGCTGCGAGCATTCTCTTGTTTTTGGCGGCCATAGCTGCCGCTCTCATCGCAAATTCTCCTTTTGCTCCAGCCTATCAAGAATTCCTTCAGCATGAACTTCATTTAAGGATCGGCAATTTTAATCTTCTGGCACACGGAGGAGAGAACCTGCGGATGATTGAGTTTATCAATGACGGTCTGATGACGATTTTCTTTCTCATGGTAGGACTAGAGATTAAACGCGAACTCTTGGTGGGTGAGCTTTCTTCTTTTCGTAAAGCTGCACTTCCTTTTATAGCTGCCTGCGGCGGAATGCTCTTACCTGTCATGGTTTATATGTCTATTTGTCCTCCAGGAAGTGAAGGTGGGCAAGGGTTAGCCATTCCGATGGCTACGGATATAGCCTTCTCCCTAGGGGTGTTGAGTTTGCTAGGGCGCAGGGTTCCGCTGAGTTTGAAGATCTTTCTCACTGCCTTTGCTGTGGTCGATGATATTGGTGGCATTTTGGTGATTGCCATCTTCTATAGCTCCCATGTCTCCTTCGGCTATCTGGCAGTAGCGGCGCTACTCTATGTGCTACTCTATTTCATCGGGAAACATGGCGAAACGAACAAGATCTTTTTCTTGGTGATCGGCATTGTCATTTGGTATCTATTCCTCCAATCTGGCATTCATAGCACCATTTCGGGCGTTATTCTAGCTTTTGTCATTCCAGCCAAACCTCGTTTGGATGTGGGGAAATACATCGAACAGATTCGTCATACCATAGCGGCTTTCCCTGAAGTGGAATCGGAAAGCATCGTACTCACCAATGAGCAGATTGCTAAACTGAAAGAGGTAGAGTCGGCTTCCGACCGGGTAATTAGTCCGCTGCAATCTTTAGAAGACAACCTCCATGGAGCCGTTAATTATTTGATACTTCCTCTGTTTGCTTTCGTCAATGCCGGTGTGGTATTTAGTGGTAGTGGTGGTGAACTGATTGGCAGTGTAGGAGCAGGGGTAGCCGCAGGTTTGCTTCTCGGTAAATTTATCGGAATCTACCTTTTCACTTGGTTGGCCATACGCATCAAGCTCACTCCTATGCCTAAGGGAATGACTTGGCGAAACCTTTTCGGTGTCGCCATGCTGGGAGGCATCGGTTTCACAGTTTCGCTCTTCATAGCCAACCTCTCCTTCGGAACAGAATTCCCGGTTTTGTTGAATCAGGCTAAATTTGGCGTACTCTCAGGAAGCATCCTCTCCGGCCTGTTAGGCTATGTCATTCTTTCCGGCGTATTGCCCCCTCGTAAATGGGATTAAGCTTCTGAATCCTCCTCTTCCATAGGTAGGATTTTGCGGCTTTCTTCGTGAGGCAATTCTTCCACTTGTCTCAGCTTTCGTTCAATGGCGCGGGTACGTTTGCCCATCACCTCTTCCAGCTGATCGCCCGCGCTTTGAAGGTTCTTCTGCACCTTCTCTAGTAAGCCGCCGAACTTTCCAAACTCAGTCTTCACCGCTCCAAGCACGGTCCATACTTCACCCGTACGCTTTTGGATGGCCAGTGTGCGGAATCCCATTTGTAAGCTATTCAAGATAGCCCCAAGAGTCGTTGGACCCGTCACAACAATCTTATATTCTTTTTGTAGCATCTCCACCAGACTCGTTCTGCGAATCACTTCAGCATAAATGCTTTCAAAAGGAAGGAACATAATCGCAAAATCGGTGGTAAACGGTGGGTCAACATATTTGTCATGAATGTCTTTTGCCATTCGCTTGATTGTTGTCTCGAGTTGTTTGCCCGATGCTTCGATCAATGCTGCATCTCCCGCCTCAAAGGCATCGTAGTATTGCTCATACACATCCTTCGGAAACTTTGCGTCAATAGGCAGATAAACCGTACTGTTGGCATCGTCCTTTCCCGGAAGCTTGATGGCATATTCCACAAACTCAGTACCGCTTTTCTTCGTTTTTACATTGGCATCATACTGTTCAGGGCTCATCATTTGCTCCAGCAATGCACCCAACTGCACTTCGCCGAATGTTCCGCGCATTTTCACGTTGCTCAGCACCTTCTTCAGTCCACCTACATCTTGAGCCAGCGACTTCATTTCGCCGAGTCCCTTTTGCACATTCTCCAGTTGCGAGCGCACAATCTCGAACGATTGACCTATGCGCTCATTCAGTGTCTTTTGTAATTTCTCTTCCACCATCAGTCGCATGTCGTCCAGTCGCTTCTCTGTAGACTGAATTAAAGCTTCCTGTTGGCGCGCCATCGTTTCAAATTTCTGGCGTTGCATCTCTCCGCTAGTCAGCATATTTTTATGTAGCGCATCCTGTAGTTGTTGCATGTGCTGATTTAGTGTTTGCGTCATTTCCATGCGCAACTCCCTGATACTTCGGTTTAGCTCCTCGCGGTTTTCCTGCATTTGCAGGCGCAAAGCAGTTTGCAATTGTTCTGCTTGCGCCTGATTGTTTCCCTTCGTTAGGGCTATAGCTATTGAAACAACAGCTAAGATGGCGATAACAATGAGTAGAATCAATTCCATTAATACGTGAGGATTTCGTTTCCGGTTTCAGTGATCAGAAGCATTTTTTCCCATTGTGCGGAAGGAAGTCCGTCGTCTGTGCATACGGTCCATCCGTCAGCCTCATCGATAAACACTTCATAAGAGCCCATGTTAATCATCGGTTCAATGGTAAAAGTCATTCCCGGAACAATCATAGTTCCTGTTCCACGGCGTCCGAAATGCTCCACGTCGGGCGCTTCATGAAATTCCACGCCTACACCATGTCCGGCAAGATCGCGTACCACACTGAATCCATTTTTCTCGGCATGTTCTTGAATGGCAGCACCCACATCTCCCAATTGAGTCCAAGGCTGCGCAGTGGCAATACCTATTTCCAAGCATTCTTTGGTGACTTCCACCAGTCTACGCATTTCAGGGCTTACATCGCCAATCATGAACATACGTGAGGCATCAGAGAAATAACCTTTGTAGATTGTAGAAACATCCACGTTGATGATATCTCCACTTTTCAAGATCTCAGTTTTGCTAGGAATACCGTGGCAAACCACATCATTAATGCTGGTACAAACGCTTTTTGGAAAACCTTCGTAGTTGAGAGGAGCAGGGATAGCTCCGTGTTTCGTGGTGAAGTCGTACACCATTACGTCGATTTCTTCCGTCGACATACCTTCCCGAATGTTTTCAGAAACATAATCGAGCAATGCCGTATTGATTTTGGCACTTTCACGAATACCTGCCAATTGTTCGGGTGTACGGAGTACTTTACGAAGTGGGAGCTTATAACCTTGTTTTCTGTATTTCTGAATTTTAGCTTCTACATCTGCCGGATAGTTTGAAGGGGTGAACCGGAATCCCTTGATAACGTTCTTCATTTTGCTATGATTTTTTAATCGTTTCACAAAGGTACGAGAATTAATGGAAGATATACTCCTCCACTTTCTAAAACTTTGTTATCTTTCAGCGAAATAAGAAAATCATATAGTTACACTATACGAGCAAGATAGTATCACTATTAGGTTGCTATAGTTACACTATGATAGAGGGATAGGGACACTCTTTATCAGCTTATAGATGCCCATATTCAAATTCTGGAATATTTTCATTGGGCGACATTTTTGAAAAATCGATAAGATTAGATAAATGTCGAAGCACCAGTTCTTTCATACCTTCGGGATCTCTGTTCTTTATTTTTTGCAAGATTTCTCTATGTTCGGCATGCACTGTTTTTTGTGGTACAGCGCAGACCTTATATTTTTGATAATATTTTAATATGTCGGGAGTTATAATGAGTAGGAGTGAACTAATCACTGGGTTGTGACCTCCTTGCGCTATGGCTTGATGAAAAGCAAAATCTTTTTCAACGCGAAGATCCGTATCAAACTTTTCTTCGAGTTCCATTAACGTCTTTTCTATGTTTATTAAATCCTCTTCCGTACGGTTTAATGCGCAGAGCTTACAAATCTCAATTTCTAATAATACACGGACATAGACTAGGCTGGAGAAGTCATATCTACTTATCTTCAGTGCGTCTGTGATCATTGTATCCAACTGATCTTTTGAAAACTCAGAAACGACTGTTCCACTTTGAGGATAAGTCTTTACAATGCCGTAAAGCTCCATTTTTTGTAAGGCTTCACGAACATGTGATCGACTAACGTTTAGTAGTTCAGACAACTTTCGTTCAGACGGTAGACGTTCGCCAGGTAGAATCTGTCGATCAGCAATTTGTTTCTTTAGATGTTCAATTACAAGTTTAACTGGTTGCGAATTTACTTCGTCTTTCATAAGATACAACTGTTTTAAAATGTTTTCTTTCTCAATTCGGGTGTAAAAGTACGAATATTATCTTTTACATTAAAGCTTTCGGCGAAAAATATTCTTTACCCCTTTTATAATAATGTACGCGTAATATGTTATAAATAAGCATATTACATGTATTTGTTAATAAAAGATAATTGGTAGACCAAAATTTTGGTTTACCAATTTTAATCCTTACGTTTGTCACAGAAATTAAAACGCTAATCTATGAACAAACTTCTGTATTTTAAAAAAGTTGTATTGCTACTCTTGTTGTTAGGTGGAGCATTAAACGTTTATTCTCAGCATGTAATTACGGGTCAGGTGATCGATGCACAGGGGCCATTGATTGGAGCTTCAGTCATGATCAAGGACGCTACTGTTCCAACAGGTACTGTGACAAATGCTGAAGGTAAATACTCCATCAAGGTTCCAAATTCAAAAACAATTTTGGTTTATTCGTATATCGGTTACATGGATAGAGCTGAGGCTGTTGGTAAACGCACTGTGGTGAATGTGACGCTGGAAGAGGATTCTAAACTGTTGGATGATGTTGTGGTGATTGGTTATGGTACACAAGCTAAATCACATTTAACAGGTTCGATCTCAAAACTTGATGGACAGGCTTTAATTAATGCTCCAGTAAGTGATGTGACTACTGCCTTACAAGGATCTATGAGTGGACTTACCGTTGCCAATGAAACCTCGGAGGTTGGTGTAACGCCTTCCATTCGAGTGCGTGGCACAGGATCCATTTCTGCTGATAGTGAGCCTTTGGTTATTATCGATGGATTCCCGGTATCAGGTGGACTTTCGTCGATAAACGCTTCCGATGTGAAATCTATTGAAATCTTGAAAGATGCGGCTTCTGCAGCGATCTACGGTTCGCGTGCTGCCAATGGAGTTATTATGGTCACTACGAAAAGTGGTACTCCTGATAAACCAAAATATTCATTTAAGTTCTATCAAGGTTTTAAATATGCCTACCAATTACATGATATGATGACTTCATCCGAATGGCTTAATCTACTTACAGAAGAGGCTGAACTAGGTGGACCGTCAGTTCCTTCAGCAGCTCGCGGTGCAGCTTATCTGGAAAGTCAGATGGGTACTACCGATTGGCAAAAAGAAGGTTTACGTGATTTAGCTGGTATTACGAATGTACAGATGAGTGTATCCGGCGGACGTAAAGATACAAAATATTATATTTCTGCAGCTTATACCAAAGACGAGGGAGTGATGCTACAAAACTCCCTGGATAAACTCAATTTTCGTTCGAAAGTAGATGCTAAATTATCTAATCTAGTGAGCATAGGCGTTAATTTATCGGGTACTTACACCAAGACCGAACGGCCGAAGAATAATTTTATTGATTTCTATCGTACCCCTTCTTTCCTTCCCGTCTATCACAATGCATATAGTACCGAATTGACAGGTTATACCGGATTTGCAAGAGGAAGCCATTTTAATAATATTGAAACGCCAACTGGTAGACTGGATGCTGAAGGAAACCCCACAATGGAGAAATCATCTCCTTTTTCTTCAGCCAATAATAATCCTCGTAGTGTAATGGCAAATACATCCCGTTGGGGTGAATCTATGCAAGGCTTAGCAAGTATGTATTTAACGATTAATATTTGTAAAGGTCTACAGTTTAAAACGTCTAATGGCTTAAATGTACGCTTCAGTCCTTCTTATTACTATGGAAACAAGAATGCTACTAAAGATAAAGAAGAAAGTAGAGCCACCTATTTTAGCAAACTTTACGTCGATCTATTGAGCGAAAACACATTGAACTATCATCTTGATTTTGGTAAGGGTAAAGCGCATAGTATGGATGTTTTGCTGGGCTACACTGTTGAATCAACGAGAGATCAGCGGGTGGCTATGACCGCCACTGGTTTTGCTACCGATGATGTTCATACACTGAATGCAGCTACTGTCTATTCTTTGGCAAGTAAGGGAAACGGGAATAATGATGGAACTGGTACATTCCGCTATCCGGATGTGGTACTAGAGTCTTATTTAGGGCGTATCAATTACAACTATTTAGGTCGCTATCTTTTGTCTACATCTTTGCGTTTGGATCGTTCTTCTTTATTTTCCAAAGGTAACCGAAATGCATGGTTTCCTTCGGCCTCTTTAGGTTGGCGTGTCAGTGAAGAGAAGTTCATGAAAAATTTCAAGTCTATTTCTAATTTGAAGTTTAGAGCTTCGTATGGTGTTACAGGAAATAATCGTATCAGCTATGATGCTGCTCTCGAAGTACTGAATAGTGCCAACTATGTGACGGGTACCGGTAATGGACAATTGGTGAATGGCTCGGCAAATATCTCCTCTTCATTGGCCAACTCTCACATCACCTGGGAAAAAACGGATGAGTTCAACTATGGGTTAGATTTAGGATTATTCAAAAACCGGATTAATCTATCTGTAGACGCCTATTACTCTATCACTCGTGCTTTATTGTTCGAACAACCCACGCAGTCGTTTACCGGCTATAGTTACTATTGGAACAATATAGGAAAGGTACGTAACTCCGGTGTAGAAATACAGCTCGACACCTACAATTTTAAAAATCGCAAGTTTTCTTGGAGCACCAATCTCAATTTTTCTTTATCACGTAATAAACTGATGGAATTGGGTGGCGAACAACAAGTCATTAACCAAGGCGAGCGAAGTGAATGTTACATAGCTAAAGTTGGCTCACCGTTGATTCAGTTCTACGGTTACAAGACAAGTGGGGTGTGGAATAGTGTGGAAGAAATCAATGCCAATCCTCATTTTGCTAATGATGTGCCTGGTGGATTACGTATTGTGGATACCAATAAAGACGGCTCTTTGACTCCTGACGATCGTGTGCCTCTAGGCAACCCTTATCCCGATTTCACTTGGGGAATTACGAACACTTTCCAATTCAAGGATTTTGATTTTTCATTTTTGATTCAAGGTGTACAAGGAATTGATGTGTACAATGGTGACATCTATTACAATGAAACGGTGAAATGGAATAAGGCTTACACCAAAGATCGTTGGGTAAGTGCAGAGCATCCGGGCAATGGAAAAGTTCCTTATCAGAAGTTGGGGTATGACATTGCTTTAACCGATTATCCTTTGCAAGATGCTTCTTATGCTTGCTTAAGAAATGTTACATTGGGTTATACACTCCCAGCCACGATGGCGAGTAAAATGAAACTGTCTGGTGTACGCTTTTATGTGTCTGGTAGTAACCTACTCTATATATGGGGAAGTAGCTATAAAGGTATTAACCCTGAGTCTCGTGTGACTTCATCTAAATATTCAAGCTCTATGATTTCGGGATATCAGCGCGGTGGATTTCCTTTGACAAGTACAATTTCCGCAGGTTTTGATATTAATTTTTAATGGTAAGTAAGCGATGAAAAAGGTATATTATATAGGACTACTATTGGTGACTTTACTGTTTGCGTCTTGTGATTTGGACAAGTATCCCTACTCTGAAGTGGCTGTAGATGAATATGTGAAAGATGCTTCTTCGGTGAATAATCTAGTTCTGGGATGTTATAGTTCTCTTCATAACGTGATGTATTATGAATGGGCCATGACTGAGCTACGTTCCGATAATGGACGAATGTATGCTACGGGTTCTACGGCTAGCTCAACCAAATTGATAGAACAGCTCGATCAAGGTACAATTGTAGCTGAACATCAATGGGTGGAAGACTATTGGAATTCGTGTTACGTCACTATTGCACGTGTCAATAATGTGATTTCTTATCTTGATGTCATCGAGGATGAAACGCTTCGAAACCAATACGAGGGAGAAGCTTTATTTCTCCGTTCTCTAGAATATTTTAATTTGGTTCGCCTGTGGGGTCCTGTGTTTATTGTGACTTCAAAAGTGCCTTCGGATGTGGCTCGTAACATGCAACGTTCTACTGTAGAAGAGGTGTATGCCCTGATTGAAGGCGATTTGGAAAAAATAATCACCAATGAGATGCTACCCGAACAGATGGCAGATGCTGATAAAGGGCGTGCAGATAGGAATGCTGCAAAAGCTTTATTAGCTAAGGTGTATGCTACGCATTATAAATCGGGAGAAGAACGATATGCGCGTGCAGCACAATTATGTAAGGAAGTGCTTGAGAGTACAGCTGTGGGCAATCCACAAAGTGGAGCTGATTTAGTGCCCTACACTAAAATCTTTGATATAACGAATGAGATGAACAAAGAAATAATTTTCGCCGCTCGCTATCTTTCCGGTAGTATGGGATTGGGTTCTCCTTTCGGAAATCTATTTGCTCCGGTCAATAACGGTGCCAATGTCATATTAGGAACCTCTTCTGGCTATAACACCCCGAGCGATAATCTAATTGCTGCTTATGAGCTTAGAGGGACTGATGATCAACGGTTAAATGTCAACATTGCTCAGCAATATTATAATTCGACAACGAAAGAATGGGTTGAAAGCCGTTATTGCAAGAAATATACGAACCCTGTTACCACGCAATATGATGGAGAGAGTGACTGGCCAATTATCCGAGTAGGAGATATTGCCTTGCTCTATGCCGAGCTGACTAATGAAATCTCAGGTCCATCAGCCGATAATCTGAAATACTTGAATATGATCAGTGAACGTGCCGGTGTTCCCACCTATACTTTGGCCGATCTTTCGAATCGTTATGATTTTAGAGAAGCTGTGCGCAATGAACGAAGGCTTGAACTAGCGTTTGAAAATCAGCGATGGTTTGATATGCTTCGATGGGGTACAGCTACCCAAACCGTGAATAACTATTTAAAAAGTGAACCGTTCTATTCGGAATATATCTACACGGTGAACGATTTAGCCGATTGGCAAACCTATCTGCCCATTCCGGTGAGTGTAGTCAACATCAATCCGGATATTGCACAGAACACAGGTTATTAATCTCTTAAAATGAAAAAGAATATGAAACAATATAGACAATGGAACTTGGTATGGTTATTGGCATGTATCCTCTTTTGGAGTAGTTGTGATTCCATCTCTATGAAAGAGGTTGTGTTCAGTGCACCCGAAATTCTATCTTTCTCACCCGAAAGCGGGAGTGTAGGAAGTGAAATTATAATTGCCGGTAGTCATTTGGATGATGTCGTCAGTGCCACTCTTGGAGGTGAAAAGGTAGAAATACTTCAAAAAGTATCGAATGAACGTTTATCGCTGAAAGTGACCGGCAATGCAAAGAGTGGCAAGATCGTCTTGAGTAACGCTGTTGGCGAAGGAATTTCAGCTTCTGAATTTACGGTCGTATATCCTGCCCCTGTTGTTGCTTCTACGGGTATCCCTGCCGAGGTTGAGATGGGGAATAAATTGTTGCTTTCGGGCACTCATCTGAATGTGGTTAGTGCGGTGTTGTTTACAGCCGAAGGCTTTACCACCGGCAACGAAGCCACTATACTATCACAAAGTGAGAATGAGATCTTGGTGAAGATTCCTTATGTAGAGGCCGATAAAGCAGCACTTACATTTCGATATTTTGATGGGACTGCAGAAGTGGAAACTTCTTTTGAAACTGCTCCAAAGCTGAGTGTGGCACGTTATGAACCTTCCGTAGCTACTTCAACTTTTACTCCGGCCGAAGTGGGGGACATCATTGTGCTGAGTGGCACTTTCTTAAATAAGATTGATAAAGTGCTGTTAGATACTATGACCTGTAGCATCACGCTTCAAACGGAGAATGAATTGAGGTTTGCCGTACCTTCTTCTGAAAACTATGTAGATGGAGACAATAACTTAGCGCTGAAAATCTCTTATTTTGACGGTCGAGAAGTACATACGCTGACTGATGCCTTCGTTGTGAAAGTTCCTTTAATTTATTTCTGGGCGAATAAGAAGGTCTATGCGCAGGGACGTGATGTGGAAGAACTCACTTCATTCTTCTCTCCTGCAACCGGACTTTCGTATGCGAATGCTGTTTGGAGAGAACAAGTTGATCCGATCTCTTACACATACTTAGCCGCTACTTGTTCAACCTATAATACGCCTGCGGTATCAGAAAGCGAATATAATTCGGTCAATCCTTACTTCTTCTTTTCAGGTGCCAATGCCGGAACACTGCAAATCAATAGTCCGGCAGGTTCAAGCGGGCAATTAAAGAACTTCTATATGGTCAACAACTCTGCCGATTCAAATCGAGTGCCCGGAGTCAATGCAAGTTGCTATGGTACGCCCGTGTTGACCTTCCTATACTTAGATCCTTCAAAATCCGGCTATAATACGCTAATAGAAGAGGTGAAGAGTGGAACTTTGAATAGCATTGATGAAACGACATTCCCAATTGACGTGGAAGCTAAAACTTGTCGGGGACTTAGTATCGCTAGTATGAAATCCTCACTGAATACAGACGTATGGGCTTCGGGTATTTGGGAAGTAGGGACAGAGGCTAAGGTTAATGTTGATGCATTTTTACTTGTCCTATATTATAATGTGAACGGTTCGGCATCTAATGTTGCTGATAACGTAAAACGCATTGGCTTGTTGCATATCAAAACCGTTGATTTTAAAATGTATAATAACACGAATGCTCCTTCATCCAGTTCTATCGAGTTTGATATGTATTGGCAGAAGAAGGATTACGATTACTCAAAATTAAATAAGTAATGGCAACACGAAAGATCTATAAGTCGCTCATGATTTGCTTACTCATCGGACTTCCCTTGACTTCTTTTGCGAAACGCTATGAAGTCGCGCTTTCCGAAGTCGCCTCTTGTCTGAGCATGGCTCAGCCTGGGGACCGGATTTATATCAAGGACGGGCAATATGATGATGTACAGTTGAAATGGGTAGCTAATGGAACAGAATCAGCTCCTGTAATTGTGGAGGCGCTGAATCCGGGAAAGGTAAAAATAGGAGGGAGTTCCACCTTGCGTATGGCAGGAGAGTGGTTGTCGGTTGGTGGATTATATTTTTCTCATGGACACGCTACTAAAGGGTCTGTTGTGGAATTTCGCAATGGAGAAGCATTGGCCAATCACTGTCGATTGACGAATTGTGTGATTGAAGACTTTAATCCTTCCCGGAGAGATCAAGCGAATAGTTACATTCTGCTTTATGGCCGATACAACCGGGTGGATCATTGCTCTTTGATGGGGAAGCTTAACTTAGGGGTGACTTTAACAGTCATCCTTAACGATGAGCGTTGCCTGGAAAATTACCATCAAATTGATCATAACTATTTTGGAGAAAGACCTGTATATGGTTCGAATGGTGCGGAGACCATACGCGTAGGAACGTCTCAACAGGCCTATAAATCTTCAAATACAATTATTGAGCATAATCTATTCGAACGTTGTTCGGGTGAAGTAGAAGTGATCTCTATAAAGTCTTGCGATAATAGCATTCGAAACAATGTCTTGTTGGAATGCGAAGGAGTTGTTGCTTTGCGGCACGGCGATCGTAACACCGTGAATAATAATCTCTTCATAGGTAACGGGCTTCGCAATACAGGAGGCATCCGTGTGGTCAATGCAGGGCATCACATTTACGAGAACACCATGGTTGGCTTGGCTGGAACTCGATTTTTCTCTGCTTTAGGAGTTATGGATGCGGTACCTAATTCACTACCCAATCGGTATTGCCAGGTAGTTGACGTTACTATTTCTCGTAACACGATGATCAATTGTTCAAATATTGAGTTCGGTACGGGCAAAGATATGGAGCGTACTCTTGTTCCTAAAGAGGTGACTTTTGCGGATAACGTCATTATAAATAAAACGCTGGATGCACCTTATATAGCTGTGGATGATGTGTCGGGTATCCACTTTAAAGGTAATAAAGTGGACTTGGGCAAAGCTTATTCTGCTCAGGGATTCACGTCGGAATCCTTGAAGATACCTTCTCTACCTTCCGATGCAGATATTCGCAAAGATAAAGGTGCGTCATGGTATCGCAATCACGTGGTTCAATTGACACCACCGGTGGCAAAAGAATATCCGGTGACTCCTGAAATGAATCTTTCTGAAGTCGTTCAAAAGGTACCAGTTGGTAGCATATTGTGTCTGGCACCAGGGCGATATCCTCTTCAAAGTGCTATGGTTATCGATAGGCCCTTGATTATTAGAGCCTCTGATCAGAAACAAAAACCTCTTGTTGTTTTTGACGGTGACCGTTCGGACAACATGGTGACTCTGGCGGATGGTGGAGAGTTGAGTATTGAAAATATTCGATTTGATGGTGTGCTTACCCCGGGAAAGGCCTTAGCAAAAGCAGGAATTGCTACGGCAGTTGATCGTATTCAACCATATACGCTAACTGTTGATGGTTGTGAGTTTCTGCACTTTGAAGGAGGAGGTTTCTTTGCGATAAAAGGGACTAAAGCCACCTTTGCGAAAAGCGTAACGATCAGAAACTGTCTGTTTCGTGACCTATCCGGTGATGCCATAAACTATGCTGCTGAGAAAGATGATATGGGTCGGTACAATGCCGATGATATGTTGATTGAGAATTGTGCTTTCTATCGCATACTAGGGCTACCTATTACTATCTATAGAGGAGGAAGTGATGAAAGCACTGCCGGACCCTATGTTACAATCAGAAATTGTAATTTCCTGGACTGTTGCAATAAGGAACGGGGAAGTGTGATGCGCTTGATTGGGGCACAGGTACTCACTGTAGAAGGCTGCAACTTTGATGGTAGTGGCCGCGGAGGAGCAACAATCCGTTTGGATGAGGCTACTTGGGAGAAGGTGGCTATTTCCCATTGTAATTTTTGGAATTCCGGAAGAGTGTTCACTACAACGGATCAGGCCATGCAGGGAAAAATGTATCAGGTTCGTCCGATATATACTAGTGAAGAAACGCACAACTATCTTCCCCAAGCCGGTAGTGAGTTAGATATACTCTCTATTGGTCTTAAGAAATAAGAGGTGCAATAAATAAGAAAATAGCTATCAAATGAAGAAAATAATTAGTTGTATTTGTGTTTTAATTGGAGGATGTCTCGTTTCATTCGCTCAACATCCGTCTCTTCTTTTCACGCCGCTAGAGGTGAACGAGATCAGAGCGGACAGAGGAAGTTTGCCAGCGTTTGATCAAACGCTGTCCGAAGTGTTGAATGCCGCCAATGTGGCGACAACCAGTCCGCTCAATGTGCCGGTTCCCAAGGATGGTGGCGGAGGAGTAGTGCACGAACAACACAAGTCGAACTATTATGCCATGTTTAATTGTGGAGTCGCTTATCAGCTTACTGGTGAAAAGAAATATGCCAGCTATGTGGCAGCTATGCTCGAGGCTTATGCCCAATTGTACCCAACGCTTGGCTTTCATCCCGTAAATCTTTCACCTGTGCCTGGACGTTTGTTCTGGCAAACCCTGAACGAAAGTGTGTGGCTTGTCCATACGGCCGTGGCGTACGATTGCATTTACAACACCCTTTCTGCTGAGCAGCGTGCCCGTATTGAAAAGAATCTGTTTATCCCCATGGCAGATTTTATCATGGATGGTATGGGCAATAACCACGCCAATAATGTCACCTTTAATAAAATGCATAATCATGCGACTTGGGCCACTGCTGCGGTTGGTATGATTGGCTTTGCGATGAATCGTGATGACTATGTGAAGAAAGCGCTCTACGGTTCTGATGAAACAGGAAATCGAGGAGGTTTTCTCCGGCAAATGAATTATCTATTCTCCCCGGATGGCTATTTCACGGAAGGGGCCTACTATCAGCGTTATGCCATTTGGCCTTTTGTGATTTTTGCACAGTGCATCGACAATCATCTACCGGAATTGAAAATCTTCGATTATCGGGATCGCATCCTTTCAAAAGCCCTATCCACATTGGTACAACTATCTTATAATGGTGAGTTTTTCCATATCAATGATGCTCTAACTAAAGGTCTTTCTGCACAAGAATTGGTGTATGCAGTAGATATTCTTTATGCTGCTCATCCTTCGGATAAAGAATTGCTTTCTGTGGCGCAGCAGTATCAGCATACCTTTTTGCCCACCATTGGTGGTTATCGGGTAGCCCGTGATATTGCTCGTGGCGAAGCAACACCTATTCTGTATCGTAGTGCCGTGTTTCATGATGGTCGCAATGGAGATGAAGGGGGGATGGCAGTGATTCGTTCAACAGATCCGAAGTTAAATAGTGCTCTGACCTTGAAAGCCACCTCACATGGGTTGAGCCATGGGCATTTCGATAAACTCACTATGGCCTATTATGATAATGGCAATGAGATACTGGCCGACTATGGAGCTTCACGCTTTCTCAATATTGAAGCGAAGAATAAGGGACATTATACGCGTGAAAATCAGTCGTTCGCTAAGCAAACGATTGCCCACAACACATTGGTGGTAGATGAAACCTCTGATTTTGGAGGAGACATTAAAGTCTCTTCACGTCATCATTCCACTATCATTTACAGTGATTTCAGCAAAGCGCATTTTCAAGTGATGGTGGCCAAAGATACCGCTGCCTATCCGGGTGTAGAAATGAAGCGGACATTGGCGTATGTAACGACTCCATTTCTTTCCTATCCGCTAATCTTGGATGTGTTGCAGGCAAACTCAGCAACTGAACATCAATATGATTATCCATTTTGGTATAATGGACATTTCGTTTCCTTAAACTTCCCTTATACTAAAGCTAGCGATGAATTAAAAGTGTTGGGTACGAGCAATGGTTATCAACATTTATGGGTGGAAGCTTGGGGAAAGAATGAGGATAAGCTTACATCAAGCTTCACTTTCTTCAAAGGTAATCGCTTCTATACGATTAGTACGGCGACTACACCCCAGAGTGAGTTGAAAATTCTTCGTTTGGGAGCTAATGATCCGGATTTTAACCTCCGAAACGAGACGGCTTTTCTGGTTAGAGAAGCCAAGCAAAAGAATCACACCTTTGCTACCTCCATCGAAACTCATGGAGCGTATGATGTAGTGATGGAAACGTCTAGCAATCTGACTTCTTCTTGCGAAGCAGTGCAAGTGGTAATGGATACGCCTTCTTATACCGTAATAAAGGCTAATTACAAAGGTGGGCACACTGTACTGCTCTGCCTGGCGAACACCGAGACCAGCATGGATAAAGAACATCATCTTTCTGTAGAAGGTGTGAAGCGTATTTGGAGTGGGCGTTGTGGTCTGTTTATGAAATAAAGACGCTTAAGAAAGAAAAATAAAATCAATACATATTGTAACAAATCATTAAGAGATAGAAAATATGAAAACAAGAAGTGAAACTTTTCAAATGGAGAGAGAATTGAAGTGGGAAAATCCTGCTCCTGGAGTTAATCGTCAGATTATGGCTTATGACGGGCAATTGATGATGGTTAAAGTTAAATTTAATAAAGGTGCGATAGGCACGATGCACGAGCATTATCATAGTCAGGCCACCTATGTGGTCAGTGGAAAATTTGAGTTAACGATTGGTGAAAAGAAGCAGATTTTAACTGCTGGAGATGGGTATTATGTGGCACCGGATGAGTGGCACGGGTGTATTTGCCTGGAACCGGGTATGTTGATTGATACCTTTAGTCCTATACGTGCAGATCTTTTAAACCTTTAAGTGGATATGAAGGTAAAAGGACTCAGGTGGGTGGTTATCGGACTGATTATGTTGATAACCGTTATTAATTATCTTGACCGAGGCACCCTCAACTATATGTGGGTGGCTAATATTGACTATCGTCTTTTGCCTGAGGCAGAAGCAATAGGGGAGAAAGGCAATCGTGCAGTATTAGTCGGTGAGCAATATCAGTTGACTGCCGCCAATGGAGAACGCGATTCTGTTAGTGTAGTGAATGTACAAATGAAAGAGAAGAACGGAGCGACTTTTGTGACCAATCGTGAAGGTATAGCTATCGATCTTGGTTTGATAGATCGGAACGATCCGGATGCTTCGCAGAAAGCCAAAGATATGCTCGGTTTGATCACCATTTTCTTTATGATGGCTTATGGCGTTAGTCAGCTAGTCTCAGGAAAGTTGTACGATAAAATTGGATGCCGAAAAGGCTTTTTCTGGAGTGTGTTGATTTGGGGAGCTGCTGATGCTTTGGCTGCGCTTTCACGAGGAATCTTCTCACTCACATTTTTCCGAATGATGCTTGGATTGGGTGAGGCTGGTCCTTGGCCAGGCACAACGAAGAGTAATGCCGAATGGTTCCCGCAGAAAGAGCGTGCTTTTGCGCAAGGATTGTTTGGAGCGGCAGCTTCCATCGGATCAATACTTGCCCCCATCATCATTCTGATGTTGTTCATTGCTTTTGGTTGGAAGCTCACTTTTATCGTTGTTGGTGGGTTAGGATTAATCTGGTTGATTCCTTGGCTGATCATCAACAAAGAAGGGCCAAAGCAACATCCTTGGATCACTCAAGAAGAGCGCGATTATATTCTGAATGGTCAACCTGAGAAGAATCTGGCGAAAGAAGAAAAAGGTAAAAGCTGGGGAGAGTTGTTGCGAGAAAAAAAGAATTGGTCAGTGATTCTAGGCCGGTTCTTCCTTGATCCGATCTGGTGGATGTTTGTAACATTCTTGCCACTCTATCTTGCTGACGTGTTCCATTTGAACATTAAGGAAGTGGCTTTTTCTGCATGGGTACCCTATGTGGGTGCTGCATTAGGAAGTGTCACGGGAGGCTGGTTCTCTGGTTGGCTCATTAATAAAGGGCGCACAGTGAATTATGCTCGTAAAGCAGCTATGCTAATTGGAGGATTAATCATTGTTCCGTCTATTCTGGCGGCGATCTTGTCTACCACAGCTCCGGTAGCTATTCTTTTTATGGCTTTGGTGTTAGGCGGCTTCCAATTCTTTATGACGAATCTGCAAACTATTCCAAGCGATTTGCATAGTGGTAAGTCGGTGGGCTCTCTAGCCGGTTTGGGAGGTGCTTCGGCGGTGTTAGGAACCATTCTTGCCATTCTATTTGCGAGCTATATTACAAATTGGATTTTATTGTTTAGCTTGTTGGGAGCTTTAGTGCCGCTATCTTTATGTGCTATCTTCCTAACAGTAGGAGAAATAAAACAAATCAATAAATAAACGTATTAATTTAAAAGACTATTATGAAATTAGAAGGAAAAGTAGCCATCGTTACAGGTGGTGCGCGCGATCTTGGTCGTGCAATATCAGTGAAATTGGCAGCTGAAGGTGCTAAAGTTTGTTTGAACTATTTTGATAATGAAGCCGATGCTGAAGAAACATTGTCGTTCATTAAAAATGCAGGAGGCGAAGCGATAGCTGTTCAGGGAGATATGACGAAAGCAGCAGAAGTCAAGAACCTCTTTACACAGTGCTGCAAAGCCTTTGGAGAGCAAGTAGATGTATTGGTTAATGTGGTAGGAGGCATCGTTGGTAGAAAGAAAATCACCGAGCAAGATGAGGATTGGTACGATTTTCTGATGAACGTGAATATGCGTTCGGTATTTTTGTGTACTCGTGAAGTGGTTCCGATGATGGCAGAAGGAGGATCTATTGTTAACTTTTCTTCGTTGGCTGCTCGTGATGGAGGTGGTAATGGTGCTTCTATGTATGCTACAGCTAAAGGTGCCGTGATGACATTTACCCGTTCGATGGCAAAAGAACTTGGCCCGCAAGGAATCCGTTGCAACGCGATTTGTCCGGGTACAATTGCTACTTCTTTTCATGATCGCTTCAATACACCAGAGAACCGTGAACGCATGAAAGGTTCTTATGCATTACGTCGTGAAGGTACTGCTGAAGAAGTTGCCGATTTAGTTTGTTTCCTAGCTTGCTCGGAGTCTTCTTATCTCACAGGCACAAATATCGACATTAACGGTGGTTGTTTCTTCTCCTAACTAAAATAAAGAATAAAGTAGGCTCCCGATAAGCCTCAACAGCGCAGAACTGGTAGCCTACTTTGTTTTCTACAATTACCTACTTAATAAAATAATATTATGAAATTGAAATTGCTGTTTTGTTTATGTGTATTGCCGCTCTTCTGTGGTGCTCAAGAAGCACAGCCACAATTGTATTCCAATCGCTATGGCATGAAGATGACAAAGAACGATGATGGCTCATACGCTTTGCTAAATGCAAAGAAATACGCTAAGATCATTGATGTAAGGACGATTCCTGATGTGATGGTTCCCTATACCTATCAACCTGACCGACTAAGTAGTAAAGACTATAAAGGAGTGACTACAAAAGATTTTGTATATAAAAAAAATAAAGATTACGAGTTAACGCTTTCAGTGGATTTTGCTGTAAGTGAAAAACCCGCTCCGTTTGTGATATATATTCACGGTGGAGGATGGAGTCGTGGAAATAATAGTTCCTCAAAATCATTATCAAGATACTTGGCAAAACAGAAAGGCATTACGGGCGTACGAGTTTCATATACATTGGCGCCTCAAACCGATGCAACAGTGAAGGTCTCTATTCAAGATATCTTGGATGCTGTGAAATATGTTCAGGACCATGCTACAGAATTAAATATCAATCCAGCTTGTTTTGGCTTCTTGGGAACCTCTGCCGGTGCACATTTGGCTGCTGTTGCTGCTATGAAAGTTCCTGGAACGAAAGCTTTCGTTGGCTATTCAGGTATTTATGACCTAGAAGCGGCTGCCATAACTATGAAGACAAAAGATCCTCAGCGTATTGCTTATTTTTGTGATCGAGATCCGAAAGTGCTACAAGAAGCATCGCCTATTGATCTGATTCCTAAAAAGAATATTCCTGCTGCAATGCTAGTCTGTGGAACGTGTGATGTAACCGTTGAGTGCGAACAGAGCGAGATGTTTGCCAAAGCATTGAAGAAAAAAGGCGGTGTTTGCGATCTTCTCGAATACACCCACTATGATCACAATTTAAGCTCGAAGACCTCAGATAAAATGGAGGAGATTTTCTTTAAATCTGTAGAATTTCTAACCACTTATATCCAATAAGATGAAAAAAGGAATTGTATTCTTGTCTCTTTTTGCATTTATCGCTTGTTCGAATAGTTTCTCGGAAGTGGTAGATGAGAAAAGACCGCAAAATGGGGAACAACCAGAACAAACAGTCGACGGTAGATTAATAGCGGATGGAATTTCTGAAAAAACCTATGAATTGATTAAGCGTTCGGGGTATAATCATGAAGCTCCTGATTCATCTCGTGAACATCGCGATGCGCATTTCCAGCATATTCAGCAAACATTCGATCAACAGTTGAATAAAAATGTTTTTGTTTTCTTTATTCATGCCGCTATAGATGATGATAGAGGGCTCGAAAAAACAACTGATCGTCAGCGTAATGAGATAAAGACAGATAACAAATCACCGAAAAGCCTGGTTGGCCAAGAAGGGGAGGCAATGGAATTCCATTGGAAGCTTCGTTTACCTGAAGGGTTTCAAACTACAACTAAGTTCTCACATCTTCATCAGTTGAAGGGTATTGATAACGCTGCTGGTACGGCTGATGTTAGCTCTCCACTTATAACACTGACCGCTTACTCGAACACGAAAGGCGGACAGCAGTTGCGTGTACGTTATGATCAGCGTGGCGTAGGTACCAGTACACTTGCTAGTGCTGATTTGGCCGACTTCTTAGGCAATTGGGTGGAAGTTGTAGAGAAAGCCACTTTAGGAGAGAACGGTTCGTACGAGGTGACAATTACTCGGATACATGACCAGAAGGTTCTATTGAAACTTGGGCCAGTGAAAATGGATATGTGGCGTACTGATTGCACAGGTATTCGTCCGAAATGGGGAATTTACCGTTATTTGGGAGAAAACCGGAGTTGGCAAAATCAATTACGTGATGAAGAAATTCGTTTTGCAGATTTCTCTATTCAAAAAAATGCTGGGCAGTAAGCTTAGAATTATCGAATAGAGCTGACTTAAAATGCTTGGAAAGAATGTATTGGTAATTCCTTTATAATCAACAATAGTAACATAAAGGTAACTTTGGATTCAATTTCTATTACCTTGCTTAACTGCGGAAGATTGTTCAGATTTCTTTTGGAAATCCGATGAACAATCTTCCGCTTCATACTGTTTTTCTAATAAATATTTATAGTTATGAAAAAAGTAGTATTAATTGGAGCAAGCGGTTTCGTTGGAACTGCCATTCTTAATGAGTTATTGAATAGAGGACATCAAGTAACAGCAGTCGTACGTAATCCCGAAAAGGTGAAGTTAGGTCATCCTAATTTATGTGTGGTTAAGGCTGACGTGTCAAATGTGGCAGAGATGGTTGCTGCCTTTAAGGGTAATGATGCTATTATTAGTGCCTATAACCCCGGCTGGGCTAATCCCAATATCTACGAAGAAACCTTAAAGAATTATGCCTTTATTCTTGCTGCTGCAAAGCATTCAGGCGTAAAACGTCTGCTTTGTGTTGGCGGTGCAGGCACACTTTTCTGTGCACCCGGCCTTCGTGTAGTAGACTCTGGTGCTATCCCTGATGCAATTATGGGAGGGGTTAAATCATTAGGTGAGTTTTATCTGAACACACTGATTAATGAGAAAGAGATCGACTGGGTGTTCTTCTCTCCAGCAGGTACACTAGAACCTGGACAACGGACTGGTAAATTCCGATTGGGAAAAGACGATCTTATTGTTGATGAGAAAGGAAACAGTCACATCTCCGTTGAAGATTATGCTGTGGCTATGGTTGATGAAATGGAACAAGCCAATCACCACCAGGAACGTTTCACTATTGGCTATTAAACAGATATAGTGATAGTAACATATCATGCACATAAATGGATTTTGTAACACGAATGTAATACAGATGTAACATGTTATACATGCTAATAATCTTATTTTGCAAGGTATAAATTAATAGTGAATAGATATGATAAAATTGACACGTTTTTTGTTCATGGCAGCGCTATTGTTGTTTGCCATTTCTGCAAATGCACAGGTCACTACCTCAACTCTAAGTGGTAAGGTGACCGAATCGGGTAGTGAAGTCGTTATTGGCGCTACTGTTCGAGCGGTTCACGAACCTTCGGGAACTTCTTACGGTGCGGTGACCAATGCAGACGGACGATACACCATTCAGGGTATGCGTGCCGGTGGTCCTTATAAGATACAAATTACATACATTGGCTATGAACCAGCTGTGTATGAAGGTGTTAATCTTAAATTGGGTGAAACGGCTAATATTTCAGTCAACCTGAAAGAGTCTTCCAAACTACTTGAAGAAGTAGTTGTTGTGGGTAAGTCGGGCGTTGATGCAACTAAAACTGGGGCAGCAATGAGTATGAATGCGACAGACATCAGCCGTATGCCTTCTATCAGTCGTAGCATTGCTGATATCACACGTTTAAATCCTCAGGTGCGTGTCACTAATGGAGGAGCTATGTATTTTGCCGGAACGAACAATCGCTACAACAGCTTCCAGATTGACGGAGCGATGAACAATGACGTATTCGGTTTAACACCTAACGGTGCCAATGGTGGTCAGGCAGGGACACAGCCCGTTTCGATGGAGACTATCGATCAGATTCAGGTAAATGTGGCTCCTTTTGATGTTCGTCAGTCGGGCTTTACAGGTGGAGCAATCAATGCCATCACTAAATCGGGTACTAACGAATTCCATGGTGCAATTTATGGCGTGGGAAACAACCAGCATCTTATCGGAAGTAAGTACAAGATGATGGATGGAAAGACTAGTGAAAAGTACATGGATCAAGATGATTATCAGGCCGGTGTTACTTTTGGTGGTCCTATCATTAAGAATAAGTTGTTCTTCTTTGCTAATTATGAAAGAGCAAATCAAACTTATCAGAATCCTTATGCTATTGGTAACACAGCTTCGTTAATTGATCCCGCTGTCGCCAATCAACTTTTAGCTAAGTTGAAAGAGATGGCAGTAGAGCAAGGAGTAACCTATAATGGTGAACTAGCTGGAGCCGATGTCTATACTAAATCGGATAAGGGTGGCATTAAGTTAGATTGGAATATTAACAATAAGAATAAAGCTTCATTCCGTTGGAGTATTGTTTCTGCACGACAGAAGAATAGTAATAGTACTTATAACAATTTGAATGCTTCCGACTACAGCTATGACTTTGTGTCGAAGACTAACTCATTTGTAGCCGAATTGCAAAGTAGCTTGAACGAGACCTTGAGCAATGAACTTCGTGCATCTTACGTTCGTGTACGCGACGAAAGACAACCCGGTAGTCCTTTCCCCATGATCTCTATTAGCAATGTAGGTGACGGTACACTAAATTTAGGAAATGAGCGTTCTTCAATGGCGAACAGCTTAAATCAGGATATCTTTACTGTGACTGACAACTTATCTTGGTATTTGGGTAACCATACGCTGACTTTCGGTACACATAACGAATTCTATAAGTTCTCTAACTTATTTATTCAAGATGCTTACGGCTCTTATTATTTTAATAATCCGGATGATTTCTACAATGGAAAAATTTCTCGTTTCCGTTTCGGTCAAGCCAATGTTAGTGTAACAGGCGAACCTCGTTGGGCTGCCTCTTTCGGTGCCGGACAGTTGGGCTTTTATGCGCAAGATAAGATGAATGTAACCGACAACCTTGATCTTACATTTGGTGTTCGTATGGATATTCCATTGTTCTTCGATACTCCCGTGGAGAATGCCGAATTCAATAGTTTTGCTAATACAAAGGGTTGGGGATATAAAACAAACTCGAAGTTGAGTAGTACTCCACTATTCTCTCCTCGATTCGGCTTCCGCTGGAAAATGGATGACACAGGCAACGCAGTACTTCGTGGTGGCGTTGGTATATTTACTGGTCGTATTCCATTTGTTTGGTTGAGTAATAACTTCTCAAATACCGGTATACAGTTGTCTTCTTATGATTCAAGCTCTACCTCTAATTTGGGCGTGATTCTTAACCCTGATGGGCAGATGAAAAATGCTGAAAGTTTAACCGCTTCCGGTTCACAGTTAATCAATGTGTTTGATCATAAATTCAAGTTTGCTCAAAACTTACGTGCTAACTTGGCTGTAGATTTCAAATTTGCAGGCATCGACTGGACAGCAGAAGGTATTTATTCGAAAACGTTGAATGATATTCTTTATCAGAATCTAGCTGTAGATTTGACAGGAAAAACAGTAGCCGATACTTATTCAAGTTTGAGTTTTGACAAGCGTCCTATGTTAAGCAAGATTGAAGGAGCTTCTAAATATAGTGGCATCTATGCTTTGTCTAATACGAGCAAAGGATATACTTATAACCTGTCATTGCAAGGAAGAAAAAGCTTTGATTTTGGTCTTGATTTGATGGCTTCTTATACTTATTCTCGTTCTAAATCTCAGAACAGTGGTGGATCATCCGTAGCACAGTCTAACTGGCAATATAATTATACGATTGGAAACCCCAATGATCCTGAATTGACTAATTCAGCCTATAATGTTCCTCATGCTATCCGTGTGTCTGCATTCTATACAAAAAAATGGAAAGCGAATCGTGAAACAACTATTGGTTTGATTTATAGCGGTAGTACAGGTACCCCTTATTCAGTATATTATAATGGTGACTTGAATGGTGATGGAGGTTACAACGACTTGATGTATATTCCTACTGATGCCGAGGTTGATCAAATGGTTTTTACTGGAACAAGTGCGTACACAGCTGATCAACAGAAAGCCAATTTCAAATCTTGGTTAGGTAGTGAAGATTATATGAAGGATCATCGTGGCGAATACTATACTCGCTATGCTGATAACGAAAAGTTTGAGCATCATTTTGATTTGCACATTGCTCATAAAATTAGTTATCTAGTTGGTAAGAGTACTCGTGCGATAGAGTTTACTTTAGACCTCATTAATGTTGGTAACTTGTTGAATAAAGACTGGGGACATTCTTCTGCATCTATTGGCTATTATAGCCCTGTAAATGTAAGAAATGGTGCATTCCAATTCCTTCATGATGCTGATTACACTATGCGTTCTTATAGTGACTACTATTCTCGTTGGAGAGGACAAGTGGGTGTTAAGTTGATATTCTAATCGGAATATATATATAGATACGTTGAGGCTGACTTCAAACTAGATTTGAAGTCAGCCTCAACTATTTTTTATGCTTTTGAAAATATTCAGAAGGAACGGTCCCCGTAAATTGGCGGAAGTTCCGCAAAGCCGTTGCACGAGAACGAAAGCCGGCCGAGAAGAAGGCATCCTGATAGTTGTCCACTTGCCCGGATTGAATCTGCTGCAGGAAATCGTCAATACGCAATCGGTTGATGTAATTGGTGTAGTTCTCGTAACCGTTCTCTCGTAAGGCCTGTGCAAGCGTAGTGCGATTGGTAAATAACTCCGAGGCCAGGGTGTTGAGAGATAAATCCGGATCTCGCCAAGCACTATGGTTTACCATATAGTGGTTCAGTCGTTGGATTAGCACACTGTTCTTTGGCTCTTCGCTAGTCTCTTGCACATGCATCTCTTGCTCAACAAGGGGAGCTGTGATCACCGGTTTACCGATCAATCGATCGAACAACTCCATGTATGCGATGTATAAACTACAGCCCACACTTACATAGTAGTAGAGCGTGTGGACAATAGGGTGACGGAAGATCAAGACCAAAAGATAGGCAATGATGTTGATCGATAGGGTAGCCACATATTTCCTCATCCATACGCGATCAGAGTTATGATAGAGCTGCGTTTTGTGCATAAAGAAGACGAAGAATAGGGGACAGAAAATCAGCAATACTAGTATGAGCCTAAACCACACTTCAAAACGATTGGCAGCAGGCAGCAACTCAATCAGCGAACCATAAGGAGTATATTCCACTCCAAGCCACAGGCTAACCACAAAGATCCCCGTCAGTACAATCAAGATACCATACAGTTTTATGATTCGCCAGAAGTTTAACCAACCCGGAGAGATCACCTCAATCGGATACAAGATATACGAGATGATCATAAAATTGGCAACCAATAACAACTTCGTTGAGACTACAAAATCGGGTACTTCGCTATTGCATAAGGCAATGAAGCGCGGAATATAGTTGAACACTGAGAAAAGAATGATAGTTGCCAAGATGACTCGCGAACGTTCCCCGGTTTTTCGCCGGGCAAAGAGCAACAGTGAAGCAAGAAGACACACCAATGCTCCTGAGAAAATGGTAGCCATGTGTAGATATTCCATGCTACAAATATACAAATTTGCTGTAAATATGGAACACTATTTTTGTAAATATGAAACATCGTGTCTTTCAAATCCTGATACATTTGTGTAAAGAAAGAAAATAACCCTTATTAAAACTAATGTTATGAGAAAATTTAGGATTAGCCGATGTCTATTAACTAAGCTTGTACTTTTATGGGGCGCTTTAGCCCTTCAATTGCTGGCATGCAATGATGATGAAAAAGCTGTGACCAATCCATTCGACACGACGAGTAGCAGTGACAACCAGCTGCGCAACAAGATTGTTGTCATTAGCGATCTTCACCTAGGCAATGATTTGGCCTACTCTGAGAATGTGAAACACCTCAAGCGGTTGGAACAATTCCTCAACGAGGTACGCTCTTCTTCTACCATCAAGGAACTGGTCATTGCCGGCGACATGATAGACGAATGGTACATTCCAACCCGCGTTAATACCTATGGCGGAGGAACACAAGGAGATTTTGTGCGAAAATCGGTAGCTGCCAATCAAGCGATTTTCAATGTGCTCAACGGAATCATTAAGGATGGACATATCAAACTCACTTATATCCCCGGAAATCATGATATGGGATTCACCGCCGAGAGTGTGAACATCGCTATGCCCGGAGTGAATCAGGCTCGTGATGCCGGTGAAAAATATGGTGTAGGTACTTATCATCCTGACGGTTATGCACAGATAGCCATTGAGCACGGACACCGATACGATTTCTTTTGTGCGATTACTCCGAATGCCAATGAAGCTGATGCACCAGGTGCTATCTTACCTCCAGGCTATTTCTTTGCCCGAATAGCTGCGAACTCGTTTACGAATCCTACAACAGAGAATGAGGCTACTAAGACTCCGATAGTTACTCTTAATGATGGAGCTAATGCCGAACAGGCTGCTAAGTTCACCTATTATTCTTTATGGCAGGCCGTTCTCGATACTAAGATTTATGTGAAGGAAGATTTCAGTGCTCCCATTATCACCACCAACATTGGTCACTTTACCCAAACTTATTCCATCAATGATATTTTGCCCTATAACAGCACAGATGGAAGTATTCAGATGAAACTCTACAACGGACTGTTCACGCAAGCTAAATGGGATGAGCGCGAGAAGTATAATAATGTGACGGTGATGACGAATATTAATGAGGCGATAGTAGGCAGTTTGAAAACTACTTTTATTGATGAATCATCCAATGTTCAGTATTTCCAGAACTCATTATCCAATGCTCGAATCGTCGTGTTTGGTCACACCCATCTTCCTATGATTAAATCTTATACTAATCATAAAGGAGAAGCTTGTATTTATGCTAATTCTGGTACGTGGGAAGATCAGAAGACACGTACACCGAGTGAGGCAATAGATCAAGATGCAATTAAGATGCATTTTGTGGTGATCTATCCTGAAAAAGAAAATAAAAATAAATTGCAGGTCGATTTATATCAATATCGTTATGGTGAGCATGAGTTGGTGGACAGTAAGGATCTGAATTTATAGAAGAATTCAATCTCCTTTACTGTTAAAAAATACGTTTTTGACTGTTAATTTTATCGGTATTATTTTTTTTGACAGCTTATTTTGTAATTTTGCCTTATTATTATAGCGTAAAATTTAGTTAGCGATGAAACCTAATACCTTCAAAAACGTATTTTTTCTTCTTATTCTCTGCTGTTTCATGAGTTGTAAAGAAGAAGACGATTTTATTTCTCATCCCACTGCCACCAGCACTTTCATAAAAGGTGTGGCTCGAACATCCAACGGAGAGCCGCTGGCAAATGTCAAAGTAAGCTTAGACTATACAGAAAATGTATGGTTGGGTCCTCAACTTACGCGTCATAAAGCAGAGGGAACAACAGATGCGAATGGCAACTATCAGCTTTATTTCGACTTAAAAGATGAAGAATTGAACGAGGACCAAGAGAGCAATAATGTAGCGAAAAATTTTGTTCTTAACTTTAATTTGGAGAATCTCTCCAGAGACTCTTATATCCTGCCCACAGATATTAATCCAAATGATAAGTATGATTGGGTATCTTATCATATCGGTAATCACAATTTGGAAAGGAGCAAAACCTACGAGCAAAATCTATATATCCCTCGGAAAAGCTGGGTAGAAGTAACCGTGATAAATAAGCAAATTCTAGGCGTGAATGATGTATTTGCCATTACTAATAGCATCGCCTACGGTGGAGATAGTCGGCCCGATAATATTCAAGGGGAGGGCAGCCTGACCTTGATGCAATGTCCCATTCAACTAACCTCTAAAGAAGTACAGACCTTTCGCATACCTTGTGCTCTTAATGATTCTAACCGTATTACTTTAGCTTGTATGGAGGGAGGCTCAGGATGGTATGAGCCAGCGTCATCTATGGCGAAAATCTTTGTAACAAAAGACGCCCCCAAATCCGTGAAAGTTGAAAATAATATATTCCCGTCGCAATTTAAATTTAAGCTAAAGTCTTCATCTAATCAAATTTTTATTTCTCCTTTTGAACTGGTTTCCTTCAAAATGACAGATTTGAATGGAAAGTGGTCAATGATTGAAACGCCTTCTTTTTGTAGTTATTATGATTCCGTTGTATGGAGTGCCGATGGCTATCCCGATCAGAAAACAGTATATCGAAAAGTAAAAAGCCCCTATATAGACTATGTTTCTGAATGGGAATGCCGATTTTCTCAAAACAAGTCTCTCTACACCCGTTTGCAAGGGTATAAGGATGGTAGAGTAGTTTATACTGATTCAGTTCAAACACCTATAATGCCTCGTGACTTTCTCAACATTGATTGGGATAATGCCGATATTACGCTCAATAACTGGAGCTATGTTTGTAGCTGTCCGCTAGATCAATCGATAGCATTTCGTCATTATAAGGCCGCCGAATTGGATGGACATCTTTATTCAAGGTTGCTACTGGAACCTCAGAAAAATGAAAACAAGGATACTAAGTTTGCAGAGAGAGCTAAAGAAGCTCTGTCAAAATTGATGGATGAACATTTGGGAACGCGACGATCTTTCAATCCGGAAACAATAGGGGGCTCCTTTTATTGTTTGAAAGCAGGAGTTAAGCCTCTTTTCTATTGGCAAACAGAAGCTACTCGTGCGTTGCTGGTTGAGGCTGACGGAGTTGAGGCTGGGAGTCAGGAGATCTATGTACATGCTGAACCCTTCCCCGGTAAATAATGTGTTATCTGATGCAGTAAATGATGGGTAATCGTATTTACACATTATATGACATTTAATTTAAAATAATTATGAAAGGCAAGAATTTATTCACTGTATTTTTATTCTTTTTCTTTGCGATTACTATCATGAGTTGCCACGACGATCACGACGATGATGTGGAGATTACGAATTTTCAATTAGACAAACACTATTATGAGGTTGGACTCAAAATAGGCAATAACATCAATATCCTAAATGGGAGTGGAGACATCAGTGTAGCTATTGAAGATGAGGCTATTCTTAGCGCCATTTATTCTGGTAGACTATATGCCGATCAATTATGTGGTGTTGTTCATCTAATGGGAAAATCTAAAGGGGAAACAACGGTTACGATAACAGACAATGTGACTCACGAAAAGGAAATAGTCAATGTGAAAGTTACAGACTCTTATTTGTCATATTGTATTCAGAGTAGTAACCATCCTTCCTTAGAGGAAGATGTTGTCGTGTTTCTCTTGAATAATTCATCACAAGATTTTTATGCTTTTCAGACAGATTATATGCATCATGCGTTGTACACGACCCCTTGTGGTGTTGGTACTTATAAATTCACCGTTGAGAAAGTGACTAAAGAGGGTAATGATGAATATATTCCCTACTTGACTTTAAACTATACATCAGATGAGAAGGGGAATTTTATCATTGCTGAAATCTTACCGACAGATCATAAATTCAATATATTGGGTTCGTCACAAACTGCATATGGATTGCTCGAAGCTTGGCTTGGTGTGGATTGGGGAAACATGATCGAACATTTTACGCGCACTAGTTATATGCCAAACCCTACTTTGAAGTTAGAGGATACCGAAATGGGATATACAGTTCTAGGGCATCTAAATCTGGAAGATAAAATCCCAGAGAAAATCATTGAGTAAATAAGAGTATTTGATCAAATAAATTAAATAAGAAATGAAATCATCTTTTAAATTAACTTCATTATTTTTATTCGCAACTTTATTCTTGATGAATATTAGTTTCATGAGTTGTGATGATACGGATTCTGAACTGTTAAATCAGCTTACTCCGCAAGCTCTCTATCAGACTTCTTGGCGTGGTACCGGACATTGTAAAGGGTGGCCTGTGCAAGAAGATATGGAAGTAGGAATGCAATTCATAGATACCCAAAAGGGTAAGGTTTTCTGGGAAAATTATAACGAAATCAATATTACCTACTCAATAGAAGGTAAATATATTGAATTCAATTCTAATGCAATGTATTTGGCTGGTGCTCCCTGGTTTATTAAATCATATACTAAAAATCATATAACACTTATACAAAATGAGGCAAGTCCTAATCTAGAAGATGTAGCCATAATAGAATTAGAAAAAGTAAATTGATGATATCAGTTTGTTCTTATAGCATTAACTTATAAAGCTAATACATAGTTATGAAACGATACAGATTATTAATAAGAAACTTTTTGGGAGTTTTGCTGTTTTTACCTCTCTTGGGAGGATGTGAGAAAGCCCTCAAAGGAGAAGAAAAAATTGTAGGTACTGCGGTGATTAATGGTCAGAATTATAAAGAGTCTACTGTATGGGCTTGGAATTTTGATGGATATCCTTCAAGCCTTGAGTTCTATAAAAACAATAAGCTGTTCTATTATATAGCACGATTATCTCCTGAGAATAGAGATTATCCTTCTTACAGTATTAACTTTTATATTTCTACGGGTGATTTCCAATTTGAGATAAACCATCCTTATATAATCGAGTTTTATAAGGATGAAAATATTAATACTTTGTATTGGCTCGATATTATCCCATATCTTTCAAAAAATGCTTCCGAAATTTTTAGTAACAATACAGCTGGTATAGCTTATGCTGTATCGAGTGTTTCAGATAGACGTATACCGTTAAAAGGAGAACTTATACTCGAGAACATATATCCCCAAACAGGTGTTTGTTATGGATCTTATTCTTTAACATCTGATGAGGCTATTTCTGAAAAACTTGTAATTAAAGGACGATTTGAAACGATGACTTCTGTTAATGAGTTCTGATTTTTTTTCGTTTTTACGTGATATAAGATGGTACTGCGGCTGAATTTAGTCACTTCTTTTAAGTCTGCAAATGATCAAAATTTTGCTTGGTCTTGATTCGCTTTATATCTTCCCCACCATTTATAATGGGTTAAAGAGGTAAACGTAATCAGTTTCGCTATAAGCTTATGGCTTAATGCCCAATGTTGTATACGGTAGCCAATCAGTAAGAATGCAAATAGTAGTAGGTTGAAAATCAAAAAACTGATCATCCAAGGTAAATGTACATTGGGGAGGATATAGTGGAATAAGAAAGTGCCCGTACTTGATGCTAGAAGAAGGATAACGAGCCATAAACCGTGCGTTGTTTCTATTGCATTTAAAGGGCAGTTGTTCATGCACTTCATGCAACTTTCACACTTTATACTCCAAAATGGACGTGAGTTTATAGTCCGAATTGCTTTGACCGGACACTCCCTGATGCATCGCTCACAATGATTGCATTTCAGAGATGCATAATAGGATTTTGCAAAGAAGTATCTTCCAACGAGATAATAGGCTAAAGCTATTGGCGAAATTAGCAGATCCTGAATCACCTCTTTTCGGGAAGCAAAGTCGATTTCTCCAGCATATAGTTTGTTGAAATGGCTTTGTAAGGATTTGTGATTCTTCTCATAAATAAATCGGATAGCGTCTTTCCGGAGTGCTGGGTGTATGGATAACCAATTGGACGGCATATCAAATGGTATTTGTCCGACAATGTGATACCCTTTTTTCTTTAGAATGTAAGTAGATAAGAAAAAGGCAACACCTGTTAATCCCGGAGTTATCCAATTGCCGATCTTCATTCCTGCTCTGGTGTTCATCAGCACTACTTGGTTGTTACCTTTGGGGAAGTTGCGGATAAAATCGAGTGTGATTTGGGGATAGTTGAATCCATGTATCGGAGATACAATAATAATGATTGAATCAGAATTGATCTCTTGTAGATGTTTAGCGATGTCTTTTGAAGCAATATCGAAGGTTGGGCAATTTACTTTATTCTCAGCAGCACATGCGGAGAACCATGAAGCTATCTGTCGGGAATTTCCTGTTCCAGAGAAATAGAAGATTATTGCGTTGTTGAATGCCTTCATGGTGGTAAAGTGTTCTTAATGATGCAAATATATATATTCTATTCGGGTAATGAATGAAAAGCTGTTTGCTTTTTGGATTAAAATGAAGAAATGATAGCCGATGTAGCTAAAGCCCCGTTGCAGGTGACATTGATGCATAGGAAAAAGTAAAAAGATGAGAAAGATATACCTCAATCTTTCCTATCTTTATCTTCAATCATTGGAAAGATTTATTTAATCTTCCTAATGATTTTTTTAGCTCTTACTTATTATACTTTATTGTTTTCGGCAGAGGGGATTTTGGGCGTTCTGCACGGGTGAGAATCTATCAATCTCTATCGAAATAAATGCTGCAAATTCATCGAATAATCGTCCTAGATCCTATGAATATCCATCGTAAAAACACCGCAAAATCATCGGATTTCCTCACTCCCAAAGTGACAAAGTGACAAAAGTGCATATAGTCACTCTATAATTTACCATTTTGTATCGTTTATGATTTATTATGTTGATTTACAAGTCTTTGAGTGATTTTAGTAACTTATATACCTTTCGTATGTTGAAATTGTGTTATACGCGAGTGAGCATCGCTTTTTCGGTGGTGAACATGCTGGAAAGATCTTCTATATACTGCTAAATAGCATCGGGATTTTTCAGCGGTTGCCTGTTTGGAATAGGTCGTGAAACCAATACTAATTTACTATGCTCGTAGCAATAAAGCACCAAATGGATAGCCTGTTTGTAGCCTTAATTTGTACTGTAAATTCCTGTGTTTATGGCTTGGATTTAGTGCTTAATTATACTCGAAAAGATTATACATGTTTACGTTATTTAAAAGATATATCGCTTCACCACTGCTTGCAAATCATCATTCTATCCTTTACGTTTATTCATGTTGCACTCCATCATCCAAGAAGCGTAGTCGTTGTTATCATCAAGCAAGGCATCGTTCAATAGATTGGGTAGATTGGCGTTTACACTTCTATCAAAAGTAGGGGAGCTTTTCGATGTTCTTCGCCTTCCCAATAAGCTTCTTCAATGTCGTCGTAAAATTCCGGAGTACTATATGGCACTTTTGTCACTTTGTCACTTTCACTTTCCAGGCTTGCTGCTTTCTGCCTGAGAATAGATCGAAGGAGAAATGCTAACTGTTTGATAAGCAGAGGCTACGGTCTGTATGATCTCTTTTGATGGAAAGCTGGAGAAATTAAATCGTTTATCGGCTTCGCGTAAAATGGAATTTTGGTTGAAGCCTCTTCTTGCCTCTTCATAAGTTCCCCAATTCTATGAAAGTACTATTCAATTAGGAACAGATAGCTCATTGAGAATATCTCTCCTTAGTATTGCTTCCTGTATTTTCTGAATAACATCTTGCTGTTATATAGGGTTTGTGTTAATTGCTAAGTATTTTATACTATAAATAAGGCAAAGATCGTATCTTTTTTTTATTTAAGTGAGTATTAGGTCACTAAAATGGGAAGCTGACGTCTATATATGATAATTATTTAATATCTTTATGGTTGCATTTCTGCATTAGAACTAAAAGTGTATTTTCATTTTAAGCAAGTATATGGAACCAATGACCGTTTTTACAATTATTGAATTAGCATATAAAGGTTATAATTGGGGTGATAGCCTTACTCCTCAAATAGATAAAGCTTATGCAAAAGCTCTTAAGAAATGGGCCCCCAATAAAGGGGTTCGCTCTTTTTTTGCAAATAAGCAATTGTCAACTATGCAAGAATTGAGTAAATATATTCTAGATAGGAATTCAATAAATGAAGGAATACGATTATTGTTGGAGTATTTTGAAGAAGAACTCAAACAAGACAGTTGTACCTATCTGAAGATAATAGAAATACTCGGACTAGGAAGCCTTGCTATAATTAAAAGCACTAAAAACTCTGTTAATGAAATAAATCAGAAAATTGATGATGTTTCTATGGCAATATCCTCACAAACAGAACGAACTCATACACTTTTATACACTATAATTGAGCAATTAGACGCAAAACAAAAAACAACTATACAATCAGCGATATATAATGATGTTGATGGTTATATCCAGAGAACAGCAAGAGTTTATCAAACATATGATATTAGTATATATTTAGAAAAAAATAAATTTACTCCGAAGCCATTAAGTCAGTATGTTATTGAAGGAGAACGATTAATCGTACTTTACAGTGATGCTCAGCTTGGCAAGAGTACTGAGCTGAGAAGATTAGCATTTGAGCTGTATGATAGTAATTTGTATAATCCTTTTCTATTTAACTTATGTAAATACAATGGAAAATTGCGCTTGGAAGAATTGGTTAAAATATCAGATAGGTTTAATACTGTAAAAATAGATGTTCTTATTCTTGATGGACTTGATGAGGTAGCCGACGACAATAGGGAAGAGCTAATAACCGAGATAGAATATATTACAGAGAATTATCCTGATTTATATATTATTGTTTCGTGTCGGTCAAATTTTGAAGCGACAAATGGAATTTCAGGGTTTAAAAAGTTATATTTAAATCAATTAAGCTGGGATGATATTGAAGTATATATTAAAGAACGATGTAATCGTCCTGATGCTTTAATTCATGAAATTCAAGAGAAAAAATATTATGAAGTCGCTTTTAGTCCATTCTATTTAAATGAAAGTATAAAATACTTTCAAGAGAAAGGTGAACTTCCTGCTAACAAAACCATTTTTTATGAAGAATTTATAAATAGATGTTTTTACATAGATAATAATAGAAAGCCCAATAAAGGTAAAATTGTTTCTTTGAAAACAAGATTATATCCTGTATTAATACGTATTGCCTTTTGTATGCTATCCTCTCAACGCCAAGAAATTTCATTAGATGAGCTTAGCTCTGAACTTTCCATAACAGAAGATATTATACAACAATGCCTTAGCACATCATTGCTGTATAATGATAAGTCTAATAATATAAAATTCATACATAACTCCTTTAAAGAATATATTGTAGCAAAATATCTATCCCAACTATCTTTCAATCAAGTTCAATCCGTAATTTGCTATAATGGTACTACTAGGATAAAACCAACAATGTACAATACTTCAGTTCTATTACTTGGAGTTATTGATAAATCGGATGAATTATTTAGTTCTTTAATGTTATGGTTGATTAATGACTATAAAGAGCTGTTGGTCAGATGTGGATTTGAGGTTCTTGATGAAGGAGAACGAAATCAAATATTTATAGATGTTTTTAATGACTACAAAGAAAAGCATTTAAGGATAGAATATGATTTTTCGAATTCTTTAATTCATTTTGGGAATACAAAGGAGAGTTTATTATTCTTGTTAGAGGAAATAAGACGCGAGGAAACGTATTCAACCAATATGATTAATGCGTTGAATATGTTGAAATATGCAAAATTCGAACTGTTGCAAGCTGAAGAATTTAAGCAAGCGAAACAACTTCTTTTATCTGTTTTGCACAAGTATCAAGACGACGTGGAGTACGGAAGTTATCTATGTCGTCCATTTGAAAATGCCTGTTTTCTTACATCTCAAATTATTTCAGATTTTTTTGAGGCGATAAATGAAACCGTGAACTGCAATATTATCAATTATCTCTGTACTCTTGTGTGCAAAATTGATCAGTGCGATTCTTATGCTGATTGGATATTTTCAAAGATGCAATATGTTCACGATTACAGAGATGAGAGTGGAGTGAGATATACAGTCAGCAAAAATTACATTATCCGATTCCTTGGAAATCTCAAAAAACCTAATAATATTGTAAAGGCTATAAGTTGTTATGAAGACTTCCAAGAGAATAGTTATTCTTGGTCTAATGAAGAGTTATTATACACTTCTTTATTTGATAATTTAATAAAGTATACGGAAAAATCATCTCTTATCATTGATGAAGTTATTTTATCAATTGGCGCCATTGAGGAACAAAAATTAACATCATCATATTGTCACGGGTATTATTTGTTTTTCAGTGAAAGGGCCAATCCTGATGAGATTTTCGAGAAACATTATCTTATAGTTACACGACTCTTAAAAGAGCTATCACAAGAGAAAGATGAGGTTAAGTGGATTGAATTTTACAAATCACTTAAAATTGTTGTTGTTTTACTTGATAATGATAGACTGATGAATATTTTAAACGATGACACTGCTGATGAGCAAATAATTCATTGGCTATGTAATATTGTAAAGTCGTATCAAGCAATCAGTGGTGAGTTTATTACGAAAATAAATTCTCGATTTGAGCATTTAAACAGGGGACAAATTGACTGGGGCAAGCGTAAACAAGAGGCTTTTAATATACTCTTTAAACGTGAATTATTTATCATCGAAGTACAAAAAATCATAGCTGGGAAGCAAAGAATACTAGCAGACATTGACAGTAGGCGAGAGCTTTTCTCTATGGATACAAATGATTCTGTTATTCAATTTATTTGGTGGTGTAAAGAACCTAAGAAAAAACATGTTGAAACTTTAGTTGTCGAAGAAAAACTAAAGGATTATGTTGAGTATATTTGTTTCATTATCAATCAACTTCCAATACCATCACATTCCGTAAATTATGAAAAGATTGCTATAAGCAATACTCAAAAAGATAAGCTCAAAGAAATCGTAATTTTTGCACTAACAAATCCCAATAAATTCTCTCATTTAGAGAGCTTTATTAATATAATTGTTGAGTATAATCTTTTAATACCAGATGCATTACTTCTTACGCTTTTCCCATACTCCCATATGTATATTAATTATGTGAGAAAAAATAGAGTAAGTAGCAAATTTCATAGCTCTGGTACATTTTTGGATTATTTAGAAGATAGCATCTCAGACTTGCAACTTTTAGATCAACATATAGAAGAGTGGATTACATCAGAAAAACATAATCAATATCGGTTTTATCAATCAATAACAGAGCATATAGTGTCGTATAGAAAAAAGCCTCTATATAAATATTTCAAACAGCTATTAAACAAAAGTGTCGAGTATTCTTACAGACTAAATATTGCTATTTGTATAACAGAACTTGGACGAGAAGGCATACAAATAGTCAATTGTATGCTTGATGATTTAAACGAAAGTGAAAAAATATATTATTATGAACATATATTATTCCCAGAAGATAAATCTAATGTTGTCAATAAAGAAAGAGTTAATATTTGTGAAATAATAGAAACCAATTATCCAACTTATGACGATAGTTTAAAAGAAAAGGCTCTACGTATATTACTGAATCTTGGTAGTAGTAAGGCTTTAGACTGGGGATTGGAGTATATTAGGTCGCATGAAGAATGGGTCTATAAAGATCATTTCCCATCTTTACATAAATATAATAGCGATTACATTGAGGGTTTGAGTGCTTATTTTGATATAGCAACTTCGATTACAATTCCTAAGTTCTCAATGCATACAGTTATTGATTCGGTAATATATGTGCTTAAAGTTGTAGCGAATGAATCTGAAGAAATGAGAGACAAGGTAGTTGATATGTTCAAACAGAAAGCTAATATTGAAGGATTATTTTATTTGCATAGGATAGCGGATGAAACATTCGACAAATACTTTGAAACCAATTATGGAACTATAACTCTACAGCAAGCTTCTATCTTATATGATAGTATATTGAACTCTTGAGATGTATTGTTAAACCAAAACTGAATCCTGATTAAATTCTGAGTGTTTTAGAGGATGCTCATTTGCAAGTAGCAATCGGCAAATCCCTTTGTTGAAGTTATTTTTCAAATCAGTTTACAGTGGCATATCTGCAGAAATAATTTGTAGTTAATATGCTTACCATCTGTTTATGTAGGTGAAAACAAGCATAGCAAGTACAACCGACTTCTTTATTTTGATTAGATATAATCATTACCGAACCGGATGCTCTATCATTTTCCATGTAGTAAAAATCTTCAAAGCTTGCTTGAAACTCATCCCAAGTTGGAATTGGATTCTCAGAGAAATATTTACCACCCATGTGAGCGGCAGCGGTGTCAGATAAACACATCCATTCGTATGTCTTTCTCTTTTCATTAATCAATGCATGTCTGATCATAAGTCTTATTTTGGATTAATTCATGCTCAACTGCAAAATAGCACGATATGAAATTAAGAAATTTAACCTATTAATTCGTGAATTTCTTTCATGTGCAGGTGCAAATGTTCCAAATATCCTTCTATCATTTCTTGTAGCGTGACTTTTGTTCCTTCAAAATCACACCAATAATTATCCAGTTTTGTTTTGTCTACCGAATGAATCACCTGAATGATGTGCAGATTGTAGAACTTCCAAAGCTGAATTAAGTGAACCCAGTTGGCATTTTGATAATCTTGTAGAGCTATCCACAAATCGTTATCTTGACGATAGTCGGGGAAGAAAAGTAGGTCTTTGCTATATTGCAATCGAACCATACGTTGATGATTATTGGATGCCGAATCAATCAAGTGACCGAGTATTTGCTTGATGGTGCGGTTCTGCGTATTTCGCCTTTGTGTGATAACCTCTACGGGCAAACTATTTAACAATTTCTCTTCTGTTTCAATGACCTGTGCAATGCCATCGGTTACGTGGATAAAATTACTTTCTTGCATGACTTTCTAATTTTAAATACTTTTGCAAAAGTAAGTTCTTTGCCTATCATTCACTTGTAAAAAACTGACTTTATCACAAAGAGGGCTACGTACGACTATGCGATTTAATAACATTCAGCCTACAATCTACGGAGAAGAATGTAGAATATGGAGAATGGGAAGATAGATATTGAGTAGGCGAACAGCCTGTAAACTCTTTAAAATCTTTCACCAAGTGCGAAGGATCGTAAAAGCCACACGAATAAGCCAAGTCTACGAATTCCATCCCCGGATGATTCTGCAACAAATACAGTGCCCGCTGAAAACGAACTACCCGATAATATTCTTTAGGGCTCATTCCTACATAGTTGGTAAATACTCGCTTGAATTGCCTATATCCCAAACAAGCACTTTCAGCAAGTGTATTCACTTTTATTTCTGGATTATTGATTATTTGGCAAATGCTGTGCTGTATTCTTTTATGTTTGCCATCAACATCAATCAACCGTTTCATGAAAAGGGTTTCAATTAACTGAATGCAGGTTTCGGTATCTTCTTCACTTAAAATATGCTGTTTTAGGTTGTTTAATTCTATATCTTCCAAATCTTCTATACTAATATAGTGATTATGCAATTCACGCATAGAGCAATGTATAAACGGCTCCAGGCCTAATGGATTCAAAATAATGGCAATCATATCAATGTTTCCTTTGGATATTAAGCTTCCATAGGTAGAGAATTGTCCCCTAATAAAGTTTTTGGGTTGTAGACCTTTAGATTTAATAGTTAAATTATCACCTCGGTGAAAGACAAGATGCGCGCAGCCGGAAGGAATGGTCTGCACAGTTATAGGTTCTATTTCATCGGTTTTTAGCACCCAATAATATTTAATATATGGGGATAATAATGGAGACGGATATACAATTCGGCTTTCTTTCATCTGATTCCTGTTTTATTCGCTAAAGATATTTTGGTAAATATAATGGCTAATCTTTGAATGACAATAAAGAAGTTTAGAAAATAATGGAGGGGTAAGATTTGTATGATTGAAAACAGTTCGAATTAAAGGGAAGCACACAACTTTTTAAGTACGGCTGTTTGTTTTTCCTGGCTGGCTTCTAATTGAGAGAGAATAAGAACTTTCAAAGTTTTACTGATAGCATCGAAATGCAAAGCGATAGCATTTTTTGTTTGTATAATGGGTTTCAGTTGCCAATAATAGACATATCAAATGCCTGAATTTGAGTATTATTCTATCAATATGTCATTAAATATATATTATTTAAACCTAGTATTAAAAATAAACAATTAATTGGGTGTATGAAAGAAATAATCATATATTTGTATCGTTCTTTGACTGTGTCCTTGTTGCTATATTACGGAAGTGGATAGATAGAATAAATCCTATGATGAATAAAATGTTATTTTTGCTTCTCATGTGCATTGGCCTAACCGTTCAGGCTCAAAACATAACAGGTGTAATCAGAGATACTACTTCTCAAGAAATTGTGCCATACGCTTCTGTTATTATAGCGTATGCTGATACAACAGATCGCTGTTTCTCTAACGAAGAAGGGGCGTTTTCTTTTACGCCACGTCAGTTTCCCCTGAAAGTTAAAGCGCAGATCTGGGGAGTAACATCGGATAGTATTTGTTTAGATTCATTTCCTACTGATCATGTCATCACCCTTTCTCTACCTTATCATGCGGTAGAACTTGAAGGAATTACTGTGGTAGGGCATGAACGATTGACTTCACTTACGGATGGAGGTTTGAGTTATCGAATGTCGGAAAACGAAAGAGCGCAGAGCGAAAACACATTGCAGTCATTGAGTTACGTCCCTCTCGTAAATGTGGATATGAACGGACAGATTACCGTGCAAGGCTCATCTTCGTATAGCCTTTACCTCAATGGCCGCCCTTACGAAATGGCTCAAACATCGCCAAAGGCTTTCTTGGAAAGTCTACCGGCATCTTCTATTTCAAAAGTAGAAGTGATCACGCATCCCACAAACAAGATGGGGCCTACAGCAAACCAATACATCATAAATATTGTACTGAAGAAGGATTTGACGGATGGCTATGTGATGAACATCGGTGGGGGAGGAAATACTCAACCGGCTGCCAATGGCTCGTTGCTTGGAATGATAAAGAAAGGAAATGTAGATGCATCGCTTACCTACGACTACGGACTGAACGGACAACGGAATCAGCCTGCCACTCTTGCTTATTCTTTGCCAGCAACGGAAGGTAATCCATCTAAAGAGTGGGAGGCGCATATTCGTGGGAATGGTAACTGGCACACGCATACGCTACGAGCTATGTTCAAATGACAGATTGATAGTCTGAATACGCTTTATGCGGATGCACATGGAAATATTAATAAAACGGATATCGTATCCAAAGAGTGGAGTGTTTCGGATGGTTTTGCCTCTGACCAGTCATCTATTGATAATAGTAGCAAATACACGTCTGGCTCTGCTGAAGCCAATGTGGTATATCGCAATTATTTTGCCACGGACAAAAGTAAGGAAAGGTTTACGCTTGGCTACCACTTCACTTATAATCCCGACACGCGGCATTTTAGCCAACATCGCTTTTCGGAGAATGCGGAGGCAATCGATAGTTATCAAAACACGGATGGAGGTATGCGTGAGCACTCGGCGTTGTTGTCTTATTTATGGCAGGTTCACCCTAAGCAGGCTATTAGAGTTTCGCTAAAAGAGATGTATCGGCTGGGGGATACTCGTTCTGTGTATCTGCTAGATGAGGAGCAACGTTCGTCTATGGACTACCATAATAATATTGCGGAGGGAAACGTGACGTATTCAACTAGCATTGGGCATGCGATGATTGAAGGTGGGGTTCGACTGAATCATGATTATTTCAGGATGGGGTTGCCACTAACTCCCGAGAATGATTTCAGCAACAAGCATCTTTATGTTATGCCTTCGGCGTCTATCTATTGGATGCTCAATAGTAAGCATGCGTTGTACTTTAATTATGCCACGAGCCTCACGCGTCCAACGGTGCAGATGCTTAATCCATTTGTCAACGTTGCAAATGATGCTTCGAGGAGTCAAGGTAATCCGGATCTGAAACCGCAATATACGCACGATCTTTCTCTTTATTGGATTTTTAATGGGGTGCACAACCTTTCTGTTTTCTCGGGCTTGTCTTATTTAAATGTTCAGGACATGATTCATAATTATAACTACCTTAATGGGAATAATAAGGTAGTGTCGACTTATGGCAATATGGGCGTGGGAAATCAGATTGGTCTGATTCTGAATACAAAATGGAATGCTACAAAATGGTTGATGTTATCTGTAAATGGGAATGCAGGGATTCGTTATTTGTCAGCTGATGGGATAGGCTTGAATCAGAAGGATTGGTATTACAATCTCTCTCCTGAATGCAATCTCTTATTGCCTAAGCATTATCGCTTGGGAATCAATGGGGGATTTTATAATGGTTTGCCTAACCCCTGGACAGATAAAAATACACTAATCATGTATTCTTTCAATGCCAGCAAGAGTTTCCTAAAAGGACGATTGAATGTTTCGATGATGGTCAATTCTCCTTTCAGCAAATATCATAAGAGTATTGAAAATACAAGTCAGCCCACTTTGCGCATCAAACAAACCAATTTCATCACAGCTCGTTCGTTTGGTATCAGACTCTCGTATTCTTTTGGTTCGGGGCAGAAAGTGGATATTGAACGTGATAGGATCATGCAGTCGACTGACCAGGTAACTGGGGTGAATTAATGCTTGCTAATAAAGAGTGGTAGATCTGTATAAAAAAAGGCTACCTAAAATTATTAGGAAGCCTTTTTAGACATTTTCTTTTTACTTTTTGTGATCCGCCTGGTATCTATTTTTAGCCCGTTATTTCAAGGCTTATACCTGCGTTACTCTTTTAGTATCAAGTAGTTCCTAATTCAGTTTCAAAGTTCGTTTTGAGTTGGTAACACAGTTTGGTAACACATGTTATTTATCTCTAGTGAGTGCCCTTGTGGGTTCACTTGGCAAAGATAGGGAATTGTTTTCTTCTAATCAATAAAGTGCTGTATCAATAACTTGTTAATTGAGATTAGAGGTACTTACATTTCAATCATCCAAGCATTTCATGTAATACTCTGCAATTCCAGGGAATTTATTTGCAAACCTACAAAGGTCTTGTTTTGCCATAAAAAGAATCTCTTCTTCGGAATAAGGAAGGCTAGGATTCTTTCCGTGCAAACAATTTATTTCGTCTTCGGAATTGAAACGATTCAATAATTTGGTGAATCGTTTCTTGTTTGCCCCCAACGTACTTTTATAGTTTCTGCAACCCCAAGTAATACAATTAAGTGCTCCTCCCTTAGCTACAACTTCAGATGCTTCTATTTGTAGAATCTTCTTCGTTGGAAACAACGTCTTTATTTGCTTAAAAGCTTGGATATCTTCTTCTATTTGTAGTGCAGGTAATATTATGGTATCGCCAACTTCCAAATAATTGATATAGCACCAATTTCTTTTGTCGGGTTTTGCTACGTCATACTGTAGTTTCACTATGTTGAACTTTTCACGCAAACGACATTCAGTCTCTTCGGCTATTTCTTTATCATAATCGTAGTAGTTAGTCATCAATATAGTATCATTATCAATATACTTTACTATACCATCACTATGTCCATATTCCTCTTCTCTATCCCATGGAAGCAATACGATTTCAGCTTTGAATAATGCTTCAAGCTCTGAAACTAGTTCCTTTGGATTATACTCGGGATTTTCGGAGAATATTTTGTTAGTCATGATAACACAATTGCCTGCCTTTACAATATTACCACCATCAAGTACTATATCTGTAGTTATGTACTTATAGCCTAAAGCATCGCAAACCTTTTGTGGAACTGTTATATACTTTGTATCTGTTTCTTTTTTCAGAAGGTAATCAGGCATATACTGATACTGAATGAAAGAATTATCCTCAATCTGAATAGGCATGTAGTCTCTACACCATAAATCATTTGTTTCGGGTAACAATATATATGAAATAGCATGTTCGTCTAATAAAGTAGTAAACCTTTTAAAGAAATCAGGAAAACTGTCTTTTAGCCAAGGAGATAGATATACTAAATTGGTGTCTTTATCGCAAATCATATTATTTGTTTATATGGTTTTTTAGTTTCATTTAAAGCTAGAATCCAAGGTGGAGAATTTAAATACCAAGACCTTATAATATCTTCTTGAAGGTTTATTTCTTTTTAAAAGTTCCAGAAGCCCATCCTTCTCCTTCTAAAGTCTGTTCGTCAATTATTTCCATAGATAATGTACCTAACTCACCACCTACGTTTATATAGACATAATTTTTATCTATGGTGTATTCCCCACTCATTGTAATCCCAAAATAAGAAAATCGACAGATTTTCTCTCCGAAACTCATCTTATCCACTAATCCCTTATTAAATACATTTAGGGCAGTTCCTCGTTCGTTTTCTTTTACCTTAATGAAATCGCCTTCGATATTCGGCTTTGAATTGCATGAAAAGAGTAAAACACTAATTGAAATTACTAGGGCCATTTTTATAAATCGTAGCATTATTATAACGTATTAAATCATTAACAGACTATATTCTTAGCTCTCATTGTTTTGCGGTTATTCTGATAACCTCTTATTCCAAATCTTTCCGATTACTGTTCCTACTTCCTTAAACTCTTCTGCTGTGAAGGTATCAGTTTTTGCGTTATTACACCAATAGCATGATAATACAAGATTATCCGTTTTTGAGTATGGCTCATTGGGAGATAATCGTTCTATTTCCAGTTTTCTTCCACGATTACGTTTAGTGAGCTTATTGTCTTTTACAAACAATTCATCTATTTGATTTTCCGTGATGCCACAGTAAAAACATTTTTTTTCGACAGTATCGAACCATTCTTTAAACTCCCAAAAGGTTTCAGTTGTTTTAGGATTATCATACTTGGATTTCCATATCTTTCTTATCGTTGAGAGTTGTTCTCTTTGAGTTTTCAGCTGCTCCCAATACTTTGATACCTCGCTCATACTAATCCCAAGAATCTCACTGATTTCTTTGTACTTTTTCTGCTCTATTACAGCAAGATTTAAGTATTGTTGTTCTAAATCCGTCATCATACTGCTTTATTTTATTGATTAGACTAATAAATGGTTAAAAATCTGCTTCCTACAAAAGTAACAAAAAGAATGCAATCGACGAGAATATCACTCTGTTTTTATTCAGATTCATGTCTGCATTTTATACTTAAGAGTCTACCTTGAGTATGATTTTTGAGTTTGATTATCCTATTTCTCTAAAATCCCGTTAAATATCAAGCCCTAATAAGAGTTCTATTCTTTCCTCTACTGTATCCCCCTGTACATTTGCGTCGTGTTCAAATGGTTGGCGCCACCACAAGAACCTTAGTATTAACACAAACACGTAAATATGAAAAAAGAAACCTACATAAAAGTTGTAGACGAAGTAGTACAGAGAATATCACAACACGCAGATATAGTAATGAACGTAGAACAGGTAGCTAAATATCTTGGCCTCTCAATTGCCGCTGTAAGAAAACGTTGTCAGCGCAAACAACTCCCTTATCATCGCAATGCAAAGCATCTCTATTTTAGTAAAATAGAGGTGGATGCAGCATTATTGGGTAGAAATAGTAACCAGCATAGTCAATGAGTAACCCAATGGAGAGTTTGAAATACAACAATTGGCGAGATAAGCTAAGCAAAACGCTAAAGAATGACAAGGTCATTGTAGATGGTTCAGAAAGTAATATATGCACCATCCTACAAAATGATACTCAATTGAGTGGAAAGATTCGGTACAACTGTTTCACTGAGACTATTCAGAAGTTCGGGTTGCCTTGGGGTATTAGTGGTAATTGGACGGATTATGATACCGCAGAATTAAGGTGTTACCTCGAAATCTATCGTAAGGCTGGGTTTCAACGAGATAAAATACTTGATGCATTGCTCATCGTTGCACATGCACATGAATTCCATCCCGTAAAGTACTATTTGGAATCGCTTAAATGGGATGGAGAGGAAAGACTTCCAAGTATGCTGAAAGAATCTCTAGTTACTGATGATACCGAGTTAAACAGAAAGGTGTCGGTATGTATGATGGTAAAAGCGGTACAACGTATCTATGAGCCTGGTTGCGACTGTCAGTTTATGCCTATTCTCATAGGTGAACAAGGTAGCGGTAAAAGTTCATTGCCAAGAATACTTGCTGGAGAGTGGCTTAATGATTCAGAAATAGATGTGGGTGCTAAAGATGGCTATATGGCTTTGCATGGTGCTTGGATAGTAGAAATAGCTGAAATGGACTCTTTCTCTAAGAAGGAGTCGAGCGCAGTAAAGAAGTTTGTATCAAGTCCTGCTGATACCTACAGACCACCTTATGGAAGAAATAATATAACTGTTCCAAGACAGTGCCTATTCATTGGTACCACAAATGAGAATCTGTGCTTGTCTGATACAACGGGCAATAGACGATTTTGGCCAATTGTAAGTAGGGCCACTCGTAAAGATGTGCAGCAACGCAACAATCTGCTAAGCCAAAATAGAGATATGCTTTGGGCAGAAGCTGTTCATTATTACAAGAACAAGTTAGTGGAGGTGTATGAGTGGATTAAGGATATTACCATAGAAATGGAAGAGGTGCAGAAGGTACATAACTTAGAGGATCCCATAGAAAGTGAGCTGCGTCAATATCTATCTACGAAGCGTCCGTGTAATTGGACGAAGCTGAATGCTATGGAGCGTCGTTGTTGGTACGCTCTGTCAGCAGCAGCCAAACAACGTTGGTATGCCGAACATCTTATTTCTGAAAGTGATGATGCCTATTTTGCACAAACCACCATCTATGAATTCGTAACGGAGTATATGGGAATTGAGCTTAGCAATCCACAATATATACGAACCAGCCAACGGGCCTCTAAATTGATTGCCAATATGAGCGATTGGAGAAGGCTGCCCGTAACGCATCTGCTTGATGGCCGTTGCCGTGTCTTTTATGAAAGAGTTGTAGTGTCTGCTGATGATAACGAGAATGTATCACAAGCTATAGATTTAATGGTAGGGAATAGAGAACAATTTATAGAGAATGAACTACCTTTCTAATTGTTCTACCTCACGCATTCACGCTTGTTCTCTGTCTATTTCATCAAATCTAACCTAAGCAATTACTTAATATCTACTCCTATTTTATATCCGTTAGAAGCGTAAGAGCCGAGAATTACCAATCAAAACAACAACCAAACAGAAGGTAGGGAAAGAGAAGATTCACCAGCAGAATCTCCTTTCCCTATCTTTCTTTTTTGCCCTCTACTGAATAAAGCTTGCTGATTTGTGGTGGGTGCTCTCTGTTGTGGCTCTGCCAGCAACGGGTATTAGGCTACCCCTTTCGTATATCTACTGAACAGAACGGCAAGCCTTGCGCTGATGCATAAAATAGTAAAGCCACATCTTCACGTTGTTGTGATAGATGTGGCTTTAACCATTAAGATATGATTTACTTCCAGATATTGAACACCTGCCTATCTAGTTTTTGAGAAACAAAGGTCATAGGCATCTTTGCATATATTTCGGTAGTCTTGATAGAAGAGTGCCCCATCATTACTTGTAATACCTCTTTCGGTATTCCTTGCCCCAACATAACTGTGCAAGCAAAAGTGTGTCGGGCAATGTGAGTGGTTAATGGAAAACTGCATCCCAAGGCTAAACCTATACCTTTTAGAAATTGATTGTACTTTTGGTTAGAGGGTATCTTCATTTCAAAGTTATTCCGTTCCAATATCTTTTGCGTAATAGGGAGGATAGGGGCAATAAAAACGTTGTCGGTTTTTATTCGTCTGCCATCAATATAGTCTTTGCCCTCTATAGCAACCACGTGCTGTTTGTAGTCAAACGTTTTGGCATCAATATAAGCCATTCCCGTAAAGGTTTGAAAGAGGAAGAAATCAATATACTTGTTCAGCTGCTCATTCTTGCTGGTCTCTCTCATCCCTACAAGCTGTTCCACTTGCGCTTTGGTTAAGTGAGGACGCTCGTTCTTCTCGCCTCGTTTATCTTTGAAGCGTGTGTAAGGATTCTCCTTAATCAAACCGATATTGAATGCTTCGGTTACATAGGGTTTGAAACGCTTGTGGTAGTTGTGAATAGCTGCATCGCTTCGGGTGATGGGATTACCTGTAGCAGTATAGGTCTTTTCTTCTCGTATAAAGAGGTCGAATTGATTGATATGTTGCAGGGTAACATCATCAAAGGTCTTGAACTTGCCAAAACGTTCTAACGCATGATAGGTGGTTCGGTGCCCTGCTCGTGTACCTTCGCCCAAACTTTTGTTTTCGATACGTTCACGCAGCCATGCCATAAAGTTACGGCGGTTGCCTCCTTCGGCACCGATATAGGTTTTGAATTGAGCAATGGTCAGTTCATCTTTATTGACCTTCATGGCAATTAAGATATGAGATAGCTCGGTAAACTTCTCTGAAATTTGGTGATTGAATAGGCTTGCTTCGGGATGGTTTACTACCTTTCCATCTTCCCATTGGTTAATGGCTACGCTAATTCCTGTATAGAAGTAGCAGCGTTCTCGTTGCAAGGTAACTACAATCTCAATGGCATCTACAGCGGTTTCTGTAGCTCTTCTCTTCCGATTGAAGAGTAATCGTACTTTCTTTTCCATATTAGTAACACAATTGTGGAAATGGTAACACAGTACAGGTAACACAAAACCTGTCTAAAAGGGACTTTTGATGTCCACTTGTGTCGCTTCTTTCCGTTTTTTTTAATGGTGTTACGACTATGTTTTCGCTCAGAAAAGAACTTAACTAATTGAGTATTAGTAGCCGTTTGATAGATAATGAAAAAGGAGTTCAAATGAACTCCTTTTTCCAAGTGATCCGCCTGGGGCTCGAACCCAGGACCCCAACATTAAAAGTGTTGTGCTCTACCTGCTGAGCTAGCGAATCAATCCTCTGTGCTTTCTTTCGAATTGCGGGTGCAAAGGTAGAACATTTTTTTATAACTCCAAAACTTTTCGAACATTTTTCTTATCTTTGTGCCATTATCAACAATATACATTAGTAAATATATGGCTGACGATAAAAAAATTATCTTCTCAATGGTGGGAGTGAGCAAAGCTTTCCAACCGAATAAGAATGTGCTGAAAGACATTTATCTATCGTTCTTTTATGGAGCAAAAATAGGTATCATTGGTCTCAATGGTTCCGGTAAATCTACTTTATTGAAGATTATTGCAGGATTGGAGAAATCTTATCAGGGAGAAGTGGTCTTTTCCCCGGGATATTCTGTGGGCTATCTGGCTCAGGAACCTTATCTTGATAATTCTAAAACGGTGAAAGAGGTAGTGATGGAAGGCGTACAGCCCATTGTCGATGCGTTGACGGAATATGAAGAGATCAATCAGAAATTCGGATTGCCCGAATATTATGAGGATCAGGACAAGATGGACGTTCTTTTCACTCGTCAAGGAGAATTGCAAGATATCATTGATGCTACTGATGCTTGGAATCTGGATAGTATGTTGGAGCGTGCTATGGATGCTTTGCGTTGTCCTCCCGAAGATCAGCCTGTTGTTAATCTTTCAGGAGGTGAACGTCGCCGTGTTGCACTATGCCGTTTGCTATTGCAGAAACCGGATATTCTTTTGCTGGATGAGCCAACCAACCATTTGGATGCTGAATCTATCGACTGGCTGGAACAACATTTGCAGCAATATGAGGGAACTGTAATCGCTGTTACCCACGACCGTTACTTCCTTGATCATGTTGCCGGATGGATTCTTGAACTTGATCGTGGTGAAGGTATTCCATGGAAAGGCAATTACTCTTCATGGTTGGATCAAAAGACCAAGCGCATGGAAATGGAGGAGAAGACAGCCAGCAAACGTAGAAAAACGCTTGAACGTGAGTTGGAATGGGTTCGCATGGCTCCTAAAGCTCGTCAGGCTAAGGGTAAGGCGCGTCTTAATTCGTATGATAAGTTGCTGAATGAGGATCTGAAAGAAAAAGAAGAAAAACTGGAAATCTTTATTCCGAATGGTCCACGTTTGGGGAATAACGTTATTGAAGCCAAGCATGTTGCGAAGGCTTATGGTGATAAGCTTTTATTTGACGATTTAAACTTTATGCTTCCGCCCAACGGTATTGTAGGTGTGATTGGTCCTAATGGTGCTGGTAAAACAACGCTTTTCCGTTTGATTATGGGACTGGATTCGGTAGATAAAGGTGAGTTTGAAGTGGGTGAAACGGTTAAGGTGTCCTACGTTGACCAGCAACACAAAGATATTGATGCAAGCAAAAGTGTCTATCAGGTGATCTCTGGGGGCAATGATTTAATTCGTATGGGTGGACGTGATGTCAATGCTAGAGCTTATCTTTCTCGTTTTAATTTTGCCGGTGGTGATCAGGAAAAACTCTGTGGTATGCTTTCGGGAGGTGAGAGAAATCGTTTGCATCTAGCAATGGCTTTGAAAGAAGAGGGCAATGTGTTGTTGCTCGATGAGCCCACGAATGATATTGACGTGAATACCCTCCGTGCTTTGGAAGAAGGTTTGGAGGACTTTGCCGGTTGTGCTGTGGTTATTTCCCACGACCGATGGTTCCTCGACCGTATCTGTACTCATATCTTGGCTTTCGAAGGGGACTCAAATGTCTTCTATTTTGAAGGGTCGTATTCTGAATATGAGGAGAACAAAATGAAGCGTTTGGGTAACGAAGAACCAAAGCGTGTTCGTTACCGGAAATTGATGACTGATTAATTTTACTGAATAATTTGGGTTTATGCTGTCAAATTGAAAGTATAACGAATAGTTAAAAATAGGCTCTGTAGGTCACTACAGGGCCTATTTTGTTTTTTAAAGCAATAAAATGTATATCTCTCTTAGAAAATGTGATAAAATTGTAATATGGGTTTAAAATATGTTAATTATCTTTTGTCAATGGTTTCAATAACAAACAATAAGTACTAACTGATAAACAGGATTTTATGAGAGAACATTTAATTCATTTCTTACTGGTGCCAATGCTAATGGTCGGCTCTGTGACCGCTGCTTTTGCCCAGTCAACAGTAAAAGGGCAAGTTGTAGATACAGAAAGCGGTGAACCATTAATTGGTGCAGCTGTAACTGTAGATGGCACTTCCCAGGGTAGTGTAACGGATGTTAACGGGTATTTCGTTCAGAAAGTCGGAGAAAATGCGACTTTGGTTTTTAAGTATTTGGGATATAAAGAGGTTACCAAAAAAATTACTCAGAAAGGAACAGTTAATCTGGGAGTTATTCGTATGGAACCTGATGCTGTTATGTTGAAAGACGTGACTATTACTTCTTCTGTTGCTGTTGCCAGAAAGACGCCAATCGCAGTGTCTACCATTGAACCAACATTTATTGAAGAAAAACTAGGTAATCAAGAGTTCACAGAAATTCTGAAATCTACTCCTAGTGTGTTTACTTCTAAAGAAGGTGGTGGTTACGGTGACTCTGAAGTTACAGTACGTGGCTTCGGTTCTGCTAACACGGCAGTGATGATTAACGGTGTTCCAATGAATGATATGGAGTGGGGTGGTATCTATTGGTCTAACTGGGCCGGTCTATCTGACGTTTCTCGCTCTATTCAGGTTCAAAGGGGTATCCGTGCTTCAAAATTGTCTTCTCCTTCTGTTGGTGGTTCTATCAACGTTTTGACTAGCGCTTTGGAAACGAAAGCGGGTGGAGCTCTTTCTTATAATATGGGAAATAGCGGAGAAAATAAGATTCTTTTCAGTGTATCTTCGGGTATGTCTAAGAAAGGTTGGGCCTTTACTGTTCTAGGTTCTAAAAAATGGGGTGATGGTTACATTTATGGTACTCAAGGCGAATCTTATTCTTGGTACGTAAATATCGCTAAAAGAATTGGTGAAAATCATTCTCTTTCTTTGGTGGCTACAGGTGCTCCTCAAAGCCATTACAAACGTTACGATAAACTGACTATCGTTGAATGGCAGAAACAAAAAGACGTTGGTATCGGTGCTGGTTATCGTTATAATGCTACTTATGGTTTTGATGATCAAGGTAGAGAATATCACGGTACTAACTATAACTTCTATCATAAGCCGCAGATTTCTTTAAATCATATTTGGGCTATTGACTACAAATCTAGCTTGTCTTCTTCTCTTTATCTTTCTATTGGTAGTGGTTATGGCTACCGTGGTGTTGGTTCAGGCTACTCTGCACTTTATGGTGCTTCTAATGATAAACTATCAGCTGTTGTTTCAGGTAATGCAAATATTGCAACGAATCAACGTTATGGTCATTTCTATGTTAATGATGAGAAATCGGGCGTAGAGAGAAAGGTCGGTTTTGGTGTAAAAGGTGGTGCAAACTATAATATTACTGAACACCATAATGTATTTGCCAATGTTGGCTATTTCTCACGTACTCCGTTCTTTTCAGGTGGTATATTCCTGAACTCACAGAGCAGTAACGTGGTTAATCCAGATTCTCGTAATGAAAAAGTGCTTTCTTATGAATTGGGTTACGGCTATGTATCTTCTATGTTGAATGTGAAATTGAACTTCTATCGAACAGAATGGAATGACCGTTCTATCCAGAAAACTCTGACTAGTGCACAGGAAAGCCCTTATTTGATTCTGAACGGCGTTAATGCTTTGCACCAAGGTGTAGAACTTGAATTCACCTATCGTCCGATACATGACGTAACCGTAACTGGTATGTTCTCTTTGGGTGACTGGACTTGGGCTAAAGATGGCGCTACTGGCCGTGTTTACGACCGTAACGGACAAGCTCTAGATTATAATAATAATGTAGTTCCTGTTGGTTCACCTGAACATGCTACTTATTCTATGAATATGAAGGATATTAAAGTGGCTAACTCAGCTCAAACGACAGCAGCTTTAGGCGTTTCATACCAAGTGATGAAAGGACTTAAAATTGGAATGAGTGGTAACTTCAATGGACGTAATTACGCAGATTATGATATCGCATCTCAAGCGACTAAAGCAACTAAGGATAATCCGGTTGTTCAGCTTGTTCAGCCTTGGCGTTTGCCGTCATCTTATGTGTTCGACGCAAATATCAGCTATAAATTCAAGATTGCAAACCTTGATGCTTCATGGACTGCAAACTGCTTCAACTTGTTCAATGAAAACTACGTGATGAGAGCTTTGGATAATGGTGCAAGAACAGGCGGACATGGTTGGGAAGATGCTGCTGTATTCTATGGATTTGGACGTACTTGGAGTACAGGATTGAAAGTTAGATTTTAATAGTTGAATTTTAAGAGGATAGTAACATATGAAAAGAAATATATTATACGCTAGTATGTTTATTACCGGAGTAACGCTATGGACATCTTGTGACCATGAGCCATATTTTCCGGGATTGGATGAAAAAGTAGATGCTTCACTAGCCCATGTGGCAAAGTATACAGATACTTATCTGGGTGCACCGTTCACTGCAGATAATCCAGCTTTAAATACCTTGCCTGAATGGTTATTGCAGAAATACTACACATGCGATAAAGGATCATCTGCAATGGTGACTTATAAATACACACCTACAATTCCAGAATATGTAGCTGCTGTTTCTACTGCTACTTCATACACGGTAACTGCAGATGATTATAAAGCAGTGTGGGGAGAGGATCTTCCGTTTACGTATTTTTCTCCAGGGAAAAAAGCAACTCAATTTGTTCCGGGATTCTTGAAAAATCATTTTGAAGCTCCTGTTGATAAGCAAATTGCTGTTGTGAACTATAACCAAGCTGAAAGTGATGGATCTTTTGAGGGTGAAACGGCTTTCTCTGATGATCTAGAGCCTAATAATTTGGATAAATGGAAAACAGTTGTCATGACTCCGGAAAGTGCTAATACAAACAATTGGAGAATTACAAGTTATAGTGGTAATCACTATTTGCAGGTTACTGCTAATAATAATGGTGCAGTTGGTCCTGTTTCCACTTATTTGATTAGTGCACAAAAAATCGATGTATCTGATGCCAGATTCAATTTGACATTTGATGCATTGTATGCTTATTATCGTGAAGAAGGTGGGCGTTTAAAAGTTTGTTTGTCTGAAAACTTAGCTGGATTTACCAAATCGGATGTGGAAGCAGCTACATGGACAGATATCAGCTCTAATTTCACTATACCGACTGCCTCTGCTGGTAGTGGAGATATGGTTGCTACAGGTTCTTTCTCAATGGCTGCGTATGCAGGAAAGAAAGTTTATTTAGCATTCATTTATGATGGAGACAACACACCAGGAATGAGTCAAACGTCTACAATTCGTATTGATAATGTAGCTGTTCAGTATGGCGACCTTAAGATTGCTCCTTCTACTCCTGCTTCAGCTTTCTATCGTTATAATGCTGATGGAGATAAATGGGAAGCTTATACAGATATCTTGCTTTTACAACCTAAGGATTACGATACGATGGAAGTTACTAAGCTAGCTGCTGCTTCTGCTCCTCTATACCTCTCTGTTTATTTAAATAAGATTTATCCGTATGCACAATCTGGCAATGTTAAAGCTGTAGGATTTAAGACTGCTGAGGATAAATTTATGGCAATAGAATTGCAGAAATCTGCTTCTGAGTGGGTAGCTACATCAAATGTAATTGAAATGACCGATGAGTATGAATTCGATGGTTCTGCTTGGGTTTACAAACGTACTGTTCCTAAAGCTGCTTTGAGCGAAACCTTCGATGAAGATGGTCGTCAGATCACTGCTAAAGATTTGACAATGCTTGAAGGATGGTTAAATGTGGCTTTGGGACAAGGAAAACAAGGTTGGTATGATAAATCATACAAGAATAACAACTATACAGAATGTACTGCATACGGTATTACTGACGGACCTGTTGATTCTTGGTTAATCACTCCTGCTTTGGATATCAAGAGTAACTACATACTTACTTTCGACATGACTTCAGGTTATTGGACACATGATGCATTGGAAGTATACGTTTCTACTTCATTCTCAGGAAAGACTGAAGATGTTAGTGCTGATACAGAAGGTACTTGGAAGAATATTACAGAGAACTTCAATTTGCCTCAGTCTGTTGGTAAATATGGTGAATCAGTAAATGTTGGCTCATTTAATATGGCGGATTACGCTGGACAAAAAGTGTATTTAGCTTTCCGTTATGTTGGTGATAAAGGACAAGAGTTGACTTCAACAGTTCAGATTGATAATATTTACGTAGGTGAGTAAGTGATTGACACCTTAGTATAAAAATATTCCTCCTGTTATCACTAGAATAACAGGAGGAATTTTTTATACTAAAATCTTCTAGTTCTTCTCTTTTCTCCAACATCTATTGAGGTCGAATCCGTATCTGCTGTTTTAGATGGCGAGCTTCATTACTACCGGATTATGATCACTATAAGGAAGTTGAGGAGAATAATAATCTAACCCTTTTAGCTCTGGTGAATGCAGAATGTAATCTATTCGAAGTAAATGTTTGAAGTAGCGGAAAGTATACATATACCCATGCCCAGAAGTATTGAATCCATCTTGGAGTTTGCTCCCTTTGATAGTGTGGTATACATATGAAGAGGGTATTGAATTAAAGTCTCCACACGCTAAAATAGGATAGGGACTATTGTTTATGTATTGATGGATTTGCTCAGCTTGTGAGGCTCGCTTTTTGAAATTGTCGTGAAGCTTTTCAACAAGTGTAACAGCAGCAAGTTCGGCTTGGTCAGAATTATCCGCTTGGAATTCTTTTTCTAACTTGCGTTTATTGCGCGTGACCTCTGTAGTTTGCAAATGATTATTGAAGAGTCTTATCGTCTTGCTATTAATAGTGATGTCGCACCACAAACTACAATTATTAGAATTAGCGTATGTAATGAGCTGTTGCTCTTGGATTGGATATCTGCTATATACCGCTAATTGTAAAAGAGATTTGCCTGCTGGAGATGCAGGAATGAAACTATATGGCCATTCTGCGAAAGCATTGGAGAGACTATCTATGCCGAATTCATTATTGATGCCAAACTCTTGAAAGCAGATTATATCAACGTTTAAGTGCTTCATGTAGTCTGCAATCTCTTTACAAGAAAATCCTGTATGCTCATTATTAAAGCGATTAACGTTGTAAGTTGCTACAGTGATAATACCTGGAGTTCTAGGATGAATCCCTTCTTTAGGCTGTGAAGCTGTGCTAAAAGGAGGAAATTTGACTACACTACTCAAATAATTCCAATTGCCCAATAGAGCTATAAGTGGGAGAATCAGCCAACACCTTCGGCGTATGATCCAATATATAGCAGATGTAGCATTCGCTAACAACAGAAGTGGTAACGCTATGCCAATGAAAGGCATCAAACGACTTGTAGCTGGTGAAAAATCACCAACAAATGCTCCGGCTAGGGTAATACCCGACAGGATACCTGTAGACAAGATAGACAGAAAATATAATAATCTATAAAAGGCTTTCATTCTTCTTTTTATAGCTTAACACATCAAAATTTATCGATTCATTCTTAGGATAACCATTTTCTAACCATTTCTTTAAGCTTTTCTTGAACTATTGGTTTAGTTATAAAATCATTACCACCTGCTTCTTTTGCCGCTTGCCAATCTTGTTGGTAGGCATAGGCACTTTGAATAATGATGGGTACAGTAGAAGATAATTCACGTATAACCTTAGTTGCTTCTAACCCATCCAAATTAGGCATTTTTATATCCATAAGGATGAGGTCCGGCTTTATTTCATCGTAAATGATAATGGCTTCCATCCCGTCCCAAGCTCTAATTAGTTTATATTCTTTACCTAGAATCGCGTTTAATAGGTCATAATTGCTATCTTCATCTTCTGCAATAAGGATGTTTTTTCTTAATTGGAAGGCACTATATGGCTCGTTATCATACTCATCACCATAAAATTCATTGGTAAATGCTTCTGATGAGATTTCCTTAGATGGCTTATCCTGATTTGGGGTATCCTCCCATTGAACCAAGAGTTTACTCGTGTCTTGATCTGCGTCATAAGGTAATGAGAATGTAAAAGTGGATCCTTTACTGGCTATAGAAGACACTGATATCTCACCTCCAAGGCGTTCTACGATAGTTTTACAAATGGATAATCCGAGTCCCGTACCTTGTGCATAATTGTTTAATTTAGCAAATCGTTCAAACACCCGATTTAATTTTTCAGGCTCAATACCTGTACCCGTATCAGTGACATGGAATATAATTTGGTTGTCGACTAGTTTATATCCGAAACTGATACTTCCTGTTTTTGTAAATTTGAATGCATTGCCAATTAGATTGGAAATAACTTGAAAGACTCGATTCTTATCGGTTATAATTGTAAGCCTAGGATCTGATGGCTCGAAGACCAATTTCACACCTTGCGGAGCTCTAAAGACATGAGCATCATATACCTCTTTGCAAAGATTGTTGATATTAGTAGGGCCATAGGCAAATTCAATGATTCCAGATTCGATTTTTGATAAATCGAGTATTTCATTGATCAATTGGAGTAAACGTTCGTTGTTCGATTCAACTATAGTATAATAGTTCTTCCGTTCTTCAGCGTCTTCGCTTTCGGCTATAATGTGAGAAAATCCTACGATGGCGTTTAGTGGAGTACGTATTTCGTGGCTCATATTAGCTAGAAAGGCTGATTTTAATTTATCAGACAATTCTGCTTTTTCCTTTGCAGCTTGAAGCTCTTGCTTCATCATTTCCAATTCTGTGATATCCCATTCAATACTAATAATGATGGGAGAAGATAGTTCATCTCCGTCTACACGTATTTTCTTCTTATCAAGTATGATTCGGTTACCATTTCTATCTCTTCCTTCATCGATCCAATGTAGCCCTTTACCAGTTGATGCAACTAACATATCCTCTTCTCGCCTTTTTGTTGCAATCTCATGGGGATAATAATCAAAATCATTTTCTCCGTTTGAGTTTTCGTTAGATAAGTCTCTATTGTAGGACTCCCGGTTACGATATAAATATTTAAAATTATTGTTAACTTCCTTAACAATAATTCCAGCAGGTAAATTGTCTATGGTCGTATTCAGAATCAGGTTTAGGCTCTTGATTTTAGCCTCGTAATGTAAGCGCTCGGTGATATCATGAGAAAATGACCAATAATTATCTTCGCCAATATCATTGACCACACTATACAAGATTCCTTCATAAGCTAAGACATCAGTATTGAATTTAGATGGTTGATAAGCAATGAATGTTCTATTTTCTCTGCTTAATACATCTTCACATCCCTTAATCCAATCGTCTAAAGTTTGCAAGCAATTTACAATTTCATAGATCTTTAATTTTGTAATATCTTGGCTCTCTGATATGCCATGATTTTTTAAGAATTTCTTATTAGCAAAAATAAGACTTCCATCTTTTTTAGCTGCAAATATGCTTTCTTTCGCATTATTTATAGCATGAGTTAGAGTGCTTATGTCATTTATCCGACGTTGAATATCTGTGATATTTTGAACATAGCCTTTAATGTCATAACTCCCATCTGGAAGTTTCACACGTGTATAGGCTTGTAGCCGCATATAATAAATTACTCCTGCAACCCGGATGCGGTAACTAATACTTTCTTTGTTAAATTCTGTGACATTTTTTTGCACCCACTCGCAAAAACTATAGTGATCATCTTCAACTATATATTGATTGTATTCATCTAAATGCATACTTTTAGATACTTCTTCACACAACACTCCTGTATGCCCTTTGTAAAAGAATATCTTTTTACTTGTGTTGTATGCCCATTCGCCAATTAGAGCTATTTTCTGAATTTCTATTAGGGTACGGTTTGCTTGTTCTAATTGAAGTTTGACATTACTCCTTTCTGTGATATCTCTATATTGACATAGCACCATATCATCATAAGGATGCATGATACATTTAAAATAGTAGGTACCTTCTTCAAGCTCAAGTTTGAAATTCTTGGTGATACTCACTTTGTCGTGTAGAACCTTTAAAAAAGGGTCTTTAATTTTTGTACCCGTATGTTCAGGTAGTAGTTCAAATAAATTTTTTCCCAGCAATCTTTTTTCTTGCAAAAACCATAAATTGCTATGTACGTCTATATCAATACAAAAGCCGTTTCTATCAACTAACAGTATTGTATCCGAAGTAAGATCTAAAATCCTCTGTGCATTTCTGGGTTTATGTAATATTCTCTCCATGGTTTTGCGATTAGATTAATCTCATGCAAATATAGCAAAATATTCCATTCTTTCTATTTTTCTGCACGTTTTGCTTTTTCCCATGCTCCATTCCCTTTTTTTCTTCTCAAATACCTGATTCCTTTGATTACATTTACATTCATGAATAAGAAATAATAGGGGATAAAAAGAACTTTATTTTTGATTTGTTTGCTGGAAAGATAGTTCCCCCAGTATCCCATTATATAGAATAAAACTTGTAAACTTAGAAGAATCCCAGATAATGCTGTCGGTTGAATGACTACGAGGATTATATTTAGTGGAAATAATAGAAATAACAAAAAAGGAGTTACTGACCAACGTAGTACACGGTGAGAAGTGTATTGAAAACTTAGAACACCATAGCGAAATGGATTTAGTAAGGCTCTCAATCGCCAAATAGATTGTAAACCGCCGGCGGCTATTCTTACTTTTCGTTTTTCTTCTTCGTTCATATTGGCAGATCCGCTTTCAATTGCGTATGCATTACTGCAATAAGCAATGGTATATCCTCGCATAGCAATGCGGAGTGAAAGGATAAAGTCATCAAGCAAAGTATCAGGCTCCATGGGTTCAAAGAGTTTACGGCGAATAGCAAACAATTCTCCAGCAGCTCCTACGGCTGAGTATAGGCGGGAGTCTAGTTCTTTCAATGTAGATTCATATTTCCAATAAATACCTTCTCCACCTCCAGCTGCTCCATCTTTACTTTGTACAGCAATACGTTTTTCCCCGGCGACACAACCAACTTTTGAGTTTTGAAAGGCAAGTACGATTTCGCGAATTGCTTCTTTGTTTACCATTGTGTTAGCGTCCGTAAATACAACTAAAGGTGTTTTGATAAGCGTCATTCCTCTGGTCATTGCAGCTGTCTTTCCTTGTCGTTTGGGTTGAAAATAGACTGTTGCTTCTTCCCCCCATTTTGTTTGGAGGCGATGGTTTGTACCGTCGTCACTGCCATCAGTCACCCAAACAATGTGTAGTTTGTCTTTGGGATAGTCCAAAGCAAGGCTATTATTCATCTTTTCATCCACTACATCTTCTTCGTTAAAAGCTGTGATAAAGAGAGTGACTTCAGGTAGATTCCCGTCTGCTGGAAGCAATCGTTTCGTTGGCTTTGCAAATAGCTCTTTTATCTTTACGAGTATATAAAGGAGGATGCCATAGCCTAGATAGGTATAGAACACCATAAATAGGGCAAACCAAAAGATGATTTCGAGGATGAGGGTTGCGTTCATAGTTGTATGTTGTTTGATGAGACTAAATAGTTCTAAACTCAGCTGGCTTTTTTTTAATGAATTCGTTGTATTAGTTCCTCTTTTTTGTCTGATTCTTTTAGCATATTAACGAAATAAAGTGCATCGGCTTTATTGGATGCATTTGAAGGATCTTTCTCGTATAAATCGACAAAATGTTCCGCATGTTCAAATAGGAACTTACGGCAATCGATGTTAAGTGTGATTCCGTTGTCATAGTTACCATAAGATAAACCAGTAACATTATCATTGCTTTCTATTGATTGAATATTTTGCATGCTGATCCCAGACAAATTGATAGTTGTTGAGGGATAATAGAAATATTTTTCTCCAGGCAAAGTGACAATTAGTTTGATAGTGTTATCATTAATTTGCTCAACTTTGATACTACTAAATTGCCTATAATATGTATATTCATAATACTCTTCTTGACTCGGAAACCACAAAGAATTATCACCATCTTTCCCGTAATTATTATTGAGCCATTGCAAAAATTCTACCCAATTATCATCAGTATTATGAACTCCTATGCAGATCGCTTTGCGCTCTTCCTTAGGTAACTTTAACTGTTCTAAGATCTTTTGTTTGAAATGACTTGGATAATCGTTGAATTCTCTTTCTATAATGCTATTCTGTATTGATTTTTGTTGCTGAAAAGGATATAATATTAAGCCATTACTCTGCGCTGTCATAGTCTGTATGTCACTGTATTGTTGTGCAGCAGTTATATATGTTCTGTTTCCGTTCGGTTCTGCTAAGAATTTGCTTCCTCTTCCGTTTAATTTTTCCTTTATTATATCTTGAGCTATGTGAAAGTGTTCTAAAAGTTCAGCCGGATTATTTACATTTTTAGCAACCACATCATGAAAAGCTATTCCTGTTCCATAATTTAGCATTTCTCTTACATTATCCCAAATAAGTCCCGATTTCATATAAAACCGATAATAATTATCAGTGTAGTTGGGTTTAATATCCGTTGTTGCACTCATCCATTTTTCTTCAGGTGCAAGAGTGGTAGTTATTGCAAATCTAACCTCATTACCTAACCCGTCTGTTGATCCTAAAGATTTATAAGCCGGTATTATAGTTGGGGGTAAGTCTCCTATTATTAGTTGACGAACATCATAAAATAAATCATGTTTTAGATTCACATCTGTAGGTGTTGGAGTTGGATATGGGACCGAACTTGATATCGGTTTGCCATTTATTGCTGCCCATGTACGGCAAAATGCTGACTGTTTGCAATCATCTTGGGTTAGCATTAGCAGCCATGTTTTGTTGTATTTTAAAGGTGGTATATCTGCTGTAATATTATTGATCTGCAATTTATCTTTAGTATATATTATAATAGATGTCTCAACATCCTTAATTTCTTTATCGAAAGGATATATATAAATAGTTGCTAAACTTTCATTGTCGTCCTTTTTTATCCCTCCATTATCTTCTTTTTCTGTGTAGAAGTTTTTCTCTTCAATACAAGAAGTTGTCATGCACAAAAATCCTACTATTGCGATTGTTATTACTTTAGTCTTTGAATTCATATTTACTTTATAAGGTTTGAGTCTTTGTCTTTATATTCTGTTTTTTTAGTAAATAATCCCGTAACGTTTTTTAGAGCTTTTCCGAAGCGTACAAAAAAACTATTAAGAAGGCTTCCGTCTGCTCCCACAGTTCCATATCCTGTCATAGCTCTAGCTTTGCGATTATGTATAAAGATTATTTTTCCATATGATTTAAGTTGTAGGGCCAGATAGCCATCTTCACCTCGTTTTATATCTGTCCTAATACCGACTCTTTTGGCTTCTTTGGTTCTATAAGCGAATACTAATCCACGTACGCTTAACTCTGGACGTTTAAATGACTGCAACCATAGATAAATATCTCTAGTTCCTTCATATAATTTTAATCCTAACCAAGAGTGTGATTCGTCTGGTATGTAGCTCCATAGAGCACTTGCTGCTACAGCTCCAGTCTTTTCGAGTGCGTTAATAAGTGTTTCCACATAGAGAGGTGGATACATTGTATCTGAATCAATGTTAATATGATATTTACCCCTCGCATGATTTAATCCACAAAGTCTGGCAAAGCCACAGCTATGCTGAGTTTCTGTATGATATGGAACGCCACATGCTTGAAATATTTCAGCTGTTCGATCTTTAGAGTCATTGTTAACGCCGATAATTTCAATAGGGTATTTACACTTCATTTCACTTAGCGACCACAAACTCGCTAATAAATGTTTTTCCTCATTATATGCGATGAGAGCTACAGTGACAAGCGGTTGTTTACTCTGAAGTTTAGCAATATTACAGCGTACTTCCTCAATGACTGATTGTGGGGTATCTGATAGAGTTATCCCATACACCTGCAAATATTTACTGTACCATTTCATAGATTATATTATTGTTGATTTTCATTCTTTTTTTTAATAGAAGATTCGAATAAATCTTTCCACTTCTTTGCAATATTATCTATATTAAATCTGATTACATCCGCTCGCGCTTGATGTCCCATTTTAATACGAATATCTTTATGATCAATTAGGAAACATATTTTTTGTGCCAAATCTTTAATATCTCCATTCTTAACTAATATTCCATTTTCATTATTCGTAATAATGTCTCTTGGTCCACATGGGCAAGTAAATGACACAGGAGGTACACCACATGACATCGCTTCAATTATGACCATACCAAATCCTTCATAACGCGATGATAATACAAAAATAGAACTCTCACAATATTTGTCTATAATATTGGGAGTTGTATGCTCTAGAATACAGCTTGAATCAATACCGATTGTATCTATTTGTTGTTGAAGTTCTTCACGCATCCCATCACCGTAGATGCGAAGTATCCAGTCTGGATGTTGTTTATTTACAATGGACCAAGCTCTAATCAAAAGATCAAATCCTTTCTGTGGCATATATCTACCCACGGCAATCACTTGTTTTTTTAAAAGGTTTGATTGACGTTCAGGAAAAAATGGTAGAGGATTATGTATAACTGTTATATTTTTAAGTTCTGTCCACTCAGCTGCATCTTCGTGAGTCAGAACTATAAACCGCTCTAGTTTTCTTATTTTTCGGACGAACTGATTCATCCAAAATCTTTGTATAATATGTTGCAAAAAAGTCGGTATATTATTGTTATTGAAATCGCGAAAATTAGATTTATTAAGATGAATTTCTCCGATCTTTACGCTTCCATCTTTGATGTTATTGATGAAATTTATGTCTCGTCTAAGAAGAGAAATGGTGATATCTGGTTGGATGCGGAAAAGGCATTCAGTTAAACGTTTCTTGAATAATTTTTGTTTTATTATATATCCAATAATTTTTTTGTATAAAGATAGGCCATACATTTCATCATAATTGATATCTAGTTGATGAATTGTAATTGAAGGATGAAGTTCGTAGTATGGTTTTTTATTTTTTCCATCTGTTAGGATTATATGTATATTATAACCAAAGTTCTCTGCGAAATAATTTGCTTTTAAGGTCAATACACGTTCCATTCCACCAGGATAGTATAGTGAAGGAATACAGTAGGCTATTTTAATGGTTTTATTCATATATATGAGTATTTATTGTCTTATTATGGCATTATACTATTATTCCCATTTCATTAATAACTTTTTTCATTTGCACTACCCAAGACAATTCCTTAACAGTTTGGCGGATATCTTGAGGTGTTATTTTTATTGAACATTGAAAATCGATAAGTTTTTTGATGTCGATTGGAGATTCATCTGGTGGAACTTTCCACACGTAAGACATATTGTCAAAATCTTCGTCTGTCTCTGAATAAGTAAAAGCAATTCCACGCGCTGCATATTCACGATTTTTTAAGGTTTTTATATTGGTTATACCACTTCGATGCCGTCCTAAGCTGCCAATAGCAAAATCTGCTTGTTCAAAACATTTATCTAGGGCTATCCCCTGTAAAGGGCCATGCAATTTAACATAAGATTCTAACCCATTTTTATAGATGATTGGTAATATTTTTTGTTTTTCTTTTTCTCCAACTATTGGACCTACGATGTGGAAATAGACTTTATAGGCTGGGTTGTTTCGGTAATAGTTTGCAAGACCGCTTATTAGTCTATCGTATCCATGCCAATAATGAATCTCTGCAACTCCAAGCAAGTGCATTTCAATTCTTGTGTCATTTATTTGTTTCTTTAATGGTATTGAGTTAAAATCAATTCCATTTGAAATACGGATTGTTGCTTTTCCAAAAATATATTTTTCATTTGAAAAAGTAATAATGCTGTCAAGATGCTTAGCTAAACGGTAACGAAATATACAGTCAACAAATAGTTTGAGCTTCATTGGTTTAGAAGTGTATTCTTGATCATAAGGGTAGGTTGGTATTTCCATAACGACTTTTGCACCATAACTCTTTATTTTTCTTACCATTTGGATCGTGAAAGGATTTGCATTGTGATTAGATCTGATATAGACAAACTTTATGTTTTCGCGAAGGATATAATCAAATATAGCATTGTAACTGTATCTTTTTCGCAACTTTGCTGTAATGCCATATCCGAGATTCTTTACTATTTCATCGTCAACCATCCATCGGCGATTTCCGTCTGGTAAAATGTCATAATAAAAAATACGCATATCTAATCCGCATTCATTAAAGGCTTTTACTTGATTGCGTATTTTTTTGCTGATTCCGTTTGTTTCATCGAAACCATGGAATATGAGGAACAATGCATTCATTATATTGTCTATCATTTTATGATTAGTGATGCTGTATTTTCTTTAAGGCTATTTTGATTTTAAACCATAAGTCGTACTCATGCGTCATTTGTATATATACTCCAAAGATAATAAAACTTATAACACTTTTTGTTATAAAAGCGATAAAAATATTGGTTTCTTTTAGTGTATATTGCAAAAGGGTCAAGCAAAGGGTTATACATATACTTGATATCAACGGTGAAAAGAGTTGCCGGACAAAAAATATCAATTTTCTCTTAAGTGTCACGCGATACAGTTGCCAATAACATTGTATAAAGCTCATGCTAAACGTTGACACAATGCATATAGCCACAGCAATTAAGGTTTGAAAATAGAAAATTCCAACCAACATGCCCGAAACGTTTAATATAGAAGAAAATAGCCCGCAAACAAATAGGCTTCGTGTATCTCCTGCTGCTTGAAATATTGCGCCTGATGATGAAAGTATAATTTGAATCCCCACTGAAAGTGATAATATACGGAAAACAGGAACAGATGGTAGCCATTGATCCCCAAAAATGATTAAAGTTACTTCTTTGGCTGTGAAGAATAATAGTATGCTAAGTGGAAATCCAATGAATGCTAGAAAACGAACAATGCGTTCATAAGAGATTGCAAGCTTTTCTTTATCATTCTGGAAATCACTAAAAATGGGATGCATGACAGGAGTGATAACCTGTGTGATATTTTGTAATGGAAGCATCATTAATCGATAAGATTTCTCGTAATAGCCTAATGAAGCCATACTCATATACTTGCCAATTAGAAGCTTATCTAAGTTTCTACTGAAATAGTTAATAATATTAAATAGAAATTGAAATGCAGAATATGTGAATATCTTTTCGAGCACCTTTAATCCTAATGTGAAATGGAGTCGTTGAGGATAACGTTGATAGGAAATGACAAATATAAGTATGCTAGAGATTATAGGATTGATTATTAGCGCATATAATCCTGCACCCCACAATGCAGCGGTTACAGCCCCAGCACCTCCAGCTATCTGGATGACAAAGCTACGTATAGCAATATACTTAAACTCTTTGTGGCGGTAGAACATCGCTCCTGGGACTATATTTGCCGATGCGAAAAATAAATTAATTGATAGTAACTGGCATAATGTTTTTAATATCTTACTATTGTAATAATTGCCAATTAGCCAGGATGCAGAAAAAAATAATACACTAATGAGGATACCAGTCCATATAGTAAATGAAAAAATATTAGCTAATTCTTCTTTAGCTAAAGATTTATTCTGTATGATTGCTGGGGATAAACCCATATCTGTGAAAAGATTAAAGAAAGCTATGATTACACTTGCGATAGCTACAACTCCAAAATCATCAGGGGAGAGTAAACGAGCCAATATTCCGGCAACTACAAGCGAGATGATTACTCCACTGTATTTAGCTAAAGCAGCATAAAATACGCCAGAAAATAACTGCCGTTTTATATTGTTATTTTCCATTTGCTAAGTTTTTATAAATCTGTGCATATTCTTTTCCTACAACATCTGTACTCATATGTTCTAGCGCATATGAAAGGTTACTTTTTCCTTGACCTAAAGCTGCTTTTATTTCTGCTTCTTGCAATGCTCTTACTATGCTTAACTTATCGTTTGGATCAAAAGTTGGATTGCCTGTATTATGTAGTAATTCATAAATATTTCCAATATTAGGGCCAACTACTACTTTGCGAAAAAGAAAGGCTAATGGAACGTTACCTGAGTTAAGTATATCTTTTCTTTGGATAAATATGACATCTGATGCAGCTAAATAATAGGGAAGATCTTTGTTATCAATAAGTTCATCATTTGCACCGGCACATATCCTAAAAAGCTTATTAAATATTGGCATAAATAGATAATACCCAAGTCTTGACAACCAAAGTTTTAATAATTGCCCACTGTAATTATTAAGTTTAGAAAATGGATAAAGACGCGGAGCAAGTAATAATTTATTTTTTTTCTTCCATTTATAAAAAGCTTCTATTACCATCTTTCTTTCTGCTGAATTTCGAAATTTTCCAAAAGCTGTAACAATAAATGCTTTTTGTGATAGGTGTAGATAACTACGTGCGACTTCTTGTGGAATATCTTCATTATATGTATCTTGATAAATATGGTGTAAGATAATTACATTTTTACTTTCTGGGTATTTAGCTTTAAATTCTTCAAAACTATAGTTTCCCATGTGTATCACCACATCGCTTTGTTTTTCGATAATATCATAAGCACGACTTATAATCTGATTAACATAGTGAGGATGAATATTGTGGCGTGTATATATAAAATGAGCTCCATTTGAGCGAAAAAAAACAATGCGCTCTTCTAAACGTTGTATCATATTCAGATCGTTACAGGTCCACCCAATAACCTCTTCTGGCCATTGAAAATGTATTATATCATACTTTGTTTCAGAATTCCAAAACTTATCAGTAGAAGATTCCACATCAATTCCTTTTGCCTTGATGGCATCACGTAAAATTGGAACAAAAAGATTATCCGTATTTTCATCTTCTTTGGAAACAATTAGTGCTTTTAGCGGAGGATTCTCTATTTTATTATTTTTCATGCTTATTCAATTCAGTTTAGTGGATTTTGATTTAAACAAAGATAATAAATATATTATAGTTTATTGCTTTTGTTTTTCTTTTTTTTATTTAGTAGATTTATTTGCCATGTAAGTTTCATTTATTTATAAATACTGCCTAATATAGTTACATTCGAACAAGATAATAGTGTCACTGAACTGATATTATAGTGTCACTAAACTTATCTAATAGTATCACTAAACTGATATTATAGTGTTACTATTATATGCACATATAGATACTAAATATTATTATCTTATTTTAATATTTAGTATCTATGCTGGGAAGATTTTTTTAATAGTCTTGTTCACTATTTATATTTTGCAATGGTGAAAAAGAGTACCAAATGTAGATGTTAATTTTAGGGGTTAGATCATTTAATCAATTATGCATATTTCGGTGATACCCACCCAGCGATTTCGGTCATATCCACCCAGTGTTTTTACTGATACATGGCTTTCTTTTGCAAATTTATTATTTCTTTCTCAAACTCTCTCCTTTAATATCAAAACGAT
>JAFABG010000025.1 GCA_023426145.1 Bacteroidota bacterium | reverse complement strand
TGAAAACCATGAAATCTGTCAGATCATCGAAAACAATGAAATAATAGAAAACCTTGAGACAAAATTGTTAAGTTGAATCTCAAGGTTTTATTAGATCTATAGTACGGAGTTTACCGAAGGCTTACTTTTCGCAAACGGATAGGTGAAAAAGGTATAGAGCTTATTCTCTCTGAAAGCATCCGGGTGAATGATGACAAGAGCGATAATCAGCATCATGATACTGCCTTTATCGACTCTACCGTACAAGAAAAGAATATAACTTATCCCACAGATGCAAAACGGCACAAGAAGATAGTTGGCAAAGTGCTTAGAATTGTAAAAGAGTTGAATCTGCCCACCCGTCAGTCCTACACGTTTGTTTTGAAAAGGATTTATCGGGATCAACGTTTTCGTAATCATCCCAAAAACCGGAAGAAAGCTCTAAAAGCCGATAAGCGTTTACGCACGATTGCCGGGCGTCTGGTCAGAGAACTCAAACGTAATTTAGGGGATAATAGCCGATATGATGAATTGCTATCCATCTTTGAAAAGATACTTTTACAACGTCGTAATTCTTCCTATAAAATCTATTCCATCCATGAGCCTGATGTCCAATGCATTAGTAAAGGTAAAGAACACAAAAAGTACGAATTTGGTAACAAAGTCTCCATTATACGCTCTGTCACAGGTGTCATTCTTGGTGCCAGCTCTTTCCGAAATGAATACGATGGGCATACCATTGAGAAGAGTTTGGAACAGGTGCATCGGCTGACGGGAAAAAGTATCAGGCGATTAGCTGGAGATAGAGGATATCGTGGCAACAAAAAGATAAACGGGACGCAAATACTGATTCCTGATGTGCCAAAAGCCAAAGATACCTACTATCAACGCAGGAAGAAACATAAGCTATTTCGCAAGTGTGCAGGAATAGAACCAACCATCGGACATCTCAAGAGTGATTATCGCTTAGGGCGAAACTTTTATAAAGGAGTATTAGGGGATGCTATCAACCTCATGTTAGCGGCAGCTGCATATAACTTCAAAAGTACCATGAAGGTTCTTTGGTTACTAATAAAAAAGATCAGCGAAACACTTACCATAAGAAATGTTTCGCTGAAATATGCTTTTTAAGGGACGACTAATTATGAAGTATCTGGAATGAGCTTCGGACAAGACATCTGATAGATGGGGTGTCTACTTTTGCGGATTATTGCGGCAATGTGATCTATGCAACGGTGTAGCGTGGACGTTGTTGGTTGATGATGGATATGTCTCCCTGAATGACAACAAATATCATTACTTCATTCAGGGCCATCAGGGGAATAATCGTGTGGTTGTAGATCAGACGGGGCAAAAGGAAGAAGTAAACATTACTATCCCTTTGGAGGAACGTTTGCTTCAGCAGAGAATAGTATTCTGCCTTATAAGTATAACGGTAAGAAACTCGATACAAAGAATGGATTGAATTGGTATGATTATGGAGCAAGAATGTATGATGCGACGTTGGGGAGATTTATGAAAACAGATAGATACGCGGAGAAGTATGTATCATTGTCACCGTATCAGTATGTTGCAAATAATCCAGTTAATAACTTGGATGTAAATGGCGATAGTATTTGGTTCACATCTGAATATAATGATGATAGGCAGTTAATTGGATTAACAATGCATGTTACAGGTAAAGTCCTAAATGATTCTAATGAGAAAATAGATATGGCAACTGTTACAAGTAATATTACTAAAGGGATTGGAAGAGCATATAAAGGTGAAGTAGATGGTATATCCTTTAATACAGATGTACAACTATCAAGCGCAAAGAATATGGATGAAGTATCTAATAGTGATCATTTATTTGTATTAACAGATAAAATTAGCAAAATAAAAGATGGTGAAATTTATGGTGCTTCAAATTATCCAGGTGGTAAAGTCTCATTTATCAATGCAGATTATTTCTCCGGCATTTACGATGAAATTTTAGGTAGTAGGAATTATGGTTCATTTACTGCTGCACATGAATTTGGACATTTAGCAGGTTTAGAACATTCACGTAATCTATTTAATCTAATGAGGAGTAATGGTATGTTTTATGGGATAAATGCATCCCAGTTAAGAACAATATACAATAAATGGGGTCGTGGGAATTTAAACATGGGTACAAATTATATTTTAAATCCTATAGGACAAAAGAGACCAAATACTGGTTTTGCTGGAATTTATATAAAATCGTGGTAATGAAAAATGTAAAAAAGAAAATTCGGGTATGTATTATAATTGTTTGTGTTTATGTCATAGCAATGTTGGGTAAAGGAATATATTGGTATTATACATTGGATGGTGTGAATGTTCCAATAACAATATCAACTCAATATTCCCCCATCCCTACTGCAGTTGAAGTCTATATTGACCAACAACTTGTATTTAAAAATGATTCGTTACAAGCGCTTTATGCGTGGCAGCGAATTCATCTTTCATGTGGACTGCATAAATTGACAGCCATTATTGACGGCAAAGAGTTTATTAGACGTTTTATAGTATTCCCCGTTCGATGGATATATATTGAAATTGAAAAAGACAATAATCCCAATTCTAATGGAAAGGTTTTTATAGAATTTAGTTTTTCTCCAATTGGTCTTATGTAGATTTAATAACTACCCTGACATAAGTTACGAAGCTTATTTGTCAGGGTAGTTTCTGTTTATAAACAATAATAAGAACATGATATTATGCTGCGTACGTTATTAGTTATATGTGTTTTAGAAATACATAACGACGTGCTTTATTGCAGTTTATAACAAGACTCTTTATCAACGAGAATAAGGTATGTCTACAATAAAGAGGTATATGATAAATAAGAACGAATATGTCGCTTTTTTAAATGGTGATTAAAATTACATTGGGGATTATTGATCTAGTATGGACTTGTCATTTTGTAATGTGATTTAGTTATTACCCTGATGGGGAATTATAAACAATTCTGTGTCAGGGTTCTTTTCGATTTCTATTATCTCCGATACAGCATGTTAGTATAGGTGCTTTTTGTTTAGTGTGCACAGGTGAACAAAGCATAGAGTAAGGTTATATTATTAAAAGTACTTAACGAAAGCCATATCCATCACTTTTTATTTGTTTCTTTGCACCAAATTCGGGAATAGTGTTGTCTTGTGTTTCGAGGCAACACTTAATTTTGCTTATAAATTAATGAAGAGACTCACTATAAATGCTTGTCCGGTGTGTGGCGGTGCGCACTTGAAACACGTCATGGCATGTACGGATTTTTACGCTTCAGGCGAACAGTTTGAACTGTGCTCGTGTGAGGACTGTGGGTTTACGTTTACTCAAGGCGTACCTGTAGAAGCTGAGATTGGCAAATATTACGAAGTACCCGACTATATTTCTCACACCGATACGCGCAAGGGCGCGATGAACACGATTTATCATTACGTACGATCCTACATGCTTGCTCGAAAGGCTCGATTGGTGAGTAAAGAATCTCATCGGAAAAAAGGGCGTCTGCTTGATATTGGTACTGGTACCGGTTATTTTGCCAATACCATGGCACGTCGTGGCTGGAGAGTGGAGGCTGTTGAGAAAAGTCAGCAGGCACGTACTTTCGCTAAAGCGCATTTCGATTTGGACGTGAAGCCCGAATCGGAGTTGAAAGAGTTTGCTCCTGCAAGTTTTGATGTCATTACCCTTTGGCATGTGATGGAGCATTTGGAGCACCTGAATGAAACATGGGAAATGCTTAGGGAGCAACTCCGGGATACGGGCATACTCATTGTGGCTGTGCCAAACTGCTCTTCTTTTGATGCTAAACGGTATGAACAATATTGGGCGGCCTATGACGTCCCTCGTCATCTCTGGCATTTTACCCCTGCTACTATACAAAAATTGGCTTCTCGCCATGGGTTCATCATGGCAGCACGCCATCCAATGCCCTTCGATGCATTCTATGTGTCGATGCTGAGCGAGAAACATCGGGGCAGTTCGTGGAGTTTTCTTAAGGGGATGTATGCAGGAACGCTTGCCTGGTTCAGCGCCTTGGCGCGCAAAGAGCAGAGTAGTTCGATGATTTATGTATTCCGCAAAAAACGATAAAGTATGGGAAACAATAACAGGTACAAGTCGAGATCGCTGTTCGACATGCAATTCATAACATCCAGTATCAGTACGACATTGGTGCTATTGCTTTTGGGCCTTGTTGTGTTCTTTGTTCTTACGGCTCACAATCTCTCCGTCTATGTACGTGAAAACATTAGTTTTTCCGTTCTCATCAGTGACGATATGAAAGAGCCTGATATATTGAAGTTTCAGCAGAAACTCAGTCAAGAGCCATTCGTGAAAGAATCCGAATACATCTCTAAAAAAGAGGCTTTGAAGGAACAGACTGAAGCTATGGGCACTGACCCTGAAGAGTTTCTGGGCTATAATCCTTTTACTGCTTCACTCGAAATCAAACTTCATTCCGCTTATGCTAATTCCGACAGCATAGCAAAAATAGAAAAACTGATTAAGAAGAATTCCAATATTCAGGATGTGCTCTATCGAAAAGAACTCATCGATGCGGTTAATGAGAACATACGTAACATTACGCTTGTGTTGCTTTCATTGGCCGTTGTACTCACTTTCATTTCATTTGCCTTGATTAATAATACTATTCGGCTAGCCATTTATTCGAAGCGTTTTTTGATTCACACCATGAAGTTGGTGGGGGCAAGCTGGAGTTTCATTCGAGGCCCTTTTCTACGAAAGAATGTGTGGAGTGGAGTTTTGGCAGGTATGCTTGCCGATACGGTGTTGATGGGAACGGCTTATTGGGCGGTCTCGTATGAAGAAGAGTTGGTTGAAGTCATCACTCCGCAAGTGATGCTTATCGTGTGTGGCAGTGTGCTGGTGTTTGGAATCTTGATCACTTGGTTGTGCGCTTACCTTTCTATTAATAAATATCTGAAAATGAGGGCGAACACCTTGTATTACATTTAAGAGAATAACGTATAAGTCAGAATTAGTAACCAGAAACAAAATAAACTTATGTCAGACAAGCAGAAATTTGCCTTTGATAAAGTAAACTTTATCTTGCTCGCAATAGGAATGGCGATAGTTATTATCGGCTTTTTATTGATGACGGGTCCTTCATCGTCCGAAAAGATTTTCGAACCCGATATTTTCAGTGTACGCAGAATTAAGGTAGCGCCAGTGGTTTGCCTATTCGGTTTTCTGTCTATGATCTACGCTGTATTGCGTAAACCTAAGGTAAAAGAGTAAAAACTGTAAAAGTAATAAATAAGCAATGAATTGGTTAGAAGCACTTATCCTTGGCTTGATTCAGGGATTAACAGAGTATTTGCCTGTGAGTAGCAGTGGTCATTTGGCCATCGGTTCTGCATTATTTGGGGTACAAGGTGAAGAGAATTTGGCATTCACAATTGTAGTGCACGTAGCTACCGTGTGCAGTACGCTTGTTATCTTATGGAAAGAGATTGATTGGATTTTCAAGGGACTGTTTAAGTTCAAGATGAACGATGAGACACGTTATGTAATGAACATCATCGTTTCAATGATACCAATTGCTATTGTCGGTGTGTTTTTGAAGGATTATGTGGAAGAGATCTTCGGTTCAGGACTGCTAATTGTGGGTTGCATGTTGTTGCTCACTGCTGGGTTGCTGGCCTTCTCTTACTATTACAAACCTCGTCAGAAGGATAAAATCTCAATGAAAGATGCCTTTATCATTGGTATAGCGCAAGCATGTGCCGTGATGCCGGGTTTATCTCGTTCCGGTTCAACTATAGCTACTGGTCTTTTGTTGGGCGATAATAAAGCGAAGTTGGCACAGTTCTCTTTTCTGATGGTGATTCCTCCCATTCTTGGTGAAGCTTTGCTGGATACATTGAAGATGATGAAAGGGCAAGACGTGGTGGGAAATATCCCTGCGTTGTCGCTTATCGTGGGTTTTATAGCAGCATTTGTGGCAGGCTGTCTAGCTTGTAAGTGGATGATTAATATTGTGAAGAAAGGAAAACTGATCTACTTTGCCATTTATTGTGCAATAGCTGGATTAGTAACGATTATATTGAGCTGATGAATTTTAAAAAAGGAGAAGTATTGTTTTTTAATAAACCTCTTGGATGGACTTCATTTAAAGTGGTGGGACATGCCCGCTATCATATTTGTCGTCGGATGGGGGTGAAAAAACTTAAAGTAGGCCATGCCGGAACGCTTGATCCTCTGGCAACGGGGGTGATGATTGTTTGCACCGGTAAGGCAACGAAGCGAATCGAAGAGTTTCAGTATCACACGAAGGAATATGTGGCTACGCTCCGTCTAGGCGCCACTACCCCCTCCTACGATTTGGAACACGAAATTGATGCCACCTACCCCACAGCGCATATCACGCGCGAGTTGTTGGAAGAGACGTTGAAGCAGTTTATTGGTGCCATAGAACAAGTTCCACCTGCTTTTTCTGCCTGCATGGTAGAAGGTAAGCGTGCTTATGAATTGGCTCGTAAAGGGCAAGAAGTGGAATTGAAGCCCAAGCAGCTTGTCATTGACGAGATTGAATTGCTTGAATGTCGGCTAGATGATCCGGAACCCATGGTTCGTATTCGTGTGGTGTGTAGCAAAGGAACGTATATACGTGCGTTGGCACGTGACATTGGTGAGGCTCTGCATAGCGGAGCTCATCTCACAGGGCTTATCCGTACCCGTGTAGGAGAAGTTCGCTTGGAAGACTGCCTGGATCCAGAGCATTTTAAAGAATGGGCCGACCAGCAAGAGATAGAAATAGATGAAGAAAATAATTAACGTAATAAGGAATAGATATGAAGCTATCACAATTCAAATTTAAGTTACCCGAGGATAAAATCGCTTTGCATCCTACGAAGTACAGAGATGAGTCGCGTTTGATGGTGTTGCACCGTCGTAGCGGAGAGATTGAACACAAGATGTTCAAGGATGTGTTGAACTACTTTGATGATAAGGACGTATTTATCTTCAACGATACAAAGGTGTTTCCGGCTCGTCTTTATGGAAATAAAGAGAAGACTGGTGCGCGTATTGAGGTGTTCTTGTTGCGTGAATTGAACGAAGAATTGCGTTTATGGGATGTGCTGGTTGATCCGGCTCGTAAGATTCGTATTGGTAATAAGCTCTATTTTGGCGCCGACGATTCTATGGTAGCTGAGGTGATTGATAATACCACTTCACGTGGTCGTACCCTCCGTTTCCTTTACGACGGACCACACGATGAATTTAAGAAAGCACTTTATGCTTTGGGTGAGACTCCACTGCCCCACTCCATCATCAACCGTCCTGTAGAACCAGAAGATGCAGATCGTTTTCAGTCTATCTTTGCCAAAAACGAGGGTGCGGTAACTGCTCCTACAGCTAGTTTGCACTTTAGTCGTGAATTGATGAAACGCTTGGAAATCAAAGGCGTAGATTTTGCATATATCACCTTGCATGCCGGTTTGGGTAACTTCCGCGATATTGATGTGGAAGACCTCACGAAGCACAAGATGGACTCAGAGCAGATGGTAGTCAATACAAAAGCGGTGAATGCAGTGAATGGCGCTAAAGATAAAGGGCATAACGTGTGTGCAGTAGGTACAACTGTGATGCGTGCCATTGAAAGTGCAGTTAGCACCGACGGACACCTCAAGGAGTTTGAAGGCTGGACCAATAAGTTCATCTTCCCTCCCTATGAGTTCACTGTAGCTAACTCAATGATTTCCAACTTCCACATGCCGCTGTCTACACTTTTGATGATCGTTGCCGCTTTCGGTGGTTATGATCAAGTGATGGATGCCTATCACATCGCCTTGAAAGAAGGCTATCGTTTCGGTACCTATGGTGACGCTATGTTGATTCTTGATAAATAAATGAAAGTGAGGTAGCTATGAAGATTTGTCCTAAATGCCACGAAGAAGTAGAAGATAATTTTGATATCTGTTGGAACTGCAATTACAGTTTCCCGGATGGTGAGATCTTAGCTATGGATTCGGAAGAGAAGAATGACGAGAACGATAAAGGTGTTCGAACCATTGAGTGTTTACGCTGTCAGGTTCCAATGACCTATGTTGGTCAGTATGACTTTCATGAAGGATCGCGAATAGGCGCTTTAGGTAGTTTTTTTGAGCTGTTTCAGCATCGTGAAGCGTTCAATTTATATGTATGTCCGCAATGTCGCAAGGTCGAATTCTTCCTGCCTAATAGCTAGTCGAGAGCAAGAATAGGATAAACGAGAAATGGCGAAAGTATACCTCAGTCTTGGCACTAATTTGGGAGATAAAGAGCAGAATCTCCAGACTGCCTTGCAAAAAATAGAAGAGCAGATAGGGAAAGTAATTTCCCTATCTGCTTTTTATGTTACTGCTCCGTGGGGATTTTCATCCGAGCATAGCTTTCTAAATGCAGCAGCATGCGTTGACACCCTGTTATTACCTTTAGGGGTGTTGCAACAAACTCAAGAGATTGAACGTGCCTTAGGGCGCATGCATAAATCGGCGGGTGGCATCTATAGCGATCGGTTGATTGACTTAGATCTCTTGCTCTATGATGATTTGATCCTTTCGACTACCTCTCCTAATGGAGCAGAGCTCAATCTCCCCCACCCTCTGATGGCAGATCGTGATTTCGTTATGAAGCCCATGGTAGAGATTGCTCCGGAATTGATTCATCCGGTGCTGCAAAAAAGCATGAAAGAACTTTTGGAACGATTAGAGCGTTAGTCAAGTAGTTTCTATTTCTTTTTGCCCATTCTTTCGGCAATGAATTTGGGTAGGTAAGCGATGCACCCCACAAGAACAGCGTAAAGCAGGTGAATGTCCTGAAATTCAACCTTTAAGAAATGGCACACGATGGCATAGATGGCAATGGTGAAACCAATGTAGAGACATAATGAAAAGATCGTTTTTAATCTGTTATTTAGAACCATTTTAAATATATTATATGTTAAACAGTGACCAAAGATAAAAAGAATCTCCGAATAATGTTTATCTTTGCCCCTGAAATGAAAGTGTGGACAGATTTGAGCAGCTTGCAACCACGGAAAAAAATGCTAAAACACGTCTTTCTGACGCCTTTTGGGCAATCTTTTCTGCAGCTCTCTCCTCTCTCCTTCTTTATTTTTCCTATTTTTAATTTTCAATTTATAATCTTTAATTTAAAAAGATGGGATATTTATTTACATCCGAATCGGTGTCTGAAGGACACCCCGACAAGGTAGCCGATCAAATATCGGATGCCGTGCTTGACAAACTGTTGGCTTACGACCCCAGTTCTAAAGTAGCTTGCGAAACACTGGTTACTACAGGTCAAGTAGTGCTAGCGGGTGAAGTGAAAACGAAAGCGTACGTTGATTTGCAACTCATCGCACGTGAAGTAATTAGCAAAATTGGCTACACAAAAGGAGAATACATGTTCGAAAGTAACTCCTGTGGTGTACTTTCCGCCATTCATGAGCAAAGCCCCGACATTAATCGTGGAGTTGAGCGTCAAGATCCTATGGAACAGGGTGCTGGCGATCAGGGAATGATGTTCGGCTATGCAACGAACGAGACGGAAAATTACATGCCGCTTTCACTTGATTTGGCACATCGCATTCTACAGGTGCTGGCCGAGATCCGTCGTGAAGGAAAGGTGATGACCTACCTTCGTCCGGATGCAAAGAGCCAGGTTACGATTGAATATAACGATAATGGTACTCCGGTGCGCATCGATACCATTGTGGTTTCTACCCAACATGATGACTTCGTTCAGCCAGCCGATGACTCTGCTGAGGCACAGCTTAAGGCGGATGAAGAAATGTTGGCTGTTATACGCCGTGATGTGGTGGAGATTCTGATGCCGCGTGTTGTTGCATCTATTCATCACGACAAGGTGTTGGCATTGTTCAACGATCAGATCATTTATCATGTGAACCCAACCGGCAAGTTTGTTATCGGTGGTCCTCACGGAGATACCGGTCTTACAGGTCGTAAGATCATTGTAGATACCTACGGTGGTAAGGGAGCCCATGGTGGTGGAGCCTTCTCGGGTAAAGACCCAAGTAAGGTAGACCGTAGCGCGGCTTATGCAGCTCGTCACATAGCTAAGAATATGGTAGCAGCTGGTGTTGCCGACGAAATGTTGGTGCAGGTGAGCTATGCCATTGGTGTGGCGCGTCCGATCAATATCTTCGTAGATACCTACGGACGTGGTCATGTGAAGATGACTGATGGTGAAATCGCTCGTATCATTGATCAATTGTTCGATCTTCGTCCGAAGGCCATTGAAGAGCGTCTGAAACTTCGTAATCCGATCTATCAGGAAACAGCTGCCTATGGACATATGGGACGTGAACCGCAAGTGGTGACGAAGACTTTCTCTTCACGCTACGATGGCGAAAAAACACTCGAAGTGGAACTCTTTACGTGGGAAAAATTGGACTACGTAGATAAGATCAAAGCCGCTTTCGGCCTTTAATAATTAAAATCAGCGCGTAGCTTTACAGCTATTTATTTTAATAGTAAGCCGCAATATCTTCTCTTTTGACAAGAGTGGATTTGCGGCTTCTTTTGTACTCTCACTGCTGCGTGAGAGGCAAATGTATAGGCGTTGTTGGATATATATCTCCTGCGTGTAGGATGTATATATGCTGCATGCAGGAGATATATGAGGTATGTGTTGGGGATATATAGCGAATGTGTAAGATATAGTTATCTTTTGTATTGCTGAATATATGAATAAAGCTGATTTTCTGTTAGAAGAAGCTATATGTTTGTCTCTCTGGTTTAGAATAAATTCGAACTAGAAAATACGTATTATCCGTATTGATTTTGAAATCTACACGATTTCTTTGTACTTTTGTGCCCATTCACTCTGTAAACTTGCGAAAGATAATGAATCAGATACATACCGTATGCGTTTATAGCGCATCCAGCACTAAGATAGCCCCTGTTTATTTTGAAGCTGCCCAAGAACTCGGCAGGTTGCTTGCTAAGCAGCATATCCAACTGATAAATGGTGCCGGAAGCATTGGACTGATGCGTGCTGTGGCCGATGCAACACTCGAAAACGGTGGGCGGGTGACAGGAGTGATTCCTCACTTCATGGTGGAACAAAACTGGCACCATAAAGGGCTCACCGAACTCATTGAAGTCGATTCTATGCACGAACGCAAGCAGAAAATGGCTGACCTGAGCGATGGCATTATTGCCTTGCCTGGAGGTTGCGGCACACTTGAGGAGTTGCTCGAAATAATCACTTGGAAGCAACTCGGTTTGTATTTCAACCCCATTATCATCCTTAATATAGGTGGTTTTTTTGATCCTTTGCTTGCCATGCTCGATCGTGCCATTGAAGAAAATTTCATGCGTCAGCAACATGGTGACATTTGGAAAGTGGCACAAACGCCCGAAGAAGCTGTAAATTTGCTTCAAAGCACACCTGTGTGGGATGTCTCGATTCGTAAATTTGCGGCTATATGATCGCTAATCTTCTAAACTCAGGTTATGAGGGAATTCCTATCCCCTACTCTCCTCGTGAAGACGATGCTATAGCATTGACGCTTCTTGTATGTCTTTTTCTTTCCTCTCTAGCTCTGGCACGAGGAAAGAGATTTCTGGGTCAGCAGGTGAAAGATTTCCTCACTCACCGTAAACGAACAAGCATTTTCGACAGTTCTACAGCTGCCGATGTGCGCTATCTTTTAGTGCTAGTTGTGCAAACTTGTACTTTATCCGGTATCGTTTTCTTCAACTATTTTCATGAAGTCTCACCTAAGCTCATGACTACAGTTTCACCTCAATTGGTACTTGGTGTTTATGTAGGCGTATGCCTACTTTATTTCCTACTGAAATGGGTACTTTATTTGTTTTTGGGCTGGACCTTTTTTGATAAAAACACGACAACCATCTGGCTGGAGTCCTATTCCGTGATCATTTATTATGCCGGATTTGCCCTCTATCCTTTCGTCTTATTTCTGGTTTATTTCGATCTTAGCTTGACCAATTTAATTGTAATCGGACTGATTCTTCTAATTTTTGCTAAAATATTGATGTTTTATAAGTGGATAAAGCTTTTTTATAATCAAATTAGCACGATTTTCCTATTAATTTTGTACTTTTGCGCACTAGAAATCATCCCTTGTCTATTACTCTATCAAGGGCTGATTGAAATTAACAATGTATTGCTAATAAAAATATAGGACGTTGAAAATTAAGAAAGTATTAGTGTCGCAGCCTAGGCCTGCGTCAGAGAAATCTCCCTACTACGACATAGCAGAGAAATATGGCGTAAAAATAGATTTCCGACCGTTTATCAAGATTGAAGGTCTTTCGACAAAGGAATTCCGACTTCAAAAAGTCTCTATTCTTGACTATACAGCTGTCATCTTCACTTCTCGTCATGCCATCGATCACTTCTTTAATTTGTGTACGGAACTGCGCGTAGCTATTCCAGAGACAATGAAGTATTTCTGTGTTACCGAAGCCGTTGCATTGTACATCCAGAAATATGTGCAATACCGTAAACGTAAAATATTCTTCGGAGGTACTGGAAAACTAGAGGATTTGATTCCATCTATCCTAAAACACAAAACTGAAAAGTTTCTTGTCCCCATGTCGGATGTGCACAACGATGATGTGAAAAATCTGCTTGATAAGAATCATATTCAGCACACAGAAGTAGTGATGTATCGCACCGTGAGCAATGATTTTGGTGTCGATGAAAAATTCGATTATGACATGCTTGTCTTCTTCAGCCCTTCAGGAGTTACTTCATTGAAGAAAAACTTCCCGAACTTTGATCAGAAAGACATTAAAATCGGAACTTTTGGATTGACTACAGCACAAGCTGTACGTGATGCAGGTCTCCGTCTTGACCTTGAAGCTCCTTCTGTGAAGGCTCCGTCTATGACGGCTGCGCTGGAGATGTTTATCAAGGAAAACAATAAATAAGCGGAGTGGGTATATACACGTTGAGTAAAGCCGAAAGGCTGAGTAGTAAAATAGTAATCGGAAGGGTGTTCGAAGGCGGTGTTTCTAAATCGTTTTCCATCTTTCCGATACGCGTAGTATATATGTCTGTGGATTCTGCTGAAACACCGGCTTCGATTCTTATCAGTGTGTCGAAGCGGCGGTTTAAGCGTGCCGTGAAACGCAACAGGGTGAAGCGTCAGATACGTGAAGCCTATCGCAAACACAAGCAACCGTTGCTTGACAATTTGCAACAACGTGGGCAACATCTTGCTATTGCCTTTCTCTATTTGTCGGACGAGCTGGTGAGCACCTCCGAGCTGGAAGAGAAGATGAAAATTGCGCTGTCGCGCATCTCCGAAAAGCTTTCTGTATGACCCCTTTAGATTGTAGGCTCACTGCCTGCTGGAAAGTCGCCACACGCTTGGTGAAGAAGGGATTGTCCTTTGTGTTATTACTCCCTATCTATTTCTACCGCTTTTGTATTTCGCCCTTCACGCCTCCTTCTTGTCGGTTCACTCCTACTTGCTCTGTCTATGCCATGGAGGCCATCAAAAAACATGGCCCTTTCAAAGGGCTCTATTTAGCCATTCGACGTATACTTCGTTGTCATCCCTGGGGTGGATCGGGCTATGATCCTGTGCCCTAAGATATAGACTTAAAACTTTAGGAAATGGAGAAAATGATAGCAGATATTCTAGATGTTCACACCCATCGGCTAGAAGAGGAATTTCGGCGAAAAGCCATCATCAATTATCCACTTTCTCACTCCCTGGGTAAAGCTGGAAAGACTCAAAATGAATCAATTGAGGAAGAAGCGTTTGCTCAATTTACGCTTCCCTCTAGGAACTTCTATTCACTTGGAATTCATCCTTGGACGTTGGATGTTGCCAACGCTGCTCTTCTGCTTGAACGACTCCGTCAATTGCTTGATAAACATAGCTTTGTAGCTATTGGAGAAGTGGGGATCGATAAGATGGCTGCTGCACCGATTTCACTTCAAATAGAGATGTTTGAAGAACAGGTTTTGCTGTCGGAGCAGTATCAATTGCCCTTAGTGATTCACGGTGTGAAGGCCATGGGAGAGATACTGGCTGTGAAGAAGCGACTAGCTCCCGAGCAACCTTGGATATGGCATGGATTTCGAGGAAAACCACAACAAGCAGAACAACTTATGGATAAAGGCTTTTATTTGTCTTTTGGTGCCTATTATGCTGAAGAAACAGTATGCATGATGCCGACCGACCGGATGTTTCTGGAGACAGACGACAGACCGATTTCTATTGAAGAAGTTTTGCATCAGATAGCAGCAACGAGAGGAGAGGAGGAAGAGACGTTGCAGGTGGTCATTCGGGAAAATATCCAAAATGTCTTTTTTAAGCGTTAAGAGTTGTAACTTCCGAGAAAGAATAGTACTTTTGCGCCACATGTAACTGGAATTCAATAAAAAAACTAATAATAAAAAATAATACGATGAATTTTGTAGAAGAATTGAGATGGCGCGGCATGTTGCAGGACATTATGCCAGGAACGGAAGAGCTGTTAAGCAAAGAGCAGGTCACTGCTTATTTGGGTATCGACCCGACTGCCGATTCACTACACATCGGTCACCTTTGTGGCGTGATGATTCTTCGCCATTTCCAGCGTTGTGGCCATAAGCCGTTGGCGCTCATCGGTGGCGCAACCGGAATGATTGGTGATCCTTCAGGCAAATCGGCAGAACGCAATCTGCTGGATGAAGAAACGTTGCATCACAATCAGACTTGTATCAAAAATCAGTTGGCTAAGTTCCTCGACTTTGAGTCCGAAGTGCCCAACCGTGCAGAATTGGTGAATAACTACGATTGGATGAAAGATTTTACTTTCCTCGATTTTGTTCGCGAAGTAGGTAAGCATATCACTGTCAATTATATGATGGCGAAAGACTCTGTGAAGCGTCGTCTGAATGGCGAAGCTCGCGATGGACTTTCATTTACTGAATTTACTTATCAGTTGCTTCAAGGCTACGATTTCCTTCATTTATATGAAGCCAAAGGCTGTAAACTCCAAATGGGAGGTTCAGATCAATGGGGAAATATTACCACTGGAGCAGAGTTGATCCGTCGTACGAATGGCGGCGAGGTTTATGCTTTGACTTGCCCGCTCATTACTAAGGCTGATGGTGGTAAGTTTGGTAAAACTGAATCCGGAAATATCTGGCTCGATGCTCGCTACACTTCTCCTTATAAGTTCTATCAGTTCTGGCTGAATGTGAGCGACGCTGATGCCGAACGCTACATTAAGATTTTTACTTCAATCGAGAAGGAAGAGATTGAAGCTCTAATCGCTGAACATCAACAAGCACCTCACTTGCGTACTTTGCAGAAACGTTTGGCAAAAGAAGTCACTGTGATGGTTCATTCCGAAGAAGATTATAATGCAGCTGTTGATGCTTCGAATATCTTGTTTGGTAATGCAACTTCTGAAGCTCTTCGTAAATTGGATGAAGATACTCTGCTTGCCGTATTCGAAGGCGTTCCTCAGTTCGAGATCTCTCGTGATGCATTAGTAGAAGGCGTGAAAGCGGTAGACTTGCTCGTTGACAATGCAGCGGTATTTGCCTCTAAAGGTGAAATGCGTAAGCTGGTTCAAGGTGGCGGTGTATCTCTAAATAAAGAAAAACTGGCAGCGTTCGACCAAGTGATTACCGTTGCCGATCTTCTTGATGAGAAATATCTACTTGTTCAGCGTGGTAAGAAGAACTATTACCTACTGATTGCAAAGTAGTCATTTTGCGATTTTTAGGGAGATATAGAAAAAAAGTGATCGAAATATTTGGAGGTTTGGGGACAAACCTCTATCTTTGCACCGCTTTTTAACAGAAAGCACTCAAGTTTGTCCTATGGTGTAATGGTAGCACAACAGTTTTTGGTTCTGTTTGTCTAAGTTCGAATCTTGGTAGGACAACATAAGCGGCTCTGATAATCGATAGATTATCGGAGCCGCTTTATTTTTTTAGGTATAAAATGATTCTCAATCGTATTATAGTTCGTTAAAAAGAAGTTGCCTGCATCAATTCTAGACAATTTTGAAGGATAATTGGAACCCAATTGTAAGGTAAACCCGTTTTCTTTTGCTATTTTTGCATCGTGCACGTAAACGAAATGTGTCTGAGAAAGCAAGCTTATTCAATAACTCTAAAAAAATAAGGTATGAAAACGAACTATGAAATTCGCTATGCTGCGCATCCTGAAGATGCAAAACGGTATGATACTGCAAGAATCCGTCGCGATTTCTTAATCGAAAAAATATTTGTGTCCAATGAAGTGAATATGGTATATTCCATGTACGACCGTATGGTTGTGGGTGGTGCGTTGCCAGTGGGAGAGGTGTTGACTCTTGAAGCGATTGATCCTCTGAAAGCGCCATTTTTTCTTACCCGCCGCGAAATGGGTATCTTCAACGTTGGAGGACCGGGTGTGGTGAAGGCTGGAAATGCCGTTTTCGATCTCAACTATAAGGAAGCACTTTATCTTGGTTCAGGCGACCGTGTGGTGACCTTTGAAAGCAAAGATGCTTCTAATCCAGCTAAATTCTATTTTAACTCCTTGACAGCACATTGCAACTATCCAGATCGTAAAGTCACTAAGGCAGACGCTGTAGTGGCCGAAATGGGATCGCTAGAAGGCTCAAATCATCGTAATATCAACAAGATGCTTGTGAATCAGGTGTTGCCAACGTGTCAACTTCAAATGGGAATGACGGAATTGGCTCCGGGCAGTGTGTGGAACACTATGCCGGCGCATGTACATAGTCGACGTATGGAAGCTTATTTCTATTTCGAGATTCCACAAGAGCAAGCCGTTTGTCACTTCATGGGTGAGATTGACGAAACCCGCCACGTGTGGATGAAAGGTGATCAGGCTGTATTGTCGCCAGAATGGTCTATTCATTCTGCTGCTGCCACACACAACTATACTTTTATCTGGGGTATGGGTGGGGAGAACCTCGATTATGGCGATCAAGACTTCTCTCTCATTACAGATTTGAAGTAAACAGCTGATAGTTAAGAATAAAAATTATAATAGTTATCATCATTTTAATAACAAAAGAATTATGAATCAGTATTTGAATTTTTCTTTGAATGGTAAAGTAGCTCTCGTTACAGGTGCTTCTTATGGTATCGGTTTTGCTATTGCTTCTGCTTATGCAGAACAAGGCGCTACGATTTGTTTTAACGACATCAACCAAGAGTTGGTAGACAAAGGCATAGCTGCGTACGCTGAAAAGGGAATTAAAGCTCATGGTTATGTGTGTGACGTTACAGACGAACCAGCTGTTCAGGCTATGGTTGCTACTATCGCTAAAGAAGTGGGTACTATTGATATCTTGGTGAACAATGCCGGTATTATCCGTCGTGTACCTATGCACGAAATGGCAGCTGCTGATTTCCGTCGTGTGATCGATATTGACTTGAATGCTCCGTTCATTGTTGCAAAGGCTGTTTTGCCTGCTATGATGGAAAAACGTGCAGGTAAGATCATCAACATCTGCTCTATGATGTCTGAACTTGGTCGTGAAACTGTATCTGCATACGCTGCTGCTAAAGGTGGTTTGAAGATGTTGACTCGCAACATCTGCTCTGAATATGGTGAATACAACATTCAGTGTAATGGTATCGGCCCAGGTTACATCGCAACTCCTCAGACTGCTCCTCTTCGTGAACTGCAAGCAGATGGAAGCCGTCACCCATTCGATACATTTATTTGTGCTAAGACTCCTGCTGGTCGTTGGTTGGATCCTGAAGAACTGACTGGTCCTGCTGTATTCCTTGCTTCTGAAGCTTCTAACGCTGTAAATGGCCACGTTCTTTATGTTGATGGTGGTATCCTTGCTTATATCGGAAAACAACCGAAATAAGTAGCGACTGCATAGATTACTATAAGGTGATGGATTGAAAAAGGATGCACTTTTTTATCTGTCACCTTCTTTTTTACTATTCCCTTTAATTGCTTGATATACCAATGAAGAACAAACTTATTATTCTGGCTGCTACCTTCATGCTATGCTTTTCTTCTTGCGCCGATGGTAAGCAATCTATGACGGTCACCGTAGCCAATTCACTGGCTATCGAACGTGCCGGAGAAATGGTTGAAGTGCCTATGAGTGATGTCACTGCAAGATTGCAGTTGGCAGATACGGCTCAAATCGTAGTGCTCGATCAAGACGGGCGCCAAGTACCTTATCAGATTACTTATGACGAGAATGTTGTTTTTCCGGTTACTGTGAAAGGTAACGGAACATCTAAATACGTAATTCAGGAAGGAGAACCAGATCCTTATAATGTGATAGCATGTGGGCGCTATTATCCTGAGCGACTTGATGATGTGGCTTGGGAGAATGACCTGGTTGCTTTCCGTGCCTATGGACCTGCATTGCAGGCTAGGGGAGAGCGTGCTTTTGGATATGATGTGTTTACAAAATACAATACTACAGAACCTGTTGTTGAAGATCGTTATGCTGAAGAAGAGAATGTTGAGAAGCGTCAGCAAATTGCTGCGCTGAAGAAAACGGACCCTAAGGCTGCTGCCGAGATGGAACAAGCGATCTCTTATCATATTGACCATGGTAACGGAATGGATTGTTATACCGTAGGACCTACTTTAGGGGGCGGTACAGCCGCTTTAATGCTTGGGGATACCATTATGTATCCTTATTGCTATCGAACGCAGGAAATCCTTGATAATGGGCCTCTACGCTTTACGGTGAAGTTGGAATATGATCCGCTGGTGATTCGTGGTGATTCTAACGTGATTGAAACCCGTTTGATTACGCTTGATGCGGGCTCGTATCTCAATAAGACCCAGGTTTCATATACAAACCTGAAAGAAGAGGTGTCTGTGGCTACAGGCATCGTGTTGCATGAGCCTAATGGCGATGTTGTGACGGATGCTGAAAATGGCTACATTACTTATGTAGACCCTACAGGAGACCCGAATGCGGGAAACGGAAAGATGTTCATGGGGGCAGCTTTTCCTGCACAAGTGAAGGAAGCCAAGGTGGTTCTTTTTTCTGCCAAAGAGAAAAAAGAGTTGCGTGCAGGGGCCGATGGACATGTATTAGCTATCAGTACGTATGAACCGGGCTCGGAATATACTTATTATTGGGGCTCTGCTTGGGATAAAGCAGCCATTAAGACTGTTGGCGAGTGGAATAAATATATGGCTGAGTATGCCAAAAAGGTGAGAATGCCGCTTACGGTTAGTTACTAAAAAAGTAGAAGCTCCACGAAACTCTTCTTGCTCAATTTAAGAAAGAAGATTCGTGGAGCTGTTTTTATGGTATATATTTATTGTCCTTAGAATGTATATCCGATCACACCGGACCAGCCATTCACCAAACTAGACTTTTCTACAATGTCTCTTAAACCCTTGAATTGGGCGCGGAGGCAGATCATTTGTTTACTTTTTCTTGAGATTTTGAAGTTTACTCCTGCGTTGATATAATAACCTGGATTTATACCATTCATCCATTTTTCGCTACTTTGGTTGTATTCTTCTTTTCCGTTAAGTATGCTACTTATATCTACTCCGATCCCTACGAAAGGTCTTATACTCCCTTTAGGATAAGTGTAGCGTATTCCCAGTTTACCTGAAAACATTGTTCCGCTATGCTTATATATACTGATTGGTTGGTTTGCTTCATTTAGGCTTCTGGCAGTGGATGAAATCTTAGAAAATGAGAAATCAATGCAGCCGCTAAGTGAACTCATCCAACGCTTGCTACTCACTGCTAGTGTTACACCTGCCAGATATGACAGATCAGGTGAACTGTATAGGCCTATTGTGCTCCCAGATGGGACTTTGTATTGGATGACACCTATGTAAGGAGTGACGTCCAATTGAATGGACTGCTTATCTTCTTTGGCTTCAAATTCAATACAGTCAGTTTGGCTTTCACACATGGCATAGTGATATTTCTTCGTGATACTCATAATGTCTTTTCGAGTGAATTTAGCCCTGTCTATTCTGGAACTTAGGCTCGGACAGTCTTTGAATGCATAGTGTAGCAGAGGTATGTATCGGTCTCTTTCTCCTTTGAACTGTATACCTGTAGTTGGCTTATGAGAAAGCTTGGGAGCATCAATTTTAACAAGCGTATTGTTGTCATCAACAAAATAGATTGGTGAATTATCATCTGCTTCATAATAGTATAGACTTTTCATGGCTTGTAGCAGATACTCTAAGAAAACAGGTTTAGGCTCTCCATGTTTAAGTTCCACGTTTTTTGAAATATAATACCTCCCGTCGTCAGTAAAACGGTAGCCAGTGATTTCAAAAGGTTGATAGGTAATAGGCTTTGTGTCATCACTATTGGGTAAGAAGACGCACCGTTTAGCATTCATTTTATCCGTGCGGTAATCAATTTTGCCGTATACTGTGTCTTTTTGAAGAGTAATGATGTATCCGGGACGATAGTTACTTTGCGCGTTTAATAGAGAGGTAAGGAGCAAAAATGTACTAATCCAGAATATCCGATAAAGTGTTGTTGTCATAAGTAAATTGAATTAGCTTGATAAACGAAAATAATCTTGGTCGGAAGATATTTGACCAACCAAGATTATTTTAATAAAAAGAGCTTTCTAAGAAGAAATAGCTAACTATTCCTTTCTTATCTTATTTGAAGTGAGAGAGAGTAAAGTCGGCTTTCTTTATATTCTTAGCTTTCATAATAGTATTTGTTTCTTCAGGAGCGTGACTTCTTAGCAAATAAGGTGACTCCATGTTGAGAAGTGAACCAACTCGTGTACTTGACGAGATTTCCATTGAAGAGAACGCTTCTAAGCGCATAGCAGTAATAGTATAACCAGCCCATGATCCATTATCTTCAAAGTATGCAACTGTGTATCCTGTACCTTCCTCTTCAACGTATTGGAATGGGGCAGACATACTTACTGATGATGACCATGTGAGGCTGCCTCTATTAGTATCCCAAAGTGTGATAAACATCTTATATGTTGAGTAATCACCGATGTATTGACCTGCCTCAAGTATTAGTCCATTATCTGTTGCGCTGAAGGTTACAGGAATGCTGAACGCAAAATCAGGAATTTCGATGCTATAAGCATCTCCAGTTTTTTTCAATTCTGAGTTAACGTATCCAAGGTCACCGCTTGAAGGGTCTGTAAAAACCAAGTCATATTCTCCAGCTAAGTCTTTTTCAAATTCGCATTGGGTTACTTTTATTTCACCATGATATGTTCCAGCTATATAATCTATTCTTCCAGAACGCAAATGGCCAGTGCTGTTTTCTGTTAAGCTGACATGCAGTTTTCCATCTTCAATAACAGTTGAAATCCATTCAGCAGTCGGAGTCATGCTTAAATCAGTGTTACATTTGATATCGTACGAGTAGGTTGCTGCATCGTCGGATGCAGCGATCTGAGAACCTGCACTTAGCTCGAAAATAACTCCAGATTGAACGATAGCAACTGCTGTACTATCTGTTCCACAGTGAATAGTAAGCATAGAACTACGTCCTTCTAGGTCTGGATTTTGCTCAACATTGACCGTGATCGTTGATCCTGATATACTTGTGGTACACCATCCTTGATCTGATGTTGTTACGGTGAATGCGCTTGGTGCTTCCACTACTATTGAACCTTGAGAGGCTGCTGCCGGGAAAGTGATATCCCGGCTGATTATTTTTACAGACGACTCGTTGAAATACTCTATTCCCTCATCATTTGAGCATGAGGAATAGCTTATGACACAAAGCGCAAGTAATATGAAGTTGAATATTTTTTTCATATTTATCTAATTTTATTTTTTTACAATGTATTCAAGATATGGCATACGGGCCTGATCAGCTATTAACCATGGGGCTTCAGCTAAACCAACAACAGAGTTTGAAGATGGTGTTCCATTAAATGCAAAGAGAATGAAAGAGTCCGCGTGGAGATCTGAATATGAGTTAGGTGTAAAATTGAAAATTCCTTCGTGTTCAATATCTCTTGTTAAAAACATTCCACAATCTGTAATCCATGTAAGATTTCCTCCATCTTCTTTAAGTCCCCAGCCACAGAACCATATTTGTTGAGATCCACTATCACCTACTTTCTGCGAAGTAATATTTAGGCATCCTTTACTCTTAATATATTTGGCAACAATATTGTAACTTGGATTCAGCCCTTGGATCAAATATTGATAATTCTCTTTATCGGGTACAAAAGTTACTTCGATGGTACCATAGGAGTACTTCAAATCGTATATTCCAGCAAATTGATCGAAAGGCGTATAATCTGCTGGTAATTGTCCTACAAGAGTTACATCATTGTTTTTTGAATCTTTACCAGAGAAGGTGTTAGTATCAGGATTATAGGCTAATTCTGACAAAGTAGCACCATCAATTTCTATAGGATTATAAAAACGGATGCCTGTTTCATTAGGAAGATAACATTCGCTAACAAAAACTGCTAAATCTCCTTTCATATAGGTAAGATTTAATCGACGGGTATCCAAATTAATTTCACAAGCAATATCTAAAGCACCTGCTTTTCCTTTAGCAGAAGATATGACAATGTTTTCGATAACTGCTGCTGCTGCTGCAATGTATGTTTTAGCATCTTTGGTTAGACGGCGTAAGTACATGGTGTTTCCGGTACGTTTTCCACGAAGCGTGATTAAGTCGTCTGTTACATTCATGATGATAAATTCAAAATCACCATCTTGTCCTTCATATTTTGATGAAGAGGGTGTAGCAAAGAAATGCATCAAAGTGTTATAGGAATCGAATGATAACATCGGTCCGTTGTCATTGTTTAATTTGTAAAGACTTGACACAGCATTGCCTGACTCTATCTTTAATTCGGAACGCACTGTTGCCTCTTTACTATCAAATTTTACAGTATAAGCATAGCCACCGTAAGAAAGATCACGATCGGGATAATAATCGAATATCCAGCCATTTTCAGAGCTTGTGAGTACTTTTTTAGCATTATCGAGTACCTCTTGCATGCGAATGGAAGAGGGAGAATCGAATATGTCTTCTTGATCTTTCAGACAAGACTGAAGCAGCAATGTCGGAAGTATCATTAAAACGTAGAGTAATGATTTATATAATTTCATAGTTGTAATGCTTTAATTATTTTACAGTTAAGTCTTCGAGGTCTACTTTTCCACTGAATACTTCGTCTTGACGGCGTAACAAAATACTACGTAGTTCATCTAAATCAATATTGAAAGATGTTTTCATGTAATTTTTTACGATATCAAGCTTCTGCTTAATGAGTGGTGCGCTTTCATCACCTGCTTTATTCATTAGTTCATCCCATGTTGCTTCATCATTAGTGATGTAAATAGACATCATTTCGGCAAAATCTTCTTGAAAGGAATGCTGAGAATAGGCAGAAATAAATCCGCGTGACAAATAGATTTCATCGTAAGGTGTTTCACTCCAACTGTCTGCAACGTATCTATTGCCGGTAACTAGTTGAAAATCAGCAGGAATGGACTTTGTTTGATTTAAGATGTGAGTAAACTCGTGGTGAATGGTTTTAAGGTAATAGTGGTTAAGCGCTTGTGGGCTACTCAAATATAGATCTAAATCATTCACTCCGGCTAGTAATATTTTACGGCCGCCCTCTGCTGTTCCTAGGATAAATGTTCCATTATTCTTGAATTCCCATTGACCTATAGTGAAAAACATTTTAGGAAAATATTCACAAGTGAAGTCTACTCCAGCTGCTTCGTTATAAGTTTCCACACATAGATACTTAACAAGATGAGCTAATACTACAGCTTTATTGTATTCGGCTGGTACAGTGTAATAGTCGAGATCTGACTCGATATCTTCGTAGCGATATTTGAATGCAATGTTATAGGGTTTAACGAAGTTAGCTTCTAACCAATGGTCGAATTCTGTTTTTTCGGTATTGCCTATTGTTATGATGCTTTTCCCGAGATCTGGCTCATCCGAAGAGCAAGATACGGCGAAAAAGATAATTAGCCCCAATAGGAACAGGTTATATATATTTTTTTTCATATACATTATTATTTAGAATGAATAAGTTTATCTTGGATTAGCTTCTAACCCGGCTTGACGAACTTTAAGTGGAATTTGAAGTGCACGTCGTTCATCTTTTACCGATAAGAATCCTGTTTTTTCTTCAGGAGTTCCACCTGCATTCATCACTCGTCGTGGAATTTCAATTCCATAGCGCTTGATGTCAAACCACCGCATACCAGCATGCATAGTCTCAATGCGACGGAATCCTAACATACATTGTAGCATGGCCTCCTGTGTACTTCCATTTGCTTCGATGGTGAAAGATGGATTCAACTTCTTTTTAATTGTTGAATTTAAGCCTTTTTCATCCGAGTAGGAGTATTCTTGTGCGTTATAAAATGTTGTAATACTTTCTTTCGTTAACACATTGGTGCTTTTGCTGATATTCTGCATCCAAGTGGTTAAGTCGGCTGCTGCTTCATCATATCGTTTCAGAAGGATGAAAGCCTCGGCGCGGTTCAGCAAACATTCATCGGAGGTGAATGCAGGATAAACTGTGTGTCCATAGCCAATATTGGCTACAGGATCTGTATATTCGAATAGATAAGGCATTTTCCAGAATATTGTCTTATCCATATTGGTTCCTGTATATACTTTAGGGGTTAAATAGAATTCGTTTCCATTTCCCCATATGTTGGATGCACTCATATCTTCATTCTGGCTTATGTACTTTCCATGGCTATAGCGTGAGAAACTTCTATATGGACCATACATGAGGCCTGCTCTGGAGTAGCCAGTTAGCAGAAGCAGATTGGCTTGCGAATTAGCATTAATATATTCGTTTGTTATGGCTTCTGATTTTTGTGTCATTTGAGCCATTCCTTTCCAATCGCGCAACATTGTTTTAGCTTGCGAGCCTAGACATAGATTAGCATATTTTAGTGCTTCCTCCCATTGCTCGTAGTATAAATAGAAACGGCAGGCAAAAGCATAGGCAGCTTTGGTATTGAAGTGATATTTTGGTACCGTGTAATAAGAATCACCCACCATCGGTAATGCTTCTTTTAAGTCACGGTCAATTTTACCGTAAAGCTCGGCCAGCGTACCACGTTTATATTGAGGATTAAGTTCCGTTTCTGGATGATCGATATAAGGTAATCCTAAATCTTTATCTGCTGTGCTACTATATGCTTTGCAAAATATATTTGCTAGCATAAAGTGATTGTAGGCACGGCATAATAAAGCCTCAGCCTTGCATTCTTTTAACGTGTTTGTTGTGGCTCCTCCTAAGTTTTCAATACCTTCTAAGGCTTGATTTGCTGAAGCTATTGAAACGAAACAGGATTCCCAAAAAGAATTTAGAGATTCATTTGGAACTTCAGTTTCATCTTTCCATGCGAATGCATCATCTAGCCAGCGGTCTGTGTTCGGGTTGTTTTCACCGAAGTCATCCACATTGTCAGAAGAAATTTCTGCTACAGTTATGGGCTCGTGATTAATATAGGCTGAAACTAGAATACTTTGTATTTTAGCTTCGCTATCTAGTTGAGCACGATTGTCTGGCATTGTGTCAAGAAAATCGTCACAACCGGCAAGTGCTATGACTGATAAAGTCAGAGCTAAAGTAGTATATAATTTATTTTTCTTTTTCATATTCGTCTTTAAATTAAATTCCTAATCTTAATGTCAGCGTAAACTGTTTGGGTGTAGGAGCAGCTACACCTCCAGTGTTGAAGAACTCTGGATCCTGTCCATTCAGCTTTTTGTCTGCATAGATCAAAAACAGGTTAGTAGCTTGCAGTTTCAGTGAGAGGCTAGATAATTTCATTGATTTAGCAACGTTCTTGGGAAAGTCATAGCCAACAGAAATTTCTTTCATGCGAATAAAGTCTCCTTTAGCAATACGCTCGGTAGAGAAGTTATAGGCGTTGTATGCATATTCCAGGTTAGTGTCGTTCTTGTTTTGGCGTTTAGACGCAATAACTGGAATTGTTGTTTTGTTTTCGTCTCCAGGCACTACCCAACGATTCTTAAACTCTTTCGGAGTTGCTGTTAAATCATTATACTCTTCTTTGAAAACGTTGTCAAGGCGAATTACATTGCCGAATGAGTAGGTGATAAATACATTGAGAGATATTCCTTTATAGCGGAATATATTACCCAAACTACCAAGGTCTGTAGGGTCTACATTGCCTGAGTATTTGAGGAACTTTAATTTTTCAGGGTCACGTGTCTGGAAATAAATGCCTGTTGTAGATATATTACCATCTTGATCAAGGAATGTAGGCAATCCTTCTTCATTTAAGCCCATGAATGGAATGGAAAATAAGGCACGTACTGGATACCCTTCTTGTGCAAAACCATTGCCAGAAACAAGGTCGATAAGACGTTTACTTGTTTTAAGCTTCGTTACTTCATTGCTAGTATGTGAATAAATGAAGTTGGTAGTCCAAGTAAAATCTCTTGTTTTGATGTTGGTAGTACTTAAACTGATTTCAACACCACTTGATTTCATTGTGGCTATATTACCAAATTTATCAATCTGCCCACCTAACCCTTGAGTAGTTGCTAGTCCTATTAAGTCGTAATTGCGACGGTTATACCAATCGAATTCGAGGTTAATACGATTGTCAAGGAAACCAGCTGCCATACCAATGTTGAACTCATGTTTCTTCTCGTAAGTTAGGTCTTGATTAGCAACATCTTTTACATAAAGCATGCTCTCACTTATGCTGGAGAAGGGACGCCAAGGTATGTCTGAGCCGATAATGGCGTATGCATTGGTAACTGAAGGACGTTCACCTGTGAGTGAGTATGAACTCTTTAGTGTTAAGTGAGATAATACTGGTTCTAAGGATTGGAACCAATTTTCTTCGTGCATATTCCAAGAACCAGCAACGTTCCATGTTGGTAACCATCTAGCTGAACGGCTTTTGCCGAGTGAGTTGGTTCCTTCATAACGTACAGTACCGTTTACAGTATATTTACCTTTATACGAATAGGTAGCATTTGCAAAGAAAGCGGCGCTACGCTCATACTTGTTTGTCAGGGTATAGTATTGCGAATTTTCTTCTTGTCCTTTTTTGAATGCTTGATACGCATAGTTGGCAATTTCTCCCATTGAGTATTGAAGTCCCCATCCACGGAACCACGTAGAGTGGCGGTCCACAGAGTTTGTTTCCATTCCTCCGTAGAAGTTTACGATGTGGTCTTCATTAAATACGTCGTTGTAGCTAACTGCTGCACGAATGTCCCATTTATACATGTTTCGATCTGTGCGTTCGTAAATACCTCCATTAGGAAGGATACTTATTGGTAACGCATAAATATTGTCCGGGTCTTTGTAGAGTAGGGGGTTCTTATCGCGGATAGTAGATGTAGGCATCGCCCGATAAGCTTGTGCTTGATTTGATTCGTCGGTAATAAAGTGTTCCTGCGTAGTAGTAGTACTCTGTATACCTGCTAATAACGATAGTTCCAATTTAGAAATAGGTTTGTAAGTAAGACGACCGGTTAAACGGAAATCTGTTACACCTAATTTCATGTAATTGCTATTAAGTTCGTTAAAGATGTTGAACGGTGCATAGTTACGAGTGTACTCCTCGTCTGCCTTAAGCGTACGAGATGTATTCATTGAATATGAATAGGGATTGATATCGAAATCGCGTTTCACTTCGCCAGACACAGCGTCTGTTTCACTTCCTAATGTTCCTGGCGCTTTTTGTTTACGGTATGATGCGTTACTAATTAAGTTGAAATTCACCTTGTTAGAAATCTTGAAAGTTGAGTTCAAATTAGCTGTAAAACGTTGCACTTCACTTTGTTTATACCATCCTGGATCAAACATCGCACTAGCAGATACATAATGCTGCGCTTTTTCAGTACCAGAAGATAAACTGATAGAGTGGTTGTGCATTATGTTTGTTGAGAATAGGCGGTCGAACCAGTTCGTGTTGCGATATTCAGCTGCACGCAAATATTCAGCTTTAGCTTCATCAGTATTTATCAAACCGAACTGTCCGGACGTTCTGTCATATTCAGAAATGAGCTGATACATTTTTCCATATACACCACTGCTGGAAGCATTCGCTATTTCTGCGTAATTTAAATAACCTTTTTGAGCCAATTCTTGATAAACCGCCATTTGGTCTTGCGAGTTCATAATATTGTAAGTGCTATAGCTTGGCTTTAGGCGTAAAGTATATTCTCCTGTGTAGCTGATACGGTTTTGACCAGCTTTACCTTTTTTGGTAGTAACAACGATTACACCTGCCATGGCACGTGCTCCATAAATTGAGGTTGCCGAACCGTCTTTCAAAATCTGAAAGCTTTCAATATCATCGGCATTCAATCCCGCAATAGCTGATGATATTAATGTTTCTGCGTTTCCGGATGATAATTCGTCAGCCGAAACTTCTAATACATCTTCCATTATTACGCCGTCAACCACCCAAAGCGGTTTAGAACTACCATAGATAGATGTGGCTCCACGTACGCGAATTTTGGGAGCTGTACCGAATGTACCTGATACATTCTGAACGGATACACCAGCAGCACGGCCTTCAAGGCCACGGCTAATATCAGCCAAACCGTCCATTTTTACACTTTCTGCCGACAGTTTACTTGCTGCTCCGGTAAAGAGGCGTTTATCCATTTTTTGCATACCGGTTACTACCACTTCGTCCAAAATCTCTGAATCTGGTTTTAGTAGAATCTTCAATGTACCGGGTCTAATAGGAACTTCCTGAGTTTTCATCCCAATGTAGCTGATCTTTAAAGTCTTACCAGAACTTGGGACGTCATTGATTGAAAATTTACCATCAATGTCTGTAACGGTTCCAATTGTCGTTCCTTTCACTAATACGGATGCTCCCACAACAGGCTGATCATCTTCCTCTGAAATGATGATACCTGTCACCTTTTTAGGTGTTTGGGCAATCAATAGACCTATGCTTGCCAACAAGCAGGCCAATAACAACATTAATTTTCTTTTCATAAACACTCTTTCTATATTTAAGATTTGATAGATCGTTCAGTTTGTGTAGGCGTATTTTGCAAATATAAGCACATATTTATAAAAACAAAACAATTTTTTAAAATATATTTAAATTATATTGTAAAATCACTATGAAATATAGTTGTAGTTAAACTATTCTTCTTGATTGTTTTATAGCTTATTATTGGTTTTATAATATGAAATAGGGTCTAATTAAAGATCAAAATGATAATTGAGGTATGCTCATTGTTTCAGATATAACTAATAAATTATATTAATATTATATTTATCTGTTGTTACAGTATACGCTTAACCTTTGTGTTAATTTTCGGAAAATATAATTATCGATATGAAATTTTTGGTAATCAGAACTGCTTTGGGGATCTTTTTTTTAAAATGTCTTTGCAGGGGCATAGCTATTAACCTTATTGGATATTTGGTTGATAAAGCAACTATTCAACCATGGGACAGAGATTTTGAACTTTAATCAAATTTGGGGATTTATGAAAAGGTATGATGCCTATTTATTGATTGTCTTTAATAGCTTTGATATTTCTCGTTAATCCTGAATATTTTGTTCGTTTAGCTGCACTATTTTTGAAAAGGTCTCTAAATTGCTCATTTGTTAATTGTTGCCAATCTCTTTTCTGCATCTGTAATATAGCGGTAGAAAGATGAAATTCGTCTGTTTCAGTCGGGGTAGCAAAGCGATTCCAAGGGCATGCTTTCAGGCATTCATCGCAACCATATATTTTATTGCCTGCTTTTTTCATTATTTCTGGGTTTAGCTCTCCATGGTGTTCAATGGTTAGATAAGATAGACATCTTTCAGCATTTAGCCTAAAAGGGGCCTCAAATGAGCTTGTAGGGCAAGCCTCAATGCAACGACTACATGAACCGCATCGACTTTGCATCGGAGAATCATATTGATCAGCTTCTCTATTAATGATGATTTCTCCTAGGAAAAAGCAGGAACCTGCGTGCGGGATAATGAGTTGAGTGTTTTTTCCTATCCATCCTAGGCCACATCTCCAAGCCCAATAGCGTTCAAGTATAGGGGCTGTATCGCAAAAGACACGTCCTTCAACGAGTAGGGGTGGGGCTTGATTGTGGTTCTCGTTATCTACTGTTTCTCTTTGAATGAAATCGAGAAGTGAATTAAGCTTTTTCTTCATTACATCATGGTAGTCTTTCCCGTATGCATACCATGCTATTTGGTATTCGTCTTCTCTTAACTTGGTGGGAGGGTAATAGTTCAAAGCAACACTGATGATTGTGCGTGCTCCTTCAACTAGCAAGCGGGGATCAAGCCTTTTTTCTTCATAGTTTTTCATGTAGTTCATCTCAGCATGATGCCCCTCAGCAATCCATTTGCGGAAAGCTGAGGCTGTGTTCTCATCTACCGCTTCAGCTGGAGCCAGTCCACAGGCTGAAAAGCCGAGGCGCTTGGCTTCGGCTTTTATTTGCTCTGTAGAGAGGTGTCTTTTCATTTATACTTCTATTATGATGATAGTTATATAATGTTTCAATGAACTAGAATACTTTAAACTCATATCCTTCCGCTTTTAAGAATTCGATGGAGCGGGGAAGAGCGTATTGTAGATTTCCGTTGTTCCAGGATTTTAAAGAATCATGGAAAGTGATGATGGATCCATTGCGTACGTAACGCTTTACGTTGTTCAGAACTTGCTCTGGACTCATTCGCTTACTATAATCACGAGTGACAAGATCCCACATGATGATGCGGTAGTGATGGCGTAACGTATAATATTGTCGGAATCCCATGTGTCCGTGCGGGGGCCTGAAGAGATCGGAATGAATGATTTCATCTACCTTTCTTGCATTTGCTAGATAATCGGGATTTGAATACTCAAATCCTCTGATATGGTTGAAAGTGTGATTGCCAATGCGGTGATTTTGTTCGACCACCATTTTATATTCGCTTGGATGCTTACGGATATTGTCGCCTACCATGAAGAAGGTGGCTTTTATGTTATGTTTCTGCAATAGATCCAAGACCCAGGGGGTAACTTCGGGGATTGGTCCATCGTCGAAAGTCAGGTAAACTGATCGTTCGTGTGGATCCATTCGAAAGATGGCCTGTGGGTAAAGTGCCCGGAAGAAACGGGGAGGTTGCTCTATAAACATGCTGTTGATTGTTACTTATTTCATACTGAAAAGCAATAGACAAGGTTGCTGACTTCTGCTAATGCAGGATTTTCTTAAACATCGCTGACGCGGATAACATGAACCTAACACAGGCTCGATGTTATCCGCGTCATGCGGTTTTAAGAGATGAGCATAAATATCTGATGCATGCTTATCAGTGATTATTAATTATTTTCCTTTTACTCTTGACACATACTCGTTGTATAATTGTTCGAGTTGCTCTGAATAATGTTTGGCGAGAGCTGTAGATTTGTATTTCTCCATTAAGCGTACTTCTGCATCGAGGAGTCCCGCATTATACATGAAATTCTCTCCAGCTATTGAAAGCTGATAGTCTGTTAGGCTAAGGTACCAAATCATATATTCTAGCGACTTGTTGGCAAGCTCATCGATGATCTTATTTGCTTTTTCATTCTTTCCTAATTGATAGTAGGCTTCAGTCATTTGGAAAGAGCCGTTAGCCCAATCATAAGGTACATTAAATGACGGGATCATCTTTTCAGCATAGTTAAGTGCAGCAAGAGCTTTTTCTTTTTGCCCTTCTTTAATAAGCTGCCCTACAAGTTGAGTGAAAACACGTCGGTGTGTATAGCACATTCTCATTACATTTTCATCAATGTAGATACCTGGCTTCTCAATGCCCCCGAACTTGAACTTATTCATCAGATTATCATACATTTTCTCGCTGTCTATTTTTGTGTCCAGCTTATCTGTATCAAAAGGTGTGAAACGATAAGCCAAACCTTCCTGGATAAAGTGGTTATCCATGCCGAGATGATTCTCACTACCTACAGTGATTGCCATATAAATAGGGCGTTCCCAATTTGCGTGTGCAAGCATCTCAAGCATCATTAACTCGCTCTTGTAGAGGGCACGTTTAGAATTGCCATTGCCATCTCTTAGTAAGATCGTCATGTAGTCGGGGATTGAATCACCTAAGGATTTCGGTATCATCATTCCTGAACGGCGGACCGCTTCTTTATCAATCTTCATGACTATACTATCCGTAGGAATCACGTGAAGACCCTCTTTGTCTGATCTTACCCAATATTTGAGAATATTTTTCAGCTCGTATGGATTCTCTCCGAATTGAGCTTTGAGTTGATTCATCACTTCTGGATTACCACTTTTAAGGGCACTATCTGCTTGCGCATACATCTGGTCAATGTTTTTCTTCACTTCAGGGCGAATAGAGATGTACTCATTCTGTCCTTCTACGTATTCAACACGATCCCATGTGATAGGTAGGGAAGGAGAATCGTAGGCTGGGCGCTTCATTTGATCAATGTACCAGTCTGTCTGTAAATAACTTAGGTTGCAAGTACGGGTGTCTGTACGGAAGCCTTCTGTTTCTTGATTATACCATAATGGGAAAGTATCATTATCTCCATTAGTGAAAATGATCGGATTGCCCTTTTCTTGTAAAGTCATTAGGTAGTTCTGTCCGAAGTCACGAGCAACAAAGCGTCCACTTCGGTCGTGATCGTCCCATGTTTGCCCTGCCATTTGAATAGGTACTAGAAGGCAGCATACAGTAGCTAATATAGCAGCTGGTAGCTCTTTCATCTTACCATATTCTTGCAACAGACGGACAATTCCTGCTACTCCCATACCTACCCAAATAGCGAATGCATAGAATGATCCAGCATAAGCGTAGTCACGTTCACGGGGTTGTGCAGGGGTCTGATTAAGGTAAAGAACAATGGCTATTCCTGTCATAAAGAATAGGAAGAATACCACCCAGAATTGTTGGATACCTCGTTGATTGCGGTATGCTTGCCAGAATAGTCCAACAAGACCGAGCAAGAGTGGTAAACAATAAAAGACATTATGTCCCTTATTTGCTTTAAGCTCTTGCGGAAGTAGTTCTTGATTTCCAACCAATAGATTATCTATAAACGAAATACCAGTGATCCAATTACCATGCTCAATCTCACCACTTCCTTGCATGTCGTTTTGCCGTCCGGAAAAATTCCACATGAAGTAGCGCCAATACATGAAATTCAATTGGTAGGTAAAGAAGAATTTGATGTTTTCCCATTGTGTTGGCATGTTTACCATAACGGTCTCACCACATTGGTCGTAGGGTACGTCGTATCCTTTGATATCGACCCACTGTTTATAAAGTGAAGAATGAGCAGAACTATACATGCGCGGGAAGAACATGTTTTGAGCATATTCATAATCAATACGTCCCGGAAGTTCGATATAAGAGTCTTTTTCGTCAGGCGAAGTTTTCTCTTTACGAACATATTTACTGGCAGTTTCTGTCTGTCTAGGCACGCAGTAGCCATCTTTAACATCAAGTGCCACTTTGGAAGAGAATGCTGGACCATAGAAAAGAGGGCGTGTGCCATATTGTTCGCGACCGAGGTAATCTCCTAAGGTGAAGATATCTTCCGGTGAGTTTTGGTCCATGGGGGTGTTAGCAGTTGAACGGATTACGATCAGTGCATAGGAGGAGTATCCGATCACGATCATCATTGTACATAGCAATGCTGTATTCATCGTACGGGCGGATATGCGCCATTTCTCTTTTAGTTTTTCTTGAACTTGAGGGATTAAATAAAAACCTAAAACAGCAATAACAACAATGCCTATTAAAATGCTGCTTACTCCATGTCCGTAGAATGGTATGCCAAGTAGGGCAATGGTGAGGACAAAAGATATAGCCATACGCATTTTGCTCTTCTCTGTGTAGCTTTCGTATATACCCCAAATAAGTATAGCGGCAAGTACAATAATGTACACCACTACGCCAGAGTTGAAAGAAAGCCCAAGGCCGTTAACGAACAGCAGTTCAAACCATCCACCAACTTTTACGATGCCTGGAACAATTCCATATAACACAGCTGCAACTAGAACCATTGAGGCTAATAGAGCCAATATGGAACCTTTCGCTGTAGCGTTAGGCGTTTTTTTGTAATAGTATACTAATACAATGGCCGGAAGGCAGAGTAGGTTTAATAGGTGGACACCAATACTTAAGCCAGTCAGGTAGGCGATAAGAATCAGCCATCGATCGCTGTGAGGCTGATCGGCGACATCTTCCCATTTTAATATCAACCAAAAGACAATTGCTGTGAATAGGGATGAGAATGCATAGACTTCACCTTCTACAGCTGAGAACCAGAATGTGTCGCTGAATGTATATACTAAGGCACCGACGATTCCGCTACCCATTACTGTTATGAGTTGTCCATTTGTTATCTTACTCTCATCAGTAATCACTAATTTGCGGACTAAATGGGTGATACTCCAAAACAAGAATAGAATACAAGCACCACTCATCAGAGCGCTCATATAATTCACCATTTTAGCTACTGTGGATGCATCGGAAGCGAATTGAGAGAATAAATTTGATACCAACATGAAGAAAGGTGCACCGGGGGGATGTCCAACTTCCAGTTTATAACCGGTTGTAATAAACTCGGGACAATCCCAAAAACTTGCTGTAGGTTCTATAGTCAAACAATAGACTGTAGCTGCAATTATAAATGTCAGCCAACCCACCAGATTGTTTATCGTTCTGTACTGTTTCATTAGCACTATCGTAGTTTTTTCGTTATAAACAGATTACGTGGGCGCAAAGATAGTGATTTGTAAGAATAATGAGGAACAAAGTAAGAAATATTAAGTAACTGAAAGCATAAATCTCTTGTATAGAGGCTATATTAGAATTCTGTGAATAGGGCTTCTGGTATCTTACAGGGTTATATCTATTCAGTAGGGGGCTGGTTTTTCTTTCTTCTCTATGTGAGTTTTAACTTTCTATTTTCACAAAAATTGCAATTTTAAGTAATAAAACAGTTTATTCTTTTATGCATTAATTGATATTGTAACTGATACTATTTTTATCTTGGTGCTTAATGATGGTGATGCTCTCCTAAAATTCGATGTGGCAGAGTGCCGTGTCCAAGCAACTCAATGGGGCAGTTGAAGTTTCTTTCAAGCCATTCAGTTGAAACCCCCGTGTCAGGATGATAATCTAATGTTTCATTGATACAGGCAATTGATTTCACTTGTTGTAAGACTGTGCCTATGTCATGGCTTACAAGAATAATTGCACATTCTTTGTTTATATCTGCTAGCAGCTCATATAGGCGAGCTTCGAATCGTTTATCTATGTAAGTGCTTGGCTCATCAAGAATTAGCACTGAAGGATCGGAGATAATTGCCCTCCCTAGAAGAGTACGTTGTAATTGTCCGCCACTGAGTTGTCCAATCGAACGATGCTCTAAATCTTCTAGTCCCATACGAGCGATAACATGTTTGCCTTTTTCCTTTTGTTCAGCTGTAAATCGTGAAGTGAGCGATTTCTTGATGCTTAATCCTGAAAGAATCACTTCCTCTACTGAAATTGGAAACTTTCGGTCAATGGTGCTATACTGTGGCAGGTAGCCTAAACTAGCTTGTGAACCATTTATATTAGACTGTATACCAATAGGCTGATTTTTAGCCGAATGGAAAACAATTTCTCCTGAGGTAGGCTTCAATAGACCGAGAATACATTTTATAAGTGTAGTTTTTCCTCCTCCATTAGGGCCGATGATTCCTAAAAAGTCTCGCTCATAAACATTTAAGTTTACGTCATGGATTACGGTACGTTGTTCGTATCCGGCAGCAAGGTTTTTTATTTCAATAATCGGTTTCATACTGGGAGTATTATTTTGTTTCTGAATCATTTATTATGTGAAAGAGACTCTGCAATATGTAGCATCTCAGTGTTCCAGTCATAACTTAATGGATTTATTGGCACTACTTTGGTGTTGGTTTGCTGCGCTATAGTTTCTGCATTTCGTTTATCAAATTCTGGCTGGACAAAAATGACCTCTACTTTTTGCATTTTGCACAAGTCTATTAGCTCTTTTAAGTGAGCAGGCGAAGGTTCTTTTCCTTCTTCTTCAATAGAAATTTGGGTCAACCCATAATCTCGGGCAAAGTAAGAAAGTGCGGGATGGTAGATCATGAAAGCCTTTGAAGCTCCTTGAGCGGAGAGCTTCTTTCGAATAATGCTATCAGTTTGTTGAATGCGTTGACATAGTGAGTCGTAGCGCATCAAATAGTAGGTCTCATTTGCTTTATCTATCGTGCATAGTGCTTGATAGGTGTTTTTGGCAAGGATTAATGCATTGGTTGCAGAAGTCCATACATGTGGTTCTACTGTATGGCTGTGTCCGTGTTTCTCATGGGCTGCATGATCGTGCTTGGAGTCATCATTATTTAAAATTAGATCTATATCTCTTGATGTGTTAAAGACTTGAAGATGGGGTGCATTGTTCATTAAACGATCCATCCAGACTTGTTCAAATCCAATATAACCAATGCGGAAGTAAGCCTTACTATTTCCTAGAGAAACAAGTTGTTGAGGTATTGGGTCATAGGTTTCGGGACTCATTCCTTTAGGTACCATGCTGATTATAGTGAACTTATCTCCTGCAATAGCTTCTGTAAAGTAACGCTGTGGCTCGATAGTCACCGTTATGATTGGTTTTACTTCTTCGCTTCCATTTTTTTTAGCCATATTGCCTCCACAAGCAGCTAATGAGAGGCATAAGCTTACTAAAGTCCCTTTTATAATATTGATCGGTTGGTGCATAATTCGTATTTATTGCTGTTGTCTTTTAGACTTGTTTTTTATTTTTTTAGAGCACGTAGTATTTCACGTTTACCTCCTGGAGGTCCAGGAAGCCGTTCAACTGTAAATCCTGCTGTTTGTAACATTCTTCTGATTACACCTTTTGCACAATAAGTCGTCAGAATGCCTCCCTTATTTAGTAAAACGTATAAGTGGTCGAATAGGTTCTGTGACCACATCTCTGGTTGCTTTTCTGGTGCGAATGCATCAAAATAGATAATGTCAAATGTGGAAGGCTCAAACAGTTGGTAACTAGCGTTTTTTTCTCCCCATTTGCTAAAATCCGCTTGTATTTTCTTGAGAATGAAATGAGGACTTATTGTTAGTTCATTTTCCCAAGGCGAAGTATGCATCAATTCGAATAAGCCTATAGATGAAGTTGGTTGATTGTTTATTGTAACTTGCTCGAATTGATCTATATATCCTAATTCTTTAATTGTAAGCCATTCAAGTGGATAAAGTTCTAATCCTTTATAGTTTACTACTCGCGAACTTTTTTCGGCTTCTTCAAGAGTGAGCCAAGCATTTAAACCAGTACCAAAACCTATTTCAAGAATATGAGGGGCTTCAACTAATGAGGCTTTTAATCCCATATTTATAAAGATATGTTGTGATTCTGTTCGAGCACCTTTAGTTGAATGATAGTGTTCATTCAGCTCTGGAACAAATAGGGTAGCACTCCCATCATCTGTTTTTTCTATTATTCTTTTCATCTTCCTATTGGCATCTTATCCAGCTACAACGTTCCAAGCATTTTCTAACACATATAAGAGTAGAATGTACCGTACAAGTTTCCCTATGAACATGGCTAAAGTGGTGAGCCATAAATTGCTTCGCATAAATCCTAAAGCCATAGAAATAACTTCTCCAATAGCAGGTAGGAATGCGAAAAATCCCATCAGTGCTCCTTTACCATGGAGAAAGTTTACCATTTTGTCTATTTTCTCTTTTTTTATTTTGAAATATTTTTCTATCCAGCTTATTTTGCCCAAACGTCCCATGAAGTAGCAAGTCATTCCACCAGCTGTATTGCCAAGTGAAGCAGCAATAATGCAAGCTGTCGGGTTTAACCCCAGTTTAACTAGTGCTACCAAAACCAGTTCAGAACTGAATGGAAGGATACTTCCAGCCAGTAAAGCTGATATGAATAGCCCGGGGATTCCCCATTCGATGAGAAGCTGTGTAGCTGTATTTATAAAAGCGTCCATAGGTTAAATGCAAATAAAAGGATGAGTCCGGATAAGGACACTAAAAAAATGATGTTAGACGTTTTACTGTTTGTCAACACAAAAAGATGCCCGATTAATATGCTACTACTAATCATGAGTAGGGGTAAGAAATCGGTGCAATGTGAGGGTTGTAGTGCAATAAGCAGGAAAAGAATAAGCGTTAGATTAATTAGAAATTGTACGTAGGCTCGAGTACGGATTTTATCTTCAAATCCTGCAATAATGCAATGAGTAGCACTGAATATAAATAACACAAGCAGATAACCGAGTGTGGCCAATTCCCAAGGGTGTAGGATTTGTATATTAAAAATATTGTCGAACCTAGTTAGATTGAGAAAAGGCTGGTAGAAAAGATCCATTTGATTATGGTAGAACGCATGTCCAAATAGTATCCAATAGGGTAATGTCCATCCAAGCAATGCACCGCATATGCTACGAAGCGTGAGGGCTTGAAAGCGATAAGCTTCTATGAACCAAAGTACTAAAAGTAAGTTGAGTTGTGGAAAAAGAAGGCTTCCTAGTCCTATAAATAGGAATGAGTAGAATAAATCGCTAGCCGCATAAGTCTGCTGATAACTTCTAAATAAAAAAAAGATAGAGATGAGGAAAGCAATAGCAGCAATATCTCCTGCACACAACAAATGCATCTCAGGACATGCTGTAACAAGCAGAAAATATGCGGCAGTTTGTATGGAAGCTCGCATACGGATTATGCCGAATCTATTATTTAACTCAATCAAGAAATAGCCAATGATGGCATAAATAACGTAGCTTGCAATCTTCTCTATCCAACCTGCAGGTAATAGAGTTCGGATCGACACCCAAAAAGCTGCACTTTCTTCTGTGCTAGTTTCCAGTTCCAGATTGGGTAAGAACACAGAGGTTAGCGCCCAGCAAAGGGCGCATATGAAAATAGTGGTCGGCAGAGTCCACCTTCCAGCTGTAATCAGACTTTGTAGTCTTCTATTCCTCATGTCTTCTTATCTATTCAGTTCAGAGTAGTCTTCCTTTATTTATAAGTCGAATCCGATGTCGCGACGGAAATATTTCTTGTTAAAGTCTATAATATCAGCTACTTTATAGCTTTGTGCAAGTGCTTCTTCTTTTGTCTCACCATAGGAGCATACAGCAATGACGCGGCCTCCATTCGTAACCACTTCTCCATCTTTGATAGATGTACCGGCGTGGAAAATAATACTATCAGTGGATGCAGCTGCTTCTAGCCCGCTAATTGGGAATCCTTTTTCGTATGCTTCAGGGTAACCTCCGCTTACTAGAATAACACAAGCTGCTGGACGTAGATCTTCTATAAGTGTTTTTTCGTTCAAATTACCTGCCGCAGTACCTTCGAGAAGCTCCACAAAGTCACTCTTAATACGCAGCATTACGCTTTCGGTTTCGGGGTCACCCATGCGGACATTATATTCTATGACCATTGGCTCTCCTTTCACTTTAATTAATCCTAGGAAGATAAAACCCTTATAAGTTATATTTTCTTCTTTTAGGCCTTTGATGGTCGGTTCAATGATACGGGTTCGTACCTTTTCCATATAAGCTTCGTCGGCAAATGGCACAGGGGTTACGCTTCCCATTCCTCCTGTATTAAGACCTTGATCACCCTCTCCAATTCTTTTATAGTCTTTAGCTACAGGAAGCACTTTATAGTGCTCTCCATCAGAGAGTACAAAGACAGAACACTCAATTCCGCTTAAGAATTCTTCAATCACAACCGTTGTTGATGCTGAACCGAACATGCCGCCAAGCATCTCTTTAAGTTCCTTCTTGGCTTCTTCGAGGGTAGGAAGGATGAGGACACCTTTTCCAGCACATAGTCCGTCAGCTTTAAGTACGTAAGGTGCTTCCAATGTTTCAAGGAATGTAATGCCTTCTTCTATGTTATCAGCTGTGATGCTTTTATATCGTGCTGTTGGAATGTGATGGCGCATCATAAAACCTTTAGCAAATTCTTTGCTTCCTTCAAGTTGTGCACCATTTGCTGAAGGGCCAATTACTGCTATATGACTTAGTTCTTGACGGTTTTGGAAGTAATCATAGATTCCTTCGACTAATGGGTCCTCAGGACCTACTACTATCATCTTGATATCTTCCTTAAGGGCGAAAACGCTGATTGCTTCAAAGTCAGTTGCTTTAATGTTGATATTTTCGCCTACTGCGTTTGTTCCTGCATTTCCTGGAGCAATGTATAGTTTCTCAACTTTCGGACTTTGGGCAATTTTCCATGCTAGTGCATGTTCGCGGCCGCCCGAGCCTAGTAATAATATCTTCATAATGAGTATTTGGTTATGAGTTTTCTGTATTTTATAAGCTGTAGGTCAGATTATTATAGATGTTCTTCAAAATATCGAGTGATTTTCTCGTGCAAATGTACGCGGTCGCGCCCTGAAACGTTATGTTTATGACAAGGGTATACAAACAGGTCTGGGTATGTACGGGCATCTATGCAGGCTTTCATAAAGGATAAAGTATGTTGAGGCACGCAGGTGTCATCATGGTCGTCATGAATGATGAGAAGATGTCCTTTCAATTGTCCAGCAAGATTCTTCAGGTTGCATTCTTTGTAGCCTTCAGGATTGCTTTCTGGAGTATCCATATATCGTTCACCGTACATTACTTCATAGTATGCCCAGTCAATAACTGGACCACCGGCAACTCCGACTTTGAATATTTCTGGATATCTCAGCATAAGAGCGGTAGTCATATGCCCTCCGAAGCTCCAGCCGTGGACGCCGATTCGTTGACCGTCAACGTAGGGTAATGATTTTAGAAACTCAATTCCTTTTACTTGATCTTTTCCTTCTTCAATGCCTAAATGACGGAAAGTGACGTTTTCAAACGCTAAACCTCTATTTTCACTTCCTCTATTATCGAGAGTGAACATGATATAGCCCTTGTTGGCCATGTAAATGTCCCATCCACGGGTTCCGTTAAGCCATCCTCCAGTGACAAGTTGTGCATGTGGTCCTCCGTATACATAGACAATAACCGGATATTTTTTGTTTGGGTCAAAATCCGCAGGTTTAGTGAGCCGATAATAAAGGTCGGTAGTTCCGTCAGCTGCTTTAATGGTACCAGTTTCAATAGTAGGTAACTGATAGCCTTCATAAGGGCTTTTTGATGTCAATAGGTTGAGCGACTTAAACGTTTTAGTATCCACCAAATCAATGTTTCGAGGCTGATTTTTAGTAGCATATCGATCGATGAGAAACGTTCCTGAAGCATTTAAAACACCATTATGTTCGCTTTCGTTACAAGTGCTGAACGTCTTATTCATTTTGCCGTTCTTAACATTAACGGTAAACTGTCCGCTTTTCAATCCTTCTCTAGCTGTGAATATGACTTCTTTTCTCTTTTCATTGAAACCTAATAGATCACTAACAAGCCATTCTCCTTTAGTCAATTGTGTTACTTGCTTTGCTTGGCAATAACTACCACCATTTAGACTTTTGTAGGTTTTTTCTTTAGAGTCATCCGCCTTTATATCTAGTAAATAGAGATGATTGAATCCATCACGTTGGCTTTGGAAAATAAATTTAGTAGAATCCCAAGGGAGAAAAACGATAGGCGTTTGAGGCTCTACGTATTTTGGATGCATTTCTTCATAAAGAACTCCAATCAATTCTCCTGTGGTTGCATTGTATTGACAAAGCTTGGCGTGATTCTGATCACGATTTAATTCAATCAGATAAATACTCTCTTCGTCTGGTGACCAACTAATGTTAGTGAAATAGCGGTTAGTTGGATCGCCAGTATTGAGATAGATACTCTTATCAGTAGCAGGATTGTAAACGCCTATTTTAACTTGGTGGCTTGTCATTCCTGCCATTGGATATCGGATATTATTTACTTCGCCCACTCTTGTAGTAATGTCTACTAGCGGGTATTGAGTAACCATGCTTTCGTCCATTCGATAGAACGCTAACAGCTTACCTTTTGGACTCCAGAATGTACCTTTGTTGATCCCAAACTCATTGCGGTGTACGCTTTGCCCACATACAACGCCTTCTGGTTCATTAGTAATTTCCCTATCGTTTACATACAAATTGTTTTTAATTGTATATGCTACCATTCCGTTACCGGCACAAAAGTCTTCATTAGTTGCTTTCTCTTTTAGTTGGAGCGTACTAATTATTTGGTTTTTCTCAAAGTCGTATACGATAAATTTGTTAGAGATCTTCACTAATAATTGTGCTTTATCAGCCCAGGGAAAGCGAATTGAGTATGGGTGTGGCAGTTTTCCGGCTTTATTCTCTGCAAGCACCTTGTTAATTTGTGAGAGAGTCGTGAGTATGGTTTCTTTGCCAGTCTTGGGCTGAATTGTATAAATTGTATCTATTGTTGGCTTAATGCACTCATCACCCCACCATTGCAATCCATACATGTTTTCTGCGAAACGATAGGTCTCACCTCCTGGAATTAAGTCTTCCAGTGTCAGTTTTTTTAATTCCTGTGCCATAAGATTGCATCCGATTGGTAGTGCCAGTAACAGCAGAATGACTCTTTTCACTATTTTACTCATTGCTTCCTGTTTTTATTATTTCTATTATTTGTCTTTTTTAGGTATTCTAGGCTCTCTATTGCCTCTGAATTCTCGCGGTTTTGCATCTCTGTCTCCGTGGAATTCTTTTCCAGTCCTTTTATTTTTATCTTCTCGCTTAAAACTACCTTCTTCTCGTCTAGGTTTGAATTCACCTTCTCTTCTATGCTTGAAATCACCTTCACGGCGTGGCTTGAAATCGCCCTCTTTTCGAGGTTTAAATTCCTTTCTTTCTTTATCATCAGAGCTTTCTTGTCCTTTGAACTCTTTGTATTTGCCATCGAAAATTTCATATTTTCGGAACTCGCATTCTAAAGCGCCATTGAATAATGGAACTTTTGTGCTAGCTTTCAGCCCAATCTGATCGAAACATTCTTCTCTGTATGAAAGCACCCAAGCGTGATTGCCTACAAATGCGTGTTTCAATCGTTCCCCAATCATCTGGTACAGGCCAAGTAAATCATTCGTGGAAATACGTTCTCCATAAGGAGGATTCATGATGATGATTGATTTTTCCTGTGGTTGTTCAAACTGTTGAAAGGGTTGGAGCTTTAACACAACATCTTTAGATACTCCAGCAGCTTTAATATTATGAACAGCTATTTCATTGGCTTTAGGATTGTTATCGTATCCGTATATCTTGTGAGTAAAGTCACGCTCTTGGCTGTCATCGTTATAGATCTCATCAAACAGATCAGCATCGAAATCATTCCATTTCTCAAAAGCAAATCCTTTTCGGAAAACTCCAGGCGCAATGTTTCTAGCAATCAGTGCTGCTTCAACAGGTATTGTTCCTGAGCCACACATTGGGTCAATTAAGTCGCATTCACCTTTCCATCCTGTCATTAAGATCATTCCTGCAGCTAACACTTCATTTAACGGTGCTTCTACAGCTTCTTGACGATAGCCTCTCCGATGGAGAGATTCTCCAGAAGAGTCTAAAGAAAGTGTACATGTTGTTTGCGCAATATGAATATTGAGTAGGACGTCAGGGTTGTTTATGCGTACAGATGGGCGTTTGCCTGTTTTTTCACGGAAGTAATCGACAATAGCATCTTTGACTTTATACGATACGAATTTTGAATGACGAAACTCATCGCTAAAAACAACAGCGTCAATGGCGAAGGTTTTGTCAATATCCAAATATTCTTCCCAAGGTATAGCTTGTATTTCGTTATATACCTCATCAGCATCTTTGGCTGAGAAGTGTTTGATAGGTTTAAGAATTCGTATAGCCGTGCGAAGGCAGAAATTTGCTTTGTACATCATGCATTTGTCACCAGTAAAAGAAACCATTCGGCGTCCTATCTGGATATCGTTGGCACCAAGTGTAGTAAGTTCTTCAGCAAGTATCTCCTCCAGTCCTTGGAAGGTCTTGGCTATCATTTCGAATTGTTCGCTCATATATAATTATTTGATTTTATTTTTTAGCTTTTGTTTGGACGATTCTTACACCTGCCGGTACATTTTCGGTTACCCAAATATTGCCACCTACAGTTGCATCTTTGCCGATCGTAATTCTTCCCAATATGGTGGCGTTAGAATACACGATAACGTTATCTTCCAATATGGGATGACGAGGAATTCCTTTAATTGGTTTTCCTTCAGCATCCAACGGGAAACTTTTTGCACCTAAAGTGACACCTTGGTATAGCTTTACATTATTACCAATGATGCTGGTTGCTCCAATAACGACTCCTGTTCCATGATCTATAGTAAAGTGATTTCCAATTTTTGCACCTGGATGGATGTCAATACCAGTCTCGCTATGAGCCATTTCCGTAATCATACGTGGAATTAAAGGAACGCCCAATTTTAGGAGTTCGTGTGCAATACGGTAGTTGCTGATCGCCTTTATGGCTGGATAGCAAAAAATGACTTCACCGTAACTCTGAGCAGCTGGGTCTCCATTGTAGGCTGCTTCAACGTCTGTAGCCAATATTCTCCTCATTTCGGGTAACTTGCTGATAAATTTAGCTGCTAGACGGCTTGCTTCTTCTCTTCGTGCATCAGAACAAGTGTTGCATTTTCTTTCTTCTATACTAAAGCACAGCCCAGAGAGAATTTGCTCCGAAAGTATGTCAAATAGTTTTTCAATATTTACACCGATGTGATACTTGATAGTGCGGCTATTAATAGAAGAATTTCCGTAGTACCCGGGGAAGAGAATAGCACGTGAGAGCTCAATAATTTCATACAAAACTTTGGCAGAAGGTAGTGGCTCTCCATCTTTATGTTGATGAAACAGTCCTTTGTAGGATTCGCTTTCCGATAGCTCATCGACTGCCTGTGTCAGAATGTGGGTAAAGTTTAATGGACTCATTAGGTCAGTTACTCATTTTAGATATGGGGACAAAGGTATAAAAAAATAATAAATTTCGTTGAGATTCAGTATAAATAATGTATTTTTGTGAATTCAAAACCGAACACGAACGAGAGTAGTGACAAGGCGTATATTTACTATGAAATTATTAAGGTGGATAGGATTGTTTTTATTCTTAAACTGTGGTTGCTCAGATGGGAATCGCAGGATCAGCTTCTGTGAACATACATATATCGATTCTTTAGAAGTTCGTGCCCAGGACTCATTATTTAGTAATTTATCTTATTCTCGTTTTCTATTACGTAATGCTTTTTCTCAAGTAAATGATTCTATTGGCTACTATAGGCTATTAGCCTTGTATGGAAAAACCTTTATTGTTACTTCAGATTTTGACTCTATTCGGCATTATAATAATCTAGTAAAAGCTTATCAAGTACGTGCTGCAGAATGCCCTCAATGGTATGATGTACTTTCTGATGTATATAACATGGATGGTAATGTGTGGATGCAACTCAATCAACCAGATTCCGCTGTTACTAATTATAGTAAGGCTTACTTTTATCGTTTAAAGGGACGCAGGTCCAATCTTTTGCCGGATATCTGCATGAATATCGCTGATGCTTATTTACATAGAGGAGAGTTAGCCTATACTGCTTCATATTATCGAAGGGCTTTGTTCCTTTGTGATTCACTACGTTTGCCAGATCATACAAAGTTTCCTATTTATTATGGACTGGGGCAAACTTATTCAGATTTACGCGATTTTGAAATGTCTAATCACTACTATGAGATGGCAGGACGTTTTTTCAACGAGATGGATATTAGAGAGAAATGGTCATACCTCAATAATAGAGGCAATCATTACTATTATAAGAAAGACTATCAGCAAGCATTAGATTACATGCGTCGTGCTGCCTCCGTGATAAAGGATTATCCGCAGATGATATTTGAAAGCAATTTATCTAAAGTAAATTTGGGTGACCTTTATCTTTTAACTGATCGTTTGGATTCGGCAGAAAATTGTCTAGAGGAGGGCTATCGTTATTTTAATGAAATACAAAATAACTCAGCTGTACATTATATAGAAACTTTGATGATCGAATTTTCATTGAAAAAAGGCAATTTTGCTCGTGCCCGTGAGATGATTGCTCGTACGGACTCTGTAGGACATCTTGATGCAAATATGCTGACTATACGTAATCAATATCTGCAGCATTATTATGAAAAGTCTGGTGATTATCGCAATGCTTATGAATGTTTAAAGCGCGATTGTGAACTGAATGATTCTATTCGTAGTGAACGAGTTCAAGCACGTGTGGCTGAACTAGATATGCGTTATCGTCAAGATACTGTTTTGCTGCGTAAAGAGATTCAGATTCAAAGACAGACAGCTGAAGTTAAGGTGTTGAAACTTAGCATTTATGTTTGGGTGTTAGTTTGTCTTATTTTTGCAGTTGGTGCAGTGGCAATTTTCCTTTATATGCGGAGAAAACGTGCATTTCTTCGTGAACGATTCTTTAAGCAGATTAGCCGAGTGCGCATGGAAAATTTGAGAAGTCGAATTTCTCCTCATTTTACATTTAATGTATTGGGTCGGGAAATAAATCAACTCTCAGATTCCGATGATGTAAGAGCTAATTTGACAGAATTGGTTAAGTATCTACGAAGGAGTTTGGAGTTGACTGAGAAGTTAAAAGTATCATTACAAGATGAATTGGATTTTGTTCAGTCCTATATTAATTTGGAAAGAGGCAGGTTTAATCAAGATTTTAGTGTGTCTATCGTTGTAGAAGAAGGAGTGGATTCGATTCACACGATGATTCCTTCCATGATTGTGCAGATTCCTGTAGAGAATGCCATTAAGCATGGGTTGTCAGGATTAGAGAGAGCTAAGGAGTTGGTTATCCATGTGTCTCGTGAGCAGAATGGTATTCGGATTATAGTTTGTGACAATGGGAGAGGGTATCTTGCAAATTCTTCTTCTTCAACGCGGGGTACAGGTACTGGTTTGAAGGTACTTTATCAAACCATTCAATTGCTTAATGCGAAAAATAAAAAAGAAAAAATTAGTTTTAATATAATGAACCGAGACGATGGGAAGACGGGTACAATGGTATCTGTTTACATACCGTTTTATTTTTCTTATGATTTATGATGAGTGCACAAGATAAATATACAGTCGTGATTGTAGATGATGAGCGTACGGCAATTGAAGCTTTGCGTAAAGGACTGGAAGTATACCCGGAATTCGAAATTAAAGGTACCGCTAGTACAGGTGCTAAAGGCCGGAAAATGATTATGGATTTGCGCCCAAATTTACTGTTTTTGGATGTGCAACTTCCAGATGTTCTAGGGTTTAACTTGTTAGGAGAAATGCGTGCAGATATATTGTGGGATATGAAGGTCGTTTTTTATACTTCATATGATAAATATTTGCTTCAAGCTTTGCGTGAATCTGCCTTCGATTTTTTATTAAAACCTTTTGAAACGAAAGATTTAGAAGTAATTATTGAACGTTATCGTAAAGCTTTAGCAACAGTTGTTCAGCCTTCGTCTTTTACTCCTGCCTCTTTTAATGCTCTGATGCCCCAACAAGGAGTTTTTATGATTAGTACCATAACTGGGTTTAAACTTTTGCGTAAAGAGGAGATTGGTTTCTTTGAATATCTAAAAGATAGACGTCTTTGGCAAGTCGTTCTTTTTAATCAAACTAGGCTAAACTTAAAGCGTAGTACCAATGCTGAGAGTATTCTCAATCATTCAAATGATTTTGTACAAATAAGTCAATCAGCTATTATTAATGTTAACTATCTTGCTATGATTGATGGAAAGTCTTGTCAACTTTACCCTCCTTTCCAGGATAATACTGATTTAATCATTTCTCGGAATTATTTAAAGGGATTGCAAGATCGCTTTTTTATGTTGTAATAGATTGCTGATCATTACAAAAAAACGCCATTCCTTCAACAGGAACGGCGCCTCTAATGTTAGAATATTAAAATAAAGAGTGTTGTTGAAAAGAGTAGTTATAAATTTGCGTTGTCCATAGTAACTGTCATTTCTGGGACTAATTCATAGGTTTCTTTCTTGTTATTCCATTTATAATAATTGGTCGTTACGGTTTTTCCTTCATATTTATAATTGATACGTAAATCTTTGACCCAGTTATTTTTTGTACTGTTCCATTTTAAAGTTTCACTCTCAATCATTCGTTTGCTTTCATCATATTTATAATCGTACTTCATATAGTTGGCAAGTGTATTACCATCCATCTTGTAAACAGTTTGAGCAACCATTACTCCGTTTTCCTCTACTGGATTATATACCAATTGGCCGTTATTACTGCGTCCATACATAGTATATGAAGTCATTAAAAGAATAACAGTTAATACGAACATTTTAAAAAATACTTTTGTTTTCATGGCTATTTGATTTTTAATATTAAACTTTCATTTGTCTACTAATCCTTTAGTATTATGGTGCAAATATAACTATTAATTTGGTTCTTATCCGTTTTATAGCGTGTAATTTGTGTCATAATGATATTTTAGAATATGTTTAGGACTTGCTATTTGCTTGTGTTTTTGACAAAAAAATATCCGGCAGCCATCTTGCCGGATATAGAATGAAGCACTACGTTAGATTAGCAATCCTTTTAGTAGCTTTTTGGATGATAAGTTAAATAATGTTGTTACGAAGTTTTGACTTTATTTTGCTGATAAATAATAGATTATTCATTGTATAAATTCATTTTTTAATGGGCTTCTAGCCAATTTTTACCCCATCCACAATCCGCTTTTAAAGGAACATGCATACGGTATGCACGTTCCATTTCTTGAATGACGATCTCCTCAACAATTTCTTTCTCATGTATGGGTACACTGAAGTTTAGCTCATCATGTACTTGTAGAATCATCTTGGCTTGTATATTTGCAGTTTGGAAGCGTTCATAAATACGTGCCATTGCTACTTTTATTATATCTGCTGCACTTCCTTGAATTGGAGCGTTGATAGCATTTCTTTCAGCATAGCCGCGCACAACACTATTGTGCGAGTTGATGTCGGGCAGAAACCTCTTTCTGTGATATATTGTTTCTACATATCCTTTTTCTTTGGCTATTTGAATACTTTTATCCATATAGGCCCTTATGCTTGGGTAGGTTTCAAAATATCCATCTATAAGCTCTTTGGCTTCCTTTCTGTCTACGTTCATTCTTTCTGCCAGACCAAATACTGATATACCATAAATGATACCAAAGTTCGCCGTTTTAGCTTTACGTCTCATGTCTGAGTCGACTTCTTTGATGTCTACCTTATAAATTTTGGCTGCTGTAGCTGCGTGAATATCATGGTTGCTTAGAAAGGCATCTATCATATTCTTGTCTTCGCTGAGATGAGCCATAATTCGTAATTCTATTTGAGAATAGTCTGCTGAAAAGAAAAGGCATCCTTCATCTGGGATAAATGCTTTCCGAATTTCTTTTCCATTTTCATCACGAATAGGTATGTTTTGCAGGTTAGGATTACTTGAGCTAAGGCGTCCTGTAGATGTGACAGTTTGGTTGAAGGAGGTATGCACTCTGCCTGTTTTAGGATTGATGAGTTGAGGCAAAGCATCGATGTAGGTTCCTAATAATTTCTTTAGTCCACGATGTTCTAATATCTTTTCCACCATTGGATGCTTATGACGGAGGCTTTCGAGTACTTCTTCTGAAGTGACGTATTGACCAGTTTTGGTTTTCTTTGCTTTCTCTACAATTTTCAGTTTGTCGAATAGCATTTCGCCTACTTGTTTTGGGGAAGCAATGTTGAACTTCTCATCTGCCAATTCATAAATCTCCTGTTCAATGCGTTTCATCTGTGCAGTAAAGTGTTCAGAAGATTGTTTCAGCGCTTCTGTATCTAATAGTACACCGTTGCGTTCTATGTTTACCAATACGGGTACTAGGGGCATTTCTATTTCATAGAATAGATTCTCAGCACCGTTTTTTACTAATTCTTTCTCCAGCACGTTTTTGAGCTTAAGAGTTACGTCTGCATCCTCACATGCATATCGGTAAACCTCCTTTGGGTCAAGATCGCGCATGTTTTTCTGGTTCTTTCCCTTAGGTCCTATGAGTTCGTCTATGTGTATCGTTTGGTAACGGAGATAGATTTCTGCAAGATAGTCCATTCCATGTCGTAGTTCAGGTTGAAGTACGTAATGTGCTATCATCGTATCGAAAAGTTTGCCTTTTACTTGCACCCCATAGTTTTGGAGAACAATCATATCGTATTTGATATTTTGCCCAACTTTTAGCGAATCTTCATTTTCTAGTACCGGGCGGAATTCATTAACTAATTTTAAGGCTTCTTCTCGATCTGCAGGCACAGGTACATAAAATGCTTGATTTTCGTTGATAGCAAAACTCATTCCTACTAATTCGGCCTCCATTGGCTCAGTCCCTGTGGTTTCTGTGTCTAGAGTGAGAATTTTAGATGTAAGTAATAATTTAATAATTTCACCCCTTTTATTCTCATTATCAATTAGTTGGTAGTCTGTATTAAGTGTTTCTAGCGTCTCTAGATTCGTTTTTTTTGCTTCAGTTGGCTCATCGTCTGTAAATTCTGCAAATAAATTGCCTTGAATTTCAGGTCCTTCTTCTGGAAAAAGTGAAAGTGTGGCTTGCGTTTTTTTTGCTGCCGAAATTTTCTTGAGAGTAGGAGTAGTTATTGTATTTGTAGTATTCTCTTTTTTTAGTACTCGGTCAATTAGTGTACGAAATTCTAGTTCATCAAAAATTCGACGAAGTTCTTCTTCATTTGCTTGCTCCCTAATAAGCTTGTCCATTTCCAATTGGATAGGTACATCAATTTTAATAGTTGCAAGAAATTTGGAGAAAGTGATCATTTCTTTATTCGTTTCCACTTTAGTTTTAAGTGCTCCTTTTAGTTGATCGGTATGATCTAATAAATTTTCGATGCTACCGAATTCAGCAATTAGCTTCTGAGCTGTTTTTTCACCAACCCCGGGACAACCAGGAATGTTGTCTGAAGAGTCCCCCATTAAACCTAGCATATCTATGACTTGAGTCGGAGACTGAATCGAAAATTTTGATTTAATTTCTTCTATTCCCATGACTTCAAAGCCCCCTGTATGTTTGGGGCGGTACATGAATATCTTTTCAGTAACCAATTGGCCATAGTCTTTATCAGGAGTCATCATATAAGTTGTGATCCCCTTTTGTCCTGCTTCTGTGGCTAAGGTGCCAATAACGTCATCGGCTTCGTAACCAGCAACTTCTAGAATAGGTATGCGATAAGCTTGAATAATCTCTTTAATAATAGGTACAGATAGGCGGATTGCTTCTGGAGTCTCTTCACGTTGAGCTTTATATTGCTCAAATGCTTCGTGGCGAAAAGTCGGGCCAGAAGGATCGAAGGCTACTCCAATATGCGAAGGATTTTCCTTTTTTAGAACGTCTTCAAGCGTGTTAACAAAGCCTAGTATTGCCGAAGTATTGAATCCTTTCGAGTTTATTCTAGGATTTTTAATAAAGGCATAATAGGCTCTATATATAAGTGCATAAGCGTCTAAAAGAAATAATTTATTGTCAGATTCCATAGATTTACTTAATTTTTCATGGTAAAAGTACAAAAAAATACGGTATTAAGCGTTTTATTATTACTTTTGTGGCCAAATACTGTAATAATGGATCGCATTTCTCAAATCAAAAGTCCGGTTGAAATTGAATTGGAAGACTTTAGAAATCTTTTTGATAGTTCTCTTTCCAGTTCTAATGTATTGCTTGATAGCGTTGTTGCACACATTCGCCAGAGGAATGGTAAGATGATGCGTCCTATTCTTGTATTACTGTCTGCTCGTCTTTATGGAACAATCCTTCCTGCGACTCTTCACGCTGCTGTTTCTTTAGAACTTCTTCATACAGCTAGCCTAGTTCATGATGATGTTGTAGATGAGAGTACTGAACGTAGAGGTCAGCTCTCTGTGAATGCAATTTTTAATAATAAAGTTGCAGTTTTGGCTGGGGATTATCTTCTTGCCACTAGTTTGGTTCATGCCGAACTTACAAAAAGCGGTCGAATTGTTAGATTGATTTCTTTTTTAGGGCGTGACCTTGCCGAAGGGGAATTGCTTCAACTGTCCAATGTTAGTAATCACAGTTTTTCCGAAACGGTATATTTTGATGTAATTCGTAAAAAGACTGCAGCTCTTTTCGCTGCGTGTGCGGAAGCAGCTGCTTTATCTGTTAATGCTAGCGATAAAGAGGTCGCTTTTGCTCGATTATTAGGGGAACATATTGGTGTCTGTTTTCAGATTAAAGACGATATTTTTGATTATTTTGATAGTAAAGAGATCGGTAAACCTACTGGCAATGACATGCTTGAAGGGAAGCTTACTCTTCCTGTGTTATATGCTTTGAATGCGACTAAAGACGATTGGGCTGAAAAGGTTGCTTTAAAGGTGAAGGAGGGTATGGCTACTCCTGATGAAATAGCTCGTTTGATTGAGTTTACTAAAGCAAACGGGGGTATAGAGTATGCATCACGTGTTATTGATGAATACAAACAGAAGGTGTTTGAGTTGTTAGATTCACTACCCAGTTCTCCTATTTCTGAGGCTCTTAGAGCATATGTTACTTATGTAGCTGATCGTGAGAAATAGTTTTTATCTTTCATTTTCTCGAAGTTCTGAGTAGTAGAAGATTAGATTCTCCCAGTCTTTTATTTTATCCGATTTCATTGCTCCTCCTATTAGGAAGCTTTTGTCGATCTCCTCTGGTGTGTGGAAGTGCTCCATGCATATTTCACTAGCTCTATCAATGTATTCCCAGGCCTGTTCTTGAGTAATGTATTCACAGTCTTTTGCTATCCGTGCTATTGTTACTAATTGTCCCATATCCCATCCTGTTACCCCTCTTTCTAGGTCATTAATCCAAATAATAGGTTCTCCTCTTTCTTCTATATATTTTACGAAATTATACAAATTCTTTCCTTGTTGAATGAACCTCTCTATTCCATAAAAGTGTTTACGGATGACATTTTCGAACTCTTCAAGTGTATCTGTGGATAGCAAGTAGGGGAGCATAATAGAGAAAGAAGCTCTTTCGCCTTCTGTTGCAATGAAAGATAATAATTGGCACGACGAGTCTGCATCAAAACAATTGAATTTTTCCGATAATAATTGAATTAGTTTTTGGGTGTCTGCACCTGTTTGAAGCCCATTTAGGTATAAACCATCCATGGCGGCTTGCATATATCCAATGCGTAATCCTTCTTTTTTCCTTGCTCTAAGGAGTAGATTTAAGGGATTAATACTAAATCGCAGTTTGTTTTTACACAGTTCCATTATCCATAATTTTGATTACTTTAATGACGGAGAAAATGTGCGAAAATCATTGTTTAATGCGTTTTTCATAGTCATTCATTGTGTGGAACTTATTGTATCTTAAATAGATAAAATAAAGGGGGAGTTCCTCGTATGGGATGACATTCAGGACTGATTTTCAGCAACTATTGTTGCAAAGATAATGATTTCTCCTTTTTTTCCTAGTCTTCTTTCTCTTTTTTTTATTCAAAAAAAATACCACGCTGAATTTTACATCTATGTAAAATTCAGCGTGGTATGGCTTATTTGATTGCTAATGTTGCCTTTTAAAAGAATTTTATGTCTTCTCCTGTGATGTCGGAGAGAAGTAGATTTGCTAAACGGCTTGTACCTAGGCGGAATAGTTCGTTGTTTAGCCACTCTTCTCCTAATACTTCTTTTACTATGGTGTAATAGGTGATAGCATCATTTACTGTATTAATTCCTCCTGCAGGTTTAAAACCGATCTTGATATTAGTTTGTTCGTAATATTCCTTTATAGCTTCACACATAACATAAGCCGCTTCAGGAGTTGCTGCTGGTTGTTGTTTCCCTGTTGATGTTTTGATGAAATCTGCACCAGAATACATGGATAGGATAGAGGCTTTCTTGATGTTTGAGGCACTTTGTAAGGCACCTGTTTCTAGAATTACTTTCAGATGGCGGTCTTTGCATACTCCTTTTAGTTCCTGAATCTCTTCACACATGGTTTCGTAATCGCCATTTAAGAACTTTCCGATCGAGATGACGATATCGATTTCGTCTGCTCCATCGCTAATTGCTAAGGCTGTTTCGGCCACTTTTACTTCGATGAAAGTTTGTGATGAAGGAAAACCGGCAGAGACACAGGCGATGTTAACTCCCTCAACTTCTAGTGTATTTTTTACTATAGCGGCAAAGTTTGGATATACACAAATTGCAGCTACATTCTTCAAATCGGGATATTCATCATCAAACTTATTCACTTTTTCGGTGAAATTCATGACGCTTTCGTCGCTATCTGTGCTATTTAAAGTTGTCAAGTCTATGCAGTTAAACAAGAGCTTTTTTACTTCTTCTGTGTTGTTTTCGGGCACTTTATTCTCTATCAAACTAGCTACGCGAGCTTGTATATCTGCATCGCTTAAATTAGTTTTATATTTCGCCAATGCGGCAGCATACTTGTTAGCTTGTGAGTTATTATTTTCCATTATCGTTCAGTTTTGGATTATTGATATGTCTTTTGTTATCACGTTTCGTTTTCTTTTCAAGGCTTTCCTTGAAGGCTTTGGTTACGTCTACGCCTGTTTGATTAGCAATGCATAGAAGCACCCACAGAACATCAGCAATTTCTTCGTCAAGATTGTCTTTCTCGCCTGCCTTGAAAGACTGGTCACCATATTTGCGAGCCATGACACGGGCCAGTTCACCAACTTCTTCCGTGAGTATTGCCATATTGGTTAATTCGTTGAAATAGCGTACACCGTAGGTTTTTATCCATTGGTCAACCTCTTTTTGAGCTTCCTCTACAGTCATATTGTTGCTAATTTAAGTTTATTCTAAGCTTTTCTTATTCCTTGTTTTTTGTATCCATACAGATGGTCACAGGGCCATTATTTAATAGCTCCACCTTCATGTCTGCCCCAAAGGTTCCTGTTCCGATAGGTTTTCCCAAGGCTTGGCTTAATTCCTTGCAAAATAACTCATAAAGTGGGACTGAAATTTCATGCTTAGCAGCCTTGATGTATGATGGGCGGTTGCCTTTTTTAGTAGAAGCATGTAAGGTAAACTGGCTTATCACTAAAATGTCGCCTCCTTTATCCAATATAGATTTGTTCATCACCCCATTATCATCGTCGAAAATTCGCAGATTTACTATCTTTTTGCAGAGCCAGTCAATGTCTTCTTGCCCGTCAGTCTCTTCAATGCCCACCAGTATTAGCAATCCTTCTTGAATGGACGATTTGCATTGTCCTTCTATGGTTACTGAGGCATGACTTACTCTTTGTATAACTATTCTCATTGCTGTTTCTTCTATACCATTGTCTGTTACAAAAGGCAAATTTACGAAATTCGCAAGATATAAACGATAGATGGGGTAGAAATATTACCCCATCTAAGCCTTGCTTAGTCTTATTCTTGGTTTAACCTGTCTTTTATGATTTGTGCTTTAGCTTCTCCAATAACTTTAGCTATATCCTCTAATGAGGCTTCTTTGATGCGCTTGACGCTCTTAAATTCTTTTAGAAGCGTAGTCTTGGTCTTTTCTCCTATCCCTTTAATTGTGTCGAGTGCTGAAGCCACTTGTCGTTTGCTACGTTTGTCACGATGGAAGGTAATGGCAAAACGGTGTACTTCATCTTGAATTTGGACTAGTAATCTAAATAAAGAGCTTTGCTGTTTGATACCGATTGTTTGGGGAGGGAATCCAAAGAGCAGCTCAGATGTACGGTGCTTGTTATCTTTCGCTAATCCTGCAATGGGTATGCTGAGATGTAACTCGTCTTCTACGACCTCTCTAACAACCTCCATTTGGCCTTTACCACCGTCGGTGATAATCAGGTCGGGAAGTGGGGAGTTCTCTTCTATAGCACGCTGATATCGACGTCTGACGATCTCTTTCATTGAAGCATAATCATCAGGACCAACCACAGTCTTTATATTGTATTTTCGATAGTCTTTCTTTGATGGTTTTGCTTTCTTGAACACTACGCATGCGGCTACTGCATCTGTACCTTGGATATTTGAGTTGTCGAAGCATTCGATCTGTATGGGTGGCTTCGTAAGATGAAGTTCGTTTTGGATCTCTTTAAGCAGGCGCATACTTCGTTGCTCTGGGTTTAGTTTTTCAGCTTGTTTGAGTCTGTCTGCTTTGTATTGCTTGACATTTAATATCGATAGATCAAGCAACTTCTTCTTGTCTCCTCGCTGAGGAATCGTGAAAAGTACGTCACTAAGCTCCATATCTAGTTCAAAAGGGACTATTATCTCCTTCGAATGGCTTTTATAGCGTTCGCGCATTTCAATAATGCCCAAGGTTAATAGCTCTTCTTTAGATTCATTTAGTTTCTTCTTATATTCAAACGTAAATGCCTGATTGATGGCCCCATTTGTGATATGAAGATAGTTTATGAAAGCAGAGTTTGAGTCATCCTCTTCGATTGTAAACACATCAATGTTGTGTAGTACCGCGCTTACAACTTCCGATTTGGCGCGGTAGTTTTCTATTAGAAGATACTTTTCTTTGATCTTTTGAGCTTCTTCAAACCTCATTTCCCCTGCTAATTCTTGCATTTTATTTAGCAGCAGTTTACTTATATCTTGTGTGTTCCCTTTTAGTATTTCCTTTATCTCATCTATATTTTTGAGATATTCTTCTTGATCTTGAAGTCCAACGCATGGACCAGCGCAGTTTTTAATATGATATTCTAGACACACCTTAAACTTTCCTGATTGAATGTTTTCGGGTGTCAGGCTTAGACTGCAAGTACGAAGCGGGTATAAGTGCTTTATTAGGTCGAGTACAGCGTACATTGATGGTACGTGGCTATAAGGTCCATAATATGTGGAGCCATTCTTGATTACTTTTCTGGTTTTGAACACTCGTGGAAAATACTCGTTTTGAACACAAATGGAGGGATATGTTTTATCGTCTTTCAGTAAGACATTGTAGCGAGGTTTATATTTCTTGATTAGGTTATTCTCTAACAGCAGAGCATCTTCTTCCGAATTAACTACAATGTATCGGATGTCTGCAATCTTACTTACTAATACTCTAGTTTTACCTGGCTCGTGCTCTTTGCTAAAATAAGAATAGACCCTTTTCTTAAGATTTTTAGCCTTTCCAACGTATATGATTGTGCCCTCTTCGTTTAGATATTGATAGATACCTGGCTTATCGGGAAGGTTAGCCACAATGCCCCTAAGGTATTCGTTGGCTTTGTTATCTAGGTCTACTTTCTTTGTCATAAGGTTATCGCATTAAAATTTTGATTTTAGCAAGAAGCATTGTTGCTCTATTAAATATATTCAGGCACAAATGGGCGATCTTGTGTATTCCTCCTTTCGTTAGAATATCTTGATCCGCACCATTTGTGCCTGAATAAAAGTTATAAGCTTAGGATAGACTTTACTTCTACGTCATCTCCAAATAGCGCTTTTCCGTTTAAGTCTTTTAGCTCGATGATGAAGTTTACATAAACCTTTTTGGGCTTAAGTCTTTTCACTAGTTCGCATGCAGCTTTCATGGTGCCTCCTGTTGCCAATAGGTCATCATGTAGTAGGATTACGTCGTTTTCATCGAGTGCATCTTTGTGGATTTGTACTGTATCCTTGCCATATTCTTTATCATAGCTCTCTTCTAGTGTCTCAGCAGGAAGCTTTCCGGGCTTACGGATAGGTACAAAACCTGCGTTCAGTCTTGTTGCTAATATCGGCCCCATGATGAAACCTCTAGATTCAATGCCTACTACTTTGGTTATCCCTTTTTCTTTGTACATCTCATACATTATGTTGGATAGCTCTTGTAGGCACCAAGGGTCTTTAAACAGTGTTGTTACATCGTAGAACAGAATTCCCGGAATGGGAAAGTCTGGAATTTCTCGGATGCTTTTGATAAGTGTTTCTTTGCTCATAATCATCGTTTTATCTAATTCTTTTAAATGTTTTGTTTCACGTGAAACGTGATGTCTAGCGTCCTGAAAGTACCAACAAGACGTTGATGTCGCTAGGGGATACCCCTGGAATACGACTAGCTTGTGCTATGGTTTCAGGATCTATCTTGGCAAGCTTCTGGCGAGCCTCTGTTGATAGAGATTGAATGGAAGCGTAGTCAAATTTACCTTTTATTTTTATACTTTCTAAGCGAGCTAGCTTTTCAGCAATCATTCGTTCTCTGTCAATATACCCTTGATATTTGATTAGGATTTCGGCTGCTTCCAAAATTTCATCTTTTCGATCTGCGTTATCTGCCGTAGCCTTTTCTATCTCTTGCTGGAAAGCTGGAATGTCCTGGGCTATGTTTTCGATAGTGACTTGAGGACGATTCAAAATTTCGATGAGCTTGCATCCCTGACGTAGGGGAGTTGTCCCTATTCTTTCAAGTGCATCATTGATTAATGCCGGTTTCATCGAGTAATTGTCGGCGAAACTCGTGATCTTGTTTATCGCTTCTTTCTTTTCTTTCATCAGCTTATAGCGCTCTTCACTAGCAAGGCCTAGTTCATAGGCTCTTTCTGTAAGTCGCATATCAGCATCGTCCATGCGAAGAAGAATTCTATATTCAGCGCGTGAAGTAAACATGCGGTAGGGCTCATCAACACCTTTAGTCACTAAATCGTCAATTAATACACCGATATAGGCTTCGTCTCTCGCTAATGTAAAGGGTGTTCCTCCATGGCAATTGATGTGAGCATTTATTCCTGCAATGATTCCTTGCCCACCTGCTTCTTCATAACCTGTGGTTCCGTTCACTTGTCCGGCAAAGAATAAGTTGCTAACCACTTTCGACTCTAGCGTATGTTTTAACTGTGTAGGATCAAAGTAATCATACTCGATAGCGTATCCCGGACGGTAGATTACCAGATCCTTGAAAGCTGGAATCTTTTTCAAAGCTGCTATCTGTATCTCCATAGGGAGCGAGGAGGAGAAGCCATTTAAGTATAATTCTTGTGTTGTTTCTCCTTCTGGTTCAAGGAAGAGCTGATGCTGGGTCTTATCTGGGAACGTTACTATCTTTGTTTCAATGCTAGGGCAGTACCTTGGCCCAATACTTTGTATTTGTCCATTGAAAAGGGGCGAGTCTACCAACCCTTCGCGAAGGATTTGGTGTACTTCCTCATTGGTATAACAGGTCCAGCATTGCAATTGTTTTAGGTGTTTCGTTCCTGAATTCATGAACGAGAACTTATGGAAGTCTGTCTCTCCGTCTTGCGTCTCCATCTTATCGAAGTGAACGCTGCGGGCATCTATTCTGACGGGAGTGCCGGTTTTCATTCGTCCATAGCTGATGCCCTGACGAGCTATAGATTCAGTTAGTTGATAGGATGCAGGTTCAGCCATTCTTCCACCGGGCAGTTGATTGCGACCAACATGCATGAGTCCGTTTAGAAATGTTCCGGCTGTGATAACAATACATTTAGCATGGAATGTTACTCCCCAAAGCGTCACTAATCCAACTACCGCACCGTTCTCGAAGAGAAGTTCACGCACAGTATCTTGCCAGATATGCAGGTTAGGAGTGTTCTCTAATTTTTCACGCCATGACCAGATGAACTTAGCCCGGTCACATTGAGCACGTGGGCTCCACATAGCAGGCCCTTTCGAGCGATTCAATAGTCTGAACTGTATAGCTGTTTCATCCGTAACTAAGCCCATTTGTCCGCCAAGAGCATCTATCTCACGCACAATTTGTCCCTTGGCAATTCCTCCCACTGCAGGGTTGCAGCTCATTTGCCCAATCTTGTTCATATCCATAGTGATAAGACAAGTGCTTGAGCCTAAATTGGCAGATGCAGCAGCTGCCTCGCAGCCGGCATGTCCGCCGCCAATTACAATTACATCATACTTAAAATCCATTTTACCTTCTTTATTAAGTAATTGTTCTAAATTTGTTTGATAAGCGGAATGGTTTAGGTTATGCCAATATAAATTTTATCATTTCCTTTTGATACAGTGCTTATTAAACTCTGCAAAGTTACGGAAAAGTTGTGAGAGTTGTATCTTATGTCGTTTTTTGCTTGCGAAATTTAAGGCTAGGGCAAGGGATAATTCATATAGCTCCTTATTTTGCCATTAGCATAATACAATATGTAAGGAGTCTACCGCTTATCTGTCTTGTTTTGGACCATTAATGCTTTCAAATAGCTCGAATCTAAGCGTTGCTAATTCCTTATAGATTGCTTTTTGATAGATTAATGACGTGTATCTTTATTTGAAAGATAGAGAACAAGCCCTGTGGCTTGACGTTAAATGGATGTTTGTTATTAAATGTATATTTTACACTATATAGCCTTCATCTCTCTTGATTTAAGTCAAAAAAAAAGGGGTAATTTTGTGTTTTGAGAGCAGAACTTTTGGGGTTTCGCCAAACAGCTTTACCTTTGCATTGTGGTTGTGAAACTACTTAAATATATGAGATATTAGAAAAGGTAAACAACAAAAGAGTAATAATGCGAATCAGTAGTTGAACTCTGATTCATTGTTTTAGAAAATTAAATAAATGAACGCTATGGCAATTTTGCCCATTGTATGTACCAGAAGCCCAGATGTAGATCTGACCTTCATCGCTCTTTGAATATTTGTTTTCTCATTCAGCCAGTTGAAAAACGATTCTATGGGTTGTCTGACCTTTGAAATAGCTGTCGAGAATAGGTCTCTGGCTGCTTTCTCCCTTTGAGTAATAATAGTGTCTTCTCCCTTTATTGCTTTTACAGGGGTGAGCATAGTAACTTCCTGTTCCTGCTGCTTGTTTCCCCAGAAAGAGAAATCTGAGTATATCTTATCCGCAAAGATATTCCTGTGGGTCAGTCTATGAGCCGCCTCTCTTTTAAGAACAGTCAAATCATTTTCCTCTGCCGATGATAAGATTATCATTTCAGGGAATGGTATGGTTCCTTTTCTGCGGAAAGCTACGGTGTGAAGTTTGAGCCCGAAATAATACATGTTTTTGGTTGAGCAGTATCCTTTAGTTGCAATTTCAGTAGCAACTTTACCGATTTTGTTCTTTCCTGCACAAGTAATAATGGGCATAGAGTCAATAAGTGATGTCATAGAATCGCAATCTTCTGGTTTAAAGAAGGTAATGAGATGCTTTACAAGTTCGCTAATGGCTTCACTCATCCGATTCAATCGATAGTTGAATGTCTGATAAGAAGGAAGATTAGGAAACCAGGAAAGCAAATATTCTTTAGTAAATGTATATATATCTTTGATGTTGAAGTAGCGCTGATACGCTCCACAGAACAGATATACAGTAAGCAGTTCCTCATCAGTGAAGAGGGGATTTGCATTGTTACTGAATCGCTGGCAATTGAACTTCAGTGAGAACTGGTAAACATCGCAGATATACATATATATTTTTATAAGTTTCAACTCTTTCTCCTTGGGAATCATAATTAGAATAATGAGTGGTTTTATTCTTCTAATATACTGATTTTCAAGGAGATTAAGAAATAAATAAATGAGATAATTAACTGAATAATAACATTTTAACTAAATGAATCAGAAGATATTTTCAACTACTGATTCGCATTAATAATAAGTTTGTATAACTAAGGTATTAGGTTTTTTTAAAGAAAGATTAGTTTTTAGGAATAAGATAGTTTTTATTAGTATTAGAGAGAGAGAATTTTTTAGGATAACAAGAGAGAGAAAGAAAAAAAGAATCCCATTTTGGGGGATTCTTTCTGTTAGGAGCGGATTTGTTCGCTCTTTTTTTGTGCCCTATAGTTTGGCTTGAACCCAGAAGGGGTACATTCGATCTACTTAAATGATCCATGGCTATCGCAGTAGTAAGTAGTTGCTAATAATCTGATCTGAATATAGGAGAGAGGAGAGTAAGTCCGTACTAGGAGATTGGGTTAAGAAGTAAGGCTTGATTAGCCTATAATTAATTCCGGCTCTGTATCAATTAGTCTCTTTCTGTTCATGAATTAATTCGTCCGCCTATAGCCGGACGCAAATTCGCCTATAGGCAACCTTTCGTCCGCCTATAGGCAAACGGAAGAATGGCTATAGGCGAACGAATTAATTTCTGCACCCGAACCTCTTATTCCCTCCAAAAGAAAAGATTGTTTTTAGATATGATGGAGCATTGGTTTATACTTTTTCATATCTAGCTTTGCTTGATGAGATAGCTTTGGCTATTGAAAGCAGTGAGCATTTATCGAATAGCCAATGCTTTATTCTCAGCTTCTTCCATGATTTCCCTTTCTCCGGGGCCTTTGTCGTTGATGCCGCAAAGATGAAGAATCCCGTGAATGATCACCCGGTGGAGCTCATCATCGTATGCTGCTCCAAATTGTTCTGCATTAGTGCGTATTGTGTCAAGACTGATAAATAGATCGCCAGCTAAACGATCGCCTTCGCAATAATCGAAAGTTATGATATCCGTATAGTAATCGTGTTGTAAGTACTGACGATTAACCTCTAGAATCTTTTCGTCTGAACAAAAGATGTATGCGATTTCACCAATTCTTTTCCCATAAGAAGAAGCTACCTGCTTGATCCATTCTGTTGTTTCCCGTTTTTTGATATCAGGCATTTTGACATCCTCGGTTTGATATGTTACAGCCATAAATTGAATGTATAATTTAAAAGAAAAATAAATAACTAATTAATATAGCGGCAATGATACCCGAAAAATCGGCAATCAGACCACATGTAACGGCATTTCGCGTCTTGCTGATTCCAATGCTACCAAAATATACGGCAAGGATGTAGAACGTAGTGTCTGAGGCGCCGCGAACGATGCAACTCATTCGTCCCACGAATGAATCTGGTCCAAGTTCTTTCATCGTATCAATCATGAGCCCGTTTGCTCCGCTGCCACTAAGCGATTTCATCAATGCAGTGGGGAGGGCACCAACAAAACTTGTGTCCAACCCGCACAAACCAACCAAATAGCCTATGCCTCCTACAAGAAAATCCATAGCTCCCGAAGTGCGGAATACAGCTATGCCGACGAGGAAAGCAACTAAATACGGGATGATCCGTACGGCGGTCGTAAATCCTTCTTTGGCACCTTCAATAAAAGAATCATATACATTGATTTTCTTTCGCACACCCGTTAAAATAAATAGAATGATTACACTAAATAAAAGAATGTTGGCAACAAGGGTGGAATAGGTCCCCATTTCTTCACGAGAGATATGTAGAAAGAGATAAATCAATCCTGAGAAGAATAGGCAGATTGCACCGGTCAAGATGAGAATGGGTTTATTGATGAGATTGATTTTTTGTGAGATACTCACAGTGATGACTCCCACCATTGTCGATATAAAGGTACTTAGCAAGATTGGGATAAAAACATCTGTAGGTTGCGCAGCTCCCATTTGCGAGCGATATACCATAATACTGATTGGGATGATAATCAGCCCGGATGTATTGATCACGAGAAACATAATCATCGGATTAGAGGCCGTATCTTTTTTAGGGTTCAGCTCTTGTAATTCTTTCATGGCTTTAAGTCCAAGTGGAGTAGCCGCATTGTCGAGCCCGAGCATATTGGCAGACATATTCATGAAGATAGAACCTAACACAGGATGTCCTTTCGGAATGTCGGGGAAAAGACGGCAAAGAACTGGGCTTAAGAACCGTGAAAGTGCATTAATCAGTCCACTGTTTTCTCCAATTTTCATGATTCCGAGCCAAAGGGCCAGTACTCCCGTCAATCCAAGAGAAATCTCAAAAGCTGTTTTTGAGGAGTCGAACGTAGAGTTCATTATAGCAGTAAAAATTTCAGTGTCTCCCAGAAAAATCACTTTAATCAGGGCGATGATGAAGGCGATAACGAAGAAGGCTATCCAGATGTAGTTTAGAACCATAATTGATTACTTGTATATAGATGGATGCAAAAGTAGTTATTACGTTTTAAATATACTAATACATACAGTAAAAGGATGCGCTTCATTTAACGTTATGCTGTCTAAGAAGCAGGAATGCTTGTCTTTTGAAATGATAAGAGGGCTTTTTACAAGCTAGATGATCTTAATGCGATAGAGATCTTGCATTTTTAGGTTGCCGTTTGGCGTGCTGAAAAGTTTTTATTAGCCATTCTTGTGCTGAAAATAAACCTAAATCTCTATCTTTGTCTCCTACATTTCAAGAAGAAAATGGAACAAGAAGATTTTAACATACGCGAACACCAGCTGACCTCACGAGAACGTGATTTTGAAAATGCGCTCCGTCCATTGAGTTTTGAGGACTTTAGTGGGCAAGATAAGGTGGTGGAAAACTTACGCATTTTTGTTAAGGCAGCACGTCTGCGTGGTGAGGCACTCGACCACGTTTTGTTGCATGGCCCTCCGGGCTTAGGAAAAACAACGCTTTCAAATATTATAGCTAATGAATTGAGTGTCGGATTTAAAGTTACTTCAGGACCGGTACTTGACAAGCCGGGCGATCTGGCTGGAGTATTAACAAGTCTGGAACCGAACGATGTACTTTTTATTGATGAAATCCATCGTTTGTCGCCTGTTGTGGAAGAATATCTCTACTCAGCCATGGAAGATTATCGCATTGACATCATGATCGATAAAGGACCCTCGGCACGAAGCATTCAAATTGATCTGAATCCTTTTACGCTAGTGGGTGCAACCACCCGTAGCGGTTTGCTCACAGCTCCGCTTCGAGCTCGATTTGGTATCAATCTTCATTTGGAGTATTATGATGATGAAATTCTGAGCGCTATCATTAGGCGTTCCTCGTCCATCTTAGATGTACCCTGCTCGGTGCGGGCAGCCGCCGAAATCGCATCTCGTAGTCGTGGCACCCCGCGTATTGCCAATGCTTTGCTTCGTCGCGTGCGTGATTTTGCTCAAGTAAAAGGTTCCGGATCGATTGATACGGAAATAGCGCAGTTTGCACTCGAAGCGCTGAACATCGACAAATATGGCTTGGATGAGATAGACAACAAGATACTTTGTACGATTATCGATAAATTTAAAGGGGGACCCGTTGGGTTGACTACCATCGCTACAGCTTTGGGAGAAGACGCAGGAACAATTGAGGAAGTATATGAACCTTTTTTGATTAAAGAAGGTTTTATGAAACGTACACCTCGTGGTCGCGAAGTCACGGAACTTGCCTATAAGCATTTGGGGAGAAGTCTCTATAGTAGTCAGAAAACGTTGTTTAATGACTGAGTTCTGATGGGTTGAAATCTTATTTATTATTTAGAATTCATGGCTGGATTAAAATCATTAGCTAAAGATACTGCCATTTATGGGCTGAGTAGCATCGTAGGGCGTTTTTTGAATTATATGCTGGTACCTTTGTACACAGCAGTGCTTCCTGCCTCTTCGGGAGGTTATGGAGTTGTTTCCAACGTATATGCCTTTACTGCTTTGATGCTCGTATTGCTTACATTTGGTATGGAAACCGGATTTTTCCGTTTTGCAAATAAATCGGGTGAAGAGCCGATGAAGGTGTATGCCAATTCACTACTATCTGTAGGAGGGGTATCTCTTATTTTTGTTCTTCTTTGTTTATTGTTCCTCCAACCCATCTCCAATTTACTCGACTACAGTAGTCATCCGGAGTTTATTGCAATGATGGCAATCGTGGTGGCACTGGACTCCTTTCAATGTATTCCCTTTGCTTATTTGCGTTATAAGAAGCGTCCGATTAAGTTTGCTGCCATTAAGTTGCTATCCATAGTTGGTGGGATAGGGTTAAATCTGTTTTTTCTGCTGCTATGTCCATGGTTAAATACCCATTTCCCTTCAACTGTTTCGTGGTTCTACGATCCTGATTATTTAGTCGGTTATATCTTTGTCAGTAATCTGGTCGTCTCTGTTGCTCAAATGTTCTTTTTTATCCCTGAGCTGAGGGGTTTTGCCTACAAGATCGATAAAGCCTTAATGAAACGTATGGTCGTTTATTCTTTCCCGGTTTTGATACTAGGACTGGTAGGCATCTTAAACCAAACAGTAGATAAGATGATTTATCCGTTTTTGTTCACGGACCGCCAAGAAGGGCTGGTGCAATTAGGCATTTATGCCGCTACCAGTAAAATAGCCATGGTGATGGCGATGTTTACACAAGCGTTCCGTTATGCTTATGAACCTTTTGTGTTTGGGAAAGACAGTGAGGGAGATAACCGAAAGATGTATGCCGATGCAATGAAATATTTTCTCATATTCTCCTTGCTTGCTTTTCTGGCTGTGATGTTCTACTTAGATCTATTGCGCTATCTAGTGGCTAGAGGATATTGGGAAGGGCTCGGGGTGGTAGCCATTGTCATGCTTGCTGAGATCTGCAAAGGCATCTATTTCAACCTTTCTTTCTGGTATAAATTGACGGATGAGACTCGCTGGGGAGCTTATTTTTCGCTCATTGGGTGTGCTATCATAGTGGCGTTGAATATTCTTTTCGTACCTGTCTATGGTTATATAGCATCTGCATGGGCTTCTGTTGCTGGCTATGCCGTAATAATGCTTTTGTCCTATTGGATGGGGCAGAAGAAATATCCTATTTCCTATGATTTGAAACACCTTGGACTTTATGTTTTAATTGCGGCAGTACTTTATCTCATAGGCGGGCAAGTGCCTATTTCAAATCTTCCACTCCGTTTACTGTTCCGCACCTTACTTTTGCTGTTATTTGTTGGTTATATTATAAAAAAAGATTTGCCTTTGAAACAAATTCCTTATATTAACCGAATCTTAAAAAAGAAGTGACTATGAACACGGAGCAAAGAAATAAGTTTGTCATCAGAACATTCCTGAAGGAGTATCTGGACTTGAGAAAGGATAAAGATAATGAATTGGCAACTGTTGACTCTATACGTAAGGGTGTTGAGTTTAAAGGAGCCAATCTGTGGATCCTTATTTTTGCTATATTCATGGCCTCATTAGGCCTGAACGTGAACTCCACGGCAGTGATCATCGGTGCCATGTTAATCTCCCCATTAATGGGGCCTATCATGGGAATTGGATTGTCTGTTGGTCTGAACGACTTTGAACTGATGAAGCGTTCATTTAAAAGCTTTCTTATAACTACCGCTTTCAGTGTTGCTACTTCAACAATCTTTTTTCTCTTCACGCCTATCGCCGAGGCTCAATCGGAATTGTTAGCTCGTACATCACCTAGCATTTATGACGTTTTTATAGCCTTGTTTGGTGGACTAGCAGGAGTGGTAGCTCTTTCCACGAAAGAAAAAGGGAATGTGATTCCCGGTGTCGCTATTGCTACTGCTTTGATGCCTCCACTCTGTACGGCTGGTTATGGTTTAGCTTCCGGAAATCTTGTCTATTTTCTTGGTGCTTTCTATTTATACTTCATCAACTCTGTGTTTATTAGTTTGGCCACGTTCCTAGGCGTGAGAGTGATGCACTTTCAACACAAACAGTTTGTTGATAAAGCACGCGAGAAAATGGTGCGTAAATATATCATTTTGATTGCCGTATTAACCATGTGCCCTGCTATCTATCTGACATTTGGAATAATCAAAAGCACATTCTATCAATCGGCAGCCAATCGCTTCATTAATGAACAACTTAACTTTGAGAACACCCAAGTGATTGATAAAAAGATCAGTTATGAGCATAAAGATATTCGTATCATATTGCTTGGTCCTGAAGTGCCCGACGCTTCTTTATCTATAGCCCGTAGCAAGATGAAAGATTACAAGCTGGAAGGGACAAAGTTGACAGTTTTACAAGGAATGAATAATGACGCAGTAGACGTTTCTTCTATCCGTGCTCTGGTGATGGAAGATTTCTACAAGAATAGCGAAGAACGCTTGCAAGAACAGCAAAATAAAATTTTAAAGCTTGAAGAAGACCTTTCAAAATACAAAGAATATGACCGAATGGGCTCTGCCTTAGTGCCTGAGTTGAAAGTGCTGTATCCTTCCATTACATCGCTCTCTATCACGCATTCATTGGAGACTAGGGTAGACTCCATGCTGACGGATACCGTAACACTGGCAGTGCTTAAGTTTGAGAAACGTCCTTCGGTAGCCGAGAAAGATAAAATAGGAGCTTGGTTGAAAGCGAGGGTAAAGGCTAAAAAACTGAGACTAATTACTGAATAGTGATTAGTCCTATCCGTTCCATTATAGAATTATAAACCTAAAAATAATAGCATGAAATTCAGACTGATCGCAATAATTCTCCTCTCTAGTTGCCTCACGCAGGCATATGCCGATGAAGGAATGTGGCTGTTGGGGAACTTACATAAGAATAAGAAGACGGAAAAAACGATGAAAGAACTGGGCTTGCAGTTACCTGCCAGCCAGCTTTATAATCCCAATAGACCCGCCTTAGCTAATGCTGTCGTCAGTTTTGGTGGTTTCTGTTCGGGCGTCGTCGTCTCTGAAGATGGTTTAGTCTTTACCAATCATCATTGCGGTTTCAGTAGTATTCAACAGCATTCAACGGTGGAACACGATTATTTGAAGGATGGTTTTGTTGCTCACAACCAGAGCGAAGAATTACCCAATCCAGAGTTGTATGTTCGCTTTTTGTTGCGTACAGAGAATGTAACTAAACGCGTACTTTCGGTTGCAGGTCATGCTCATTCAGAGAGCGAGCGCCGTGTAGCTGTTGATTCGGTTATGAATGTAATAGGACAGGAGGTGTCAAAGAAAGATTCGACCCTAACAGGTGTGGTAGATGCTTATTATGCCGGTAATGAATTCTGGCTCTCTGTCTATCGCGATTATACCGATGTTCGTTTGGTTTTTGCTCCTCCCTCTTCAGTAGGAAAGTTTGGATGGGATACGGATAATTGGATGTGGCCTCGTCATACAGGCGATTTCAGCGTTTTTCGAATCTATGCTAACAAGAAGAACGGTCCCGCTGATTATTCGCCTGAAAATGTACCTTACCATCCGGAATATGTTGCTCCCATCTCTTTGGAAGGCTACAAGGAAGGTACTTTTTGTATGACCCTTGGATATCCCGGCACTACTGAACGTTATCTTTCTTCTTATGGTATTGAAGAAATGATGAGTGGCATCAATCAAGCTATGATAGACGTGCGTGGAGTGAAACAGGCCATCTGGAAACGCGAGATGGATGCTCGCCCGGATATTCGCATCAAATATGCTTCAAAATACGATGAAAGTTCTAATTATTGGAAGAACAGCATAGGAACCAATAAGGCGATTCGGCATCTGAAAGTACTAGAAAAGAAGCGAGCTGCCGAAGCTGCTCTCCGAGATTGGATTCAAAACCATCCGGAAGAAAGAAGCAAACTTCTTCGGCTTTTTTCATCTTTGGAATTGAATTATAATAATCGTCGTGACACAAACCGCGCTTTAGCCTATTTTGGTGAATCTTTCATCAATGGGCCTGAATTGGTTCAGCTTGCACTTGAAATATTGAACTTTGATTTTGAAGCTGAAGAAAACCAAGTGGTAGCCCGAATGAAGAGTTTAATAGAGAAGTATGATAACTTAGATCTCTCCATAGATAAGGAGGTTTTTGCGGCTATGCTAGAGGATTATCAGAGCAAAGTTGATAAAAAGTATCTTCCCGCCATGTATGCGCAAATAGACACGGCGTATAACGGCAATATAAAGGCCTATGTTGACACACTCTATGCAACATCGCATATCACATCCCCTATTGGCTTAAAACGCTTCTTAGAGCGCGATAGTACCTATAACTTGATTGAGGATCCAGCCATTGCTTTGAGCCTTGATCTGATCGTTAAGTATTATGAAATGAATCAAAGCATTTCGGAAGCTTCTGAGAAGATTGAAAAAAGTGAGCGTCAATTTAATGCAGCCATGCGTCGTATGTATGCAGATCATAACTTCTATCCGGATGCCAATTCTACCATGCGACTTAGTTTTGGTACAGTTCGTGGATATTCTCCTTTTGATGGAGCTTCATTTAGTTACTACACCACCGTTAAGGGTATCTTTGAGAAAGTGAGGGAACACAAAGGAGATCTTGATTTTGCTATTCAACCTGATATGTTGGCACTGCTTTCTTCCGGTGATTTTGGCCGATATGCCAATAAGAATGGGGGAATGAATGTATGCTTCATTTCTAATAATGATATTACAGGTGGAAACTCAGGTAGTGCGATGTTCAATGCGAAAGGCGAACTGCTGGGGCTTGCCTTTGATGGAAATTGGGAGGCTATGAGTAGTGATATTGTTTTTGAACCTGATTTACAACGTTGCATCGGTGTAGATGTGCGCTATATTCTTTTTATGATCGAAAAGTATGGAAAGGCTACTCAGTTGATTGATGAGCTGAAGATCAATTCATGAGTTGAGAAATCATAGAGGTGCACTGAATCGGAATGATATTCAGAGTGCTCCTAAAACAAGAGGAAGTAAAAAAGTCAATGAATTATGACTTAATTACTTCCTCTTGCTTTATTTATTTAACAGATATACTTTCAATTTGGTCTTTATTTCTTCTTCGGTTTTCTGCGTGCCCACCCATCTTCGCTGAAGTCAGGCTCTTTATCCTTGAAGAACTGCTGCCAATCATCTGTTTTCTTGGGGCCACGAGCACCATATCCACGGTCTTCACGGCTAGGCTTATCATTTCTTCTCTTATCGGTCTTGTCACCGCCTTGAGTTCCTCTTTCTCCTCTGTTAGGCTTGTCTGATCTTTCTGAACGACGACCATTATCGTTACGTCTTTCTGATGAGGCGCCATAGCTACGATTACCACCTCTTCTGTGGTCAGATGATCCACCGCTTCTGCGGCTGTCTCCAGTCTCTTCACTTGCAACTTCAACAGATACTTTGCGTCCGTTCCAATTTGCCCGGCTTAATGCTTTTACAACATTCTGTGATTCCTTTTCTTCCACTTCGAAGAACGAGAAATTCTTCATCAAATCGATGCGTCCCAATTCGATGCGTCCACGGGTATTATTATTTAGCAAGGTGATTAGTTCACTTGGAAAGAAATTATCCATTTTGCCCAAGTTGATGAATAACCTTGTAAATCCGGGTGCAGCTTTACGATTGCCTCTTTCTCGGCTACTGTCACGTGTGTTGCGTTCGCTACGGCTATCTGTTGGAGTTTCTATATCTTCACGATCGCGATAGTATTCTAAGAAGCGATTGAATTCGTGAGAAACCATGCGCTTGATCAAATCTTCTTTGCTAAGCCATTCCAGTTTACGATAGATCTCAGGCATGAAATCCGTGATCTCTTCTTCGTTTACTTTCACTTTCTCCAGTTCATCAATCACCTTGATCAGCTGCTTTTCGCAGATCTGCTTACCTGTCGGCATTTCTCCAACAATAAACTTTTTACTGATGATACGCTCTATTTCACGTAATTTTCCTTTTTCGCGTAAGTTGATGATAGCGATAGATGTACCTGTCTTTCCAGCACGTCCGGTACGACCGCTACGATGAGTGTAGCTTTCAGTGTCATCAGGCAAACCATAGTTGATAACGTGTGTAAGATCGTCAACGTCTAGCCCACGAGCAGCAACGTCTGTAGCAACTAATAATTGCAAATTGCGGATACGGAACTTCTGCATCACTGCATCGCGTTGAGCTTGAGATAGCTCTCCGTGAAGTGAATCTGCATTGTAACCTTCCTGCATAAGTTTATCGGCAATTTCCTGAGTCTCTTTACGTGTACGACAGAATATAATGCCATATATTTGTGGATAATAGTCCACAATTCGCTTCAGAGCGGCATATTTATCTTTGGCTTGAACAGTGTAAGCAACGTGTTTCACATTGCTTGTTCCTTCATTCTTGCGGCCAATAGTGATTTCTTTTGCATTGTGCAGATAGTTTTTCGAAATACGTGAAATTTCTGGGCTCATAGTAGCCGAAAAAAGTAACGTGTTGCGTTCTTCGGGAACGTCAGCAAGAATGGCATTAATGCTATCTGTGAACCCCATATTCAGCATTTCGTCTGCTTCGTCCATCACAATGTTATGGATAGTTGATAGGGATACAGTCTTACGCTCCATCAGGTCTAGTAATCGTCCTGGTGTAGCCACGATGATATGTACGCCGCGTTTCAGACTGCGTATCTGACTGTCAATAGAGGAACCGCCGTAAACTGGCAATACTTTCAGACCGTCAATGTATTTTGAATAATCGTTCAAATCACCCGCAATCTGGAGGCAAAGCTCACGTGTGGGGCATAGTATAAGTGATTGGGGAACTCTGTTCTTTACGTCAATCTGTTGGAGCAGGGGCAGGCCGAATGCGGCTGTTTTACCTGTTCCAGTTTGTGCAAGAGCTACTACATCATTATTTTCTCCTAAAAGGTACGGAATCACTTCCTCTTGTACCGGCATGGGATTCTCATATCCCATTTCTTCAATTGCTCTACGTATCTCCGGAGAAACGCCAAGCTCTTCAAATGTCTTCATTAAATCTCTGTATATCTTTTATTTCGGCTACAAAGATAGAGAAAAATAATGGATAATGAATTAATTGATAGCAGATAATAAATTGGACATCATGAGATTTGTTCCTTTTTCAATTTTAGTTGCTCGCTAATAAGATACTTCGTAGGCGCTTGATATCTGAATCAGAGAGGGCTAAGCCTTTTTTCAAATAGGCATTTACACTTCCATATTCCGTTTCTATCTGTTCTTTAGCGGCGTTCAAAAAATCTTCTTTGGCGGAGTAAATAGTCGTAATAGCTTCTTGTGAATTGACTGGTAATTTATAAGCATATTTAGAAGCTTTGGGTATATTGAAATAATCGTTGCTTAGGCGATAATCTTTCATGATGACCTCTTCGTTGACTCCAAGGGCATTAAGTATTAACGCGGATACTATCCCTGTACGTCCCTTGCCAGATGTACAATGAATCACTATAGGGTAGTTCTTACGGTCTAGTAAGACAGCAAATAGCTTCTTATATTCATCTTGATAATTGGTTATAAGCTCACGATTCATCTGTTCCACAAGCCGATAGATGGTGTCGGGACGTATTTTTTTGTGGCGTATATCTTTTAGAAGATGTTCCATATTTCCTGTAGCAATAGGAATATGAATGATGTTAAAGCTGTCGTCGTGCAGTTGGGGGTAGTTGTGGCATTCTTCTTCAGATCGAAGATCGACAATCGTTTTGATGCCTATATTTCTCATTTCCCTACGTGAACAGGAAGGAACGCTGTCTATTTGAGCAGAGCGATAGAGCATTCCCCATCGAATATCCTTACCAGTCTCTACAGAGGTGTATCCACCTAGATCGCGAAAGTTTTGCACGCCGATCACGTTCACGTTGCGAGAGGCAACTTTTATCCGATATTTATCATTAAAAACCATCAAATAGTAATATCGCTGAGAAGGGTCGTTATTGATAATGGTTTCTTTCCCTTTTTCGATGTCAACAGTTGCTAAAGGATTATCTTCAGGAATGAAATCGGGAGAGGTAGAGGCATATATCTGCACCTGTCCTTTAAAAACCGGAGTAGATTCCCATTTAATGATACAGTTTCCCACGTTGTTTTCTTCACACACCACTGCTATCTTAGGCGAGGTGCGAGAGCATGAGGGTAGTACAAGTAAAATAGTAAGGTAGCTTAACAGGTTTCTATACATTTTTTCTTTGTCTAATAAATCATGTTTCGCAAAGATAGGAATTACCAGCAGATATGGTAATTCCTTTGCGATAATTAGCCTATGTTAATAGTAATTTAGTTGCAAACCAATTATTTAGCATAATTTTCAGCAAACTCTGCTGATATGGAGTTGTTGAAACTGCGGCATACTTCGGAGGCGAAATCTTTTCCACATTGAATAACTTTGTCCCATGTTGCTTCATTTAAGCTTTCTAAATCTCGATACCTGACATCGTGTTTCAGTAGCCCATATATCAAGCCTGCATTGAAATTATCACCTGCTCCGATAGTACTGACAGCTTCCAGGGGTTCTATGGGGTACTCTTTCTGGAGAACATTGGTTTTAAGAGATACTTTATCTGCTCCTGAAGTGCAGATGAAGAGAGGACAATAGAACTTAATTTTATCTTTGTAGATTTTGTCGATATCTCGTAGTCCATACATATAGAAGAAGTCCTCCGAAGAACCTCGGACAATATCTGCGTATTCTAGGTTTTCGATAATGGTTGGGGCCAGTTTCATTGCTTCATCCTTGTGTGAAGAGCGAAAGTTTGGATCGTAGTAGATGATTGCTTTCTTTTCACGAGCTTGATCTAACAGTTCCAACACTTTTTCTCGAAGCACCGGGTTTAAAGCATAGTATGAACCTACCATAACGATATCATCTTCTTCTAGCTGCGGAAACATAACGTCAAGGCGTTGTTTAGGATAGTCTTTATAGAAGATATATTCAGCATCGCTTTTTTCATCAAGGAAGGCTAATGATATGGGCGATTTTCCATCAGGGAATACATTTACATGATCTGTTGGAATAGTATTATCGCGCATAAATTGCAGGATAATATTACCTACACGATCGTTTCCTGTTTCACTAATGAATCCAACTTTGATTCCCATTCTCCCAAGAGATACGATGCCATTGAATACGGAACCTCCAGGTACGGCTGCCGAAGGCTGGTTGCCTTGAAAGATGATATCGAGAATGGTTTCTCCTATGCCAATTACTTTTCGCATAATGATCTTGATTTCTCTCCGAGGTAGCCACCATGGTGGCGCTTAGAATATTCTGCTATCGTAAATCCTGTTTCTTTCATCGTCTGTACAACAAGAATATCACCTATCACTGTCATTGCAGTGGTTGATGTTGTAGGTGTCATCCCTAAAGTGCATACTTCTGCGGGCTTACCTGTACTAAGACATACGTTAGATTTATTAGCCAGCGGGCTATCGGGGTTACCAGTGATAACGATAAACTTTAGTTCAGGGTCTAAATTATGAGCAAGTTGAGTGAGTTCAACAATTTCACGTGTTTTGCCAGAATTGGAAATAAGAAGAAGAAGGTCATTCTTCTGTAACACACCTAAATCGCCATGTTGAGCTTCACTGGGATGCAAGAACACAGATGGAATACCCGTTGAGCAGAAGGTGGTTGCAATATTCATGGCAATCTGCCCTGCTTTCCCCATGCCCGATGTTACTAATTTCCCTTTTTTTTGGTGGATTTGTTCAACAATCAATTTTACGGCTTTTTCGTAACCGTCAGTTACTGGAATATTAAGCACAGCTTGGGCTTCTTCTTGTAGTAGTTGTTTTATAGAATCTATCATACAGTTAGTCTATTATGTCTTTTAACTCATCTAGGGTGTTTGCTACTTTGTAATACTTTGAAAGTGGGTTTCGTGTAAATCCCTTGTCTTCTAGTGTGTTGAGGACTGTCAATAGTTCGTCATAAAACCCGTATTCATTATAAAGAACGACCATCTTGTCATGGTATCCGATTGAAGAACCGCCTATAACATGGAATATTTCGTCCAGCGTACCTACTCCTCCGGGTATGGCAACCAATATATCTGATTTTTCTGTCATGATATCTTTACGGTCGCTCAAGTTCGTTGTCGGTATTATTTCGTCTAGCAGTGTGCTAACACAATCTCTTTCTTCTAGTTTTGTGGGTACTACTCCAATAATTCTCCCGCCATTATCTTTTACAGCTTGGGCCACACATTCCATAAGTCCTAAGCTAGCACCACCGTAAACTAATGTCTTCCCAGACTTTCCAATCCATTCGCCAATCTGCCGAGCACTATCAAAGTACATTTTGTCAATGGTTTTAGAGGCAGAGCAGAATATTCCGATCTTATTCATATACGTTTTAATTGTTATTGTGCACAAATATCCGCAATTTTCTATAAACGACAATAAGTTTTGTTGTATTTTTGCGGCATTAAATCATATAGGAAATAGAAATAAACATGCACTATAACGAATATACATTGCCTAATGGGCTACGTATCATCCACGAACCAACTTCATCTAAGGTGTCTTATTGTGGCTTCGCCATTGACGCTGGGACGCGTGATGAGGCGGAAAATGAGCAAGGGATGGCTCACTTTGTGGAGCATCTTATTTTTAAAGGGACGGAGAAGCGAAAAGCGTGGCATATTCTCAATCGAATGGAGAATGTGGGCGGTGACTTAAATGCTTACACGAATAAAGAGGAGACCGTAGTCTATACTGCTTTCTTGACAGAACATTTGGAACGTGCGCTCGAATTGCTAGGTGATATAGTATATCATTCGACTTTTCCCCAGCATGAGATTGAGAAAGAAACGGAAGTCATTATTGATGAGATCCAATCATACGAAGATAATCCCTCAGAGTTGATTTTTGATGATTTTGAAGACTTGATATTTCGTGACCATCCCTTGGGAAGGAATATTCTAGGAAAGCCCGATTTGCTGCGAAGCTTTCGTACCGAGGATGTGCTTTCATTCACTCATCGGTTCTATCAGCCAGCAAATATGGTCTTTTTTGTTCAGGGAAAATATGAATTTAAGAAGATAATACGCCTCGCTGAGAAACATTTCTCCGAAGTTCAGGCTACACCGGTAAATAATCAGCGTATGCCTCCTCCTTTGTATGTTCCAGAGCGTCAGGTCATACATAAAGATACGCATCAAGCTCATGTGATGATTGGTAGCCGTGGTTATAATGCATATGATGACAAGCGAACAGCTCTTTATTTGCTGAACAATATTCTTGGTGGACCTGGGATGAACAGTAAATTAAATGTCTCGCTTCGCGAGCGCCGTGGATTGGTCTATAATGTTGAGTCAAATCTTACTTCATACACTGATACGGGAGCTTTCTGTATCTATTTTGGAACGGATCTTGAGGATCTGGATACCTGCTTGAAACTAACTTATAAAGAGCTGAAGAGGATGCGAGATACCAAGATGACATCTTCCCAACTGGCAGCTGCAAAGAAGCAGTTGATAGGGCAGATCGGTGTTGCATCTGATAATTTTGAGAATAATGCTTTAGGTATGGCAAAAACATATCTCCATTACCATAAGTATGAATCGCCTGAATTGGTGTTTAATAGAATAGAGGCATTGACAGCAGAACAATTGCTAGAGGTTGCCAATGAAATGTTTGCAGAGGAGTACTTGTCGACACTGATTTATAAGTGATCTGAATCTTGTAGGATGGGTAATCTAATGGTGAATCATTGAGCTGGTTCAAGTGAACCACTGCAATGGTCCACTTGATTCACTCTTGTTGTTTTGATTGAACCACTCGGGTGAATCGAGAACTTTATATTAGTCCGTATTTGACACACCCTAATAGTCTTGTTCTTATTTCAGCACCAATAGGCTTTCCGGTCCCATATTAAACAGTAAATCGATAATGCTTAGGTTCGGCAGGAAGCCGAGCTTAGATTCGAAGACCTGATAGTAGGGCTTTGGGGTAAATTCAGGATCAGTTACCCGGAAATCTTTTTTGGGATGAATGATTTCACGGAAATCAACTTCTTCTTCATTAAATGTTGTTTGATAGGCCGAAGTTCTTTCAATGATCGGATGAATATCTATTAGTTTGCATACCAAATGGCAAAGCTCCTCGTTGAAATCGATTAGAAAATCATATTTCTGTTCATAAAAAGGGCGGAAATCATCCTTATAATACTCAAAGAAAGGAGTGTTGTTATAAGCCGATTCTATGGCATTCCAATGCAAATGTCGCCAATTCCCGTGGTCAGAGATACGTATATCTTTCATCGGACATTTCAGAGAGTCTGGTTTAACAGTAGGGATGGAAAGAGCAAGTTCACCCTCCGGACCTGCAATCGTGCAACGATTGCGGTATGTTTGTTTTATGTAATGGTCGTGTTGCTCAACACATATCTTATCATATTCTAGCAGCTTAGAATAGTATTCTATGGGTGCTAGATAGGCGGAAGACAAATAAGCAGTTCTCATATATAATTATTGTTTTTTCTTTTATAACTCAGATATGTTTTTGAAACAATTCCAAGGGGTTTGTCTGTACGATTCAGTGGCCCCATGTGGGATCCATAATTTGATGTTCTCATTATCAGGCAGCTCTTTGAATATTCAGTTGAAATGCTTTTTCCAGCTTGCCATTCTCTGATTTCCGAGCAATAATCTTCTAATACTGCAGATATTGTTTTGTTTTTCTTTTTTATTTCTCCTTCCATTGAGAATGCAAGAATCTTGGAGGGTAGGCTATCGTCTCCTGCAACTACAACGAAACCTAGTCTTTGGTTTGGGGCCCAATAATTAATCACATACACTTCTTTTAAGTCTATCACGGTGCGAGTATATCCAGTGGGGAATCTCTTTTTCACAGACTCCATGAATTCATCTGCTATTTTAGCTGCCTGCTTGCTGTCAATAGGAGCCGCGCTAAGAGTTGGAGATAGAAAGAATAGAAAGATGAAAATCAGTATGCGTATAGGTTTCATTACTTAATAGTTTTAAGATTAAATTTAAAAAGAATGGCTGTGTTGACTATTTTACGGATTGAAAAAAACGGTTCCAACGGTAACCGTCTAGGATATTTTTACCCCTTGCTTTGGAAAACCAAATGAGAGATGCTTTTCCAATAATATGGTCTTGCGGAACAAATCCAAATAGGCGTGAATCTGATAGATTAATGCTGTTATTGGATGCCATCCAATAATAATCTTTTGTGAAGTAGCAATGCTGTGTCGGTTTGCCCTCTACATAAAGGGTGTCGTTTTTTATTTCGGCTTGTTTGCCTTCATGCAAAATAAGGGTATTGCGAAGAAGTGTTATATTCCAAGGGTATACTCGCAACACCTTTCCTTTGCCTGGAATAATTAATGGATTCAGTGTGGTTTCTTCTTCTTTATTTAAAGGCTCAATCCAATTTTTGCCATTAATGGCTTGTCCTAATAGATAAGACTCATAACGGCTGAAACTACGAATATGTGTACTGTCATTTTCTCCCATCAATCCGTTATTAGAAATGGATAAGTCTTTGATGAGTGCTAGAATAAGCTTTTCTTTGGAGGCAGGATAGGAGTAGAGCCTTTTTCTATCTGGATTGAGCATAGACTTCGGAGAAGAGACAGAAAAAAAAGAGTCGACAAGTAGGGTATCGCCAGGAGTTCCTATGCAGCGGCTAATATAGGCTTCTCGACAATCAATAATAGGCCGGGTGCCGGCAGGATTATTGAAGACAACGATATCTTGCTGTTTCACTTTATGCTCACGCCAACGATGATAGGAAAATAGCGACATAAACGGTAGTCGAAACCCGTAACTCCATTTGTTGACTAATATCCTTTCACCTTGAAATAAGGAGTTTTCCATGCCAGTAGAAGGGATTAGATAGGATGTAAAAGCACCCCCCCGAAGCAGAAGTGCTATCACAACTGCTCCGGTGAGTACATATATCCATTTGAAGTAGCGAGTCTTCATTTAATCAATGATCTTCAGCCCACCCATTTAAAGATACGGTTCCAACGAATCTTGCCGTCAAACCAACCTCTATCTTTATCTAGTGATAACCAAACAACAATAGGTTTACCCACTACATGGTCTTCAGGGACAAACCCCCAATAGCGAGAGTCGGCTGAATTGTGGCGGTTGTCGCCCATCATCCAATAGTAATCCATCTTGAAGGTGTATTGATTGGTCTTAACGCCGTTTATGTATATGCCATCGTTCTTGATATTCAGCTTATTTCCTTCATAGGCTGTGATACAACGCTCATAGATCGGCAAATTATCTTCTGTCAATGTGATAGTAGATCTTTTGGATGGAATCCAGATTGGACCATAGTTATTACGATTCCATTTGGTATACAGATTTTGTGGATACATTTGTCCTGCATAATCCTCGGGCTCCATCACAATTTTACTAACTAGCTTTTTATTATTGGATAGTGTTGAATACATCTTCTTGGTTAGTGGGAGGTGGTATACTGGGTTAAGCTTTCCTTGTGAGTTACGACTATCCAATCCCATTTCAACTAATCCACTTTCCCAACCAGACTCTTCAATGAGTATTTGATCTTCTTTACTAATACCTAGATCGCGAAACATATCTTCAGGAATGTATGGGCCTGTAGTTTGAATGAAGTAATTGAACTGAAGGTTTTCCGGATTTTCAATCGCTTTACCGTCAATCATGACTTGTCCTTTAATAATCTGAAGAGTATCACCTGGCAAACCAACACATCTTTTCACGTAGTTCTCGCGGCGATCTACTGGGCGGAATATAACTTTTCCGTAGGTGCGTGGGTTTGATAGAATCTGTTGACGGCCAGCATTGTAGTATAAATCGTATACTGCACGTTGCTGTCCCCGAGTCAGGCTATCCATTGCTACAGGTTTTGGGTATAGCCGTTGTCCTTCCCCATAAGCTAGCGAATAGAAATCCGTTTGCTGATAGTTAAGAGCTACAGTATCACCAGCTGGAAAGTTGAATACAACGATATCATTGTGCTTTACTTTTCCGAACCCTGGCACTCTTTTGTATTTCCATTGAGGCCACTCAAGGTATGATTTTGTATTGACGATAGGTAGAGTATGCTGTGTCAGTGGCATAGAAAGTGGAGTATTCGGCACACGTGGCCCGTAACTCATTTTGCTGACATAAAGGAAATCTCCTACAAGCAATGATTTTTCGAGAGAAGACGAAGGAATTTGGTAATTTTGAAAAATGTAGATGTTGACAAAATAGACAGCAACCAAAGCAAAGACAATGGCATCCACCCAGCTCATAATATTACGAACAGCGGGATTCTTAGACTTTTTCCAGAACGACCAAGGTACTTTCTTGGTAATGTAAATGTCAAAAATGAAAGGGATAACGATTATTCCCCACCAGCTGCTTACCCAAATGAGGAAAATTAGGTAAATAATAATGGCAATGGCACATTTAATCCATTGTGCACGTGTGGCTTGTTTCATAATTTATATTTGTTTGATTGTTGTTTCTATACACTTATTCGTTCAGAAAAGGAAATAAATCACTCATTCCTAAATAGCCTTCGTGCTGTGCAGTGTATTCTGCAGCCAAAACGGCTCCCAGTACAAATCCGCCGCGATTCTTGGCATCGTGAGTAATAGAGATAGTATCTACATTTGACTCGTAACGTATCGTGTGAATACCGAAAACTTCGCCTTCACGAATTGAATCTATTGGAAATTCATTTTGCGCACAAGATACAGTTCCGCTTATTTCACCATTGGGCGCTGTAAATGTTCCTTTAATCCATTTGTCTTTCCGGTCTATATTTTCAAGTATTCCTTCTGCTAAAGTGATGGCAGTTCCACTCGGTGCATCTAGTTTATGAATATGGTGAGTTTCGTTCATGCTTACCTCATAATCGGTGAATTGATTCATCAATTTGGCTAGATACTTATTGACAGCAGAGAAAATAGTCACTCCAAGGCTGAAGTTTGATGACCAAAAAAGGGTTTTACCACCTTCTGTGCACAGCTTCTGAATTTCTTCGCCATGTTCAGCCATCCATCCTGTGCTACCAGAAACTAATTTCACACCAGCGTTGAATGCTTTCATGTAATTACTATAGGCCACCATTGGGTTAGTAAACTCAATCGCGACATCGGCCGATTTGAATGCTTCCGATTCGAAGTCTGCTTGATTATTAACATCAATAATGCAGACAATTTCATGTCCGCGACTAAGGGCAACTTTCTCAATTTCCTTGCCCATTTTCCCATAACCGATTAATGCTATTTTCATTGTTTTCTTGACTAATATTCAAAATAATAGTCGCAAAGATAAGATTTTTATTACATTTGCAGTGCACATTAACGTCTTGTTAACATGGAACATTTACTTCATTATACGTGGAAACATAAATTATTTCCTCTCAAATTACTTCAAACAACAGATGGCATACCTGTAGAAATATTAGATCCCGGATTACATAATTCTGACGCTGGGCCTGATTTTTTTAATGCAAAACTCAAAATAGGAGGTGTCTTATGGGTTGGAAATATTGAAATACATACTCATTCATCCGACTGGTATCGTCATGGGCACGATAAAGATAAAGCTTATGATTCGGTTATTTTGCATGTTGTTGAAGATGCAGACGTTGAAGTAAGAGGGCACAATGGTGAGACCATTCCACAACTCTTGTTGACTTGTCCTCAACATGTGAAACTCCATTATCGTGAACTTTGTGAGGCTGATCGATATCCCGCATGCTATTTTATGTTGGGGCATTTATCAAAATTAACCATTCATTCTTGGCTAACTGCGCTTCAAACTGAGCGGCTGGAACAAAAGTCGAAACAAATAGCAGATCGCCTCAAGTATTGTAATTATAATTGGGAAGATGCTTTTTTTATAACCATTGCTCGTAATTTCGGGTTTGGCTTAAATGGTGATGCTTTTGAGTGGTGGGCAAAGCAACTCCCTTTTCGTGCCCTCGATAAGCATCGGAATGACTTGTTTCAGATAGAAGCTTTCTTTTTTGGGCAGGCGGGCCTGCTTGGAGAAGCTTTTCTAAAGAAAGAAGAGGAAGATGAGTATGGTGTGGGGCTTCGAAAAGAATTTCACTACCTTCAAAAGAAGTTTGATTTATCTCAAACGATGGACCCTTCCCAGTGGCGTTTTTTGAGGCTTCGTCCTGATAACTTCCCGCATATCAGACTCGCTCAATTAGCTTATCTTTATCAGCATGTGGATAGTTTCTTTTCCAAGATGATGGAAGCAGAGACGTTAAAGGATTTACATGAATTGCTTTCAACACGCACCTCAAATTATTGGAAAGAACACTATCGATTTGGAAGATCTTCTACACTGAAAGATAAAATATTAGGGGAAAACTCCAAGAACTTACTAGTGATTAATACGGTAATACCTTTTCTATATGCTTATGGCTTGCATAAATCAGCTCCTCAATTGTGCGATCGTGCGTTCCGCTTTTTAGAAGAGATGAAACCTGAGAATAATCATATTATACGAGAGTGGAGCAATGCGGGGTTGCCCGTAGAGTCTGCCGCAGATAGTCAAGCCTTGATACAGCTTCGAAAAGAATACTGTGACCAACGAAAATGTTTGTATTGTCGTTTTGGCTATGAATATTTGAGGAAGACATAACTATATTTCTACTCCTCTCATCTTTAATTATTTTTCCCTAATTTGAACCAAGATATTGAACTTGTCATTATCTTTGCGCCGTTATTTTAAACACTTAATTTTAATTGTGTTATGAGAGCTAAAAAGTTTGCATGCTGTTTGATGGTCATGTTGTTACTGGCAGGTGTTTCGTTTATTTCCTGTGGCAATAGCTCAAAGGGAAAAGCAGAAAGCGAAGCAGCCCAAGATGGGGAAGACTTTAAATCGTTTCTGACTAAATTTACGTCGAGTGCTACGTTCCAGTACACGCGAATCAAGTTCCCGTTGAAAACGCCGGTTACTTTGTTAAGTGATGATGGGGAAACAGAAAAAACATTTCCTTTCACCAAAGAAAAATGGCCTTTGCTGGATAGTGAAACGCTGAAGGAAGAGCGTATCACGCAGGAAGAAGGAGGTATCTATGTATCTCGTTTTACGTTGAACGAACCGACACATAAAATTTTTGAGGGAGGTTATGAAGAGTCTGAAGTTGACTTACGAGTTGATTTCCAGCTTCTTCCTGATGGAAAATGGTATGTTGTGGATTGCTATACCGGTTGGTATGGCTATGATTTACCTATCGCCGAATTGAAACAGACCATTCAGCATGTGCAGGAAGAAAATAATGCATTTAAGGAATTACATCCTTAAGTGAAGATGAATGACTAATCGACAATGGGATAATTAGTAGTAATGAATTAAGGATTACCTACATAATATCCCATTTCAGATTCCTTTCCGTCTACCAGTTCCTTTATAATTCCTTTCTTCTCATTATATTCCCTATAGAGTTCTTCGTAATCACGGGTGTAATCGGCATCTGGTACTACGTTGACATCAAACTTTAACTCTGTCTTCCCGTTCGGGATTATATTTCCATAAATTCTGATGCGGTGAGTCACCTCGCCAATGTTCTTTATGCTATTGTAGGTGGCATGGAACTGTCTAATTCCTTTTTCCGGGATAATGATGTGTGAACTTTTATCTACGATAATGCATCCACATGACGGTTGAATATCCGATATTACCAATGGTGAGTTGCCTGTGTTGGTTAGCGTGAACATAATTTCCAGTTGCTGTCCTTGTTTCACTGGGTAATAATGTCGAATTGAATCTTTTAAACTAACACTTGTGGGGCGCACTTCTTTTTTACATGATGTGAAAAAGAGTGAAAGGCTTATGACTGGAATAATATAAAATAAATGTCTACTCATGATTTCTACTTTGTGAGATTAACTATTCTTTGTTGTCTAGCGTAAGAAGGCTATTTCGTCCAATGCCATCTGCGCTCTATCTTTCTCAATGCCGATCAATTTTATTTCTAATAGCGCTGTCCCATTAAGATTGATTGTGGTCTTTGTCTTGATCATTTGTCCCTTTTCACTACTTTGATCTTGTTTGGGTTCTATACTTTGATAAAAAACTCCGTCTTTATATAGTTCAACCTTTTGTGGAACGAATATCCTATGTCTTGGTAGTGATAGAAAACTGAGTTGCAAAGTCCCAGTCCCTAATGCTTCTACTTTCTTCACAGGCAAGCTAATTGTACATTTGCTTTTGGGAATGATTAGCCAACCAAAATGATAACTACTAGGTAGGCCGTGGATTCCATCTGTAAGAACTGAGTAGCCTTTAGTACTATTTTCCCATGGCGGAGTGATCGATGGGTGAACTCCTGATAATAAGTTGTTAGACAAATCCGATTCGGATATATATTGTTGCCATTCAGCTATGTATCCACTAATCGTTTCTTCCGACTCATTGTAATATTTCATTTCGGGGAAAGCTTCGTGCTCTTTCAATTTTTCTACCCATTCTTCAGATTTAGATACATCTGCACTATGACTCCGACTTAATTCAAGGCGAGTGAATGATAGAGCGGTTCGAAGTCTATGTAGCTTTTTCTTTTCAAGGCCTTTTGCCTGCATAAGTAAATGATCCATTTCATCGTAGAACTGGTTGAATTCCTCAGGCTTCAGGAAAGTGCTCTCTGCATCTTGGATACCTCCATAGAGTGATAGTTGGTTATCTTGAAGAGCTCTATTCTCCAGACTTAAATAATAGTTGTATAGCGATGTCTTCGAAGTAGGGTATTCTTGATTAAGATACAACCGAATTAATTCTTCTACTGAGAGTTCTGGATTAATTAATAGTGCTGACAATACAAATGTCTTCATTCCATCGAATGAAGCGTAATTATAACCACTTCCGTTATAAAAGACTCCATTTATGCCAAGGCTTTTATATAGTTGGAGTCTTTGTTGTGCAAGTTTTACTATTGGAAAAGGAGTTAGATAATCATCGAAATTATTTATATAATCCCATACGTAAATGTTCTTAGTCACTTTTTTCCATTGCTCCAATTGAGTGATGAACGGATTGTTCGGTTTTGTTTGACTAGAAAGGGCTTGCAAAGGAAAATCAATAGAGCTAATGATTACTCCCGTATTTGAGGGGAGCTTAGGTTGTGGAGCTTTCCGGGTTGATAAATAGGAGAGCGTAAAGAATTGATGGTTTGGAAAGCGTTTGGCTAACCGAGTAATTAATTTTGCAACTGCTGGCGAGCTATTGTTCGTTGTATTCCCTGCGGCTTTACATAGTTCACACGTACAGGCAAGGGGAGTGTCGTTAGGTGCAATAACGAATCGTGATTGGTCTTTCTCTCCAAAATTATCTATGATATAGCTCACAATCTGCTTGTATAGCTCTTCTGATGAGAAGCAAAACTGTGAATCACTTTTTTCCCCATTTATAGTAGCATAAATGCTTTCTACATTTGATTTTATTACTTTTCTTAAGTTGTGTCCCCATATTCCCCAGCTATTCTCAAAATTGTCTAGTCCGACTACTCCAGAAAAATCTTCATTTAATCCACTCGGAGAATATATTGCTTGATAGCCAAAAGCGAAGTTTCCGCAGGTGTCTGTTATGTTGATTATGGCTGGAGGAAGATCCGAAGCATCAATACGAGGGTCTTCTTTACTTATTTTTTTTATGAGTTGATATTGGAGCCAGATCATCTCTTTGTTGCCTGAAGCGGTTAATTTAACTTCTCTACCTTGCCTTTCAATTGAAAAGCTATTTTCAGCTTCTGGATCCATTTTAATGATGACGTGCCACATGTCTTTATCAGACACTCCATAATTGACTACATCTTCACTATTTGCTCGTTTCTGAAGATGGCTATACAAATATTTAGCCCAGCGAATGTCTTGAGCTGTGGGTTCATCTGCTGTAGTAATCAGATAGCCCTCTTTGGACGCAAATGTTTCTGTACGTGCTTGCATACATCCAGACAGAAATAGGCAAATACAAATCATTCCTGTCAGGATGGGGGTGTAATGATCAGAATGAAATATAAATCTGCGCATAAATGTTGTATAAGTTCTTATAACGGGTTGATATAGTCTCTATAGGTTGGTTAGGGCTTATGCCACGAATTGTATTCGACTGGCTGTAGAATGTATTCCAAGTTCCCATTAGTCCGATAGATATATTAGGCGTTAGCAAATACTGTCCTCCTAAGCCTACCATGGTATTGGTGTGCGAGAATGATCCGGGAAGGGCATAATCGAGTACAGCCGTTTCGGGCGCCGATCCAAGACTTGCGGTAGCATTAATGTTGGTTCGGCCATCATCCAATGGGAAATACTTCGCGCCAATCTGAGCGTTATAGTAGATCTTTGAATTAAAGAAATGCATATCGGCCTTTCCATCGAGGCGAACCTGATCAATCGTTTTTGCAACGGTTCCACCGACAGTAATCAGATTTGTTTTTGATTTATCCCATCCGGTGAATACGAACCCATTTTCACCATTGTTGCTGAGCCACAAATTCTCATCCCAATTATAATGCTTGTTATATGCGGTGATTCGTCGGTATCCTATGCGAACTCCTACCTCCCAATCATTCTTCAGATAGTGAGTCAATGCGGCATTTGCGGTTATTTCAGGGAAATATTTAGAACTATAAGCAGCATTGATCATACCACTCCATTTCGGCGAGAAGCGGTGCGTCCATTCCCCTTGTACTTGTATGCCAACCCCTCCAGGAGTTTGCTCTTCAGCCAAAAGCTCATTACTTGCTGATCCGCTTCTTCCGGCATAATTAAACCTACCGGTGTAGGTATTCTTTTCTCCTTTTCGAGTGTATTCAGCGGTGGCTACAGAGGTTATCACGTCCTCCTCTCCATATCTGGCACGTAAGTATGTTAGCGCAATTTCATTCTTTAACATCATGCTCCTTAAACCGGATAAATGCCGTTGAAAAGAGCGATATTCCATGATAGAGGGCTCATAAAACTTTTGATAATAATAAGCTGAATCGGCTTGTTTGTTAGTCTCATAGACCAAGCCCTTCGTGTATTTAAGAGATTTGCTCTGGCTATTGTATAAAAGAGCTGTATCAATCACAGCAAGAGCTTGTTCTGGCTCTTTTGCCTTGGCTAGTTCCAGTGCACGATACTCACTACTTTGTGAGAATGCATCTACAATCTCCTTATTGCTGGGATACTTTTGAAGAATAGGCTGTAGGGAAGCCAGTGCAATCTCATGTTTCTTTTCACGATCATAGAGGGTGGCTAATTTCGCTTGATAGAAAGGCTCCTCTGGGTAATAGTGGATTCCTTGCTTCGTATATTCCTCAAATTTATCGTATCTACCGAGAAAACCGGCAGAATTGATCGCATATCTTAGCCCGAGGTCACTCGATGGATTCAGGGTTACTAATTGCGTAGCTATATCATATGCTTTTTTGGTTGCCCCCATTTCCATACACTTCTTGATATAGGGAGTCGCAAGTTCTTCATACCCGATGATATAGAATAAGCGTTCATCCTCTTTGCTTCCTTGGATAGCTGACAGATATAGTTGCAATCCTTCTTCAGTTTTATCCATTTTATCGAGGATAAATGCTCTTTTTTGTGTCCCATTCTCATATTCTGGCTCTCGAACAGTAACTGTGTCAAGTGCAGCCAATGCTTCCTTATAACGTCTAAGATTTACGTAACATCCTAGGGCTTTTTCCCATGCGGCAATGTTAGTTTCACCTTCAATGTTTCTTTGAGTGACAAAGAGGATATGGGGTAATGCTTCAGAGTATAATCCCAGTTCCATGAGTCGGTCGGCTTTCTTAAGATGCTGAGTGCACATAGCTAACCCAATATCATAATCATCTGGGTATAGATCATATAATTTCTTTAAAGCAGAATAAGCTAAATCCTCTTCATTCATTTGCCTGTAGAGTAGATATTCTTTATATAGAATACCTTTATCGGTGCTGCCATATTGCTTTTTGGCTTCTCTCAGGTAGAAAAGAGCATCGTCATTATATCCTCTTGCTACAGAAGTGTTGAGTAAGTAATCTAAGGCTTCTTTGTTTTTATTACCGCTGGTATAAGCCATGCCATATAAAACATAAGGATCACGTTGCTTTTCTGAACGTGCGGCTTCCATGAGTAAGTTGTTGTATAAGTTGCGAAGGGAAGGGCTGTTATTCGTCTTCATTTGGGCACGAAGAAAGACTAAGGCTTCAGGATAGCGAGCCAAATCGCCTAGAATGCTCACGCGCTTGTTAATAAGCGTAATACTACCTGGTATAGCTGCTAAGCCATTAGACGACCATCCTAAAGCAGCTTCTTGGTTTCCTTCTTGTAAATGAAGGTTGATAATATCTAAATAGTATTGTTCCTGTGTAGGAGTCGTTTTTATCAATTCATTTAAGGTTTCAATGGCTTCTTTTCTGTTCCCATTCTTCTTCATTTGTTGGTATCCCAGCTCCATGCTGTAGATATAATCTTTTCTCAGAATACTGTCATTGGGATATATCTGATTAATTCTTTTTAATAATCGATCAGCTTCAACGTCATTGCCTTGTTTCCGGTAGAGTTCAATTTTTCTTCGCCAAAGCCCTCTCCAATACGGATTAACTTCTAATAATTCGTTTACATAACAGATTGCACTGGAATAGTTTTCAGTGATTTCTTCAACATTTACCAATAATTGCTTGGCATTCACATTGTTGTAGTTATCTTCTATAGCTTTAAATAGATGAAATCGGGATTGATCATAGTTTTTCTCATGAAACCAATATTTCCCCATTAGCCATTGGAGATCAGATACGTTGGGATATTTTTTTAGCCCTTCTTCTAATATGGTTTTGCCAGCATCCCATTCTTCATTCGCAAAATGCGCCTGCACAGTTTGGGCATATTGCTCTGGGCTTTGGATGCCTTTGTCGGTACTTACTGAAGAGGTTATCAGCAAGAACAAGCAACCTAATATGATGATTTTATGAATGGACTCTCTATTCATTTCTAGTTGTTTTTATTGTTTATTATCAATGATAACCGGCCTCAATTCCATTTCTGGTGAGGGAGTATCCTTTCTTCCAGTTTCTTTTTTCTTCTGAGTAAGTCCTTTCCTTTCCATATCTTTCCATTTGAAATCTCTATTGGTTAGATAGCTTAAATATCCTTTTAGTGAACAGAAAGTGATTATTGGATGGTAAATAATAGGCTCTAATATTGATGCCAAGATGATCCAAAGATACTCATATCCTCTCTTATATAACATTCCAATATAATAATCGTATGTGATTACTACTATAGATAGAAATTGACAGAAGACATAGATCGTGAGGTACATCATCCACGCTGTATTCCAATTGACAGCGCCTGTAAATGCCAGATAGATGAACACACATAATCCAATAAGTTCAATGATAGGGGCTAGAAATTCGAAGATAAGCATATACGGTAATGTTAGTAATCCCATCTGCTTATAATTCTTATTGAATATCATTTTACGGTGAGTATTCATCGCTTGGAAAAGCCCTCTTGCCCATCTGGTTCGTTGTCTGTACAACATAAATAGGTTTGAAGGTCCTTCCGTCCAACAGCAAGTATCAGGGATTTGTACAACTCTGTATGGTCTGGAAAAATCACACATATACCCCACCATTCTAGTGATTAAATCCATATCTTCAGCAAATGATGTTGCATCGTAACCACCGGCAGCTATAACCACTGATCGGTCAAAAAGCCCAAATCCACCGGATACATTTGGCATCCCGTTAATGGCAGACCATCCCATCTTTCCAATTAGATAAGATCTCATATATTCCAAATTTTGGAAGAGGGGTATCGGTTTACGCGGTGATTTAACGTCGACAATTTCCCACTCATCTATCACACAGCCGTTAGCCATTAACATAGTTCCGCTAACTGCTATTACTTGTTTCTCGGAAGAAATAATTGGCCATATGCAGCGATAAAGGGCGTATTTTTCTAGAATACAGTCAACATCAGTACAAATGAAATAGGGATATGAAGAAACATTTATCCCTGCATTCGAGGCATCAGCTTTAGTTCCTCCGTTTTCCTTATCAACAATAATAAGTTTGCTATATTTAGGATTTGTAGACTTTAAAAGTCGACGAAAAGGTTTAGTTTTGATACGTTCGATGTAGGCGTATGGCACTTCAACTAGATTGTAGTAGTCTATCATTTTTTGAAGTGTACTGTCTGTACTTCCGTCATTAACAATAATGACTTCATAGCTTGGGTATTCAAGCATTAGCATTGAATTCACGTTGTCTATAATCGTCTTTTCTTCATTGTATGCAGGTGCAATGATTGAAATCCCAGGTGTATAAGGAGATTCTTTTATTGTTTTTCTAATATAACTTTCAACATAATACTCCTTTCTTCTCTTCAATGAAATGAAAGAGAGAAAGGCAAATAGTATGAAGCATATTGCTAGCAGACTTGTATAAAAGAATACGAAGTAGTTGAAGAATGCAAAAATAATATCTTTCATATCCTTTAATTTTGTTGGTTGATCAGTGGATGTTTAGTATGTGAAAAGAGTATTTGAGTGTCGGAATCTGCTTTTCTTTCCAATTGATCAAATGTTTTTCTTCCTAAACCGTTATATTCATATAAGACTTTTAATATTGTAATTTTAGTCATCCAATTGTCTGATTCATTGTATGCAGAGTGAAGAAAGCCTAAAGGTTTACCTGTTTTTAAGTCAGCCATTGCTTCAATGATGCTTCGTTTCACTTCTTCAGGCTGGATAGGATATATTTCCATTAGTTTGGGCTCAATCTCTTTATATTTTAATACGCCCAACGTTCTTATTGCTGCTTCTCGTATTTCTATAGAGCGAGCATTAACTTGTTTGGCCAAAATGGGTGCACTTTCTTCTTCATTGTAAAACCTAATTTCATTGATAAAGAATATCTTAACATTTTCTTCAGCTGATGTATTTACCCATTTAATGAAACTAGGAGTAGTGTATCCTACATTTTTGCGATGTTCAAGTATAGCATGTAACTCCATCATATCCCATTGCTTTAATTTCATGCTAATATCTTCATCAAAGAAGCGAAATGGATCTCCTTGACTTAGCCACATATAGGTGTAACGGGCCGAGTTCCTTAAAGCGACTTCTTGATGATAAAGGAAACGTACGAGAACAGCTTCTGATGCGTATCCGTTGATAGATTGAATTATTTTTAGAGCTTTTATTTTCGATCCCTTTGCACCAAATTGGAGCTCACGCTCTAAAAAGCGTGTAATTTGAAATACGGTTTGTATTCCTTGGTAGTTAATCTCGTTAATTTCATTCTCATAGCTGTTTTTAATTTCGGCAAGTAGTTGGGTGATGAGGCGAAGTTCATAAGCTTTCGGCCGTTTTTTCTTATCGTAATTTAGGCGGTCGCTAATTTCTTCGTTAGCAAGATTGTTTGGGTCTAAGGAGATGGTTTTCATTACATCATAGTACTTATCATAGAGTTTATGATACCTCTTTTTCTCTTTTCGTCTTTTGTAGATTCCATAAATAATGTGGATTAGGAGAAATAGATATGCCAAAACACAGAACACTACAACTACCGAGCATACTCTGATAACAAATGGATATTCTATAAATTTATAGTATATCCAGTAAAAATAATATTCTATGTAATCCAAACCTGATAAAACTTGATCCATCGCTAATTTGTTCCCCCTTATTCTATATAACTTGTATATATAATGCAAATATACTATATTTGTTGTATATGTAATCTAATCCATTCGTTTCATGCTGGATTATATATTAAAAAAGGGGTAACTAAAAATCGATGAATGCGGCAATTATGTTGAAATAAATGCTAATTTAAAGTCTAAAATTTTAATTTTATTTTTGAATAGTTAACGAATGTTTGATGGAGGGTTTTTTCTTACTTTTTTGGTTTATTAGACGATGAATAAGTGTTATAAATTAATAATAATGGATATGAAAATGAAAAAAATGATCTATTTTCTTCTTGCTACATTGGCTATAAGTGCTTGTAGTGAGAGTACTGTTGAAGAGAATGTTATAAATGGAGAGAAATCTTCAGTGGTATCCTTGTATTCTGAGGAGGGTTGTACTGAAGCAAGTCTGCTTGCTGGTAACGTGCTGGTAAAAGAGGGAACTCCTTTGACAGTAGATTTGAGTGTTCCTACATATAGTAGGAATATCTATATGAAATATGCTTCAGCATCTGGAGAGCAAATTAGAACATTGCCTTTGTCAGACCTTGTTGCAAGTGTGGTGGGAGCGGATGCTTCTGCGCAGGATGCATCAAGTTTTGACTATGCAACTTCTCGTGCCGTTTCAGTTTCTCTGTCTTTACCCGAAGATGCTGTTAGCGCTACTAGTGAGGAAGATGCTGGATTCCGTTTCTATCACAATACAGGAGTGGCCATGTTTGAAGATAACTGGCCGATACAAAAAAATCAGGATAATGATTTGAATGATGTTGTTTTTGAATATGACTTCAAAGTGACAGAATGCCAAGATGAGCAATTGTTAGCTGCTCAAGGCTATAAGGAGGGCTTAAAACTGACTTTGGATGTACGTGCTAAGGGCGGACTTTATCCGGCTAAACTTGGAGTTGTCTTAGAAGGACTAGATAGTCAATATATAGACGGTACCGTTACTCGTATTGTGTTGAAGAGTGGTCAGGGTATGGAAAAAGAATTGGCTGTTGGATCGACATCAGCAGATGCTAGTAAAATATTCAATGATAATCAACATTGTAAAGTGACGGTGGATACAAAGAATGGAACTCCTGTGATTACAATGGATGGATTAGCAGAGTTGGGTGATAACACTAATTTCTTTCAAACGACTAGAAATTATATTATAGAAGGATTGCCTATGCTAAGAGCTGAGATAACGTTTAAAGGTAAACTTCGTTCTGAACTTAGTGCAACAGAGGGCGCAGCCCAATTAAAGGCTTATCGTGAATCGATTTTAGATACAAAGAAGCAGAATTTCTTTATTGTAACGAAAGCTGGAAGAGAGATACATATGAAAGGTTATCAGCCTACTTATACCTATTTAACAAAATATGAAGCAGATTCTCAAGGAGAAATGGCGGAAGGTACTACGTATAGTAATAAGAATGGATTTGTATGGGGCATAAAAGTCCCCGTTGGCCTTGCTCATGCCTATGAGAAGGTGCTTTTTGATGATGCATATCCTGAATATAGAGAATGGGTAAACAGTAATGGTACCGACAAACAGGATTGGTATTTATACCCTAACGCAAATAATGTAGTACGTTATTGGTAAGAAGTAGTCATTGTTCCTAAGAAACAATCAAGCAATTTGATTGATAGCAATATTTATAAGAAATCCCTTGTTTCATCGTATGAAACAAGGGATTTCTTATTATAAAAAGGCGTTTTCCTTATGATACAGTATCTCAAAAAACAATATTCAGGGTGTGAATCGATTCTATCTTCAGCAGTGCATTAGAACAGGAACATGGCTACAGCAACAATACGGCTGTTGCTAACGGAATGAGAATCGGTGATTTTTCCATCCAATTTATTTAGTTTCCCATACCACGCAGAACTTAATGTGTATTCAACTCCAAATTTCCAGTGCGGTACATTATAAGTAAGCTCTGCTCCTGTAGTAACAAGCTTGTCGAGATTAGTACCTGTTCCATAGAGCTGATTTGATACCAATTCATCGCTAGTTCCCAAGTTTTTGGCATAACCAACAAAGATTCCCGGTTTCCATTTCTTTCCATAAACAAGGTTTAACCAAGAGCTAGAGAAGCGTATCGGAGTATATTTTTGTTCTTTTGTGTTTTGGTCTATGGCTTTAATACCAAATCCTCCTAATCCAGAAGTTTGAGTCAGGTTAGATCCTAATACCGTTTTGGCAGCTATAAACCATTTTGGGCTTGAGTATTTGGCGTGCGCTTCATAAGAAAGAGTAGTGATTCTTTCATTCACTTTTAATGTGTGTGTACTCATTATGTTATTTCCAATTACACTGTTATAAACCTGTTCTTCCCAGCTAGCTTCTGTTCGTGGTTTCATAGATAGCATTTCAACACCTAAACCGGCTAAAAAGCCATTAGTTTTATAATCTGCTCCAATAAATACTTCAGGTAGGCAGCCTTGCTTTAAATATTCTTGGCTTTTCTTGCTTTTAGTAGGATTCTCTGGGTCAATGCCTTGTGATAGGTATTGGGATTGCCACACTAGTGCTCCTGTAAGCTGAATATGTTTATCTGTAAAACGATAACGAATTTGGGGTGCACGACTGAACGGTTGGAAAGGGGCACCAACAGAAAGATTTAAGATCTGGGGAGAAACATCTCCGAACAACGGGTGCCAAGTTTGCCCCACCAACATGGCAGACTTTCCCCAGTCTAGATTAAAGTATGCGTGGCGAAGACGTATTACTGAGTAACTTGTACCAGAACCTCGGAAGTCTACTTCTACTTTGGCTGATGTTTGTGCTGTTCCCAGTTTTGGCCCCGCTACATCTAAACCTAGACGTGAATATAGCGTATAGAAGTTACTGTTTGGCGTAGCGTTCAAGTCTTTCCCGTTAGCATCAAGAGACTCGTTTTTTGGATATAGATAAAACAATCCGTCTACCGACTCCTGATTGGCACGACTGTTATAATAAAAATCAGTGCGAATTTGTCCGTAGACTTTGAATTTAAAATCCTTTAATTGGGAGAAACTGCTTGCTGTTGTTAGCAAGGATAGTGATAATAGAATGTATTTTTTCATAATGCGCTTGTTTGTAAACGGGCGCAAAATTAAATAAAATAAACGATTATCGGTTTAACGTTGATTAAAAAACGCACTAACAGCATGATCATATTTAATCAGACTTGTGCTTTTATGAATAGCTTTTAGTAATTTTTTATCGCCTTCCGGGGTGAGATAATCCCAAAACGTCTTCATCTTATTTAGCAATTGCATAGAACCGCCTTCCAGATGCACAGCATAATGATCGTACATATATCTATGCATGGAATGAAGTTTTTCCCTTAATTCATCGCTAGAAAGTGCGCGTTGCTCTTTGTATTCAATGGCTAGTTCTGGGTGGGCAAGAAGTCCGCGTCCAATCATAATACCAGCTAAATCGGGAAATTGATGGCTGATATTTTGAATATCCTCTACATTGTTCACATCCCCATTATAAATCAGTGGTAGTTTACATACTTCATGAAAATCAGAGAAGCTTTTCAAATCAACTTTTCCTTTGTATTGTTGTTTCCCCAATCTTGGATGTAGTGTGAGTTGTTTTAATGGTAGTTCATTCAATATCGGAGCCAGTTGAAGACATTCCTCTGGTTTTTCCCATCCTAATCTCATTTTTACAGAAAAAGTGATCTGCGGATATTTCTTTACTAGTTCTAATAGAGCTTTTACCTCTTCTGGATAAGGAAGTATGCCGGAACCATTGTGCCTTTTCGCTAATAGTGGGAAAGGACAACCTAAATTAATGTCCACTTCATGATAGCCTTTTTCGATGAAAAGGGATAAAATAGTCTCGGCTTTGTCGGCAGATGAAGCAATGAGTTGCGGGATAAGTTGAGGTACTAGATTGTTTTCGCTTTCAAGCCCTTTAACGTCCCTGCGACGAAAAGTTCCTTTTTCTAAGCGCACAAATGGAGTATAATACGTATCAACACCTCCAAAAAAATTAGCATGAGCATTGCGATAGAATACTTCAGTATAACCTTGTAAAGGAGCAAAATGGATAGGCAGCGTCTTTGACATCTTCTTTGATTTTGTTGCAAAGGTACATCATAATTTTTAAATCATTCTGTTTGTGTCATTAATTTTGGCAATAGATCATGCTGAGGATGCATAAACAGTGTTCTCATTATCCCTAGAAAGTTCTCATAGCCATCAAGGTTCTTCATGAATTTAGTGTCCAAATGACGTTTATGCCAAAGAAAGTGACTATCTTTGCACTCTCCAACGAAAGAAATATGAAAGTAAAGAAAATTAGTTCTGCTAATGTCGAAGCTTGCTCGCTTCCTAAATTGTTTGATGAAGAAAAAATTGATTTCAAGTCGGTAAAATGTGTAAATTGGGGCGAATACCCCTATATGCCCAAGGTTTATTTTCGCATCGCTCATACTCAAGATTCCATTCTATTACATTTTAAAGTTAGAGAAAACAGCGTTCGTGCTAGATATGGTGAGGACAATGGTTCTGTGTGGACAGATTCTTGTGTGGAGTTCTTTTCTATACCAGCTGCTGATGGCATATACTATAATATAGAATGTAATTGCATTGGAACGATTCTGATAGGTGCAGGTCCTGTTCGTAATGGGAGAGAGCATGCTTCCAGAGAAGTGACGGCTCTTGTTCAACGCTGGTCAAGTCTTGGCGATAAAACGTTTGAAGAACGAGTTGCGGATACCGATTGGGAAGTAGCTCTGATTATTCCTTATAAGGTCTTTTTCAAACATGATATTCAATCACTTGATGGAAAAGAAATTAAAGCAAACTTCTATAAGTGCGGTGATGGGCTTCAAACCCCTCATTTCCTATCATGGAACCCGATAGAACTTCCCAAACCAGATTTTCATTGTCCAGATTTCTTTGGTACACTTGAATTTGAATAAGCATAAAAAAGGGTGATGTCCATTAAAAGACATCACCCTTTCGCTATATAAAGCTTACTTTGTGTTATTTCACGATTCCTCGTTTCGATTCCTTCACAAAACTCATGATATTCTCTATTTCTTCACTCATAGGAACTTGATCGGTGATTCTTAGCAAGGCATCTTCTACGCTGAAATTTCCTTGATAAATCAAGCGGTAAGCGTTGGTAATGTGTCGTAAGATTCTTTCCGATGTTTTTCTATGCTGTGATAAAATCACTGCATTTACGCCATGATAAGCGACTGGATTACCAGACATAATCACATAAGGCGGAACATCTTTGGAAATGCGACAACCGCTTTGTATGAGTGTCCAGCTACCAACATGGCAATATTGATGTAGGGTTACGTTCCCACTAAGGATGACACAGTCATCAAGTTTACACTCTCCAGCAATGGTCGATCCAATACCTACTACGCAATTATTTCCGATTTCTACGTCATGGCAAAGATGAACTTTATCCATCAGATAATTTCCATTACCAATGCGGGTGGCATTGCCGTCGAAGGTCGCACGACTGATAACCACATTCTCGCGGATATCATTTTGGTCACCAATTATCAGGCTACTTTCTTCGCCTGTATAATGGAAATCTTGCGGTTCGGCACCCAACACTGCATGCTGATGAATTTTGTTTCCCTTTCCCATTTTTGTACCCTTCAGGATACTGGCGTATGACATGATTGTGCAGTCATCCCCGATCTCTACATTCTTTTCAATGTATGCAAAAGGCATAACAGTTACATTGTTGCCTAATTTTGCTTCGGGGTCTACGTAAGCTAACGGACTAATCATAATAGTATATGTTTAAAGTTAATCTTCTCTTCCTCCACCTAATGCCTGGTATAAGCTAACAACAGCTTGCATTTTGTCGAAGCTGTCAGAAACCTGAGAAATTTGGGCACTCAGATAAGATTGCTGTGCCGATAACACTTCCAGATAGGTTGAGGTCCCTAAGTTAAACAATTCTTTAGTATCTTCCGATGCTTTTTTTGCTGAATCTACCTGCATGCGGCGAGATTCAACTTTTTCACTTGTTTTTTGGTACAAACTTAGTGCATTGCTAACTTCACTTCCAGCATTTAATAGTGCTTGTTGGAAATCTAATTTGGCTTGTTCTTCTCTTGCTTTAGCCACTTTCAATTGTGCTATGTTAAGCCCATGGTTGAAGAGAGGTTGTGTTAATGAACCAACGGCAGAAGCTAAGAATTTAGCAGGGTTCACGATGGAACCTCCTGCGCTATTTGTCCATCCGGCCGATCCACTAAGCGTTATGCTTGGGTAGAAAGCAGATCTTGCAGAATTGGTATTATAATAGGCAGATGCCAACGACATCTCAGCAGTCTTCACATCTGGTCTGTTAGCTAATAGCTGTAATGGAATTCCGGCAGAGAATTCGGAAGGAAGTATCTGATCCTCAATGACTCCTCGCTTAATGCTATGAGGAGCTTCGCCTAGAAGTGTGGAAAGAGAGTTCTCTACTTCGCTAATATTCTGTTCGATATCCGGAATGGATGCCATCACTTGTGCATACGCAGCTTTACTTTGCTCGACGCCAGCTGAAGTGATATTATACATCGCAGCATTCTTCATAATTTCCATTGCGTCAGCATTTTGCTTTAACACGTTAGCTGTTTCTTTGGTAATATCCAATTGCCTATCGAGCATTAGCAGTGTATAGTACAAGTTAGCTACGTTAGCCACTATCTGTGTTTGTACAGCTTGCTTATAAGCTTTTGCCTGTTTCACAGCAACTTCTGCTCCTCGTTTAGCATTCAGCAATCCTCCGAATAGACTGATTTGCCAGCTACTTGTCACAGGGAGTGAATAAGTTTTGCTTGCTTTACTGTGGTCAAAGCTACTGATAGTGCCTTGAGGAGATAGAGCTAATGAAGGTATATAAGCTAGCTTAGCAGCTAGCAATGGAGCCTGTGCTGCTTTAATCGATAGCACTGCACTTTGCAGATCTGTGTTTTGCTTCAACCCTGTTTCAATGAGAGTTTGAAGTTGTGGGTCAGTGAAGACCTCCCTCCACGGTAAATTACCGAAATTGGTAGTGTCTGACATCAAGGTGTCATTTTCTGCCATTGGATCTCGGTATAGTCCGGAAGTTGAGATATCTTCAGGTCTGTCATACGACTTATAGATGTGGCAGCTACTCAGGAGAGTAGTTGCACACAGCATATATAGAATCTGTTTCTTCATATCTAATTTCATTATTTAGCATATTGTTCAATCTCAGTTTCGGCATCAGCATTGTCGATGTCTTTCCATTCCATCGGTTTTACTTTTTCCTGCAGGTATTGGAAGATAACGAACAGGGCTGGTACAATGAAGATCTGGCAGATCATACCGATCAACATACCACCGATAGAAGCTGTTCCCAAAGTACGGTTACCATGAGCACCTACGCCAAATGCAAACATAAGTGGAAGCAAACCGACTACCATTGCCATGGACGTCATCAAGATCGGGCGAAGACGTGCGCCAGCACCCAATACGGCCGCCCAAGTGATACTCATACCCATTTTGCGTCGGTCGAGCGCAAACTCTACAATTAGAATGGCATTTTTTGCCAATAGGCCCATTAACATAATCAATGCAATCTGCATATAAATGTTATTGGACATTGTGCCGAGAATCATCTTTAACACAGATATACTACCAATTGCACTCATTCCGTTTACGAATAAGAAGCTACCCAACAAACCGAAAGGAATAGACAGCAATACTGCCAGCGGCAAGATATAACTTTCATATTGGGCACTCAGCAATAAGTATACGAATACAAAACAGAGAATGAAGATTAACCCGGTTGTGCTACTACTACTTTGGGCTTCTTCACGAGCCATACCTCCTAATTCGTAAGTATAACCTGCTGGGAGGTTCTCTTTAGCCACTTCGGCCAATGCACTCAATGCCTGTCCTGATGTATAACCTGTAGCAGGAGCTACCATCACTTTCATAGAAGTATAGAGGTTGAAACGGCTGATAATATCAGGACCATATACCTTCTTCATTGAGATAAATTGCTCAATCGGAGCCATTTCTCCATTATTGTTACGAACCTTAATGTTTTTCAGCGACTCTATGTTCTTACGAGAAAGTGGATCGGACTGAATCATCACACGATACATCTTACCAAAACGATTGAAGTTAGATGCATACAGACCTCCGTAATATCCTTGCATTGTCGTAAGAATGTCACTAGGGCTTAGGCCTGCTTTTTTACATGCAGCAGCATCAATATCGATCATGTATTGTGGGAAGTTCGGATTAAACGTCGTTTTGGCAGAGTTTATTTCCGGACGAGCTTCCAAAGTCGCAGTATAGTTCTTCACCACATCAAAGAACTTATTCAAATCGCCTCCGGTCTTGTCTTGCATGTTCATCTCAATATCGGTGGAAGCAGAGTATCCCGGGATCATTGGAGGGGCAAAGAATAATACCTGTGCCTCTTTAACGATTTTTTGGGCACGCATATATAGTGAGCCAATAATGACATCTGAGTTCTGGATCATTGAACGTTCATCCCAGTTTTTCAATTTGATGATGAAAGAACCGTATGATGGTCCTTGTCCTCCAATAAAACTAAAACCAGATATGATTGTGCGGGATGCCACAGCAGGGTCAGCAGCAATCAGGCTATCTACTCGAGCCATTATTTTTTCAGAGCGGTCTTGTGAAGTTCCCGGAGGTAGTGTAATTGCTCCCATTAATGTACCGGTATCTTCGTTAGGAACCATTCCTGTAGGTGTAGTGCTCATGAAGAAGATAAGTATTGCAATTGAAGCCACAACCAATCCTACTGAAAGCCATTTCTTTTGAATGAAAAACAGTACGCGTTTCTTATATTTTTTCAAAATTGAGTCATAGGCTGCATTGAAAGAAGTGTGGAAACGTTCTACTATTGTTTCTTTTTTGTTATCATGATCTTTCTGATGGGGTTTTAAGAAAATAGCACATAGTGCCGGGCTCAAAGTTAATGCATTTAAGGCCGACAGACCAATAGCAATAGCCATTGTCATACCGAACTGGCGGTAGAATGTACCAGCCGTTCCTCCCATGAAACTTACCGGTATAAACACGGCCATCATCACCAGGGTGATGGAAACAATTGCACCGCCTAACTCGTGCATAGCATCAATGGAAGCTAGTCGTGCTGATGTATATCCTTGGTCAAGTTTGGCATGTACCCCTTCAACCACCACAATAGCATCATCCACCACAATAGCGATGGCAAGCACAAGTGCACACAATGTCAATAAGTTCAAGCTAAATCCAATAAGCGATAGCACAAAGAATGTACCGATTAGGGCTACAGGAATAGCTATCGTTGGAATTAATGTGGAACGTAAGTCTTGTAGGAAGATATATACAACAATAAATACTAGAATAAATGCCTCGATCAGTGTCTTTAATACCTCGTGAATTGAAGCAAACAAGAAGTCATTAGCATTCATGGAAACATTAACCTTCAACCCCGTGGGTAAGGTATTAGCTGATTCATCCAACAGCTTTTGGATATCCGCAATGGTTTGTGTGGCATTACTTCCTGCCATTTGATAGACGATACAAGTAACAGCTTTGTGTCCGTTCACACTGTTGGTGAAGTTATAACCTAAACGGTCAAGCTGAATTTCTGCAATGTCATTCAGTCGAAGTATTTCGCCATTGGGGAGTGATTTGATCACAATGTTCTCAAATTCCTTAGGTTGCTGTAGACGTCCCTTGTAGCGGATGGTATATTGGAATGTTTGGTTACTACGTTCACCAAACTGTCCCGGAGCTGCTTCCACATTTTGTTCTGCTAAGGCAGCAGAAACATCACCTGGCACTAATTTATATTGTGCCATTATATCTGGTTTCAGCCAGATACGCATTGAATAGTCTTGTCCTAAGACATTGGCATCACCTACACCTTGTACACGTTGAACCTGAGGAATCAAGTTAATCTTAGCATAGTTCTCAATAAAAGATTGAGAGTAGGTATCACTCTCATCGTAGAGAGAGAATACGATCAACATAGAAGTCTGACGTTTTTGCGTGGTCACACCAATTCGGGTTACTTCGGCAGGAAGTAATCCTTGTGCCATTGAAACACGATTCTGTACGTTGACGGCAGCCATGTCTGGATCTGTGCCTTGCTTAAAGTAGATGGATATATCGCCTGCACCAGTATTGGATGCGTTAGACGTCATATACATCATGTTCTCAACACCGTTAATTTGTTCCTCAAGCGGAGCGATTACGGAGTTTAATACGGTCGATGCACTCGCTCCCGTATACGTCGCTCTAACCTGTACGGTAGGAGGTGCAATGTCCGGATACTGGGTAATAGGTAGTGTAACCAATCCAATAGCTCCCAGAATGACTATCAAAATTGAAATAACTGTTGATAGTACCGGTCGGTTAATAAAATTATCTAATTTCATACGATGATCTGATTATTAATTGAAAGCAGTGGCAAGATTGCCATCATGTTGATCTTTCAAATGCTGTTGATAGTTCGCCTCTTTTTGTGCAGGTGTAATCGGTTGTATTTTCAGGCCGTCTTTCAGGTTTTGTACTCCTTCAATAATGATCTTGTCTCCTGCATTTAATCCTGAAGTCACTAAATAGTCTTTACCATTATCTAGATTGAAGATCTTTATTTCAGTATATTTCACCGTATTATCTGGTTGCAACACATAAACGAACTTTTTATCTTGGATTTCTACGGTAGCCGATTGTGGAATGTTGATCACATTATCCATCTTGTAAGGAATCAATATATTAGCTGTTCCCCCGCTGCGTAGGATATGTTCTTTGTTCGGGAAGATAGCACGGATACTGACAGATCCAGTTGACTGATCAATTACTCCGGTAATTGCATCTACTTTTCCATCTACATTATATATTGTGCCGTCAATTAGTTGAAGTTGGATTGTCGGTATCTTGTTGATTTCCTCCTGAATGCTTGCGCCGGTTTTAGTCATGGCGAGAAGTTCCTTTTCAGTCATGGAAAAATACACGTACACTTCATCGATCTCAGAAACTGTTGTCATCGGAGTCGCGATAGAAGGGCTCACAAGTGCTCCCAAACGGTAAGGAATGTTATTGATCACGCCATTCGATGGGCTTTTTACCTGAGTGAACGAAAGATTCTGTCTAGCAGAAGTTAGTTGTGCTTTAGCTTGAGCTAGTTGCGCCTGAGATTGAGCTAGGCTGTTTTCGGCCATTGTCAAGTCATAATCACTAATGATCTGCTTCTTGTTTAATTCGCGCTTATTATCAACAGTAATTTGCTGCGTTCTTACTGCTGCCTCAGCAGTGGTCACTGCTGCTTTTGCTGTACGAACTGCTGCTTCATACTGAGTAGGATCGATGACGAACAATACTTGTCCTTTGCGAACGGTTGCTCCTTCATCCACACAGAGTTGAGTGATGAATCCTGAAACTTGAGGGCGGATTTCCACATCTTGTTTACCTTTAATAGTGGCCGGATAAGCGGTCGTTAAATCTGCAGCCGACTTTTGTAACTCTAGTACTGCATATTCGGGAAGTTTTCCCGCGTCATTGCTCTTATTGCCACAACTCGACATGAGAGCTAAGCAAAATGCAAATAAAACAATTCTACTTTTCATACTTTATCTATTTATCAGTTTTTTTATAATTGTGTGCTTGTCACTCGTGTGAATTCATTGCATGGATAGATGATTCAAGGAAGAAAAAAACCGGAAACTCATTCGGTTGAAAAAGTTTCCGGTTGCAAAAGTACTTAAAAATCGTTGTTTTAGTATGTCAATCGCTTGTTTTTTAACGATGTTTTTTACTTCAATTGATGATGTACAGGTTTCATGATAAAACTGAACTCATAATTCTGATATGGAAGGCGATACTTTTCTAAAGGGATAGCCCCCCAGCTGTTTACACAGGCCAGTCCGGTTTGTACTTTATCGATGCAGAAATTAGTAAAATTAGCTTTACTTACTTCCGATGAGTGGCGCTGACCTTTATCATATCCATCATCTAGTGATTCAATGGTATAATTTAGTGCTGAAGCAGAGAAAGGAGCGTCAGCTGTAAATTGTAGCCCATTGCCACCAATATTGAGAAGTTTCCACCAGCGGATGTCTGTTTTTGTTCCATTCTCTTGTGGACGAATATAAGGATAAAATTGTTCCTCTACTGTTTGGCGATATTTCCCAATCAGAGCCGCATGGTTACGGTCGGAGTAATTCTCTCCCGGACCGCGTCCGTAATATTCTATTTCATTGAATACAATAGGCATGCGGAACTGCATCCCGAATCTGAACATCTCAGAGACCTTTTTGTTGCTGCTTGCTTCCATCATTTGCGTCACTTTAATTGCTCCTCGATTATTGATGACGTAGGTAAGGAATAATTTCCCACCAACAGCCTTCATGTCATATTCGGCGCGAATCACAGCTTGCTCATTTTCAATGCCATGTTTCAAAGAGGTTAATTTTAACTCAGGATTTCTCCATACTCCGTATTTATGTTGCAAGCCTGCTCCAAAGTCATTATCGGTAGGGGCACGCCAGAAGTTGGGCGTTAATTCGCTACCTTCTTCCATCAGCGAAAGCCCATCAACGTCATAACGAGTCAGGTATCCGTTGTGCTTATTGAATTCGATGGTGTAATTCTCCCCTAATATCGTCAGATAATTATAATCTTGTTCCTTCACTGTCGGGATTACCACCGCAAGATTAGAACTTAGTTTATTATCCAGCTTTAATTCGGGGGCCTTGTATTCGCGTATACTTAGCTGATCGTAGGCTACAGTTTCGCCAGCAGAAAGTAAAGCTTCAGCTTTCTTCAGTTTATAGCGTACATTGAGAAGCAGTTCTTTGCTTTCACAGATACCTTTAGTGTCCAATGGGAGTTGAAGAGTCACTGTTTGCTGAGGCGCCACGTTCAATGTGGGAACGATTCCGCTTTGAACAGCTTCGCCATTGGCCAGCAGTTCCCATTCGAGGGAGTAAGCTGATAAGTCACGGAAGAAATTTTCGTTATAGATTTGAATTTCATTCTTTTCGAGATCTGCCGGTGTAGTCCAGATGTTTTGGTAGAAATAGCCTACCTCGTAAGCGTGCGGATTTGGAACGCGGTCGGGACTGATTAAACCGTTATCACAGAAATTATTATCAGAGGCATCATATTTATTAAAGTCCCCTCCGTAACCGTAAATATCAACACCATCTTTGTTTTTCCAATGGCAAGACTGGTCTACGAAATCCCAAATGAAGCCACCTTGGTATTTGGGATATTTACGAATGATATCCCAATACTCTTTAAATCCACCTTCCGAATTACCCATTGCATGTGCGTATTCACATTGGATTAACGGTTTGTCCGCATTGCTCTCAGAATATTTGATACAGTTATTATAATCATAATACATTGGGCAGAAGATATCGGTAAATTTGCTCTTCCCGGCTTGTTCGTATTGTACCGCACGCGTTTTGTCTTCATTCTTAATCCATGTGTAACATTGCTCGAAGTTCGGACCCATACCAGCTTCGTTTCCTAGTGACCAGAAGATGATAGAAGGGTGATTGTAGCCACGTTGCACATTGCGCTGATTGCGTTCCAAATGAGCTTTAGCATAGATTGGATTCTTGGCCAATGTTCGGTTGCCATATCCCATTCCATGCGATTCGATATTCGCTTCTGCTACAAGATAAATACCATATTGATCGCAGAGATCGTACCAACGGTTATCGTCAGGGTAGTGACAGGTTCTCACCGCGTTGATGTTTAGTTGCTTCATGATTTTGATGTCTTGAATCATTCGCTCCGTTGACACCACATATCCTCCGTCAGGATCCATCTCATGACGGTCTGCACCTTTAAAAAGTACCGCCTTTCCGTTCACAAGTATTTGCCCACCTGTGAGTTCAATTTTTCGGAAGCCAACTTTCACTGGAATTACTTCAATGATTTCATTCCCAGTTTTCATCGTGGCGGTTAGCGTATATAAATAAGGAATCTCAGCTGTCCACTTCTCAGGAGAAACCACTTTTAAATCTGTATTTATTTTCCCCGATCCTTTGACGTCGCTAGTTGCTACAATTTCCCCTTGAGCATCTTTAAGAGCAAGAGTCACTGTAGCACTTCCTTCCACTTCAAGAGCTACGTGCAGTGTACCGTCTTTATATTCACTATCCAAATCGGGAGTTAGACGAATATCCTGAATATGCTTCTCGTTGCGGGCATACAGGTAGCAATCCCTTCCAACACCAGAGTAGCGGAAAAAATCTTGGTCTTCGAGATAGCTACCGTCGCACCAGCGGAACACTTGAAATGCGATCAAATTTTTGCCGGGTTTTAGGTAGTTGGTGATATTGAATTCTGCTTCCAGTTTGCTATCTTCGCTATAACCCACATAGCGTCCATTCACCCATAGATACATATTAGAGGTCACCGAACCGAAGTGAGCGAATACTTCCTTGCCCTTCCAATTGGCAGGAATCATAATCTCTTTTCTGTACGAACCCACGTGATTGTTTTCGGTAGGTATTGAAGGAGGATCACTCTTAAACTGATTTCTCCAAGCATAGCCAACGTTGACATAAATCGGATTGCCATATCCATTTAACTCCCATAGGGCAGGGACCTTCAGCTCATTCCAGCCTTTGTCGTTGAAGTTGGTTTGGTAAAAATCGGTAGGGCGGGCATCTGCATTTTTCACCCAGTTAAATTTCCAGCATCCGTTTAGGGTCATGAAATTCTTTGAATTTTCTTTGATCCCAGTGGTTGCTTTTTCACTTGATTCATAAGCAAAATAGTTGGTGTGCATAGTGGAGCGGTTAACGGAATTCACATCCGGGTCTCTCCATTCGTTGAAAGTTTGTGCTTGGATGGCTGAGGTTAATCCTAGAGCAGCCAGACAGTAACTTAGTAGTTGTTTCTTCATGAGGCTTTTGTATTAGGTTTGAAATTCGAGAGCCAAAGATAAGAATATTTTAATGAGAGGTGGGCAAATTATCGTTCATTTAGGGCTGCTTTTGAATAAATTAGCTAGAAAGAATGGTGTTTATTAAATAAGAACGTTTATTTTTGCAGCATGTTACAATTTGAGAATCCAAAGTTAAAACAGATCGCTAGCAGGGCATTGCCAGTCCTAATTCTGGCAGTAGTGCTATACTCATGTGCCAGTATTGGACGACCGGAAGGTGGTCCCAGAGATGAGACACCTCCTCAGTTCATTGGCAGTAACCCTGTAGCCGGTGCTATAAATAGTAAAAGAACAAAGATTTCTATTCAGTTTGATGAATTTATTAAGCTTGAGAAAGCCACAGAGAAAGTGGTCGTTTCTCCACCTCAAATCCAACAGCCTGAGATTAAAGCTTCTGGCAAAAAAATCCAAGTCAACCTGCTTGATTCGTTGATGGCCAATACGACCTATACCATTGATTTCTCTGATGCTATTGTCGATAACAACGAGGGGAATCCCCTTGGGAATTTTGCGTTTACCTTTTCTACCGGTGCGCAGATTGATACGATGGAAGTGTCGGGGACAGTGCTTGATGCTTCTAATTTGGAACCCATCAAAGGTATAATGGTTGGTTTGCACGCAAATTTGAACGATTCGGCATTTACTACGCTCCCTTTCGAACGGGTGGCGCGTACTGATAGTCGTGGACGCTTCTCCATTCGTGGAGTTGCCCCTGGCAAATATCGTATTTTCGCTTTGATGGATGCCGATCAGAACTTTACTTTTTCTCAAAAGAGTGAAGTGATTGCTTTTAACGATTCGTTGGTTATACCTCGCATGGAAGAGCGCCAGCGCATGGATACAGTTTGGGTGGATTCGTTGACGTATGACACGATTATTGAAAAGAATTATATGCATTATTTGCCTGATGATGTTATTCTTCGTGCCTTCAAAGAACAAAATTATGCCCAATACCTAGTTAAGTCAGAACGCCTTGTTCCCCACAAATTTACCCTCTATTTTGCAGGAAAGGCTGACACCTTGCCCGAATTGAAGGGGTTGAACTTTGATGAGAATAACGCTTTTGTCATTGAGAAGAACCATAGAAACGATACCATTAATTATTGGATCAAAGATTCATTGCTCTATCAAAAAGATACGCTAGCGGTGAGCTTAACTTATCTCTACACCGATACTCTCAACCAATTAATTCCCCGTACGGATACCTTGAAACTGGTGTCAAAGCAAAAGAACAAAGCCAAAGAAGAGCCTGAAAAAAAGAAGAAGAAGAAAAAGAAAGACGCTGAGGATGAACCGATACCGACTAAATTCCTCTCAGCCAATGTGAATGCACCTTCGTCCATGGATGTATATGGATATATTTCTTTGAACTTTGAAGAGCCGGTTGCCAGCTATGATAGTGCAGCGATTCATCTTCGAGAAAAGGTTGATACGCTTTGGAAAGAAAGACCTTTTGTTTTCGAACAAGATTCTTTGAATCTCAGACGCTTTAATCTTTATTACGATTGGGAACCAACCAAGGAGTATGAATTCTCTGTTGATTCAACTGCCTTTCATGGCATTTATGGCTTGTTCACTGATAAAATAAGACAAGGATTTAAAGTTCGTAGTGAGGACGAGTATTTTACCCTCCATTTCGCTATTACTGGAGCCAATCAGCAGGCTTTTGTGGAACTGCTTGATGGACAAGATAAGGTAGTGCGCCGACGCAGAGTCACCTCAGATGGGGTGGTCGACTTCTATTTCTTGAACCCTGGTAAATATGGGGCTCGGCTGATTAACGATGTGAATGGAAATGGAGTGTGGGATACTGGCGACTATGAAAAAGGTATCCAACCTGAATCAGTTTATTATTACCCAAAGATATTGGAGTATAAAGCCCTATGGGACATCACGCAGCCATGGGACATTCGTGCTACTCCTGCAGAGAAACAGAAGCCAGACGAACTAAAAAAACAAAAACCAGATGATGACAAGAAGAAAAAGAATAGAGATAACCAAAACCGTAACCGTCGCTAACTTACGACGTCATTTCATGGCCGGGCTGCTCACTTTGCTGCTCGGAAGTCTTTCACTTCCTGCCGTTGCTCAGTGCGAAGCAAAGAACGATGCTTTTCAATCTGGAGAGCAGGTAATGTACGATTTATATTTTAATTGGAAATTTGTCTGGGTGAAAGCCGGCATTGCCAGTCTCACGACTAATGCTACCACCTATCACTCTGAATCTGCCTACCGGATCAATCTGCTTGCTTTGGGCAGTAAACGGGCGGACTTCTTTTTTAAGATGCGCGATACGCTGACTTGTGTGATGTCTGATAAACTTGAACCTCGCTATTTCCGCAAAGGGGCCGAAGAGGGGAAACGTTATACGGTAGATGAGGCTTGGTTCACTTCTAAAAACGGTGTTTGTTTTGCCAAACAAAAGCGAACATTCCGCAATGGTGAAGTGCATGAATCCGAGGAGAGCGATAGTCGTTGCATTTATGATATGCTCAGCATTCTTGCTCAAGCTCGTTCCTACGATCCGAGTGATTATAAAGTCGGTCAACAAATTAAATTCCCTATGGCTACAGGCCGTAAAGTGGAAGAACAGACCTTGATTTATCGCGGTAAGGAGAATGTGAAAGCCGAAAATGATGTAACGTATCGTTGCCTAGTCTTTTCTTTAGTAGAATATGACAAGAAAGGCAAAGAGAAAGAGGTAATCACTTTCTTTGTGACGGACGATAAGAATCATCTTCCTGTTCGTTTGGATATGTTCTTGAATTTTGGTTCGGCTAAAGCTTTCTTAAATGATGTTCGGGGCAACCGTCATCCATTAACTTCTATCGTTAAATAGTAAAAGGCACTTTCTGATCTTTCCTGAAGACGCTTGATTCGAATGTCGCAATCAAGTCTCCGTTTTGGTTCGTTACATCTATTTGATAGCATCCGGTGCTTCGCCCGATGTAGCGTTCGCGTGCTTCTGCATAGAGCGTGTCGCCTGAACTGCTGGCGCGTAAAAAAGTAAATCCTTCACGTATCTCAAGTAATACTACACCTGCATTGGTGGCAAACTGGTCTTCTTTAAAGAATTCTTGTGGACTCATAAGGCATTTTTTTATGGTTTCTTGGGCAAATGTACCTATTCCGTTGCTGAATTAGATGTTTTTTTCTAGTCTATTTTGAGGAAAAACAAGGGCATATTGTGTGCTTTGCCTATAGTTTACGCTCTGAAATGCATAAATTAGTCCCTTTCTCTGCATAAATTAATTCGTTTGCCTATAGGCGACTTTGCGTCCGGCTATAGGCAACTTTGCGTTTGCCTATAGGTAACCTTTCGTCCGCCTATAGGCGAACGAATAAAATGGTGCATAAGAAGTACTTATTTGTTATATCTGTTCGGACTGTTTTATGAACTAAGACTTTTCTTATTATAAAATGTAATTCAGTAAATAGATTATTGGGATGGGTTGAGGGATGTGAAAGTTGAGGATAAATAGATGGTAAAACTTGTTTTTTCATAAAAAGTGAGAGAGGCGATTTAACACTAATCGCCTCTCTCACTTTTTTTGCTTATAAAATATTGAATCTTGGTCGTTTATAACTGACTTGTAGTGGGTATTAGAGAATTATTTGTTCAATCTCCACTCAAAGCCATCTTTCGTATCTTTCACCTCGAACCCGAGAGCAGTCAATGTGTTTCTGATTTCGTCGGAGGTTGCCCAGTCCTTGTTGGCTTTGGCTTTCATGCGTTGCTCGAGTAGCATATCTACTACTTTGCCATACGCAGCTTCGCGACCATCAGAAGAGCCTTTTTCTTCTTTCAACCCCATTATGTCGAAACAGAACAGGTGGAAAGTCTCTTTCAACTCTTTCAAGTCTTCAGCAGAGATGGTGGCATTTCCTGCATTAATGGTGTTAATGATGCGTGCCCCTTCGAAAAGTTGTGCGATGACAATAGGAGTGTTCAAATCATCGTTCATTGCTTCGTAGCATTTGGCACGAAGTTCTTTTACGTTGATACCCTCTGAAGTGCTTGCAGCAGGAGTGATCTTGCTGAGTCCTTCAATCGCTTCAATCAAACGCTGCAGCCCTTTCTCTGAAGCTTGCAAGGCCTCGTTGCTAAAGTCTACCGTGCTACGATAGTGAGCTTGCAGAATGAAGAAACGGATAGTCATTGGGGTATAGGCTTGTGCCAGCAACTGATGTGTGCCGCTGAAGAATTCATCTAAAGTGATAAAGTTTCCAAGCGATTTACCCATCTTCGTGCCGTTGATGGTAATCATGTTGTTGTGCATCCAATAGTGAACCATATCATCTCCTTGAGAAGCTACCGACTGTGCGATTTCGCATTCATGATGAGGAAAAATCAAGTCCATTCCACCACCGTGAATATCGAAGTGCTCACCTAAGTACTTGCGTCCCATAGCTGTACATTCGGCATGCCATCCCGGGAAACCGTCGCTCCAAGGAGAAGGCCAGCGCATGATGTGCTCAGGTTGTGCTTTCTTCCACAATGCAAAGTCTGCCGGATTGCGTTTTTCGCTTTGTCCGTCCAAGTCGCGAGTGGTGTTCAGTACGTCGTCTAGATTGCGGCCGGAAAGTTTGCCGTAATGATGATCCTTATTATATTTAGCTACGTCAAAATAGACAGAACCTTCGCTTTCGTAAGCATATCCGGCATCTAGAATCTTTTGTACGAGTTGAATTTGTTCAATGATGTGACCCGAAGCATGCGGTTCGATGCTGGGAGAAAGTACATTTAGTGCTTCCATGGCTTGGTGATAGCGGTTCAAGTAGTACTGAACCACTTCCATTGGCTCCAATTCTTCGAGGCGTGCTTTCTTGGCTATCTTATCTTCTCCTTCGTCGGCATCATGCTCTAGATGGCCAACATCGGTAATGTTGCGTACATAGCGTACTTTATATCCTAGGTGTGTGAGATAACGGAAGAGTACGTCAAATGTGATGGATGGGCGAGCGTGTCCCAAATGAGCATCACCGTACACCGTGGGTCCACATACATACATGCCTACATGCGGTGCGTGAAGCGGTACGAATAGTTCTTTCTTTCTATCTAACGTGTTGTAAATGGTAAGTTGATGTTCCATAACATTTTATATTTGTTCGATTGGAAGTGCAAAGTTAGAATAAATAATTGATTTCACTTCACTTGGACCCGATTTTGTCTGATTTGCTCTATCGCTTCTGCAACCCCGTCTTCGTCATTGGTCAGTGTTATGTAATCGGCTGCTTTCCTTACAGGTTCTTGTGCATTTCCCATTGCAATGCCTAGACCGGCAAATTGAATCATGGAAAGATCATTATAACCGTCGCCTATGGCAACCATTTCTTCGCGGGCGATTCCGATATGATCTAAGAGAACACTGAGGGATAGAGCTTTATCAATACCTTGTGGCACGAGTTCCAGAAAATAAGGCTCGGAACGGAATACATTGATCTTTCCTTCTAAAGCGTTGGATAGTTCGGATTCTACAGCAACCAACTTTTCGGGTTCTCCTACAATGAGGCATTTGGGAATCGGAAGGGGAATGTCGGCAAGAAACTCAGTGGTTTCACGTACTGCCATTTTATTCAGAAAGGCTTCTTTTAGCACGTATGGGTCTTTAGCGTTCTCGGTCACGATATCTGCTCCGTCATAAGTCAATATACTTAACTTATGGATGCGGGCACATTCGTGCAACAAAGGCACAACTTCGTTGGGCAGTACATTCTCGTACATCATTTCTTTCGTTTCCCAGTTGATGATTTCTCCTCCGTTATAGGAGAGGATAAATCCGCCAAATTCATTCATGCGCAATTCATTGGCGAGGGGAACGATACCATAAGTCGGCCGTCCGGAGGCTAAAGCCAGACGTATGCCTTCTTCTTGTATACGTATCAGCGTTTCCCGATTGCGGGGAGAGATTTCTTTTTTAGAATTGGTGAGTGTGCCGTCGAGATCGAGCACGATAAGCTTGTATTTCATGCAGCAGTGTTTTAGGATGCAAAGATAAAAGAAAAACGTGTTGCTGCAAGAAAAACAAGCGAATCGTGTAGTGGACTGGTTTAGACTGAATGTCGTTTATGGACTATTCGATGAGCAATTCTGCCCATTGCTCATTGCTCAATCGGGGGAGCCCATCGGTATCCGTGATAAATGTTTCTGCTAGTTTCCGCTTCTCTTCCTGCAATTGAATCATTTTCTCTTCAATGCTGTTTTGGGTAATGAAGCGGTAGGCAATGACTTGCTTGTTCTGCCCAATTCGGTGTGCTCGTGCGATGGCTTGTGCCTCGGCCGCAGGGTTCCACCAAGGGTCGATGATAAACACATAATCGGCTTGAGTCAGGTTGAGGCCTACTCCTCCGGCTTTCAAAGAAATAAGGAAGGCCTGGACACTCTCTTGTTCGGTGAAATGGGCAATTTCTGCCGGTCTATCATTGGTAGTACCGGTCAGTAGCGCGTATTTCCATCCTCGTTCGCGGAAGATTTCGGCAAGAATTTCGAGATGCTCCACAAATGAGGAGAAGATGAGTACTTTGTGTCCTTCACTTCTCAAGGTGTCGAAGGTTTCCACTATCTGCTCCGTTTTGCCCGAGAGACCTTTGTAATTATGGAAAATGAGGCGTGGATGGCACGATAGTTGTCGAAGACGTAAAATTCCATTCAGAATGTTGAACCGGAGTAAGCGATCTTGCACTTGAGACCCCTGTAGCAAAATATGGCGCAAACTGTTTTTTTCTTGCTTGTAATATTCGCTTTGCTCTTCAGACATATCGCAGTGGATGAATTCCTCAGTAAGCGAAGGCAGTTCAGGGGCTACTTCGCTTTTACTTCGACGCAGAATGAACGGAGCAATCAGCTGCTGTAATCGATATTCGGCTCGCGTATTGCCTTGCCGGATGGGGACGATAAATTGCTTTTGAAAGAGGCTTTCTTCGCCTAACAGATCGGGCTGTAAAAAACGGAATTGTGCCCATAAGTCTTTGAGCGAGTTCTCAATGGGAGTACCCGTAAGCGTGATACGATGATTGCTATTGAGCTGAATGGCCGAACGGAAAGCCAGCGATTCGCTGTTCTTGATATTCTGGCTCTCGTCGAGCACCACATATTCAAAGGTATATGAACTCAGTATATCAATATTATTGCGCATCATTCCGTACGAAGCAAAGATGAGGTGGTAGTGCTTGAAAAAGAGCTCAGGTTGTCCTTTCGGGAATACTGTACTGCTATTGTATTCCGCTATGGCCAGTGAGGTGAATCGTTTGGCTTCGCGTTGCCAATTGTGGAGCAACGAGGTGGGAACGATGATCAAAGAAGCGGGCTTATTTGAGATCGGTTCGCTTGAATCTTCGCCAATCGGAGTCTCCGGCAACAGTTCTGTTGGAGATGACTCTGAGAATAGTGTATATTGTCCGTCCGTTTCAGTTTCGGAAGCATGAGTGGTGTTTTCTTCTTCGTTTTCATCGACAGCGGCTTCGGTTTCCTCTTTCACGATGTCGGATGCCGCAGTGGGTTTGTAGATATATTGTAAGAGGGTGAGTGTCTGTAGTGTTTTTCCCAGTCCCATGTCGTCTGCCAAGCATCCACCGAAGTTATTATTGTTGAGCTGCACCATCCAGGAGAATCCTTTTTCCTGATATGAACGAAGCTGTGCTTTAATTCCCGGCGGAGGGGCAATGGGAGGAATATCGGCGTGGGAAAGGTTGATCTTCAAGGTCTCGTCTTCCAAAGCTGACTTGACAGCGCCGACAAACGTAGGTTTCAGTCGGATGCCGGTTTCGGTATTCGTTCCGAGTGCAAACAAGTTCCCATATTTGCTGAACCATTCTTCGGGCAGCAAGATGATTTGCCCGTCGGGGAGAATGTATTCTCTTTTTTCGGCAAGGATGTGGTTGCGAAAACGTGAAAAAGGAATGCGTAGTTTGCCAATAACTACGGTTATATGTATCTCAAACCAGTCGGGACCATCTTCATAACTTTGCTCCACCCTGATTTCATCAAGGCAATAGACTGTGGCTCCTTTATTCCCGGTCAGCACAAAAGATTCTTGCAAAAGCTCTCGGTGTTTGTCAATCCACTCGTTGAGCGATCTTTCAGGAGCATGAGGAGATAGTTTGAGATGCGAGTCATTGATTCGTTGTAAGCCGGCTTCAGTTAAGCATTGAAGTTTGCGCATTTCCGTTTGTGCATCCCGTTCGACGCTTATAATATCCCCGTTATCCTGTCTATAAATGATTTTATTCATTTCGCTGCTCGATTCTGGCGTAAAGACTTTGTCGGCATAGTGGAATGCTAACTCCAAAACGGGTTCGTCGTAGATGGTCTCTTCTACTGACAGGATGGCTTGGCAGGTGTACTTTTCTTCCCTGATCTGCAATCCTTCCAAGGTAATCTCATGATAACGAGCAATCGGGATCACAATATTGTCGATATATTTATCGATGAGAGAAGCCGGTGCACTAATTCTATCTTTTTTAGTGAAAGGCAGGACGCGTGAACTTTCAATATGTGGAAAGAAGTAGAGCTCCATGCCTAATAGAATGGCTGAAGGGGAAGCGGTGAGCGCAATGACCGGTTTTAGTTCGCTCACCGAGAGCGGTTGCTGCTGATAGCGGAAATCTAATTGGTAATAAAAGGTTTCTTTGTCGGCATGGAACGTGAAATGGATTTGCACGTCATCCGGATGAATATGATAAGCATGATGGGCGTAGAGCTGTTTATTACCGGTTTGTTTTTGATATAGGGGCATATTCGAGTAACGTATCAGACCCAGCATCTCCTGCATCTTTTTCTCGATAAAAGGTCGGATATTATTTTTGACCCGTTCCGGGTCTTCAGAAAGTTTGCGAAGGAAACGTGATACGGTTTTTTCGCGGGAGTAAACGCTCATCAGATACTTCTCGGTATAGTGAGAGGCGATTTCTATGGCTTGTCTTTCTGTCTCGCTCATCAAGGCAATGGCCTCAGGAGATGCATGGAAGGCTTGTTCTATGAGTTGTAGCGTTTCGTCGTCAGATCGTTCTGCGATGTAAGGGATAAGTAAAGGACCAAGTACTGGATGCTCTGTGAAAACAATAATAACTTGTCCGGTGTTTGATTTTTTATTCATTCTATTTAAGCTTCAACCGACAAAGATACGGTAAAATATTTAATTTTGCAGCATGATAGAAGAAAACAAACAAGTGCTGTTGGGAATGAGTGGCGGTACGGACAGCTCCGTAGCCGCAATGCGATTGCTCGAAGCTGGCTATGAGGTGACCGGGGTCACTTTTCGTTTTTATGAGTGGAATGATTCAACTGAGTATCTGGAAGATGCGCGCAACTTGGCGGAGCGATTGGGCATTCGTCACATCACGTATGATGCCCGGGAGATCTTCCGGGAGCAAATCATAACGTATTTTGTGCAGGAATATATGGTTGGGCATACACCTGTGCCGTGTACCTTATGTAATAACTATCTAAAATGGCCCTTACTTGCTAAAATAGCCGATGAAATGGGTATTTTTCATCTAGCTACGGGACATTATGCCCGGAAAGTTAAGGTGGACAATCAGTTCTATATCACGCCTGCTGCTGATACTGACAAGGATCAGACTTTCTTTTTGTGGGGGCTCGAACAAGATATTCTTCGAAGAATGCTTCTCCCAATGGGGGATATAAGAAAAGTTGAAGCACGTGCCTTTGCTGCTGAACGTGGATTTAGGAAAGTTTCGGTGAAGAAGGATAGTTTAGGTGTTTGTTTTTGTCCGATGGACTACCGTAGCTTTCTGAAGAAATGGTTGGCAACGAACGAACTTCCTTTGAATGACGCAATTCAACCTGGGTCTGCTTGCCTCAAACGAGGCCAATTTGTCGATGAAAACGGTACTTTTATAGCTTGGCACGATGGATATCCCTTTTATACTATTGGACAGCGGCGAGGATTAGGAGTGCATTTAAATCGTCCTGTATTTGTGAAAGAAATCCATCCGGAAAAGAATGAAGTGGTTTTGGCCTCTCTACAGGCACTCGAGAAGAATGAAATGGTACTGAAAGACTGGAACGTAGTTAGCCGTGAGCGGATCTTGGGACAGGATGATATTATAGTGAGAATCCGCTATCGGAAACAAGAAAATCATTGTACGGTAACCATTACGCCGGATAATCTTCTGCATGTGCAACTTCATGAACCACTCGCTGCTATTGCTTCGGGGCAAGCGGCTGCTTTCTATAAAGATGGGTTGCTGTTGGGCGGTGGTATTATTGTGTAAAAGTAGATCTCCCTTTTGTCTGACAGTTTCATGCTATGAAACGATTTGTTTCGTAGGATGAAACATTTATTTCCAAGGCATGAAACTGATCGTATCATGTAATGAAACAAATTGTTTCAATGGGAAATAATTTATTGAAACAACCTATGTTTCTTTTGGGAGAAAGCAATAGTTCATTTACCTATGGTGAATGCATTTTGCGTCACCATAGGTAAATGTATATAAAAGAATGAAATTAGTTGTTTGGGAGAGTTTATTGATTGTTCAACACTAACATCGGTTCGATGTATTCGCGTGTGTTGCTAAGTCTGGGTACTTTGTGTTGTCCGCCTAGTTTGCCCTTTTGAGCCAACCAGTCATGGAATAACCCTTGGCGGGCAACTACCACTTCCAATGGTTGCAAAGCAATGTCTTTCCAGCGTTTTGCTTCGTAGTCGGAGTTAACATCTTTGAGTGTAGTATCGAGTATGGCAGCAAATTTCTCTACAGAGTCGGGCATTTTAGCAAACTCAATGAGCCATTGGTGGCGGCATTTGGCATTTTCATCCATAAATACCGGTGCGGCAGAATACTCACAAACTTGAGCTCCTGTCTCTGCACAAGCTTTAGCCAAACCCTTTTCGGCATTGTCAACGATCAACTCTTCACCGAAGGCGTTGATGAAATGTTTAGTTCGGCCGGTAATGACGAATTTATAGGGATTTTTGCTGGTAAACTTCACAGTATCTCCAATCATATAGCGCCACAATCCGCAAGAGGTGGAAATCACCATTGCATAATTCTTGTTGAGTTCTACCTCTTCGAGGCAATAGGCACGAGGATTCTCTTTGTCTACTTCTTCCAGAGGCACAAATTCGTAAAAAATACCATAATCAATCATCAGCAACATAGCCGGGTCAGACAGGTCATTTTGAGTCCCGAAATAACCCTCCGAAGCATTATAAGTTTCAACATAATGCATCTTCGATGATTGGATCACTTGTTTATATTGTTCGCGATAAGGAGTGAATGCTACGCCACCGTGGAAGAACACTTCCAAATTAGGCCATACCTCTTCTAGCGATGTTTTGCCTGTCTTCTCAAGCACTCGTTTGATGAGAACAAGCATCCATGAGGGTACCCCCGATAGACTGGTTACATTCACCGGGATTGTACTGTTGGCAATAGCTTCTATTTTAGTTTCCCATTCGCTCATCAGGGCGATTTTTTTGCTAGGAACGCGGATGAAGTTGATCAGTGGATTCACATTCTGAATCAGAATAGCTGATAAATCACCTACCAAACTGTGGTTGGAATTGAGGTTTGGACTGTGGCTACCGCCAAGAATCAAGCCTTTTCCGGAGAAAAAATGACTGTCGGGATTGATGCGAAAATACAGTGCAGCGGCATCCTTGCCCCCTCTGTAATGAATGTCTTCCAATGCTTCTTTGCTGACCGGAAGAAATTTGCTTTTGTCGTTGGTTGTTCCTGAAGATTTAGCAAACCAGCGTATTTCTGAAGGCCAAAGCAGATTTTGTTCTCCTGCTCTCAGGCGTTCTACGTAGGGTTTTATCTCTTCATAAGTTTGAATAGGAAGACGCTTTCTGAAGTCCTCATAATTGCGGATAGATGAGTAGTCGTACTTTTTTCCCCACTCCGTGCGGGCAGCCTGATTTAAGAGGCGGCTCAATACGCTCTGTTGTATGTCGCCAGCCTGGCTATCATAAAGGTCTATCTGTTTTAAACGGGAATCGAAAGTCTTACTAATGATCTTTGTTATATTCATTTCTGGTTTAACATAATATGTTTAGTCGTGCAAAAGTAACCTTATTTATCTTTTTTTTCTATCTTTACGTCGGAAATAATCGTTAAAAATGACGACTTTCGCTGAATACTGTGTTTCTGACTAAAAAAAACGACAATGAGAATTGGAATCCTTACCTCCGGTGGAGATTGTCCTGGTATTAATGCGACTATTCGCGGTGTATGCAAAACGGCTATTCATCACTATGACATGGAGGTGGTGGGCATTCATAGCGGTTTCCAAGGATTACTGACTCAAGACATCGAACCATTTACTGATAAATCTTTATCCGGACTGCTCAATTTGGGGGGTACTATGCTAGGTACATCTCGTGAAAAACCTTTTAAAAAGGGTGGGGTGGTGTCCGATGTTGATAAGCCAGCGCTCATCCTCCGTAACATTCAGGAGATGGGGCTTGACTGTGTGGTTTGCATCGGAGGAAACGGTACGCAAAAGACTGCCGCAAAATTTGCCGCTATGGGAGTCAATATTGTTTCTGTACCCAAAACAATTGACAATGATATCTGGGGTACTGATATTTCTTTTGGGTTCGATTCTGCGGTGAGTATTGCTACTGATGCCATTGATCGCTTGCATTCTACGGCAAGCTCCCACAAAAGAGTGATGGTTATTGAAGTGATGGGGCATAAGGCCGGATGGATTGCTCTTTATTCCGGTATGGCTGGTGGCGGCGATGTGATCCTTGTTCCTGAAATTCCATACGAGATCAAAAACATTGGTAATACCATTATGGAACGTTTGAAAAGGGGAAAACCCTATTCGATTGTCGTTGTGGCAGAAGGTATTTTAACTGATGGGCATAAACGCGCAGCGGAATATATTGCTCAAGAAATTGAATATGAAACCGGGATTGAAACTCGCGAAACGGTACTAGGGTATATTCAACGCGGCGGTTCGCCTACGCCTTTCGATCGTAATTTAGCAACCCGAATGGGTGGACATGCTACGGAATTGATTGCTAATGGACAATTCGGCCGAATGATTGCCTTAAAAGGGGATGAGATCTCATCTATGCCCCTCGAAGATGTGGCTGGAAAATTGAAAATCGTTACTGAAGATCACGATCTTGTGGTTCAGGGACGTCGGATGGGGATTTGCTTTGGATAGTTTCTTCGGTTTGGATTGTTTCTTCCGCTTCTGTACTCTCCTCAGTTAGGGCCATGTTGGCCTTAGCTTCATTGATAGTAGCCATAAATGCCTCGTCCTTCACTTTCTTGATAGCCATCTGAGCTGCATGCTGCTGAGATTCTTTTTTGGAATAACCGCTTCCAGTGCCAGCCGGATACCCTTCTATGCGTACCTCAGTTTGAAATACCGGATTGCTGTCTGCATCCAAAAACTGTTCAATGAGTTCGAATGAGATCCTTGTTTTGTTCTTCTGACTCCATTCAATTAGCTTCGATTTGAAATTAACTTCCTTCCGGGAAATCTTGTCCAAGTCGATGTATTTATTAATGATTTTTTGCTCCATAAACTCCTTGCAGCGCTCATATCCCTGATCAAGATAGATAGCTCCAATAAAAGCTTCGAAGGCATTGCCGTACATATAGCTGTTGTGTGAGGAAGAACGAGCTGAGAATTTGATGAGTTTGTCTAAGCCAATTTCCATGGCTAATTTGTTTAACGTTTCTCGTTGTACAATTTTAGAACGAGTATTAGTGAGAAATCCTTCTCGCTTACCTTCAAAACGTTTATAGACAATATCCCCTACAATGGCGTCAAGGATGGCGTCACCCAGAAACTCCAACCGTTCGTTGTTTAACGGACGTCCTTTCTCGGTCCGAACGGCCGATGATTTGTGCAGGAGTGCTTGCTCGTATATTTGGATATTACGCGGAAAGAATCCGAGTATCCGGTAAAAACAAAGATAAGACTCTCTATCCTTGTTGAACAGGAGCCTTATCTTATTTATTTGGTTACGTAACACGATATTACTCAGCGTATTTCTTGAAGATAACGCACGCATTGTGACCCCCAAATCCAAACGTGTTGGATAAAGCTACATTAACTTCACGCTTCTGCGCTTTGTTGAATGTGAAATTAAGGTCATAATCAATGTTTTCGTCGTTGTCGCCGTCTTCATGGTTGATAGTCGGAGGAACGATTCCGTTTTTGATGGCAAGTATGCTGGCGATTGATTCTACCGCTCCGGCAGCACCTAGCAAATGACCTGTCATTGATTTGGTTGAACTGATGTTCAGTTCATAAGCGTGTTCGCCGAATACCTCTTTGATAGCTTTAGCTTCGGAAATATCACCTACTGGAGTAGAAGTACCATGTACATTAATATAGTCTACTTCTTTAGGGTCCATTTCTGCATCTTCCAATGCGTTCATCATCACTAACTTAGCACCAAGACCCTCAGGATGAGAGGCAGTAAGGTGATAAGCATCAGCCGACATTCCTACACCGGCAACTTCTGCATAGATCTTTGCACCACGAGCTTTCGCATGTTCAAGTTCTTCCAGGATTAAGCATCCACCACCTTCTCCCATGATAAAGCCGTCGCGGCTTGCGCTGAATGGGCGAGAAGCTTTCAATGGGTCGTCGTTACGTGTTGACAGAGCGTGCATAGCGTTAAAACCGCCTACACCTCCAGGGAAGATCGCTGCTTCAGAACCACCAGATACAATTACGTTTGCTTTGCCCAATCGAATCAGGTTGAAAGCATCGGCAATAGCATTGGTTGAAGTAGCACAAGCTGAACAGGTCGCATAATTGGGACCATGGAAGCCATACAAGATTGAAATCTGTCCGGCAGCGATATCCGAGATCATCTTAGGGATGAAAAAAGGATTAAACTTAGGACCCATTTCTTGATGAGTGTAGTAGTTACCTACTTCTTCCTCGAATGTATGTATACCTCCGATACCAGCGCCAAAAATGACACCGATTCTGTTCAAATCTTCCTTCTCTATGTCAAGACTAGAATCTTCTACCGCTTCTTTAGCTACAGCGATGGCGTATTGAGTATACAAGTCCATCTTTCTAGCTTCTTTGCGATCGATATATTTGGTTGCGTCGAAGTCTTTTACTTCACACGCAAATTGCGTCTTGAATAGCGATGCATCAAAATGAGTAATAGGCCCTGCTCCACTAACCCCGTTGACCAGATTTTCCCAAAATTCGGGAACAGTTTTGCCAACGGGAGTAATAGCGCCGAGACCTGTTACTACTACTCTTTTTAATTCCATATTGATGAAATCGGATAATTACTTAGCGTGTTCTTCGATGTAAGATACAGCATCACCTACAGTACCAATTTTTTCTGCTTGGTCATCAGGAATAGAGATACCGAATTCTTTTTCGAATTCCATGATAAGTTCTACAGTGTCAAGAGAATCTGCTCCCAGGTCGTTAGTGAAGCTTGCTTCGTTAGTAACTTCTGATTCTTCTACGCCTAATTTATCAACGATAATCGCTTTTACTCTTGATGCAATTTCAGACATAACTTTAAGTTTTTAATTAATAATTAGTTTTATTTCTTTAATTTTGCGGTGCAAAGGAATGAATATTTATCGTTTTGCGCAAATATTTGACTAAATAAATGCAGTCTTTTGCACATTTTTCACTGTTTTGTGCATCGTAATTGAGTATAATGAAGAAAAAAATCGCAATTTTTGCTTCCGGTTCTGGTTCAAATGCCGAAAATATAATCAGGTATTTCCAAAAAAGTGATACGGTTGAGGTGTCATTGGTTCTTTCTAACAGAAGTGATGCATTCGTTTTAGAGCGTGCAAGTCGGTTGAATGTGCCCAATAGGGTTTTCTCAAAAGAGGATTGGGGGCTTGGCGATCGAATTTGGGCTACTTTGCAGGAGTATCCTATTGATTTTATTGTGTTAGCTGGTTTCCTTATTCGGGTGCCTGATTTACTTTTGCATGCTTATCCTGATAAAATTATAAATATACATCCGGCTCTTTTGCCGAAGTTTGGGGGGAAAGGAATGTATGGCGATCGGGTTCATGAAGCTGTTGTAGCGTCTGGTGAAAAGGAAACAGGCATTACTATACATTATATTAATGAACACTATGACGAAGGGGACGTGATCTTCCAAGCCACTTGTTCGGTTTTGCCAGACGATTCGGCCGCTGAAGTGGCAAAGAAGGTGCATGCATTGGAATATGAACATTTCCCTCGTATTATAGAGCAGGTTTTGAGTTTAAAGTAATTATCCTGTTGAAGTGAATGCCGCCTAACGCCTTCTTCTAGCTTCAGTCATTGTTTATTTGGATATGAAAAGCTTTCTCCTCTCTGCGCAAAGGATATTCCCCTCTTAAAGTTTCAAACAAGTCTGGTTGAGCTTTCAGCCGATTGCTGTCTTGGATTGGATTATATATTTGTAGTAAAGCCTCTTTTCTGTTTTTTGATTGAATGAAAGATGAAGATGGCTCTGGTGGATTAATTTCATAAGTAGCGTTTATATCGAAGAAGTGGCATAGAGCATCTAGTGATATTCGGGTGGCATTTGCTTTCCCATCTGCAGAATATCCTGCTATATGTGGTGTGCCGATGAGTACTTTGTTTACTAGTTCTCTATTAATTGCTGGCTCATGTTCCCATACATCTATGATGGCGTTGCTGATGACCCCGGTATTCATAGCGTCGAGTAAAGCTTCTGTTTTAATAACTTCACCTCGCGAAGAATTGATGATAAGTGGCTTCCGTTCAAGAGAATGGAAGAAATCTTCATCGGCCAAGTGGAAGGTCTTGTACTTACCTTCTTTATATAAAGGTACATGGAAAGTGATGACATCGCACTCTTTTGCAATTTCTTGGAGGCTAGAAAAATTAGTTTTACCTTCTTGTTCTTCTCTCGGTAAGTCGTTGATAAGTACTCGCATGCCGAAGTCTAGCGCAACTTGCATCACTTTACTTCCTACGTTTCCCACACCTATTATACCTATTGTGAGTTCATTTAAGTTTTGCTTTCCAGCTAATTCCCAAATTAACAGCGAAGATTGAATGTATTGTGCAACAGAAGCTGAATTGCATCCTGGTGCATTGGTCCATTTAATACCAGCTTGTTTGCAGTATGCTGTGTCAATATGGTCAAACCCAATTGTTGCAGTGGCAATAAATTTTACCTTGCTACCTTCGAGTAATTCCCGATCACAATGTGTTCTTGTACGAATGATTAGTGCATCTGCGTCTTGAACAAGTTCCGGAGTGAAATCCTTTCCAGCAGCGAAAACCACCTTGTCGGCTATATTCTTGACTGCTTCTCTGATATAAGGAATCTTGTCATCTATAATAATTTTCATGGACAAATCGTTTTTCGTTTTGACAAAGATAGGAAATAAAAAAGTAAGAAACGGTTGCTTGTCTGAAAAATATTACATAGCTTTGTCCTATTATATACCTATTAGTTAGTTAAGATTATGACATTTAGTAACCTTTGCAACGACATTTTTTGGAAATCAACGACAGATTACCATGTGACCGATAGTGTGGATGCAACTATGAACAATCCTTACGAGTTGAAGTCTATATCGTATTATTTATACTTAAAGAATTGGATTGATGCTGTGCAGTGGCATTTCGAAGATATTATACGCGATCCCCAGATTGACCCAGCTGCAGCGGTGGTCTTGAAGAGAAGGATTGATAAATCAAATCAAGATCGTACAGATCTTGTGGAACTTATCGATAGTTATTTTTTTGATAGATATAGAGACATTAAACCTCTTCCTGAAGCATCTATAAATACAGAAAGTCCTGCTTGGGCTATAGACCGCCTTTCTATTTTAGCGTTGAAAATTTACCACATGAAACAAGAGGTGGATCGGACAGATACTACCCCTGAACATCGTGCTCAATGTCAGACGAAATTGGATGTTTTACTCGAGCAACGAGTTGATTTGTCGTCTGCTATCGATCAGCTATTAGCTGATATTGAAGCAGGGAAGAAATATATGAAAGTATATAAACAAATGAAAATGTATAATGATCCGGCATTAAACCCGGTGCTTTATGCTAAAAAATAACGATGGCGCGTATTCTCATTATCCGTTTCTCTGCTCTTGGTGACGTAGCTATGACGATACCGGTTGTGCATTCTTTAGCGTTGCAATATCCTGAACTCGAAATTACAGTACTGAGTCGGGCTGTATGGCAACCTCTTTTTCAAGAACTTCCGGACAACGTGACTTTTATTGGTGTTGATTTGGCTGGAAAACACAGAGGATGGTGGGGATTAAATGCTCTTTATTCTGAGCTGAAAGCCAAACAATTTGACTATGTGGCCGATTTTCATCACGTGCTGCGTACGAAATATTTGTGTTTGAGATTCCGACTAGGGCAAATTGATGTAGCGTCTATCTGTAAAGGCAGGTCCGGTAAACGAAAATTGGTTAGGCGGCGTCACAAAGTCTTGGAGAGTCAGAAAAGCTCTTTTCGCCGGTATGCTGATGTGTTGACCAAACTTGGTTTTCCTGTTCAACTCAATTTTTCTTCGATTTATGGAGATCAAAAAGGAGAATTTGCTAAGATTGAGTCTGTTGTTGGTGCTAAAGGAAATTCAAAATGGATTGGAATAGCTCCCTTTGCTAAGCATGCCGGTAAAATCTACCCGATAGAATTGCAAGAGCAGATTGTTGCTCATTTTGCTGCTCGATCTGATGTCAAAGTGTTTCTCTTTGGTGGAGGTGAAAAAGAACAAAATATTTTTGATGCTTGGCTAGAAAAGTATCCTACTTTAACGTCTATGATCGGTAAGCTGAATATGCGTACCGAGCTCAATTTAATGAGCCATTTAGATGTGATGCTATCAATGGATTCAGCGAATATGCACCTCGCTTCACTCGTTAATATTCCGGTGGTTTCCGTTTGGGGAGCTACTCATCCTTATGCGGGGTTTATGGGTTGGAAGCAATTGCCTGTCAATACCGTACAACTTGATTTGGCTTGTCGGCCTTGTTCTGTATATGGGCAAAAGCCTTGTTGGCGTGGTGATTATGCCTGCCTTAAAGAAATAAAGCCGGAACAAGTGATTGCCAAGATTGAAGGCTTAATCGATTAAGAGTGTTAAGTAGACAGGTATCTAAGAACGATAATGAAGAATAAACTTTTATACAAGTTGCGTAGCGGAAAGAATCCGAAGTTCATTTACTATTTTGTAAATATGCTCGGTATGTGTATCCCTAAATGTTTTTTTCAGTCTCGGTTGAATCGTAGATTGAGAGGGGCTTCGCGACGTAAGGACTATAACTATATTTGTCAGCGTGTTGATTATTATAATAAGCTGACTGAAGGAATGAGGCTACCTGATAAGGCTGCACATCTTGTGGAACATAAGATGGGGCGGCAGAAAGTTTATTTTTTTGATACCTATCAGTATACGCGTTGGTTTTCTGATTCTTTTCAATGGGGATTTTGCCCCGGTGATGTGACTTATGTACCGGAATATCCTTCTATTGTAAAAAGTCGTCCGTTGGCTACTGACCATGTTAACTCCGTAGTGATGAAACTCGATAAAGTCAGGCATTTTATATTTGTAAACGATAGAAAATCGTTTGCAGAAAAAAAAGATGCTGCGATTTTTAGAGGTAAGGTGAAGGGAAAGCCATCTCGTCGCTTATTTATGGAAATGTATTTTGGTCACCCGATGTGCGATTTGGGTGATGTGAGTAAGAACACAACAGACCCTGCCGAATGGCAGACTGAGAAAAAAACAATCCGTGAGCATCTTGAGTATAAGTTTGTGCTGGCTCTCGAAGGGAATGACGTAGCAAGTAACTTGAAGTGGGTTATGTCTTCCAATTCTTTAGCCGTAATGCCTCGCCCCACTTGTGAGACGTGGTTTATGGAGGGTACTTTAATTCCTAATTATCATTATGTTGAGATAAAAGCCGATTTTTCTGATTTGGAAGAGAGGCTTAACTATTATGTGAAACATATAGACGAAGCCCAAAAGATAATAGAACAGGCTCATGATTATGTGGATCAATTTAAAAATAGAAAAAGAGAGCATTTGATATCCCTTTTGGTGTTAGATAAATATTTTAAGATGACAGGACAGTATTAATAAAAGAAGTATGAAAATAGTCGTAAACCCTACATATGAGCACTTACGCAACTTTATCGAGGACATTCCCAAACGGTTTGAAAAGGAAGGTAAGGTAATCTATTCCGGTCGGAATTTGATTAAGGTGATGAAAGTGGATGGAGTCGAGATTAATGTAAAGCGCTATGGTGTTCCGGCTTTTATTAATCGGGTGGTTTATTCATTCTTTCGTACTCCTAAAGGACGTCGTGCATTTAATTATCCTAAGAGGTTACTTCAGAAAGGTTTTGAAACGCCAGCTCCTATAGCTTATATTGAACAGCGCCGATGTGGTCTTATCAATCACTCTTATTTTATAAGCCTACAATCTCCTTACCAGCGTAATTTTTATGAATTTGGTAATGCAGAGATTGAAAACTGTAGAGATGTGATTATTGCTTTTGCACGTTATACTGCCGATCTTCATCGTGCTGGAATAATGCATCGGGACTACTCTCCCGGGAATATCCTTTTCGATAAAATTGAAGGGCAATACCATTTTATGCTAGTAGATATTAACCGGATGACTTTTGGTAATATTTCTGTTGATATGGGCTGTGCTAATTTTGCACGTTTGTGGGGACAGAAAGCTTTTTTTGAGTTGTTGGCTAGTGAGTATGCTCAGGCTAGGGATGCAGATGAGAAGTACTGTACGGAGCGTGTATTGGCTTGTCGAAAGAAATTTTGGACTTATTTTGCAAAGAAGCATACGGTAAAATATAAGTTAGAACTATAAAAACGATTGTATGCGTATAGTACTGTTTTGTGAAAACAAGTATGCTATTGATATCTTGTACCCTATATATCAAGAAGCTGTAAGAGAGGGAGTGCATTCGCTGCTGTGGTATGTTCACCTGCCCAAGATACCTGTGTTTCCTTTAGCTGAGGATGTTCATTACACGCATTCGATGCAGGAGGTATATGATTATAATCCGGAAGCTATATTTGTTCCAGGTAATATTGTGCCTTATTATTTGCCAGGGGTAAAAGTACAAGTCTTTCATGGGTATGCTGCAGAAAAAAAGGATCATTGGGTTATTCGCCGTTATTTTGATACTTATTTTACTCAAGGTCCTTATTTTACAAGAAAATTCAAAGATCTGTCAGCTCAATACGGGGATTTTGAGGTGGTTGAAACTGGATGGCCAAAGCAAGACTGGATAAAGTCTCATTGGCATGATTTTGATACTGAACGTGACGCATTGCTTAAACAGCATGATAAGAAACAGATTGTATTATATGCACCGACCTTTTCACCATCTTTAACATCGCTTGGCGCATTAAAAGAGGCTTTGCTGCATTTAGTAAAAATAAAGAATATTATTCTGCTGTTGAAATTTCATCCGTTGACGCGTCAGGATTGGATCGATGAATATAAAGAGTTAGCCGCCCAAGAAGAACACATAGTATGGGTTGATGATTTTAATGTTACGAAATATCAATTGATGGCTGATGTTATGATCAGCGATACTTCATCTACTGTCTATGAATTTTTATTGTTGGGTCGTCCGGTTGTTACTTATCGCACTTTAGCGAAGGATATCTATTGGACAAATATAACTGAAGCCTCTCAATTGCCTGAAGCTTTTGAGAATGCTCAATATAATGAGGCAGATATAGCGAAGCGCCAGTGGATTGTAGATAACTACGATCCTTATCTAGATGGTAAAGTTTGTCGAAGAATGTTAGAGGCTGTTACCGATTATATTAACCGTCATGGTGTGCCCCAAAAACGTAAGCTTAATTTATGGCGAAAATATACTAGTATTAAGACATTTGGAAGGGTAAAGAGAAGGAAAGAAGAGTAGAAATAAATTTTGAATGATTTAATTGAGTAATATATGAAGTCATATGTTTTTCCAGGAAATATAGAAGACTCTATCCTCCAAATAGGTGGAAAGCCTTTTCCTTATATGCGCACTGACCAATTTTCGGCATTAGTAAAAGATTCGGAGCAGATGCTTCTTAATCTTATTCATTGCCCTAGCGGTCGTGTCTTATTTTACACAGCATCGGGAACTGGTGCAATGGATGCTGTGGTTACTAATTATGTATCAACACGTAAAAAAGCATTTATTATAGCTGGAGGATCGTTTGGATATCGTTGGAAGAGTCTTTGCGATTATTATCACTGTAAGAGTGACGTTTTTGAGGTGCCTTTTGCGCGTGATATTGATTATTCAGCATTAGATGAGGCGGTCTCTCAATCGCATCCAGATGTGTTTTTATGTCAACATCATGAGACTTCTACTGGACAGCTCTATGACTTGAAGAAAATTGCTACGATTTGCAAGAAGTACAATGTCTCTTTAGTAGTAGATGCGATTAGTTCTTTTTTATCTGATAAATTGGATATGGAGGAGTTAGGCATTGATATTTGCATCACAAGTAGCCAGAAAGGCTTGAATATAGCTCCCGGATTGTCATTTTTGTTTTTGTCACCTGCTGTTCTCCAAACAGATTTTGCTCATCGATCTTATTATTTTGATTTTGCTGAGAATCTGAAGAATTTAGAACGTGGGCAAACTCCCTATAGCCCTGCAACGACTTTGTTTTTACAATTACATGCACGTTTACTGCTTGATATCGCAATTGGGGTGGAAGCACTGATTGCTTCGGTTCATTCCAAGGCTCAGTATTTCAGAGAATTGTGTAGAAAAAATGGTTGGGAACTTCCCGTAGAAGTTCCATCTAATTGTATTACAGGATTTTTTGTTCACAAGAATGGGGATATGCTTTTTAAGGAGTTGTTGAAACAGGATATTTTTATCATGCCTGGTGGAACGCCTCATTATTTCAGGGTATCGCACTTGGGTGTTCAGACTGAGGATGATTTGGATGATCTGGCTCGGCGAATTAAAGAAATTGAAAACCGTTAAATCTATATGAGAATGAAAGAAAAGAAGATCAGAGTATTTACATCCGGCAGTTTCGATTTATTCCATATCGGTCATTTGAATATTTTAGAAAAATCGGCTGCGTTGGGTGATGAACTTATTGTGGGTGTAAGTACCGATGAATTGATTCAGCATTATAAAGGGATGCCTCCTATTATCCCTTTTGAACAGCGTGTACAGATTGTATCTTCCATTAAATACGTGACAAAAGTGGTGAAACAAGTGAAACTAACTGAAGTAGCCCAATTGCAGCGGGAAGATATTGATATAGTGACAATCGGGGACGATTGGGAAAATAAATATTTAGAGGGGCTAGAATGGATGAAACAGCAACCGGACAAGAAGGTAGTTTATTTCCCCTACACTCCGGGAGTGAGTACGACGAGTATAAAGAAGAGAATAATAGAAAGCACAAATGACATTATTGCTGCTGCGTTGCAGCGAGAGGCCGAACTCGATTATAATTGGCCGGAAGATGAAAAGAAAAAACTAGATTGAAAATTAAATTTGAGTGAAATGTTAGTCTCATTATTAATATCCACATATAACTGGAAAGAAGCTTTATCTCTTTGTCTGTATAGTGCTTTTGCTCAAACTGTGAAACCTTGCGAGATTTTGATTGCTGATGATGGCTCGCGCGATGACACCAAACTGCTAATTGATAAGTTACGAGCGAAAACGAATATCCCTCTTGTACATATTTGGCATGAAGATAAAGGATTCCGTCTTTCTGCTATAAGGAATCGTTCGATTGAACGTGCGAAAGGCGATTATATTATCCAAATCGACGGGGATATTCTTTTAGATAAGCATTTTATAGCCGATCATTTAGAATTGGCTAAAAAAGGCTACTTTGTTTGTGGTAGTCGTGTACTCTTAGGCGAAAATGTGAGTGCTCGTTTATTGAATGGTGCAGAGCAGGAACCTTCATTGTTACAGGTGGAATTGGGTCGTATTTTAAATTTATTTCGTTCTCGCATTTTACGCCATTTTTTGTCGGACAGATATGCTAAAAATCGAATGTCTAGCATTAGAGGGTGTAATATGGCTTTCTGGAAAGAAGATTTATTCCGAGTTAATGGCTACAATGAATCACTTGAGATGTGGGGACAGGAAGATGTCGAATTGTCGTATAGACTTGTACATGCTGGAGTTCAGAAAAGACAATTGAAAATGGGAGGCGTGCAGTTCCACATTTATCATAAGTTCGCGTCTAGAGAAAATCTGGACTATCATGAACAAGTGCTTCAAAAAGTAATAGATGATCATATGGTGTGGTGTGAGAATGGAATCATTAAAAGTAAAGCAAGGGGCTGAACTATAATGAAGGAAAAAATAGCTTTTGTTGTTACAGGGTATGGACGCAATGCAAGTGGGGGAACCGAACAGCATTGTAGGATGTTGGCTGAGAGGCTTCTGACAGAATATGATGTCGAAGTTTTGACTACTTGTGTAAATGATTACGCAAGAGGTGAAAACGAGCTCCCGATGGGTGAAGAATGGCATAATGGAGTACTGGTGAGAAGATTTAAGGCTGAGCCAATTCATCCAGAACAATATGACTATTATGTGAAAGCATCTAAATGGTTGAGAAGGCTAAGAAAACATTTTTATCAACTGAGATTATTAAGTTTTTTTGCTGACACGTACCCCAATCGAGACTCTGTTAGAGAAATAGAGCAAAAAGTGATGCAGAGTTATGTGTTTTATTCTCCTCGTCTGATCAGCTATATTAAAACGCATAAAGATGATTATAAAGCGGTAATTCCTATAAACATATCATATCCGCTTGCTTATTATGTTTCATTATGTGTTCCGGAGAAAACGATACTGATTCCGACTATGCACTACGAAAGCTCTGCCTTTCGTTCCATATACACTGATGTTTTTACTAGGGTTGCTTATATCGGGTTTAATACTTTGGCTGAGCAGAAACTTGCAGAAAGAATTTTCGGGAAAAAGAAGATGTCTCCCCATGGCATAATAAGTGTTGGTATTCAGCCCTCTAAAGATGCTGATTGGAGTGTAACGAAGGCTAAATACCAATTGCCAGAAGAGTATGTGCTGTTTGTTGGTAGAGTTGATCCTGGAAAGCTACATCATGTTGTTGAATATTATTTGAGTTATAAAAAAAAATATAGGGATTCGAAACTGAAACTGGTACTTGTTGGAGGCCTGTTTGCTGATACGATTAAGCACCCAGATCTAATATATACTGGTTTTGTAGATGAGGCCGAGAAATATGTTATAATACAGCATGCTAAGATCTTTGTGAATCCTTCAAAATTTGAAAGTTTGTCATTAATCCTTTTAGAAGGGATGAGCCGTGGAAAAGCCATGTTAGTCAACGGGAACTGTGCTGTATTGAAGGAACATTGTAGGAGAAGTGGCGGAGCGGCTTTATGCTATATGAACAAAAGGGATTTTGTTTCAAAGCTCCACCGGATGGCAGATTCGAGGGCACTACGTGAGCAAATGGGAGAAAAAGGACGAAGATACGTGGCCGAAAATTATGATTGGAATGTCATTATGAGTCGGTTGAAAAGGGCTATCCGGTTAGTGGGAACTTCCGTGTAGTATATAACTTATATACCTAATTTTGACTATGGGAAGAAATATTCTATTTTTTCATGAAGAGTTTCCTAGTGGAGGAGGAGAACGGGTTACTAGAGATATAGCTCGTAGTATTGCTGCATCTGGTTACAAGTCTTATGTGGCCGTTTGTAAGAAGAAGCCAGGTGATGCTCCAGAGGTGACATTGCTCAATTTGCCCGATTCTACAACTAAATCACAGAAAAATGCCGACGAGATTATTCATCTCATTCATACTCTATCAATTGATATTTTTGTATTACCTGGTTTCTTATGGGAGTGGTTAGCATATGTAAGAGAACGTGTGTCTTGTAGATTTATCTATATACTACATAATGTCCCAATGTGGGAAGTTACTGCAAAACTGGAGCGAAGAAAGCGAACAGAAGGTTCAATACTGAAGAAGTTAGAGTGGTGTTTTATAGCTTATCCTCGTTTTCAATGGTTTAAAACTTATCAAAAGAAGTTTCTGCAGAAGTATCAGGAAACTTATGATCTAGTGGATGCTTACGTCGTTCTGTGTGATGCTTATAGAGAGGAAATGATTCAGCTATTAGGCGTTTCAGAGAAGGAGAATAAATTTTGCGTAATTCATAATGCGGAGAAGTTTGTTGGAGAAGTTAATGCAGACAAAAAGAAGCATGTTATTTTTGTAGGTAACCTAATATATGAGAACAAACGAGTAGATCGCCTACTCGATATTTGGCGTTTAGTTGAAGATAAAGTGCCTGACTGGAAGCTTATTATTGTTGGTGGAGGGCAGGAGTTGATAGCTCTGAAGAAAAGAGCGAAGAAACTTAATCTTCAACGTGTTTTTTTTGAGGGTGGAAGTAATGAAGTTCAGCCTTATTATGACTCTGCTTCTGTTTCTTGTCTAACTTCCACTTTTGAAGGGTGGCCACTTTGTCTTACTGAAGCGCAGGCTAATGGTGTTATTCCAGTAGCATTTAATAGTTGTGCGGGCATACAAGAGATTTTATCTCCTAATGGTGTAAATGGCTTGTTAGTGCCTCCGTTCAATCTAGAAAAGTTTGCAGAGGAACTCTGTCAGTTACTCACCTCGCCAGACCGACTGGCGCTTATGCGACAAAATGTGATTCATAAATCAAAGGATTATTCATTGACGATTGTAGGGAAAAAGTGGCTGGATTTATTCGGTTCACTTTAGAGGCTACATGATTTACATAAAACAAACCTATGCTATCAATAATTATTTGTTCCATTTCTCCAGAACGCTTGCAGTTGGTGAAACAGAATATAGCCGAAACGATTGGTATTGAGCATGAATTTATCACGATAGATAATCGTGATAAAAAATGGCCTATTGCTAAGGCTTATAATAGTGCTGCTGCGGAGGCAAAATATCCTTATTTGTTTTTTGTTCATGAAGATGTCAGGTTTCATTCTCAAGATTGGGGTAATTTTGTTGTAGCAAAATTGAAAGAGCAGGATTGTGGTGTGATTGGATTTACGGGTACGAAGGTGATGTTTCGTTGCTATTCAGGATGGGGACAAAGTTATAAATGGGTCTGTTCATATTTATATCAAGGTACTAAGGATGGAACCATTTTTAATGTGCATAATGCTTGCTTGGAACATGAATTTGAGGAGGTGGTTGCTTTAGATGGTTTGGGTATGTTTGTCCGTAAGGATGTTTGGACTTCTTATCAATTTGACGAAACTTCGTTGACTGGTTTTCATTGTTATGATGTCGATTTTTCTTTGCAGATTGCGGCAAGCAAGTATTATAAGAATTATGTTTGCTGCTCTAATAAAGTGCTTATAGAGCATTTTTCTTTGGGCAAAATAGATAATGAGTGGTATGATGATACTATACGTTTATATAAAACGAAATGGCATGCCATTTTACCAATGAAGGTTGAAGGCTGCAATGTTAGCATTAAAGAAGAAAAGAAGGAAGAAGAGCGATTCTTTAATATTTTTTTACGTGGCATTATGGAGACTAATTCTTCTTGTAAAAAGTTGATTTTAAAAGAATTTCTATTTTATCCTTTTTCTTGGAAACACTTGGCTCATTGTCTTTCAATTGTTTATAAGTATTTGAAGCTTGTTTAACTATTTTTTTATGGTTAGAAGGCCTCAATTTTACTCATCATGAGTAATGTCTAATTGCCGATGAGCCCGAAAATTTTGCAGATGAAGTCTATCTTGGAGAGCTAAATTTACTCTTCTATTGCTCTAATATGTTCTTTAACCATCCGAAAAAGCCTTTTTGGCGCTTAGTAATTGTCTGTTGAATAATCTGTGTTAGTCCATAATGTGCTACGAGATATTGGTCGGATTTTTTTAAAAATCCTTCAAAGTCTTTATTACTGGATATAGCGTCATAGCTTTTATCATGTTTTCTCCAATAGGTTAATGCTTTTGGTATAAAATAGACTTTGTTTGATATACACAGCTGCCGCCAAACCCAGAAGTCAAGCCATGCGGGGTTGGGGGTATCGAAATTGGCTTTCTGGATAACTGACTTTTTAATGCAGACAGCCGAAAATGTGGGGATATAGTTTGAATTGAGATAAGAAAATATATTGCTTCCAGAATGTTTTTTGAGAAACGAAGAGCTGGAGGCAATATAAGAATCATATTCAGAGTTACCAGTCAAGTTGATAACCTTTATGCCATTAGCAATAAAATTAGCATTCGGTTTTTTTCTAATTAAGTGTTCTAGGCATTCTATATGATCAAGGCTCCAATAATCATCACTTTCACAAAATGCGATGTGTGTTCCGTTTGCTTTTTCAATTCCTAGTTTAACAGTTTCTACCAATCCTTTATTTTGGTTGTCTGGATGCGTGTACAATTTAACATTACTGAAGTTAGATGTGTATTCTTTTATAATATTAACACTTAGATCTTTGCTTCCATCGTCTACAACTATGATCTCTAGTGGTTTATGGCTCTGTTCGATTAGAGATGCTAGAGTTTCTCTTATATACTGTTCATAATTATAAGACGCAACAATTACAGATATAGATATTTTTTCCTTCATAATAATATTAGGCTAAGAAGAATACATAGCAAGATTAGTAAAAAGCAGGATGATGCTAAAGTCAGAATATAAAGTTTCTTGTATTTTTTATATTTCTGTTTGAATTTTCTGTATTTCGGGAATAAAAAAGCAGATGATCTGTATAAGTTAAAAATCTCTTGTAGGTGATTGTATAGCCATAAATCTCCGGTCCTATTTAAATAGTTGAAGAATTGTTCGAAGTAATATACGTATCCCGCATAACCTTCTTTGTTGTTATGAAAAACGGTATAAAAAAATGAGTTGTCAGTGAGAAAACCTGCTTCCCGAAGACTGGAATTCGGTTTCATCCCATGAAAATGAATAAGCTTGGCGTTCTTATTTATGCCCCAGTATGGTTTCCAATTATATTCAAGGGGGAGTAATTCCATATCTTTGAAACAGAGTTCATTTAAATACCCTTGATCAAATAAGCCCGATGCATTTCGTTCTCTGTTCTTCATTTTTTTTAGAAATGTTTCATATTTCAGTTGCATCCCTTCAATATTCATAACCAAGATGCCTGCGTTGAAATATTCCATTTTATCCACATTACGATCGTATTCAGGTGCGGCAGCTAAAAATTTTGGTCGTGGCAAATCCTCTACGTTTATATCGGCATTGAATATAACGTCAATGTCGGCATAGAGCACGAACTTTTCTTCTTTTTCGATAATGGGAATTTCCATTCTCATAAATGTTCCGAATATACGGTTATAGTCAATATCCTTTCCCAGATTTTGTATCATCCACTCCCGTGGATATATTTCCATTAGCTCTTGCTTATAAGGTAATTGATGAATGATGATATTTACTTCATACTCTTTTAGCAAGTTGTAGATTGGATCACCAACTTTTCCATCGTACAAGCAGTTTAAATTGAGAGTTGTATTTTTTCTTGCACTAATTAATGTAACTTTCAAAAGATCATAGTAATCTTGGCGTGATACGATAGAATCAGTTAGGCAAATGTAGCATTTCATAAATTCAGTTTTTTTGCAACAATAAAAATATCTTTGTTAAAATAGGCATTAAATTTTATTTTTCTATCTTCTACTTTTTCGAATAAACTTTATTCTTATTGTTATATTGGTTGATGTATGTCGCTTTTTAATATTGTTGCAAATCTACATTTTTTTTTGCAAATAATCATTGAATTGGAGAATGAGATCTCGTAAATCATTTTTTTTCTAGGACTTTAAAATTAGAGAAAAAGCATAGAAGCCCATTTAATCTATATTCATGTAATGATTGTATTCAATAAATCGCGTTAATTAAATAAGGGAAACTTTTAGTTGTTAAGTGGTTTTGTTGTATCTTTGTACCCTTAACTCGTTATTGTTTCGACTAATGAAGGAATTTTTGCAATTGATGCGACGTTTTGTGTCGCCTTATAAAAAGTATGTGGGATGGGCTGTTTTGCTCAATATCTTATCGGCAGTGTTCAATGTCTTTTCATTTTCTTTATTGATCCCGATTTTGGATATATTATTCCAATCTGGAAATAATCGAGAGATATATCATTATATGGAGTGGGGAGTTGCTAGCTTTGATAAGGTTCTGAAGAATAATTTCTATTACTATGTGACCGAAATGATTCAGTCGGGAGGAGCTACGACAGTGTTGCTACTTTTAGGACTAGGATTAACGCTTATGACGTTGTTAAAGACAGCGTGTTATTTTGCTTCATCTGCAGTTATGATTCCATTGCGTACTGGCGTTGTGCGTGATATCCGTATTATGGTTTATGCCAAAGTGATGCGTTTACCAATGGGATTTTTCTCAGAGGAAAGAAAAGGGGACATTATTGCTCGCATGAGTGGGGATGTAGGGGAAGTTGAGAATTCAATTACTAGCTCCTTGGATATGCTGATTAAAAGTCCTATTATGATTATCATTTATTTTGCAACTTTGATTATTCTTAGTTGGAAGCTAACACTTTTTACTGTATTAGTATTGCCTGGTATGGGATGGGTGATGGGTAAGGTGGGACGTAAGCTAAAACGACAGTCTTTAGAAGCTCAAAGTAAGTGGAGTGATACGATGTCTCAGCTTGAAGAGACGTTAGGTGGACTACGTATTATAAAAGCATTCATAGCCGAAGATCGAATGATTAATCGTTTTTCTAAATGTAGTAATGAACTTCGTGATGCAACTAACAAAGTCGCTATGCGCCAGGCGCTTGCGCATCCGATGAGTGAATTCCTTGGAACGATTTTAATTGTTGCTGTATTATGGTTCGGTGGTTCTTTGATTCTTGGAAATGCGTCAACATTGACAGCTTCTAAGTTTATCTACTATATGGTGGTGCTTTATAGCGTTATTAATCCCTTGAAAGATTTTTCCAAAGCAGGTTATAACATTCCCAAAGGTTTAGCATCTATGGAGCGCGTTGATAAGATTTTAAAGGCTGAAAATAATATTAAAGAGATCGCCGATCCTATACCATTGAAGGGGCTTAATGATCGTATTGAATTCAATAACATTTCTTTTAGCTACGATGGAACTAGAGAAGTGCTTAAACATATTAATTTGTCTGTGCCTAAGGGGCACACGGTAGCCTTAGTGGGACAGTCAGGCTCTGGTAAGTCAACTTTAGTAGATCTATTGCCTCGTTATCATGATGTACAGGAGGGAGGTATTTCTATTGACGGTATAAGTATAAAGGATGTGCGCATTTCTGAGCTGCGTACGTTAATCGGTAATGTTAATCAGGAAGCTATTCTCTTTAACGATACATTCTTTAATAATATAGCGTTTGGGGTGGAAGGCGCAACGATGGAACAGGTGATTGAAGCTGCTAAAATAGCTAATGCGCATGATTTCATTATGGAAAAACCTGAAGGATATTATACAAATATTGGTGATCGCGGGAGTAAGTTATCAGGTGGGCAGCGTCAACGTATTAGCATTGCGCGTGCTATTCTTAAGAATCCTCCGATATTGATCTTGGATGAAGCAACTTCCGCACTCGATACAGAATCTGAACGCCTCGTTCAAGAGGCATTGGAACGTTTAATGAAGACACGGACCACTATCGCCATTGCGCATCGTTTGTCTACGATAAAGAATGCCGATGAGATCTGTGTACTCTACGAAGGAGAAATTGTTGAACGTGGGCGCCATGACGAGCTTCTAGCTTTAGATGGTTATTATAAGCGGCTTAATGATATGCAGCAGCTTTAACCTTTTCTTCCGAAGTCTGCTGGAATTTCTCCCCAGACTTTGGTTTCCCATTTGATAATTCGGGTAGTGTAAGTGTTTTCTCTGAGCCACTTCTCTGCCCGTTCGATCACTTTAAACAATTCTTCAGTTTCTTTGGTTCTAGGAAGTTTGGTTTTGCATTTCTTTTGTCGGACCCAACTGATGGCATTTACGCTGTCACTATATATAGGCATGTCAAATCCTTTTTGTTTTAGTAGGGCTAATCCATGGACAATACCGAGAAACTCACCGATATTATTGGTCCCTTTCATAGGACCAAAATGGAAAATTTCTTGGCGGCTGGCCACGTGTACTCCTCGATATTCCATGGGGCCGGGATTACCACTGCATGCTGCATCAACAGCTAAACTATTGTCTATTACATTGGCTGGTAGTTGAGAGGAATCTGCTTGCTTCGATTCTTGTTTTTTCTTGGTATGTCTGCCTATATAGGCATAGGGTGATGAATTTAAGGCATGTTCAGCTTCTTCTTTGGTATCGAAAGATTTATATTTAGCACCTTCATATCCTTTTATTTGAAGCTGACAATCCGTCCAGGATGTATAAACACCCGGTCTTACTCCTTCCCAAACAACGTAGTATTTTTTTTTTGCCATTTCCTTGATGATAATAATTGTGCCAATAGCCTTGACGGTGCGAAGGTACGAATATATTCCGAAATCGAACAAGTTCGAGGGTATGCTTGTTAATATAAGCAACAAGTTTAAGGAATTACATCAAGAAAGGAATAATTATGGAAAGATCTTTTGGTGAAGCTTTAGTGCATCGTCGCACTTATTATTCAATTACTAATCAATCACCTGTCTCTGATCAGGAGATACAGGATATTATTGACTTAGCAGTTAAACACGTGCCTTCGGCATTCAATTCACAGTCTACTCGTGTAGTACTTCTTTTAGGTAGTTCACATCAGAAGCTTTGGAGTATCGTAAAAGGGGCTTTGAAGAAGATTGTACCAGAGGAAGCGTTTACTAAGACAGTGGAGAAAATTGATGGGTCGTTTGCCTGTGGGTATGGAACTGTGTTGTTTTTTGAGGATGAAGCTGTAGTGAAAGGTCTTCAGGAAGCCTTTCCTCCCTATCAGGATAATTTTCCTGGTTGGTCACTACAAGCATCTGCGATGCATCAATTAGCCGTTTGGGTAATGCTTGAAGAAAAAGGTTTTGGTGCTTCTTTGCAGCATTATAATCCATTGATTGATGAGGAAGTACGTCGTGAATGGGAGCTTCCAGAAAATTGGAAACTTATTTCTGAAATGCCATTTGGTATTCCAGGCAATCAACCTGGAGAAAAAGAGTATAAACCTTTGGAAGGAAGGGTAAAAGTGTTCAAATAAGTCTGTTCAACTAACAGAAATGGATTGAATATGAAGGATACTTAGCATAATTGATTAATTTTGTGAGCAAAATTGATCAATTATGGTTCGTATTTTCCTTACCGGCTATATGGGAGCCGGAAAAACAACTTTAGGCAAGGCTTTAGCTCGGAAACTGAATCTGCAGTTTGTCGATCTGGATTGGTACATAGAAGAACGTTTTCACAAAACTGTTGGCGAATTATTTCAAGAACGTGGTGAAGATGGTTTTCGAGAGATTGAAAGAAATATGCTTCATGAAGTGGCGGCATTTGAGAATGTGGTTGTTTCGACTGGTGGTGGTGCTCCATGCTTCTACGATAATATGCAATTCATGAATGAGGTTGGGAAAACTGTATTTCTTGATGTAACTCCGGAAGTCTTATTCAAACGGCTTCGGGTGGCAAAGCATCAGCGACCTATATTGCAGGGTAAGAACGACGAGGAACTTAAAGAATTTATTATTCAGGCGCTCCATAAACGGGCGCCTTTCTACCATCAGGCTCAGTACGTTTTTAATGCGGATGAGCTTGAGGATCGTTGGCAAATAGACGCTTCTTTGCAGCGCTTGTGTGCCCTCGTGAAAGGTATATAATTTGCATATACATGTGACATGCAAGAAATAATTTCTAATTAATTGGCTACCTGTAGATAAATCAGTATTTTTGCCCCTTAATTATTTACTAAAAAACTTTGAATAACAGAAAATGAGAAAGTGGCGTATTGAAGATTCTGAAGAGCTCTACAATATTACTGGTTGGGGAACTTCGTACTTTGGTATTAATGACGCAGGTCATGTAGTTGTTACACCGCGAAAAAATGGAGTTTCTGTCGACTTGAAACAGCTAGTTGACGAATTGCAGTTGCGAGATGTAGCTTCTCCTATGTTGCTGCGTTTCCCGGATATTCTAGATAACCGCATCGAGAAAATGTCTTCCTGTTTTAAACAGGCTGCCGAGGAGTATGATTATAAAGCGGAAAACTTTATCATATATCCGATTAAAGTGAATCAGATGCGTCCTGTGGTAGAAGAAATCATTAGTCATGGGAAGAAATTTAATCTGGGACTTGAAGCTGGCTCCAAACCAGAGCTTCATGCTGTTATAGCAGTCAATACGGACTCAGACTCATTAATTATCTGCAATGGATATAAAGATGAAAGTTATATAGAATTGGCTTTGCTGGCTCAGAAAATGGGTAAACGTATCTTCCTCGTTGTAGAGAAGATGAATGAGTTGAAACTTATTGCTAAGATGGCAAAGCAATTGAATGTGCAACCTAATATTGGAATCCGTATCAAATTGGCTTCTTCGGGAAGTGGAAAATGGGAAGAATCTGGAGGTGATGCAAGTAAGTTTGGACTTACTTCGAGTGAACTTCTAGAGGCGCTTGATTACATGGAAAGTAAAGGCCTGAAAAGTTGTCTAAAGCTAATTCATTTTCATATTGGCAGCCAGGTTACCAAGATTCGTCGCATTAAGACGGCCTTGCGTGAAGCGTCTCAGTTTTATGTTCAACTCCATTCTATGGGTTTTAAAGTGGAGTTTGTTGATATTGGAGGCGGTTTAGGTGTTGACTATGACGGAACACGTTCTTCTAACAGTGAAGGTAGTGTGAATTATTCGATTCAAGAATATGTAAATGACTCTATTTCGACTTTGGTCGATGTTAGTGATAAAAATGGGATTCCACATCCGAATATAATCACTGAGAGTGGTCGTGCATTAACAGCTCATCATTCTGTTTTAATATTTGAGGTGCTTGAAACAGCTACCCTTCCAGAATGGGATGATGAAGAAGAAATTGCACCAGATGCTCATGAACTCGTTCAGGAGTTGTATGGCATATGGGATAGCTTGAACCAAAATAAAATGCTTGAAGCTTGGCATGATGCACAGCAAATCAGAGAGGAAGCGCTTGATCTATTTAGTCATGGAATTGTTGATTTAAAGACCCGTGCACAAATCGAAAGACTGTATTGGTCTATTACACGTGAAATCAATCAGATTGCTGATGGATTGAAACATGCGCCAGATGAATTTCGTGGACTCTCAAAATTACTTGCCGATAAATATTTCTGTAATTTCTCTTTGTTTCAATCGTTACCTGACTCTTGGGCAATCGATCAGATTTTCCCTATAATGCCAATTCAACGACTTGACGAGAAGCCTGATCGTGCTGCTACATTGCAAGATATTACTTGTGATTCTGATGGGAAGGTTGCAAATTTTATCTCTACTCGAAATGTTGCTCATTATCTACCTGTGCACAGTTTAAAGAGAACAGAACCTTATTATTTAGCTGTTTTCTTAGTTGGGGCTTATCAGGAAATTCTAGGTGATATGCATAATTTATTTGGCGATACCAATGCTGTGCATGTCTCGGTGAATGAAAAAGGATATAATATTGAGCAAATTATTGATGGAGAAACTGTTGCGGAGGTTCTTGATTATGTGCAATATAATCCTAAGAAGTTGGTGAGAACACTTGAAACATGGGTGACGAAATCGGTTAAAGAAGGGAAAATTTCCTTAGAAGAAGGAAAGGAATTCTTATCCAATTATCGTTCTGGTCTTTATGGATATACCTATTTAGAATAACCGGTATTTTTCCGGGCCGATTTTTATTTGGTAAACTGATTAGAATAGAATAAAAATGAGAGAAAAACTAACAGTTATTAAGGTGGGTGGCAAAATCGTAGAAGAGGACGCCACCCTTCTTCAGTTGTTAAACGATTTTGCTGCTTTGGATGGACCTAAGGTTCTGGTACATGGGGGCGGTCGATCTGCTACTAAAATCGCGTCACAACTTGGAATTGAAAGTAAGATGGTAAATGGTAGACGAGTTACCGACGCTGAAACTTTGAAAGTGGTTACTATGGTCTATGCCGGTCTGGTAAACAAGAATATCGTTGCTGGACTGCAATCACGTGGTGTTAATGCCCTTGGACTTACAGGTGCAGATATGAATGTGATTCAATCAGTGAAGCGTCCTGTGGCACAGGTTGATTATGGTTTTGTGGGTGATGTTGAAAAAGTAAATTCTTCTTTATTAGCTGAGTTGATTCATAAAGGGGTAGTGCCTGTGATGGCGCCGCTCACACATGATGGAGATGGGCATATGCTTAATACGAATGCCGACACAATAGCCGGAGAGACAGCTAAAGCTTTAGCCGAAATCTTTGATGTGACTTTAGTCTATTGCTTTGAGAAAAAAGGAGTGTTGAAGGATGAAAATGATGATGAGAGCGTTATACCTGAAATAACTCGGAAAGAGTTCGAACAATTTGTAACTGATGGTATTATTCAAGGTGGTATGATCCCTAAATTGGAAAATTCTTTTGAGGCTATTAATGCTGGAGTTAAGGAAGTTATAATAACTTTAGCATCAGCAATAAATAGACATGGAGGAACACGGATAAAAAAATAATAAAAAAAGTAGGGGTTGGGTGTAACTTTCGATATCCTGTCCCGTCATTTAAATAGAGATGCAAAAGATTAGCTTCCGAAACGATGTTCTGCCGTTGAAAGATAAACTCTTTCGATTGGCTCTAAGAATAACCTTAGATAGGGCTGAAGCCGAGGATATCGTTCAGGACACTATGATAAGAGTGTGGAATAAACGCGATGAGTTATCTCGGCTGGATTCGGTAGAAGCATATTGCTTGATTATTGCAAAGAATTTAGCAATAGACAGAAGCCAAAAGAAAGAAGCTCAAAACTTGGAACTCACTCCTGAATTGGAGGAAGAACCTGATGCAAATAGCCCGTATGACCAAGTGGTTCATGATGAAAAAATGGACATTATCAATAAATTGGTGAACGAGCTTCCCGAAAAGCAAAGACTTATTATGCAATTAAGGGATGTGGAGGGTGAAAGCTATAAAAAAATTGCAGCACTTCTGAATCTGACAGAAGAACAAGTTAAGGTGAATCTGTTTAGAGCTAGGCAAAAAGTGAAACAAAAGTATTTAGAAATTGACGAATATGGACTATAAAGATATAGAAACGCTCTTAGAGCGATATTGGCAATGCGAGACTTCCGTGAAAGAGGAGGCAAAGTTACGCCACTTCTTTACAAAAGAAGAAGTGCCTACGCACTTGGTCCGTTATAAAAAACTTTTTGTTTACCAGCAGGATCAACAAAAGGTCGGTTTGGATAAATCGTTTGATGCTCGTGTTTTAGCTTTGGTGGAAACTCCGGTTGTGAAAGCTAAGAAAATTACAATCAGAGGGAGATTCATCCCGTTATTCAAAGCTGCTGCAGCAGTAATTTTGATTCTTACATTGGGAAATGTGGCGCAACATTCTTTTACAGGAGATGATGGAAGTGTGTTGGTTACAGATACTATAGGTAAACAAGTAAATACACCCTCGGTAGCCTTGTCGAATGACGTAAAGGCAGATCAGGTATTGGCTGATAGCCTTGCCAAGATAAACAAGGGACAAGTGATGAAAGAATAGACATTTTCATTTGCTTTAAACATATAATATAGTTAGTGTGCTTTAATTAAAACAACATTGAAAGCGAAACTGTGAAGTTTTCAATTCTCTCAAATTTTTATAATAAACTAACTAAATAAATGGGCTACCGCGTGATGCAGTAGCCCTTTTATGCTTTAGGTGGTTTTAGAGCACCATTAGTCTAACTTCCGAAGTCTCTTTTGAGGAATATTGATAGAGTGCGGATTACCTTTATAAGCTACTGTACCGGATCCACTCACTCCTCCTTCTAATTTGTCAGTTGCAAAGCAACTTATATCTCCTGATCCTGAGATTCTCGCCGATACGGTGACTGCTTCTAATCCAGCGGCCTTGATATCGCCAGAACCAGAGATAGAATATGATGCTTCTTTAGCGCTTCCGTTGAGAGAGATGTCTCCAGACCCTGAAATGCTGGCGTCACATTCTTCGCAGTTGATCTGTTTCAGTCTTAGGTCTCCTGAACCATGGATGGCGAGTGATAATTCTCTGCATTGAAATGAGCTTCCTGCCAGATTTCCTGAACCGTTAATTGTGACTTTAAGATCTTCTTGGCTACGAATACCGTTGGCAAAGAGAATACCTCCTGATCCATTGATGGTCATCTGATTCAAATCAGGTGAATAAATCTTAATCTCTAATTTCCCTAAATCTACGATGTGTACGTTTTTCTTGAATTTTATATTAAGCTCTCCTTTATCAACCTTTACGTTCATAATATCAATAATGTTATCAGAACCGTAAATCTCGATGCGAGAGCTTGAGTCTTGTTGGTAAATAATATTGGCGCTTCCAGAAAGAGTAACAACATTGAATTTTTCTAAGGTTGTTTTCTTTGTGATGTAGTTTTTGCTACCTTTAATGATTGGGCCGTTGATGCATGAGGATGTAGTAAGCATGATTAGAACTCCTAGCATTAATGTAAATAAACTGTCTTTTTTCATAATGTATATTGAGTTTATAATTGAAGTTATGATTGTTAGACGGAGGTAAGCTTTGTAAAGTTGCATTAGAATGCATTTATTTTATAAAACTACTTCTTTTTTATTACTTTTGCGTACGTTAGTTTGGAGGACGTATGGATACAGTGATTAAAGATGATACCTTAGGTGAAGTAATTGTACGAGTGAATCCGCGTGCGCGGAGTCTTGTTTTTCGTGCAAAGAATGATTCGATACATGTTACTGTACCTCCTGGGACGACTGTTGAAGATGTAAAACGGGCAATGGATGAACTTCGTAGTAAATTGTTGGTTTCAAGAAAGCTGAATGCTCGTCCACCTATTGATTTAAATTATCGAATTGATGCCGAGTTTTTTAAATTATCTCTAACTTTAGGCCAGAGGACGCAGTTTCTAGCAAACTCCAAATTAGGAGAAATGGAGATTGTTTGCCCACCTCATGCAAACTTTAAAGATCCAGATTTGCAGAATTGGTTGAGGAAGGTTATTCTTGAATCAATGAAACTTAATGCAAAAAGTATTCTTCCTTCTAGATTAGAGGCCTTGTCAAAGCGATATAGTTTGCAATATGCTGATGTGAAGATAAACTCTAGCCGCGGTCGGTGGGGAAGTTGTTCAGCTCATAAAAATATCAATCTTTCATGTTTTATGATTTTATTGCCTTCTCATCTTATAGATTATGTATTGCTACATGAATTGTGTCATACCCGTGAGATGAATCATAGTGTACGATTTTGGAATTTATTAAACCAATTCACCGGCGGAAAGGCTTTGAATCTGAGGCAAGAACTTCGACAGTACTATACGGAAATTTGACGATTAGGATAATTGTTATTATTTAGCTAATAACCTGATTCCGTCTTCTTCTTTCACGAATTGATAATCTCCACCACTTTCACTAAGGTCAAAGGTGAAAACTTGTTCTGTTTTATTGTCTACAATGAGCAATGCACTTTGTTCTGCAAATCGGGTCACTTTTATGGAGAAGACTTTTTCCGAAAGCGTTTTTCTAACAATTAGACTGTCATTTACGAATAAAGAGATCGAATCCCCTGTAAAGCCTTTGGCGAGATTGATTGTATAAGTTTCGATGAAATGTCGATTGGTTTGATCATTGTGTTGTAATCGTAAACTCATATAAATGAAGATTACGACTACGAAAATCACTGCAAAGGCGAGAATTCCATTACCAACCATAAACTGTTTGTTTGTATTGAGACGATGTGCCATAGTTGCTGTTTTTTTTATTGCGCTGTAAAGATACGAATATAGGATTGTTAATTCATACTTTTTTTCTTTAATGTTTTGTAGTCGAATAGATTATTTGTATCTTTGCAACCGAAACGGATGAAAGGTGGAGGGGCGATTAAGCTCCTTTTTTTATTCTTATATAGTTAATAAATGATAGAAAAGAAAACTGTTTGTCAGATTGTTGAGGAGTGGCTAGAAGGAAAAGACTACTTTCTGGTAGAGGTAACTGTGAGCCCGGATGACAAGATCGTGGTCGAAATAGACCATGCTGAAGGGGTTTGGATAGAAGATTGTGTGGAGCTTAGTCGCTTCATCGAATCGAAGCTGAACCGTGAAGAGGAAGATTATGAACTGGAAGTCGGCTCAGCTGGTATTGGTCAACCCTTTAAGGTGTTGCAGCAGTATTATATCCACATCGGCCAAGAGGTTGAAGTTATGACTAGAGACGGGCGTAAACTGTCGGGGGTTTTGAAAGATGCTGATGAAGAGAAATTCATTTTAGGTGTGCAGAAGAAACTAAAAGTTGAAGGTTCTAAACGCCCTAAAATTCAAGAGGAGGATGAAACATTCGCTTACGAGCAAATAAAATATACTAAATACTTAATTAACTTTAAATAGTTATGGCCAAAAAAGAAGAAACAATCAGCTTGATTGATACATTTTCGGAATTTAAGGAACTGAAGAATATCGATAGAACGACCATGGTTAGCGTACTTGAAGAGTCGTTTCGTAGTGTAATCGCGAAAATGTTTGGCACCGATGAAAATTACGATGTGATCGTGAATCCCGATAAAGGGGATTTTGAGATCTGGCGTAATCGTGAAGTTGTGGCAGATGAAGATTTGACTAATCCTAATATGCAGATTTCTCTTTCTGAAGCACAGAAAATTGACTCTTCTTACGAAGAGGGTGAAGAGGTGACTGACGAAGTTATCTTTGCTAAATTTGGGCGTCGTGCCATTTTGAATCTTCGTCAAACGCTTGCTTCTAAGATTCTTGAGCTTGAAAAGGATAGTATTTATAATAAATATATTGATAAAGTGGGTTCTATCATCAACGCTGAAGTCTATCAGATCTGGAAAAAAGAGATGTTGCTTCTTGATGATGAAGGAAACGAACTTTTGTTACCCAAAACAGAACAAATCCCAAGTGATTTTTACCGTAAAGGTGAAACGGCTCGTGCTGTGGTTGCTCGTGTGGATAATAAAAACAATAATCCGAAGATTATTTTATCTCGTACATCACCGGTTTTCCTGCAACGTTTGTTTGAAATGGAAGTACCAGAAATTAACGATGGGTTGATTACCATAAAGAGAATCGCACGTATCCCTGGAGAACGCGCCAAGATTGCTGTTGAATCTTACGATGATAGAATTGATCCTGTAGGTGCTTGTGTTGGTGTTAAAGGGAGTCGTATTCATGGGATTGTGCGTGAACTTCGCAATGAAAACATTGATGTAATTAATTATACTTCGAATACTTCATTGTTTATTCAGCGTGCTTTAAGTCCGGCCAAAATTTCTTCTATTCGTTTGAATGAGGAAGAGAAGAAAGCAGAAGTTTTCCTTAAACCGGAAGAAGTTTCGCTAGCTATAGGTAAAGGCGGTTTGAATATCAAATTAGCCAGTATGTTGACTGAGTACACCATTGACGTTTTCCGTGAATTGGATGAGAGTGTAGCTGATGAAGATATCTATCTAGATGAGTTTAGAGATGAAATTGATGGATGGGTTATCGATTCGATAAAAGCTATTGGTATTGATACAGCGAAGGCTGTACTGAATGCACCTCGTGAAATGTTGATTGAAAAGACGGATTTGGAAGTAGAAACGGTGGACGAGGTAATACGTATTTTGAAATCGGAGTTTGAAGAAGAGGAACCCGTGTCTGAACCTGAACAAGAGTAGTATGGGTTACGATTGATTTTTCTTCGCTCCATTTATTCATTAAATTTTAAATATGACGATAAGGTTAAACAAAGTTACAAGAGATTTGAATGTGGGAATAACGACGGTAGTTGAATTTCTACAAAAGAAAGGGTATACCGTTGAGGCTAATCCTAATACTAAAATTAGTGAGGAGCAGTATGCTATGCTCGTAAAAGAGTTTAGTACAGATAAGAACCTTAGACTTGAATCGGAGCGTTTCATTCAGGAACGTCAAAATAAGGATCGTAACAAAGCATCGGTTTCAATAGAAGGCTTCGAAAAGAAGGAAGAGAAACCGAAGGCTGATGATGTGATCAAAACAGTCGTACCAGAGGATGCACGTCCTAAGTTTAAACCTGTCGGAAAAATCGATTTAGATAAATTCAATGGTCGAAAACCGGAGAAAGTTGAAAAGGTATTGGAGAAAGAAGAGGAGCCTGTTAGTTTGGAAAAACCAGTTGTTGAAGAGCCTGTTGTTGAACAAAAGGTGGAAAAGAAGGAGGAGAAAGTAGAAGAGGTTATTCCTACAAGCCAGCCAGCGCCAATATCAATTGAAAAGCCGATAACTATACCGGATCCTATTGTGGAAGAAAAACCGGTTGAAGTTGTAAACGTTGTTGTAGAAGAAGTGAGAAATGAAGTGCCTAAGGTTGTAGAAACTGCACCTAAAAAGGCGGAGATTAGTAAAGAAGAAAAAATGGCAGAAGTAGCCCCAGTAGAACAGGAAAAGCCTGAAGATAAGGCTTCCAAAGATGATGAAGTGTTTAAAATTCGACAACCGGAACTGGGTGCGAAGATCAATGTTATCGGACAGATTGATTTGGCCGCATTGAATCAGTCCACACGGCCAAAGAAAAAGTCGAAAGAGGAAAAACGCCGGGAACGGGAAGAAAAAGACAAAGTTCGTCAGGACCAGAAGAAATTGATGAAGGAAGCTATCATCAAAGAAATTCGTAAAGACGATAATAAGCCAGTTAAATCTGGAGCGAAGGACAATAATGCTGAAGCCTTTAAGAAAAAACGTAACCGGATTAATAAAGAAAAGGTTGATGTAAACAATGTAGCAACCTCTAATTTTGCTGCACCAAAACCTAATACGCAAACAGGTAAAGGGGGAGGAAATCATCCTCAAGGTGGAAATAATGGAAATAATAATCGAAAGAACAATAATAAAGATCGCTTTAAAAAGCCGGTTATTAAGCAGGAGGTTAGTGAAGAAGATGTAGCAAAGCAGGTTAAAGAAACGCTGGCACGTCTGACAACGAAAGGTAAGAACAAAACTTCAAAATACCGAAAAGAAAAACGTGAAATGGCTTCCAACCGAATGCAGGAATTGGAAGATCAAGAAATGGCAGAAAGCAAAGTACTGAAACTTACAGAATTTGTTACTGCTAACGAGTTGGCAACGATGATGGACGTTACTGTTAATCAGGTTATTGCCACTTGTATGAGTATTGGTATAATGGTTTCTATTAACCAGCGTTTGGATGCAGAAACAATTAATTTAGTTGCTGAAGAATTTGGCTTTAAAACTGAATATGTTAGTGCAGAAGTAGCTCAGGCGATTGTTGAAGAAGAAGATGCACCTGAGGACTTGAAACCTAGAGCACCGATCGTAACAGTAATGGGACATGTTGACCATGGTAAGACTTCGTTGCTTGACTACATTCGTAAAGCTAATGTTATTGCCGGTGAAGCAGGAGGAATTACTCAGCATATTGGTGCATACAATGTTCAATTAGAAGATGGACGTCGCATAACTTTCCTTGATACTCCTGGACATGAGGCATTTACTGCTATGCGTGCACGTGGTGCGAAAGTAACAGATATAGCTATTATTATTGTAGCAGCTGACGACAATGTGATGCCGCAGACGAAGGAAGCAATTAACCATGCTATGGCTGCTGGCGTACCTATTGTTTTTGCAATCAATAAGGTGGATAAGCCTACAGCTAACCCAGATAAGATTAAAGAAGAATTAGCTGCGATGAATTATCTGGTGGAAGAATGGGGTGGTAAATATCAGTCACAAGATATTTCTGCTAAGAAAGGACTTGGAGTAGATGAGTTGATGGAAAAAGTTTTGCTTGAAGCTGAGATGCTTGATTTGAAAGCTAATCCTAATCGTAATGCTACGGGTTCAATTATTGAATCTTCTTTGGATAAAGGCCGTGGTTATGTAGCAACAGTATTGGTTTCAAACGGAACTTTGAAAGTAGGAGATATTGTTCTTGCTGGAACAAGCTATGGTCGTGTGAAGGCTATGTTCAATGAACGTAATCAGCGAATTAAAGAATCAAGACCTTCTGAACCTGCATTGATTTTGGGTTTGAACGGCGCACCTGCTGCTGGTGATATATTCCACGTTGTAGAAAGCGATCAAGAAGCTCGTGAAATTACAAATAAACGTGAACAATTGGCTCGTGAGCAAGGGTTACGTACTCAGAAGATTTTGACATTGGATGAGTTAGGACGTCGTATTGCGTTGGGTAACTTCCAAGAGTTAAATGTTATTGTTAAAGGTGACGTGGATGGTTCTGTTGAAGCCTTGAGCGATTCATTAATCAAACTTTCAACTGAACAAATTCAGGTGAATGTGATCCATAAGGGCGTGGGAGCTATATCCGAATCGGATGTTTCTCTTGCTGCTGCTTCAGATGCAATTATCGTAGGATTCCAAGTACGTCCATCGGGTGCTGCGGCTAAACTTGCTGAGCAGGAAGGTGTTGATATTCGTAAGTACTCTGTGATCTATGATGCTATTGAAGAAGTGAAGGCTGCTATGGAAGGTATGTTGGCACCTGAACTGAAAGAGCAGATCACTGCTACAATCGAAATTCGCGAAGTATTTAATATCACTAAGGTAGGTCTAGTTGCTGGTGCAATGGTTAAGACTGGTAAAGTGAAACGTAATGATAAAGCTCGTCTTATTCGCGATGGTATCGTTATTTTCACTGGAAATATCAATGCTTTGAAACGATTCAAAGATGATGTGAAAGAAGTGGGTACTAACTTTGAATGTGGTATCAGCTTAGTAAACTGCAATGATATGAAGATCGGTGATATGATTGAAACCTTCGAAGAAATTGAAGTGAAACAGACTTTATAATAAAAGGCAATTGACAGTTGACAGTTGACAATTGGCAGTTGGTTTAGAAACTTAGGAACTGACAATTGATGATTGATGCTTGATGACGATTTTTATTGTCAGCTGTCAATCGTCAATTGTCAATTTTTATATTATGACAACGATTGATCTGATAATTCTTATATTGATAGGTGCTGGTGTTGTGATAGGCTTCATGAAAGGGTTTATTCGACAGTTGGCTTCTATTTTGGGATTAGTAGTAGGGCTTCTGGCTGCTAGAGCACTCTATACTACGTTGGCGGATAAACTCTGCCCGACGGTGACGGACTCAATGACGGTGGCGCAAGTTTTGGCTTTTATTATTATTTGGATTGCTGTCCCACTGATATTTACGATAGTAGCTTCGTTGTTGACTAAAGCCTTAGAGGCTATTTCTCTGGGATGGTTGAATCGTTGGCTTGGAAGTGGGTTGGGAGCACTTAAATTTATGCTGTTAATTAGTCTTGCAATCTGCGTGATAGAGTATGTAGATAGCGATAATAAGTTAATAAGTGCAACAAAAAAGAGTGAATCATTGTTATATTATCCTATGGGGAAAATGGCTCAAATCTTTTTCCCTACAGCTAAAAACATAACGCAACAATATATATTAGAAAATAAAGATGCAACAAGAAGAACCCAATAAATTCGTTAAGGAACTAACGCAGGAGAAGTATAAATATGGCTTCACTACGGAAGTACACACTGACGTTATTGAGCGTGGGCTCAATGAAGATGTGATTCGTTTGATCTCATCTAAGAAAGAAGAACCGGAATGGTTGCTAGAATTCCGGCTAAAAGCTTATCGTCATTGGTTAACACTTGAGATGCCTACATGGGCACATCTCCGTATCCCTGAGATTGATTATCAGGCTATTTCCTACTACGCCGATCCGACAAAGAAGAAAGAAGGTCCTAAAAGCATGGACGAAGTCGATCCGGAACTTATCAAAACATTCAATAAACTGGGTATTCCGTTGGAAGAGCAAATGGCCTTAAGCGGAATGGCTGTTGATGCAGTGATGGACTCTGTGTCAGTGAAGACCACCTTCAAGGAAACTTTGATGGAGAAGGGCATTATTTTCTGCTCTTTTAGTGAAGCAGTAAGAGAGCACCCTGATTTAGTGAAGAAGTATATGGGCTCTGTAGTGGGGTATCGTGATAATTTCTTTGCCGCCTTGAATTCAGCAGTGTTCTCTGACGGTTCTTTTGTCTACATTCCTAAAGGAGTTCGTTGTCCGATGGAACTTTCTACCTATTTCCGTATAAATGCTCGTAATACCGGTCAATTTGAAAGAACATTGATTGTGGCAGATGATGATTCGTATGTCTCTTATTTGGAAGGATGTACAGCTCCAATGCGTGATGAAAATCAGTTGCATGCAGCTATCGTCGAAATCGTTGTACATGATCGTGCTGAAGTAAAATATAGCACAGTTCAGAACTGGTATCCTGGGGATGCAGAAGGAAGAGGTGGTGTTTATAACTTTGTGACTAAGAGAGGAAACTGTAAAGGAGTAGATAGTAAATTGTCGTGGACACAGGTTGAAACTGGTTCGGCTATTACTTGGAAGTATCCTTCTTGCATATTAACTGGAGATAATTCAACAGCAGAGTTTTACTCTGTAGCTGTGACAAATAATTATCAGCAGGCCGACACTGGAACTAAGATGATTCATCTTGGTAAGAACACACGTAGTACAATTGTTAGTAAAGGTATATCGGCTGGACACAGTGAGAATTCATATCGTGGACTGGTTCGAGTGGCTGAAAAAGCAGACAATGCTCGTAATTATAGTCAATGCGATTCTTTATTGCTAGGCGATAAGTGTGGTGCTCATACATTCCCGTATATGGATATTCGTAATGAAACGGCCGTAGTAGAGCATGAAGCTACAACCAGCAAAATTAGTGAAGATCAGATCTTCTATTGCAACCAGCGTGGAATTTCTACAGAGGATGCTATCGGATTGATTGTGAATGGATATGCGAAAGAAGTATTAAATAAACTTCCGATGGAGTTTGCGGTTGAAGCACAAAAGTTGCTTACCATCTCATTGGAAGGAAGCGTGGGATAAAAAATAAAAGTGATTATGTTAGAGATAAAAGACCTGCACGCCAGCATTAATGGCAAAGAGATATTGAAAGGTATTAACCTAACGGTGAAACCAGGAGAGATACATGCAATAATGGGACCTAACGGTTCTGGTAAAAGTACCCTTTCTTCAGTCCTTGTAGGGAATCCAGCCTTTGAAGTGACGAAGGGTTCAGTAACGTTCTATGAAAAGAATCTGTTGGAGTTGAGTCCCGAAGATCGTAGTCATGAAGGAATTTTTCTTAGTTTTCAATATCCTGTAGAAATTCCGGGAGTGAGCATGGTTAACTTTATGCGCGCTGCTGTGAATGAACAACGTAAATATAAAGGTTTGCCAGCTTTGACCGCTAGTGAGTTTCTTAAACTGATGCGTGAGAAGCGTGAAGTGGTTGAACTAGATAATAAGCTTGCTAATCGCTCTGTAAATGAAGGCTTCTCAGGTGGTGAGAAGAAGAGAAATGAAATCTTCCAGATGGCTATGTTGGAGCCTTGCTTGAGTATTCTTGATGAAACAGACTCAGGTTTGGATATCGATGCTCTTCGCATTGTGGCCGAAGGAGTCAATAAATTGAAGACACCAGATAAAAGTACAATTGTCATAACTCACTATCAGCGTTTGCTCGACTACATCAAACCGGATATCGTACATGTGCTTTATAAAGGTCGTATTGTGAAGACTGCTGGACCGGAACTTGCTTTGGAACTTGAAGAAAAAGGGTACGACTGGATTAAGAAAGAACTAGGAGAATAATGATGAATGTAGAACAACAATACATAGAACTCTTCTCACAAACGGAAGCAATGATCTGCAAACATAGTTCTGAAGTGCTCAATGCACCTCGTGCTGCTGCTTTTGCGGATTTTGAGCGCCTCGGTTTTCCGACCCGTAAGATGGAGAAGTATAAATATACGGATATAAGTAAATATTTTGAACCAGACTTTGGTTTGAATCTGAATCGCTTGGAGATTCCTGTCAATCCGTATGAAGTGTTTAAGTGTGATGTGCCCAACATGAGTACAGCTTTGTACTTTGTGGTAAATGATGCATTCTTTAATAAAGCGCTTCCTCAAGGGCACTTGCCAGAAGGTGTCATCTTCGGTAGTTTGAAAGATGTAGCTGCTGAGCATCCAGAGTTAGTAAAGAAGTATTATGGGAAGTTGGCTGATACATCGAAAGATGCGATTACCGCCTTCAATACAGCTTTCGCTCAAGATGGTGTTGTCTTTTATGTTCCGAAGAATGTAGTGGTAGAAAAGCCTATTCAGTTGGTTAATATTCTGCGTGCAGATGTTAATTTCATGGTGAATCGCCGTGTTCTTATCATTCTAGAGGATGGTGCACAAGCTCGTTTGTTGATTTGTGATCATGCGATGGATAATGTGAACTTCTTGGCAACGCAAGTGGTTGAGGTATTTGCCGGTGAGAATGCAGTTTTCGATATGTATGAACTTGAAGAAACTCATACTAGCACGGTCCGTATCAGCAATTTGTATGTAAAGCAAGAGGCCAATAGCAATGTGCTTTTGAATGGTATGACTTTGCATAATGGCACTACGCGTAATACAACAGAAGTGCTTCTAGCTGGCGAAGGAGCCGAGATTAATCTTTGTGGTATGGCCATTGAAGATAAGAATCAGCATGTAGATAATAATACTTCTATCGATCATGCTGTTCCTAACTGTACCAGCAATGAATTATTTAAATATGTACTAGATGATCAGTCGGTTGGAGCTTTCTCTGGTTTAGTGTTAGTACGACCGGATGCGCAGCATACAAGCTCTCAGCAAACTAATCGTAACTTGTGCGCTACTCGCGAAGCACGTATGTATACGCAGCCTCAACTCGAAATCTATGCTGACGATGTGAAGTGCTCTCATGGTGCCACTGTCGGTCAGTTGGACGAGACTGCTTTGTTTTATATGCGTTCACGTGGTATTGCAGAGAAAGAAGCACGATTGCTTCTGATGTTTGCTTTTGTAAATGAAGTTATAGATACTATTCGTTTAGATGCTTTGAAAGATCGTTTGCATTTACTTGTAGAGAAACGATTCAGAGGTGAATTGAATAAGTGTGATGGATGTGCGATCTGTAAATAACTAAGCATTGATACGATGAATGTAGAAAAGATACGTGAAGATTTTCCGATATTGAGCCGTACTGTTTACGGTAAACCTTTGGTTTATTTAGATAATGGTGCTACCACTCAAAAGCCGCGCCTAGTGATTGATTCTATTGTAGATGAATATTATTCAGTAAACGCTAATGTGCATCGTGGAGTCCATTACCTTTCTCAGCAGGCAACTGAACTGCACGAAGGTTCTCGCGAGACCGTGCGGAAATTTATCAATGCCGGGAGTACAAATGAGATTATCTTTACCCGAGGTACAACGGAAAGCATAAATTTGCTTGTTTCCAGTTTTGGCGATGAGTATATGGAGGAAGGCGATGAAGTGATTGTTTCTGTGATGGAACATCATAGTAACATTGTTCCTTGGCAACTTTTAGCTGCTCGTAAAGGTATTGGCATAAAAGTCATTCCGATGAATGATAAAGGAGAGCTAGACCTCGAAGAGTACGAAAAGCTTTTCTCACCGCGTACAAAGATCGTTAGCGTTGTTCAGGTTTCAAATGTGTTAGGTACGGTCAATCCTGTTAAGGAGATGATTGCTACAGCCCATGCACATGGTGTACCTTTCTTGGTAGATGCTGCTCAGTCGATTCCTCACATGCATGTTGATGTACAGGATTTGGATGCTGATTTTTTGGTTTTCTCTGCACATAAGATATATGGCCCTACAGGCGTCGGTGTGTTGTATGGAAAAGAAGAATGGTTAGATCGTTTGCCACCTTATCAAGGAGGAGGAGAAATGATTCAACATGTCTCTTTTGAGAAAACCACGTTTAATGAACTACCTTTCAAATTTGAGGCTGGTACTCCAGATTATATCGGTACAACAGGGTTGGCGAAAGCACTCGACTATGTTAATGAGATCGGGCTGGATCAAATCGCTGCTTATGAACATGAGCTAACTACATACGCATTAAATAGACTGAGGGAGATTCCTACTATGCGTATTTTTGGTGAAGCTGCTCATCGTGGAGCTGTCATTTCATTCCTTGTGGGAGACATTCATCATTTTGATTTAGGCACACTCTTAGATCGCTTAGGGATTGCAGTTCGTACAGGGCATCATTGTGCCCAACCCTTGATGCAGCGACTAGGAATTGAGGGAACGGTCAGGGCTTCGTTTGCTATGTATAATACGAAATCAGAAGTCGATGCGTTGATAGCAGGCATTGAACGAGTCAGTCAAATGTTCTAATAATAATGAACGCCATTCTTACGAGAATGGCGTTTTTTTATTCTTTAACTAAAAAAACGATCTATCGAGTGCAGTGTTTTGCCCTTTTCTGCGTCTTATAGTAAAAACAAAAACATTTTAGGTATATTAAGTTGGTCGTGAGACCACGCTTTCTATAAATTCTCTCTCTCTTTTAACTCTAATTGAGCAGCTATATTACATTGAGGTGTGATATAGCTGCATTTTTTTATGTATCCTTGCAACTTTTCGGGGGTGTTGTGCGTCTAATAATAAAGAACTAAAAAATTAAAAGCAGAAATACTATGTTAGTGACTACTACTCCCATTATCGAGGGAAAACGAATTGTGAAGTATTATGGCATTGTTTCCGGTGAAACGATTATTGGTGCTAATGTGTTCCGTGATCTCTTTGCCAGTATCAGAGATATTGTTGGTGGCCGTTCGGGTTCGTATGAAGAAGTCTTGCGTATGGCAAAAAACACTGCTTTGCAAGAGATGCAAGAACAGGCTGCTCAAATGGGTGCAAATGCTGTGATCGGTGTTGATTTGGACTACGAGACGGTGGGTGGAAATGGTAGTATGCTCATGGTAACTGCTAATGGAACTGCTGTGAAGATTGAAGATTAATTGATTTGATTAATATTTATTGATATTTATTGTGTGCAGAAAGGGGAAACACCGGTAGTGGTGAATCCCCTTTTTTTATGTACTTAAATGTGCTATCTTCCTATACGATTGCATTGAAAAGCTATTGTTTTGCTTGTGCCAAGCCTTTGGCACAAGCTTGCCACTATATTGGCACTGCTTTGCCAACCTATTGGCACAACTGTGCCAGCGTATTGGCATTGGCAAAATACTCCATGATTAAAGTATTGAATGATGTTTCCTTACCTGTTTCCTTCGCATGTTTAGGTTGAACCATTCAATTGGTCTTTTACAAGAATGTATCAGTTATAATCGCCTCATCTTATGGCATAGGCTTTAAATTCTCCCAGCGTACATCCCATTTCCCATCTTTGGGGAATCCAGGGTTATGTTCCTTACATCCATCCCAACCGGCACACATCATTGCCACAGCAGTCAGAAGACCTCCATTACCCGGTAAATAAACTCGTAGACGTGCGTCTTGGTAGTTATGTCCATTCACAAGGTAGGTATTCGTACGTTTATCCATTAATAAGGCACCTACAGCTTTATCAGGCTCGCCCATTCGTGCAGCATTCATAGCAGTCATCGGATAATCCCATCCCCATGTTTTTCCCCAGTTCCAGTTGTCCCAGATCCAGTGCAAGGTGTTTTTCATATAATCTTCCCTAATCAGTTTGTTCATAGGCAAGATACCAACAGACCCTAATACTGCCATGTGGTCTGAAGTGAAACGGATGTCTTTATAGGTATCTGTAGCAGTTTCTGCGGCTAGATATAGATGATCCTCATTGTAGGCAAGCGGAGAAAGTTTATCAATCATCTCATCCCACTGAAGATTGCGCTGTAATCCTCGTCGTACGCGCCATTCTTGCGCCACTTTCATGGCGAAATGCCAATAAGAAAGTTCAAATGGTGGATTCACCGTTTCGGCAGCACGTAGTGTCTCTTGTGCTGGAATGGCTCCTTTCAAGATATAGCGTCCGTCGAGGGTGTCGTAAGAGGCGAAAGAATACATGAATTCGGCAGTTTCTTCCACCAGTTTGCCATACTTCTCAATGACCTCTTTATTCTCGGGTGCACTTCGATAGAGCAGTTCGGCTAAATAAATGAGATGCGGTTGTTGCCAGATTAGAAAGCTACCAACTTTGGAGGGTGCTTCCGTTCCACTCGGATCAGTCATTTTCATCCAGCGTACACCGTCGAATCCTTGTCGACGAGCTATTTCTCTAGCAACAGGCTCCACTTTCTCATACCAACCCAGTGTACGGTCGAGCAATTCTGCTCTATTCCATAGGGCAAACTGTGCCTGATGCCACCAGATCATTTCCAAATGAAACTTGCCGAACCATGAGTTATAAGTAAGCCCTGTCTCTTGTGGAGGAGTACTACCAGCACATTGAATGGCAAGCAGATATTGGCTCAATACCACTCTTCGTTCAAGTTCTTTAGCCCGCACATCGGTGCATTTAGAGAAGTCTACAGCTGCACCCTTGGTCCAGAAATCTTCCCAATATTTTGTAGAAGCTTGTTCTGTGCTTGCTGTTGATATAGTTTCAGTTGGGTTATTGTTGGGGGTGAATAGACAAGTGAACGAGAATTTGTCATCTTGCGGAACCAAAACGAAGTAGTTTTTTCTCTTCTCATTGAGTTTGGCATTTCCTTTCCAAGAGATCGTAACATAGTAGGTAGTATCATCAATTTCTCTTTTAAGAATAGCACTCTGCTTGGTTTCACTAATTAGAGTTGTTCGATGTTTATCGTCCGCATCCCAATTGCAGGCATCATCACAATGTCCTCCTGTTGGGTAGGGGAAACGAAATTTAATTCCGGCGTGTGATTTAGATTCGATCTCAACAGCCACCATGTCTTGTTGAGGATGGCACAGCGTTTTAACATCAAAGTTTGCACCTTTATAGTTGAAATGGCTTTTTATTTCACCTTTCCACATGTCCAACTCCTGGTGGATGTCCGTGATTTGCTGCGGATCAGCTTCATTGCCAAGCTCAAATCCAATGATTCCCAAATGTAGTCGATGCGGATTTTCACGATACCAGTTGGATGCTTCTTTGGCTCGTCCTTCTTCTTTGAATTGTGTGGCATAAAGCTCTTTGTGTCCATGTCCGAAATCATACTCTTTCAAAGCCTCTTCCGGTCTTAGATTCTTGGGATTATCAAAGCTATGCCATCCCCATTGGCTTTGCGTTCCTAAAGGTATGCCCGCCGAGCATTCAACCGGAAAAGTTTGCAATCCGGTAGCATCGACAGTAAAGGCAAATTCTCCATTTCCTACCGATAGTGATGCTAACGAATCGAAGGCAGTAATTTGCGGATTATTTCGTGCCACAAGTGCTTGGCGGTCAATAGGCTCATTGTGGGTTGTGCTGCATGCTGTTACAAGCACTCCGGTTATTACTGTCGTGATCGTTCCTATTTTCTTCACAAAAGTCAACATATCATTTGGTTTATTTTTCATGCTCATTCCGCACTTTAGGGTTAATATGGCGTAAAGGTATCTGTTTTCGTTACGATTCAGATAGTAAAAATGATACAAGAACTATGGAATATGTCGGAATCTTTAAGATTCTTCTTCGTTTTCATCCTCTTCATTTTCACCGTTTTCGTTTCTTTCTCCACGTTTATACGCTGAAGGAGTCACACCGAACTGGAGCTTAAAGCACCTACTGAAATAAAATGGGTTATTGATTCCCACTTTATAAGCAATTTCGGCTACAGTCAGATTGTCGTCTGATAATAATAACTTCGCGGCTTTCTTCATTCGGATAATGCGTAGATATTCGTTGGGCGAATATCCAGTCACACCGCGTAGCTTTTTGTAGAAGATCGTTCTACCTAATTTCATCTGTTGGGCAAATTCGTCAATAGAGAAATCAGGACGTGTTATGTTTTGCTCTAGAATGAGAGCTAATTTCTCAACAAAAGCTTTGTCTTGATCGGTAGAACAGATAGCCGTTTGAATGATCCCCGGTTCACCTGAGAATTTCACCTGTAATCTTTCGCGTTGTTCAATTAATCGGAATATGCGGGCTAATAATAGCTTGATACTAAATGGCTTGGTGATATAGGCATCAGCTCCAGCTTCTATGCCTTCCATGTGTTTGTCTGGAGTGCTTAACGCTGTTAGCAGAATGATAGGGACATGACTAGTTGTAAAGTCAGACTTTAGCTTTTTAGTCACCTCATAGCCATTCATTCCTGGCATCAAGACGTCACAAACAATCAAATCAGGCTCGTATACTCGTGCCTTTTCCAGTCCGCAGATACCGTCAGGAGCCACTTCCACTTCAAAATAAAAACCTATTTCTCCTTGGAGAAAGTCTCTGATGTCATCGTCATCTTCGATGATCAAGATCTTACGGTTGTTTAAAGGTTGGTTTAGTTTTTCCGGTTCAGGGAGTTCCTCTGGAAGTTCGTCTAAATGACGCACTAGTTGATCAGACTCTTTAAGCAGAATGTTGTCCGGAACTAAGAAATCTTTTTCTTCGTAAGCCGATTCGGAAGTCGGTATAGAAACGGTAAAGATTGATCCTCCCTTTTCATTTTCCTTGTATTCGATGGAACCTTTATGAACTTGAGTTAATTCATGGCTCAAATGTAGTCCAACTCCGATGCTATCGCCCGAGAAATTACTTTGCATGAAGCGCTTGAACAATTCTCCTTGCTTCTCTTTAGGAATTCCAACTCCTGTATCAGAAACCTGAATCAACAATAGATTCTTGATGTCGTCTATGCTCACAGATAAGTGGACTGTGCCCTTTGAAGGGGTATACTTAAATGCATTGGAGAGAAGATTGTATGTGATCTTGTCGAGTTTCTCTTTGTCAATAAACATCTTATATGCAGGGACAGAGGAATAGAATTGGAAATCCATTTTTTTCTGTTCTGCTACGTCACCGAAGCTTAGGAATATCTCATAAAGGAAAGCGATGACGTCTGTCTCTTCCAGTGAAAGCATTAACTTGTTGTTCTGCATTTTGCGGAATTCCAGCAACTGATTGATCAACCGCAGCATTCTCAGCGTACTTTTATTCATGATCTTCAGCGGATGAGACGATTCACGTGGCATATTCTTGATATGCTGCATCTTCTCTATTGCTCCTTGTATCAGAGTTAGTGGTGTGCGGAATTCATGAGAGATGTTGGTAAAAAAGACTAGCTTGTATTCGGTCAGTTGTTTCTCAATGTTAATACGATTGCTTAAGCGATTTATTTTGCGTATGGTGCGATAGGTAAGGTACAGCGCCAGTAAAAGTAAAATACCGTATGCGGCCATAGCCCAGTTCGTTCTCCAATACGGAGGCTTTACAACTATTTTCAGAGTCGTTTCATTGTCGCTCCATATTCCACTGCTGTCGCACGACTTGACATGTAGGGTATACACTCCCGGATTTAAATATTTGTATGAAGCAAAACTGATGCGAGAAGGGGCGCTCCAACCTTTGTCATAATTTTCGAGCCAGTACATGTACTTAATTTGTCCGCTCGAATAATCGAGAGTAGAGAAATCGAGCTTGAGTGAATTTTGAAAATGCTTCAACGTAATCTCGTCGGTGTAGGCAAGCGACTTCGTTAAAGGTGAGTCTGGCATATCCGGGTTCATCTGGGTACCATTAATGAATAAATTAGTGATCACTACCGGCCAGGAAGATTTTCGGTTGGGGATGTTTGCAGGGTCAATCATCGTTAGCCCATAGCTTGTTCCGAAGATCAGTTTCCCATCTTCTCCATGGCAAGCGCTATTCTCACTGTACACATTCCCTAGAATATACGAAGAGAAATAATAGTTTTCGAACGAATGGTTTTGTGGGTTAAACCTTGAGATACCATATTCTGTGCCTACCCAAAGTTGCCCCGATTTATCTTCCAGAATAGCTTGAACCATATCATTAGCCAAGCCCTCAGAAGTGCCAAAATGTTCATATTTCAGCGTACTATAATCGTCGGATGGCTCACACCGATTTAAACCAGCTCCTGATGTGCCCACCCACATTTGTCCCTTACTATCGCGAAAAAGACATCTGATTTCATTGCTACAGAAGTTTCCATTCGTGTAACTGAAAAGGTGGAAGTTATTGGGATCTGCCATCAACGAATCGGGATTGAAAATACAGATACCTTCTCCGGTACCGATCCAAATCATTCCTCGCTCATCTTCAGCCATCACTCTGACCATTCTTAATCCGTATTTTTGCTGGAAGAACTGGCGGAATTTATATTTCCCATTGGCCATTTCTTCTGCCAAGTTTAAGCCTCCACCAAATGTTCCTACCCACATGCGGTCTTTGCTGTCACGTAAAAGGGAAAAGATGTTTCGCTGCGAGAGAGCCGTAGGGTCATTTGCATTAGGTTTATACCAAGTATCTCCAATTTTTAATCCATCTCCACGGGTGCCTAACCATATTTTCTGATGTTTGTCTTCAGCAATAGCATATACGTTATATTGCACGCTTTTATGATCCGTTTTCGCTTCAAGGTTGATGTCATAATGATGCATACCCCCTTTTAATGTTCCTGCCCATATTTCTCCTTCAGACATTCTTCTTAACAGTCGGACGGTGTTCGAACGATCATAGACATGTTCGTTTCCTGGGAAAAGGCGGGTAATACCCGTGTTAGATATAGAGATACGAGATAATCCCGAGAACTCAGAGCTGGCCCAGACTCCTCCTGATTTATCTTCCATCAGATAAAGGATGAAATCTGAGGTGATAGGAGAGGTGCTATTGGGATTTGCAACAAAATGTTCCATTTGATCCTCGGCAATATTATAGGCAAATAAACCGTTCCCATAAGTGGATATCCAGATTATTCCTCTATTGTCGTGCACCACATGGTAGCGCTCTAAGTCAATATAGTTCACTTGTTCTTCCGGGAATAATTGAAACGCTTTCATTTTCCCTGTCTCAGAGAGGATATAGTAGATGCGCCCTGAGTGATTGTACACCCAATAATTATCGCGATTATCACGCATCACTCGGCCATTTTGTATGTTTAGCTCTTTGAATATATCGACTTTATGCGTCTGAAAGTTAAACCGATAAGTGCCTGTAGACGTGAAGATGATCCATTGGTCTTTTAGGTACAAATGTCCGCTAGAAGAGGTATGTCCGGCAGCGTCGGGAAGTGACGCTTGATGAGTGAATGTTTTCGATTGGTGATTATAATTATATATTTTCCCATCCCGCGTTAGAAAATACATGTCTTGTTTGTAGGCAAATGAATAAGCAAAATCCATCACTCGGTCCACAAACTTAACTTTGCCGTTGCGGACGTATACCAGTCCTTTTTGTGTGCCAATCCAGATGCAACCTGTGGCATCCTCATTGATAAACCTCACTCGGTTACTAGGTAGATTTCCATTTTCCGTTTTGTAAGTAACAGAAGTCATTGATCGATCCTTGTTACAGATAATTTGTCTAGCTCCGTTACCTTTATGCCAGAGCCAAACATCGCCATTGAAAGCAGTAAAGAGGCTTGAATAATTTTGTTCATGTTCACCATTGCCCGTGAAATCTACAAAAGAGGCTTTTTGTAAATCATAGCAACTGTATAATTCGGGCACTGTGCCTATCCAAAGAAATCCATTTTTATCTTCTGTAAGGTAGTTGATTCGGTTATCGGCCAGCGAGAGTTGCTTGCCTGAATTTGTGTTTAGTTGGTAGGTGAGAAAGGAGTTTCCATCATAACGGGTCAACCCATTAAGTGTACCCAACCATAAAAAGCCTTTGCTATCTTGATAAACATAGCGCACTGAGTTGCTTGGTAATCCATCGCTTGTTCTCATTTGCTTGGCAGTTAGCTCAATATTAGAGTAAGCATTTTGTAAAAACAAACTAAGAAGAAAGATTACTAACAAAAGTCTGTGTTTTATCATAGTATCTCTATTAATTGTGAATTTGGAACAAATATAATAAAATAATCCAAATAGTGTGCGCACACGGATGTAAGAATTGCTTTGTAGGTTGCACTCCATCCTGTATGAGTTCCGAGATACACCAATCAACGATGGTAATTGGTGAAAAATAGTAGAAGTATACCAATGCGCATACAGCATTTGTAAGGCGCATTGGCATACTTCTTTCTTTGAGTGATTATTAAAAAATCGATAAGCACTAATCAATTTCCCTATTTCACTAACTCACCGTTAATATAGAGATTTTTGAAGACTACATCCTTGGCTCCTTTTATATCATTTGTCCCTTTAGCCACATTGTTGAAGTGAGAATCTTCCACACTGATATTGGAGACATGTTCATCATCATCTAATCCAATGATCAATACTCCAAATTTACTTTTCTGGCAAGTGACATTCTTTAAATGTACGTTGCGAACAACAGGATCAAATCCACGTTTGCATTTTTCTCTGTTTTCGTATTGTAGGTTTATTCGAAGAACGGCTTCTCGACATTGCCCTACAGTGATATTTCTTACATAGACATTCTCTATAAGTCCTCCTCGGCAGGTGCTGGTTTTGATGCGAATGACGCGATCTAACTCTGGACTATCCATCTCACAGTCTTCTACGAAGAGATTGCGGTATCCACCGGATATTTCGCTTCCGACTACTACTCCGCCATGCCCATTTTTCATTTTGCAGCCACGTACAATGATGTTTTCACTTGGGATATTCCATTTGCGCCCATCTTCGTTTCGTCCCGATTTGATAGCGATGCAGTCGTCTCCGGTGTCGAAGAGGCAATTTTCTATCAATACGTTTTTGCACGATTCAGGATCGCAACCATCTCCATTAGGTCCTCGATTATACACCTTCACTCCACGTACGATGAGGCTTTCACAGAATAGAGGGTGAATGACCCAAAATGGAGAATTTAGCAAGGTGACATCTTCTATCAATATGGTGTTGCAAGAATGCAGGTTGAGTAGCTGAGGGCGCATACCATCTTCCGGTTTCATTATTCTTTTGTATACCGGTGTAGAGGTTTCCCCATACATGAGCAAACGTTCGCGCCCGCCATTACGTTGGGCTACCATTCCCTCTTTCCAGCCAAATTTAGCTGCTCCACACATGGCCCACCAATTCTCATTTGCACCTTGTCCGTCGATAACGCCTTTGCCTGTGATAGCAATATTCGTTTCTCCATAAGCATAAATTAATGGGTGTGCGTTGTAGCAGTCTATTCCTTCCCATCGAGTCAACACAGCTGGGAAATACAGACTTTGGTCGGTAGAAAATTTAAGTACGGCTCCCTCTTCTACGTGAAAGTTAACATTACTTTTCAATGTAATGGGACCGGTGTAGAAGGTTCCTTTAGGAACAACTACCGTTCCTCCTCCTGCTAAACTACATTCGAGGATCGCTTGATTGATCGCCTCGTGGCAAGGTTCAGATTCATTGTCTGCTTTTGCACCAAAGTCTGTTATGAGATATGTTCGCTTCGGAAAAGAAGTACGTTTAATCTGTTTCTCTATTTTGGCACTCTCTTTGAATGCTTTATCAATATCAACCGGATTAGCACGCGCAGTGCCCATCATTAAACATAAGATTAGGATAGTGAATGTTTTCGAATTCATTTGCATCATTCTTTTGGTTATTTTTATTTTTGAAGTGTTATTGCCATAATCCCAATGACTACATCATTGGAGAGTGTCTCTAATGTCAGATGGCTTAATTCCTTAGAAGGATTCAACGGTATATCTAATAAGACACCGGCTCCTCCTTCAATCGCTCGTCCGTATACCCCTTTTATATCTAGTTCTTTCCCCAGATCATTGCTCACCTTTCCTGTTTTCAGGTGGATACGGTAGGGACGGGGAGAGGGTGCTTTAAATGCAAGATTATCAACATAGAAATCTTGTTCAATAGGACACCAGTTATCTGGGTTCACCAGTTCAAGAGAGTCTGACGTTCCATCTGTGTAGTACGTGCGAATGACTCCGTTTGCAATGTGACATTGCATATGATTCGTGGTTCCAGCCATTAGCAGATAAGCATGAGTTGCTTGTCCGGAAAGGGGAATGCATAAACTATCCGGATAATTATCCCATAATGAGGTAAACGCAATGTTATTGCCCTTAGCTGATGTACGGAAGGCTACACCTAATTTAGTTGATAGCAGACTATCATGTACCAGTGAACGCAGTCCCGAATCATCTATCTCAGCAGTAAGTTTAGGATGACACCATTCGCCTATTCCTTGTGTTGGAAGTTGCAAAGTGGTGTATGGAGATCGAGGTGATAGATATTTATTTTCAAAAAGATCTGTCACTTTAGCATTAAGCAATGTATCCATCTTGACTGTGCGACATTTCGATGATTCTACTTGTGAGAATGGAAGAACCTTATTTTCTGTCGAAGCTTTCGGCACATTTATGTTAATCGGTTGCCACCACTCCATTTGTCCTTGCTTTATGCGGAGAAAGAAAGTATGATGCCCGGGCTTAGTTGTCACTTCAGCTGATAGGGAATGAGAATCCGTTTTTGTCTCAGTGAGCACCCCTTGTGGGTCGTACGTTTTACTGAAAGAGGCTTCCTGCTTGGCAGTGAAGTTGATGTTGCCCGATGCTGTTGGTGTTATTTCGGCTGGCACAGCCATCAATGCATTTCCTTCCCATATAATTTCTATGTTTGCATCCTTCATAGCAGTCGCAGGAATGGCAATAACTGGGTATCCCGCAGCGGCTTCTACTAAATGCCAGTGGGTTTCCACTCCATTCACTTTCACCGAATGAATTTTGTCATGTGTAGCATTCACTTCAAGAGCTAGAGCCAGCGGTGTTTTGAAATGTTGTTCAATCTGATAAGTATCCGTCTTCCCCTTTCGGACGAAGCGATAAGCAACGTCGGGTGAGGAGATAGAGGCTTTGTCCCATTTTTGAGGGAATCCTGGACGGATGGTGAATTTATTTCTAAGCGCATCTGGTTTAATGCCGAATAAACCTTGAATTAATAAGCGGGAAGCTACCCCAATCGGGTCTCCAAAGTCGCGGTAACATTCTCCACGTGCAGCATCATAATAGCTTATTTGCCCAAAATTACCGGGACTATTCCCAAGATACATACCATCAAGGAATGAACTTTTCATCAACTTGTAAGCTTCTTCGGGTCGTCCGGCTTGAAAGTAAGAAAGGGCGGTGTGCATCACTTCGGCAAAAGCTACATTGTTGATACTCCATGAATAGGGCAACCAGTTTGTTGTGGAAATGGTTGCATATCCACTTTCTAGTCCGTCAGCATTGATTGGGATATGAGGAATTTGTGTATCAATGTAACGTGTTGCCTGATAAGCTTGGAAAGGATCGGCTACATCACTGTCGAGCGCGTGATAAATAGTCCATACAGCAGGGCTTTCATGGAGACGGCGATGTCCCATAAAATCCTGATATTCTGCCCAACAACCCTTGTCGCGCATCCAAAGTCGTGCATTCATAGCTTTGAGTATCTTATCGGCTTCTTGCTGATAGGGGATAGGGGATTCACCAATGAGTGTAGCAAGAAAAGCAGCCATTTTATTTGAACGATAGTTGTAAGCTGAAGAATGAGTAACGGCTCCACTGTTATAATACAATGCATCACTTGCCCAGATACAGGCATAAGCATCATACAGACCATCGTTGTCTGGATCAAAATTGAGTTTCTCCCACGCAAGGTGCCGAGTGATTACCGGCCACATTTTGCGTACATAAGCTGTATCACCGGTCCAATTGAAATGCCAAAGTAGTTCGTCAATGTAGCAAAGGTTCATGTCGTAATGGTGCATTTGGTTGTTGCGTTGCGGATTACGGCAAATATATCCGTTACTATATTGCGGGGTACCCCATTTCTTGACGGAGCGTGCTAGATTCAATGCAGAATCTTGGGCGGGGTGTGGAATAGTATTGGGAACATCGGTGACTTGGCTGGCAGCATACGCATCGAAATGCGTTCGTGCACGATCATGCCATCCCAAAGCATCGCCTGTATACGCTGCCCGCCATCCGCTCAACGGCATACGCCAGCCAATGGCTCCATGAAGCCAAACTTGCCCATCCCAGATTCCATCCGCTGCAGCGACTAATGCTCCTCCAACGGTGTTGAGATAAGGATCAGGTGTCTCGATAACTAAGCGCGATGCGAGAGCTTGCGAAGCAGCTTCTGCTTTTTCATAGGCCTTGCGCTCATTCATCTTTTCTTCACTTGAGCTACGAATTAAATAGGCTTCTTTTTGCAGAGGTAATTCTCCGGTGACTAAGTCGTTCGCCCCCAGTGGCAGTTCAAAACAATCCACAGGGTCAACTCCCATGTCTCCATTCCGGCTTAAACGCTTACCTGTTGCTCCGCCATGTTGCCATAGGAGTTTGGCTCTCCGAGGCATGTTTGTCGCTGAAAAGCGCCAAATGGCGCCATCAGAATCGGCAAGTGCCATTACCGTGATTCGTAGTTCACCCTTTCCCCATGATGGGTCGGTAAGGTGATAGGTACGTTTGCCTGCAGTATATCGCGATTCACAATACTCCGTACGGTCTAGTGGGAGTTCAGTGCCATCTTGCAACATAATTTTAAAGCTAATATTTCCTCCCAATCCATTGTTGTAGAAGGCAAATACCGGTCGGTCACTCGTTTCCACACGAAAAGGACTATGAGTGCCATATAGCGCACGAGTATATCGATTTTTCCCGTTGACACAAACAAACTCTCCTTGATCTGGGTGGTATTGAAGCGTTCTGGCATTTTGAAGCTTATCTGTTCGGGGGGCTGATTCTATAAAGTCTCCTATCCTATTCAGTTGAGCGTATATCTGTGTAGATAAAGGTACGCAACAAATACAACATACCGCCATGGCATATTTCTTTAGCGAATGAATCTTGTTGTTTTCCATCATTATATCTCTGTTTTGCTATTTCTTTCTAATTGTAATTTTGTCATACTGGGTTTCAGCTTTAATCTCCGTATACTTAGGAGCATCGATCATTTCAATTAAAGCGCGAAGTACCGGCCCTTCACCCATCGGGTCGTTCTCTTGCGTTGGACGATTGTAATAATAGGCTATAGAGGGCATGATTCCTGTACCTACGCATATTGATGTTACGTCTCCTTGATCGGTGATTTTAGAGAGAATCCCTTTGAGTCCTTGTTGCGCTACATAAATAAAGTCTGGATGTAACCAACCTTCTTTTACTCCACGTGCCATCCCGAATACAAACATGGCAGTGCCGGTAATCTCTTCGTAAGAATCTTCTTTATCTAATAATTGATGCCACAGTCCGTTCTTTCCCTGATAGCGAGCAACGCCACTAGCTTGTTGGCGGAAATTTTGTAGTACCGCCTCACGCATCGGATGGTCTTTAGGCATTCTACTTAAAAGATCTGCTTGAGCCATAAACACCCAGCCATTGGCTCTGCTCCAATGAGCTACCCCATGCTCTTTGTTGTCTGTATGGTAGCAGTGATAGTATATGTTCTTTTCTGGACACCAGAGGTACTTATTATAATTTAGGACTTGTGTTGCTGCATCTGTAAAATAGCTATTGTCTCCTGTAAATGTTCCCATTCGCGATAAAAATGAGATAGCCATGAAAGCGTCGTCAGCCCATATTGTGTTTTCATGGGGCCAGATACGAGCAATAGTTCCATCTTTCAAACGAGGTTCTGCATATTTTAGATGATCGGCTGTCTCGTTGATGTAGTTTACAAAAGACTGGCTGGGGCAATGTTTCTGTAAGTCGATGAGGCTGGCTGCCATCGGCCCATTATCATCAAGGCGTTTTCCTCGAAAGATCATGTGCCAGCTGTATTTACGAACGGCATTCCATCCACCTTCTTTAAATGCTTTTTCATATTGCTTGCGAAAAAAAGGCAAATTACCTTCATTGAATACAAAGTCCATATTCTTTTTTACATAGGCTTCGTATTCTTTGTGCCCGGTTTTATCGGCTAACTCTAATAACGCGATGTGCGTCACCCCATTTGTATAATGCCAATTATTATATTTACAGTTCACTTTTACGCTCATCGAAAGAGGTAAATCTTTTACTGAAGAATAAATCTTCCCGGTTTGTGTATCTTTAAAATCATAAGTAGTAGAACTTAATATCCGATCAGCAATTTTGAGCGCAGCTCCTTTAGCATCTAGTTTGGTCTGCGCTGATGCTGAACTTAATGTGGTAAACGCGAGAATATAAAAAAGTAGTGTTGGTCGATTCATAGTTGTTTTTTTAATGATTTAATTCAATGCATCCCATAATGAAAGGTCCTGTTGCTTTAGCGTCATTGTCTCTCATCTTTTCTCCTATATAATATTCAAAACTTCCGTCGCGGTAAGGATTTCCACCTAGTCCCCCAACTTGGCAACATCTACTTAGAGTCAATGTTCCGTCAGCATTAGGAATTAAAAGTTTGTTGCAAATTCCTTTGAAGGCTTTCTCAGCTATTTCACGATACTTTGGAGCTATATATCCCTTGTTTACAGCTTTGGCATAAGCGTACATGCATTGTGAAGTAACAGATGCCTCAGGGAAGTTTCCATCGCGATTAGGTTGATCGATGACTTGATACCATAGTCCGTTTTTATCTTGATATTTAGGAAGAGTCTCTGCCAGCCCCTTTATCCATTCAATCATATTGGAATATCCGGGGTGGTCTTGTGGAATATAGTCTAAAGCATCTACTAGTGCCATGAACCACCAACCAATACTTCTACCCCAAAAGTTCGGAGACTGTCCGGTTTCTGGATTTGCCCAGCGTTGACTTTTATCTTCATTCCAAGCATGATAATAAAGCCCGGTTTTTGCATCGTAAGTATGTTGGTGGCATAGAGCAAATTGCTTTACGGCCTCATCGATCCATTCTGGATGTTGAAATTCTAGGCCATACTGCGCCATGAATGGAGAAGCCATATATAACCCATCCAACCACATCTGATAGGGATATATTTTTTTATGCCAATATCCGCCATCTGATGTGCGAGGTTGTTTCTTTAATTGGTCTATTAGATTTTCAATCGCTAATTTGTACTTCTTGTCTTTAGTCTCTTTGTATAGGTCAAAAAGCACCTTGCCCGGATTGATGAAATCAAGATTATAAGTTTCTTTTTTATATAAATGAATCTCTCCTTTATCGTTGATTAAGGAATCAGCCCACTCTTTTACATAGTTAAAATAACGTTCTTCACCTGTCTTTTTCCACATTTGAAGCATAGCGCAACAACCTACACCTTGCGCATAACCAAAAAACAAATGCTTCCCATGATCTAACTGCCAAGCTTTGGGGAAACGACGCATCTCAGAATCGGCAAATAGTCGATAGTAAGTATCAGTTGGAAATGAATCTGTACGGAAAGGAACTGCTGGGAATCCTGCTTTGTTATAAAGGTTCACCCTGAAAAAGGTACCATATCCGTAGCGAACAGCTGTAGGATTGGGCACAAAGGGGGAAGATAGCTGAATGCTATTCCCAATAATCTTTGCTTCGGCTGGATGAAAACGAGCATCGTTTCCAGCGATGAAGAATCCTTTTACCGGTTGATTGTTTGGCGTTTCTAATCCGTCCTCTGCATAATCGAAACAAAGAGTGACGACTCCATCTTTTGTTTGCATGGATTTATAAAGTGGTCCAGAGTAAGCATAGTTTTTATGATACTGTTTAGCTAAGGCCCAAGCAGCTAAGCGCTCTCCAGGGACAACCTTATTGCGAGGATGGATGTTTGTTGAATCTGCGGCATCTGTGATGACGACCATACCGATGTGTTCAATTCCGCTTTGCCAAGTTTTGAGCTGTGCTTCACGAATACCCGCGGGTTGTTTGTATTGAGGAGCGATTTGCACAAAGTAGAATGGCATATCTTCCTGTTTCCATTCTTTTCTCCAACTATGAATGAGGTTAGTGAATACTTCCTGATATTTTTGATAGCGTATAGAGTTGGATTCGCCTTGGTACCAAATATTTCCTTTTACTGTGTAGCCTTTTATGGGGGCAATCATACCATTCCATAAGGTCGCTGGAACTTTGCATTTGCTTTTTTCTTGTTTCACTTTGTCTAAAGCAAAATCTTCTAAGACATCAGCATATAAGGGATTGTTTTCCATAACTTTCATGCTGGTCCATGATTCTGCATGGGTACCTCCCCAAGTTGATTGGATTAATCCGATGGGGACATGAAGTTCTTTATGCAGTTTGCGTCCGAACACAAATCCGATGGCAGAAAAGTCTTTTAGGTTTTCTCGGTTACACACCACCCATTGTCCGGAACAATGATCTAGCTCTCCCTCCGGAGCAAGCTGATGTTCAACATGAAACAGACGTATTTCGGGAAAATCTGCATCTTTCATCTCTTCATCTTCATTTAGCATACCGTTTTTCCACTTCACAGCCGGATTATGTGCTACTGGAAATTCCATATTCGATTGTCCTGTGCAAAGCCAAACTTCACCTATCAGTATGTTCTGAATATGAATCTTATTGTCACCTTCGATGCTTAAGGACTGATTTGTAATGGCGGCGGGAGTTTGAAGGTAAATTTCCCAATGTCCGCTATCAGTAGTCGTTACTTTATGCTTTTTTCTTTCCCACGACGTTTTTATCGCTATTTTTTCTCCTGGATCTGCTTTTCCCCAAATGCGAACCATTGTGTTCTCTTGCAATACCATATTGTCGGAAATGATAGCCGGTAGTTGTATGTCTGCATAGCTTTTTACAGAGAAAAGTAAAAGGAGCAGGTATACAAAAGTCATTGTGTATATTCGTTTCATGATATAAAAAGGTTGATTAAAAGTCTATTATAGTCTATTGAATAACTGTCTGATTAAGCTTAACGTTCTTTAGTGTCAATCCATTGATTACACTTTTGTCTATCTTGTCTTTTTGAGCTCTGATATTTAAGTTTTCAAAATTGAAGTTTGAAAGCTTATATTGATTGGACTTCTGTACACCAAAGAAAACTTCACAATCGAGATCAATATTACGCATGGTAATGCCTGTGGAGTAGGATATGGGCATATCTTTTCGGTCTTTTAAGTCGTAAAATTGTTTCCATGGAGCCACATATAAAAAGACCTGAGCATTTCCCTGTATATCTTCAACTAGAATGTTTTCATAGCGTTGAGGTGTGTCTGGGCGCATTTTTAACCATAATAACCGTTTGGCTTTATCTATTTTGCAGCGTCGAAGGATAATGTTTTGATTCAGTATCGACTCACTTCCACAAGTCAGAACGCCGTGACAGAAACCGAATGTACAATCTTCAATGATGATATTGTTGTTTCTTCCATTGTTTGCATCTTTGTCTGCCCAAGGTCCCTTGCCGCCTTTCATAGCTATAGCATCATCGTTGACCGATAAATAGCAGCCCTTCACGTGGATATTCTCACACGCATCAATGTCAATGGCATCTGTGCTTGGCGCTTTGATAGGAGCTGAGGGAGAATAGATATATAAGTTTAATAGTTTAACTTGCTTACATTTGTATAGGTGGGTTGTCCAAAAAGGCGAGTTGATGAGACGAACTCCTGATAGTTGCACATTATTACTATGCGATATGTAAATCAACCTGGGGCGTAGCTCGTCCATATTTGTACATTTAGGGATTACACTGCGTCGTAGCCAAAATGACCTCCAATATCTTTTTCCATTCCCGTCAATGGTCCCTTGTCCCGAAAGTGTAAACCCATTAACTTTATCTGCATTGATCAGGGCTGAAAAATATTTTAGACTTTGCCCTTCCATACGTGTTTCAATTATAGGGAAATTGGCAATATCATCGCTACCTTTCAGCACGGCATTCTTTTCTAAGTGAAGATGGGTTCCTGGTTTAAAGAAAAGAGCACCACTCAGATATGTGCCTTTTGGGATGATAATGACACCACCACCATTAAGGCTTGCTTTGTCTATAATATGCTGAATTTTTTCGGTTTGCAGTAATGTGCTGTCATTCGCAACGCCATATTCAGTAATTCGGTACTTTGTCCCAAGTCCGTCAATGTTCGCTATTGTGTTTTTGTTGAACCAATCAGGAATTATTTTTCCATCTGGGAAATGGTTTTGAGCAAAGGTGGATAAATAGCAACAGAAGGCTGTTAATAAAACAATCGATCTCATTTTTATTTAATTATTGTTATCAATGAATAGTCTTTGATTCTAGGTTGAAATGCATATGCTGACAAAGATAAGTTTGCTTCCTTTAATACGGAAGCTGTTTAAGATATAAATATTGGTATATTCATATACTTCTGTACACCTGAATTTCCTTCTATATGAACCTTAATAAATTGGTACGATTCTGTAGGCAATTGTACATCTTGTTATTGTTGCAGAGTCAAAGTTGCACTACTTTTATCCTCGAAATAAATTAATGACTATGAGACACGAACTTCTTTTTTCCGGAACGCTATCTGATGCTAAACCTTATTTTAATGTTCAGAAGCAAACTAGTGGAGCAGGAACAGACCTGACTCAAGGTGTAAAGCCGAATATACAATATTTAAATAATGTTGATGGCTCTGACTATTCTTATGGAGTATGGGTGAACTCGGTAGGGCGACAAAAGGTTTGCCCTGACATGGCATATCCACCCAAAGATCATCCGAATGGCTATTTCTTTAATGTTCGGAATGGACGAGTGTTGAACGAGTATCAACTGGTCTATATCACCGATGGAAACGGAGATTTTTTTGAAGATAAAAATAAAGAAGGTATTAAAGTAAAGGGGGGAACCTTATTTTGGATTGTTCCTGGGCAATGGCATTCTTACTGTCCTTCTTCCAAAACCGGTTGGAGCGAATATTATATTGGTTTTCAAGGAGAGGTCATTAAGAGATTGATAGGGCACTCTTTCTTGGACGGACAGAGTAAGCTTCTAGAAATTGGTTTTTGTGAGGAACTTGTGTCTCTATTTATGCGGGCTCTTGAGGTGGCTCGTAATAGAAATGCATTTACTCAGCAATATTTGTCGGGAATTGTATTACATATGATGGGGCTAGTTATGTCTCAATTACAGTCGATAGAAGAACCGCTGGTTTGTGATATAAATGAGCAAAAGATAGAACAGGCAAAGATCGTAATGAAGGAAAATGTTTATGTAGACTTGGATTTACGAGAGTTGGCTGCGTCATTGAATATAAGCTATTCTTGGTTTCGTAAGTTGTTTAAAGATTATACGGGATGTTCGCCGGCAAAATATATGCAGAATCAAAAAATTGAAAAGGTTAAGGAATTGTTAGTTACTACTAATCTGTCGGTGAAAGAGCTTCTATATATACTTAACTATAATACGACTGAGAATTTTTACTGTGCATTTAAGAAGTATACAGGATATACTCCTACTGAATATCGACATTTGTTGAAAGAGGAAAGAACTATTGTTTAAGGTTTTTATAAGATTGCTGGTTAGGAAAAATGGCTGTCCGTAAGAAATAATTCTATTGGACAGCCATTCTTTTATCTTGAAACAAATTTTAGTTTCATTCTACACCTAGGTTCCATTTTATAAAATAGTCACCCTTCATAATTTTTGAGCGGATTTCTCCAGCATTGCCTGTCTTTTCATATTTTTCAGAGATGTATTTGGCCATAATGCTGTTGTCATTATAGCGTTTGGCCATACGGATCATTGCAGGATATACTTTCCCTTCACATGCCATTTCCAGCATCATCTCTTTCAAAATTTCTTCATCATTACTTCGTGCATCCGATGAGAATGTACGTGCTCCCATGTTACTGTAGCTTGTTTCAATGCCTCTAATACCTCTGTCTCCGTACTTACGATTACTAATCTTGGTGGTACCGTTTGAGAAATGATATATAGTACTGCTATTTGTCCAGTGAGGAGTAATTCCAAACCAATCTCCAGAAAGTGTTCCTTCAGCATCAGCATTGAATTCACTAATATAAGCATTCACTCCTCTATTGATCAACGCATCAACTACATATCTTTTTCCCAACTGATTATAAGCTTCTGCAAGCATGAAATAAAGATCTGCACCACGATAGGTGTATACAAACACGTCATCTCTATATGCTGTTCGTACAGGATTAGATATTGGACGGAACTTACAGATTACCCATTTCCCATTGTATTCACTGACGGTTGAGTTCATTCGGAAGTCCTGGGTCTTACTGCCTAGCGGGTCAAAATCATTATCAGTGAAACGGTTAACTGCAACATCAGCAGGCGCTAACCAATATTTATTTGGATAATCAGAATCGAAATGTTTTAATAATCTGTTCGTTTGTCTATTTTGGTAATCATACATTATAGCTGACGCAGACTCATAGTCATACGGAGTTTCGTTATTGAAGAAATTGCTGTAATGGCTAAATAGCATATCGTTACGCAAAAAAGCGATAGAGGTATTGTTAGTGCTAGCAAAGTTGTTATTCATTTCTTTTAGTAGCACATTGATGCATTGCTGGTATCTGCCTAGCCATAGACAAATTTCTCCATATAATGCATAATAGGGAGGTGTCATCATGTCCCAACGACGGTATTGGCTATTTGCTAGGTCTGTATCAGGATCGACCCAATCTTTCCATGCTGTTTCATAAGTACCATCTATGTTATCATAGCCAATATCTAACAAATTTTTGCAAGCTATCATTGTCTCATCTAGATTTAGCTTTGTAAATTTTGACAGATCTCTGAGTGAATCCATTGGTTTATCTACCCATACAACTTCTCCATAAATTTTGGCTAAAGTCATAAATGTCCAGACTTTGATACGTAGCGTGCTACTTACTAAGGCTTTGTAGTGGCTCTCATTGATCGCATTATTTTCTTTATAAGTATGTAGCTTCCGTAGGTAGTCGTTGCACGCATTTAACACCTCATAGAACCCCGCAGGATCTGCATAAGAATTACCATTTAAATCGTCATCATAATTATATAAGTTATAAAGTTCGGTGGGAGCCGTTGCTGTTGGCTCCACCATTTCTCCCCTTAATTCGTTTAAATAGATCACTTTGTCACCGATGGCTTGCATTTTGGTCATTATACCGATGTAACCTGAATACATCTCACTTTCTTCAGCAATATAATCATCATTGTCGAGCGTATCATCCGTATCAGGATTGAAAAAATCGTCACATCCTCCGAGTAGGCTAGCCACTAGAATGAAAGCGGCATTCAATAATATCTTTCTCATTTTCATAATTTAGAATTTCAAGTTTATACCCAGTTTTACAGATTTTGGTTGCATCACTTTTCCATAGTCAAATCCTTGAATAGAAGAGAGATTTGATGAATAAGCAAATTCAGGATCCATTCCTAAATATTTAGTAGAAGTCAGCAGATTCTCTCCTGTTACATAAAGTACTCCTGAGCGGAAGAAGTTCCAAATAGGTTTGTTGAATCTATAGCTTAAAGTGATACTTTTCATTCTCACAAAAGAAGCGTCTTCAATCCAACGTGAAGAGAAATTATTGTTGCCAATAACATCTGCGTAGGTTGCACGTGGGATATCTGTTACTTGGCCTTCAACATTCCATCGGTTGGCTACAGCAGTACTTTGATTAGAGAAAGAAGAAACCGATTCTAATGTACGTCTTACTGCATTATAAGCTTTGTTCCCTTCTGTATAGGAGAACTCAGCAGAGAGTCCGAAGTTTTTGTAATTGATCTGCGTGTAGAAACCTCCGAAATAATCAGGAGTAGCACTACCTAGTGATACATAATCTTTAGAATCAATACGTCCGTCTTTATTTTGGTCTACATAGCGTACATCTCCGGCATTGTACCGTTGGTTACTACTATTTAGCAAATTAGCTTGATTGGCTTCAACTTGAGAAGAATAAACGCCATCAGCTTGTAAACCATAAAATTCGTAAGGATTACCACCTACTTGGCTCACTACCATAGAACCATCATTATATTCGATGATTTCTTGATCTTTCTGTCCTAAAGATTTTACCTTACTATCAATAAATGAGATGTTTCCTCCCACAATCCATTCAAAATCGCGAAGGCGAATTAAAGAAGCTTGCAAAGACAATTCTAACCCGTTATTATCTATTTTGCCTACATTTGCATAATAAGGCGATACACCGTAAACCGATGATTTGGAGATATTCATGATCACATCTTTACTTCTTCCTCGATAATAGTCAGCCCCTATGCTAATGCGATTTCTTAAGAGACTTGCATCTAGACTCAAATTCATTTGTGATGTAACTTCAGGTTTTAAGTGTGTGTTGGGTATTTGCTTACGCATAATACCAGATACTTCCATATAAGGTGAACTGCTATAATATGATTTTCCGTAGTTAGATGAAAAACGACTGTTTCCAGTGATGCTATATTCTGCACGAAGGTTAAAGCGATTAACCCACTCTTTGTCAATTAAGAAAGGCATGTTTTTGATCATCCAAGTAACTCCGGCTGATGGATATACGCGGAAATGATTGGTATATCTTCCATTAGCAGAGGAACCATCAACAGACATATTCAAGGAAGCATTCAGTACATTGTTGTAAGTGTAGTCAGCATGTGCATATATGTTCGCCCAATTCCATTTTTCTTGGTAGCCGTCAAAGAAGGAGCCAATAGACTCTGCAGAACCCAGTACTTGGTAAAAGTCATTGGTGGTGTTACGAGCGTATGCTCCGTCATATTCGCGTAGGGTAGTCATGGCTTGAATGCCAGCCATCAAGTTTAGCGCATGGCGAGAACTCCAATTCTTATTAAAACGTGCATTTAAGTTATAAAAGAAGTTTGTGGCTTCTCCTACGCCCTCTCTTATGGTGTTTTCTTCCGTACCGAAATTGTTTGTAGTGGGAACGATTGTCATATCGGTTTTTCCTGGAACGAATATGTGCTCCTTGTTATAATTATAATAGATACCGAAATTTCCGTTGATAGAAAGTTCAGGCATTATTTTATAATTGAATCCAGCTTTGATGTTGACATCGTATTGGCGATTGTTGGCGTCTACTGTATTAACGATAGCAAGTGGATTACTAACAGCAAAGTCCATGTTTTCGCTGATGCCATAAAAATACTTAGAATAAACAGGGGTGAATTCACCGTTGTCAGCTTTCTGATAAGGTGCAAGCAATGGAGACTGAGCATAAGCAGCTAGTATCGGGTTTGTTCTAGTGTTCATTCCCTGTTCCTGATAATTTCCATTGATATAGGCCAACCCTATAGTTGCATATACTTCAAAATTTTTGTTTACTTGAAAGCTCCCGTTTAGTTGGGTATGATAACGGTTCTGTGTCGTACTTTTCAATATTCCATCTTCTTTAGAGTATCCTAAAGAAAGGTCATATTTAGCAATTGCATCTCCTCCTTCAATACGAAATAAATTTTCTGTGGAGAATGCATTCCGATAGATCTCATTTTGCCAGTTTGTATTATTGTTATAATAATTAGCATATTTGCTATTGGGGTCACTCATAAACGGAAATTCATTAAAGAATTCATCCATATTTCCGAAATAGCTCATTCCCATGTCCGAAAGATAAGAACGGTAATTAATGCCGCTTAATAAAGGCATACGTTTATTGTTCCAATTGACTCCGAATTGGCCATAATAGCTAATTTCTGTATTCATATTATCGGATGTAGCACCGTCCGTTTCTATTAAAATAACACCGTTAGCACCCAATGAACCGTAAATAGACGCTTCTGCACCTTTTAAAACAGTGATGTTCTGGATGTCATTTAGATTATAAGCTTGAAAGATGTTACGGCTGAATCCGTCAATCAGTGGAGAATCCTTAACGTCGGGTATGTAAGGAATGCCGTTGATAACGATAAGTGGAGTGTTGTTCCCCACAAATGATCGAGTTCCACGCAAATTGATAAAACTTCCTTCACCAGGCATACCGCTACCTCGGGTGACTTGTAAGCCTGCTATTTGACCAGCTAATGCACGGTCAATTTTCAATCCTGCAGAGTTGAAGTCTTTCTTGGTGATATTCTCGGCTGAGGTTGTAACTTCGTTTGTTTCAATCCGGAAGGGTAGAACAGTGGTTTCATTATATTTGTATTTTGATTGAGGAATCATAATGATCGTTAACTCTTCGCGGTTCTCTACTGACTGACGAACCGTGTAATATCCATCTGCCCAGATAGAAATATTGGCCTTCTCGGGATCCTTACAATCAATCTGGAAAGTCCCTTTTTCATCCGTATTAACGTTGTCGCTTCCAGTAACGGAGACTACGGCGCCTTTGATCGGAGTGTTATGAGTGGATAAAACCTTACCACTTATTTTACTTTGTTCCTGCGCTGATATAGTAGTAGTGAGCAGGCAAAGCAACAGGGTGAAAAATAAAATTTGTATCTTTTTCATATTGTCTTTATTTCATAAGTTTAATAACAGTCTTTAGTTGGTCTTAGGCACCAATGGTATAATGCTGCGCGAGCTAAACCACTGCCAGAACCTTTAAAACGTATTACAATCTCTGTGGCTTTATCTCCTGGGATTGTAACTTGTCCAACTGTACCGCCATCGCGATCATATTTTGATTTGTTCTTGAATCCGGCTGCAACCGCATCATCAATACCTTCAGGATATCCACCTCCAGTACGATCGTAATGATAAGAGGACGAATTATAGAGTTGCGACTCAGTGAATGATTTCACGGGAATTTCTACACCGTCTTTAATAATGGAAATATCAATGGCACCTAGATCTTTCCTTTGTCTGAAACCCATATATAGGTCATAGCTTCCTGGAGGTATTTTGTATGGAGTTGCCATATAAGTTGTTCCGTTTGTCTCGCCTTTAAAAGGAGTGTAATCAAGTGTATATGATTTATCTTCAGCATCTGTTAGAGTGTAATAAAGCACTCTATAGCCAATAGTTGGAAATCCGAGTTGAGTCCATCCAGAGATAGTAGCCTCATCTTTTTCACTTATCTTTTCAAAAGAAAGATTAGTCGTTTTAAAATATTTGTCTTTGTCATCTGTATTCAAATATTCATAATTTCTGAAAAGCTCTTTGATACGGAATATAAGTACGTTGGTTGGAATTTTCATTCGGGTAACGTGATATGCTATTCCGTTGCTCATAGGAATGGGATGGGCTAGGTCTGTTTCTTGAACAGTTGTTCGCCACTGTTGATCAAATATTGAAGTTAAGTCTGTATTGTCAGCAAAATCTGTTGTACTATAAGTTTGATTAAAGAATGCAGACTGAAGAATCCAATTTCTAAGGATACTGTCTTCTCGAACCATATTCCAGTCTTTTAGGTTTTGTCGTGCTGTGCTCAACGCTTCCTCAATAACAGCGTTTGAAGGTATAAGCATCGTAGCTGTGAGGTTTTCAGACATGATATTGAAACCTTTAGCTTCAAAATAAGGTGATTTGGTAGTGAAAACGGAATCATAGACTGTGTTTCCAGTATTGTCTACTCCTGTAATTGTACTTGCATTCTGGTCGAATGTAAGTACATTATGTGATAAAACCATATCACGGAAGGTTGAGTAGTTATCACCAAGACTTGCGATAATTTCGTACATGCTTCTAGGAGCATTGACTGCTTGATCTAAAAGATACAGGTATCCATTATTCAATTTAACTACTTTGGTCACAGTGGCATTATTGAACTGAATACTTGAAGTCCCTTCTTCTCCGTCAGTTTTACCAATATTCAGATACTTACCGCTCCACATCAATATACGTTGTCCGTTTTGAAGGTTTGAAGGAGAGATTGATGCATCCGAAATGTATGTGCGTGCGGTGTAGGCCGCATCATCCGTTGCGATACTAGGTTCTACAGCTAGGATTGTGTACATTTGTTCTTTCGCTAAAAGTTGGTCAACCATGCCTGTCTCAGTGAATAACTGATTCATTTCTTTTAACGAAGGTTCTTGAGCTAAATAGTCTGTTACGGATTTATTCACGACTACAATTTCCGCGTTATTTACTACACTGTTACCTTGAGCATAATGGTCATCCCATGTTTCGGTGCAGCTACTTAGCATTGCTCCCACTAAAAAGAGGCTGTAAAGTATATATTTTGTTGCTTTCATGGTTTATTAGTCTATAGGTTCAAATAATAAGTAATCTAAGTAAATACGATAGCTAGAGTTAGTGCTGGCAGCTGGATCGTTCATTATTAATCTAAATGTGTGGGTAGAAGTTTCAGTGAATTCCAGTTCGTCATACAACACATATTCGTAACAACCGAGTGCGTTACTTGCAACAGTCGTGTACGGTGAACGTGTGATTGAATGTTCTCCATCAAAGCTGAAAATCATCTGACCTCCATTACTACCGCTTGAGCCTTCTCTGATGAAGTTCATTGAGGTAGCATAGCCGAAGTGCAAAGTAACTTTATACTTACCTTTGATGAGTGATGGCGTTTCCATTGAAATCCATCCGGTGTTACCGAGATTCAACATGAGCATGTCGTAATTATTAGCTTTACTCCAATCATTATTTGTACGCGTTGTAAAATAAGTGATGTTATAATAGCTGCTGTAGGAACCACTTGGGTTGTTGAGATTATATTGGTAACAAGGAAGGCTTGCAACGTCACATTTCTTTTCTGCAGTTCCAGCTGACGCTTGAAATTGGATACCATCTTCTCCATTACCAGCACCAATCCAGTCGCCTATGATAGAGTAGTTGCATACATCAAATAACACCAATTCAGGTTCTGCTTCTGCTATAGGCAGGTATCCGGATATTTGATGGATATAACCGTTTTTCGCCTGTAAGTTGCTTGCATCTTCTGTGAATACAGCTCTGTTTTCTTCGTCTTTATAATTTATGTAGAAAATGTCTTCTTCTTTACTGATTCTTACCACATTTCCGGTGCTTGATGTATCCCATAATTTAGAGGTGGCGTCAGGAGTATCGAAGCTTTTTAGCTTCTTTAAATCGTAACTTCCGTTTAAAATATGGTAGGCTACATATTGATATAAAGCATTCGTTGGATCAGTGTAATTATTGTCAGCACCTAATAACTGAGTAAGATCCGATAGGCTATTTACACCTGCTTTCTGAAAAATGTCGTCAGTAACAGCCAATATAGTATAATTTCGCTTCTGTTTAGTAGTTAATCCTGTTTTTTCATCTATTACATCATCATAAATGATATTCAGTTCGTTAGCCCATCCAGTAGCATCCAGCGCCTCCTTCAAAATACCATAAGGACGTCCTTTCTCTGAAATTCGCTCATACATGCTTTCGGTTAGAGGAGTTAAAGTGTTTTCCAATACATATACATATCCGTTCGAAACCGGGTTCGCAAATTCTGCGACACGTGCTTCGTTGTTTAAATATACTGATTTTAAACCACCTTCTCCATTCTCTCCACTGCCGAATGATACAATTAAGTAATCGTCTGAAACGGTTTTCTGGGATAGGGCACCTTCTTTTTCAATAAATGCTTCTTGGTTAATCGTATCTTGAACGATGTGATAGGTGACAAGTTCTCGTGCATAATCCTTACCAAGCTCTTCAATAGATGAAACCCCTTTTCGCGCATAGAATTCTTTTACAGCTTCATTGTTTGGAACGAAGAGGGTGAAATTTTGAGTCGCTTGGTTTACTGCATTATATAAATTTGCATATTTCATAATGTTGATCCATTCCGAAAATACTTCGGGTCTACTCGATAAGTAGGTTGCCGCAGGCTGTGTATCGAAAACAACATATGTATCTCCGTCGTACGGATCATTGCAAGCTGCACATAATATAATGAGCAACATCCAGTATAGTCTTTTCAATTTTTTCATTTCATGCTTTTATTAGATTATTCGTAATAAGGATTCTGTTTTAACAGTGAGTTATTGTTCATGTCATCTTCAGGTACAGGTAAATACCATGCATCTTCGTTTTCAAGAACAGAGTTCAACCATTTGCTTTCTGCAGTGATATTATTTTGCATAATGATATCCTTAAAGCGAGCTTTAAATTTGGAATTTTGTTGTTTACCATAGCGAAGCAAATCATACCAACGCTTTCCTTCAGCAGCAAATTCTAGATCTCTTTCATCAAGTATCATCTCTAGTAAGTTTTCTTCAGTTACTTCACTGATGTTGTCGAGTGTGATTTCGCTTCTAGGTTCTAATTCGGAACGTTCGCGTATTTGGTTGACAATGTTCAGGGCCTTTACCCGATTGTCGGTGCCTCCTAAGCGTATCAAGGCTTCGGCTTTCATTAACATGATATCTGCCATACGATAGATAATATAATTAGCATCCTGGATGGTTCGTATCGCTTCAATGTCTTCAGTACCCATTCCTGAATATTTCCAGATGACAGCATTGGTCGGATATAAATTGTAAGACGTACCTGCAATCGAGCCGAAATAGGTGCGATTTCCTTCTTCTTTGTGCTGAGCGTATTCAAGCATAAGACGTGAAGTCATTGCCTCAGAGTACATATAGGTATCTACTGTTGGTGTGGCACTATAAGGAAAGATGCGTGAAGGACTGCCGCTTGCCTGATCATAAGTGGTCTCATTAAATTGTAGCTCAAAGATCGATCCATTACTGTTGCCGGGATAGAACATTTTAAACCACTGACCGGGTGCTGACATGAATACGGGACGCATAGGGGCTGTAGCGTTGATTAAATAGTCTGCATAAGTGATGCATTCTTCATAGTCTTCTGACCATAAACACGTTTCAGCCATCAAAGCATATAACGCCCATTTTGTAGCTCGTCCTTTATTGGCCCAAGTGCTGTTAAATGATTCCTTAGCTGCATTGGTAGCAAGCGCGGCGCGTACGTCACTTTTTATTTGTTCGATGATTTCCGCTTCCGATGATTTTGCTACACTCATGGGCATCTCATCGTCTACATACGGTTCGGTAATTAAAGGTACTTCACGGTAATTTCTTACTAAATAGAGGTACATTAATCCTCGCATAAAATAGGCTTCTGTTAGATGAGAGTTCATTTGTGATTCGTAGTAACTTGCATCTACTTTCAACACTTCCGGTGCGTAATGCAATACGGCGTTTGCGGCACCAATCACTTGATAAAATGCCCCCCATTCGATGTCGCTATTGCCTGGTAGTATCTGAAAATTCTGAATACGTCCCTCATTACTTGCTCTTGATTGAACAATAACTGAACTACCTCTTAATTCTCCCCAGTTAATCATGTAAGGAATACATTTACGCATTCGACTGTATCCTTGTGCAAGAATGGCTTCAACGTCTGCAGAGGACTTCCAGTACATATCTGTTGATTGTTTATCTTTGGGAATAACATCCAGCCAGTCGCTGCAGCTACTCATTAATAAACAGACAGAAAATAATATAGTATATATCTTTTTCATATTTGTAGATCTTTTAGAAACTTAAATTGAAACCGCAAGTGAATTGCTTGGATGATGGGGTAATGGCATTATCTGTAGCAAATTTATTTGTTGTCTTTACCTCAGGATCTTGGCCTGTATATTTTGTCCATGTAAAAAGGTTGTATCCGGTGATGTAAATGTCAACATTATTGATTCCCCAAGCATTACAGATCTTTCTAGGTAGACGATAGGTGAGGGATAATGATTTTAGACGTAGGTATGAAGCATCTTCCACAAAACGATCGGAACCTAATGTGTTAAATCCTTCTCCATAAAGCGCGCGTGGAATATCTGTTTGATCACCTTCATTACGCCAACGTCTTAGTACGGCAGTACTCTGGTTGTTGATATTGTACATTGATTCATTATTTAATCGGGTAGAGTTGATTACTTTCTGACCATATCTTCCGTAGAAATTAGCAGCAAGCTTGATTTGCTTGTAGCTGATGTTAAATCCACATCCTCCAGTGAATCTTGGTTGTGAGTTGCCAAGATATACAATGTCGTATTGGTTAATAACGCCGTCGTGATTAATATCTTCATATATTGCATCTCCTGGAGCAACAGTAGAGGTTCCATTTCTCATCACAATTGCATTCCCAGCAATATCGCTCATGATCTCGTTGTTCGCATCACGTGCGTAGGTTGCCTCTTTGTTCTGATAGACTCCTTTATAACGATAACCGAAGAAAGAACCAAGAGGGCGTCCTTCTTCATAACGGAAGGCATAATTCCCATTTCCAAAAGAGTAATTTTCTTCTGTGTAATTATCAGGCATTTCAGTAATTTTATTCACATTTTTGCTGATATTAAAATACAATCCTACACGGAAATCTTTTCGACTGATAGGAACGATATCTGTTCGAAATTCCCATCCTTTATTAGTCATCTTTCCAGAATTGATGTAGCTAAGTTTATAATCGTTTCCGTAGCCGATGGTTGTTGGAGCTTTAATTTTGGGTTGTAACATATCTTTGGTGTATTTCTGATACACATCAATTGTGAAACGAAGATTACCCTTTAGGAAAGAAGCATCCAATCCCGTATTATATTCGGTTGTTGTTTCCCATTTGAGTTTGTTAAGCTGCATAGTGCTTGGAGTTACGGCGCTCATGTCCATGTAATTATCTCCAGATGCATATGAACCTAAGTAAATGGAAGTACCGCTAGCTGCTCTACCACTTTGTCCCAAACTGAAACGTAGCTTGAATTCTTCCAACCAATCATGTGTGTGCTTCATAAACGATTCGTCTGCCAAGTGCCAAGCTAGACCAACTGTAGGGAATAGACCTAGACGTTCTGATTTACCCATTGCTGAGTTGCTCTCTAATCCGAGAGTTCCATTAACAATGTAGCGATTCAATAGGGTATAGTTTAATGCTAGTACTCCATTAATGCTTCTCTCCTTTGAGTCACCGGAACTCACTTTTTGTACGGAGCTACCCACAGTAGGATCGGCTAATCCAGAAGAAGAGTTTCCAGAAGTTTCACTGCCATAGCTCGATTTGGTAGCTTCGTTTGTACGGAATAATGCGTTGGCTATGATTGCATGTTTATTATCCCAGTTCTTGCGATATAGCAATTGGTTTTCAGTACTAATAGTTAATTGATCAGAAGATGTATCTGCACTACGGTTAGAGTAACTATCGGTCCAGGGAACTCCTGTAGCTACTTGGGGTAAGAACATACGCCCTTTTGTGTTACGGATATCCATGTTTACATAGCCTCTATAAGTCAGCCCGCTCAATATGTCATACTCAATACGGAAGTTCATCTTACTTTCTCTCTGTATTGTCCGATCGACGCTTTCATTCGCCATTGCTATCGGGTTATAGAAACTTTCTTTTTTGTAATTAAAGGCAGGATCTAGTTCTGAGTTTTCACTGTGATTGAAATACTGTTTAGTGTATTCTTTGGTTTTGTCATTAATATAATAGGGTGATTTATTCGGTGCTTTTCGGAATGCTTCCGAACGCACATTGAAGTAATTATTATTTCTCTTCGATTGTGTATAAGAGAATTGGGCGATTACTTTCAGCCTATTGGAAAATTTATAATCAATGTTCAGTGAGGAGTTTAATCTGTTGAATCCTGTTCCTATAGTTGTTCCTCCTTCATCTAGATATCCTAATGAGAAGCGATAAGTGGCTTTATCACCTCCACCACGCATAGAGAAGTTGTTATCTACCGATTGAGTGTTTCTTCGCACTTCACCCAACCAATCAGTGTTCTGATTATATTCATCGAAATAGGTCCAAGTGGGTTGATAACCAATTTCCGGTGAATTGTAAAGCATTTGCAAGTAGCTTGCAGAGTTGGCTAATCCAACATGGTTAGCACTATTCCATAGACCTTCAGAAATTAATGCCGAATATTGATTACCATCTAGCATCGGAATGCTTTCTGGTTCAAATTTGGCAGAGAACTTAGAAGAGAAAGTAAAGCTTGTTTTTCCTTGCTTTCCTTGTTTGGTCTTGATCATCAAAACGCCGTTGGCGCCTTTCGTTCCCCAAACTGCTGTTGCAGCAGCATCTTTTAATACCTCAATAGATTCAATATCTTGTGGCGAGATGTTAAGTAATGCACCCAGATCGTCATTGTTGATTGTGGAGAAGTCGGTATTGTCTTCAATTTCTGCTGGATAAGGGACTCCATCAATAACAATTAATGGTTCAGCATTGGCGTTTAAAGTACTAGCACCACGAATTTGTATGGATGCTTTGGCACCTGGATCACCTCCACCTAGCACAATGTCTACACCACCAAGTTGCCCTTGTAAAGCATCTTCGATAGAAGTCACAGGAGCAACAGCTACTAAATCGTCCATGCTAATCTTTTGAGTAGCCGAAGATTGCTCTCTGGAGCTGATTCCCAGCTCATTTCGTTCAATTCTTTTGCCTTGTACAACGACTTCGTTTATGGTTTGTGTGTCGTCTTTCATTGTTACATCCAGCTTCGTCTGACCGTTGTATTTAATTCGTTGGGTTTTCATTCCAATATAAGAATACACAATGGTTAGATTGCTTTCATTAGGTATTCTTATGTTGTAGATACCTTCCATGTTGGTAATGGTACCTCCTATGGAACGGTTTTGGGAGTTCACGATACTGACATTGACTCCCACCATAGGTTCTGCTGTAGCTCCGAACATTTCGGTTATTTTCCCAGACAACACTTTTGCTTGTCCAAAAGCTTCCCCAGTAGTTGCAGCAAATACTATAGCAATTAGTATGTATTTAAATAATTTCATAATCTGTATTTTTCAGTTAATCAAAAAACGTCATCAATCAGGTGAAAGCAACCTCCATTATAGGCAAATGGGAAATAGTCATAGGTTGAAACCACCTGACATTTTTTGTAGCCTTCCAGTTGAACACTCAAGGTCGTTCCATTGTCGGTATAAATCAGCTGTGGAGGAAGTTGCTGTTCATTTTCAGTGGTACGTTCGCTCCAGTATTTTCCACTCTTGAAATCTGATCCGATATAAGGATAAGAGGAAATTGAGTTTTGAGACGCTGTGATAAAGTATGAATTTAAGTAATTAGCCAATTTTTCTGTGTCAAATGTTCCAGTAAGGTTACCACTGGCATCAAAAGAAGCATTCGTTGCTCCAGGTATTTTATTATTCAAAAGGGCTTGTTGTATAGCATCGTTTGTAGGAATAAAGGCTACAAAACGTCCTTTACCGAAGAGATTCATTAAAACTTGGTTAGTCACTAGCCCGGCTTGCCTTAATAATTGAGCAAAATTGTAATACGGGTAATTTCTGTCTGCGCAGATAGCGATATTATAGTTTAAGTCTCCTCCTTCTTGTGCAAATAGCTGGTTGCCATCAAACCAATATGTGCTACCGTTACTTCCATCCTTGATTTTTGTAAATGAAGAAAAGACTTCTCCGTTGTACTGAGGATTTAATTGTTGGTTAAATAAAGCACTACAGGTGATTTGCCCATCTTTTACAAACCAGTAATTCCAGCTAGATTGTGTCGGAATTACTCGTGTGCCACTTTCGGGTAATTCGGTGGATAAATTACTTGGGATACTTGCTGAGTGCATATACATAATGTTTTGCTTTGCTGAAGAACTGATCTCTGCCCAGCCATCATCGCCAAGCTCCTCTAGGCCTTGAGTACTGTAAATAGTTCGAATGCCTGTCGCTTCAAATTGAGTTGCTGTGGGAACAAGTAGGATGTATTTAACAAGATCTGAAGTGAAAGAAGAAACCATAGAAGAACCAGCCAATGCATAGAGTAAAGAACGGGCATCTTGATATTGGAATACTGGTCCTAGTACAGATGCGAACGTCGTTGGGTCGTTGATTTCATTCATTCCGTATAGAGCCCCATTTACGCACATTTTTCTTTCATTTAAAGTCGAAGGATCTATATTTATCCTTGATCCGGCCACAGATTCTAATTTACCTGTAGCTATCTCTTCAGGAAATACGAGTCCGCCTGTATATATAAACTGGTAGATAAAATAATTAAGCGCTAATGGATCAACACTTTCCATAGAAGAATAACCACCAATCTTCCAGAATCGGTCGAAGAAATGACTAACTGCTGCATTAGATGGTGCGAAAATACTATAGCTAATGGAAGTTAAAGCGGTAAAGTTTTGGTAGCTACTAACAGGCCATTCACAAGCTATGTTTGGTAAACCGTTATGCTCGTATTGGTAAAGAGTGTCTACTCCGTATGCTGCAGCATACGATTTACTTAGCTCATCATCGGCTATATATTCTCCAAATGAGTCATAGAGATTAAAGAAAGTAGAATATTCTTCCTGATTTTTTAATTCTGTGTAGATCGTTTCGAGGGGTTCAAGAACTCGGTCTATGGTATGAATGTAACCATTGTTTGCAATGACTCCATACTCTTTTACAGAAGCATTAGAGACATTGAAACCATTGTCGCCTGTCCAAGTAGAGTTAGGATAGAATGCTTCATAATTACTTTTTGCATCGATACCTTTGGTCTGGAAATATCTGTAAGAGAACACAGGTAAATAACGTTCCAGATGGTATACCATCACAGAAGTACCTGTAGCTGTTGTTTCAAATGTTGGGGCATCACTGCTTCTTGTGCGGTGTTTATAATATAATCCAGCATTAATATTCTGCTCTTCATCTGTTTCTGTATTTCCTGTTGGTCGGAAATTAACGAGTTTGTCTTTATTATATGAATAGTAGAGTACATGATATCCAATCACTTTACTTACCTCATTTACTGGCATGTCATTAATGGTTGAATACCCTTTAGCTGTTAAATAGGCTTGGAAAGCGTTGTCATCGGGTGCCATAATCGTGAGGATAGCCTTTCCTTCCAACATTGGTTTGAGACCGGCAATTTCCACTCCCTTGAGGAAAATGGAGAAGTTACCGTGTTCGCCTGAACTCAACACTTCCCATGCATTGTCTGCTACCCAATTGGGTATTTCATAATGCTCTTCCATCTTATCTTCACATGAGAAGAAGGGCAATGAAAAGCATAATAGCCAAAGCATTTTACGTAAAAATGTAGCGTTTTTCATCGTTCGATAGTTTATAAATTTTTAATTAGTGTTATTTCCCGTATGCTTTTTCCCATGCATTGTTGTATTCAACTGGATATTCCAGTGATATAGCATAGTTTTCAATCATAGTATATCCGTTTTGGGCTAGTTTAACAGCATCTTTTGCGCTGTTCTTGTCTAGTCCCCATTTGTCTTCAAATTCATCCGGCATACCATCACCATCGGTGTCTTGTTTAGGAGTGCCTGTGATAAAATTACCGCAACCGCCTACAGGGAATTGATTCACATCTGTTGGCCGTCCTATAATGGTGCCTTTTATTCCTAGAGAAGTTAATTCTCCTATTAAGTGAGTGTCCACTTCATCTCTAGCAGGTAAACTTGCACCTACATGTTTTGCGATGTAGTTGTAAGCTTCGGTTGCATTTGTCTGAGATTTGATAACGGGATGAATGCTTGCTGGAGTGCTTAGTAATGTGGGACTTCCGGTCCATTCATATTCTTTTAAGGCGTGTCCGTTTAGTATTCCATCTTTATTATCGTCATAATAGTTACCTTTCAGATAGGTCCTAAAGTTTGAATTCCCATCTTTGAACGGTTTCGCCGGATTAACAGTGATGTACTGAAAGGCATAGGATCCATCTTCTAATTGAGCATTTCTCCACATATAACCTGGTCCTAGAATGAAGTAGTTATCTTCAATGGTAGTTTCAGAATTGCCTTCAGAATTGCCCGACATATTATATGCAGCCCCTTCTCCCCAGTTGTACAGCACATTATTCACAAATTGATTTAACCCTTTTACTTTAAAGTTTCGAGTTTTGTTATCAATCAGTAAATTTCGGAAACAGGTAATTCCTTTATCAATGTCACTCTCCATTAAACCTCCACAGGAATGGTTCTCTAGTCCTTGTCCAATGATACTATTTTGTACGGTGACATTATTGGAACTTTTCCCATTATCTTTAGTGATGGAACAATTCTCATCGCGTCCCCATGATATAGAGCAATGGTCTACGATTACATTGGAACAATGAGCCAATGCTAACGCATCTTTGGAACCTTCACTGTAGTATTTGTTTCCCATACGCACTCTAATATAGCGTATGATGAGCTCTTCTCTGTTTGATCCACTTAGATAACTATTGTATAATACAATACCATTCGCGGGAGCTGTTTGCCCAAGAATAGTTAAATTGTTACTTAGTACGAGAGGATCTTTAGAACAATCTATAACACCATCCACATCAAATACAATGAACCTGTTCGGTTGACTGATTGCATCTCTGAATGAACCGCTTCCACTGTCATTGAGGTTTGTTACATGGTAGACAGTCTTCCCTGTTCCTGCTCTTGCCCCCTGTGTAAAACGCCCGTATCCTTCTGCACCTGGGAATGCTAAAAATTCTCCTGTGAAAGAGGGAAATGCTGGTCCTGTTCCATTGTCGGAATTGTCACCCTCCTCATCTTCTAAATATAGGCTGTAGGGATTGATTGCTGGATCAGTATCTTCTTCGGCAACAGGCTCTTTGTCTACGCATGAAGATAGAATGACGAATAAAAGTCCAAAGAAAAAGAACTGAAATAGGATTGAAAGGCTTTTTATCGCAATAAATGCCTCTTTAGGAATGGAATTTGTATTTTTCATATTTACAATATATTGATTGTTATTTTCATAAGCTCTAGAAAAATAATAAGTAGTCTAGGTTAACAATATCTTATTATACTCCACGCTGCGAAATTAGGGATAACCTGAAACTAATGAATGGTGAATTTGTTTGTAGAATTGTGAAAAATGATTTTTTTTGTTTTCCTTGTTTTTTTCGTTTGGTTTACATACTTTTAGCATCAATAAAAAACACTTTAATACTTAAATTCTATGGATAGCATTCTTTTCTGGCTGGTTCCTACGGCCTCAGTGTTAGCTCTATGCTTTGCCTATTACTTTCATCATCAGATGATGAAAGAGAGTGAGGGTACTCCCCAAATGATAAAAATTGCTGCTGCGGTACGCAAAGGGGCTATGTCATATTTGAAGCAGCAATATAAGATTGTGGGCTATGTTTTTCTGGGCTTAGTTCTTTTGTTTTCCATAATGGCGTATGGTTTTCATGTTCAGAATGCTTGGGTACCCATTGCTTTCCTGACAGGAGGTTTTTTTTCTGGGCTTTCAGGTTTTCTTGGTATGAAAACAGCAACTTATGCTTCGGCACGTACAGCAAATGCAGCACGTAATTCATTGAATTCCGGCTTGAGGATCGCTTTTCGAAGTGGGGCAGTGATGGGACTTGTAGTGGTTGGATTAGGACTGTTCGATATTTCTTTTTGGTATTTATTATTAAATCAAGTAATTCCAGCAGATGCATTGACGCCAACACATAAGCTCTGTGTGATCACGACCACTATGCTTACTTTTGGAATGGGCGCTTCTACGCAAGCCCTTTTTGCTCGTGTAGGTGGTGGTATATATACAAAGGCAGCGGATGTTGGAGCTGATCTTGTCGGGAAGGTTGAGGCAGGTATCCCCGAAGATGATCCTCGAAATCCTGCAACCATAGCGGATAATGTGGGTGATAATGTGGGCGATGTTGCTGGTATGGGGGCCGATCTATATGAATCGTATTGTGGATCTATTTTAGCCACAGCTGCATTGGGAGCTGCTGCTTTTATCCACTCAGCTGATACTGCTATGCAATTTAAAGCTGTTATTGCTCCGATGCTGATTGCAGCAGTAGGTATTATACTATCTATTATTGGCATTTTCTCCGTCCGCACGAAAGAGAATGCAAAGATGAAAGATTTGTTGGGTTCATTAGCTTTTGGTACTAACCTTAGTTCTATTCTTATTGTTGTTGCTACTTTTTTTATAATGTGGCTTTTAGGAATCGATAACTGGGCTTTAATATCATGTGCAGTGGTGGTTGGGCTATTGGTTGGAATTGTAATCGGACGTTCGACAGAATATTATACATCACAATCTTATCGCCCCACTCAGAAATTGAGTGAAAGTGGCAAAACAGGGCCAGCTACAGTTATAATTTCGGGTATTGGTTTAGGTATGCTTTCTACTGCTATCCCTGTGGTTGCAGTAGTGGTAGGAATTATTGTATCATTTTTGCTTGCTTCTGGCTTTGATTTTGCTAATGTGGGTATGGGGCTTTACGGAATTGGTATTGCTGCTGTCGGGATGTTATCAACATTAGGAATAACGTTAGCAACAGATGCTTATGGACCGATTGCTGACAATGCCGGTGGCAATGCTGAGATGGCTGGATTGGGTAGCGAAGTGCGCAAACGAACGGATGCTCTCGACTCTTTAGGAAACACAACAGCGGCAACCGGAAAAGGTTTTGCAATAGGTTCTGCTGCCTTGACGGGGTTAGCTTTATTGGCCTCCTATATTGAGGAAATCCGAATTGGGCTGACTCGCTTAGGTACAACAGATTTGAATATGCCCAATGGCGATGTAATATCGACTGCAAAGGCAACATTTGTTGATTTCATGACTTATTATGACGTTACGCTAATGAACCCCAAAGTTCTATCTGGCATGTTCTTGGGTTCAATGATGGCTTTTTTGTTTTGTGGCTTAACAATGAATGCAGTTGGTAGAGCTGCAGGGCACATGGTAGACGAGGTCCGTCGTCAGTTTCGTGAGATTAAAGGTATTTTGACTGGAGAAACAGAACCTGACTATGAACGTTGTGTAGCTATATCCACTAAAGGTGCTCAGCGTGAAATGGTTCTTCCGTCGTTGATTGCTATTATTGCTCCTATTGCAACGGGGTTAATCTTTGGGGTCACAGGTGTGTTAGGCTTGTTGATTGGTGGTTTAAGTAGCGGTTTTGTATTGGCTATTTTTATGGCGAATGCTGGAGGAGCTTGGGACAATGCTAAAAAATATGTAGAAGAAGGCAATTTTGGTGGCAAAGGAAGTGAGGTACACAAAGCTACTGTAGTAGGTGATACTGTGGGAGATCCCTTTAAAGATACTTCAGGCCCAAGTTTGAATATTCTAATCAAGCTCATGAGTATGGTAGCCATCGTGATGGCAGGTCTTACCGTTGCTTGGAGTTTGTTTTAATCATCCTCAATAATTTATCGACCTTTTAATCCTATTTTTTAGCAGAATAATCATCATTATTTGACTTTTAATCACTTGAGTGGAAAAAGCTGTTTCCAGTTTTCTCATAATTTGGATACTTTTGCATACATAAGCTTGTGACAAGTGGTTTTAGAAGCATAAAAAATAATGGTTAAGGGGAAATATGGTGATACTTGTATGATGTAAATGAATTAATTTAGAGTGTTAGCTCAGATTTAATAAGTCTTGAGCATGTAAATCAGTTTTGGGGAATTAATTGCTTGTTTGTATCAATGAAAGAGGAAAAAGGGAGCTCAATGAGTCTTCCTTTTTTTATTTCCTTTATCTTTGTGGCTTATACGAAAGAAGCAAACGATATGTTATTACCTTACTTGAATAAAGACTTGATAGAAGCAGGCTGTGATGAGGCTGGTCGTGGTTGTTTGGCGGGAGCTGTTTATGCTGCAGCTGTGATTCTTCCTAAGGATTTTAAAAATGAATTGTTGAATGACTCAAAACAATTGAGTGAGAAGCATCGGTATGAACTTCGTGAAGTGATTGAGCGTGAGGCATTGGCATGGGCTGTAGGAGTGGTTTCTCCCGAAGAAATAGATGAGATAAATATTCTTCGTGCTTCGTTTTTAGCTATGCACCGAGCTGTTGACCAACTCGTTATTCGTCCTCAGCATTTATTGATTGACGGTAACCGGTTTAATCCCTATCCTGAGATTTCACATACAACAGTGATTAAAGGAGACGGAAAATATCTTTCCATTGCAGCAGCTTCTATTTTGGCAAAAACCTATAGAGATGATTATATGAATCGTCTTCATGAAGAATACCCGTTCTATGATTGGAATAAAAACAAAGGCTATCCCACAAAGAAGCATCGTGCTGCCATTGCAGAGCACGGCACTTGCCCTTACCATCGGATGACTTTCAATTTACTTGGTGATGGCCAATTGCATCTGGATTTCTAGATGCAGATGCTTGTTTTCTTTTGTTTTATTCTTGCCATATAAACACGATTTTTTCCTCCATATTCGTAGAGATCGTTTGTTTATGTCTGTAGATGGGTCGCCAATATTTTTGTTTATTGCTTAAATATTATATATTTGCAAAAAACAACAATAATTAAAATACAGAGTTATGGCTTCAAAAAGACCTCATGTATCAGCGAAAGCAATAGGCGCTTTCCTCATTCTGCTGTTTTGTGTATTCCCTGTGAAAGCTCAGTTCTTGCGTACTTCTTATTTTATGGAGGATACGCATTATCGGCAGCAACTAAATCCTGCTTTACTTCCTAATCAAGGTTATTTTAATATTCCAGTATTAGGAGCTGTTAGTGCTACTGTAGGATCTACTTCATTAGGCTATCAGGATATAATAGATATAATTGATGATAGTGGCAACTTCTATTCTAATCCCAATTTCTTAAAGCGATTAAAAGATCGGAATAACCTCAATGTAAATTTTAGCACAGAAATTTTATCAGCAGGATGGTATAAAGGAAAGAATTTTTGGTCATTCAATGTTGGAGTTCGTACAGATATTGGTGCAAGCCTCACGCGTTCTATGTTTACCTTTCTGAATGAGATGGATGAGCTTGACGATCGTTGGAGGAATAGCAATTATGATATAAGTGGGCAGAAGATGGATATCAATGCTTATGGTGAAATTGGTTTAGGATATGCGCGTCAGATTAATAGCCGATTAACTATTGGTGGTAAGGTGAAATTTTTGTTGGGCATAGGCAATATGAAGATGAAGATTGACAATGTGTTGATGAATGCTAATATACCGAGTGATACACGTATCACTGAATTAGAAAATATGCATTTTAGTAACAATCCTGACGAAGCAGCTCAGCAAATTCAAGCATTGCAGACTGAAATAGGAAATTATTATGCACATTTAGCTGTTGATGCTAGCTTGGAAAGTTCTTTTAAAGGACTCGATTTGGTGCAAGAAGAGGGACAGAACTACATCAGTGACTTCAAGTTCCGAAGCAAAGATCTGGGAATAGCAGGCTATGGATTTGGAATTGATTTGGGAGCTTCCTATAAAATCATGGATAATTTGACCGTGTCGGCTTCTGTACTCGATCTAGGGTTTATTAGCTGGACTAAAGGTTCAACTAAAATCGCATCTGCTAATCCTACTCCGGTAGATATCGTTGGAAGTGATTATTTGAATGGTGTTGATCCAAATGATGCACAAGGGTCGGCTGACGCCATCAAAACAAATATAAATCGTTTGCAGGACGATGCTAGTACATACATGAACCGTGTTAATGGTGGAGAGGTCCTTGACTATGAGATGCTTCAGCTTCAAGTTGATGAGAGTGGCAAATCGAGACAATCGAAGTTGGCTTCTACCATTGTTGTTGGAGCAGAATATGGTTTCCTTAATAATAAACTGGGTGTAGGGGTATTGTCTACGACTCGTTTCGTTCAACCACGTACACTTACAGAGCTCACCTTCTCCGCAAATTATCGGCCAAAACATGCTGTAAATGTTGCGCTAAGCTATTCTGTGATTCAGTCTGCCGGGAAGTCTTTTGGGCTAGCACTAAAACTAGGTCCTGTATTTTTGGGTACCGATTACATGTTTTTGGGTAAAAACTCAAACTCAGTGAGTGGCTTTGTTGGCATATCAGTGCCATTAGGTAAAAGAAAAGTAAATAATAACGGATAATATTCTCTCTCTTAAAATTCTTTTAAATAATCTCTATCGATTAAAAACGTATAGTAGGCAGCCTGTTATTCTCGCCCTGTTTTAAGGGCCGAAAATGACAGGCTGCTTCTTTTTATAGCATGATTTCTCAGTGCCTTCTTTTTTTCAGAGAAAAGACTTAGAACCATTTGATTCTTCGGAACACGATGAAAGCTAGTGTTGACAAGATAACAGAGCAAAGTATGATCAACGCAAAAGCATACGGAACCTGTTCTAAATGAATATCCACATTCATGCCATAGAAACTAGCTATCAGTGTAGGAATCATCAAGGTAATAGAAAGACTCGTCATACGTTTCATGATCGCATTCACATTATTTGAAATGATTGAAGCAAATGCATCCATCGTTCCTGTAAGAATATCACTATAGATATTGACCGTGTTGAAAGCCTGTTTTAGTTCGATGATAACATCCTCTACCAGTTCCTTGTCTAGAAATCCGGTATCTTGAAAGATACTTTGTAGCTTCCCAATCATTACCTCGTTTCCTCGAATGGATGTATTGAAGTAGACTAGTGTTTTTTGTAGTCTCATCAGCCGAAGTAAATCTTCGTTTCGGATGCTACGCTCAAGCTCTTTTTCAGCCGCGCTGATGTCTAGATTGATTTGTTTTAAGTATTTCAGAAACCACACAGCTGAAGAATAAATCAAGCGAAGAATTAGGTCAAGTTTATTGCGTACTTTGATACCTTTCTTTCGAGTGTGTATAATAAAATCCGGTAACAGATCTGTGTTGTGATAGCAAACGGATACAATTACTTCGTTGTTGGTGATAAAGCCAATGGGGACAGTGCCGAATGGAAGACTTTCGTTCTGTTTGTTTTGTACGGGAATACGTAAAATCGTCAATAACCAATTGCCTTCAGTCTCTGTACGAGGACGTTCGTCAGTATCTGCTATATCCGTAAGAAAAGATTCGGGTACGTTGAGTGTTTTGGTTAGGAATTCAAAGTCATCGTTGTTTGGGCATACTACGTTTACCCAGCAGTTAGGAAGCCATTGTGTTTTTTCCACAAAGCCAGCCTCACAATAAAGATACGTTCTCATCTTATTGCCTCCTTTCGTTTGTTGACACGAGCAGAGACATCAGTAAGCAATGACTCTGTTCGCTTTAATTAATATTACAAGTGCACGTTCGCGGGTTTGAATCGTCCATATTTCTATGATTTAATTTTAAAGCGGTACAAAAGTACTGAAAATAAGCGGGTATTTAGCCGTTTACCTAGTTTTTTTAGCCTTTTATTGTTAGAGTTTCTATTTTAAAACGGATTTAGGGGTCTTGGACACTCGTTTAGAAGCAGAAAAAAACGGGCATTTTAGCATCCTTTTCTCCTTTAACTTAACATAGATTAAACGTTTACGTAATCATCTTTTTTGTACCTTTGCACCCGAAAATCAGAGTGATAATTTAAATTTTGAAATAATATGAGTAAGAAAGCTCTTTTAATGATCCTCGATGGTTGGGGATTAGGCGACCAAAAAAAAGATGACGTGATCTTCAACACTCCCACACCTTACTGGGATTATCTGATGAACAATTATCCTCATTCTCAACTTCAGGCTAGTGGTGAGAACGTAGGGTTACCCGACGGGCAAATGGGTAATTCTGAGGTGGGTCACCTCAATATTGGTGCCGGACGTGTGGTTTATCAGGATTTGGTGAAAATCAATCGGGCATGTGCTGATGGTAGTATCCTTAACAACCCCGAAATTGTTTCAGCTTTTACTTACGCAAAAGAAAATAAGAAGAGTGTGCACCTTATGGGGCTTACTTCTAATGGTGGAGTACATAGCTCAATGGTGCATCTATTTAAGCTTTGTGATATTTCTAAAGAATATGATATAGAGAACACCTTTATCCACTGTTTTATGGATGGTCGTGATACTGACCCCAAAAGTGGTAAGGGTTTCATCGAAGAATTAACTGCTCATTGTGATAAATCTGCAGGTAAAATCGCTTCTATTATTGGACGTTATTACGCTATGGACCGTGATAAACGTTGGGAACGTGTTAAAGAAGCATACGATGTGATCGTAAAAGGTGAAGGCAAGAAAGCTACCGATATGGTTCAGGCAATGCAAGAATCTTATGATGAAGGGGTGACTGATGAATTCGTTAAGCCAATTGTCAATGCGAATTGTGATGGAACAATTAAAGAAGGTGACGTCGTTATTTTCTTCAACTATCGTAATGACCGTGCGAAAGAACTGACTGTTGTGCTATCCCAACAAGATATGCCGGAAGTGGGTATGAACACCATTCCTGGTTTGCAATTTTATTGCATGACTCCTTATGATGCTTCATTTAAGGGGGTTCATATCCTTTTTGATAAAGAAAATGTTGCCAATACTTTGGGTGAATATCTTGAATCAAAAGGCTTGAGCCAACTCCACATTGCTGAAACAGAAAAATATGCGCACGTAACGTTCTTCTTTAATGGTGGGCGTGAGACTCCATTCGAGAATGAAGATCGTATCTTAGTGCCATCCCCTAAAGTTGCTACCTATGACTTGAAACCTGAAATGAGTGCATTTGAGGTAAAAGATAAATTGGTGGAAGCTATCAATGAAGATAAATATGATTTTATTGTAGTGAATTTCGCTAATGGTGATATGGTAGGGCATACAGGTCTTTATGAAGCTATTCAAAAGGCGGTAGTGGCTGTAGATGCTTGCGTGAAGGATGTTATTGAAGCTGCAAAAGCAAAAGACTATGAGGCTATTATTATTGCCGATCATGGAAATGCTGATCGTGCTTTGAATGAAGACGGAACTCCAAATACGGCTCACTCTTTGAATCCGGTACCTTGTGTTTACGTTACAGAAAACAAAGCTGCTAGTGTTCAAAACGGTCGTTTGGCTGATGTAGCTCCTACTATTTTGAAAATCATGGGATTAGAAGCTCCTTCGGATATGAACGGAAATATATTGATTGGCTAATTCTTTACTATGATATAACCAAAAGGCGGGGGCTTACTCCGCCTTTTTTGTCTCATTTACTATTATGATACAGATTGATGATGTTGTGATCTCGTTCGACGTGTTGCGCGAGAAATTTCTTTGTAATCTTGATGCTTGCAAAGGTCAATGTTGCATTGAAGGAGATGCCGGTGCACCGGTTGAGTTGGATGAGGTTGAAAAGCTGGAAGAAGTGCTACCTCTTATTTGGGACGAACTTGCCCCTGAAGCTCGTGCTATCATTGAAAAGCAGGGCGTGGTGTATACCGATGAGGAGGGAGATTTAGTAACCTCTATTGTGAATAACAAAGATTGTGTCTTTACTTGTTACGATGAAAAGGGATGCTGTTATTGCGCCATTGAGAAGGCTTATAGAGAGGGGAAAACCGATTTCTACAAGCCGATCTCTTGCCATCTTTATCCCATTCGTATTGGGGATTACGGCCCTTATAGAGCGGTGAACTATCATCGTTGGGATATATGTAAGGCCGCTGTCCTATTGGGAGAGCAGAAAGGAGTACATATCTACCAATTCTTGAAAGAACCGCTTATACGTAAGTTTGGTGAGGAATGGTACAAGGAACTTGAAATAGCCGTTCGTGAACTTGAGGCGCAGGGAATGCTTTAATTATTGGCTTTTTTTCGGTTGAAGCGAAGTAAGAGCATAATGCAGGCAATCATACCGATGATGATCCATGCAGGAGTCATCCAAGCTTTAGGATGGATAACGATGAGGAATACACAGGTAATGGTAATACAGGATGTTAGTAGGAGAAGGAATAATTTAATTTTGGCAAATACAGGATTGTTTAGGTTGTTCTTCATAAGCGTTTCTAATTGATTTTCTGCAAGATAGTGATTTCACCTGAGAGGTAAGTCTTTTGTTATGTTTTATTAAGACATAGAAAAGCGCTGGCACGGAGGATTTTCCTTCGCTAGCCAGCGCTTCTTCGTTGTAAGATGTGAGTTTGGTTTATAAAAACGAGTTATAAATTAAGCATCGATATTTGCGTACGTAGCATTTTCCTCGATAAATTCGCGGCGAGGTCCTACATCTTCACCCATAAGCATAGAGAAGATATAGTCAGCTTCGGCTGCATTCTCGATGTTTACTTGTTTCAACATACGATTTTCAGGATCCATGGTCGTTTCCCACAATTGTTGGGCGTTCATTTCACCCAAACCTTTGTATCGCTGTGTGTGGATGGCGTTTTCAGAACCTCCACCGTATGTGTCGATAAACTTCTGTCGTTGAGAATCCGTCCAGCAGTACTCTTCAACTTTTCCTTTTTTGCAGAGGTAAAGTGGGGGAGTAGCGATATATAGATATCCGTTTTGTATAATTTGAGGCATGTAGCGGAAGAAGAAAGTCATGATCAGGGTGTCGATGTGAGAACCATCGACGTCGGCATCGGTCATGATAATGATCTTGTGGTATCTTAGCTTCTCGATATTAGCAGCTTTGCTGTCTTCTTCTGTTCCAATGGTTACACCTAGAGCAGTGTAGATATTGCGTATTTCGTCGCTTTCCAAAGCCTTATGATACATGGCTTTTTCAACGTTAAGAATCTTACCACGAAGTGGAAGGATAGCTTGGAACATGCGATTACGGCCTTGTTTAGCTGTACCACCTGCAGAATCTCCCTCGACTAGGAATAATTCGCATTTTGTGGCATCTTTATCAGAGCAGTCTGCCAATTTCCCAGGAAGTCCTCCGCCCGACATGGGGGATTTACGTTGTACCATTTCGCGTGCTTTTCTAGCAGCGTGACGAGCAGTAGCCGCCAAAATAACTTTGTCAACAATGGTTTTAGCTTCTTTCGGATGTTCTTCCAAATAATAGGCTAATACTTCACCTACTGCTTGATCTACTGCACCCATTACCTCATTGTTACCCAATTTGGTTTTAGTCTGTCCTTCGAATTGAGGTTCGGCAACTTTTACTGAGATTACAGCTGTCAATCCTTCACGGAAGTCATCACCAGAGATTTCGACCTTTACCTTTTCAAGCATTTTGCTGTCTTCTGCATATTTCTTTAGCGTACGTGTCAGTGCGCGGCGGAATCCGGCAAGATGCGTACCTCCTTCGATTGTATTGATGTTATTCACATACGAGTGAATATTTTCAGAGAATCCCGTATTGTACATGATGGCAATTTCGATGGGGATTCCTTGTTTCTCTGAGTTCAGATAAATCACGTCATTAATCAGATGCTCGCGAGAAGACTCGATGAAGCGTACAAATTCTCTAAGTCCTTCTTCAGAGTAGAAAATTTCGCTTTTAAAGTTACCGTTTTCTTCAGCTACTCTTTTGTCTGTTAATGAGATGCGTAGGCCTGCATTTAGGTATGCAAGTTCACGTAAACGTGAAGCTAGTATTTTGTAGTCGTACACCGTTTCGGTAAAGATAGATGCATCGGGCCAGAACTGTTGGCGAGTACCAGTGTGTTCGGCCAACCCAACTTCTTTTACAGAATAAAGCGGTTTTCCTATTTCATATTCCTGTTGGTAAGTTTTTCCGTTACGGAATACTTGTGTGATCATGTGAGTGGATAGTGCGTTAACACAAGACATACCCACACCATGTAAACCTCCGGATACTTTATAAGATCCTTTGTCGAATTTACCTCCGGCATGAAGCACAGTCATTGCCACTTCTAGAGCTGACTTCTTTTCTTTTTCATGATAGTCCACCGGAATACCACGTCCGTTGTCCTGTACGGTGATAGAATTATCTTCGTTGATTGTCACTTCAATGTGATCGCAATATCCGGCCAAAGCTTCGTCGATGGAGTTGTCCACGATTTCGTATACCAGATGATGGAGCCCTTTGACGCTGATGTCGCCAATGTACATCGCCGGACGTTTTCTTACTGCTTCAAGACCTTCCAATACTTGGATACTATCCGCAGAATAAGACCCGTTATTGGGAGTGATTTGTTCTTCGCTCATAATTGCCTTTCTAAGTTATAATAACAGAGCAAATATAGTGAAAATTGTCGACTTAGCGAAGAATGAGAAGTGAAAAATGTAGAATAAAAGTGTATTCTACGCTTCTATGAATGTATTGATATTGAATAGCTTAAAACACAAAAGGCCGAACTAAAAAGTTCAGCCTGGATGCTATATAGAATGGTTAAATTCTTATGATTAAGCGAGCTTGTTGATGTAAAGAGCCAGCTTAGATTTCAGATTGCTAGCTTTATTCTTGTGAATAATTTTTGTTTTAGCTAACTTATCTAACATCTTGGTTATCCCAGGATACATTGCAACAGCTTCAGCTTTTTCAGTTGTTGCGCGAAGCTTTCTAACAGCGTTTCTCATGGTCTTACCATAATATCTGTTATGAAGTCTTCTTGTCTCTTCTTGTCTGATTCTTTTCAGTGATGATTTGTGATTTGCCATTTCGACTAATCTATTTTTTAGTTCTTTATTCTTTTAACTTGTAGCCCGTGGGGGAGTCGAACCCCCCTTTCAAGAATGAAAATCTTGCGTCCTAACCGATAGACGAACGGGCCATCCTATTGTTGCATTTCTGCAGTTTGCTTTCGCGAATCATAGTTTGTTTCTCGATTGCGGATGCAAAGGTAGGAACTTTTTCGAAACTGACAAACAATACACATAAAAAAATGCATGTTTTTTTCTTTTTTTTCTTGATTGATGTTCTTTTGTCTTGATTATCAAAAGAATAGTATTGTTCTTTTTTTATATGAAAAGTCATTTTATTATTTGGATGCTTAGATTGGAAAATCATTCTCACCTTATTATATTAGCAACTTGCTTTTTTCGTCTTTTTGAAGCTTGCTCTTTTCTTGAGGTTATTTTTCGTCGCTTATTGATTTTATCTTGTAAAGTCCTCTAAAATGCGCTCGATTGCTTGACATTTTTTGTAGTTTTGTTCCGCATTGCAAATTAATTCTGTTTTGTATCCCTAATTTAGAAAGATGCATTATGCTTCAAAAAACTAAAGGAATCGTTTTACATACGCTTAAATACAATGACAATTCTATCATTGTTGATATGTATACTGAACTATCGGGTAGGGCCTCTTTTTTGGTTTCCATTCCTCGTTCGCGAAAGGCAAGTGTTAAGTCTGTGCTTTTTCAGCCATTGTCTTTTATTGAGTTCGAAGCAGATTATCGTCTCAACGCTACGCTGTTTCGAATTAAAGAGGCAAAATCTTACTATCCTTTCTCTTCTCTTCCCTATGATCCTTATAAATCTGCCATGGCACTTTTTTTAGCGGAGTTTCTTTATAGAGCGATTCGTGAAGAGGCTGAAAATCATCCATTGTTTGCTTATCTGGAGCATTCTGTGGTGTGGCTCGACGAATGTCGCGAAGGCTTCGCCAATTTTCATTTAGTTTTTCTGATGCGCCTTTCTCGATTCTTAGGACTTTATCCTAATATTGAAGATTATCATGAAGGAGATTACTTTGATTTGCTTAATGCTTGCTTCACCTCCGTTCGTCCACAATTACATTCTTCTTACATAAATGCTGAAGATGCAGGGCGTTTTAGGCAATTGATGCGTATGAACTATGAGACGATGCACTTGTTTGGTATGAGTCGGGCAGAACGTAATCGTTGCCTATTGATTATGAATGAGTATTATCGCCTGCATCTGCCCGATTTCCCTATTCTAAAATCGCTGGAAGTGCTTAAAGAATTGTTTGATTAGTCTCCCTTCCCTCCTAGATTTTGCCTGAAAGATGGATACACAGTAATGAAAATAATGTTACCTTTGTCAGCAATGAAAAACAAAAAAGGAAGCGACATGAATACTTTAGCGAAATTCACTATACATCTTATTGTTTTGGTTGTACTATGTAGCTGCAATAGCGATATATTTATAGACGATTTTCGATCACCTGTCTCTAGTGTCTCTTTAGATGGAAATGGGGATATTTCAATGATACATTTTGCTTCTTCCAATTGGGACAGATTGGAGATTGATTCTTATGGCAGTAATGGTAGTGACTGCCAGTTTAAAGTGTACGATGTGGATAATAATCTCGTTTCTGACTCTAATGTGCCGATGCTTACCGGACTAGGGCGTGTTGAAGCGAAAAGCCGATTGACTGATTTTGTGATAGAACGTGTCAGTGGAAAAGAGGTGCAGATTAAGGTGGGTGAGAATGCGGCTCTCTCTACTTACTCGTTGGTGCTTAGAGCGAGTAATGAATATGAGTCTCAGGAAATCTTGGTGAATATTTCGCCTTCCGACCGATATGTTTTCGATCATATCACTTATTCAACAGATGCAATTGTCTACAAACCACTTGACCCTAGTTTAAGTATCAACTTGGCTAATCATGGAGATGCTTCTGTGTCATTTCCTTTAGACCTCTATCAAGGAGCGAGCCATATAGTGACATTTGATAGCGATGATTCTTTGGCTTTTCAGTTGTTGCAGTCTGGAGATTTACTTATAGATATACCTAGTTTGGATGGAGAATATGTAGAAATGAAAGGACTAAAGGTCCCATATAAGAAGGGTGAGCAAAGATTCTCTTTGCCAGATTCTCTAACGGATGTGAGAATGATTTCTGTGCCGCCGCATACCACTAGTTTGATTACTGTATTACTTGAGTATAATCGCTTTAAAGTAAATTATACCCTTTTTGCGATTAATCCTAAGTCAAAAAAACAACGAACAATAACGGGTACTCTTGAAAGCTTGATGCCGATCAAGGCTTACTGGATACGTGAAAAATAAAAGATTAAAACTTATGAATATTACACGACTATTGCTTCTCCTTAGCTTCTTGTTTTTTTCTGAAGTTGGTTCATCTATAAAAGCTCAATCGGTCGAGAAGTCTCTTGCACAACAGTCTGATAGTCTTCACCCACAAGGAACTGTTCATCGGATCGGTTTTGACATACGTCCTGGTTACATTGTTCCCACTAATGATTATCTTGAGGGAGACAATGCGCGTGGGAAGATAATTAACCGATCTTTGTCACTCCATCTGAAGTACGGTTTTCGCTTTGCCTCAGCATCTTATTTGGGTCGTCTTTATCCTAATGCTTATCAGGGGCTGGGCGTTTCGTACAATACTTTCTTTAGCACACCCGAACTCGGAAATCCCTTAGCAGTTTATGTCTTTCAAGGAGCTCCAATCGTGAAGCTATCTTCTCGCTTGTCTGTAGATTATGAATGGAATTTTGGAGCTTCTTTCGGTTGGAAAACGTATGATGCACAATCGCGTCCTGAAAACGAAGTGATTGGTTCAAGTGTAACCGCCTATATAAATCTCGGTTTTGCTTTGAATTGGCAGTTCGATCCACAGTGGAAGCTGATTGCGGGAGTTGATCTGACTCACTATTCAAATGGAAATACACGCTATCCGAACAGTGGTATGAATATTATTGGCGGACGGGTAGGAGTAGTCCGTTCTTTTGGCGATGAGAAAAGAGCGGTACGTACCAATCCATTTACTAGAGGTACATTTATGAAGCCTCACATAAGTTATGATTTAATGATCTATGGTGCAACGCGCAAAAGAGGGTTTATTAAAGATGATATACCAACTCTGGTTCCTGGTTCATTCGGCATAGCTGGACTTAATTTTGCTCCAATGTATAATTTTAATAAGTATTTCCGTGCGGGTATGTCCATGGATGCACAGTATGATGAGAGCGCTAATATCAAAGACCATAAGTTGGAGCAAAATTTCTCGGATGATTTGAAATTTCATCGTCCCCCTTTTCGTGAGCAGTTTTCTGTGGGCTTATCGCTTCGTGCGGAGTTAGTGATGCCCATTTTCTCGATCAATGCTGGTATTGGACACAATGTGATCTACAGTGGTGATGATACGAATGGATTTTATCAGATTCTTGCTTTGAAGGCTTATGTCACTCGCCATCTTTTTCTGCATGTGGGCTATCAGTTGAGTAAGTTCAAAGACCCTAATAACTTAATGCTTGGATTCGGATATCGCTTCCATGATAAGCGATAAATCTGGTCGCTATTTATTTATCATAAGCGGACCATTTCTATACCATTCATGCTGATTCACTTCAATGATCTATATGAATGACTTTGGTGGATTAACTGAACCACTGGAGTAGATCAATCGATTCACTATAGTGATTCGGTATTAATACTAATGATATGGCGCAGTAATAATGGGATAATGAGGCAATGATAAAGGCTTAATGAGTTTGTAAGAATCAATCCACTTAACGAAAAAAGAGTGAGAGATATTTGTTTCGAAAATATCTCTCACTCTTAATGCTGTTTTAATCTAAATCGATGTCGGCGGGAAGACGCTGAGGGAGTTTATCCCAACAGTTCTTTTACTTTAGCTGAAATGGCACGTCCTTCAGCTAATCCAGCTAGCTTTTTTGAAGCCACTCCCATAACTTTACCCATGTCTTTTGCGCCACTTGCACCAGTCTCAGCAATGATTTCCTTAAGTGCTGCTTCCAGCTCTTCAGCAGTCATTTGTTTGGGCAAATAAGCTTCCATAACGGCAACCTGAGCCAACTCAGCATCAGCTAAGTCTTGACGTCCTTGTCCAATATAGATTTCGGCAGAGTCTTTACCTTGTTTAACCAGTTTTTGGATGATTTTCAAGGCAGCATCGTCTGTCAACGTATCATTAGCTCCCGGAGCTGTTTTAGCTTCTAGGAAGAACTTCTTTATGTTTCTTAGGGTCTCCAAGGCTACTTTATCTTTAGCCTTCATTGCGTTTTTAATGTCTTCGCTGACTTTGTCAAATAAATCCATAATGCTATTTACGTTTTAATGATTTTCTATTCGTTTTTCATTTAAAAAGTGATCACACCGTCATTGTCAATGACTTCATCCATGGCCACTTCTTCCTCAAGAGCCGCCTTGGTCTTTATCTTCGTGAGGGTAGTCTTGTCGCGAAGATAGGTCGGAGAGTCTTCTACCATGGCGATAATGTCATCGTTGTCCAGATCTTCCGTATTAAAGAGATAGGTGTGTCTACGTTTACGGAGATTCTTGCTTCCAATTCCGTTGGCACTTTCTCCGTAAGCCTTGCGGATACGCTCTTTGTTCTTTTCTTTCTCTTCTTCAATGAGCATTTGACGTTCTTCCTCTTCTTGGCTGCGAGCTTCATGTAAGGTATCCATACCAGGCACGTCTTCGACACCAAATCCAGTAGCGAGTACAGTGATCTTCACTCTCGCTTCCAGAGAGTTGTCTATAGCCACACCCCAGATTACTTCCACGCCTTCGCGGAATTTGCTCATGAATTCGTGTACCTCGTTCATTTCTTCCATCATCAGTTCCGATGTAGGGCAGAATGAAACATTGAGCATCACCTTCTTGGCGTTGAAGATGTCGTTATTGTTGAGCAATGGAGAGTGCAGTGCATCGTCGATGGCCTTCGTTACACGATTTTCTCCTTCGCCGAAACCGGTACTCATGATAGCTACTCCACCATCTTTCAAGATGGTTTTCACATCGGCAAAGTCCAGATTCACTGTACCACGCATGGTGATGATTTCGGCTATGCTTTTTGCTGCGATAGAAAGCGTGTCATCAGCCTTGCCGAAGGCATTCATAAAGGTGAGATCGGCATAGATTTCACGAAGACGTTCGTTGTTAATAACCAACAAGGCATCTACATGCTGGGCAATGCGTTCTACGCCGTCTAGTGCTTGAATGATTTTCTTTTCACCTTCAAAGATGAAGGGTATGGTGACAATGCCCACGGTAAGAATATCCATCTCTTTGGCGATCCGGGCAATGACCGGAGCTGCCCCTGTACCAGTTCCTCCTCCCATTCCGGCAGTGATGAATACCATCTTCGTGCCATCATTGAGTAGGTCCTTGATGTCTTCTATGCTTTCCTCGGCAGCATCACGAGCCCGTTCGGGACGGTTGCCGGCTCCTAGCCCTTGGGTGATGCTACGGCCTAGTTGCAATTTCACCGGAACAGGTGATTCGGCCAACGCTTGGTTGTCGGTGTTGCAGAGAACGAACGTTACGTCATGTATGCCTTCCCTGTACATGTGGTTCACAGCGTTGCCGCCACCGCCACCTACACCAATCACTTTGATGATCTTCGGTGAATCCGTCGGGAAATCGAATTGTACTATCTCGTCCATATTATTGATTTTTGATTTATTTCATATCCTCATCAGAAAAGATCTCTTTGGTCAGCGAATCTATTTTCCGTTGAATCCAGCTTGGACCAGCTTCTCTCTTTCGCCTTTCTTTCTCTTCTTTCTCTTTTATTTTGCGAAGCCTTTCTTTTTCTTTGGCTGCTTCACGCGCTACATTTCTGGCCTCTCTTTCTTCTTCCTCTTTCTTCAAGCGAGCAATGCGAGCTTGTTCTTTCAGCTCTTGGTCGTCTTCAAACATATCTACTGTTTGATGTTGGACTTCCGGTTCTGCTACGTGAGGAGGAGTGACTGGTATTTGCGGTTGTGTTTCGATGAGACAACAGTTTTGATTGCCTTCAAACAAGAGTCCGAACAGCGTGTTCTGTGAACCATCCTTTTTTAAGATATTGCTACTGACATGTATCGCGTTGCGAGGCATTTTCCCCATTCGCATCTTTTCGATTTTTGAGCGTTTACGTAGCATCTCGTCCAAATTCTTAAGGTTGGCTGCGCCTCCTGTTATGATGAGTCCGGCTAGCAATTTATCTTCATAGCCCGAGAGCTGAATCTGATTCCATACATTGATTATAATCTCTTCTGCACGGGCTTCAACGATGGCATTGAGTTTAGCAAGCTCGATGCTACGGCTATCATCATCCAATTTGCATGTTATAGGCTCTTCACTTTCTTCTTCCTCATAGAGAGCATCACCATACTTCTTTTTAAGGCGTTCGGCTTCTTCTTCCTCCATTTGCAATGTGGTGATGTCGCGCGTGATGCTATTACCCCCCAAAGGCAGTACGGTGAGAAAGCGTAAGATATTGTTTTTATAAACAGAAATGGTGGTGGTGTCTGCTCCGAAGTCGATCAAGGCGCAGCCCGAACGGCGTTCACTTTCGGTCAGCAGTGTATTTGCAGTGACTAATGGAGCTATTAGTTGGTCTGCAATATCTATTTTAGCTTGTTCGAAACAGTGTTCCAAATTTTTGCGCAGGGATGAGCGTGCTATGATGTTGAGGAAACGTCCTTCAATGTGGCTGCCTACCAAGCCAACGGGGTTGGCTTGAAGGTTGTTGCCAACTTTATATTCTTGTGGTGCAACATCAAGTATATCCATATCGACCACCGGAATGGCAATGTTTTCATCTCCGATAGCGCTGACCAGTTCTTCTGAAATAATACCTTCTTCTTCCAGATCGCGACTCACGACATTACGTACTGTGCGGATGGATTGTCCACCAATGCCTACATAAACTTTAGCGATAGAGTTTTTCAACTCACCTTCCAGCCTGTTGATAATCGAAGTCAGACTTTGTGCAGTCTTGTCGAGATTGAAAATAACTCCTTTACGAATAAACGTGGAAGAATCCTCTTGCGCAAAAGCAAGTATCTGCATGCTCCCGTCGCTATTCTTTTTTCCGGCCACACCGGTTATCTTCGATGAACCAAGTTCAATAGCGGCGATAAATTCTGTTGTTGCCATCTTTTTATTTTAATTTAATTGTTTTACTACTTTCTATTCAGAGCGACTTATTGTTCTCTCTTTGTACAGATGATTTGGTTGCTGAACTCCAAGCTGATGCGCGAATATTTATTCCATCCTACTTGGTTGAGTGCTTTCTCATAGAACACTTTCAGGCGAGCCAGCTTATCTTCAAAGTGATCCAATTTCCCGAGGTAGACAAGATGATCTCCCACGCGGGGAACCAATTCAATGCCATGATCGGGTAACACATTGATTTGTTCTATCTGGGCATCCCAAAACTTATTGTTCTGCAAAAATACACCAAACTTATATAAATCCTTCATAGCAAACGACTTTTCTACGTTACCGGTGACAATTGTTCGATGAGCCACACATTTTGCCTCGGGGGGCATGATGGCTCCTTTGTTGTCAAGATAATAATTCTCGCCGTTCGCACTCATGATGCGCAGAATCGGAATGCGCTGCGTCACTTCGATACAAACCTTTCCGCTCGGTGTTTTGTAGCACTCTGCTTCGTCAATCAGCGGATGTTTTCTCAATTCTCTTTCCAGCGATTTGGTGGAGATACGATTCATCTTTTTGCCGATGGGGTAGATGCCTTTGTGCTGTAGGATACCTTTTAATTCCTCTTTGGTTATGAAGCCTGCATAGGCGGTATCCTTGATCACTAACTCCATGTCGCGGCAAGTCTGATGAGCAGGCTTCCGGTTGAAGGCGGTGATAGCTACCGCAAGGTAGGCGATAAGTGCCAACATGACAATGGATAGAAGGATTCTCTTTACCATAGGTTTTTTATTAATTTAGAATGATGAACAGGCTATGCGAAAACATGTGCATAGAAATTCTTCACCTTTTATTTTCCAGTTCTTTCTTTATAGCGGGAACATAATCATCAATGTCGCCTGCACCCAACGTAATTAATACTTCAATGTTTTTGTCTTTCAGTATGTTCAGTATATCTTCTTTCTTACACATACTTTTTTCGATCCCCGGACGTAGATTGTCGTAGATCAGTTTACTGCTAACACCCGGTATTGGAGCTTCGCGAGCCGGATAAATGTCAACCAGAATCACCTCATCGAGCAGTGACAAGCTATCAGCAAATTCTTGGTAGAAGTCGCGGGTTCGGGTGTATAGGTGTGGTTGGAAAATCGCAGTGATTTTTTTGTCTTTATATAGCTCTCGCATGGATAACACACTTTGCTTGATCTCTGATGGATGATGAGCATAGTCGCTAAGAAAAACCATTTTGCTATTTTTTATCTTAAAGTCGAAACGACGATCTACTCCGTGGAAGGTGAACATTCCGCGTTTGATCTCTTCGTCTGTCACTCCGTTAAGATGTGCTAGTGCCATGGCAGCCACACCATTTTCGATATTGATGCTCACCGGTACACCTAATTGGATGTTATCAATTCGGGTGTCGGGGGTCACAAAGTCGATAAAGATTTCACCGTTTCCAATGCGGATATTCTCTGCACGGAAGTCGCCTTCATCCCTAGAATAGGTATAAATACGAACACCTGGTTGCACTTTGGGCTGTAGTGAGATTCCTTTGCGAATAAGGAGAGCACCTCCGGGTTGAATCAAGGTGGTATAATGTTCGAAACTCTCCAAATAGGCTTCTTCTGTTCCGTATATGTCGAGGTGATCCGGATCTGTGGCTGTGATAACAGACATGTAAGGTGATAACCAATGGAATGAACGGTCAAATTCATCTGCTTCTATCACGGTGTAAGGACTCTTTTGTGAAAGTAGTAGGTTGGTTCCGTAGTTCTTGGAAATTCCTCCTAAGAAGGCTGTACATTCAACGTGCGATTGGTGGAGTAAGTGTGCCGTCATGGTAGAAGTAGTTGTCTTTCCATGAGTGCCGGCTACGCACAAACCCTTACTAGAGTGGGTTATAGTACCTAATACTTGTGCACGCTTTTGGATTTCGAATCCATTAGAACGGAAATAAACCAACTCCTCATGTTCTTGAGGAACAGCAGGTGTTAATACGACCAATGTGCTGTCCTTATCCTTACAAGCTTCAGGGATCAGATTCATATTCTCTTCGAAATGTATTTGAGCTCCTTCCGCAATGAGGCTTGCTGTGAGCGCAGTAGGAGTGCGGTCATAACCAGCAACAACTTTTCCCTTATAAAGAAAATAACGCACCAGAGCACTCATACCGATACCTCCGGCGCCAACAAAGTATACTGATTTTATCTTTTCAATATTCATTTCAATAATTCTTTAATTGTTTTCTGCTTCGGCCAGTTTTATAACTTCTTGTGCAATAATGCGTGCAGAGTCGGGTAAGGCTAGTCGGGCTATATTTTTACTTAATTCTTCGAGTTTTGAGTCATCGGCTACGGTTGACAATGCTACGGCCATCAGAGTCTTTTCAGCCTCATCGTCTTTCACATAAATAGCAGCTTCTTTGTCAACCAATGCTAATGCATTTTTTGTTTGGTGATCCTCTGCTACGTTGGGCGAAGGAACCAATATAACAGGTTTATGCAGTAAGCAGAACTCAGAAATGGAACCTGCTCCTGCACGAGAAATGACCAAATCGGACGCAGCATAAGCAGCTGCCATATCCTTAATGAAGTCGGTGACGTGCAGATTCGGAAGTTTTCCGGCTATCTTCACAGCTTCAGCGACTTGCGGATAGTAATACTTTCCGGTTTGCCAGATGAACTGGATGTCACTGTTCGCTTTGATGGTAGCCAAGGCTGCAATTAATGTGTTGTTAATGGTACGTGCACCTAGACTACCCCCTACAATTAGGATGGTCTTTTTCCCCATTTGAAGATTAAAAGAGCTGAGAGCAACCTCTTTCTCAGGCATTTCTTGAGTCAGATTCTGCCGAACTGGGTTACCAGTCATTTTAATTTTGTCGGCAGGAAAGAATTTTTCCATACCTTCGTAAGCCACACAAATCTTTTTAGCCTTTTTAGCTAACAGTTTGTTCGTGACTCCTGCATAAGAGTTTTGTTCCTGAATTAAAGTGGGAACCCCCATCATACCAGCGGTCTTCAGAGTAGGGCCACTGGCGTAGCCTCCAACACCTACAGCTACCTGAGGGCGAAAGTCTTTAATAATGCTACGTGCTTTCCATTGGCTGCGTGCCAATTTGATCAATACGGCTACGTTTCTCCATAAACGTTTGCGATCGAATCCCGCTATGGGAAGTCCAATGATGGTATATCCCGCATCGGGTACCCGTTGCATCTCCATGCGGCCTTCAGCGCCCACGAAGAGTATCTTTGCGTCGGGACGCAGTTCTTTTATAGCGTTGGCGATGGATACGGCTGGAAAGATGTGTCCTCCTGTACCTCCACCGCTGATAATGATTCTAAGTTCTTTTTCCATTCTTCTCCTTTCTTCTATCGGTTGTTCACCCTTTGTTGCCATCGCGCTCATCTTCAAACTTAGCATCGCTGTTGAGCATTTGCGAAGTTGGTTCTGCAGCCGATTGCGCTTCTGAGCTAATTGTTCCTGCTTCTATTTGCAGCTGTAAGGCTGCATCATGGGCTTTCTGCTCTTCCAAATGAGCCGTATATCTACTTACGCTTAGTATCATACCGATATAAGCGCAATTGATTAATGTACTTGTTCCTCCTTTACTGATTAAAGGCAATGGCTGACCGGTGACTGGAAACAAACCTACGGCCACCATCATGTTTAATATAGCTTGAGATACTAGTAATAAGGCAATTCCCATCACCAGAAAGGCAGGGAATGTGCGCTCGCATTTCTGTGCGATACGCCCGGCTCGCATGAGCAGGCAGAGATAGAGAAATACGACGAAAATTCCGCCTATTAGTCCCATCTCTTCGATGACAATGGCAAAGATGAAATCGGAGAACGCCTGACTGAGGAAGTCGCGTTGGATAGAGTTTCCAGGTCCCATTCCTATCACATGGCTTGTAGCAATCGCAATGCGCGCATGCGCTATTTGAGCATCTTTATCAATATCGAATTTAGCCGCTGGAACCTCTTCTTTGTTGAAGAAGCCTTTGACACGATTCTGCCAGGTTTCTAAACGATGAAGACCAGGAGTGCTTTGTAGAGTTTTGGCTGGAATGGCTACAACTGTTCCTACACCGAGTGCAGCTATAAGAAAGAGCCCACCAAGGAGTAGCAATAGCTTCTTGGCTGCTACTCGTCCGATGAACATCATCATGAATACAACGCCGAACAACAAAAGAGCTGTTGATAAATTCTCCGGTGCAATCAATACGAGCACAAGTCCCGTAAGAATCATGATATATTTAAAAGCTTTGGGGTTGGCACCGTCTTCATCTTGTCTTTTCGACAAGATAAACGATACGGCTATGATAACAGCCATCTTTGCAAGCTCCGAAGGTTGAAACTGCAAACCCATAAAGGTCATCCAGCGGGCAGCACCGTTAACACGGTCGCCTGTGACGATTCCCATCAGAGTGACAAATGCCAACAAAATGAGAGAAATCGGATATAGAAACACTGGGAATACTTGAAACCATTTATAAGGGATATTGTGTAGCAAAACCACCACCACAGCACCCACCATCAAGATAATGGAGTGTTGAGTAATCGGTCCCCAGTGATCACCGCTTTTGTAAGTCAGTGTCGATGCTGCCGAGAACACCTCGATGATGGAGATGAGGCAGAGACAGAGGAAGATAATCCAGATTACCTTGTCACCTTTAAATATGTTCTTTAATAAATCCATTTTTATAACTCTCTTACGTATTCTTTAAACTGTTCGCCGCGATCTTCATAGCTCTTGAAGAGGTCGAATGAAGCACAGCAAGGGCTTAAAAGTACGGTTTCTCCTTTTTTTGCCAGTTTGTAGGCGGCTTCTACAGCGTCTTTCATTCCTGTTTGCACATCGGCCACTGGAAGTCCGAAGCGATCGAAGAAGTCGTGTAGCTTTTCATTGTGTAAGCCTAGATAAACAAGTGCCGAGCATTTCTCACGAACAAGATCTTCAATTTCTGTATAATCGTTGCCTTTGTCTTTGCCACCTAATATTAGCACTGTTTTAGTTGTCATACTTTGCAGTGCATACCAGCAGGAATTAACATTGGTTGCTTTAGAATCATTGATGAAATCAACACCTCGAACGCGTGCAACTTTCTCTAGTCGATGTTCCACACCTTTGAAATCTGCAAGAGCTTTACGAATGTTATCATTCGTAATTCCAGCCAGGTTTGCTGAGATGCCAGCTGCAAGTGAATTGTAAAGGTTGTGTTGCCCTGTTAAGGCCAATTCCTCTTGCTCCATATTGAAAGCAATAGGTTCGGTGATTTTTACTTCATGGTCTTCTACATAAGCAATTGCTCCACTTTCTTTCATGGCTGCAAAAGGATACAGGTGCGCCTTAAGTCCATGTTTAGCAAGTTCTTGCTTGATGATAGGATCATCATTCCAAAAGATGAATGCATCGTCTGTGGTTTGATTCTGGGTAATGCGGAATTTAGCATCAATATAGTTTTGCATGCAATGATCATAGCGATCTAAATGATCAGGAGTGATGTTCATCAGTACAGCTATGTTGGCACGAAAATTATACATGTTATCCAGCTGGAATGAACTCAGCTCGATAATATAATAGTCGTGATGATCTTCTGCCACTTGCAGAGCTAGACTTTTCCCGATGTTTCCAGCCAATCCCACATTCAAATTTGCACTTTTGAAAATATGGTAGATCAGAGAAGTCGTTGTAGTCTTTCCGTTAGAACCGGTGATACAGATCATTTTAGCATCTGTATAGCGTCCCGCAAACTCAATTTCGGAGATTATAGGCGTGCCTTTTGCTTGCAGCTTTTGAATCAATGGAGCCTCATTAGGAATACCTGGGCTTTTGATCACCTCATCGGCATTTAAAATCAGCTCTTCGGTATGATGTCCTTCCTCCCAGGCAATATCGTGACTGTCTAGAAGTTCCTTATACTTATCCTTGATAGCGGACATATCCGAAACAAATGTTTCAAAACCTTTCTTTTTTGCGAGTACAGCGGCACCTGCTCCGCTTTCTCCGGCTCCTAAAATTACAATTCTTTTCATCTAATGTATGTGCCCTGTGAAATAAAACGGCTTTATAATTTCTGTTTATTGGAGGTACACATTTTAAAAGTTAATAATCAGATTAATGCTCTCAAACTTAGGATTCAGTCCCGAAATATGTAGCACTACGAAGTGCTACACCTCATTTTTATTATCTTATCTTTAGTGTAATGATAGTAATTGCTGCCAATACTATGGTTACAATCCAGAAACGTACTGTAATTTTTGATTCATGAAACAGCTGGTCGGGTTTTGTGAATTTCACCGTACAGCCAGGTTCTATAATATTCATTGATGTCCGGAAATGATCGTGTATCGGTGCTCTTTTAAAGAGCCGTTGTTTCACACCTTTCCGTTTTCCCAATTTATAGTATACGCGTTGTAGAATGGCTGATAAATTTTCGACGAGGAATATCCCACAAAGAATAGGTATCAGCAACTCCTTATGAATGATGATGGCAAAAACAGCAATGATACCACCAATAGTCAAACTACCAGTATCTCCCATGAATACTTGTGCGGGATAGGCATTATACCATAAAAAGCCCACAAGTGCTCCAATGAAAGCGCAGATAAAGATAACCAGCTCTTCCGATTTGGGAATATACATGATGTTGAGGTAACCGGCAAATTCAATATGGGACGAAACGTAGGCTAGAATTCCTAACGTTAAACCAATAATAGCCGAGTTACCGGCAGCCATTCCATCCATTCCGTCGTTCAGGTTGGCTCCATTTGATACGGCAGTGACAACAAATATTGTGATGATAACGAATAAAATCCATCCTGCTGCCTGAGCATGTTCTCCCATGAAACTTACTAAATCAGCGTAATCAAGGTTGTTGCTTTTAAAGAAAGGGATCGTGGTCTGGGTCGACTTTAAATCATTCGTCCCGTGAATCACTTCCATTTCCTGACCGGGTGTATGTATTTCAATATTCTCGCGGATAACAACGTCTGGGCTTAGATACAGAGTAAGTCCCACGATTAATCCTAAACCCACCTGGCCGATGATTTTAAATTTACCGTGTAATCCTTCTTTGTCTTTTTTAAAGATCTTGATATAATCGTCGGCAAATCCTAATGAACCTAGCCATATGGTAGTAATTAGCATTAATATCATATATATATTATCTAATTTTCCCAGCAAAAGACAAGGGATGAGGATGGCAACTATAATAATGACACCACCCATACTCGGTACACCAACTTTATTCACACCAAACGGATCTGTTTTTGCGTCACGCTGGGTCTCTGTTATTTGCTTTTTCTTTAATAGGTTGATGAACTTATCTCCCCAAATGCTTGAAATGAGCAATGCAAGGATGACTGCCATCAAAGCACGGAATGAAGTGTAACCAAACATTCCCGCTCCGGGGAAGTTAAGCTTGTGTAGCCATTCGAACAAATAGTATAACATTTCTTCTTTTATTTACATTGAGTTAAACAACGGTTTATGATTCCACGTTGTAGCTTCATTTCTAATCAAATATTTCCTTTATCACCTCTTTGTCATCAAAGTGGTGTTTTACACCCTTAATGTCTTGGTAATTTTCATGACCTTTTCCGGCAACGAGTATCACATCTCCCTTTTCTGCCAACATGCAAGCTGTACGTATGGCTTCTTTGCGATCAGCGATACTTAATGTTTTCTTCATGTCTTCATTGTCAAGTCCGGCAAGCATATCGTTGATAATGTCTTGAGGTTCTTCAAAACGTGGATTGTCTGAAGTGATAATTACTCGATCACTAGCTTTAGCAGCCTCTTTAGCCATGATGGGACGTTTTCCTTTATCACGATTGCCACCTGCACCAACAACAGTAATCACTTTACCTTTGCCTTCAAGCACACCATGAATGGCATTCAATACATTGATCAATGCATCGGGGGTGTGTGCATAGTCCACAATAGCAGTGAATTCTTTCGGTGAACGAATAGATTCAAATCTACCTGCAACTGGATGTAAAGTGCTGAGAGCTATAAGCACTTCTTCTTCTTTTCTTCCTAACAACACCGCTGCTCCAAATACTGCTAGTAAATTGGATGCGTTAAACTTACCGATAAATTGAACAGCTAACTCCTTGTTGTTGAAGTCGAGCAACATTCCTTCAAAGTGTGATTCCAGCACTCTTCCTTTAAAGTCGCTAAGACCTCTTAGTGAGTATGTATGTACATTTGATCGCGTGTTTTGTGTCATAACCAATCCGTTTTTATCATCCAGGTTCGTTAGACTGAAGGCATTCTTAGGCATATCGTCGAAGAACTTCTTCTTTGCTTTCAAATAGTTTTCTACGGTTTTATGATAATCGAGATGATCACGAGTCAGATTAGTGAAAATACCTCCAGCAAACTTTAATCCGCTTATCCGCTTCTGTGCAACGGAATGTGAGCTCACCTCCATGAACACATACTTGCATCCTTCGTTGGCCATTTGTCCAAGCAACTGATTCAGTGTGATGGGATCAGGAGTGGTATGTTCGGTAGGTATGGGACGGTCGTCAATGTAGTTACACACTGTAGAGATAAGTCCGACCTTGTAACCGAAATAACGGAACACATTATATAATAAGGTAGCAATGGTGGTTTTTCCGTTTGTTCCAGTAACCCCAACTAATTCTAAATTTGATGTTGGATCTCCATAAAATGTAGTAGCGATTTTGCCTACAGCATCTTCGCTATCTTTCACTTGTATATAAGTTACTCCTTGTGCAAGTTCTTCTGGGATATCTTCGCAAAGAATAGCCGAAGCACCTTTCTGAATGGCAGCGGGAATGTAATGATGTCCGTCCGCTTGAGTTCCGCGCATCGCCATGAACAATTGCCCAGCTTCTACCAAGCGAGAGTCAATGTTCACTCCTGTAATTTCAATGTTCAAATCACCAGTCACCCGTACCGGCTCGATTTTCTTCAGCAACTCGTTTAATAACATATCAGTTTTACTAATTTTAGTTCTTAATGCATGGTAAGCGTTATAGCTTGCCCCTTCTTTATGATAGTACCGTTGGCTATTGACTGGTTTTTGACTTTGCCAACTCCAATCAGATGAACCTTAAGCCCTTTACTCTCTAATAGATACACTGCATCTTTAGCCCCCATACCAATAACGCTGGGGACGAAATTTTGCAAGACTCCTCGGCTTTCAAGGACGACTGCTTGAGGCGATGGATGAGTATTTCCCCATACCTCTTTCCTTGAATCGGAGATTTTGCCTTGTATTTTAATCTTTAGTTCTTCCAATACTTGTTGTGTCTCCCTCATTTCTCCGGCTTTAACATCTGGAATCACCACCGAATTGGTGTCAATTGCATTGGTTAGGGGAAGTCGTAAATCTTTAGCGTACACCCTTTCTGCAATTTTGCTGAATACGCTACCAGCCATTAAACCTCCCGAAGCTGTGGGCCCAGGTTTCTGAATGGAAACAATCATACTATATTTAGGAGATTCTGATGGAAAATATCCGCAGAAGCTAACCAAGTAATTAGTCCCTCCTGACTTATATCCGGTAGCACCTTGTGATATTTGAGCTGTACCGGTCTTTCCAGACACATGAAATTGAGTGCTTCCTGCCGGTTTCGCTAAGCCTTCGCCTACTACTTTGCGTAAGATTTCACGGATCTGAGCTAACGTTTTGTCCGAACAGATCTTAGGATTAATGATTTCTGTGGGATATTCTTTGATAATCTCTCCGTCTCTAACTGCTGCTTTTACAAATTTAGGCTTAACGCTTACTCCATTGTTGGCTATAGCATTATAGAAGGTCAGAATATTCAGCGGCGGAACTTGTGTTTCATACCCAATACTCATCCATGGAAGAGCAGTCTTTGAAAAATAACTTCTTTCTTTTGGGCCGCGAATATTAGGCTTACCTTCTCCCGATATCTGTAAATGTAGAGGCTGATCGATACTCATACGTTTTAAGCCATCAACGAATTTTTGTGGATTACTTCCGTAGAAATGATCAATAATATACGATGTTCCGACATTAGAAGAAACTTCCAGAATTTCAGTTACCGTAAGTTTGCCATAACCTCCACGACGCCAGTTCCAGTCCTTCATTACACGCCCGTGCATCGGCATTTGTCCGTTTCCAGTATCTACCGTATAGTCTGGAGTTATTTTACCATCTTCCAGAGCTACCATGATTGAAGCTGTTTTGAAAGTTGATCCCGGCTCAAGCATGTCACTGATGGCATTGTTACGCGCTTCGTAATATTCTCCATCTCTTCCTTTAGACATGTTCACGATAGCCTTGACTTCTCCAGTGGCCACTTCCATGAGCACAACTACACCGACGTAAGCATCTAGTTCTTTTAGTTTATCTACCAATGCTTTTTCACAAATATCCTGCATATCTACGTCAATCGTTGTGATAAGGTCGCAACCATCAACAGGGGGAATATCTACAATGTTTAAGTATTTGTTCATCACTTTTTGGCGATGAGTCAGTCCGTCTTTACCCCTCAGGATCGTGTCGAAAGCCAATTCTATGCCATTTTTAGCACCCTGTGCTGTGTCGGCATATACATCTCCTAAAGTACGGGCAGCAAGTGAACCAAATGGCTTTTTGCGTTGGTTATAAGCAAGCTCTTTGAATCCCCCTTTATAGCGGTTCAAACAAAAAACAGGTAGTCTTTTGACCTCTTTGCATTGTATATAAGAGATTCGCTTCGGATAAATTAAGTAGTTCCTACTTTTAGCCTTACGCCCTTTTTGCAGATGGGCCTTGAATTGCGCAACACTTTTATCCGGGAAAATTGTATGCAGACCAATACATATAGAGTCTATGTTTGCTTTAAAAATAGAATCTCTTCGTGCCTGATCTTTCTTTCTTCGTTTTTCGTCCTTCTCACCGGACATAAAATCGATATATATGCGATATTCAGGAAGCGAACTGGCCATTAACTTACCGTCTGAAGAAATGATGTTTCCGCGGTTGGGCTTTACTGCCACGTTCTCTTTAACGAACCGATCGGCTACATCTTGCCAATATTGCCGTTCGGCAAACATTGTGATGCCTGCCTTTACAACAATTGCTATTCCTACCAATGCCATTATCAGAATGACAAAGAAATAACGGGTCATTATATTTTTTTTATTTACTGCCACTTTGCTTCTCTTTTCATTTACAACGCTTTCTCTACAACCTTTCTTTACTTAATAAGATATGGCGGGCTTGTTGATGTTTGCAAATCGCTTTCTTTACTTGATATATAATCTTCAATTCGTGATTGACGACTTTTCTCCATGAGTTCAGAACTACGAGTCAGTGCATCATACTTAATGTCGATTAATTCTTTCTTCAACCGGTCAATTTCAATTTGCTGCTGTTGACTAGCATAGCGATTATGGATGTAGAAGATCACAAAAACCATAATCAAGACCAACAGTTTAGTCTGTCGGCGGAAAAAGTCTGTGGCGAGAATGTCTCCTCCCAAGATACTTTTTAGTGAGGTACGTTTCTTTTTATTGTCCCCACTGTTTTTTTTGTTTATAGTCTCTTCTCCCATAACAAGCCATTTTTATTTCTTTTCAGCAATTCTTAATTTAGCGCTTCTTGACCGAGGATTCCGTTCAATTTCCGCTTCGTCGGGTACAATTACTTTGTTGTTGATCAACTTAAAAGGTGTTTGGAGGTTTCCGTAGAAGTCCGATTCAGCTTTTCCTTCCACATTGCCAGTCTTCATTATATTCTTCACCATTCGATCTTCTAGCGAGTGATAGGTGATCACTACTAAACGACCTCCCGGTTTAAGAGCCTCGGTAGCAGACAGCAGCATTTCTTTTAATGCTTCCATCTCTTGATTAACTTCAATGCGTAGAGCTTGAAAAACTTTTGCCAGTTCTTTTTTCTCGCGTTCACGTCCGAATAAAGGTTTGATGATTTCGAGGAATTCACCAATTGTTCGAATGGATTGCTTGCTTCTTGCTGTAACGATAATGGAAGCAAGTTTGCGACTGTTTTTTAATTCTCCGTAGAGATAGAATAAATTAGCCAGTCGTTCTTCTTCATAGGTGTTAAGCACATCAGCTGCTGTCAATCCAGCGCGTTTGTTCATTCGCATATCTAGTGCTCCGTCAAAACGGAAGGAAAATCCACGTTCACTATCGTCAAAGTGGTGAGACGAAACTCCTAAATCCGCTAAAATAGCATCCACTTGTTCGATATCGTGATAACGCAAAAAATTATGTAGGTAACGGAAATTGCTACGTACAAAAGTAAAATGAGGATCGTTGACTATGTTACGTTCCGCATCTTCGTCTTGGTCAAAGCCCAAAAGCCTTCCTCCTTCTCCGAGGCGAGAAAGTATTTCGCGAGAGTGCCCTGCTCCCCCGAATGTGACGTCAACGTATATTCCATCTGGACGTATATTCATTCCGTCAACACTTTCTTTCAGCAGCACAGGTGTGTGATATATCAGATCATTTTTCTCCATCTCTTTTGTTTTCATCGTTCATAATTTCTTGTAATGCTTGACCAAACTCTTCAGGAGACATGAATGGCTGCTCGGCTTTTTCCTTAGCCCAGATCTCGATTTTGTTGTCGATGCCGATAAAACGAATGTCGCCTGCAATTTTGCAAATCTGCAGATAGCGTTTTGGAATGAGTATTCGACCGTTGCTGTCGGGGGTTACAATTTCAACATCACTCACAAACTGCCTAAAAAGAAGTTGGTGCTTGCTGTTCCATTTGTTCAGTCTGCTTCTAAGTTCGTTGAGTTCTTCGTTCCATACGCTCTCTGGATATAGCGTCAAGCAGTCTTGAAATACGTCTTTGTGAATAATGAGTCGTTCCTCGGAAGCTGCTTGTAGCTGCTTCCTGAAAGCTACAGGGATGAATATTCTTCCTTTGGAATCCGCCCTTGCCTCTATATTCCCTAAAAAACGTATCATATACATTATTATAATATGCGACTGTAAAAGTAGGTATTTCCCCACAATTCCCCACATTTTTCCATAAAAACTTTAGGAGAAGTTTTCAACAGATTGTTAAATGTGTATTTGCTTCAAAATGATGCTCATTCGGAGATGCTTTATTAGTGGGGAAATGCAGTGCAGAAGTATTCTGTTTAGGTTTATTAGTTCGAAAAGGGAAGAAAAGCATTTGACTCTTCTGCTCTGAAAAAATGGATATAATTGGCTGTCGATCCCATAGGTAATCTTTATAAATTAGGCTATTAGTGTCTAATCTATTCGTGTAAATCTTTTGGATATTATAGTCTCTTCATGTTAGTATCATAAGTGTAGTGTTTTGTTGGCTACAGGATGATGATAGTATAGGGCTTTAGATGAAGTTGGCAATGATCAAAATAGCCTTTGTTTACGACAAATATCATTGGTTGTATGATTTTAAGTCGTTTTGATGGAATTTGAATGCATTTTTTTTGACTGATGCACTTTAATCCTGTATTTTCTACCAAATTATTGCGATTAATAAAAAAGAACCGTTAATTTTGTGGCATCATTTTTATTGTAAAAGAATGACTGATGACTCTTTATTTTTGATCGATGTTGATAGGATACTTCGGACTAAAGCTCCGAAGCAATATCGGTATATCCCTAAGTTTATTATTTCTTATTTAAAAAAAATCGTTCATCAGGACGAACTAAATGTCTTTCTGAATGAGTCGAAAGACAGGCTTGGTGTTGACTTCCTTGAAGCTTGCATGAATTTTTTGGATGCAAAAGTAGATGTCAAAGGTCTAGAATATTTGCCCAAAGACGGTTTGTATACTTTTGTCTCTAATCATCCCTTGGGAGGACAAGATGGTGTCGCACTAGGTTACGTCTTGGGCCGTCATTATGATGGAAAAGTGAAATATCTAGTGAATGATTTATTGATGAATCTGCGTGGGTTAGCTCCACTTTGTATTCCAATTAATAAAACGGGAAAGCAAGCAAAAGATTTTCCGCGGATGGTTGAAGCTGGCTTTCAATCGAATGACCAGTTGATCATGTTTCCGGCAGGCCTTTGTTCTAGGCGGAAAAAGGGTGTTATTCGCGATTTGGAATGGAAGAAAACATTTATAGTGAAAAGTGTACACGCACAACGTGATGTTATACCTGTACATTTTGGCGGGAGAAACTCTGATTTTTTCTATAACCTAGCTAACTTGTGTAAAGCATTGGGGATAAAATTTAATATTGCTATGCTATATCTAGCTGATGAAATGTTTAAAAACCGTCACAAGACATTCACTATTACTTTTGGGAAGCCCATTCCTTGGCAAACATTTGATAAATCGAGAACCCCTGCGCAATGGGCTCAGTATGTGCAGGATATTGTGTATAAATTGTAACAGATAGAACAACTATAACAAGGATTATGGAAGATATTATTAAACCGGTAAACAAAGAACTGCTAAAAGCTGAATTAACGGAAGATAAGCGTTTGCGAATGACCAATAAAAGTAATAATCAGATTTATATTATTACTTATAAGGATGCACCAAATGTGATGAAGGAGATTGGTCGTTTGAGAGAGATAGCTTTTCGTGCAGCAGGTGGTGGAACAGGCATGTCAATGGATATCGATGAATATGATATAATGGATCATCCCTATAAACAGTTAATTGTATGGAATCCTGAGGCTGAAGAAATATTGGGAGGCTATCGGTACTTGCTTGGAACAGATGTCCGTTTTGATGAGAAGGGAGCTCCTATGCTTGCCACATCGCATATGTTTCATTTTTCTGATCCTTTTATTAAGGAGTATCTTCCTCAAACCATTGAATTAGGACGTTCGTTTGTGACGTTAGAATATCAGTCTACACGTTCTGGAAGCAAAGGTCTATTCGCTCTTGATAATTTGTGGGATGGTTTAGGGGCTTTGACAGTAGTGATGCCCAATGTGAAGTACTTTTTTGGAAAGGTAACCATGTATCCTAGTTACCATCGTCGTGGACGTGATATGATTCTTTATTTTCTTAAGAAACATTTTTGGGACAAAGATGAATTAGTTACACCGATGGAACCCTTAATTCTGGAAACTCCAGAGGAAGAATTGAAGCGTTTGTTCTGTAAGTCTTCATTTAAGGAGGATTATAAGATATTGAATTCTGAAATTCGTAAATTAGGCTACAATATTCCTCCGTTAGTGAATGCTTATATGAGTTTGAGCCCTACCATGCGAATGTTTGGAACGGCTATTAACTATGAATTTGGAGACGTAGAAGAAACAGGAATCTTGATCGCCGTAGATGAAATTTTGGAAGAAAAAAGAATAAGGCACATCCAGACATTTATTGAAAACCATCCGGATGCGCTGAACTTACCTTGTGAGGGTGAAGGCGTATTCACTCCTAAAGTTGTCACACCGCAGGAAGGCTGTTGCCATTAATCTTTCTGTAAAGATCAAGTGCAAAAACGTCAGTCATTCCTGAAATATAATCAAGTACCGCCTGTATTCTTTCATAGAGTATGGGCGATTTTATATGATATTGGCTAGAAACTCTGTTTATTAAGAGCTCCGAGTAGGCCTTCTCTGGAGAGGTAACCGCATCGGTCATTAATTCAAGGAGAGTGCTGATGACTCGAAAACCAGCCAATTCAATGTCTAACACATCTCGCGAACGATATATTTTTTTGGCGGAGGTCTCTTCACACCGTTTGTATGCCTTTGCTGGATGTTCGGAAATATGTTTGATGAGAGAACCTTCAAACTCACCTGCAAGAATCTTTTCTTCGTTTTGCAGAAAGACCTGTGTGCATTCGCGAATCAATAATCCAATGACCGAAGAGCGAAGATAGCCAATCTGTTCATTTACGTCGCTAACAATTTGGAATGTCTTTTCAGTACGAGCTCGTTTCGTCTCATCAAAATAAGACATTAATAACTCTTTAGTTTCCTCAGTCGTGATGATTTTTAATTTGTGAGCATCCTCAATGTCCATCATTTGATAACAGATGTCGTCTGCTGCCTCCACAAGATAGACCAGTGGGTGGCGTACATATCGTAAAGGATGATCGCTGATTTGAATAAGGCCTAGCTCGGTGGCTATTTTCCGGAAACTTTCTTCTTCGCTAACAAAGAAACCAAATTTAGATTTTTTCCCTGCCAAGCTAGAAGAGTAGGGATACTTAACGATAGAGGCAAGTGTGGAATAAGTAAGCACAAATCCTCCTTTTCTTCGTCCTTCAAATTGGTGGGTTAATATTCGTAGAGCATTCGCATTCCCTTCAAAATGAGTTAGATCTTCCCATTCCATCGGGGTGAGTTTATCTCCATTAAGATCCATATCTTTTAAAAGAAGTCCTTTACCTTCAGAAAAGAAGGTTGATATGGCACGTTCACCCGAATGACCAAATGGAGGATTTCCTAAATCGTGTGCTAGGCAAGCGGCAGAAACAATTGATCCAATTTCCGGCAGGAAAGAATCGGCCAGTTCCGGGTGTCGAATTAAAAGTGCTTTTGCAACGTCATTGCCCAATGAGCGCCCGACACATGACACTTCGAGACTGTGTGTAAGTCGGTTGTGTACAAATATGCTTCCCGGTAGAGGAAAAACCTGGGTTTTATTCTGTAATCTCCGGAAGGGAGCAGAGAATATCAGTCGGTCATAATCTCGCTGAAATTCCGAACGGTTTTCTTGCCGTTCTTCATGATACTGCTCCATTCCAAACCGCTTGGCTGATATTAGTTGGTTCCAATTCATCATTTTATTTTCTATTTCGCTGTTAGCTGTTTCCAAATTGATAGCTACCACATTATTTAACTGCAAACTTAACTAATTTTCAGTTCAAAATGTGTATTTTCGCCCGTTAAATAGTAAACAGGTATATATGAACATTCAAGTTATCAATAAATCAAAGCACGCTCTTCCGGCTTATGCAACAGAGTTATCTGCAGGAATGGATATTCGGGCTAATCTTCCAGAATCGATTACATTATCTCCCTTGGAGCGTTGCTTAGTTCCAACAGGCTTATATATTGCTTTGCCCAAAGGATTTGAAGCTCAGGTTCGCCCTCGTAGTGGATTGGCCATCAAGAAGGGGATTACAGTGCTTAACTCTCCGGGAACGATTGATGCTGATTATCGTGGTGAGATCTGCATTATCCTTGTCAACCTGTCATCAGAACCTTTTGTCATTCAAGATGGAGAACGAATAGCTCAGATGGTCATAGCTAAACACGAACAGGCTGTGTGGGAAGAAGTAGAACTGCTCGACGAAACTGAACGTGGCGGCGGAGGCTTTGGACACACTGGTCGGGAATAAGGCTTTATTTACCTCAATGATTGAATAGCTTTCATGTGTATGGATCATTAAACCAGGAAAGAGAAATGAAAATAAAAAATATAATTTGGCTTTTACTCGTTCTATTTGTACTGGTCTCTTGCGGAACTGCTCGAACAACTAGAAAAGAACCGACTGTAACATTGGCTCAGCCCACCCTTAGTTCCGAACAACAAAGAAAGTATGATTACTTCTTTCTAGAAGCTCTTCGTTTGAAAGAGAAGAAAGATTATACATCCGCGTTCGGATTATTACAGCATTGTTTGGACATTAATCCGAATGCTGCTTCAGCCCTTTATGAGATTTCTCAGTATTACATGTTTCTTCGTCAGGTTCCTCAGGGACAGCAAGCTTTGGAAAAGGCTGTAGAGAATGCACCTGACAATTATTGGTATAGCCAAGGTTTAGTCGCTCTTTATCAGCAACAAAATGAGCTCGATAAAGCGATCGATTTGCTAGAACAAATGGTAACCCGCTTTCCAGCGAAACAGGAACCTTTATTAAGTTTACTCGACCTTTATAATAGACAGGAGAAGTACGATCAGGTTATCGTTACTTTGAATAGGCTCGAAAAGCAGATGGGCAAGAACGAGCAACTGTCCATGGAGAAATTTCGTATTTATCTCCAAATGAAAGATGATAAAAAAGCGATTCAAGAGATTGAAAGCCTAGTGCGTGAATATCCTATGGATATGCGTTACCAAGTGATTTTGGGTGATGTATATCTTCAGAATGGGAAAAAGCAGGAAGCTTATGATCTCTATCAAAAAGTGCTGAGTGTTGAACCCGATAATCCAATGGCTATTTTTTCTATGGCTTCTTACTATAAAGAGTTGGGGCAAGAGGAACTTTATCAACAGCAACTAGACACACTACTATTGAATCAGCGTGTGACATCCGACACAAAAATCACCGTGATGCGGCAGATGATTGTGGAGAACGAACAGGCAGGTAAAGACAGCACCGAAATTATTTCCTTATTTGACCGAATCATGAAGCAGGATGTTGACGATCCTCAAATTCCGATGCTTTATGCACAATATTTATTGTCGAAGAATATGGAAGCAGCCTCTATACCTGTACTGGAACAGGTGGTAGAATTAGATCCAACCAATAAGGCAGCACGTTTAATGCTCGTTAGCTCTGCCGTAAAGAAGGAAGACTATAAACAAATTATTAAGGTTTGTGAACCCGGTATTGAGGCTACACCTGATGCACTTGAGTTTTATTATTACTTGGCTATTGCCTATAATCAGGGCGATCAGACAGATAGTGTGATTAGTGTTTGCACTAGAGCTTTGGAGCATATAAATGCTGATAGCAAAAAAGAAGTCGTTTCGGACTTTTACTCGATTCTCGGAGATATGTATCACACTCGGAAACAGATGGATGAGGCTTATGCTGCTTACGATTCTGCTCTGGTTTATAACCCCTTAAATATTGGAGCTCTGAACAATTATGCCTATTATTTGTCGGTTGAGCGTCGCGATTTGGATAAGGCTGAAGAAATGAGCTATAAGACAGTAAAAGCGGAACCGAATAATGCTACATACCTAGATACTTATGCTTGGATTCTTTTTGAAAAGGGCAATTATGCTGAGGCGCGCATTTACATCGATAACGCGATGAAAGGTGACGGAGCGAAGAGTGATGTGATTGTAGAGCATTGCGGAGATATTTATTATATGTCAGGTGATGTGGATGGCGCTTTAAAGTTTTGGCAGAAAGCGCTCGATATGGGGAGTAGCTCTAAAACATTGAAACAGAAAATAGAGAAGAAAAAATATATTTCAGAATGAAAAGGATTGTCTATTTATTGTTATTGATCGTTGTACTGACTGGGTGTAAGAGCTCTAAACATCTAGTAACGACTTCGGAGTCAGAAATTCCGGCGTCAGTAGCTCCGACTTATTTAGCTTCTAAACTTCAGTTGACTATTCCGGCTAAGGAGGGGAGTATGACAGTAGGAGGTACCCTAAAAATGAAAAGCCGCGAGCGCGTCCAGATCTCTTTACTGATGCCTATTATTCGTTCTGAAATAGCTCGTATTGAGGTAACTCCATCCGATGTATTGTTGGTAGACAGAATGAATAAAAGATTCGTTCGTGCAACAAAACAAGAACTGAAAGCTTTACTTTCTAAAAATGTAGAGTTCTCTCGTTTGGAGAAACTGCTTACAGAAGCTTCTCTGCCCGGTGGCAAAACGGAACTATCCGGACAAGATTTTGGAATTCCTAAACTGGAGAATGCAAAGATACAATTGTATGATTTTTCGACAAAAGAATTATCTATAACCCCTACGGAAATTAGTTCAAGATATCGTCAGGTTTCCTTGGACGAATTGATGAAGATGTTGATTGCTCTATTATGATAAAACGGTGTTTGGTTCTCTTGATAAGTAGCCTTTGGCTAGCAATACCACTTTTAGCTCAGTCGAATAAATTGATTCGTGAGTTGGAAGTAAAACGCGGTACGCTCCAAAAGCAGATTGCAGAAACGGAGACTCTTTTGAAGGATACTAAACAAAATGTAGGGAGCCAGCTAAATAATTTGGCAGTGCTAACCGGACAAATAGAGGAACGCAAGCGATATATCTTGGCTATTAACAATGATGTCGCTGCTATTGATAGGGAGTTAACCCTTTTAAATCGTCAACTGAATCGGCTGACTAAGGAGCTGAAGGATAAGAAAAAGAAGTATGAGGCTTCGGTTCAATATTTATATAAAAATAAGTCTATCGAAGAGAAGTTAATGTTCATTTTCTCCGCTAAGAATTTAGGGCAAACTTATCGTCGACTTCGCTACGTGAGGGAGTATGCAACCTATCAACGTTTACAAGGTGAAGAGATTCTAAAGAAGCAAGAGCAGATCCGGAAGAAGAAGGCCGAAAGAGAACAGGTGAGAAGAGTTCAAGCGGCACTGCTGAAAGAACGTGAAGGCGAGAAAGAAAAATTAGAAGTTCAAGAGCAAGAGAAGCGCACCTTAATTAGCAGTTTGCAGAAGAAGCAAAAAGGACTGCAAAACGAAATTAATAAGAAGAGACGTGAAACGAATCAATTAAATGCTCGGATCGACCGTTTGATTGCTGAGGAGATTGAACGCGCCCGTAAACGAGCCGAAGAGGAAGCTAGGCGTGAAGCTTCGTCCAAGACGAAAGAGAGTGATAAGAACGATACAAAAAATAGCGGAGGATCTCGAAAGAAGAAAACCAAGCCTGTAGAGAGTTACTCTATGAGTAAAGAAGATCGTGAATTATCGGGGAACTTTGCTGCAAATCGAGGCAGACTTCCTATGCCTATCTCTGGAGCCTATATTATTACCAGCCGATATGGACAATATGCGGTAGAAGGGCTTCGAAATGTTAAGTTAGATAATAAAGGAATAGATATTCAAGGAAAGCCAGGAGCTTATGCCAGAGCGATCTTTGATGGCAACGTTGCAGCTGTTTTTCAGTTGAATGGATTGTTTAATGTACTTGTCCGGCATGGAGACTATATTTCTGTTTACTGTAATCTGTCTTCGGCCTCAGTGAAAAGAGGTGATCAGGTGAAGACGAAGCAGAGCCTCGGGCAAGTATTCTCCGATGGAACTGATGGCGGGCGAACGGTGCTACATTTTCAGTTGCGAAGGGAAAAAGAAAAGTTAAACCCCGAGCCTTGGCTAAATCAATGACCTAAACAAGAAAAACACGTACAATATGAAGTTAACTAAAATCCTAATAATACTATTGATCCTTTGGCACGAGCCTTTATCTGCTTTTCCTTCTTTTTCTTTTAAGAAGTATCAAGTGGAGGACGGATTATCCCACAATACGGTTTGGTGTGGTATTCAAGATCGTTATGGCTTTATTTGGTTGGGCACTAGCGACGGATTAAATTGCTATGATGGTCGAGGAAATAAAGTCTATCGAAATGCGTTAAATGATAAAAAGTCTTTGGAGAACAATTTTATTGAAGCTTTATTGGAAGTCGATCAGAATATCTGGGTAGGTACAAACTCAGGACTCTATATTTATAATCGGGCTGCTGACAGTTTCTCTTATTTCAATAAAACAACTCAGTATGGAGTTTACATCAGTAGTGAAATAAAAAAGATAATAAAGACCGAAAATGGGTTGCTCTGGATTGCAACTTTAGGACAAGGGCTTTTTATCTACAATCCACAAACTGAGCGCTTAACTCAGAATAGTGTTCAAACCTCTTTTGTCTGGGATGTTTGTCAGACTAGCGATAAAAAGATCTATGCCTCTTCGTTGCAAGAAGGCTTATTATGTTTCGATGAAAACGGTCGTTTTCTCCAAACCTATAAAGTTACGTCGACAGAATCTTCCCGAGATAACTATAAAATTAATTGTGTTCAAGACATTGACGGAGAGGTTTGGCTTGGGGCTGGAAATAATTTATTGGGGCATTTGAACAAGGCAAAAGGAGTGATAGAAAAAGTGGCGGCTTCTTCGTCTAATTTTGGAGCGGTGAGATGTGTCTTGAGATATACAGATCGTGAACTCTTGATTGGGACAGATAATGGAGTCTATTTGTATGACAAGCAACTCCAAACGTTTCAACGTGCTGATAATCCGGCTGATCCCAGAAGCTTGAGTGACCAAACAGTAAATGGAATGATGTGGGATGCAGAGGGAGCTCTCTGGGTGTTCACTAATCTGGGGGGAATTAATTATATGTCAAAGCAAACCAAACGCTTCGATTACTATTCAACTGCTTATTTTTCCGGTGTACGCAATGCAGGCGATGTGGTAGGCCCATTTTGTGAAAATAAGGATGGCAACATCTTGATTGGCACGCAGAATGGATTATACTTTTTTGATGTTACTACTCGTGAACTCTCCCCTTACCTTTTGAAGGGACTTACCCAGCAAAAGTTAGACATCCGTTCGTTGCTACTAGATGGGGATAATTTATGGATTGGCACTTATGCAGAAGGAATACGCCTAGTCAATTTACGTACAGGAGCTGTGAAATCTTATACGCATTCCCGAGAAATACCTAATACCATAAGTAGTAATGATGTGCTATGCATCTACAAAGACCGTAAAGGAGATATCTTTGTTGGAACAAGCTGGGGCTTTTGTCGGTATAATCCTACTGCCGATAATTTTATGATAACAGCCTCTATCGGATCTATGATATCAATTTCTGATATACATGAGGATATGTACAATAACCTCTGGATCGCTACATCCAATAGTGGCGTTTTCTCCTATAATACAGTCAATGGGCATTGGAAACATTTTCAGCATGAACGAGAAGATTCAACTACTATCACAAGCAATTCCATTATGACTCTATTTGAAGATATGAAAGGAACCATGTGGTTTGGTACGAACGGCGGAGGACTATGTTCTTTTGATCCAAAGAAAGAAGTGTTCACAGAATTTGAATCTCCATTACCCAATAAAGTGATTTATTCGATACAACAAGATCAAACTGGCGATTTCTGGATATCTAGCAATGCGGGTATATTTAAAATCAATCCGTTTTCAAAAGCTCATTTCCGCCAGTTTACTATTAACGATGGGTTGCAGGGTAATCAATTCATGCCCCGTTCCTCATTGAAATCTTCAGAAGGGAAACTTTATTTTGGTGGAATTAATGGGTTTAATGTGTTTCAACCGGAAAGCTTTATTGATAATGCTTATGTGCCTCCTGTATATATAACAGATATACGGTTCCCTAATCAAAACAGTGCCACGAAAGTTCGAGATTTACTGCAGATTGAAGAACCGGTTTATATGGCCGATAAAGTAACTCTATCTTATGAAAATAATAGTTTTACAATTCGTTTCATAGCACTTAGTTATGAAGATCCTTTAAAGAATCGGTATTCTTATATCTTGCAAGGAGTAGATAAAGATTGGATCATAAATACCGAAAACAATACCGCTTCCTATACAAATTTACCTCCGGGGGAATATAATTTTGAGGTGCGTGGGGCAAACAATGATCACCATTGGAATAATAAAACGACTATTTTGCGAATTGTGATTACTCCTCCTTGGTGGCTTAGTAATTTTGCTTACTTCATATATGTTCTTCTTTTGTTGGGTTGCATCGTGCTGATCGCTTGGCAATGGAATCAGCGTGTTAAGCGTAAGTATAAGCTGAGGATGGAGAAATATCAGATCGCTAAGGAGCAAGAGGTGTATAAATCCAAAATAGGTTTCTTTATTAATCTCGTTCATGAGATTCGTACACCGCTTAGTTTAATTCGTTTGCCACTGGAGAAGCTTCTCGAAAAAGAACATGATGGCCAAGAAGGTCGATATCTATCGGTCATAGATAAGAATGTAGACTATCTTTTAGGAATAACCAATCAGTTGCTTGATTTCCAGAAAATGGAGAATGGAGCACTGCAATTGAATGTGTCAAATTGTGATATCAAAGAGCTTGCACACGATGTTTACAGCCAATTTACCAGTCCAGCCGAATTAAAAGGAATTGAGCTTGTGTTGACTCTGCCTAAATGTGATTTAACGGCGGTGGTAGATCGGGAAAAAGTGACTAAGATACTTGTTAATTTAATGGGAAATGCCATTAAGTATGCCCATAAAAGAATAGATCTCCAACTACTAGTAAAGGATTCCGGTTATCAGATTTGCGTTTGCGATGACGGGCCTGGTGTGCCTGACGATCAGAAGGAAAAGGTCTTTGAAGCGTTCTACCAGTTGCCAGACGATCAGGTTGCGGTAGCAAGTGGAACAGGCATTGGGTTGGCTTATGCTAAATCCTTGGCAGAAGCTCATCAGGGCAAGTTACTCCTTCAAAATAATACTCCTCAAGGTTCTTCTTTTATTCTATCCTTACCTTTGAATGAATGGAAAATGCAACAGACTCCAGAAGTCGTAGATTTGGGCTCAGGAGAGGAACCAAATTCTCAGGAAACGTTGTTGACGTCTTCGGGCAAAAAGTTTACGGTGTTATTGGTTGAAGATAATGTTGAGTTGCTCAACCTAACGCGCGAATCTTTATCCGTTTGGTATCGAGTGTTGCGAGCAACCAATGGTTGTGAAGCTTTAGAACAGCTCAATAAGGAAAGCGTTGATGTTATTGTGAGTGATGTGATGATGCCACAAATGAATGGGTTGGAGCTTTGTCGTAAGGTTAAAACAGAACTCGATTATTCTCATGTTCCGGTAATTCTGCTGACAGCAAAAACTACTTTGGAATCAAAAGTTGAAGGCTTTGAGTGTGGAGCAGACGTGTATATCGAGAAGCCATTCTCTATCAAACAACTTCATATGCAGATCGATAATCTGTTGAAGATGAGATTGGCTTTCCATAAGTTGATGACTAACTTGTCTGGAAACATGATGCAAAAAATATCGAGCGACTTTTCCATGTCGCAAAGAGATTGTGAGTTTATAGCAAAAATCCATGAGGTAATTGGAGAGCAATTGGCTGACGAGAACTTCTCCATCGATATTTTAGCGGAGCAGATGAATATGAGCCGTTCTAATTTTTATAGAAAAATAAAAGCCTTATCCAGCATGTCTCCTAATGACTATTTAAAGACGCTTCGTATGGTGAGGGCTGCCGAATTAATTCAGAGTGGCACACGGATTTCAGAAGTTGCCGCCCAAGTAGGGTTCACTTCTTCCTCCTATTTTGCTAAGTGTTTTAAAACTCAATATGGTGTTCTTCCTAAAGATTATGTGGGACAGTCCTCTATCTAAAAAAAACGTGAAACTATGAAAATCAATCTATGCTTATCGTTTCTTATACTCTTGATAAACCTATCATGTAGCTCTAAGCAGACTAAACAGAATGAAAGTGCAGATGCAGAGAAAAGTACTTATGTTAATCCCTTATTTACCGTAGGTCCTAATCCGAATGCAATTTATTATAATGGAATTTATTATTATACCCATGAAACCGAAGGACGAATCACTTTATGGACAACTCCCGATATAACCGATATGAAGCATGCTGTATGCAAAGAGGTTTGGGTGCCACAAGACCCTTCGTATTGTTGCAACCTTTGGAATCCTGAAATTCGGCACATCGATGGGAAATGGTACATCTATTTTGCTGCTGACGATGGAAACACGGATAATCATCAGTTGTATGTGATTGAAAATGAATCTTCGGACCCCATGCAAGGTGAATTTAAGATGAAAGGGGCAATAGTCACAAATAAAGAATGGAATTGGGGCATCCATCCTTCTGTGTTTGAACACAAAGGTCAGTATTATCTTCTATGGTCTGGCTGGCCCTACCGCAGGATCGATAGCGAAACGCAATGTATATATATCGCTCTGATGAAAGATCCTTGGACGTTAGCTTCACCTAGAGTTAAGATTTCACAGCCTGAGTATGAGTGGGAGCGTCAATGGGTGAATCCCGATGGTAGCCGAACCGCTTATCCCATTTATGTGAATGAAAGTCCCCAATACTTTCATTCGAAAGATGACAAGACAGTCATAGTTTATTATTCGGCAAGCGGATGTTGGTCACCCTATTATTGCATTGGGATGTTGACAGCTGATGCTGATAGCGACTTATTAGATCCAAAATCTTGGAAGAAAAGTACTGTACCTGTCTTCCAGCAAGATCGCAAGAATAATGTGTACGGACCTGGTAGTATCTCCTTTCTTCCTTCGCCTGACGGTACAGAATGGTATATCTTATATCAGGCCAGAAGTGTCCCAAATGCTATAACAGGCGATCCAGAACGTCGCAATCCAAGATTACAAAAAATCAGTTGGGACGCAAATGGGATGCCCCTTTTAGGCACTCCACAGCCAATCAATACCCCTTTGCCTAAGCCATCAGGCACAGTTACTGCTCGTCCATAAATTCCTAAACTTAAATCAGAACGTTGCACTAATTAATTGCTTCCTGTATATAAACTAATTCGTTCGCCTATAGGCAACTTTACGTTTGCCTATAGGCGAAATTGCGTTTGGCTATAGGCGACTTTGCGTTTGCCCATAGGCGAACGAATAAATCTGTGCATATAATGAAGTTATTTATTATACGCAAAGTAAATACTCTATTCCAATAAATTCTATTCAAAAAAAGGACAATAACTGTTCAAATCATTATAAAGAACTTCATTAGCTGCTTACTCTGTTCATTCTGTACACGAAAAGAATAGATTTTATCCTTTCTTGAACATAGATTTTCCTAGTTTATTTTTCGTATACTCTTATTTTGCATCAAAGCACACAGAGATGCTATGAGAAAACACTTGCTTAAAACATCGTACTGGCCAATTATAACCTTATGCTACGGTTCTAATAATTGGTTGAAGACAAAAGATTAGGATTAAGGTAAAAAGCTAAATGAATAACTGGTTTTTGTTTTTGTAGGGTAAATGGATTGATGGATGGATAACCTTAAATTGTTAAATGAATAAGAAATATTTATGAAGAAACTTCTAGCCATAATGGCTCTTTCACTCGGATTATCGGCTAATGCCCAAACTGTAGACTTGTTTAAACCGATCCAAGAGACTGCACTACGCGTTCCGTCTGTGCCTATTATCGTGTCCGATCCTTATTTTTCGATTTGGTCTCCTTATGATAAGCTAATGGAAGGTAGCACAGAACACTGGACTGATGCAAAGAAACCCTTATTGGGCGCTTTACGTGTAGATGGAAAGGTTTATCGGTTCTTGGGAAAAGATAAAATTAACTTGATTCCTATTGCTCCTATGACTGATGTTGAACGATGGGAGGCAGCCTATACCCACCTTCAACCTAAGGAGGGTTGGCAGAATCTCGAGTTCGATGATCGTAAGTGGAAACAAGGCAAATCGGCCTTCGGTAGCCGTGATATGAAACGTGTCCACACAGAATGGAGTGGCGATGATACCGATATCTATATACGTAGAGTTTTTGAATTTGAAGATGCGGATGCAGCGGAAGATATCTACCTTATTTATTCTCACGACGACATTTTTGAACTCTATCTCAATGGTAAGAAACTGGTTGCAACTGACCTGGTTTGGAAGAATAATGTATCGTTGAAGCTTTCGGATGAGGCTAAGAAAAGCCTTCGTAAGGGCAAAAATATCATTGCTGCGCATTGTCACAATACCACCGGTGGCTCTTATGTTGACTTCGGGCTCTATCGTGTGAAGAAAAACACATTTAACTTTTCAAATGAGGCTATTCAGAAATCAGTAAACGTGTTGGCTACTTCCACCTATTATACATTTGAATGTGGCCCCGTAGAGCTTGATGTCGTGTTCACAGCTCCTCAATTAATTGATGATCTTGATCTACTATCCACCCCCATTAATTATATATCCTATCAGGTACGTTCGGTTGACAAAAAACAGCATGATGTTCAATTCTATTTGGAGACTACTCCCGAACTAACCATCAATGAAAGCCATCAACCGACGATTGCTAATACACTATCAAAAAACGGTATCAACTATATTAAGGCTGGTTCAATAGACCAACCCATCTGTGAACGTAGAGGTGATTTAATCTCTGCTGACTGGGGATATGTATATTTGGGAAGTGTGAGTGGAGCAGGGAAGACAGTGAGCTTGGGCGACTATGAAGGAATGAAAGAAGCTTTTGTTAAAGAAGGTGCGTTGCCTCTATCAAAGACCAAATGGGTGACACGCGAAGAGTCCAAAAATCCGGCTATGACCTATTTGCATAATCTGGGATCCGTGTCAAAAGAAGGAGAACAGGGTTATGTGATGCTTGGCTATGATGATATTTATTCCATTGAGTACATGTATGAAAAGCGAATGGGCTATTGGAAACATAACGGTAAAGTGACCATCTTTGATGCATTTGAGAAGTTCAGAGATAATTATCAGTCCATCATGCAGCGTTGTCGTGCTCTTGACGAAATGATTTATAATGATGCTGAGAAAGCCGGTGGTCAGAAATATGCAGAAATCTGTTCCGCTTCTTATCGCCAAGTGATGTCTGCCCATAAGCTTTTTACCGATAAAGAGGGTAATCTGTTGTGGTTTTCAAAAGAAAACAATAGCAATGGTTGTGTCAATACAGTCGATTTAACTTATCCATCTGCGCCTCTTTTCTTGATTTATAATCCTGATCTGGAAAAAGCGATGATGACTAGTATCTTTGAGTACAGCGCAAGTGGTCGTTGGAATAAACCTTTTGCAGCCCATGATCTTGGTACCTATCCCATTGCTAACGGACAGGTTTATGGTGGTGATATGCCGATTGAAGAAAGTGGGAATATGGTGATCCTTACTGCGGCTATTGCCAAGATTGAAGGGAATGCTGATTATGCTAAAAAATATTGGGATCTTTTGACGACTTGGACAAACTATTTGGTAGAGTACGGACAAGACCCTGAAAACCAATTGTGCACCGACGATTTTGCTGGTCATTGGGCTCACAATGCGAATCTTTCGGTAAAGGCTATTATGGGAGTGGCCGGCTATAGTGAATTAGCACGTATGCTTGGGCTTACTGACGTAGCAGAAAAGTATTCAACCATTGCCAAAAATATGGCTGTGAGATGGGAAGAGATGGCCAATGAAGGTGATCATTATCGGTTGGCTTTTGATCGAAAAAACACTTGGAGTCAAAAATACAATATGATCTGGGATAAAATGTGGAATTTGAACTTATTCCCCAATAATGTAATCGAAAAAGAAATCAACTACTACCTGACCAAACAGAATCCTTACGGATTGCCGCTCGATTCTCGTAAAGAGTATACCAAATCAGACTGGATCATGTGGACGGCTGCCATGTCACCCGATAAAGCCACCTTCCAGCAATTTTTAGATCCGCTTTATAAATACATCAACGAAACAACTTCACGCGTACCCATTAGTGATTGGCATCACACAGATAGTGGCAAGTGGGTTGGGTTCAAGGCTCGCTCGGTGATTGGAGGGTATTGGATGCAAGTGCTAATGGATAAACTACAATGAGCTATTTAATCTGCAATACACTTATTATTAACTAAAATGAAAAACATGAAATGTAAAATGAGAAGAGGCTTTGAAGGAGGCTACTGGATTCTACTAGTGTTACTCACCATTTGCGCTTGTGGCTGCAAAGATGATGATAACGTAGGAACAGATTCTTTTGATCCTTCTAAGCCTGTGGTAGTCTCTGACTTCACTCCGCATGAAGGAGGGGCTTACCAGAAGCTATTGATCTATGGTGACAACTTCGGTGCAGATGCGTCAAAAGTTAAAGTGAAAATTGGTGGCAAGGATGCTGTTGTCATCAATGTGAAGAGCACTTATGTATACTGTTTCGTTCCGTCTGGAGCATTTAGCGGAACTATTGAGGTGTCGGTTAGTGAAGGAGATAATACACTTACAGCTACAGCTGATGCTAAGTTTGACTATCAGAAGAAAATGGTTGTGGGCACACTTTGTGGCTATCGAAATAATCGTGATGATCAAGGTTGGAGAGACGGCCCTTTTGATGGCCCGGAAGGGGTAAAATGTTGTGGTTTCAGCAGGAGTGGTCGATTGGCAATAGATCCACTTAATCCGAAACATATTTATATCTGTTATGATGGGCATAAAGGAATTCAATTAATTGACCTTGACAACAGATGGCTCTCTACTCCATTGAATATTACTACAGTACCGACTGATCGTATCCGAAGCATTACTTTTAACAAAAAAATAGAAGGCTATGCAGATGAAGCTGAATACATGATCATTTCAATAGACTATGATACCGGTAATGAAAGCCCAAGCGTATATATTATTCATCGTAATCCCGATGGCACATTTAACGATAACTCAGATGTCCAGTTGCTGGCTTCCTACAAACAATGTAATGGTGCTAGTGTTCATCCGATCAACGGAGAGTTGTATTTCAATAGTTACGAAAAAGGTCAAGTCTTTCGTTTAGACTTAACCACCTATTTTAAAGCGATTAAGAACAACGAGCCTTGGGATCCTAAAGTAAAAAATCACCCTGATATCTTTAAACAACTATTTACCATTGCCGACCCTAAATGGGAATTTCAGATCTTCATTCATCCCACAGGGAAGTTTGCATATTATGGGGTGATCAATAATCACTATTTTATGCGTTCCGACTACGATGAGACTAAAAAGGAATTTATTACTCCGTATAATTTTGTAGGGCACTACAAATCCTCGGGTTATAAAGATGGCGTGGGAACAGAAGCTTATATGAAGAACCCTTGTCAGGGAGTATTTGTGAAGAATCCAGACTACAAAGGGCGCGATGATGAATATGATTTTTACTTTGTTGATCGATTAAATTTCTGTGTGCGTAAAGTAACACCCGAAGGAATTGTATCCACTTATGCAGGTAGAGGAACTTCTACATCACTTGCTGATGGCAATCAATGGGGTACAGATGATGGCGACTTGAGAGAAGTTGCACGCTTCCGCGATGTGGCAGGATTAGCCTATGATGATATAAATGAAATTTTTTACATTCATGATGAAGTTGGACATACCATTCGTACCATCTCAATGGAAAAGGAAGAGACGGTGGAAGGTGAATCAACAGGAGAATCTAATGAATAAACACACTATCAAATATGAAAAAACATTTAGCCATATTTTTGTTGCTGTTAGTTATTCCGTTAACAATGCTAGCGCAACAAAAAATAACAGTGACTGGTACGGTTACTGACCCGCAAGGCGAGCCAATGATCGGAGTCAATATAACTGTCAGTGATGTGCCAGGCTTGGGTACCATTACAGATCTTTTTGGAAAATACTCGATTAAAATGGAACCCTATCACAAACTTCAGTTTACATACATTGGATATGAAGATGTAGATATACTGGTGAAGGAACAGCGTGTAGTCAATGTGGTGATGAAAGAGTCTTCAGCTAGCGAATTGGATGAGGTTATCGTAACCGGTATGGGAAGCCAGAAGAAATTGACTGTAACAGGAGCTGTTACGAATGTCGATGTAAAAGACCTAAAGCGTTTTTCTACTTCTAATCTATCTAATGCCTTAGCCGGAAATGTTCCGGGTATAATTACTCAGCAGACTTCGGGACAACCAGGAAAGAGTACTTCCGAGTTCTGGATTCGTGGTATCTCAACCTTTGGTGCCAGTTCAAGTGCCTATATCTTGGTCGACGGATTCGAACGTAACAGTTTAGATGAACTTAATATAGAGGATATAGAGTCGTTTACTGTTTTAAAAGATGCTTCGGCAACTGCAATCTATGGTTCTAAAGGTGCTAATGGGGTAGTCCTCATTACTACCAAACGAGGTAAGTCTGGAAAAATTAAGATTGATGCTAAGGTTGAAACCTCTTATAATACACGCACCATTACTCCTGAATTTGTGGATGGTCTTTCGTATGCAGAACTAATGAATGAAGCTTTAGTGACACGTAACAAAGGCGTTGCCTACCAGCCAGAGGAACTAGAATTATTTAGAACTCAGATGGATCCAGACTTTTACCCAATAGTCGACTGGAAAGATATGATATTGAAAGACGGAGCTTTGAGTTATCGTGCCAATTTAAATTTGAGTGGGGGTGGTAACACTGCACGCTATTATGTCTCTGCAAGTTATAATGAAGATCAAGGAATGTATCGTACCGATGAGACGCTTCGAAAAGACTACAATACCAATGCCAATTACAAGCGTTGGAACTACCGTGTAAATGTAGACATCGATATCACCAAGACTACCTTGTTGAAGTTAGGCGTAGCAGGTTCACTTGCTAAACGTAATAGTCCGGGATTGGCCGATGACAATCTATGGGGTATGCTTTTCGGTTATAATTCGATAGCTTCTCCAGTGTATTACTCTAACGGATATGCTCCGATTTCTCATCGTGACAATGTAAATAAGCTCAACCCCTGGGTGGCTGCAACGCAGAGTGGTTACAAAGAAAACTGGGATAACAATGTTCAGACTAATGTAACGCTTGAACAGAAAATGGACTTTATTACTAAAGGACTTAGATTTGTTGGGCGTTTTGGATTTGATACTGATAATAGTAACTGGATCAATCGTACGCGACTACCGGATCTTTACAAAGCTAATGGACGTGATCAAGCGACTGGAGAAATCATTTTTGATAAGATGTATTCTGCGTATGATATGACCCAGACAAGTGGAAGCTCAGGCAAACGTAGAGAGTTTGTAGATTTGTTGTTGAGTTGGGAACGTGCATTTGGTAGTCATCATGGTGGGCTTACTTTTAGATATACACAAGATGCTGAGAAACGAACTGTTGACATTGGAAGTGACATAAAGAACGGTGTGGCAAGACGTAATCAAGGATTAGCGGGACGGGCAACCTATAACTGGGCATATCGATATTTTGTTGATTTCAATTTTGGTTATACGGGTTCGGAGAATTTTGCTCCAGGGCATCAATTTGGTTTCTTTCCGGCTTTTTCTCTTGCATGGAATGTGGCCGAAGAACCATTGATAAAGAAGCACATGAAGTGGATGAATATGTTCAAGATTCGTTATTCATACGGAAAAGTAGGTAACGATAACCTCGGTGATAATAATCGATTCCCTTATTTATATTCAATAAGTAACCACATAGTAGATAATACTATACCTTATGTCTACAATTGGGGATTTGGTAATTATGATAAGAACTTTATAGGAACTCATTATACACAAATGGCTTCTACCGGGGTGACTTGGGAAGTTGCAACCAAACAAGATTTAGGGGTAGACTTATCCTTGTTCAATGATAAATTGACGGCAACAGTGGATTATTTCTCTGAAAAACGTACTGGTATTTTTATGACTCGTCAATTTTTGCCAAACATTGCAGGTTTAGAAAGTAATCCTAAAGCTAATGTCGGTGAGGTAAAGTCAAAAGGATTCGATGGAAACTTCGCTTTCAAGCATAAGATAAATGCTGTAAATGTGACTCTTCGTGGTAACATCACTTATAGTAAGAACGAAGTGCTAGAAAGAGATGAAGAGAATCAAGTTTATTCCTATTTGTACCAGAGAGGTTACCGTGTGGATCAAGTGAAGGGATTAATCTCAGAGGGACTTTTTGCAGACTATGATGATATCCGTACCAGTCCCAAGCAGAGTTGGGGCACTGTTCAGCCGGGAGATATTAAGTATAGAGACGTCAATGGAGATGGAATAGTAAACGATCAAGATAAAGTTGCTATTGGCGCTACCACCAAGCCTAACTTAATTTATGGAATTGGGGCTTCTTTCGCCTGGAATGGATTTGATCTCAATATTCACTTTCAAGGAGCTGGAAAATCCACGTTTCCTGTTTACGGAAAATGTGTGTATGCATTCAGCGAAAATGACTGGGGAAATATCTTTAGCGACATGATACAAGATCGTTGGGTAGATGCAGACACTGCTGAAAAATTAGGTTTGCAAGCCAATGAAAATCCGGGTGCATCTTATCCTCGTCTGACTTATGGGGCAAATCAGAATAACCAACAGACCTCCACTTTCTGGATGCGTGATGGAAGATATATCCGGTTAAAGAATCTCGATTTTGGTTACACATTGCCCAAAAGCGTTGTGAACAAACTCCATTTTAACAATATTCGAGTTTACGTGGCTGGCGCAAACCTTATCACTTGGTCAAGCTTTAAAGTTTGGGATCCTGAGTCGGCCAATGCGCGTGGCGAAGACTATCCACTGACCAAATCAGTCACTATGGGTATAACAGTTAACTTATAAACACACTCCAATTATGATAAATAGAATCTATAAATTGTTGTTAGCCGTATTGATAGCAGGAGGAGTTTCATCTTGCTCTGACTACCTGAATTCGGAGAAATATTTCAAAGACCGACTGACGCTGGAGAAGACTTTCGAGAGTAAAGATCATGTTGAAGAATGGTTGGCATACGCTTTTTCTTTCGTAAAGGGAGAAAATATGGAAGTAACCACCAAGAATGCTGGTAATAATTCATTCTGTTTTGCCGATGACATGTATTATGGAGATCGCGACAAGGCTATCGACGATACCAAGAATGAATTGTCCTACAATATGTTTAAACTAGGCGAATATAATGAGAATGATTACAATACAGGTGCATGGGGTGCTTGCTATAAAGGAATCTTTCAGGCGTCGGTATTTATTCATAATGTTTACCGGTGTAAAGAGATGGCCGATTGGGAAATACAAGATTATAAGGGGCAAGCCCGCTTTATTCGTGCATACTATTATTGGTTGTTGTTAAGACGTTATGGACCGGTGCCCATTATGCCCGATGAAGGTGTAGATTATACAGAAAGCTATGAGCAAATAGCCACACCGCGTAGCTCTTATGAGGCTGTAGCGCAGTATATTAGTGACGAAATGGTTCAAGCAGCCAAAGAATTGCAATATGATCGTCGCGCGGATAATTATAATATAGGCCGTCCAACCAGAGGGGCAGCATTGGCAACGCGTGCATACGCTCTGATTTTTGCAGCAAGCCCATTTGCCAATGGGAATACTGATGAATATGCTCAAAGATTGGTAGACGATCAAGGTCAGCCTTTACTCTCTACAGAGTACAATGAAGAAAAATGGGCTAGAGCAGCAGCAGCTTGTCGCGATGTCATGGAACTAGGTGTTTATGATTTGGTTCATGTGAATAAATCGTCTTCTAATAATGGTCCGTCTGAACGTCCTACTGTAACACCTCCCGAGGATGGTGATTTTTCAACGAAGGACTGGCCTGAAGGTTGGGCGAATATAGATCCACTCAGATCCTATCGCTACATTTTCGACGGAACGTTGCTGCCTGCCAACAATACAGAGTTGATATTCACACGTGGTGATACCGATATTAGTGGCATGGTTCTCCATCAAATGCCTAAAGATGATGGTGGATGGAACTGTCATGGAATGACGCAAAAAATGCTTGATGCTTACTATATGAACGATGGAGCTAATTCTGAAGGCATGAATTCAATGTACTCAGGAGTTAATGGCTACCAAGGTCGTATAGATACGCGTCCACGCAGAACTGGATTCACCGGAATACAAGACCTAAAGGATGGCAAATATCCTGAACTAGGTTGGAAGTATGATGCAACTAAATCAGATGCAGATCAATCACAAGTAGGCATGAATGTTTCTTTGCAATATGTAGAACGCGAACCCCGGTTTTATGCTTCTGTGGCTTATAATGGAGCTACGTGGTATTTCTTAAGCCAGTCTGAAACTAAACCGTCTGCATGTAATCAACAAGTTTGGTACTATTTTGGAAGTCCTGATGGGTATCGCAATGATGGATTCTATTTGCGTACAGGCATTGGTATTAAGAAGTTTATTCATCCAAACGATTATCCGGGTAATTACGTGTTGAAGGCAGAAACGGCCATTCGATATGCAGATATCTTGTTGCTTTATGCAGAAGCATTAAATGAATTGACTGGAACTTATGATATTTCCTCTTGGAATGATGCCACTACTTATAACATTAGTCGTGACAGAGGACAAATGGAAAAAGGAATTCATCCGGTACGTATCCGTGCTGGTTTGCCAGACTACTCGGATGATGTATACGCCGATGCTAGTAAGATGCGTAACACTCTTAAGCGCGAGCGTATGATAGAATTGATGGGTGAAGGGAAACGTTATTTTGATCTTCGTCGTTGGAAAGATGCTCCTCTTGAAGAAGCTGTTCAGATATATGGTTGTAACGTTTTTGTGAATGTAGATAAGAAAGAAGATTTTCATTCTGCCATACCTATTTACAATCTTCCTTCCACATTCTCTGAGAAGCTCTGGCTTTGGCCAATTAAACATAGCGAATTAAAACGAAATTCACGTCTGACGCAGAACCCAGGGTGGACGATGTATGATTAATTGTAAACGTAAAGATAGATATATGAAAAAAGTATATACTTTAGCAGCGCTAGCTGCAATGACTATATTAGGTGCTTCCTGTAATTCAGAGTGGGAACAAGAGCAATATGAGCATTATATTTCTTTTAGCTCACGACTCGATTCAAAAGGGGTGACGAATATCTACATTCCTTATAGTCGCCATGATGAAGAGGGTAACTATACAGAAGGTGGAGAGGGAAGATCAAATTATCAGTTGCCTGTGCTTGTCAGCGGTACCACCGACAATACAAAAAACATTACGGTACATATTGCTCATGACTCTGATACACTAGGCATACTTAATTATGCCCAATATGCTACACGGACAGAACTTTACTACGAAGATATGGGAATAGAAGGACTGACTTATTCTTCCTATCCTGAGACAATGGAGATTGAAGCAAATAAAAACAAAGGTCTGCTAGATCTGAAGTTCGATTTTCGTAATATAGATATGTCTGAAAAGTGGGTTCTTCCTCTGAAAATAGTTGATGACGCTTCTTATGGTTATCAAGCTCATCCTCGAAAGAACTATGCCAAAGCCATATTGAGAATCTTCCCATTTAATGATTACTCGGGTGATTATTCAGGGACAGGATTAACGAATAAGGTGGTTACAGGCTACAATGGTAATGGTGAACCTATTGAAACCGCAGAATCCATCACCAGATCCTCAGTAAGAGGATATGTAGTCGATGAACAAAGTATATTCTTCTATTCCGGCATTGTCGATGAAGATTATACTGACCGTAAAAAGTATAAGATTAAGTTTACTTTTAACGGTGAAAAGAATGGATCGGTTACTATTTCTTGTGCAAATGCTGAAGAAATCGGGTTCCAAGTGAATCAGAGTATCACTCCTTCTTTCCGAATTTCCTCTGCTATGGATGAGGCTCAACCCTATTTGGAACACCGTTATGTGATTATAAATAATATAGATTATTATTTTAATTATATGCCTGTGGAAGGAACTTCGATTCGCTATCATGTGAAAGGAACATTAACATTGTCACGCGATATCAATACCCAGATTCCTGATGAAGACCAGGCAATAGAGTGGTAATTACTCTCTTTCGTGTGAATGTATTGAAGCTGCTTCCTGATGGAGGCAGCTTCTTTATTTTATATAAAATGCGAATGGCGTTGAATATAGTATGAATTCAAAAATAGGAAAATTGTTTTTGTTGCTTATCTAAACCTAGTTGATTCTATAAACTATTTTCAGTCCTTTGGTGTTTAATCCTAAAAAGCTTTAGTAACGATGGATAGGAAAAACAGGCATTGCCTTAATTGCAATAATATAGTAAAAGCAAAAGATGATTATTGCAGTAGCTGTGGTCAGTCGGCTCATACCTCGCGCATAAATGTCAGTCATGTTGTCCAAGAATTAGGATATAGTCTTTTGTACATAAATAAAGGTTTGCTATATACAATAAAAGAACTTCTTGTGCATCCTGGGAAAACGATCAGGATTCTTATATATTTAAATATATACCTGTTTATAAATGGTCCTCGGAATATTAGGGCCTATCCACTATTTTGTGTAAATAGAAAACTACGGGTTCTTCTCGTGGTTTTTTTATTTACATTATCTTATGGATAGTCCCTTTCAATAACTTCAAAGAACTATTTATTCATTTCAACGGATGATGTATAACTTTATTGCCTATTGATCTCTAAAGTTCCAACTGAATTTATAGTATCTTTTGGATACTCAAAATGAATGAAATCACATGGATGCTTCACTAGAACTTCCGCAAATCGATATTCCTTGGATTTCTTAGGTGCATCCCATGACTTGTTACTCAAAAAGATTCGATATTCATAAATACATCCTTCATAAAGTTCCGGAACTATGTATTCTAATGTGTCAGGAGTATTATTCTCATATATAAAGTCATTTATAAATTTGGTATAATCCTTTTTCGGATAATATATTCTTAAACAAAATTCAGCCTTTTCATAAGTATGCGTAACTGTGACATTAGCTTTATCTATAAAACTGAATACACTTTTTTTCTCTTCAGATCGTGTTGCTCTTTCATTTTCATCATTTTGACAAGAGAATAGACTAAAAATGAGCAATAATATGGTTAGTCGATTCATTATCAATAATAATTAAGAGTTAATGCATTAGTTTCACTGGTAGCTGGATCTGTATTATTCTTTTTTTGGTAAGGGCTAAAGGTGTAAGGAGTTCCACAGCTTATCTGTTGATGCCCAGATATAGGATTATTCCATACACTACCAGATTCTCCTCTGTCTGTCGCATTTTCAATTTTATAAGTATTTGATATAACTACGGGAGTGTCTTCCCCTACGCCGTCTACCACTTTTAGGACTAATGTTATTTTCAAATATAGATCATCCGAATCACCGCGAAGAGAAACGTTCTTGAATTTTTCCAACGCTATTGGATAGGTCCCATACCATTGGGTATCACCATTTCTCAATAGTGCCATATATTGATCCTCATCCACCGGATCGTAAACTTCCTCGTATCTACTATTTAAAACAGAACTAGTTAATAGTTGAGCAGTTCCTGCTACATACTCCAATCCGGAAGCTTTGTTTATAGCTATTTTTATATTTCCGACTACTTTAAAACTTCTATAGCGATAGGATGTGTAATATTCATCATCACCATGTCTTCTTTCATAGCGATCGACAACTTTCAACCGATCAATTTGTGGTTCTTCTTCAAGGCAGAACACTCCTAATGGTTTATCATAAATAGGGAGCCCATCAGTATTCACACTACCGTCAGCATAAGTGTGATTTGTACCTGGCAATTGTAATACATATCTTGCTGCGTTTGTTTTAGTCGTTATATTACCTTGCATCGTTGTACTCCCTTCGGACACAGTTGGCATGATTTCTACCCTCGATATAGGACTGCTTTTCCCAATAAATATGTCGGCAATACTTACTACTGAGCCAATAATACCGCCAAGTCCCTTCGCAGCACTACTTATATTACTTATAAAAGAAACAAATCCCTTTGATTCCAGCTCAGACTGGGTGTTATTTAACTTGTTTTTCAACTCCTTTCCACCTGCACCACTATTATTAGTCAACGTATTAACTGCTTTGAATGCATCAGTTATTGCCTTCTCATTCGGTAATTTACTCAAGACTTTTCCTGCTATTGCAAATGGAGAGCCAATTGAAGGAGCTGAAGTATTATTTCCTAACATAGTAGCTGAACGTGTCTCAAAATGTAATGTACCATTTAAATCGACCTCTGATTTTACCTCTGAATAAATTTTAAACTCGATAAAATAGCTATTATTTATATCTGTCTTGGGGTCAAAAGATACGATGAAGTCCGTAACAAACCATGAAGAAGAATAATAATCGTCGACATAATTCACTATTTTTGTGTCAGAATTTTTAGCTTTACTGCTATTAGCTGGCAAAGTGTAATTAAAATTACTTGCAAACAAGGAATTAACCTTACTTCCAAACCAATTCAATGTCACCATTGCAGAACTATGTGATTCCTGGCTGTTATTAAAAACGAACAAACGTACAATGCCTCTGTACTTATTATATAGTATAAAATATGGATATACAGTCTCGGCATATTGTTCTTTACTGCCAAAAACTTTATCCAATAATACCCATCCTTGAGCAGAAAGATAGTCTTTTCCTTGAATAATTAAGGAAATATCTTTATTCGCACTTGAAGCAGTAGTAAACGGACTACTGATAGGTATTCTTCCTTTACCTTGTATATAGGCATAGGTGTAATTTGCAGAATTGGTCCAATCCCATGATTCAACTTCAATACTTCTAGTCACCGCAATCGGTCGTTGCTCCAGTTCTTTATTCTCCAGAATTTCATCATTTGTACATGCATTTAAGGTACAAATCAAACATAAAAAAATTTTTAGTTTCATTTCTATACATTTATGTAATAATATCTATTGTATCCATATTTGCACCATGAAAATAGTTTGTAAACTCGTTGTTAAGCTCATCTACAGGTTTGCCGCATTACTAACAGGTTCTCTTTTGCCGCATGCAGGTACAATCTTATGACCGTCACTATATTGCATATACTACAAGTTTTTTTTCTATCACGGGTACATGATATACATCAGAAAGTACTCCTGTTGCTGGCGGAAAACGAAAATAGGAATAATCGACTTTTTATACGCCAAATCTAATAAAACTATATTACAATGTAGTGACAGAATAGCATCTGTTAAATTTACTATTGTTTTTTATTTCTAACAATCACTTTATGTTACATACCTGATACAACTATATACAGGACGGTTGGCGGAATTAAAATAGAGCATATTTAATCTTCAATTTTCATCATTGAAATAAATATATTGCAGGGTTAATACACTAATCTTCCTTATGATTCTAGAGAACAGCCCTTGTATCTCTTTCGCATAGTTTATTATTATCAAGAATTAATCAGATCGTTATTAAAATAAAGCTCTATTTTTCTTGCCTTTGCAAATGATCTCAATACAGATTCTCTGTCGTCTATTTTTCAAATCGACATCACGGATAATAACTATGCTAAAAGTTTTCTTAATATTCTATACCCCAAAATATTAAGTTTTTTGTTGGAAGAACATAGCGCAGAAAAAAAGGATTAAATGTAACATTTGCTAATAACAAATTAAGAATAGCCTTAACTAAAGCACCTGACATAGTCTACGGACCTTATGGTACACTCGACCTTTATATCCGTTCAAAGAATGTCTTTGCAGTAGTAGAAGTGAATGTGAAATATGAGCTTTATTATCAAGTAGAACTAAGGGAAAAGGAGAGGAATAAACATCTCTTTAATTATACTCAGGGAACTTTATTTCATTGGCATAACAGTTGAATACGTCATACTTCCTATTTTTCCATCACTACTTATTGTCTCAGCTTGAATAACTAAAGGAGTAGAATATTGGTTATTATAACATTCGATAACAGCTTTGCCTTGCTCATCTGTGAGTACAGTCGGGTTCCAGTAGAGAGTACGTCTTTGATCATTTTGATCCATATATAATTTCCGATCCATATATGCTGGAGAATAAAATTCGAATATTGGCGTATAGCCTTGCATCACTGTCTGCCGCGTTCCAAGAGCGGCAGTCTCGTGTTTATTCAGGACATCATGCCTTGGCAATGGTATTAAGTAGAAAATGCTATATTTGTCGAGGTCAGAAACGTTAATGTCATTTGAATCAGACATCTTTGTGTTTTGTATTATCTCATCATCTACTCCACCGGTGCCTTTACTGATGATGATAGAAGCTAATCCGTCTATCTCAGTTAGCATCATCTTTACTTCAGTTGAGGATAGAATTTTGTTATCCATAATATAACAGATTGGTTTTTGACGATAAGTGCAACTATCATCTGCACGATCCCAATAGAAATGTGGATTTAGTTTTTCCATAACCTCTGGGATTGTGCTAACAACTTTGCCATTGTCGCGAAGCTGATCGACGGCTTGACGGATATCGTAATAGGCATCAATGCTTTGTTCATTGATTTTGGTAGCCATATTGGTATTTCTTTTGCGTCGCTTACTTTTTATTTCAACTTCGTCTAAAAGATAAAGTCCGTCTACCTGGCGGATAGAATCCATGTATAAAGAGTCGAATTTCTCCGTTTTTTCTATCCACTGGGTGGTATTGATCCATTCTGGGTGCAATTCTAAATAGCCGTATGCACGAGTAGCCGGTGAAAAATGTCGGTCAATGAATATGGACGCGTCTTTATTTCTCTCTTTGCCCACTCTACGCGTTTGGATCACGGCTTCCACTGAACCTTCTAAATCCTCTAAGGGTATACTGAAATGTCCATTGGCATCTGTAACGGTTTGACCGGTAATGATTTCAGAATCTCTCTTCACCATTACGCTGAGGACTATATCTTTAAGTTTGTTCTTAAGGATCGTAGATTTGACTTGCCCATAAAGTTCAAGTTGGTTTTCAGGTAATTGGAGTGGAGTGAATGGTCTGATCCCAATTTGTTGAGTCATATCATATTTACGCCATCCATGTACCATTAATAGAATATCTAGTTCCTTTTGCTTTCGGAGAGAACTCTGGGTGAAATAATAACCCGGTTGATGAATGTAGCCTTTTAAGTCTGAGGTGAGCAATAAATCGGTGAAAAGGTTGTTATCGTATTCCATATAATCAGAGCGGATTGCATCGCGTATGCTGACTGATAATTTAGTGCGTATGGGTTCTCCGATTGCATTGTTCACTTGCAGTTCACAGTGAATAGGAGCATAAGGAGCGTATATTTCTTTCAAACCTTTTGGTGAAATCTGTAAAGGTGCTCGTGGAGAAGCAAAGACAAAACGATCGCATAAGGTGTTCCCTAGACGATTGATCAGGCTGATTTGGATTATTCCCGGAGGCAATTTGCGCGACAGTATAGTAAAATGCTGAGGCATGTCTGCTTGACAGTGAATGAGTTGATAGGCTTGAGGACGTCCTTGATGACTGACAAAAACGGCTAATGTATCTTGTGGAGTAGCAGCATTACAGGATATAGTTACTGATAGAGCGCCCGCATTGTTGTCTACTTTCAGAACATATCCGCTTGGTAATGCTTTAGGCAGATCAAATTCATACATTTTACCTTGGAAGTTAACCTTGGCAATTGCGGGCTGGGCAGAGGGGGTGTAGTCAAAAACTCCCATCCCATCGTGTAAAGTCTCAAATGTACTAATTTCTTTTCCTTCTTTTGTATAAAGAGTTCCCGATAGTTGGATATTCCCTTCGTTTTTACTTTCGGCTTTGAAGGCAACTTGCGAGGTTACTCCTTCTACTAATTGTCCGCCTTCTGGGAAAAAACGTAAGCTTAGTCTTTCTTTTGTTTCCTCTGGTCTTTGCTCCATTGAAGGACTTAAATCGTAGGTGCTGATACTACGGTCCAGCTGGTCACTGTGAGACGTTTGATAGATGGGAAGTGTACGTGAAAAGTATTGAGGATCATTAAAGGCTAACATCCAACGTGTGTATGCCCGTACTTCATAATAACCCGACAACATAGATTGAGGGAGCACAAACTGTCCGCTACCTTCTCCTTGCGATAGCTTAATGATTTGTTTGTCAGTTACGTGTCCTGCTTGATCTACCAGCTCGACATAAAGGGGACGACTGATTGAACTAAAAACTTGTTTTTCGGCAAGGGTCACATAGGCTTTAAACCAAATGGTATCGCCTACATAGTAGCTTGTATTGTCAAAGTGTAAATAAGCTTTTTCACGTGGATAGTTGTTGGCAAATGTTTGAGCTTGATTCATATACTGCTGAAACACAACTTTAGCTGGTGGATTTTCTCCACGTGCAGGCATGATCAAAATTCCACATACATAGAGTAAGAAAAGGAGCGTTTTGTTTTTCATCTTGTATTTTTTCTTGATTCCAGGTGCTACAAAGATAGGATATATGAAAAATAGAAAAGGAAAAATTCAGGTCAATATAAGCAATAAACTGTTCATTATTCCATAATTACTTCATAGGTTGTAAGTTGTTAATTGATGAGTAAGTAAACGACTAATTTAAAGAAGGCAATAAGCGATTTATTATAGTGTAGCTATCAGATGCAGATAGTGTCACTATATGTATCTGATAGTAATACTATCTTCTATATATAGTGACACTATATTTTCTGCATTACAGAATGGATGTACGGATTGTGTTGTGTTGTGACAGTATGTAGTACTTAAGGACTCTGATGGAGGTCGTAAAGCGCTCTATTGACTAGCCTTAAATAGCTCATTTATTAAGTCTAAAGCTTTTATTTATTTAGTGAGTGACATATTTTCTGGTTGATAGCTTTGATTTTAGGCTCGTCTACTTTGATCACTTTTCGATCGTAAGTGACTAAACCATTCACTTCTTCCTCCACATCTGTAATTTGTGTATATACAGCCGCCGAAAATCCTTTTTCTATAAGTTCCAATAAGTGATCTGCATATTTTATATATTCCGTAGTCACTTCTTCCGCTGTGTTGAATTTAACGTATCCCCAGTTCTTATCAACTAACCACAGGTGATCTTTCAATGCCATGCCTATACCCCCATATTCACCTAATACGGTGGCACGAGTTGGTTCGTAAAGAAAGAGATTTGGGCCAGGGTAGTTATGAAGATCAAGAATATCACCACAAGAGTAGTGGTTACCTCCACTTGCAGGATTGACTAGGCGACTCGGGTCGTATTGTTTTGTCCATGCCGTGATCTCCGGCGTTTTGAACTGTCCCCATGATTCATTGAAAGGTACCCATACACCGATGCTCGGATAAGAATATAGGTAGTCGATAATTTCTTTCCATTCTTTACGATAGTTCGCTTCTGAAGCGGCTGAACGAATGGCGTCTGCACCGTCAAAAAACTTATGCATTTGCCATTCGGCAGGACCACGGCCGCCATTTGGCATATCTTGCCATACGATTAATCCAAGCTGGTCGCAATAAGTATACCAGCGAGCCGGTTCAACTTTTACGTGTTTGCGGACCATATTATAACCGAAGTCTTTGATCTTTTTCAAATCATAAACCAATGCTTCGTCTGTAGGAGCTGTGTATAAACCGTCTGGCCACCATCCCTGATCAAGTGGGCCAAACTGGAAATAGTCTTTGTTATTAAGTTGTAGGCGAGTTATGCCATTTTTGTCTTGATGAGTAGAGAATTTTCGAAGAGCTGTGTAGCTTTTCACTTGATCCATTACTTTGCCATCTTGATAAAGCGTGACCTCCATGTCATAGAGCGAAGGGGATTCGGGTGACCATAGTTTGGCATCTTCTGGCATTTTTAATTCTACTGGTATTCCATTGAGCGCAGCTCCTTTAGCTACTAGGGTACTTCCATCGAAGACTTTTACCTCTACTTTACTAGAAGAACAGGCGTTGGTTGCAACCTCAACCTTTACCATTTTCTTATCAATATCGGGTGTTGTTCTTAGTTGCGTAATATGCTGGGTAGATACTGGCTCTAGCCATACCGTTTGCCAGATGCCAGTGACGGGTGTATACCATATCCCTCCCGGTTTTTCAACTTGCTTTCCTCTCGGTTGTTCGCCACGGTCGGAAGGATCCCACACTTTTACCACTAATTGGTTGGTTGTTTTATGTAATGCAGAGGTTATGTCAAAGTAGAATGGAGTGAAGCCCCCTGTATGTTCGCCTACTTTTACGTCGTTCACCCAGATGTCCGCTTTCCAATCTACAGCACCGAAGTGTAATAAAATCTGTTTCCCTTTCCACCCAGAAGGGATATCAAAAGTACGTTGATACCATAACTCTTGGTCCTCATTTACGGTTTTAGCGACGCCAGATAGAGCCGATTCTACAGCAAAAGGAACTAATATTTCTCCTTGGTAATGGGTTGGAGCCGTAGTTCCTTTTTTAGTAATAGCGTAATTCCAACTACCATTCAAGTTTTTCCAATCTTGGCGTTCCATAATAGGACGTGGGTACTCAGGTAGTACGTTTTTAGGATTTAATTGCTCACCCCACGGAGTCTTTATTTTATCACCGGCGGGCTTCCATTGAGCGAATGTCGGGCTACAAAGAGCCAATGTGAATAGCACTGCTAAAAAAATCTTTTTCATGGTAGTCATCTTTATATGTATTGAATAAAAGAAATCTATTTCCTTTGGAGTATATTGCAAAGGAAGGTCAATTAAAAATGAGGCAAGGATATTTGCTGTTCAATTAATGACAAATACTCGCCATTTTATTATGACTACTAGATTTTTATCTTTTTGTGGTCAGATTTTTTCCTTAGTTGAATAGTTGGTTATGAACCGGCTGGTTGTGGCAAAGGTTCTCCTATTGTTTTAGGACTTCCAAGTACGGGCATTCCATCTTTGTCCCAGTTGATCTTTTGTAAGCGAGGGGTTCGAGAATCGGATGCACCAGGGGCATCATTGGGCACTTGGCGGGCATGATAGAGCATATACCATTCATTCCGATCTGGTGAAAGGATGAACGACATACCTCCGGGCCCGTAAACATTATTCTGGGGAGATAGGTTGAATATTGGCGAAGCTGATTTGTGCCAAGATGCTGGATTTAATAAATCACTGTTCGCATTGGCGGTGAGCAAACCGATACAATAATAAGGTGTCCAGCTTCCACTCGCACAATAAAAAATGAACAATTTCTTTTTATCTTTTGATTCAAGATACTGAGGAGCCTCATTTACATGAATTGGATAAGCTGTTTTGCTTCCATCGGGATTAACCCATTGGCATTCCCACTCATATTCCGGTTTCGAGATGAGCACGCGTTCAGAAGAAAGAGACCATGGATCTTTCATTTTAGCAATATAAATGCATTGAGTTTCGCTCTCAATTCTACGTTTTTGCCATCCAGACCATATCATGTAGCGCTCTCCGCGATGTTCAAAAGTGCTGGCATGAATAGCCCAGTTATTCTCTTTGTCAGTGGATATTCTACCTTTCATGATAAACTTTCCTTCCATTGGATTGCTAGCTTCGTTTTCGATCACATAAATCTGATGATTATCCATATTTCCATCATCTGCGGCAAAATAGATATACCATTTATTATTTATTAGATGAATCTCGGGTGCCCATAAATGATAAGAATTACTACTTTCAGTTGGAATCCAGACCTCTTTCTCGGTTGCATTCGACAAATTCGTAATATCATTGGTCTCCCAAATCTTTATTTTATTCTCACATCCTTGTGTGTAATAATATTTTCCTTCATAAAAAATGGCCCAAGGTTCTGCACCCTTTAATAATAATGGGTTTGTATATGTTTTGTTCAGCATTACTTTCGTATCGGCAGTTTGCTTCTTCTGTTGACAAGAGGTTGCAGTGAAAAGAAGAAGGGATAATAGGAAAAGTTTGTTTCTCATGATATTTGCTCATTTGATATTGGCTTCACAAAGGAAATACAAAATATTGATAACACATACTGTAGATCAGAGATTGGTCAGAATTTGTTCTAATTTGAGCGGTAAGTTCTAAAACATCTCCCTGTTTTTCCCCATCTTTGCCGAGTGAACTAATAAATGTATACTGTATGAAACTTAGACATCTTTTTCTTTTCTGTGTAATTGGTTATTCATTATCTATATCTGCTCAAAAAACAAAGCCTATTCCTAAAACAAGTGGTAACCCGGTGTTCCCTGGTTGGTATGCTGATCCGGAGGGAGCCGTATTCAATCATGAATATTGGATTTATCCCACTTATTCTGCTGCTTATGATGATCAGATCTATATGGATGCATTTTCCTCTAAGGATTTAGTGAATTGGACTAAACATCCGAAAGTTTTGTCGATAGAAAATATTAGTTGGTTAAAACGTGCTTTATGGGCACCATCAGTCATTCAAATGAAGGATAAATACTACTTCTTTTTCGGAGCTAATGACATTCAGAATAACAATGAGATCGGAGGAATTGGTGTAGCGGTTGCCGATCACCCTGCCGGACCATTTAAGGATGCTTTGGGAAAACCTTTGATTGATAAAATTGTTAACGGGGCACAACCGATAGATCAGTTTGTTTTCAAAGATGATGATGGCCAGTTTTATATGTATTATGGAGGCTGGGGACATTGCAATATGGTGAAGATGGCTCCTGACTTGTTGAGCATAGTTCCGTTTGATGATGGTACATTATATAAGGAAGTTACTCCAGAGCATTATGTTGAAGGACCATTTATGTTAAAACGTAATGAAAAGTATTACTTTATGTGGTCGGAAGGAGGCTGGGGAGGCCCAGACTATAGTGTTGCTTATGCAATAGCCGATTCTCCATTCGGACCATTTAAAAGAGTGGGTAAAATTTTACAGCAAGATCTCAATGTGGCTACTGGGGCTGGACATCATTCGGTGGTTAAAGGAGGAGGTGCAGACGAATGGTATATTATTTACCACCGCAGACCTCTTGGAGAAACTGCTGCCAATAGTCGTGTCACCTGTATTGATCGTTTATATTTTGATAAATCAGGAAAAATAGAACCTGTGAAAATGACTGCTGAAGGTGTAGGAGCTAGTCCGTTGATGGAGAAGGATTCTCCTGAAGAGATCTCAACCTATAAGAATCCTGTGATTAATTATAGCTTACCCGATCCCTCAATTATTGAAGGAGAAGATGGCTATTTCTATTTGTACGCTACTGAAAGTATTAAAAATGTCCCTATTCATCGTTCAAAAGATCTAGTCCATTGGAATTTTGTGGGTACTGCTTTTACGGATACCACCCGTCCTACTTTTGAACCCAAAGGTAGGGTTTGGGCACCGGATATAAATAAAGTAGGAGATAAATACGTGATGTACTATTCCATGTCTACTTGGGGTGGAGAATGGACCTGTGGTATTGGTGTTGCGATAGCTGACAGGCCAGAAGGCCCTTTTACGGATATGGGAAAGATGTTTCGTAGCAATGAGATAAATGTTCAAAATTGTATTGATCCTTTTTATATTGAAGATCAAGGTAAGAAGTATCTTTTTTGGGGGAGTTTCCGCGGAATTTATGGCGCTGAGTTATCTTCGGATGGGCTTTCTTTGAAAAAAGGAGCATCTCTGGAACAAATAGCGGGCACTGCTTATGAGGGCACCTATATTCATAAGCGGGGAGAGTACTATTATCTTTTTGCTTCAATTGGGCGCTGCTGTGAAGGACTGAAAAGTACCTATACTACTGTAGTTGGTAGATCAAAGGAACTGTTTGGCCCATACGTAGATAAGAAAGGGCGTACTATGTTGAATAATCACCATGAAGTGCTGATAAAGAAGAATAATAAATTTGTGGGGCCAGGGCATAACTCAGAATTGATAACCGATAAGAATGGCAATGATTGGGTGTTCTATCATGCGGTAAGTGTAGATAATCCTGAAGGACGTGTTTTGATGTTAGATCAGGTGTTCTGGAAAGGAGGTTGGCCGTATGTGAAAGGGAATACTCCATCTTTGGAGGCTTCCGCTCCGGAATTAGAATAGCATAGGTATACTTTCTTTATTTTTAAATGAAGAATAAATAAATATTTATTAATGTCCATCGGGCGTTATATAAGAGATAATAGTATCTTATTGGTTAAGAAATTAAGGAGAACATTATTATTTATTGAAAAGTTTCGTTTTCCCTGTGTACTTAACTTTTTCAATAAAGGTGAGGCTTTTTTTGATTTATTGTTTTACTTTTGCCTCGATAAATCTAATTAGCATAAATCTCAATGGCCTCAGATATACACACTCTCTCTGATTCTCTTTTATGGAAGAGCTTTCTCGAAGGGGATTCGAGTGCGTATTCTTTGATTTATAAGCGTACTTCACAAGATTTGTTTCGATATGGCTTGCTCTATACTTCAGATAGGGAGTTGCTTAAAGATTGTATTCATGATGTATTTGTGAAGATTTACACGAATCGTAACCAATTGACTCCTACTGATAACATAATGGCTTATTTGATGGTAGCATTAAAAAATACTCTTCTTAATACGCTAAAGAAATCTTCCAATACCTGCCACTTAAGTGAAAATGAAGCAAATGAGTTTTTATTCGAGGATACTCTTGATACTCCAGAAACTATTTATCTTCAAAAGGAGAAGGATAAGCACACAAATAAAACGGTACATGCAATGATGTCCTCTTTAACTGATAGGCAAAGGGAAATCTTTTTTTATCGCTATATTAAAGATATGAGCATTGATGAGATTAGTAAAATTACAAATATGAATAATCAATCCGTATCTAATTCTATCCAAAGAGCTTTAGGACGCTTGCGCAATCTATTCAAAAATAAATAAAATTTTTACTCTATTATATTTGCCATTAAGAAATATCTGAAAATAATTTCCAAAGGGTGAGTATATAATCAAAGTTGAACTGTTATCTTAATGTAAAAGCAATGAAAATGATAGAATCTGAAAAGAGACATAATAATTATTCGACATATACTTTTGAAGAATTTCTTCAAGATGACTTTTTCATTTCTTCTATAAAAAATCCAAATGAAAGAACTAGAGAATTTTGGGGTCGTTTTGAGAAATCGGTTCCATCTAATTTAAATAAATATTTTGCAGCTCAGGAATTTTTAAAAACAATGTCAATTCCAGAAAAGGAGTTACTTTCTGATGATGAATTGGGAACTTTGTGGAAAAGAATTCAGGTTACAAATAGAGATAAAACTAGAATAAGGCGCAAAACTTATTACTTAGTAGGACTGACGGCTGCGGCCAGCGTTGCAATACTTATTGGTTGCTTCTTTTTGTTAAATAATAGTCATGTGGTAATGCCTTCGGATATTGAAGCTTTTGCAAATCAAACTAAAACCGAATTGCCTACAACCGGTGAGACTTTATTGATCCTTGCTAAAAATAAGATAGTTAGCCTTAAGGAAAAAGAAACTACAATTACTTATGATTCTGCTGAGATCAAAACCAATGAAGAGAATATATCGAAGAAAGAGCTCGCTACTTATAATCAATTGATTATACCACATGGAAAACGTTCAGTTCTTACTTTTGCCGATGGATCTAAAGTTTGGGTAAATGCTGGTACAAGAATTATATATCCTACTGAATTTGAGAAAAATAAGCGTGAGATTTATGTTGATGGAGAAATTTACATTGAAGTGGCCAAAGATAAAAATAGACCATTTTATGTACGCACCAAAGAGATGAATGTTAGGGTTCTTGGTACGAAATTTAATGTAACAGCTTATGAATCAGAATCTATTCATAGTGTAGTACTAGCGGAAGGAAGCGTTCAGGTTGAAACTGCGCAAACTCCTAAAGCTGTTTTAGTACCTAATCAAATGTTTAGTTCGGTAGAAGGTAAGGATCAGATCTCACAAGTGAATGTAGAACAAATGATCTCTTGGGTGAATGGTATCTATTGCTTCAATAGTGCCGATCTTGGACTCGTTTTGAAGCGTTTGTCTACGTATTATGGTACTAATGTAAAATTTGACTCAGCGTTAAGTAAGATAAAATGTTCCGGAAAAATTGATTTGAAAGACAACTTTGAGACAGTGATTAATGGTTTAACCTTTGTAGCACCAATATCTTATGCCTATGATGAACAATGTAAAACTTATCGTATTGTAAAGAAATAGAATAAGTAACTTGACGTATTTAATGTCTTAATTTCAGAAAAAAATATGTTGATTATTGCTGATAGTGGATAATGCTATTGTATTATCCAGATGGGCTTCGTATGCCTATAATTGTTAATTTGAAAATGAAAATATTATGAAAAACTTTGACTTTGTTGAGATGAAAAATTCAATTAAAGGAAGAAAAAGCAGAAAATTGAAGTTGCTGCTTTGCCTCTTACTTATCGGAATAGGTTATTCTTTTGCTAGTAATAATAATTATTCCCAATTTAAAACACTCTCGGTTAATGCTAATAATCAGACGTTGAGGGAGGTTTTTCAGACAATAGAAAAAAAAAGTCAGTTCGTTTTTTTCTATTTAGATGATGCTATTAACTTAGAGCGTAGGGTTTCTATTGATAGCAAGGATAAAAAAATAGATGAAATTCTTTCCGAGCTTTTTAAAGGCACATCTTGTACCTATAAGATAGTAGATAGACAGGTACTCATATCCGGTAAAGCAACTCCGATTCCCATTACTCAGCAACCAAATGGGCGAAAAATAACTGGTCGTGTGACGGATGTGAAAGGAGAACCTCTCATTGGGGTGAATGTTGCAGTGGAAGGGAATTCAAATGGGTCTATCACTAATATCGACGGTTTATTCGAAATACATGTGAATAAGAAAAATGCGATACTTAAATTTACTTATGTCGGATTTAAAGCCTTGGAAGTGAGGATAAACTCTTCTACAAACATCTATGATGTTGTATTGGAAGAGCAAGTAAACGAGCTAGAAGAAACTGTAATTGTTGGTTATGGAACACAACGTAAAATAAGTAATATTGGTGCTCAATCTAGTATGAAGCTCGAAGATATAAAAACTCCTTCTGCTAGCTTAACTACTACTTTAGCCGGACGTTTAGCTGGGGTCGTTGCGGTACAGCGTACAGGTGAACCTGGTAAGGATGCCGCTGATATCTGGATTCGTGGTATAGCTACACCTAACACTGCAACTCCATTGATTCTGGTTGATGGAGTAGAACGTGCATTCAATGATATAGATCCTGAAGACATCGAATCATTAACGACTTTGAAGGATGCATCGGCAACGGCTGTTTATGGTGTACGTGGAGCTAATGGCGTAATCATAATTAAAACCAAACCAGGCAAAATAGGTAAGCCAACAATTAGTACCGATTATTATGAATCATTTACGCGTTTTACAAAAATGGTTGATTTGACAGACGGTGTTTCATATATGAAGGCTGCTAATGAGGCGTTAAGAAATGATGGATTGGCTACTAAGTTTACAGACGCACAAATTCAGAATACCATTTTACGTAAAGATCAGTATTTGTATCCTAATGTGGACTGGTTGAATGAAATCTTTAATGATTGGGGACACAACCGTCGTATTAATGTGAATGTGCGTGGTGGTAGTGAGAAGGTGTCATATTATGCTTCGGTTAGTTACTTTAATGAGACGGGGATGACAGTTACTGATAAAAGTATTAATACTTTTGACTCAAAGATGAAGTACAGTCGTTATAATTTTACAACCAATTTAAGTATTGATGTAACACCAACAACAAAAGTTGAAATAGGAGCTCAGGGTTATTTGGGAGAAGGTAACTATCCAGCTATATCTTCTAAAGATCTTTATAATGCTGCTATGTCAATTTCTCCAGTAGAATATCCAAAAATGTTTTTTGTTGACGGCGTGGCACATATTCCGGGACGTTCAACGAATAATAATTTCAATAACCCTTATTCACAGGCGACTCGTCGTGGATATGATAATTTGACTAAGAATCAAATTTACTCAAACCTGCGCATAACGCAGGATCTGAATATGCTAACAAAGGGGTTGAAACTGACTGCTATGTATGCTTTTGATGTATACAATGAGATTCATGTCCATCAGGACCGTGCAGAATCTACTTATTATTTTTTGGATACAAATGTTCCTTATGATTTAGAAGGACAGCCGATTTTACAAAAAATTTATACCGGAACAAATGTTTTAAGCTACACGCAGGAAACGAGTGGAAACAAGAAAACGTATTTGGAAGCTTCATTAAATTACGATCGTACTTTTGGAGATCACCGTGTAAGTGGATTATTTCTGTTTAACCAACAGCAAAAACTGCTTTATCCTAAAGGTACTTTGGAAGATGCTATCCCTTATCGCATGATGGGTATAGCCGGACGTGCAACCTATTCATGGAAAGACCGCTATTTTGCAGAATTCAATATTGGTTATAACGGGGCTGAAAACTTTTCTCCCAAGCATCGTTACGGAACTTTCCCAGCTTATGGTGTTGGTTGGGTGATTTCAAACGAAAAATTCTGGGAACCTCTCTCTAAGTTGGTGTCATTTTTAAAAATTCGTTATACTGACGGTAAAGTTGGTAATAGTGATGTCTCTGATCGGCGTTTCATGTACTTGAATCAGATGAAGGAGAACGGAAGTTATGGTTATAAATTGGGGCCAAATGGCACTAAATATTCTGGATATGAGACCTTGAATATGGCTGTGGACTTAATTTGGGAAGAAGCTCGTAAGCAAGATTTGGGCATTGACTTAAAACTTTTTAATGATGATCTTTCAATAATCTTCGACGTCTTTAAAGAACGTCGCGAGAATATCTTATTAAAACGTGAAAACTCGATTCCGTCATTCCTTGGGTACAATACATCAGCTCCATATGGAAATATTGGAGTGGTTGAAAATAAAGGTTTTGATGCTACTGTAGAATACAATAAAAGATTTGGAAAAGACTGGACACTTGCTGTTCGAGGTAATATAACTTACAACAAAGACAAGTGGATTGAAGGTGAGTTGCCAGAACAACGCTATGATTGGATGAACCAATTTGGTGAGAATATTTTGGCACAGAAGGGATATATTGCTCAGGGTTTGTTTACACAAGCAGAAATTGATGATATGACGCGTTGGGAATCTTTATCACCTGCTAATAGAGCCATTACGCCTAAACCATTTGCCTCACAGTTTGGTACTGTAAAAGCTGGTGACATCAAATATAAAGACCTCAATAATGATGGACAGATTGATGCTTATGATAAAACCTATATTTGTCGTGGAGATGTACCTGCTATGGTATATGGTTTTGGTTTCACTGTCGGATGGAAAAACTTTTCATTGGGGATGATGTTTCAGGGTACTCATGATGCCGAGCGCATAATGAGTGGTAGCAGTATTCAACCCTTTAACGGCGGCGGTGGATCAGGAAATTTATATAGTAATATTGAAGATCGATGGACTGAAAACAATCCTAATCAGAATGTATTTTACCCACGTTTGTCTTATGGTGCAGAAACGTCCAGTAACATAAACAATTTTCAACCTAGCACGTGGTGGGTTCGTGATTTTAGTTTCCTCCGTTTAAAAACAATGCAGATTTCTTATAACTTGCCGAAAGATTGGGTAAACAAAGTGCGTTTGAAGAATGCTGCAGTTTATGTGATGGGGACAAACTTATTTACGCTTAGCAAGTTTAAATTATGGGATCCTGAGTTAAACACGAATAATGGTGCTTCATATCCAAACACAACTTCTTACTCTATGGGTATTAATTTCACATTCTAAATACTAACAATGATGAAAAAATATAATTATACATTATTGGGGCTCTTATCACTTATGTGGGTGACAATATTAACGTCATGTTCTGATTACTTTGATCAAGTGCCCGATGACCGATTATCTTTAGACGAGATTTTTAAAACTAGAGATGGTGCAGTAAAATATCTTTCAAACGTTTATACCTTCTTGCCCGATGAATTCAATCAACGTCAGGTACATGAAACGAGTTTATATCGTACTCCAGGGCCATGGACTGGAGCAAGTGATGAGGCTGAATGGACATCATCGGGTAATAAAGCTAAATTGATCAATAACAACTCTATTGATGCAACCGAGAATACAATGGTTTTATATCGTTGGAAAAGCTGGTATTCAGGAATCCATGAGTCTGCTATATTCACTAAATATGTTGATCAGGCTCCCATAACTGCAGCCGAACGGGCACAATGGAAAGCTGAAGCTAAAGCTTTGCGTGCTATTTATTATTTCTATCTGGTTCGCACATATGGTCCTATACCTATTTTGGAAAATGACTATGCTTTAGATACTCCGAGTAATGAATTACAATTATCTCGTAGTACTGTTGATAAATGTTTCGATTTTATCGTGTCTGAATTGAAAGAGGCGCAGAACTCGGGTCTTCTAGAAGATGCTTCATCAGATAAAACAACTGGCGTAGGACGAATAGATAAATCTATAGCTCAGGCATTTATAATAGAAGCTTTGACTTATCGAGCGAGTTGGTTATTTAATGGAGAATGCGCATATTATGCAGACATGTCCAACTTGGATGGAACAAAATTGTTTCCAAGTCAGCCGGATGCTGCCACCATTCAATCTAATTGGCAGAAAGTTGTAACAGAATGCCAGAAGTTTCTCTCTGATTATTCTAGTCGTTTCCAATTGATGTATACAGACAAGTCAGGAAAAGTTGTTGCTGGTCCTGACGCCGAGGAGTTTAACCCTTATGAGTCCTATCGTTCGGCTGTTAGAACATTGTTTTCAAAGATGGGTAATAACTCCGAAATGATTTTTTATCGTATGGATAATGCGGCAGGTACTATGCAGTATGACCGTATGCCTAATAAATCGGGCAATACGAACAACTACAGAGGTGGGAGTCTGTTGGGTGCTACGCAAGAAATGGTTGATGCTTATTTTATGGCTAATGGAATCTCTCCAGTTACAGGATATGCTGCTGATGGTGTAACTCCAATTATTAATGAATCGTCAGGCTACAAAGATGATGGCACCTCTTCATCAGATTTTAAATCAACGGATGGTACTTTGTATGCACCTATCGGCACTCGTAATATGTACGTTAATCGAGAACCTCGTTTTTATGCTGATATTACCTTTAGCAATTCGAAATGGTTCTCTGGTACAGAAGGGGATTATATTGTAGATTTCACTTACAGTGGAAATTGTGGTAAGGCACAAGGAAATAATGATTTCACCAGTACTGGCTATTTGGTACGTAAGAATATGGATTCCGGTGATCGGAATCAAAATTTAGTTTGTGTGTTACTTCGCTTGACGAATATTTACTTTGATTATATCGAAGCATTAGCTCATGTTGATCCCAATCATGCAGATATTTGGAAATATATGAATTTGATCCGTGAACGTGCAGGTATACCGGGTTATGGTACTTTAAGTTTGCCAAAGCCAACCACTACCGGAGAGATAATGAAATTAATTCAGAAAGAGAAACGTATTGAATTAAGTTTTGAAAACTGCCGCTACTTTGATGTTCGTCGTTGGGGGCTTACAAATGAATTTTTTAATAAACCAGTGCATGGAATGAATGTGAATTATGATGGGAGCGAATTTTATAAGCGTACAGAAATTACTTCTCGTAATTTTGATCGTCAATATTTTTTCCCGATTCCTCAAAGTGAAATTGATATTGATAAGAATCTAGTTCAAAATGAAGGCTTTTAATTAACTGATTAATAAATCGTATATATGATGAAACAATATATCTTTTCTGCATTATGCTTACTTTCATGTGCACTGTGTTTCTCGTCTTGCAATGATGATAAAGAAGCTAGGCCTTATACACCTGATTATGAGATTGTGCCTGAATATACTAACGCTGATACATGGATAGCTTACGAAGCGTTCAATGAAAATCTGTTAGATCAAAATAAATTTATATATAAAACTAATACTGCAGTTAAAGATGCCGTAGATCGCTCGAATGGAGCTGCAGCTATTTGGTGCCAGCCTACTTACTGGGATATGGCAATGAATGCTTATAAACGTGCAAAAATAGAAGGAGATACTCAGAAAGAACAAAAGTTTAAGCAGCTTTGTGAAAAACTCTTTTTGGGGAATAAAACGCAGTATACTAATTTTGATTTTGATGATAATAATGAAAACACAGGGTGGTTCATTTATGATGATATAATGTGGTGGACAATCACATTAGCACGTGCTTATGAACTATTTGGCACTGAAGAATACTTAAATTTATCAGAAGAAAGTTTTGGTCGTGTATGGTACGGCTCGAATAAGGTGGGTGACACAGGTTCTTATGCTGATCCTGAAAAAGGACTTGGTGGAGGGATGTTTTGGCAATGGCAACCTATTAAAAATCCTGATCCTAACGAAGCAGGGAATGCTAAGATGGCATGCATTAACTTTCCTACTGTAGTAGCTGCTCTTACGTTATATAATAATGTGCCGAATGGGAGGACAGAACCCACGGACTCTCATCCTAACTATCAAACCAAAGAACAGTATTTGGATAAAGGGAAAGAAATCTATGCTTGGGCTGTTGAAAAGTTGGTTGATGTTTCAACAGGGGAAGTAGCAGATAGCAGAAGTGGTAATGGAAATCCTGCATGGACAGATCATGTATATAATCAGGCTACATATATTGGTGCTTCAGTGCTTCTTTATAAAGCGACCGATGATAAGTACTACCTAGATAACGCGGTAATGGCAGCGGATTATACAATGAATATTATTTCGGGAACGTTTGATCTTTTACCTTTTGAGTCCGGAATTGAGCAAGGTATTTATACGGCAATTTTTGCGGAATATATGGCAATGTTAGTATATGATTGTGATCAAACACAATATATACCGTTTATAAAACGAAACATTAATTATGGTTGGGCTAAAAGGGATAAAACGCGTGACATATGTGGAGGGGACTATTCCAAAACACAAGTCGCAGGTGATGCTATTGATAGTTATTCAGCCTCGGGTATCCCTGCGTTAATGTTATTGTTTCCAACAGATAAATAAATATAACCTAGTAATGAAAAGAATAATGAATACAAAATATTCTATAAAGAAAATAGGCTACTATATGATAGGTATAATCATGGTTCTTCAGCAAATCGCTTGTAGCGAAGAGGCTCATGAACAATATAGTGCAGTACTGAAATTAGAAGATGTATATATTGATCAGTTGGAAGAACTGATTAATACGATAACAGATTTGCAACAAACATCAGAATACGGGGAGAAGAAAGGACAATATCCTTCAGAAAGTCGTGCAATCCTAGAAGATGCAATTGATGATGCTAATCGTTCAGTTCTATTAATCAAATATCAAAATCCAGCTCCTTCAGAGCCAGAAAAGCAGCGCTATGTTCTTAATGCAAAATCCTCGATTGAAAGGTTTGAAGGAACTATCCGTACTGAAGATGCAGAAACGACACCTGCAGTATTGTTTGTAGATGGTAAGGGAGGAAATTCATTCATTGATTTCGGACATAGCGAGGAGTATGTTAAGTTTGGAGAACAAGGACACCAATCTTTTACGGTAGAATTTTGGGTGAAAGTAACAGAGCGTGGTCGATGGGATAATTGTCTTTTTTTGAGTTCATACGCATCAGACAGTAGTTGGCGTAATGGTTGGATGATGTACTGGCGTAAGGATGATAATGGGGTTTATCGTACTACATGGGGTGGATTAAATACGGTTAATGGGGACAAAGATTTGTGGGAACCGAAATTTCAGGTTTCTGACGATCTGAATAAATGGCAACATTTCGTGGCAGTATATAGTGATGAAGGTTTGGACGGTAATTCTACGTTACGAGCTAAATTATACTTAAATGGAGAATTGAAGAAAGAAGAAACGGTGTCCCCTACAACAAGAGTTTATCAGTCTGGACATTATTCTGATTATTCAAAACCGATGACTGCTTTCGGTCGTTACATGAGGTTGAGCGATGATTTATATGAAGAGGGATTCTCTGGTTATATGAAGAAAATTCGTATTTGGAAAACGGCTAAGAGTGCAGATTATGTGAAGCAGTCTTTTGAAGGAACAGCAGAAGTTAGTGGTAAAGAAGCTGATTTGGCTGCGGGTTGGGATTTTATATCTAAACCTTCAGGTACTGATAATGAAATTCTTGATTTGACTGGGCGTCATACAGCGAAAATCATAGGTACTTATAAGTGGGAACGAATTTTGGAATAATTAAGGAGGGAAACAATGGAAGATATGAAACTTTTAAATAATAAATGGGGAGAGAATATGTTCTTTTCTCTCTTGTTGGCAGTTTGTCTCACTTGGACTTTATCAGCTTGTTCGGATGATAAAAGCAATGAATATATAACAGATACACAGATGAGTGTCTTGGAAGACCATCGGGGAGCTTTATCTTATTTATTGAAGAATTCAACCTATGGTACAGCACCTGGAACTTTTCCAGAAACCAGTAAGGACATTTTGAATAATGCAATAGCCGAACTAGACCAATTAATTGGTAAAATAAAGGCTGGTGAGATGCTTGATAATATGACTTTTGAAGCTTCTGTAGCTAAGATTAACTTGGCTATTGATGAGTTTAAGAAAACTAAATATTATAATCTTTCGCCTGAAGCACAGAAATTCATTAGTGATCTGATGGTAAAAGCAGATGAGCTAAGAGAAATGATAGCTAATGAAGCGTTATGGGGAAATCATCAAGGACAGTTTCCTGTCGAAAGTAAGTCTATTTTGGAAGGTGCTGCTGGAGATTTGGAGAATTTGGTGGATAGAATTAAAACGAGCGCCATTACTGATATGACTAGAGAAATATTTGATGATGCCATATCAACTGCAGACAAGAAGCTGAAAGAAGTAGAAGAAACTGCTTGGCCCGAAGATAACTTGGTCTGGAATTTATTCGTAGATGGTAATAAAGGTGGCTACATAGATTTTGGATACAGTGAAGATTTTGTGAAATTTGGCGAGGATAATAATCAGAACTTTACAATTGAGCTTTGGATAAATATCAAAGAGTTTTGTTCAAAATCGGGGGAAGATAATAGTACTTTCCTTGCTGCATTTCTTAATTCTCCTCGAAGTGGTTGGCGTGTTCAGTATCGTAAAGTAAATGGTGGCAATGAACATTGGTTAAGAGGATCTATGGCACATTGGCAAAATGAGGGGCCCAAAGATCCTGAGTGGTGGGAACCCAGAGCAATCGTTAGTAATCCAAAAGATAAATGGACACACTTTGCATTTGCAGTAGCAGACAATGGTGTGCCAGGATTTGATCCACCTCAGGAGCATACTAAATCTTGTGTGTTTGTGAATGGCTCGCAAACTGGTGAGGTGATCCGTGTTGGTGAGTCCTGGAGAACTTATATAAATAATGCTTGTATTGAAGAAAAAATGCCAATGACTGCGTTTTGTCGTTTGAATGCCGATAAGACGACTCGAGAAGAATATTTTTCTGGTTATATCAAATATATGCGTATATGGAAAGGGATCAGAAGCCGTGATGATCTTCGGTTATCATCTATGGGGCAAGTTGGTGTAGATCCGAATGATCCTAATTTGGTTGCTGCTTGGGATTTTGAGGTCTTGGGAACTCAACCAATAGGAACAACTATTACTGATATTACAGGTCGACATGTCGCCACTCTTAAAGGGCCAGAGGGGACTTGTCAATGGGTAGAAAGTACTACTGTAGCCCAATAATGAATATAATTTATTCAATAGTGTATTAGTTTATTATATGATCTCCCTTTGCTTGGCTATATGCTAGGCAAAGGGAAGATTATGTAGTAATCGCCTGCATTTGTGGTAGTAAAAGGGGGATTTTGGTCTGTATTTGTTCTTTATTGAATAGAGATTTTCATCCTTTTACGTCTATTTCTGCAATCTTTGTAACAGAAAAAATACTAAAACTTATCAACGATCATGAAAAACAAAATTCTTTTGGCGATCACTTTACTGTTGGCCGTGTCAGCGACGGCTGCATGGGCTGCTGAAGATTCAGACAAAGCCAACCAGAAGAGGAATGCTTTTACGAAGAGAGAAGTATGGAATGCATACGAAGGATTTAATCAAACTTTCCTCGACGCTAATAAATATATCTATAAGACAAATTCGTCTTATGAACAGGCCGTGGATCGTGGACATGGGGCAGCTGCTATTTGGTGCCAACCTATATTTTGGGATATGTCTATGAATGCTTATAAGCTGGCCAAGACGCAAAAAGATAATAAGAGAGAGAAATATTATAAAGAACTTTGTGAGAAGATATTCGCGGGGAATAAAGCTCAATACTGCCACTTTGATTTTGAAAACAATAATGAAAATACGGGCTGGTTTATTTATGATGATATCATGTGGTGGACGATATCTTTGGCTCGTGCATACGAACTGTTTGGGAATGATGAATATTTGAAGTTGTCTGAAGAGAGTTTCAGTCGTGTATGGTACGGTTCAAAGAAAGTGGGTGATACTGGTTCTTATGACAAAGACAATGGAGGAATGTTTTGGCAATGGCAACCCATACACAATCCTAGACCCAATAGACCAGGAGAGGGAAAGATGGCTTGTATAAATTTTCCTACAGTGGTAGCCGCACTTACGCTTTATAAAAATGTTCCTAACGAGAGAGTTCCATCGACTGAGGAATCTCCTAAATATCAGACTAAAGCTCAATATCTGGCGAAAGGTATAGAAATCTACGAATGGGGTGTAGCGAATCTCTTTGATAAGAAGACTGGGCGGATAGCCGATAGTCGGCATGGAAACGGTAATCCGGCATGGAAAGTACACGTTTATAATCAAGCCACCTTTATTGGCTCTTCTGTGCTGCTTTACAAAGCAACTGGGGAGAAACAATATCTAGATAATGCCATTTTAGCAGCCGATTATACAGTCAATGAAATGTCAGCTGAACATGGGGTTTTACCCTTTGAAAATGGTATTGAACAAGGGATATATACAGCCATTTTTGCAGAATATATGGCTATGCTAGTCTACGATTGTGGACAAACTCAGTATGTACCATTTTTGATGCGTAATATTGAAATCGGTTGGGGTAATAGGGATAAAACGCGTAATATTTGTGGTGGAGCTTATGAACAAGTTGTATCAGCAGGTGCTGAGATTGATAGTTACTCGGCTTCTGGAATACCTGCATTAATGCTTTTATTTCAGTCAAATCACAACTTTGTGGAGGTACAAAAACAACAAAATAAAGTGGCTAAAACCACGTTTCAGACCGCAGAACACTGGAAGCCGGAGACTGATATACGTGCTGATGCTACAATGGTTTATGGTACGTTGGACAGACCTGGTATGACTTTTGAACAACGTGTTCAGTCTTGGAGAGATAAAGGTTATCAGACGGAATTTATGACTGGAGTTGCTTGGGGAGACTACAAAGATTATTTTTTAGGAAAATGGGATGGCATTGATGGCCATTTGAAAGAGGGGCAACGTGACCGGAATGGACATGAGATTGCTCATGGTCATTTGATTCCCTATATTGTTCCTACCGAAAGTTTTATCCGTTACATGCAGGAGACACAGATTAAACGGGTTATTGATGCAGGAATTACTTCTATCTATCTTGAGGAGCCGGAATTCTGGATGCGTGGAGGCTATAGTGAAGCTTTCAAATCGGAATGGGAAAATTATTATCATTTCCCTTGGAAATCTCAGCATGAATCACCCGAAAATACCTACCTTTCTAATAAACTAAAATATCATCTTTATTATCATGCGTTGGACAAGATCTTCACTTTTGCAAAAGCCTACGGAAAATCTAAGGGATTGGATGTCAAGTGCTATGTACCGACTCACTCTTTAATTAATTATACGTCATGGCAGATCGTAAGTCCAGAAGCAAGCTTGGCTTCATTGGACTGTGTAGATGGTTACATAGCACAAGTGTGGACTGGTACCGCCCGCGAACCGAATTTCTATAACGGTGTAAAGAAAGAGCGTGTTTTTGAAAATGCGTTTCTAGAATATGGTTGTATGAAGTCGATGACTGCGCCACTAAACAGGAAAATGTATTTCTTGACTGATCCTATTGAGGACCGAGCTAAAGACTGGTTGGATTATAAAATAAATTATCAGGCCACTTTTGCTGCACAGTTGATGTATCCTATGGTAGATACTTATGAAGTGATGCCTTGGCCCGATCGTATCTATCAAGGGCTTTATCGCATTGCTGGAACAGATAAAAAGGAACGCATACCTCGTTCTTATTCTACTCAGATGCAGATAATGATTAACACACTGAATGATATTCGGACTGCTGAGAAAAAGATAACAGGTACATCCGGGATTGGTGTGCTGATGGCTAACTCTTTAATGTTCCAGCGTTTTCCTAATCATAACGGCTATGATGATCCGCAATTTTCTAGTTTCTATGGGCAAACCTTGCCTCTATTGAAACGCGGAATCCCTGTAGAACTTGTACACATGGAAAACACACCTTTCAAAGAAACGTTCAAAGGGCTTCACATGCTAGTTATGTCCTATTCAAATATGAAACCGATGAAACCGGAATATCACACCTATCTAGCAGATTGGGTGAAAAAAGGTGGAGTACTGGTCTACTGTGGAGAAGATGTTGACCCTTATCAAACGGTATTGGAGTGGTGGAACACAGAAGGAAATGAATATAAGGCTCCATCGGAACATCTGTTTGCAAAGATGAACTTATCTCGAAATCCGAGCGAAGGAACCTACCGTTATGGTAAAGGACAAGTGATCGTGATGCGTGAAGATCCGAAGTATTTTGTATTGAAGACGGGGAATGATCAGAAATATTATGAAATGATTGCTTCTGCTTATCAGAAAAAGTTTGGTAAAGAGATTGAAACAAAGAATAGCTTTATTGTAGAACGTGGTCCTTATGTCATTGCTGCGGTGATGGATGAAAGTGTTTCTAAAAAGCCTTTGACGCTGTCTGGATTATATATTGACTTGTTTGAGAAAGGTTTGCCAATAGTGACTTCTAAGCAAATTCAACCAGGTGAACAAGGGTATCTTTATGATTTGAGCAAAGTGTCTCGCAAGATAAAGGCAAAAGTGCTCTGTGGAGCTTCAAGAATTTATAATGAAAAGATAGGTAAACATAGCTACTCTTTCGTAGCAAAGAGTCCGATAAACACAAGCAATGTATCAAGAATTCTCTTGCCTTCCAGACCGCTAACGGTAAGGGTTGATGGAAAGGAGGTGCAACCGGAATGGGATGAATCTTCAAAAACTCTTTTGCTGGGTTTTGAAAATGATCCGGTCGGTGTGAAGGTGACTCTAGAATGGTAATTAGACAAAATAAAACAGGTAATTAAATTATGAAACAACAACTGATGACGCTGCTGGTGGGAACAGCCTCCGTCTTTTGCAGCTGTACTCCCAAGGCCGAACGGCATGAGAAAAATGAATTACGGGCGCCAGCCTATCCACTGGTGAGTATTGACCCTTATACTAGCGCATGGTCATTTACAGACAATTTATATGATGGCTCTGTGAGGCACTGGACCGGCGAAGCTTTTCCTTTGATTGGCGTTGCAAAAGTCGACGGGCAAACTTATCGGTTTATGGGAACGGAAGAATTGGAACTAAGACCAATTGTAAAGACATCTGAACAGGGGAACTGGTCGGGGAAATATACCACCGTAAAGCCTGTTGATGGATGGCAAAAAGCTGATTTTAAAGATGAAACATGGAAAGAAGGAGAAGGTGCTTTTGGTACTATGGAAAATGAACATACGGCAAAGACACAGTGGGGAGAAGAATTTATATGGGTACGACGTACTGCGGATATTCAAGAGAATCTTACCGGTAAAAATGTTTATTTGGAATATTCTCACGATGATGATGCTATTATTTATATTAACGGAATTAAAGTTGTTGATACAGGAAATGCCTGTAAGAAGCATGTACAAGTGAAATTGTCAGAGGAAGTAGTTGCCTCTTTGAAACAAGGAACTAACTTGATAGCTGCCTATTGTCATAATAGAGTTGGTAATGCCTTGTTGGATTTTGGATTGTTGGTTGAATTGGATCATAGTCGCTATTTTAATCAAACGGCGGTGCAAACTTCTGTTGAAGTACAACCGATGCAAACTTATTATCGCTTTACTTGTGGTCCTGTGGATTTGAATTTGAAGTTTACAGCTCCTTTGTTTATGAACAACCTCGATCTGCTGTCACGTCCTGTCAACTATATCTCTTACGATATTGTATCCAATGATGGACAATCGCATCAGGTTGACTTGTATTTTGAGGCTGGACCTCAATGGGCACTTGACCAAGCACAGCAAGAATCTGTAGCAGATAGTTTCACGGATGGCGATTTGTTATTCTTGCGCACAGGAAGTCGTAACCAAGAAATTCTGAAGAAGAAAGGAGATAATGTTCGGCTGGATTGGGGGCACTTCTATCTTGCTACTGAACAGAAAAATAGCAAATGTGCGATTGGGGAAGGGAAGAAACTGCGTACAGGTTTTCTTGCGGACAAACTCGAGGCTCCTACCACCCACAGTTATGATAAATTGGCTTTGGTTCAGTCTTTAGGAAAAATGAAGAAGGCTAAAGGACATCTATTGATCGGCTATGATGATATTTACTCCATTCAATATTTTGGAGAGAATCTTCGTCCCTACTGGAATCGGGCGGGGGATCAGACAATCATATCGCAATTTCATCAAGCGGAGCATGAGTATAATGCTTTGATGGACAGTTGTACAGCCTTTGATCGGCAATTAATGAATGAAGCAACAAATGCTGGTGGGCGTAAATATGCTGAACTTTGTGCACTTGCTTATCGACAAGCAATAACAGCGCATAAATTAGTGGAAGCACCGAATGGAGATCTTCTTTTCCTCTCTAAAGAAAACTTTAGCAATGGTTCAATTGGAACGGTAGATGTGACTTACCCTTCTGCTCCATTATTCCTGCTCTATAACCCGGAACTAGCCAAAGGACTCCTAAATCATATTTTCTATTATAGTGAAAGCGGAAAATGGACCAAACCTTTTGCTGCGCACGATGTCGGTACTTACCCCTTAGCCAATGGACAAACGTATGGTGGAGATATGCCCGTAGAAGAGTCCGGAAATATGTTGGTGTTAACAGCAGCGATTGCGGCCGTGGAAGGGAATGCTGACTACGCTCTTAAACATTGGGAAACGCTAACTACTTGGACCGACTATCTAGTGGATAATGGACTTGATCCTGAGAATCAACTTTGTACAGATGATTTTGCCGGGCATTTTGCACACAATGCTAATCTTTCTATCAAGGCCATTTTAGGAATTGCGTCTTATGGCTATTTAGCAGAAAAGTTAGGGAAAAATGAGGTTGCAGAGAAGTACACTCAGAAAGCAAAAGATATGGCTACAGAATGGGTGAAAATGGCCGATGATGGAGACCATTATCGATTGACATTTGATAAACCTGGAACTTGGAGCCAGAAGTATAACTTGGTGTGGGACAAACTGATGAAGCTTCAGATTTTTCCAGAAAAAGTTGCTGAGACAGAAATTGCTTATTATCTTTCGAAGCAAAATAAATACGGACTTCCGTTGGATAACCGCGAGGCATATACCAAAACTGACTGGATTATGTGGACAGCAACATTGGCACAAGATAAGTCTACTTTTGAAGAATTTATAGCACCGGTTTATCTCTTCATGAATGAAACGACTGACCGCGTTCCTATGTCGGATTGGGTCTTTACGGATCAGCCTAATCTGAGGGGCTTCCAAGCTCGTTCTGTGGTTGGCGGCTATTTCATAAAGATGCTTGAAGGCAAACTATCTAAATAATAAAAGAATACCATGAAAAAATTCGCTTTATTAGCTCTTTCTTTATTCAGTGCGTGGAGCATGGATGCAAAAATGATTACAGGACCAGTGGACTATGTCAGTCCACTAGTCGGTACTCAATCTAAGCATGCCTTATCTACGGGAAACACTTATCCCGCTATTGCCCTTCCTTGGGGCATGAATTTTTGGATGCCTCAAACGGGTAAAATGGGTGATGGTTGGGCCTATACGTATGATGCAGATAAAATTAGAGGATTTAAACAAACTCATCAGCCTAGTCCATGGATCAATGATTATGGGCAGTTTTCCATTATGCCGATCACTGGTAAGCCTGTGTTCGATCAGGATCAGCGTGCTAGTTGGTTTTCGCATAAAGCGGAGAAAGCTACTCCATACTATTATAAGGTTTATCTTGCCGACCATGATGTGGTGGCTGAGATGGCTCCAACAGAGAGAGCGGTCTCTTTCCGCTTCACATTCCCTCAAAGCAACGATTCATACGTTGTTATTGATGCTTTCGATAAAGGGTCGTTTGTAAAAGTGATCCCTTCGGAAAATAAGATTATCGGCTATACAACGAGGAACAGTGGTGGCGTTCCTGCTAACTTTAAGAATTATTTTGTATTGGTGTTTGATAAACCATTTACTTATACGGCTGCTGTTGCCAGTGGGGTTATTGATACGAATAAATTTGAATCTAACGACAACCATGCTGGTGCATTGGTCGGTTTTAAAACTCATAAAGGCGAACAAGTAAATGTGCGGGTAGCTTCTTCTTTTATCAGTGCCGAACAGGCTGAACAGAACTTAAAAGAATTAGGGAAGGACAACATTGATCAGATTGCAGCCAAAGGACGAAAAGTCTGGAATGAAACATTGGGTCGTATTGAAGTTGAAGATGGGGATATTGATCATTTGCGTACGTTCTATTCTTGCCTATATCGCTCTGTACTTTTCCCTAGAAGCTTTTATGAAATCAATGCGAAAGGGGACATTGTTCACTACAGCCCGTATAATGGGGAAGTGCTTCCCGGATATATGTTTACGGATACCGGTTTTTGGGATACTTTCCGTTGCTTATTCCCTTTCCTCAACTTGATGTATCCGTCAATGAATACAAAAATGCAGGAAGGATTGGTTAACACCTATAAGGAGAGTGGTTTCCTTCCTGAGTGGGCAAGTCCCGGGCATAGAGGTTGCATGGTTGGCAACAATTCCGCTTCCATAGTTGCTGATGCTTATTTGAAAGGGCTGAAAGGATATGATATTGAAACCTTGTGGGAAGCAGTCAAGCATGGAACAACTGCCGTACATCCCAAGGTATCCTCCACAGGACGTTTAGGTTATGAGTATTACAATAAGCTTGGTTATGTGCCTTACAATGTAGGGATTAAAGAAAATGCAGCTCGAACATTAGAATATGCCTATGATGACTGGTGCATCTATGAATTGGGTAAAGCATTGAATAAACCTAAAAAGGAAATTGAGATTTTTGCCAAACGTGCCATGAATTATAAAAATCTATATGATCCTGAACATAGACTCATGCGCGGAAAGAATGAAGATGGCTCCTTTCAATCTCCTTTCAATCCGTTGAAATGGGGAGATGCTTTTACAGAGGGCAATAGCTGGCATTATACCTGGTCCGTGTTTCATGATCCTCAGGGGTTGATTGATCTGATGGGAGGGAAAGATAGTTTCAATCAGATGATGGATTCTGTATTTATTCTTCCTCCAATTTTTGACGATAGTTATTATGGCGGGGTGATTCATGAAATTCGCGAAATGCAGATCATGAATCTGGGGAACTATGCTCATGGCAATCAACCCATACAGCACATGCTGTATCTATACAACTATTCCGGACAGCCATGGAAAGCTCAATATTGGATTCGCGAAGTCATGGATAAACTTTATACTCCAGCTCCTGATGGCTACTGTGGGGATGAAGATAACGGTCAGACTTCTGCTTGGTATGTTTTCTCTGCTATGGGATTCTATCCCGTTTGTCCAGGTGCTAATCAGTACGTGTTGGGTACGCCTTACTTCAAGCAAGTGAAACTTCATCTGGAGAATGGCAAAGTTGTGACTCTCTCTGCTCCTGAAAATGGAGACGATAAACGTTATATCCGATCTATGACAATGAATGGCAAAGTGTACACGAAAAATTATCTTACTCAGGAGGATCTGATCAATGGCGCTTCAATTACTTTTGAGATGGCAGCGCAGCCAAATGAGCAACGGGGAACTCAAGAAACCGATTTCCCATATTCTTTCTCTAATGAATTTAAAAAGAAGAAGTGAATTATGAAGAAGCAAGTAAAATATATCACTGCGGGCAGTATGCTTGTTGCCCTGTTTTCGGGCAATGCTCAGGTACAGGCTGTCAATGCGATCCCAGAAATACAGGTGTGTGCAATGGATGCTATTCAGAAAGATAACCGTCCGGAAGTTTCGAAGCGTCTTTTTCGTTCCAATGCGGTTGAGAAAGAGATCCTTCGAGTGAAGAAGCTACTAAGAAACGAGAAACTATCATGGATGTTTACCAACTGTTTTCCTAATACGATCGACACCACAGTGCATTTTCGCAAAGGCAAAGATGGAAAGCCCGATACGTTTGTATATACAGGAGATATTCATGCGATGTGGCTTCGTGATTCGGGTGCCCAGGTATGGCCGTATGTGCAGTTGGCAAATTCCGATCCGGCATTAAAGGAAATGCTAGCGGGAGTTATTCTTCGACAGTTTAAATGTATTAATATAGATCCTTATGCCAACGCATTTAATGATGGAGCTGTGGAGGATAATCATTGGATGAGTGATTTGACAGCCATGAAACCCGAGTTGCACGAGCGAAAGTGGGAGATTGACTCACTTTGTTATCCATTACGTTTGGCCTATCAATACTGGAAAACTACCGGAGATGCAAGCATCTTTTCGGAAGAGTGGATTCAGGCTATCACCCATGTGCTGAAAACGTTCAAGGAACAACAGCGAAAGGATGGAGTAGGACCCTATAAGTTTCAACGTAAAACGGAACGTGCCTTAGATACTTTGAATAACGATGGTCTTGGAGCCCCTGTGAAACCAGTCGGTTTGATCGTGTCTTGTTTCCGCCCTTCCGATGACGCTACGACGCTTCAATACTTGGTTCCGTCTAACTTCTTTGCTGTATCTTCTTTGCGAAAGGCGGCCGAAATTCTGGAAACAGTAAATAAGCAAACAGCTTTAGCTACTCAATGTAAGTCACTGGCTGAGGAAGTTGAAACCGCTTTGAAGAAATATGCAGTATACAACCATCCGAAGTATGGTGAGATTTATGCATTTGAGGTCGATGGTTTCGGAAACCATCTTTTAATGGATGATGCCAATGTGCCTAGCTTGCTTGCTATGCCTTATTTAGGTGATGTGAATGTTAACGATCCCATTTATCAAAACACGCGCAAATTCGTTTGGAGTGAAGACAATCCCTACTTCTTTAGAGGTAAAGCCGGAGAAGGTATTGGCGGACCTCATATAGGTTATGATATGGTTTGGCCGATGAGCATCATGATGAAAGCTTTTACTAGTACGGATGATCAAGAAATAAAAACTTGCATTAAGATGCTGATGGATACAGATGCCGGAACAGGCTTTATGCACGAGTCATTTCATAAAGATGATCCGAAGAACTTTACTCGCGCTTGGTTTGCTTGGCAGAATACGCTTTTTGGAGAGCTGATTCTTAAGCTGGTGAATGAAGGGAAAGTAGATTTGCTAAATAGTATAAATTAAAAATATTGAGATCCTAGGTATGATGAAAAAAGTATGTGTTTGGGCAGTCACGGCCCTATTCATCTCAGCTTGTTCGCAGAAAGCTGAGAAGGTGACGGAATCTGGTTTATCACAGCGTAATTTTCAGACGGAAGTAGCTGGAAAGAAAACTGATTTGTACACCTTGAGTAACAAGAACAAGATGGAAGTTTGTGTTACTAACTTTGGTGGGCGTATTGTTTCTGTCATGGTTCCCGATAAGTATGGGAAACTTCGCGACGTTGTGCTAGGTTTTGATTCTATTCAGGATTATATCAGTAAACCTTCCGATTTTGGTGCAAGCATAGGGCGCTATGCAAATCGCATCAATCAGGGACGTTTCATGTTGGATAGTGTTGAATATCAACTACCTCGAAATAATTACGGACACTGTCTGCACGGTGGCCCGCAAGGCTTTCAATATCGCGTGTTCGATGCGGTGCAACCCAATCCGCAGGAACTTCATCTCACTTATCGCTCAGAAGATGGCGAGGAAGGCTTTCCCGGGAATATTACTTGTAACGTAATCATGAAACTGACCGATGACAATGCCATAGATATTCGCTATGAAGCGGAAACCGATAAACCGACAATTGTGAATATGACCAATCACTCTTATTTCAATCTTGACGGAGATGCGGGCCGTAATGCGGCGCATCTACTGACAATTGATGCAGATTATTATACTCCGGTAGACAGCACATTTATGACTACCGGTGAGATTGCTTCTGTTGAAGGTACTCCAATGGACTTCCGCACCCCAACTTCCGTAGGCGCGCGAATCGATGACTATGATTTTGTACAGCTGAAGAATGGTAACGGATACGATCACAATTGGGTGTTGAACACCAAAGGAGATATCACTCGTAAGTGTGCTACCCTTGAATCACCTCTTACAGGTATCGTACTTGATGTTTATACCAACGAGCCAGGCATTCAGGTATATACTGGAAACTTTTTAGATGGTTCGCTTACGGGAAAGAAAGGCATTACCTACAACCAACGTGCTTCTGTCTGTCTTGAAACACAGAAATATCCCGATACTCCGAATAAGCCGGATTGGCCTTCGGCAGTGCTTCGTCCGGGTGAGAAGTATGTGAGTCAGTGTATCTTTAAGTTTTCCTTAAATAGAAATTAAAGGTATTTTAAAAAAATGAAAGTGAATTGTAGACGAATAAATGAATGACTGCGATTCTCTTTCACTTTTACATAAAAAGGGAGAAGAACAATGAAAAATAGCAAAATCAGATTCTATAGCTTGCTTTTGATGAGCTTATGCGCTGTTTTATCCGTTGCGCAAAACACAAAGTATGTCAACTTGTTTATGGGCACTTCTGGAGATAATGGACAAGTTGCTCCCGGTGCTGCTGCTCCTTTTGGAATGGTTTGTGTATGTCCGGATAATGATCCGCGTAGCCATGCCGGTTATGATTATTCAGTGACCAAAGTTTCTGGAATATCTGTCAATCGATTATCCGGAGTGGGTTGTAGTGGGGGCGGTGGAAACTTACGCATACGCCCGGTAGCTCCTTCACAGAAATTACACCTTAAAAAGTCGCGTGAGAAAGCTACTCCCGGGTATTACTCAGCAACGTTTACGAATGGTATCAAAACAGAACTAACTGCAACCCAAGCTATGGCGGCGGAACGTTATAAATTTCCGCGAAGCCTATCTGTTGCGCTATGGGTTGACTTTGCTTCTACCTTTGAGGATGTAGCTACTTGCCAATATAAACGTATATCGGAAACTTGCATTGAAGGCTATGTGCAAGCCAAGAACGTTTGTGGGCACGGGCGCTACAAACTTTACTTCTCTCTAAACACAGACCATCCTTTCCAACTCAAAGAGCAGGCAGAAACGACCACCTGTCTCACTTTTGATCCAAAGGTGCATTCCGTAGAAGTACGCATTGGGCTTTCTGCACTCAGCTCCGAACTGGCTAGTTGGGAGTGTGCCCGTTGGGAAAAGATGAATTTCAAAGAACTAAAATCTCAAACCGGTGATAAGTGGGAAAAGAAACTTGCTGCTATTGATGTGAGAGGAGGTACGAAAGAGGAAAAAATAATTTTTTATACATCCCTCTATCGCACTTATCTGAGCCCAGCTGATGTGAGCTCTCCTGATGGTGCCTATTTGGGTACAGATGGGAAAGTCTATATCTCCGAAAGTTTCCGCTATTATAGCAATTGGTCGTTGTGGGATACTTTTCGTACAAAATTCCCCTTGTTGGTGTTGACTGAGCCTTCTAAAATGCGAGATATGGCAACCTCTCTCATTCATTTATACGCTACCGGAAAGAAAGACTGGTCAACAGGATTTGAATCTACACCGACAGTACGTACAGAGCATGCTGTGATTCTTTTGCTCGACGCTTACCGGAAAGGTATTACAAATCTTGATTTCCGTAAAGGATATGCTGGAATGAAGGACGAAATGGAACGCTTGCCTATGCATTCGCCCGATCAAAAGATGGAGTCGGCATACGACTTATGGGCAATGGCTCAGATTGCAGCTATTCTCGATGAAAAGGCCGATTCTGAAAAATATAGGCAACGTTCGGTCGCTCTTTTCGAGGGAACTTGGAAAAAAGAATTTATGAATGTAACGCCAGCTTTTGAAGTGATGAAGAATAATGGACTCTATCAAGGCACCCGCTGGCAGTATAGATGGGCAGCGCCACAATATATTGATAAAATGATAGAGTGGGTGGGCGAGGATTCTCTTCGTTCGCAGCTTACTTATTTTTTCGATCATCATCTTTATAATCAAGGTAATGAACCCGATATTCATGTTCCTTACTTATTCAACCTACTTGGAGCACCAGAGAAGACTCAGCAAATTGTACGTAGTTTGCTGACCGAACCGATGATTCATAAATATGGTGGCAATTCAGAATTCAAGACGCCTTATCTTGGTAAAGCTTTTAAGAATGCTCCCGAAGGCTATAGTCCTGAAATGGATGAGGATGATGGAACGATGAGTGCTTGGTATGTATTTGGTGCAATGGGCTTTTATCCGCTTTTAGTAGGGAGTGACTCCTATGAACTAACTTCTCCACTTTTCGACAGCCTATTCTTGAAGTTGGAAAATGGAAACACGATTTCTATTCGTGCCGAAGGACGAAAGAAGAAGGATGCACCAATCAAGAGTATCTATTTCAACGGTCAAAAAATAGAGAACTATCAACTTGCTCATAAAGAGCTCATAAAGGGTGGAAAATTGATTTTTAATTATAAATAGAAACACGGCTTTTGACGCTTAAATCTATAGAATGAAAATGAACACAAAACGATTATTTAAAATTGGAGTCGTGAGCTCCTTGTTCACTGCAGGTTTAGTGGTGATGGCCTTTACCCCTAAAACAGGTACTGATGAGGCTATAAAGGTGGTAGATCGTCCTGATATACTATCGACTAATGTGAATTACGTAAGCTACCGCGCCCCACTTCGTCCATTGAATTTTATAAAGCTTCCTGTGGGGAGTATTCGGCCGGAAGGGTGGGTGAAGAAATACCTAGAGCTGCAACGCGATGGATTAACCGGCCATTTGGGAGAAATTAGTGCTTGGCTTGAAAAGGACAATAATGCTTGGCTCACCACAGGTGGGGATCACGGTTGGGAGGAGGTCCCTTATTGGCTAAAAGGTTATGGCAATTTGGCTTACATTCTGAATGATCCGAAAATGATTGCGGAAACTAAAACGTGGCTAGAAGGAGTTTTTGCTAGTTGCCAGCCGGATGGTTACTTTGGTCCAATCAATGAACGAAATGGTAAAAGAGAATTGTGGGCACAAATGATTATGCTTTGGTGTCTGCAATCTTATTACGAGTATTCGCAAGATAAGCGGGTGATTGACTTGATGACGAACTATTTTAAATGGCAGATGAGTGTTCCCGATAATGCACTTTTGAAAGATTACTGGGAAAATAGTCGCGGAGGAGATAATATGCTCAGTATCTACTGGCTTTATAACCATACTGGTGATGCTTTTTTGCTGGATCTTGCGGCGAAAATCCATAGAAATACAGCTGACTGGACTCATTCGACTTCTCTCCCCAACTGGCACAATGTGAACATTGCTCAAGGATTCCGTGAGCCAGCCACTTACTATATGCAGACTGGAGATTCAGCTATGCTTAAGGCATCTTATAATGTACATCGTTTGGTGCGTCGTACTTTTGGACAAGTGCCGGGAGGTATGTTCGGTGCCGATGAGAATGCGCGTATGGGATATATTGATCCTCGGCAAGGAGTGGAAACTTGTGGACTGGTGGAGCAGATGGCCTCTGATGAAATCATGCTTTGTATGACAGGCGACCCAATGTGGGCTGAACATTGCGAAGAGGTTGCTTTCAACTCTTACCCAGCTGCGGTAATGCCCGATTTTAAGGCTTTGCGTTATATTACTTGCCCCAATCAGACAGTGAGTGACTCAAAGAATCATCATCCGGGCATAGCTAATAGTGGCCCCTTTCTTTCAATGAATCCTTTCAGTAGTCGTTGTTGCCAACATAATCACGCACAGGGCTGGCCATACTTTTCGGAACATTTGATATTAGCAACACCTGATAACGGTATCGCAGCTGCCATGTATGCTGCTTGCAAAGCTACAGTCAAAGTGGGGAAAGGAAATGAACTTGTTCTCCATGAAGAAACGAATTACCCTTTTGAAGAAGGCATCAAGTTCACCATTTCTACCGATGAAAAGGTTGGTTTTCCGTTCTATCTTCGCATCCCTTCATGGACTGAAGGTGCTGAAGTGCGTGTCAACGGAAGGAAGATTAATGAGAAACTTGTACGGGGCAAATTCCTTTGCATTGAGCGAGAATGGTCTAATGGTGATAGAGTTGAAATGACGCTTCCAATGTCTTTATCCATGCGTACTTGGCAAGTCAACAAGCACAGTGTAAGTGTGGATTATGGTCCGTTGACATTGTCTCTTAAGATAGATGAAAAATATATAGAAAAAGATAGTCGCGCAACTGCTATTGGCGACTCAAAATGGCAAAAAGGGGCAGATCCACAAAAGTGGCCTACTACAGAAATTTATGCAAATAGCCCTTGGAACTATTCGTTAGTGCTGGATAAAAAAGAACCTTTGAAGAACTTTAAACTCGTTCATAAGCCTTGGCCTGCTGATAATTTTCCCTTCACCGTTTCCAGTGTGCCTTTGGAGGTCAAAGCTACGGGTCGTATAATTCCCGAATGGCAGTTTGACGAAACGGGACTTTGTGGCGTATTGCCCGATGAAGATGCAATGAAAGGTGCTAAAGAAGAGATTATTCTCATTCCTATGGGGGCAGCACGCTTAAGGATATCTGCGTTTCCGAATACAAGAGAATAAATCGTTTTTATAATGGATTCTTTTATCTTTGTAATATTATGAAAATAGCGCACTATGAATGAAAGATCAAAAAAAAGATGGATAGGCTTTTTAAAGACGAGGCTAGCAGGAGGTTTACTCTGTTGCCTCGTTTTGATAGTAGCCTATCTATTCCAATTCTTTTATTCAAATATCTACGTAGATCCATTCTCATCTTCTCATTTCTCATTAATATGGTTAATTCTTTTTGTGTGTGCACTTTTGTGGACCTTTCGTGATAAAAGAATCCATGGATTGCCTACTGAACTTACTGACTGGCCATGTATTGCAGCTTTTTTATTGGTTGTTGCTAATCAGATTTATATAGTAATGCCTAAAGAGGTTCACGTACAATTAGCTCCCGCGTTGTCTATTTACGCCATACCTGTGTTAGTCATTGTCGGTTTGGTGGTAGCGGGTATTGTAAAGTTGTCCATCTCATTATACCGTTTATTAATCAACGAACAGCAAAAAACTCGTCTACAGGAAACACGTCTTCGAGAGCTTTTATCTTCACCTCCATCTCTGATGGAAAGTGTTATATATGTGCGGAAACTTCTAGAAAATAAATCAATTTATCAACTCTCCGCTGATGAATATTTAATGCTTATAGAGGGATGTCGAGCTGTAGACCCCGTTTTTTTTGTTTGGTTGAAAGACAAGCAAATTCAATTGCCACCAAGAGATATTGTGTTTTGTGTACTCATTAGAATGAGAAAAACGAAGGAAGATATATTATCAATTTTTAATATAAGTGATGGGGCTTATCGTACGCTCAGATTTCGTGTGAAAGGTCGATTGGGCATGGAAGACAGTGATGTGGAATCTTTCTTGCAGGGATTAGGCTAAACAACACTTAGAGTGTTTATTAATTCGACGAAAGAGTTTACTGCTGAGATTAATCCACCCATAATAACATAGTAAAACCATACACGTTCATTTGAATATTTATCTTTAGGGAATGAGTGGAGAGTTCCAATTATGAGTACGATCCATACAATCAGTTCTACAAACGTTTTTAGCATGTTTTGTGGCGATCCTTCTAGGCCAGTAATAGCATCGTTCTGTTGGTGCATGTTACTTATTCCCAACATCATATGATATAAAATTATATATTGTACAAATTTCATTTATAAGTAATTTTTCTAAATCTTTCTCTTCTCAATTTCTAGAAGTCTCATCCAGAAGCTATCTACTTTAACAAAGAAACGGATTTTAATAAAAAATAGTGCAAAAATAATCTCAAATAATAGCACAAATAGTTCAATTTATTGTGTGAAATTTTATATGATTGTTACAATTGAATATTAAAATCATAAAATATTCATTATGAGATAGCCTATAATAGGCTTTAAGAGCCGGTAAGAGTGTAACGTCCTCTTGAATGATAATGATTATGCTTGTATATTTGTAAAAAAATCAATGCTATGGTAATAGTAAAAAAAGCAAGTTCAATTATTATTTTTTTTATTATTGTAAGCCTCTTCTCTTCTTCTTGTTTTCATAAGAAAGAGAGAAATGTATGTGTATGTCCAGTTGAGATAGCTTTATCACAAGCAGGCTTAAATAGTGCAGAGCTTAAGAAAGTTCTACTTTATTATCAGTCTAATCCGGTAGATAGCTTGAAATATAAAGCAGCCTGCTTTTTAATAGAAAACATGCCATCTTATACCTATTATAAAGGCAGATTACTCCAACAATACCTCACCTTCTTTACTCTCTTGCAAGAAGCGCGGAGTAAAAAGGTATATCCACAAGCAATGGTAGATTCTATCAGAAGGATGTATGGACCATTTTCTTTAGATTCTTTGCGGTATTGCAAAGACGTTGTGACAGTCGATTCTGCTTATTTATGTAATAACATTGACTGGGCATTTAAAGTTTGGCAGGAACAGCCTTGGGGGAAGAATGTATCTTTTGACGATTTTTGCGAGTATATTCTTCCTTATCGTATTGGTGATGAAACATTAAGCTATTGGCGTGAGGACATTTATCGAAAGTATAATCCTTTGCTTGATTCGTTGCGTGCTTCCACGGTTCTTGATATAGAAGATCCGCTTGTTGCTGCCCGTTGTTTGTCCGATTCTCTTCGTAAACGTAGCCACTTCTTTACAACTACTGTTCCGCAAGGACTTCCTCATGTAGGACCGGAGATTGCTCAAAGTGCTTCGGGCAGTTGTCGTGAACTTTCCGATTATGTCGTTTATGTTTGTCGTGCGTTGGGAATTCCTTGTGCCATAGATTTTATGCCTCTTCATGGAGGTGGAAATGATGGGCATCAGTGGGTGTCATTCACAGATAAATATGGTACGCTTTATTTTCAAGAGTATCCGGATAAGATAAAAGAAGTCCGTAAGGATAAGATGTGTGAAGCTTCGAAAATAAAGGTTTATCGGAATACGTTCAGTCTTAATCGTGCTATGCAGGCGGAAATGCAACGTTTAGATACGGCTGTTGTACCTTTCTTCCGAGATCCGCATATCGTTGATGTGACAGCCGATTACGCAAAGACATACAAAAAGAAACTGGAGATTCCTGCATCTATGCTTTATTCGGGAAAGCCCCGTTCGCGTATCGCTTATCTTTGTGGCAGTAGCCGCATGGATTGGGAGCCTGTGGCATGGGCGGAATTTGATGGTAAACATCTTGCTTTCAGCGATGTCCAGATAGAACCCGTCATGCGGATAGCAACTTACGAACGAGGAAGGCTTCGTTACTGGACTGATCCTTTTGAAATGACTGTTTCCGGTGAATTTCATGTTTTTACTCCGTCAGATAGTGTTCAGGATGTAACGCTGTTTGCTAAATATCCTTTGTGGCAAGATGAGAAGTATCAGAAACGTATGATAGGAGGTGTTTTTGAAGGAAGTAATGATCCGGATTTTCGTCAGAAAGAGGTGTTTTTCCTGATAGAAAAGCAACCCGAACGGTTGCGGACAATGGCGTATTCCCGTTCTTTGATGCCTTGTAGGTATGTCCGCTATATAGGACCGGAAAAGGGGCATTGCAATGTGGCGGAAATAGAGTTTTATGAAGCGGGTGGACTGTTGCCATTAAACGGTAGAATTATAGGTACTCCCGGTTGCTATCAACAGGATGGCTCGCACGAATATAGAAATGCGTTCGACGGTAATACTGAAACGTCTTTTGATTATACGGAACCCTATGGCGGCTGGACTGGGTTAGACCTAGGCACGTCGAAGGTGATAGATAAGATAATTTATACGCCTGCCAACCGGGATAATTATGTTCGTTCGTTGGATGATTATGAGTTGTCTTATTGTACAAAGAGAGGGTGGAGAACCTTAGGACAGCAAACGGCGATGTTGGATTCGCTGGTTTACAAGAGGGTTCCTAAAGGAGCGTTGCTGCTGTTGCAGAATCATACACGAGGGAAGCAGGAACGGATTTTTGTGTATGAGGAGGGAAAGCAGGTGTGGAAGTAGAATTATTCAAATAGTATTTGATTCATTTAATGGCATGTATGAGCTAGCAATATGTGACATGAATGAAACTTTATATTATTTATTGTTTAACTAGATAGAAAAATTATGATTTTAGGAAAGTTGAAAAAAAGAAGTTACTTTGTGTTATCAATGTTTTTAGTACTTATAGCACAGGGTTGTAGCTCTGACTACGACAGATTTGTAGACGAAGTAGACTCCCCTCAGAACGCAATGACTCGTTCTAATGGGATGGAGTATGATGTAGTATTACAGTCTCGGGAGTTTGAAAAATATGATTCTAATTATGCTAATTTAATAGGAATCGTTAATGAAATTACATCTAGAATGTCAAAAGAAGAGAAGACAGAATTGTTGAAATTGGGAAAACTTTATCTTGCTGACTCAAAAAGATATGAAACTTTGTTTGAATATAAAGTTGCTAATATTTTGGGACGTGATTCTGTGAGAACAAAAGAGGTTTTCTTTTCAGTCTTAGAGGCTAAAAAGAAATTAATTGAAAATAAAAATATAAATGAAAAAATTAAAGGGAATGAGCAATTAATTTCTGCAGAATTGCAAATAAACAGAAAGCAAAATTCTTTGTTTATGAGGAATTCAACTGTAATGCTAAAAAATCGTACGGAAAATAATTTGGATAAACTAAGCGAATGTAAATCAATGTGTAAAGAAGAGTATGATATTAAAACTGATAAGATTGATGCTATGTATCTTTGTGGAACTGCAATCAATTTAGCTCTTTGTCTAGGATCATTAGGCTATGGTGCTCCTGCTGGGGTTATAAATCAAATTGGTTTAACGATGGTACTTCAGATAGAAAGGGATGAAGCAATAAAGGAATATGATCTTTGTATTCGTGGTTGTGAGTTATCATGGAAAAAGTAGCGTTGCTTTTGTTTGTTTGCCTTTCAATAATATATAGTGTGTATAATATCTTGGTAAACTGGGAAAGAATGTACACAGAGAGAAAATATATACGTTTGGCGATACTTTTGGGACTTTCTATAATTCTCAATACTATGTTGATAGCAGGATGCTTTAGAGCATTTTATTGTTAAATGGGTGATAGAGGGTTGTTCGCAAAATTCTTTTGTGTTTTTTGGATGGCCCTTTATTACTTAAACAAAATTTAAATGAGAAAGTGTGTTTTTCTCTATGCTTATAATGATAATTGATTTAGTTGAGCCGATGAATAAAATTTTGTTTGGTCAAATACTGTTAACAGTTATAACTGTTTTCGTGATGTTCATGAGTATATATAGTATTATTCCTAAAATTCGAAAAAAATATCAAGGACGAACTGTACGAATGTATATTGCTATAGGTGGTGTCATGATGATGATATTAATTTGTATGCTTACTTGTTATAGGATGTTTACATTGTAAGTTTTAAAAGCTTAAATTCTAACGTGAAGGCTAATAGTAAGAATAGTCTTCATGATTATATTTTTTATTAGCCTTCAAATATAACAACTTGGAGATGAAAAAAAACATAGGAATATTATTTTGTATATTATTAATAAGTTCTTGTTATGACAAGAACTCGTATAGAACATTTGTTAGTCTTTCAAAACTTTCGAATTACGAAAATGGTGTTCGTAAGCCTTTATTGATCAAATTAATAAATGAGAAAAATGATGCAGATTTTTTTATTGAGAACACTTTGTTGACAAATAACTTTATTTGTTATGTTGCTCATGACTCAAAGGAGTGTGTATTTAGTAAAATCATTCCTAATGGTATATATCCATTATACATAATTTTTTCTTCCGATACTATAACCTCTTTCTTTTCATGTGATGAAATGAAACAGATTTTAGAGAACGTTACTGAAAAGCAACTCTATTCTGCTATGCTGGAATCAGATTTTACGATGCGTAAAAAAGATGATATAATGTATTTGAATGTTTTGTTGAAACTATATAAATGTATAGAAGAAGGAGAAAATGGCAGCTTTGCAGGAAATATAAATAATTTGGAAGCATTAATTAGTCAAAAGAATGAATTTTACGGGAAATATCTTTTAGCCCAATTCTTTAAAAGTAGAGATGCTATAAAAACAGAAGAAATATATACTGATTTATGGGTAAATTCAAAACCTGAAGAAATGAAAAAATATCCAGAAGAGTTTCTGGATATTTTAAAAAACAAGAATAGAATTACTTTGATAGAAAATAGAGATATTAATTTTGTTTGTACAGAACATGATTTTGGGGTAATAAATTTAACGGATAAAGTCATTTGTAGATTTTATTATACCAATAATAGTAATCGTAAGTTTGTAATACATAGTATTGTTACAACTTGCGGCTGTACGGTGCCTTTTTGGAATCGGCAGCCAATAGTGCCTAATGGTCAGGATTCTATTTCTGTTGAATTTAGTCCTAACAGTGTAGGACATAATAATAAGACTATTGTTATAGAAGGAAATTGTAGACAAAAGATTGAACTGAAAATAAAAGCATTAGTTCGAGAATAATAGAATGAAAGTATAAAAAGAAATTTATATATTGAGAGTTGTGTTGTTCGCCTGCTAAACAAGAGTCTGGTTGTCACGTCACCTGACGTGGCAGTCATCATGGTACATAGCAATTGCTTTTTCGGTGATAGTATGTATGTAGGAGGCAATAAAACAAGTGAAGCAATAAATGTGAATAAGGAGAATATGAAAAGAAGTATTTTTTTATTCCTTCTGGGAATAATGTTGTTTGTTTGCCAGACAAAAGCATCTACAATAAACGATGTGTCTGCTATAGAGACAGAAATGATTAATTTTTTCCGTTCTGCATTGCAACGTAACTACGGCAGTTCTGACGGAAAAGCAGTAAAGTTGATGATGGATGCTCTTCTGCATTATAAATTTCATTATATTATTGATGTGGATAAGGAGGCTTTGAAAGCTATTAATGACAAACTTTATCCGGACATGTTTGGTAACTATTTTGTAGAGACTAATGAGCATCCGATTGATTCGCTTCATACGAATTGGAAACGGTACGATCCTTATCATATCATTTGTGGCTATGAATTTAGAAAACAACTGAATGGAGAAACTTATTATCAGAAGGAACTCTCTCAGGTTACATCTCCTTTATTTAAGGAAATATGTAATGCGTATGAAGCAACCGGCAGTTTACCTTTTACTGTCGTTTTGGGAAAGTTCCGAGCCAACAACCATCAATGTTTGGATGCTTTTGAAACGGATAGGGATGTTCAGATGCTTTTCACTTTTTTCTTTTGGCGTTATTTATGTTATTGCGTGAATATTGATTTTATGACAGGAAAGGATAAAACGGAATTGTATATAGAATCTGTACCTTGATGAATGGAGAAACAATGAAATCTTGAGTAAGTAACTAAAAAAAACAATATAGCTTATGATTCAGGAAGATAAAACGCCAACTAAAAAGGTGCTGTCGACCAAGAATAACATTTATATAGGACTATGTATCTTATATATATTGTTATCAATGATAAACAGGAAATATCCGATAGGAGATATAACACTGCATATCGTTTATCTTTCAACCTGGTTTTTTCTTTTATTGTGGGAAGTAGTAGATGTATTAATAAATAGAAAGAAGAATATTAGCTTCATAGTTATAATCTCGATGGTGCTGGTTATGTACATTGCAAATATGTTGAGGTAGATAGAAACAAGATGATAAAAGATATAAATTTAATATATGCGAAAATGAAATATGCACGGACATTATTAATTATTGTATTTGCTTCTGTTGTCCAGCTATTTTACGGGCAAGAAAGATACACAATCAGCGGTGAGTTTCCAGATCGTTCTTTGGATGGTGAGTATGTGTTTCTATATGAACACTCAGCTCTTGTTGAAGAACCTGAACGTATGAAGCAAGCATTCAAAGATACCATATTGGTAGTTGGTAATACATTCAATTACGAAGGAACGCTCAACCGGAAACCTTTTTTGGTTTCTCTCTCTTGCAGTAAAGGTAGACAGTTTCGTTATAATACCTCTTTAGTTATAGAACCGGGGGATATTCAACTTCGTATTGTTGATTGGGGAAGTGAGGGGAATGTTTCCGGTGCTCCTATTAATAATGATTATAATGCGTACATTATCGAATGTAAAAAGCAAGTAGACAAGATGCTTTATTTGATGAGAACGAGGCGGGAAGAGGAAGCGATGAAAAGTGATGCACGTCTAAATGCGTTGTTTCGAGATGCGTATATACGTTCCACAGAAGGTTGTTTGCTTTTTGGAGAAAAATATGCCCAATATCCCGATGTTATCCGATCTTGGTTGGCTATGTATATAGACCCTATTAATCAAACTGCGGGAGATGAGGCTATTTTATCGCGATTCTTGCATGTTGTCGATTTAATGCCTGAGACAGAACGTGATATTCTTTTAGCTTGGCGGGAGTATAGAACTGAGTTGCAAGAACATATGGTAAAGGCCAGGGCCTTGAAAGACAGTCTGGATGCTAAAAGGCCTCGCTTTATTGAGGTTGTTCCTAATCATTCATCATCAACAACGGAAAATGAATAGAATGTTGAAAGGTATTGGAGGATGAGAACTTAATTTAATACTAGGATAAAAATGATAAGACTCTTTTATGTTTTGTTTGCCGCAGCGTGTATAGGCAGTATATTTGTATATTCCCACCAATTTACAGATGCATATATTGTGCCTAAATGGTGCTGCGCTTTGTTTGTGCTGTTATGGATGCTGGTGTATGCTGCATTTCTGGCATTGCAGCGTAAATCCATAGCAGCGGATATGACGATATGGGGGAGTATCATTGTTTCCTGTTGTTGGGTGCAGGCTGTTTATGGAATATTGCAATACATAGGTTTATTTCCTTCTCATGCAACCTTCCGTGTGACCGGTAGTTTTGATAATCCGGCAGGATTTGCCGCTTGCCTTTGTGCCGGATTGCCTTTTGTCGTTTTTTTGATCATACATAGAAATAAGTATATTAGATATGCCGGATGGCTGGCAGGGGGAGTGATGGTGTTGGCGATATTTTTATCTCATTCGCGATCCGGTATGGTAAGTGTCGTTGCGGTATGTGTCATGTTTTTGTGTGGAAGATTCGTTCATGGGAGATTGTGGAGATATTTACTATCGGTATCTATGATAGGATTGTTAATAATCGGCTCCTATTGGTTGAAAAAAGATTCGGCAGATGGTCGGTTGTTGATTTGGCGGTGTGGCTTGGAAATGGTGAAAGATGCTCCTTGGACGGGGCATGGCGTCGGAAGTTTCGAGGCTAAATATATGGACTATCAGGCGGATTATTTCAAAGAATATGGTTCGCAAAATCGCTATGCAATGTTAGCGGATAATGTAAAGCAGCCTTTTAATGAATATTTGGGAGTTCTGATTAATTTCGGTATTGTCGGATTGGCTTTGCTTTTGGGTATGGTGGGGGCGCTTGTGTATTGTTATAGGCAAAATCCTACACAGGAAAAGAAAATAGCTCTTTATATTTTGCTATCAATAGGCGTATTCTCTTTCTTTTCCTATCCGTTTATGTATCCTTTTACGTGGATGGTGACATTTCTTGCCGTTCTCATGTTGACTGCTGATTATTTGAAGCGGATAAAGATAGGTACATGGGGCAGGAATATAATGTGTTCCGCAACGGTGGTGTCTTGCTTTTGGGGACAGGTTAGGCTGGGCGCACGTATACAGTCGGAACGCAGTTGGCAGGAGGCTTCGGAGTTAGCTTTTTGTCATTCGTATGATGAGGCGCTTCCGTACTATGTGAGTCTGAAACACCGATTCGAAGATAATCCTTATTTCTTGTATAATTATGCTGCTGTTTTCACGGAAGCCAAAGAATACGAGAAGGCTTTGAAGGTAGCGTTGGAGTGTCGCAAGTATTGGGCAGATTATGATTTGGAATTGATGATAGGAGAGAATTATCAGGAACAAAAAGATTTTATTTCAGCAGAAAAATATTACAAGAATGCATCAATGATGTGTCCATCGAGATTCACTCCACTATATCAACTATTTAAACTTTATAAGCAGTTTGGCGAAAGCGTACGAGCTTTTGAAATGGCTGAAATGATTATAAATAAACCGGTAAAGATAAATTCCATGGCAATACGTCTGATGAAACGAGAGATGGAAAAAGAAATATTACAAATGAAAGGATGATTTGGTCACTAAAAAAATGAAACAATGAAGAAACTATTGATAGCTTTACTAATATTGCTTTTGGCAGCTTGTTCGAAAAGTGTTCCTTACTCTGACGAAACCATTAAAAATGACCTGCGTGTACCTGCTTATCCGCTATTAATGCTCCACCCGCATCTGCGTTTATGGTCGACAGCAGATCAGCTGACAGAGAAGAATATGATTTTTACTAATGGGAAAAATCTTCCTTTTGTCGGTTTCCTGCGGGTGGACGGAACGATGTATCGCTTTATGGGTAGACGTGAACTACCTATGCAAGCCATTGCAACAATGGCATACGATTATGAAAGCTGGGAAGGAAAGTACACCTCTCTTAGACCGGATGAAGGCTGGGAACAACCGGATTTTAATGATCAATATTGGCAGGTAAATGAAGGTGCATTCGGTACACGCGACAGACGTGAAACGAGAACGCAGTGGCTTTCAACTGATATATGGGTGCGGAGGGAAATCGTGGATATTGATCCATATTTGCTTGAGAACAAGAAGATTTATTTGCGTTATTCGTATGATGACATAGTTCAATTATATATTAACGGAAAACTAGTCGTAAGTGCGGACCACGCAGCGGCAAATTTAAAAGTCGAGTTGCCGGATTCTATCTTGAATACAATGAAGGAAGGGAAAGCCCTTATTGCAGCTCATTGTGAGAATAAAAAAGGTAGTGCATTGATTGATTTCGGCTTATTTGCAGAGGAGCCGGGAATATTGGTAGAAGGCATAGCTCCTGTTTCTAATGAGAAGGAATGGATTGGGAAATATATAACAGAACAACCGGAAGAGGGTTGGGAAATGGCTGCTTTCAATGATAGCACATGGGCACAAGGAAACGCTGCTTTTGGCACGGAAGGGGGACCGAGTGTTGGTACTCCTTGGAATACCAATAGGCTATGGATGAGGAGGGAAGTCTCATTCGATCCTTCCTTAGTGAAAAACAGACAACTTTTTGTGCGTTATTCGTATAATGACGGTATGCAACTGCTTATTAATGGAAAGGAGCTTGTTCGTACGGGAACGAAGGCACGCAACGACGTGAAAGTGCAGATTCCGGATTCTATCTTAGAAACAATGAAAGATGGAAAAGCCTTATTTGCGGCCCGTTGCGTGAATTGGGGAGGTACTTCCTTTGCAGATTTTGGGCTGTATGGTGAGCTGAAAGAAGCCTGGCAAAAATCAGTGGATGTGCAGGCTACCCAAACACATTATATTTTTGATTGTGGAGATGTGGAATTGAAACTGACATTTACGGCTCCTTATTTATTGGATGATTTGGAACTGTTAAGTCGTCCGGTTAATTATATTTCTTATCAGGCTAAGGCCTTGGACGGTAAGGAGCATGATGTCGCTATTTATTTTGAAATGGATCCTCATAAAGCCTTTCGTGCCGGACAGTCTACGGAGATGTATGAAAAAGACGGTTGGGTGATGATGAAGACTGGTCGGGAGAATCAGAAGTTATGGGTAGATAAGCTGAAGGATGCTCCGGCCTGGGGATATTTCTATTTAGGAGCGAAAGAGAATGTTACTTATGCACAAGGGGACGCGGCAGAGATGCGGGCACACTTTATGAAAGAAGGTGATTTGAAAGAAATGCGTCGGTCGAATGAAAAACGTTATGCGGCAATAGCACAGAAGCTGGAAATGAATAGTGAGTTTCCCCAACATCTGATTGCGGCTTTCGATGGATTGTATACAATGGCTTATTTCGGTGAGGACCTACGACCTTATTGGAATAAGGACGGAGATAAAACGATAGAAGAGTTATATGAAGACGCGGAAAAAGTATATAAAGAAACAATGGCAAGGTGCTATGCTTTTGACAGGCAATTGATGGAAAATACTTGCCGTGTCGGCGGTAAAGAGTACGCAGAACTGTGTGCTTCGGCATATCGTCAGGCCGTTTCGTCTTTCCAGATGTCTAAGAATTCGAGTGATGAGTTGCTCTATTTTACCACGTTGGTGGGTTCGCTGGATATTTATTATGCTGTTTCACCGCTATTTCTTTGTTACAATCCCGCTCTGCTGAAAGCAATGTTGAATCCTTTCTTTTATTATAGTGAGAGTGGTAAATGGAATAAGCCTTTCCCGGCTCATGATTTGGGCGGTTATCCGTTTGTAAACGGACAAGCGAAAGGGGGAGATTTACCGGTTGAACATGCCGGAAATATGCTGATTATGGTGGCTGCTATGGCTAAAGCGGAAAAAGATGCATCTTACGCAAACGCTCATTGGGAGACTCTCTCCAAATGGGCGAGGTATTTGATGGAGAACGGGGTTGATACCGGCAAGCAAATAGAAGCTGAAAACTTTGCAGGCCGTTATCCTCACAATTCTAATTTATCAGTTAAGGGGATTCTGGGAATAGCGTCATATGGTTTATTGGCTGAATTTTTGGGCAAGGAGCAAGATTCCCAAAAATATTTGACGGCGGCGAGGGAGATGGCTATAGAATGGGAAACACTTGCATTTGATGGAGATCATTATCGATTATCTTTTGATCGTCAAGGGAGTTGGAGCCTAAAGTATAATTTGATTTGGGATAAGTTACTACAATTGAATGTTTTCTCAGAAAAGGTGGTTAGGCTAGAGACTAGTTATTATATGAGAATGTTAGATGTTTACGGTTGCCCGTTAAGTAATGATACTGATTATGCAAGAACAGATTGTTCTGTATGGGTCGCTGCTTTAAATAAGGATCGAAGACTTTTCAGTCAATTCATTAATTCGATTTATAAGTATATGAATGAAACGAAGATTCGTGTGCCTATGGCAGATACATATAATACATTAAATCAAAAAACTAGAGTCACCACTTGGGGAAGAGCGGTAAGTGGGGCTTATTTTATAAAGTTGCTAGAAATGAAAATGGCTACAAATCAATGAGGCATTAGCCAATGTAATATCGTTTTTTTATGAAAATAGTTCTTTTATTCTATTCTTGGTAGCTTCTAAATGATAATGAATGTTTAGCATATATATTATACTTGATTTATTCAATGGATAAGTTCTTGTTCTTCATCAGTTAATTCGTCCGGCTATAGCCGGACAAAAGTTCGCCTATAGGCAACTTTTCGTTTGCCTATAGGCGGACGTAAAAATGACTATAGGCGAACGAATTAATTGATGCACTGGAAAGAACTATTCTTTTATGATTAGCAATTTACTTTTTAGGTTTGAACTTTATAATAATATCTATCCATTGATTATATTGAACCTTCCGGTGGCTGGTCAGGACTTGATTTGGGAACTCCTAAGCAGATTGAGAAGATTGTTTATACACCTCGGAGTTATGATAATTATATTCGTTTGGGTGATGAATACGAATTGTTCTGTTGTACGAGACGGGATAAGTGGAAATCTTTGGGGAAGCAAATATCTGAAGCTGATTCATTGGCTTATAAAAATGTACCATGTAATGCTTTGCTTTTACTATGCAATTATACACGTGGGGTACAGGAGCGAATATTTATGTATGAAGACGGGCAGCAAATTTGGAAATAATGAATAATTAAATAAATATAGATTTATGAGAACAAAAAAAGAAAGTATTCCAGTTAAGACAAATGAAGTACGAAATACATTATCCGTATTTTTTTTGATGAGTCTTTTCCTACTCGTACCGGTAATCTGTGCGCAAAAGTCGCAGCCTATTTGGCAAAAACATTTGGAGTACCTGAAAAATGATACTGCCAAAAATTGGATGGGTGATTTGAAACATTTGAAACTGTTGAAGTACACTTACAAGGGGAAAATAAAGTCTGAAAAGGATAAGTATAGTGTGATAGAGGCTACATATTCTGACAAAGCGCCTGCCGTATCAGTGTTGCCGAACCTAGTTATAAGCGACACAACGTATACGGAAACCGACATAACGATCCATCAGAAAATATATCCCCAATTTAAAATCGTTACGGTTCGTCAGATGGTAGATGCCGGGAAACTGACCGAAGATTCTATTGCGATGCTCAAACAACGACTCTACGAAAATATCGAAACTGGATTCGGATATGTGGCATTGGATTGGCTTTACAAAGGGCAGAAATTCAGCACACTGGGTATCATAACGAATGATGGTATTCCCGTTGATCCCATAACTTCATATTTACACACAGGTGTCAATACGATTGTAGAGGGACGAATCTCCCCAAATAAGAAATAACAATATTTTTGAAACTCAAATTGTTTAATTAAAAATAATGCGAATCAGCAAGTGATTTCAACTACTGATTCGCATCAGTAGCTAAATAAACCCGACTTGGCTGAGGAATATTATAATAGTGCCTTTATGATGTGCCCCTCGCGCTTTCTACCTCTTTATAAACTATTCCATTTATACAAAAACGAATGGTGAAAAAGAACGATCGCTTGCTATGGCTGAGGCCGTTATTAGCAAACCGATGAAAATTAAGACAACTACTATTAGGATGATGAAAAGAGAAATGGAAAGAGAAATACAAAAAATGAATATGTCTATAAAACTAGAATGAATATGGAAGTAATACAGTTGTTGTCAATCACTTCGCTTGTGTATTTAGGAATCTACGGATTGTTTGTTGTGTGATAATAGAAATAAATATAGTAACCGGATTAATAATGACTGCTGCTATTGCCAAAATGGAAAAGAATGCTTCATATGCAGAAAAGCATTGGAAGACATTGACTCAATGGGCTGAGTATTTATTGGAAAACGGAACGGATACCGGTGATCAGCTTACTACAGATAATTTTGCAGGAGACTGTCCTCATCATGCTAATTTATCCGCCAAAGGTGTTTTGGGTATTGCAACGTATGCGCACGTCTGGCAGAAATGCTGAATAAGAAAGAAGAAGCGGAGAAGTATATGGATGCTGCCCGTGAGATGGCCAAAGAATGGGAAAAAATTACTAATGCAGGTGATCATTATCGTTTGGCTTTTGACCAACCGGATAGTTGGGGGATGAAGTATAATCTGGTATGGGACAGGCTACTTGACCTAAATCTTTTTTCAGAGAGAGTTATTCAGAAAGAGATAGATTTCTACCTTACTAAGATGAATGAGTTTGGATGTCCGTTGGATAGCAGACATAGTTATGCAAAAGTTGATTGGACAGTATGGTCTGCCTCCTTAAGTAAGGATCGTCTGATGTTTCGTAAACTGATACTACCTCTTCATAAGTTTATGAATGAAACAACGGATCGTGTGCCAATGGCAGATTTAATCAATACGGATTGTGCAAAGGTGGCTGATTTTCATGGACGTTCAGTGGTAGGGGGATACTTTATTAGGTTATTGGAAGATGAAATGAATAAATAGAAGCTGAATGTATTCTAGAAAACGCATTAAGATAATATGTCATAGTTGATTAATTATTTTAGATCAAAACGTAATGATAATGCTTTCAATATGGGAAAAAAATATATTTTGTAGTTTAACCTTTTAGGCTAAATTACTTTTTGATTGGGGAACGATATTTCAACTAATAATAGTCAGCTGTGGCTATATCGATAATTTTAAAAAAATGAATATTATGAAACGAGCAATGAACTGGATAATTAGTATTGTTGTAGCTATTTTGAATATGTATCTTTATATTGGTGATCCTTTAGAGAAACATTATGATTTAATAAAAATCGAATTTGCTTGGCTACTTACTTTGTTTGTGCTTAATTACCTATTTCGACATAGTAAAGTTGAGAAGATAGGATACATTATATCTGTAGCACTTCTTGCTCTTGCTTATTTTGTGATTCCGGTGTAAGTTGCTTGGTATAAGTCCATAGTTCTTTTAGTATATTGTAACCTTAAGTTGAGTTTATGTTGTTCATTAATATAATAAATATGAAAATTAAAACTATTGTATTGTTGATTGTTAGTAGCATCTCTGTGTTAGCTTCTGCCCAAGAAGCATATATTGTTAAAGGGACTGCTAGCAAGGCCCTAAATGGGAAGTGGCTTTATATACATCTGCTGGAAGATGGAAATGTTGTGAAAGACATTCTATTGGATAGTGCTCAAGTGAAAAGAGGAAAATTTATCTTTTCTGGGGTTCAAGACCAGCCTCGTATTGCGGTTATCAGGCAAAAACAAGCTGATGATAATCTTTATCCGTTGATTTTGGAGGAGGGAACAATTAGTCTGGATATAGTCACCGATAGGCGGGGAGGAACGTTGCAGAATGATACATTAGATTTTGTAATTCATCAAATTCGTCCATTTAGAGATCAGATGATTTCCTGCGAAAAAGGGTTTCGACGTTTAATGGAAAATCTTAAGCCTGAAAAATTAGTGGATAAGATGAGGAATGATAGTGCGTTCAAAATGAAGTTGGACGAACTTACTAAAGAAGCGCGTGCTTCAGTTGATTCTATTTTGCCTTGTCTTAATTCTCATAAAAATGGCTTGAGTGGGGTTTATCTTTTTACATCTATTGGTGGAGCAATGATTTATAGAGATACTGAAAGCATAAAAGAGGGGGCTTCTCTTGAATTTATGAACCATATATTAGTTAAGAAGTCAATCGAACAAAAAGAACAATTCGTTCAAAGATCGCAAGAAGAGGTTCTAAAACGAATGTCGAAAGAAGATCGAGAACGGTGGGAAAAGAGTGAAAATGCAAAAACAAAGAGGACTCAGATAGAGGCTAAAATAAAAATAGGTGAACATTTTCCAAATGCAAGAGTAAAAGATGGGGCCGGAAAAGAGGTTCAATTGGCTGATTATCTGGGGCAAGGAAAATATGTATTAATAGACTTTTGGGCCTCCTGGTGTGGACCTTGTCGAAGCGAAATGCCCAATGTAAAAGCTGCTTATGAGAAATATGTATCTAAAGGGTTTGAGGTTGTTAGCATTTCGATAGATACTAAACAACAAGATTGGAAGGATGCCGTGCAAGAACTTGGAATGACTTGGACGCAATTATTGGATATTGATGCTTCCGATGCATATGGTGTGTTTGCCATACCTAGTACTTTCTTGGTTGACCCTGCAGGAGTTATTATAGAAAAAAGGCTAAGAGGAAAAGAGCTTGGAGAATCTTTATCAAAACTCTTAGAATGATTAGGCTGTTAGTATTAGCCTATTCTCTTAGGGGAGGATAAGTTTAAAATAATTGATTTTAGCCACCGTAATATTTGCGGTGGCTTTGTTTCTAGCCAAGAAGGAGTGGTGGAAAAGACAGACTTATAGCTTAAGTCCATCTAATAAATCTAAATATATTCCGATCGCTTCTTCAATTTCTTTTAGCATAATATACTCCTCGGCTGTATGTGAACGTGATGAGCGTCCCGGCCCCATTTTTACCGATGAAAACGACATTAATGCCTGATCTGACAGGGTGGGCGAACCGTATGGTACCCGTCCCATTTTCACTGCTTTTTGTACGAACGGATGTTTCTCGTCGATGCTTGAAGAATTGAGGCGGAATGAGCGAGCTTTTGCATCACAGGAAATATGTTTCTTGATTTCGGCAAATAGGTCTTCGTTAGAATAAAGCTCGTTGCTTCGGATATCAACAACGAATGTACATTTATCGGGAACTACATTGTGCTGTGTGCCTGCATTGATTACTGTGACGCTCATTTTTACAGGTCCGAGCATAGGCGATTCTTTCTCGAAATGATAGTCACGAAACCAAGCAATATCATTCAATACTTTATAAATGGCGTTGTCTCCTTCATTTCGTGCGGCATGTCCGGCTTTGCCTGTAGCAGTTACATCTAGTACCATTAATCCTTTTTCGGCAATGGCAGGTTGCATTTCTGTCGGTTCTCCTACAATGGCAAATGAGACAGGGGGTAAACCCGGCAATACACATTCGATTCCATCCTTACCCGAGACTTCTTCTTCGCAAGAAGCGAGATAAATTAGATTATAATTTTGAGAAGTGCGACATAGTTGCAGGAACACCTGTAAAAGAGAAACGACACTCCCTCCCGCATCGTTACTTCCCAGTCCGTATAATTTTCCGTTTTCATCACGGGGTGTGAAAGGGTCTTTGCGCCAGCCATTTACGGGCTTTACGGTGTCGATGTGAGAATTGAGTAGGATGGTAGGCTTTTTGAGGTCAAACATCGGGCTGAGGCACCAAACGTTGTTGCCTTTACGGCCCGTCTGCATCCCTTCAGTTTCAATATAATTTTGCAGAAAATCAGCTGCTTGCGTCTCTTCACGGCTAATGGACGGAATGCTGATCAGTGATTTCAACAGGCTTACGGCTTCTGCTGTCATCGTTGGAATATCGTATTTCATATACAAACGTGTTAATTTAGAGCGTAATATTTGCACAAAGATACTCGTTTTGCGCAATAGTTTCAAATAAAACTAATACCTTTGTAGCATATTTATTAATACAAAGAGTATGACTTATCATCATTTATCTGTCTTGGTCCATCGTCAGGCCGAAAAGTATGGCGACAAGGTAGCATTGAAATACCGTGACTATGAGACAGCACAATGGATTCCAATTACATGGAATCAATTCTCTGGAACTGTACGACAGGCTGCTAATGCTTTCGTGGCTTTAGGAGTAGAGGAGCAAGAGAATATCGGAATTTTTTCACAGAACAAACCTGAATGGTTCTATGTAGATTTCGGAGCATTCGGCAATCGTGCAGTCACGATTCCGTTTTATGCAACAAGCTCTCCGGCTCAAGCTCAATACATTATTAACGACGCTCAAATCCGTTATCTTTTTGTAGGAGAACAATATCAATATAATGCTGCTTTTAGCATCTTCGGTTTGTGCTCTTCTTTACAACAATTAATAATCTTCGATCGCTCTGTTGTAAAAGATCCCCGTGATGTCTCTTCTATCTATTTTGACGAGTTTATGGCGATGGGTGAGGGACTTCCTCACAATGAAGTGGTTGAAAAACGTATGGCTTCTGCTTCTCCAGACGATATGGCAAATATTCTCTATACTTCAGGAACTACGGGTGAACCAAAGGGAGTAATGTTACATCACTCCTGTTATTTGGAGCAGTTCCATACGCACGATGAGAGATTGACAACTATGACTGGTAAGGATGTTTCCATGAATTTCCTTCCGCTTACTCATGTTTTTGAGAAAGCTTGGTGCTATCTGTGTCTGCATAAAGGTGTGCAAATTTGTATCAATCTTAAACCTGCTGAAATTCAGACTGCTATAAAAGAGATACGTCCGAGTCTGATGTGTAGCGTTCCTCGTTTCTGGGAGAAAGTGTATGATGGGGTGCAAGAAAAGATAAATGAAACTACTGGACTAAAGAAAACTTTGATGCTGGATGCTATTAAAGTAGGTCGAATTCACAATCTGGAATATCTTCGTTTGGGAAAAACTCCACCCGTTATGCTTCAATTGAAGTATAAATTTTACGAGAAAACAATCTATTCGTTGCTGAAAAAGACCATTGGGATTGAGAATGGTAATTTCTTCCCTACTGCGGGAGCAGCTGTGCCCGATGAGATTAATGAATTTGTTCATTCAGTAGGTATCAATATGATTGTAGGCTATGGGTTGACTGAATCTACGGCTACTGTGTCTTGTACTCTCCCAGTTGGTTATGATATTGGCTCTGTCGGTGTCGTTCTGAATGGGCTTGAGGCAAAGATCGGTGAAGATAATGAGATTTTACTTCGTGGTAAGAGTATAACCAAGGGATATTACAAAAAAGCTGAAGCTACTGCTGCTGCTTTTGATGCAGATGGATGGTTTCATACAGGTGATGCAGGGTACTTCAAGAATGGGCAGCTTTTCTTGACGGAACGAATCAAAGACTTGTTTAAAACATCGAACGGTAAATATATTGCTCCACAGGCATTAGAAACCAAATTGGTTATTGATCGATATATTGATCAAATTGCTATTATTGCCGATCAGCGCAAGTTTGTTTCTGCTTTAATAGTTCCCGTTTATGGCTATGTGAAAGAATATGCAAAAGAAAAAGGAATCGAATATAAGGATATGGATGAACTGTTGAAGCATCCAAAAATTGTAGGACTTTTCCGTGCAAGGATTGATACATTGCAGCAGCAGTTTGCTCATTATGAGCAGATCAAACGCTTTGCTTTACTTGCTGAACCTTTCAGCATGGAGCGTGGAGAACTGACCAATACGCTGAAACTAAAGCGTGCAGTGGTAGCAGAAAACTATAAAGATCTAATTGAAGGCATGTACGCCGAATAAATAAAATTTGCCAAGACTAAATAAACGGTGAATAAGTTAGCAATCTAATGGGGCTACTTATTCACCGTTTTTTTCTCTTTTTAGTATACTTCTCGATTTAAAAAAATGAATTTGTTCACTCTCAATATAATTTTCTATCTTTGCATCCGAATTTAGAAATTTGAAAATTGTAAATGATAAAATTGAAAATCAGATGATTACTATTGAACAACTTAAAGACGTGAAAGAGCGCACTGATGCGCTGAGGAGGTATCTTTGACATCGATGCGAAGAAAATTCAAGTCGAAGAAGAGCAATTAAGAACTCAGGCTCCTGGTTTCTGGGAAGACCAGAAAAAGGCGGAAGCACAAATGAAGTTAGTGAAAGATCTACAGAAGTGGATTGAAGGCTACAACGAAGTGAAGACCTTAGCAGACGAACTCGAACTGTCTTTTGATTTTTATAAAGAAGAATTGGTTAGTGAAGAGGAAGTGGATGCCACTTATGCAAAAGCAAGTGAAGCAGTGGAGGCTTTGGAACTTAAAAATATGCTACGTGATGAGGCCGACCAGATGGCATGCGTGCTAAAAATAAACTCTGGTGCCGGAGGTACTGAGAGTCAGGACTGGGCATCGATGTTAATGCGTATGTATCTTCGATATGCTGAAACTAATGGTTATAAAGCGACTATAGCAAACCTTCAGGAAGGTGATGAGGCCGGAATAAAAACTTGCACAATTAACATGGAAGGTGATTTTGCTTATGGCTATCTTAAGGGTGAGAATGGAGTGCATCGTTTGGTGCGCGTTTCTCCTTACAATGCTCAAGGAAAGCGTATGACTTCGTTTGCTTCTGTTTTTGTCACTCCTTTAGTCGATGATAGTATTGAGGTTAATATTTTGCCGGCTTGTATTTCTTGGGATACTTTCAGAAGTGGTGGTGCTGGTGGTCAGAACGTGAATAAAGTGGAATCGGGAGTGCGTCTGCGCTATCAGTATAAAGATCCTTATACCGGGGAAGAAGAAGAAATTCTTATTGAAAACACAGAAACACGAGATCAACCCAAAAACCGTGAGAATGCGATGCGACAATTGCGTTCAATCTTGTATGATAAAGAACTTCAATATCGGATGGCTGAACAAGCTAAAGTAGAAGCTGGCAAGAAGAAAATAGAGTGGGGCTCTCAGATTCGTAGTTATGTTTTTGATGATCGACGTGTAAAAGATCATCGTACCAACTATCAAACTTCAGATGTGAATGGAGTGATGGACGGTAAAATTGATGAATTCATCAAGGCTTATTTGATGGAGTTCTCCTCTCAGGAGTCTTAAAAAAATAAATTGGGATGTGTTATTTTTGGATATTTATGAGAATTATTCTTATCTTTGTTAGTGTTGAACTTTAAAGCTAATTAATATGGGTAAGAGTAGGAAGAAAGTAGCGCATACCAAAAAAGAAGAAGAACAAGCTCAGCGGGTAATCAAAATAGTCTTTATATCATTTGTTGTTTTGGCTTTGATGATGTTGATTGCTTTTTCTTTTGTCAGTTAATTGATTACCACAGGTTATGCGCAGTGTTTCTGATAGGCATAGTCTGTGGTTTGTTTTTGCCTACTGCTCCCCCCTTTTTGTAACACAATTGTAATATGTCTGTAATTCTACTGTCTTTTATTTGTAATGTTTATGTCTTCTCACAGCAGTATCTTTGCGGCGAATATAGTATCAAAGAACTGAGATGAGTAGAATGAAAACAACCGTCGCCGCTTTATTTTTGGCGACAGCAGCCTTTGGACAGGCTACAGAGAATGCCGGAGATGGCAAAAAATTGAACAAAGAAGTCATGGAACTAAAAGATTATTTACCCGAAATTCATGGAACAATTAGGGGTAAATATGAGCTTCAAACTCAAACGGATGAGAGCCGTTTTGAAGTGCGTAATGCTCGTTTCAGTGTTTCAGGTAATGTTCATCCTATCGTAGCCTATAAGGCAGAGATTGATCTTTCTGATGAAGGCTCTATCAAAATGCTTGATGCGTACGCTCGTGTTTTTCCCGTTAAAGATTTGAACTTCACTATTGGTCAGATGCGTGTGCCGTTTACTATAGATGCACATCGCTCTCCTCATCAGCAATATTTTGCCAACCGCTCTTTCATTGCTAAGCAAGTGGGAAATGTACGTGATGTTGGCTTTACTGGCGGATATTCCCAAAATGAAGGTTTTCCTTTTATTCTTGAGGGTGGACTGTTTAATGGCTCTGGATTAACGAATCAAAAAGAGTGGCATAAAACGCTGAATTATTCGATTAAAGCGCAGTTGCTCCCTAGTAAACATTGGAATTTAACACTTAGCACTCAATTGATTAAACCGGAGTATACACGTATAAATATGTATGATGCTGGTATTTATTATCAAAATGATCGTTTCCATATTGAAGCTGAATATTTATATAAGAAGTATGGACATGATGCGTTTAAAGATGTTCACGCAGTAAATAGTTTTGTAAATTACGATTTACCTCTAAGAAAGGTGTTCCATAAGATCTCTTTTTTGGCCCGTTATGATATGATGACTGATCATAGTAATGGAATCATGGATACTGAAACGAGCGCTCTGAAAATTAACGATTATGCGCGTCAACGTGTAACCGGTGGAGTTACGATCAGTCTTTCAAAAGCATTTATTGCTGACCTTCGCTTAAACTTTGAGAAGTATTTCTATAAGAAATCAGGTGTTCCAAAGGAATCGGAACGTGATAAGATTGTCATTGAGTTTATGACGAGATTCTAATTATTTAATATACTTTTGTGCCATGGCACAAGAAATAGAACGTAAATTTCTAGTTATAGGTGAATATAAATCCTTTGCTTTTGCTCAGAGCAGAATAGTGCAAGGGTACATTTGTAGCGCACGCGGACGAACAGTTCGCGTGCGCATTCGTGATAATAAGGGCTATCTTACCATTAAGGGAGCATCTAATGCATCGGGAACGAGTCGCTATGAGTGGGAAAAGGAACTTCCATTATCCGAAGCAAAGGAATTGATGAAGCTTTGTGAACCAGGAATGATTGATAAAACTCGATTTTTGGTACGTAGTGGTAGTCATGTTTTCGAAATTGATGAATTCTATGGTGAGAATGAAGGCTTAGTAATCGCTGAGGTAGAACTGAATGCGGAAGATGAAACCTTCGTGAAACCTGAGTTTATTGGACAAGAGGTTACTGGAGATATACGTTATTACAATTCTCATCTGATGAAAAAGCCCTATAGAACTTGGTGAATGTTAACAAATAAACTGTATATTTGTTTTTAGTATTAAAAAACAGTATATGGAACAGTTGTACAATTATTTGCCGAGTGAACTGGTTACTTTCGTCCTAGTTACCCTCTTTTCTCTACTTATCGGATTGTCACAGCGTCGAATTAGCCTTAAGCGTGAAGGTGAAACTACGCTCTTCGGAACCGACCGTACCTTTACTTTTATTGGTATATTAGGGTATTTACTCTATATACTCGACCCTACTGAACTACGTTTGTTTATGGGTGGAGGAGCTGTGTTAGGCCTTTTGCTGGGGTTGAACTACTACGTTAAGCAGTCTCAGTTTCATGTATTTGGGGTTACAACGATAATTATAGCGCTCATAACGTATTGTATGGCTCCAATTGTTTCCACGCAGCCGTCTTGGTTTTATGTGATGGTAGTTGTCACCGTGCTTTTACTAACCGAACTCAAACATACATTCACAGAGTTTGCGCAACGTATGAAAAATGATGAAATGATCACTTTGGCTAAGTTCTTAGCTATCAGTGGTATCATATTGCCTATACTTCCGCATGAGAATTTAATTCCCGGTATTAGTCTGACGCCTTACTCTATTTGGTTAGCAACGGTTGTTGTATCTGGAATTTCATATTTATCGTATTTACTTAAACGATATGTATTCCACGAATCCGGTATATTGGTATCCGGTATCGTTGGCGGGCTTTATAGCAGTACGGCTACCATCTCTGTATTGGCTCGTAAGAGCAGAAAAGCGTCTGGGCAAGAGGTGGCTGACTATGTGTCTGCTATGTTACTTGCAGTTAGCATGATGTTTCTTCGCTTTATGATTCTCATTTTAATTTTTAGCTGGGAAATCTTTAGAGTGATCTATCCTTACCTCTTAATTATGGCTTTTGTCTCTGCTGCTGTTGCATGGTTTATTCACTCTCGTCAGCAACGTCCGAAAGATCTATCTGCTGAGGCTGAAGAGGAAGACAGCAGTAATCCGCTAGAGTTTAAAGTTGCTTTGATTTTCGCCACCCTGTTTGTGCTTTTCACTGTGTTGACCCATTATACTTTGATCTATGCAGGTACAGGTGGATTAAATTTGCTTTCTTTTGTCTCCGGATTAAGTGATATTACTCCTTTTATTTTGAACTTGCTTCAAAATACCGGACATGTTGCTGGTCTGCTTATTGTAGCTTGTAGCATGCAGGCCATCATTAGCAATATTTTGGTGAATATGTTTTATGCGCTCTTTTTTGCCGGAAAGGATAGTAAACTTCGTCCTTGGATTTTGAGAGGATTTGGTCTGGTGGTTGGGGCTAATCTCATATTATTATTGGTCTTTTATTTTTTTTGATAGATAAAGGTTGGCCCATTAAATATAAAAAAACGCTACTTCGAAAGAAAGCAGCGTTTTTTTATATTAATAAGTGAGGTTACTCTATAATCCCCAGTCGCTTCGATTAAAGCTTCTTTCCACTTCGTTTTCAATATTATCTGGAAGGTTAGGGAAGAAGTCTATACCTGTTTTTTGCTCCAATTCATCGATAGAAATAGCATGCGAAGCATAATCGTTATTGCTATATGTTTTATGCTCGAACCAAAATCCAACAGCTTTATATTGACCACTTTTCAAAGAAAGAATAGCCATATAGAAATATTTAGGAACAGGGATTGTATTTCCCTTGATGTACTCAATGATATTACCATTATCAATGGTACCTCCTTTAGCTACGTAAAGGGTATCTTGGTTATTTGTAATATTACCCCATGATTGTACCTTTTGCTCCAAAGTAGCCCAAATACCTCCATTAAACCCATTCTGGATCTGTGGATTCATGTTAGACATATAAAATGTTTGTTTATTGGCCGCTACAGAGTATTGTCTATCTGAAGAAGCAGCTAAATGTCCTCTACTGTATCCCGAACCGCTATAATCGTTGTTATGGGTTCTATATTGAGTAGGGATATCCGGGTCATCGCTAAAGTTTCCAGCTCGTCCAACGTTGTTGTCAGGGGTTGAAGTATTGAAAGTGAAAGCTACCCAGCGTGAACTTTTTTGGATACAATCATACTCAAAGCTATAGGTGATTATATCTTTCCCGTTTGATTGAGTGGTGTGGGTAATAAACAAGCTATTAGCCGATTGATTCAATTTTGGTATTTCAATTCTACCAGCATATCCAGTGGGTTGAGGTCCAGGATTTGGGTCAGGGTTTGGATTCGGGTCTGGATCTGGATTGGTTCCATTACCCTCTAATTGGGCGATGGAGATCGTTTTACTTTTCCCATTCGATGTAACAGTGATGGTTGTATATCGCGCGCTTCCAGTATTTGCTGATACAGTGCATATGGTTGAGGCATTTCCTGTGCCTTCCTTCTTGCCTATAGTGCACCATGCATCTTGACTACTAGCGACCCAATCTCCACTTGTTCTGATTTGGAGAAAGAAGCTAGTTCCTTTGCCAGGCAGTGCTGTTGTATTATTGATGTCCGTGCTAACGGAGAATCCCTCAATAGGGTCAATTGGACTACTGTTGTCGCTACTACAAGCTAGAAATAGAGTGGGAAGTAATGCAATAAGTAAGAAATGGATGAAATTTTTCTTCATGACTTTTCTATTCGTTCTTTATTATGTTAGTCTTTATTGTTCTTTGATTAAATAGATGATTGTTGGCAAGTGGTCGCTATATCCATTGAGCCATACTCCACCAGCATGAGTTCTCTTCGGATAGCCTTTGTACTTTCCTTCTTTCTGAAACATATAATCTCTTCTGAAGATTTCGTTTCTATAGTATTTAAGTGTACTTCTGTCCTTTCCTAATAGGTTTCCTGTAAATACGATCTGATCAAATAAATTCCATTTGCCATCATACATTAAGGTTCCGGTTCCATTTTTCAAAGTATCCCACCAAGGGTTGTATAGATCATCTTTTTTAGTTTCCTGCATCTTACGTTTCGCACCCAAAGCTACAGCCATGCTCTTATCCATTGGGTCGTCATTCATATCTCCCATGATGATGATTTTAGCATTTGGATCTTCATTTAAAAGAGAATCTTTTAGAGCACGTACTTGAACACCTGCTCTTTCGCGTGCTGGAGAACTTGCTGCTCGTGAGGGCCAGTGATTCACTATAAAATGCACTTTCTCGCCAGCAAGAATTCCGCTAGCTATCAAGAAACCACGAGTCTTGTACGTTGTATCATTATTTTCGTAGATATACGGTGCTAGTTTACTTGCAGTGAGTTTGAAAAACTCGGGATTGTAAAAGAATGCACAATCCACGCCACGCCTATCTGGGCCTTCATAATGGACTATTTCATAGCCCCTGTCGGCCAAAGCTGGTTGCTTAAGTAGGTCTTCCAATACCCTTCTGTTTTCAACTTCCGACATACCAATGATGGTAGGGCCCAGCGGCAATTTGTCTGTTGATAGCTGACTAAGTATTTCTGACATATTTTTCAACTTAGCTTCATATTTCATGGAGTTCCATTTATTTTTACCATCTGGCAGATATTCGAAATCATTTTTTCCTGCATCGTGAATCGTATCAAACAGATTCTCAAGATTATAAAATGCTACGCTGTAAAGAGAGTACTTTTTTTCTTGTGAATAGCTTGTTATCGAAGTGAATAGTAACAGGCTCCAAATTATTAAAATCTTTTTCATTCTTTTTCCTTTAATTATATTACCGGATATTACATTGAGTTGACAAATATCTAAAAAGAAAACGGAAAAACAAGTGCAAATGCTCACTTTTTCGTTGTTTTTAGCGGTTATATGCCTTTTTTTTTGTTGTTTTGTACCCGCTCTGTAATATAACTGTATTTAGCACGCAACAAATTAACACTAATAATAATTTAAATTATGAAACAAAGATTAGGAATAGTGATTGCACTATTTTGTCTTTCGCCAGCTATTTTTGCTCAGCAGAAAGGTCAAAAAAATGCACGTGAAGATAATGCTTCTTTCACATTCACTGAATCGCAATTGAATGAAGATGATGATGCTGCTCAAAGTGTATCTGCTTTTGTCTCTTCCAACAACGATGTATACCTTTCTAATGTCGGTTACTTGTTTAGTCCTATGCGTTTCCGCGTAAGAGGCTATAATTCGCAGTACAGCGATACGTATATTAATGGTGTTTTATTCAATGATGTAGAGACTGGTCGTTTTAGCTATGGAATGATTGGTGGATTGAATGATGCAACCCGCAATAAAGAAGGCATTGGTGCTTTCGAAGTAAATAACTTCACTTTCGCTCCTATCGGAGGTGCTACTAATATAAATGTTCGCGCGAGCCAATATGCAGCAGGCTCAAAGATCAGTCTATCAGGTTGTAATCGCAATTATCTATTGAGAGGAATGTATACCTATTCTACTGGTTTGCTTCAAAACGGATGGGCGTTTACCGGTTCTTTCGGTTATCGTTGGGCTAATGAAGGGGTGATTGATGGAACGTTCTACAATGCATTCTCTTATTTCTTGGCTGCAGAAAAAGTATTCAACGAGAAGCACAGTTTATCTATTGCAACTTGGGGCACTCCTACAGAAAGAGGACAGCAAGGTGCTTCAACTGAGGAAGCTTACTATTTGGCCAACAGTCACTACTACAATCCAAACTGGGGCTATCAGAATGGAGAAAGACGTAATTCGCGTGTTGTTCACTCTTTTGAGCCTTCAGCGGTAGCTTCTTGGAATTTCGATATCAATCAGGATACGAAGTTGAAGACTAGTGTTGGATTTAAGTACAGCAATTATGGAACAACCGCTCTTGGATGGACTGGAAATGCTGCCGATCCTCGTCCTGACTATTACAAAAAATTGCCAAGCTCTGTTTTCAATGTTTATGATCAATCTACAGTTCCTAGTCAGGATGAAATTGATTTATTTAATGTTGTAACTGAACGTTGGAAGACAAGTAAAGCTGCTCGTCAATTAGATTGGGATCAAATGTATTTTGCTAATCAACAGGCTAATGCACTTGGAAAAGAAGCTTTATACTATCAAGAAGAACGCCACAACGATCAGTTGGCTGTTAATCTTAGCTCTGTTTTAAATAAGACAATCAATGAGCACAATAGCTATGTTGTTGGACTTACAGTGAATACAACAAAGGGTATGCACTACAAAAAGATGAAAGACCTTCTTGGTGGTGAGTTATATACTGATGTTGATAAATTCTCTGTTCGCGACTACGGCTATAATTCAAATGTAATTCAGAATGATCTCGACAATCCAAACAGACGTATTGGTGAAGGCGATAGATTTGGTTATGATTATAACATTTTTGTAAACAAGCAAAATGTATGGGCACGTTATCAAGGTGATAACGGTGGACATTTCAATTATTTCTTAGCTGGTAAAATCGGATCTGCACAGATTAGCCGCGACGGAAAGATGCGTAATGGTCGTGCTCCTCAGAAATCATTAGGTGGTAGCGGTACAGCTAAATTCCTTGAGGGAGCTGCACAAGCTGGCATTACTTATTCTATCAATGGTAACCACTCATTGAGTTTGAACGCCGGTTATGAGAATCGTGCTCCGTTAGCTTATAACTCTTTCATAGCTCCTCGTATCAAGAATGATTTTGCTTACGGATTGAAAACTGAAAAGATTTATAATGGTGAGTTAAATTATCGTTTTAATACACCTTTCATTTCTGGGCGTGTAACCGGATATTATACTCGTTTTAATGATCAAGTAGAGATGGATGCATTCTATAATGATAATGAATCTCGTTTCACTTACCTTTCAATGAGTGGTATTGATAAAGAAAACTGGGGTGTTGAAGCTGCTGCAACTTTCAAACTTACCTCTAACTTATCTTTAACTGCAATCGGTACTTGGTCTGATGCTCGTTACATGAATAATCCTACAGCTGTTCGTACATACGAAAGCGAAAGTGAATCAAATATTGACCGCGTTTATAGTAAAGGACTTCGTGACAATGGTACTCCGCTTTCAGCTTATAGCTTAGGTTTAGATTATAACATCAAGGGATGGTTCTTTAATGTAACGGGTAACTACTACCACCGCGTATATCTTGATTTCTCTACTTATCGTCGTTTGGGCAGTGTATTGGGAAAAACATCTGATGGGGCTGTTGATGGAAATGGTAATCCTGTAGGTTATGATGTACCTTCACAAGAAAAACTTAACGGTGGATTTATGCTTGATGCTTCTATCGGTAAATTCATTCGTCTGAAAAACGGTAAGAGTTTAAGCATTAATTTAAGTGTTAACAATGTGTTGAACAATACCAGCCTTCGTACAGGTGGTTATGAGCAGAACCGCGATGATAGTTATGATGACGGAGAAGCACGTACATACGTTTTCTCTAAAAACTCTAAATACTATTATGCTCCAGCTTGCAATGCTTTCTTAAACATTGGATATAGATTCTGATTAACGGCAAATTAATATAAGGAAACGATATGAAAAAGATAACATCTATTTTATCTGCCGCATTGTTACTAGCGCTGAGCTTTTCATCTTGTATGGATGATTATGATACACCGGTGACTGGTAATGCTTACGGTAATAACAACATAAAAGAGCAACGAACCATTACGATTGCTAATCTGAAAGAGAAATATAGTTCAGTAATCTCTGCTAATCAGTTCCAAACAATAACTGAAGAAACTCGGATTTCTGGTGTTGTTGTAGGCGACGATGAGAGTGGTAATCTCTATAAGCAGCTGATTGTGGCTGATGAGACTGGGGCTATTATTGTTGGTATCAATACTACTGGTATATACGCAAACTGCCCGGTTGGACAGAAAGTCGTTATTGATTGCGAAAATTTGAATGTGGGTGGATACGGAATGCAAGCTCAGCTAGGTACTACTTATAAAGGTGCTATTGGCCGTATGGATTTGGCCGTTTGGTTAGATCACGTGAGATTGCTTAATAAGCCTCAGTTGCGATACGATGAGCTTACTCCGATGGAATTGACTGGTGCAACGTTGAAGACTTATGATAAGAATTTGGCTCCTACTCTTGTCGTATTTAAGAATGTAACCATTAGAGAAGCTGATGGAAATAGCACTTTTGCTCCAGACAACATGAAAGATGGTGGTAACGGCGTAAATCGTACATTGTTATTGGATGACAACTCAACCTTAACATTCCGTTCAAGTGTATATGCTAATTTCTCATCGGAAGTAATGCCTACAGGAAAAGTAAACGTAGTTGGTATTTTAAGTCGCTATAATAATAGCTCTTGGCAGATTGTAGCAAGAACATATAATGATATTCAAAGAAATAATTAATAAATAAATATTAAAGAGTTATGAAAAAGATTCTAAATGCTTTATTCTTGACTATTATAACGTTAGTCACATTTAGTTGTAGTGATGTTCCTGCTCCTTATGACATCAATCCTGGGGGTGGTGATGGCCCGAATTTGAATGGAGATGGTACCAAAGAAAACCCATATGATATAGCAAGTGCGAAAGTCAAACAGGATGGTTCTGAGGCTTGGGTAATGGGATATATTGTTGGTTGTGTCAATGATAAGAGTATTAGTGAAAGTTCTGTTTTCGCTGCTCCTTTTAACAATGCTGCTAATATTCTTATTGCTGCATCTGCTTCTGAAACTGATTATAAAAACTGTATTCCAGTTCAGTTGGTATCTGGTTCAGATGTTCGTACAGCCTTGAACTTAAAAGATAATGCTGGAAATTTAGGTAAAGCTGTTCTTATTAAAGGACAGTTAACAAAATATTTCGGCGTTGCAGGTCTTAAGACTACTACTGCTGCAGTGCTTGATGGAAAAGACGTCGGTGGTGGTGATAATCCTGGACCTGGCGATCAAGATAATCCATTTGGTTTGGATGCTTCTAATCCAGTAAACGATTTTGAGGCTACATTCGAAGATGTTGTAGACAATACAGATTATGCTTTGGCTGGTTGGATAAATACTTATGCTCAAGGCAATAGAAAATGGCGAGGAAAATCCTTTAATAATACTACCACTAATGCCGTAGATAATTATATTCAGGCCAGCGCTTATAAAGCTACTGCTGATCAGACTTATGAATCATGGTTTATAACTCCTGCATTTACAGTTAATAATATTCAAGACAATAAGGTCTCGTTTGATTGTGCTGGTGCATTCTTTGTTGAAACGTCTTCTTTGAAAGTATTTTTCTTAGAATTAGTTAATGGTAAAATGGTTCAAACAGCTGTTAATGTAACAGGCATTCCCACTAGTGGAACAGATTATGCTTGGGTTACTGGATTGACTATTGATTTGACTCCTTTTGCTGGAAAAGTTGGATTTATCGGATTCCAGTATATTGGTATTGGAGGGGAGGGTACATCTACAACTTACTGCCTCGATAACATTAAAGCAGGTGCTGGTAATGGTGGAAATCCGGATCCGGATCCAGATCCAGATCCAACAACAGACAACTTATTGACTAATCCGGGCTTTGAAGACTGGACAGGTGATCTTCCTGTAGGATGGGATAATGCAAAATATAATACTTCTGTTGCAAAGGAAACTGAAATTAAGCATAGTGGCAATAATTCGGTGAAACATACTGCTACTTCTTCTACAGTGAAAATACAACAAGAAGTTGCTGTTGAAGCAGGTAAAACCTATAAAGTTTCTTATTGGTATTTGGATAATGACGTGAATGCTAAAAGCCGTGTCTGGTCATATTGGGTTGGTGAAGGTACTTCAACATTAACAGATAATGAAGCAGAGCTTAGATCTAACACATACTCTGAAGACAGTCCAGATTGGAAACAATTCAGTGTTCAAGTAACCGCTCCTGCTGGAGCAACAAAACTTCGTTTTGAAGTAAGAACTAACAAAGGAACTGATGTTGGTGGTGCAATCTACTATGATGACATGGAAGTTAGTGAAGTGAAATAATATTTATATATAGACTATTGTCAGGGGGTTGTGATTTCACAACTCCCTGATTTTGTCTTTAGACGGATGAAGTAATTGATGAGAATAAATTTATATTATAAGAGAATTTCCTATCTTTTTATAGGTTGTGTTGTTGTTCTCGCTGCTTGTAGTAAGAGCGATGATACTGAAGGGGGGGGGGATATAGCTGTTGGCTCTATCGAACTTCCTGCATTGCGTAACAGTAGTACTGATGTTTTCTTATCACCTTCGACTATAGTAGATGGTGAAAGTGTGACTACTTACAGTATGGAATATGATAAAAGCAAAAAGCATGCGCGCTGGGTAGCGTTTAAATTTTATAATGTAACGGGACAGACCACTTGGAATCGTAACTATTGGGAACAGACAGAGTGGGGAGATGATCCTTGGCAATCAGATCCCTCGATCCCTGTAGCCGACCAACGTGTGCAGGCCGATTTTGGGCGAAAAGGATATGAGCGTGGTCATATTTGTGCGTCTTCAGATCGTTTGTATTCTAAGGATTCTAACGAGCAAACTTTCTACTATAGCAACATGAGTCCGCAAAAGAACTATTTCAATGCGGGAATTTGGAGCGACCTAGAAGGAAAGGTACGCACATGGGGGCGCAGCAATACTTTTCGTGATACGCTTTATGTTGTTAAGGGAGGTACAATAGACAGAGAGGATCAGGTGTGGACGTATATCAATGGCGATAGATCGAAACCTGTACCTAAGTATTATTATATGGCTTTGCTTTGCAAAAAGGGGAATACCTATAAAGCAATCGGATTCTGGCTAGATCAATCGACTACTGCTAAGCCTGAGCTGTCTGATTGTGCTAAGTCTATTGATGAATTGGAAGAGTTGACAGGACTTGATTTCTTTCATAACTTGCCAGACAATTTAGAAAATGCAGTAGAAGCTAACTACTCTATAACCGCCTGGACGGGTTTGTAATTGTATAAAGCCCTTTGAGGCCAAAATGAAGCTTAACCTTCATTCTCACTTATTCCTACTAGTATGGGTAAGTGTGAATGAAGGTTTTTTCTTTTTAAGCATTTTAATCTAGATTCTATGGTTTCACTAGCTAATATGATGCGTCTTATACTAACTATTTATTGTACCTTTGATGGAGTCTTATCACTGAACCACTCGCGTGAAGCAACTGAACTACAAGAATGACTTATTTAGTTTACAGGCGTGGTTTAATTGAATCACATGAGTGGTTCACTAATTGATTTATAGATTTAGCATGAAAGAGATTCATTATAAAATAGGTAACAAAGTATGGCTATAATTTACGATTGGTATGAGAATCCTAAGGAGTCTGATGATTCTGAGGAGAAAGGCTTGCATCCCCGTATTTTTCTGAATGGGAAAGTGAGCACAGATAAACTATGTAGAATGATTCATGGGCGTAGTACACTTTCGGTGGGCGATGTCAAGAATACAATAGAGATGCTAGCAGAGATCTGCAGTGAAGAGTTGCGTGAAGGACGTGAAGTGCACCTTGATGGGTTGGGCTATTTTGCCCCAATTCTGCGAAGTACGCAGAAAGTGACCCGTAGCACTCCTAATAAATCAATGAAAGCAACACTGAAGACGATTGGCTTTCGTCCAGATGTGCGCTTGCGAGGTGAGCTGGTAGGCGTAAAAGCGACTCAGTGCAAGTATGCGCGACATTCAGCGGCTTTGTCCGTGGATGATATCGATAAGCGGCTCAAGACATACTTCGTGGAGCACGATGTGATGCTTCGTACTGATTTTCAAGAAATCTGTGCCTTGACGCGTTCCACAGCCAATAGACATCTTCGTCGTTTACTTCAAGAGGGTAAGTTGCGTAATGTGGGGAGGCGTATGCAACCGGTTTATGTTGCTGCGGCTGGTTTCTATGGAGTAGAGAAAGAAATTGTCCGACTTTAATCTTTGGATCGCTGCACAAATTGGGACGAAAGGAGTAAATAATGATTTATAGAATGATTATTTTGAAAAGAAAAAGAATCTTTAGGCTTGTAATATATTAAGGCTGATGTTAGAAGAATAAACCCACTCATTATTCTAATTATGATTCCCAAGGAGAAAGAGTTGAAACTTATAAAAATATACATACATTTACTGAAGAATATTTGCTTTCCTGGTTTCCTAATCTTCCTTCTTATCAGACATTCAACTATCGATTGAATTGGATGAGTGAAGCCATTAACGAACTTGTAAAGCATCTTAATACCTTCTTTAAACCAGAGGATTGCGATTCTATGACATCACTTATTGACTCTATGCCCATTATTACTTGTACAGGAAAGAATAAAATCGGTAAAGTTGCTACTGAAATTGCAACTAAAGGATACTGCTCAACCAAAAACATGTATTATTTCGGGCTCAAACTTCACACCGTAGCTTTCCGCAGGTTGACGTAATCCATCACCCGATTGATTTGAGCAATGTACTCCTGTTGACTTAGTTCTTTGATATTCCTGAGATACGTATCGTTGCTTTGTTTCTATGTCTTGTCCTAGTTACTGAAAAAGACAGGCATCGTGTATTTTTGTTTTATAGTTCTATTGTGATTTCTTGCCGGTTCCCATTTGGGCGATTTAAGTATAGCCGATTCTACTTCCTTGTCAAAAGGTTCAGCCAAAGAAGATATAGTATATACATTTTCAATATTTCCTTCTTCATTGATTGTGAAAGACACCTCAACAAGTGCTCTCTTTCCATTGACTATTCTATACTGGCTGGGGAATCGTACGTTTCTCTTTATATAGTGCACAAATCCTTCTATTCCTCCTTTAAATTGAGCCATCCTGTCATTATTGGTGGTATCTTTCATTAATTCACCCTGTTCGTCGAAATACTGCTTGTCTACAAGTTTCGATTGATCGTATATCTCAATGGAACTAACTTGTCCATTTTTGTGATAATACACCCATTTCCCATTCTGTTTTATATCTTTGGAAAAGCGGCCTGCCGAAGACGGCATACCGTTGTCGAACCATGAAGCCGATACCCCGCTTTCGTCCTCTTGTAATGAGATGGAATCGCGTGAATATCCATTTTCATGCCAAGATAACTTTACTCCAACGATTTTTCCGTCATGATATACCGCAGAATCGGCCATGTAGCTATTGCGATAATAGCTTTTTGCTACTCCTTCTTTTCTGTTTTGCCTAAATCTTTCAAGATGTGCAGGCACGCCATTAGAATGATAGTAGGCGAAAAAGCCATTTCTGATTTTGCATAGCGAATCGGCATAAAGTCCTGCCATTTGCAGCCTCTTCTCTCTGATATAATAATCTTTTCTGTAATATCCGGAATCTGTTTTAGTCGTTATACTCAAGAATCGCGCTTCATTGGGCTGGCACTCTTTCCATTGACGATTATAAAATTTCTTTGTGTCCTGAGCATTCGTTTGCACGAAAGAGATAAAGAGTAATAGCGCTATAGAAGCTGCCTTTTTGATAAGGTTCTTGTGTTTATTCATCGTTTTTACTTTTAAGTATTATAGTAAAGCTTATTCCGTTTTGAGTTTTATTGTTGTTGTAAAATCATACAAATGTATTATTTTTTTGATTACTATTGCTTTTTTTGTACTTTTTTATTGAAGCATGGCTTAGAATAGTTTTATATCAATTCTTTTATCTTATATTTGTGCCAAAATACACATAACAAATCATGAAAACACTAGGACATCTGTTTGCTTTACTAATACTTGTTGTGAGTGTTAGTAGCTGTGCTGCTTTATTGGGTAGAAGCAATGACTTCTTGATGAACATTCACAATGGAATGAGTAAAGAACAAATATTATCCATGCTTGGCAATCCGAATTATCGTCGTTTTGATCATGAAATGGAAGAGTGGGGATATGTGAAGGCTATTGCCAATAATGCAGGATTGACAGTGGTTAATATCAGTTTTATAGACGGCAAGGTTGTAGGAATGGATTCTTTTGAGAAGGAGCGGCCTGTAGCAGTGCCTGTTACTCCACAGACTGATGTGGTGGTGACTCGTCCATATAATGCTTATCATCCTAGACGTTTTGATGTGATGAGCGACAGGGACTTCCAAGCATTGTATAATAAGGTGAAAAACAAACCTTTCAAAGATGATCAGTTTGAGATATTATCAGTTGGCATTGACAAAAGATCTGTAACTTGTGATCAATGTGTGCGTATGATGTCTATTTTTACATTTGATGATGATAGACTGGAGATTCTAAAGATAATGTCGCCCAATATCGTTGATCTTGAGCATGCTGACAAGATTGTCAATTCGCTAAGCTTTATATCTAGTGAAGAGAAAGCCAGAAGCATATTAGGCATTAGAAGATAAAAAAGAGGCTGTGCCAAAACTCAATATCAGCAAAGAAAAGAGCCATATTATTACTCAAAACGGAGTTTGATATGGCTCTTTTTTGTTAGTTATGCGACTCAGCAGTTGAAAACACTTTCTGATTTATTTAGTTAAAATGTTATTATTTAGTTAATTATCTCATTTATTTAATTTTCTAAAACAATGAATCAGCGGTCAATTACTGATTCGCATGAATAATAAAAATGAAATTGTCCGGGCTATTTCTTTTGTTTATTTCGAAATCTGTTGTATTTTTGAACTTAGATAAGCAATGTTTTTTATACTGCTCTGGACCATATACGGGTTGTGTTGCTGTAGCGCAAATTTTATATAGATACCAAGTGATAGTGATTTTTAATAGAATAAAATGTCTCTTTTTATTGACCTATTTTTCCTGAAATTTGTTTATATATCGTAGGCATTCTTTTAGTTTTGCACTTAAAGAGAAGCATTTGTCTATCTTTATAATTGTTAAGCGGGAGCTAGTAAGCATTCAAGTCTAGAATGATTTTGCAGTGATATAGTTCCTTAGCATACATTAACGTGTCAGCTTCCCCTTTTTTGTGAAGCTAAATCTAAAATCAAAATAATAAAAGATGCATAAATGTAATATAATATTACTTTTACTGATATTTTATCCAATTTATTTATGTGCTCAACAAGAGTGTGATTTAATTAAAGAAGATAGAATAGGAACTGATACAGTTATAAGGGAGCATATTAAACGTTTATCATCTATTTCAGTATATTTAAAAGGTGATAATGAGACTGATAACAAGTGTTTAATGAAAGTTCCTAGGAATATGAGTGTTGAGGAATATGAAGGAAAGTTGGACTACTATATGGATAAATATATACAGTGTAAAGTAGATTCATTGAATGAAGTATTTCTTAGTTTCTTTTCTCAAGAATCATTAGAAAAATTACTTCAATCAGATTCAAATCATCCTCTGTTTCTCACTTTCCGAATAACTAATAATGGTGAAATATATTCTGTGACTGCTGGTATTAAAAAAGATGTAGATAAGGCAATAAACTCTGGAGAATACTACAAAATACAGAATTTGCTAAAATGTAATGTTTTATTTATTCCTCCTAATGCTATTGGGCTTACAGGATGTATTAGATTTACATTGCCTATTAAAAAAAATCAGATTGAACGAGAAATTTCTAAAATGAATAAGTCTTGATAGATTGATTCTTAATCTATTTTTATGGTATTAATGTGCTTATTAGTGGTATTTATTATTAATGCAAATAGATCTAATCATGAGTATCAAGAGCATGTATTGTCAGATCTTTATCATTATTATACATCTGGTGGACTTATGGCTGCTATTGTCAACTTCCCTTTTTTAGGACGGTTATTAATTAGACTGCTTGGTTAATAATTTTATTATCTGTTTCATACTTTTTTCTGTATTCATTGGGTGACATGTCACCCAATGAATGGTGCGGACGAGACTCATTATAGTCTTCCATCCATTTCTCCGTTATTTCCCTAACATCAGTTAAGGTTCTAAAGATATATGCATCTAATACTCCTCTTCTAAAGCTACCATTAAAACGCTCTACATAACTATTTTGTGTAGGACATCCCGGCTGGGTATATTTAATTGTTATATCATTAGCTTTGCACCAATCCTGGAATTTATTTGAAATAAACTCAGGTCCATTATCACATCTTATAGCTTCAGGTTTTCCCTTAAGCCATATTACCTTCTCCAATATTCTTATAACACGCTCTGCAGGCATTGAGATTGATATCTCTTGAGCTATGGCAGAACGATCAAAATCATCCAATATATTCAATATACGAAACTTACGACCGCATTCCAAACTATCACTTACAAAGTCCATAGACCAAGTTTGATTGGGAAGATCTGGAGTCACAAGAGGCAGCTTAACTCTTGCAGGCAATCGCTTCTTTAGCTTTGAGCGCTTATTAAACTTCATCTGTTTATAAACCCTATACACTCGTTTATGATTCCACTTTTTGCCATCCCGACGTAATCTTGAATAGATTTTCCAAAATCCATCGCCAAATTCTGAGGCTTTTCTTATGGAATCAATAACCTCATTATCATCCTTCTTTTCCACATAATAGAAATAAGAACGATGAATAGACATTAACCTGCATGCCCGAGTGACGCTGATATGGTAATCCGCTTTTATTGCTACTACAACATCTTTCTTTACCTCGGGCTCTATAACTTTTTTTCGATAACATCCTTTAAGATCTTGTTGTCTAAAGCTAAATCAGCATACATTTGTTTTAGGCGCCGATTTTCTTCTTCAAGCTCTTTTAAACGCTTTATATGGCTTGAATCCATACCACTATATTTCGATCGCCAATTATAAAGAGTTGCACGAGATATGCAATATTCACGGCAGATTATATCAGCAGATATACCACTATCAATTTGATTGACAGCCTTTACGATTTCATTCTCACTGTGTCTCGACTTTTTCATCTTTAATTCCTCCTCGACAAATTTAATAAGATT
>JAFABG010000031.1 GCA_023426145.1 Bacteroidota bacterium | reverse complement strand
TCTTTCAATGCTAAACTCAAATCATTCAGGGCTACATTCAGAGGGGTAGATGATGTTAAATTCTATCTTTATAGAGTGATGATGTTGTATGCATAATTGTTAAATCCCCAATAATAATGACTGACCCCTTTCTTTTATTCTTTTTTTTAAGTCATTGTTTTGTTAAGGCATGCGTAGGTAATCCCGCTTGTTGCTTAAATCTTGAACATAACGATTACTGATAAGATGATTTTTATTCATTAGTATATTTTGATTCAGGCATTATGAGCCATAGTATTATGTATATAATAAATCCAGCAAAAGCAGTGAAAATTGTAGCCAGTGTATAGGCTATTCTTATTAATGTGGGATCCCAGTCAAAATATTCAGCTAACCCTCCACATATACCTGCAATCATTCGTTCTCTTCTAGAGCGGCTTAATTTTTTATCACCTTTCATATCTTCTTTTTTATTATTAATAATCTTCCTAACTTTCTAAGACCAATATTGCGAGGATTTAATTTTTCTAATAGAAATAGGTTGGTTGCGAATAAAAATAGCTTCAGTTTGGTTTATTAACGTTTTCCTCTTTTGTTAATAGGGATATTAAGAACTCCTGATCCGTCAACTAGCCATTTGTCTTTTTGCTTCACGACTCTAAGTACTAATATGAAGTCTGCCCAATCTTCGCCTTCTAATGTTACTAGTCCAGTTTTACAGTCATAACTGTGAATTTTAAATCCTTTATCGGGGTAATCTTGAGCATCGAAGATTGGATCAAACCCTAATCCTAATTCAGGGTCTTTTTTTAATGCCGATTTTATGAGTTTTTTGTAAGAGGACTTAAAATGGTTGGTCACTAATTTATTCTTTGCAATCCAGTCATCTTCTGAGCCATTTCGTTGGGAGCAAAGCGCAACATATTCATTGGCAAATCTTAGTGCAATAGTTGAACCCTGAGATACATCAGAATCCTTAATTGATGTTTGTGCTATGCAAGATATGGTTGCAATACACGAAAAGATAAGAGTAATTATACGATTCATCTTCTAATAACCTATGGAACATTACTTTATTATACAAATATAAATAAAAAAATATTTTACTATAGATTTTATGCAAAAAAAAAGAGAATCTAATTAAGATTCTCTTTTAAAGAGCGGAAGACGGGGCTCAAACCCGCGACCCTCAGCTTGGAAGGCTAATGCTCTATCAACTGAGCTACTTCCGCAATTTTTGTGGGCAAAGATGGATTCGAACCACCGAAGTCGAAAGACAGCAGATTTACAGTCTGCCCCATTTGGCCACTCTGGTATTTGCCCTTGCTAAAACTACTTATAAAACAAAGGATTAAAATTTGAACAATATATAGAACATAAATGTTTTATCCTTGTTCTCTTTTTAACTCTTTCTCCAAACAGACCCATTACCGTCCGTCCTTCGAGCCTCTTGTCGGATTCGAACCAACGACCCCGAGATTACAAATCACGTGCTCTGGCCAACTGAGCTAAAGAGGCTTTTTTGCTAAAAATGCAACCGCTACGTTCTAATGCGAGCGAAACGGCTGCAAATTTAGTTATTTATTTCTTTCCCGCAAAATATTTGCGATCTTTTTATTTACTGCGTTGTTTTTCCTTGTATTTCACCAGTTGCTTTTCAAGAGCCTCGACATTTAAATCAATCGCTTCTTCAAATGTATCACACACTTTACTTGCATAAAACTCCCCATTTGGGATCAGAATTTTAATGCCTGCCTCTTTATTTTCTGCAGATTCTGGCTTAACTACCTTTAATGACACCTCTACTTTCTTTATATCTTCGTAATATTTTTCCAACTTAGACACTTTTTTCTGAATAAATGCCTGCAATTGCTCTGACGCATCAAAGTGAATTGATTGAATTCTAATATCCATACTTACCTCCTTTTTTTTAAGCTCTTGGATGAGCTTGTTTATACACTTTTTTTAGTTCTTCAAAAGTGGTATGCGTATAAATCTCAGTAGTCGTTATACTCTCATGCCCCAAAAGCTCTTTTACTGCACCTAATGCCGCGTTATTATTCAGCATTGTAGTAGCAAAAGTATGTCTCAGTACATGAGGACTCTTCTTTTTTAGCGTTACCACCTTCGATAGGTTTCGTTTCACTAGATTATAGACTAGATTCTTATATAGCCGACCACCATTCTCTTTAACAAAAAAAGCGTCAGACCGTTCTAGAACCATTTGATTTCTTATGTTAATATAGTCAAGCATCAATAGCTTCAATTCGTCTCCGAAAGGAACTAATCGTTGCTTATTTCTTTTCCCAGTAACTTTTAAAAGAGATGAGGAAAGATCGACATCTTCATTGTCCAAACCTATCAATTCCGAAAGCCTAATACCAGTTGTATAAAACGTTTCAACAATTAATCGGTCACGACAACCTTTAAATCCTTCGCCAAAATCAGTTTCATCCAGCAGTTTATTCATTTCGTCCTCTTTCAGAAAGACAGGTAAAGGCTTTTTATTCTTAGGACCTTTTATTTTTCGTAATGGATCCACAACCTCATTTCCCTGCCTCAAAAGATACTTATAAAACGACCGGAGTGAACTTAGCTTCCGATTTATTGAAGTTGAAGTATATCCTTTATCCATCAATAGAACAATCCATTCACGAACAAGCTCAGCTTCAACCTCTAGCCAATCAAACTTTCCATACTCTTCCTGCGCAAACTCTTGAAGTTGCGTCATATCTCTTTCATATGCAAGAACCGTCCTCTCAGAATAGTTCCGCTCATACCGAAGATAATCAAGAAAAGATTTAATTAACATAATATCGCTACATCTAAAATCCTGCAACGAATGTATGAAAAGAATTCAATAATTCAAAGGAAATTACGAATTATTAATCTTCTACTTGCTGAAGTTGTTGAACATAAACTGCACGTTCTTTCTTAAGTCTTTTAGTTACAGACGGTTTGTCAAACTGTTGTCTGCTTCTTAGTTCTTTAACGATACCAGTTTTCTCAAATTTTCTTTTAAACTTCTTCAGCGCTTTTTCAATGTTTTCGCCTTCTTTTACAGGTACTACAATCATTTTGTTATTATTAATATGTTATTGGTTAAAAATTTCCGTAGTCAAATTGCGCCGCAAAATTACACATACTTTCTTTATTCACAAAACTTTCGGCAAATATTTATCAAAAACTATTCATAAACAAATCATTAACCACGAAAAGTTAGTACCTTTGAGACAGCTAAATATGTCAATAAATAATATAATTAGGTATGAAACAAAACATAAGTGAGCGTATACACGCATTACGAATGACATTCCAGACAAACAACATCAAAGCATTCATCGTTCCGAGCACAGATCCTCATCTAAGTGAATATGTTGCTCCTCACTGGATGTCTCGGGAGTGGATTTCCGGCTTCACTGGCTCTGCTGGAACTGTAGTTATCTTGAGGGATAAAGCCGGGCTATGGACAGACTCCCGTTATTTTTTACAAGCAGAAAGAGAACTCGATAATACTGGCATTACATTATATAAGGAGATGCTACCCGAAACTCCAAGCATCCCCGAATTTCTCCGTAAGAATCTTAATCCTGGTGATACTGTGAGCATTGACGGAAAGATGTTCTCGGTTCAACAAGTAGAAGAACTTAAAAAAAGCCTTACTGCATGCAATTTACAACTTAACACGTTTGGTGATCCATTTAAAAGTATTTGGAAAGGCCGCCCTACTATGCCCAATGCACAAGCTTTCGTCTATGATGTAAGATACGCAGGGAAAAGTGTTGAAGAGAAAATAGCTTCAATCCGCACTGAATTAAAAAAGAAAGGTATACATGCGTTATTTTTATCAAGCCTAGACGAAATAGCGTGGACACTGAACTTAAGAGGAAGTGATGTACACTGCAATCCGGTAATCGTAAGCTATCTACTTATTACACAAGACAATGTTACTTATTTTATATCACCTGAAAAAGTATCTCAGGAGGTAAATGAATATTTGAAAAAATATGATATAGGTTTAGAAAAATATGATAATGTTGAAGTTTACCTACATTCTCTAGTTGAAGAAAATATTCTGATTGATCCAAAGAGAACGAATTATGCCATTTATTCGGCTATTAATCCTTCATGCCAAATCATTCGTAATGAATCTCCTGTGACCCTATTGAAAGCTATCCGTAACGAGCAAGAAATTGCGGGCATCCACAACGCAATGGAACGTGATGGACTAGCACTTGTGAAATTCCTTAAATGGCTAGAAGAAACTGTTCCTTCAGGCAAACAGACAGAATTAAGCATCGACAAGAAGTTGCATGAATTTAGAGCCGCTCAACCCCTATACATGGGAGAAAGCTTTGACACAATCGCGGGCTACAAAGAACATGGTGCAATTGTGCATTATTCTGCAACAGAAGAGAGCGATATAACGCTTCAATCAAAAGGCTTCTTACTATTAGATTCAGGTGCCCAATATTTAGATGGTACCACTGATATCACACGCACCATTGCACTAGGAGAATTGACAGAGGAAGAGAAAATAGACTACACTCTAATATTAAAGGGACATATTGCATTAGCAATGGCCAAATTCCCCGCCGGCACCCGTGGAGCACAACTAGACGTACTAGCTCGTATGCCAATCTGGAGAATTGGGATGAACTTTCTTCACGGTACAGGACACGGCGTAGGGCATTTTCTTAGTGTCCACGAAGGTCCTCAAAGTATTCGCATGAATGAAAACCCAGTTATTCTTCAGCCCGGGATGGTAACATCCAACGAACCTGGTGTCTACAAAGCAGGCAGCCATGGAATACGAACTGAGAACTTGACACTAGTATGTAAAGGCCAAGAAGGTATGTTTGGAGAATACTTAAAATTCGAAACTATTACATTATGCCCTATTTGCAAGAAAGGTATTATCAAAAAAATGTTAGCCGTAGAAGAGATCGAATGGCTCAATAATTATCATCAAACTGTTTATGAGAAACTGTCTCCGAAGCTTGCTGAAGACGAAAAAAGATGGTTGCGCAAGGCAACAGAAGCCATTTAATATAGGGAATTTCGAGATTAGAATTTTTAAATCAATATTCAATAAACCTCATTAGAAAAAAAATAATTATGGCTTTAATCAAATCAGTAAGAGGATTCACTCCGGAAATTGGAGAAAACTGTTTTCTGGCAGACAATGCCACGGTCATAGGAGATGTAAAAATGGGAAGCGACTGCAGCATATGGTTTTGCACAGTCTTAAGAGGTGATGTTAATTCGATACGTATAGGAAATGGGGTCAATATTCAAGACGGAACCGTACTTCATACTCTATACGAAAAATCTACTATAGAAATAGGAAACCATGTTTCTGTAGGACATAACGTAACGATCCACGGGGCTACCGTAAAAGATTATGCACTCATCGGTATGGGATCTACCCTGCTGGATCATGCAGTAATTGGAGAAGGAGCGATTGTAGCTGCAGGCTCTCTCGTATTAAGCAACACCGTGATAGAACCCGGCAGTATTTGGGGAGGTGTACCAGCAAAATTTATTAAAAACGTTGACCCGGAGCAAGCAAAAGAATTAAATCAGAAGATAGCACATAACTATCTGATGTATTCACAATGGTACAAATAAGCCAATGTTCCAATCCTCGTAAGACGTCTCATTTCTAATTTATGTATTCGTTCCACTTTATAGTGGAACGATACTTATATTATAATTAGAATACACATAAAGATTTATAGCCTATCTTTAATAGTTATGCAATAAAGGAAGGAAAAATAAAGGTAATCATTCGGAATTGAAGTTAAACTAAAAGTTTATCATATGCATAATTTTCTCTGTTGCTCCTGCATTACTAGTCACATAGTACCCAGCATTAGTGCCTGTTTCACGCATAAAAACCTCATCGGCTTGAAAACGATCAAGTAAAGTTCTAAGTTCTTCATAGTCCTTTATCGAATATGCCCCCTTAGCTTCTATCAATCGGATTGCCTCCATAAATTTTTGATACTTAGGACCAAACAGCACAGGTATACCATAAACAGCAGCCTCTAATGTGTTATGAATGCCTACGCCAAAGCCACCCCCCACATAAGCCACTTCTCCATAGCGATATATTGAAGATAATAATCCAAAACAATCTATAATTAAGCAATCAACCTTCAATACATTCTTTTCATCAGCGCGTGTATATCGGACATATGGTCGCTTTAGTTTACTTATAATCTCTACCAAGTGATTCTCATCAATTACATGAGGCGCAATAATTAATTTCATCTCAGGATGACTATTAAAATATTCCAGGAACAGATCTTCATCTGGGCCCCAAGAGCTACCTGCTACAAAAGTAAAGCTATTATCCCCTTTAAACATTTTAACTAATGGAAGTTCCTTAGCCTCTTCACGAATCTGCAAGACACGGTCAAAACGAGTATCTCCAACCACCGTCGCTCTGCTAATTCCTATTTTCGACAAGTAGCGCTTTGAAGCTTCATTCTGCACAAATAAATGATCAAAATCCTTCAGCACATGGCGGTAAGTTCCTCCATACCATTTAAAGAAGATCTGATCACGACGGAAAATAGAGGAAATACTATATACAGGAATACGGCGTTTATGAAGTTCATCCAGATAATTCTTCCAAAATTCGTATTTTATAAAGAAAGCCATACAAGGATTCGTAATATCAAGGAACTTCTTTACATTCCTGGGTTTATCAAATGGCAGATAGCAAACAATATCCGCTCCTCGATAATGTTTACGCACTTCGTAACCAGAAGGAGAGAAAAAAGTAAGCAAAATCTTATAAGTAGGATATTTTGCCCGAATCATTTCAATTAAAGGACGACCTTGTTCAAACTCACCCAACGAAGCTGCATGAAACCAGATATACTGCTCTCCTTTCTCCACTTGCTGACGTAAAAGTTCATATACGACCCAATGCCCCTTCATCATTTTCCGAGGCTTACGACTAAACGGAGCAGCAAGATGAACCAAAAGGTCATAAATAACTATTGCCAGATTGTAAAGCATAATTTTCAAATTTGAATGATGAATACTGAGTGGACGTCATTGAAACCCATTCCTGACATTCATCATTCATCATGTATAGTTTTAATTATTTAAGCACCTCTACTGCACGTTTCAGACGAGCTAATGTTTCTTCTTTCCCAAGAACCCAAGAGATATCAAACATGTGAGGTCCTTTACCTTCCCCCACAAGTGTAAGACGAAAAGCATTCATAATATTTCCAGTATGGTAGCCCTTTTCAGCAATCCAATCCATAACCACCTTTTCTTGCCCTTCTATGCTAAAGTCCTCTATTCCTGCTATAATATCAGCCAGTTCGGTCATGCATTTTGCTGAATCTTCCTTCCAACGTTTTTTAGCCGTCTTTTCATCATATTCAGTAGGAGCCACAAAAAAGAAGCTACAAACGTCCCATAATTCTTTAACAAAACTTACACGGTCTTTCATCATGCCCACCACCGTAACAACCTTATCAAAAGGAGCTTCAACTGCTTTTTCTTTCAAAATAGGAAGAAACAATTGAGCAATTTCCTCATTTGATTTTTGTTGAATATATTGATGATTGAACCAAATACCTTTTTTATAGTCGAATTTAGCCCCTGACTTACTACAACGATGAAGGTCAAACAGTTGGACTAACTCATCCATTGACATCACTTCCAAATCATTGCCAGGATTCCAGCCCAACAAGGCAAGAAAATTGATTACTGCTTCAGGCAGATAACCTGCCTCGCGATATCCCGAAGAGATTTCTCCTGTCTTGGGGTCATGCCACTCCAAAGGGAATACAGGAAATCCCAAACGATCGCCGTCACGCTTACTCAACTTTCCATTGCCTTCTGGTTTAAGCAATAAAGGCAAATGAGCAAACTCAGGCATGGAATCCTCCCAGCCAAATGCACGGTATAACAACACATGCAAAGGTGCTGAAGGCAACCACTCTTCTCCGCGAATAACATGAGACACTTCCATCAAATGATCATCAACAATATTAGCGAGATGATAAGTTGGTAGCTCATCAGCCGATTTATAAAGAACCTTATCATCCAAAATAGATGAATTGATTACGACTTCACCACGAATCAAATCATTCACATGAACATCCTCGTTTGGTTCGATTTTAAACCGCACCACATATTGCTTACCTTCAGCAATCAGTGTATCTACTTCCTCTTTCGATATAGTCAGAGAATTGCGCATCATCCCGCGAGTAGATGCATCATATTGGAAATTTGCAATTTTAGCTCGCATAGCGTCCAGCTCTTCCGGAGTATCAAAAGCGATGTATGCTTTATCATTATCCAGCAAAACTTGTACAAATTTCTTGTAAGTTTTGCGGCGTTCAGATTGCCGATACGGGCCATGTTCTCCACCGAAGCTCACTCCTTCATCAAAGTGGATACCCAACCACTTAAACGACTCGAGTATATACTCTTCCGCCCCCGGCACAAACCGGTTGGAATCAGTATCTTCAATACGAAAAATCAAATCTCCGCCTTGCTGACGCGCAAATAGATAATTATACAAAGCAGTACGCACACCGCCAATGTGCAATGCTCCAGTAGGACTCGGAGCAAAACGAACTCTTACTTTTCTTTCTGCCATAATTTGGGTTAGTATAGGTAAATCGCGGCAAAATTAAGCCTTTTTTTTCACACTATTGTTTTTTTTTGTACTTTTCGCAAAAATTTCGATGCGTATGGAACATATAAATAAAAAATGGAGGTTCTCACGAAGAGATCTATTATATAAATCACTTTTGTTTGTAGCCACGGTAACTCTAATTGTATATTTCCTCCCACGTGACAAAAAATTCAACTACCAGTTCGATTTAAATAAGCCTTGGAAATATGGTCAATTGATTTCTACATTCGCATTCCCTATTTACAAAGACGATGCAGTAGTGAAACGGGAACAAGATAGTCTGTTGTCCTCATTTCAGCCTTATTATCTGTTAGACAAGAAGACGGAAGAAAAAGCAATCGCTAGGTTGAAAGCTGATTATCAAGGGGAACTTAGAGCCATACTTCCTTCTATTAATTACCTAAAGTACATTGAGAGAACCTTGATAGAAATCTATAAATCTGGTATTGTTTCTACCGACAACATACAGCAGCTTCATAAAGACAGTACATCTTACATTATGATCATAGATGATAAGCTTGCCAATCCCAGAAGTACAGAAAATATTTTCACTGTGAAAAGCGCCTATGAATATTTATTAGATGCCGATACGACGCATTTTAGTCGTGATATACTCCGTCAATGCTCTTTAAATGAATATATAACACCTAATCTAACTTCCGACGAGACTAGAACTAAAGCAGCTAAAGAAGATATGTTAAGCAATTATGCTTGGGCTAACGGATTGGTAGTAAGCGGGCAGAAAATTATTGATCGAGGAGAAATTATCAATAAAGAAACTTACAACATCCTTGAATCCTTACGTAAAGAATCGATTAAACGGAGTGAAACTATGGATCAAAGCCGATACATCCTCGGTGGTCAAATACTTTTTGTAGGCATATTAATGCTATTTTTCATGCTCTACATCGATTTATTCAGAAAGGATTATTACGAGCGAAAAGGTAGTTTATCCCTGCTATTTGCATTGATCGTATTATACAGTGTACTAACTGCTTTCATGATATCACATAATCTTTTCAATGTATACATGATTCCGTATGCTATGCTTCCGATCATCATTCGAGTCTTTCTCGATTCACGTACGGCCTTTCTAACACATATCATCACCATACTAATCTGCTCCATCTCATTGCGATTCCCACATGAATTTATTCTCGCCCAGCTCTCAGCAGGGCTAGTAGCTATATTCAGTCTTAGGGAACTATCACAAAGATCGCAACTCTTTCGTACAGCATTACTCGTGATACTCACGTATAGTACGATTTATTTTGCTTTTGAGCTAATGACTGAGAATGGACTTGCAGATGACTTCTCGAAGTTAAATGCACGAATGTATACTTACTTCATTATTAACGGCATTTTATTATTATTTACGTATCCCTTATTGTTCTTATTAGAGAAAACCTTTGGTTTTACTTCCAATGTAACTTTAGTAGAACTTTCAAATATTAATTGCAACCTACTTCGGCAAATGTCTGAGAGTGTGCCTGGAACATTTCAACATTCCATGCAAGTAGCAAACTTGGCAGCAGAAGCCGCTATTCGTGTTGGAGCAAAGAGTCAATTAGTCCGTACCGGAGCTTTATATCATGACATAGGAAAGATGGAAAATCCAGCATTCTTCACAGAGAATCAATCTGGTGGAGTGAATCCCCACAAAAACTTAAGTTATGAACAAAGCTCTCAGATAGTCATCAATCATGTAACGGATGGATTAAAACTCGCTGATAAGCACAATCTACCTAAAGTTATTAAAGATTTTATCTGCACGCATCACGGTCTTGGGAAAACCAAGTTTTTTTATATTTCATGGAAGAATGAGCATCCCAACGAAGAAGTAAACGAAAAGCTTTTTACATATCCAGGTCCTAATCCTTTTACTAAAGAGCAAGCCATACTAATGATGGCAGATGGGGTTGAAGCAGCATCCCGGAGTTTATCCGAATACACAGAAGAAACGATAAGTAACCTGATTGACAAAATAATAGATTCACAAGTTTCCGAAGGTTATTTCAAGGAATGTCCTATCACTTTCAAAGACATTGCTACCATAAAAACAGTGTTTAAAGAAAAACTAAAAATTGCTTATCACACCAGGATTAGCTATCCTGAATTAAAGAATTAAGCAACCCGTTGCAAGCATCCTCAAGTACATCAAGTACATATTCAAACCCTTCAGCCCCTCCATAATATGGGTCAGGCACATGATCGGCTGGAATGCTTGTGCAATATTCAGTCATCCGATGAATCTTATCCCATTCCTTTGGAGAAGGGGCTCTTTCCTTCAGATCATCAATATTCCGATCATCCATACCTAGAATCAGATCAAAAGAATAAAAATCTTCAGTTCGCACAGGACGCGACCGATGCGTCAAATGGTAACCACGTCGAGCAGCATGAGCACGCATCCGACTATCAGGAAGTTCGCCTTGATGATAAGACAATATGCCAGCAGAGTCAACTTCAATCTCTTTCTCAAGCCCAGCTTTTTTTATCAACTGTAGCATCACTCCCTCAGCCGTAGAACTACGGCATATATTTCCCAGACAAACAAATAATATTCTCTTCATAAGTTACATTTACATTGGATCAACATCATAATAAACAATTAAAGACTTGAAGCGTTCATCCTCAAGCATCTCTTTTTGTATACCCTTTAAAAGTTCTCGAGCACGTCCCATTGGAGCATTCTGCTCAATTTTTAATACTATTTTCTTTATAAACAAAGTTTGTATACGAGCAACCGGTGGTTTGTCAGGTCCCAACACCCGACTACCAAATACCACTCTTAACTTATCGGCCATCACAGTTGCCATCTGATCTAATAAAGACTCATTGTGATTCTTCAAGTAAACATACACTAAACGATAGTAAGGAGGATAATGAAACATTTGTCGTTCAGCAAGCTGTCCGTTTACCATTTCTTCATAATCATTAGCAATAACCTGATGGATAATGGGATGATCAATACTTTTCGTTTGCAAAACAACCCGTCCACGCCTATTCTTACGCCCAGCACGTCCTGCAACTTGAGCCATCAGTTGAAAAGCCCGTTCGTAAGAGCGAAAATCGGGATAATTAAGCATAGTATCCGCATTTAAAATCCCCACAATACTTACGTGATCGAAATCCAACCCCTTAGATACCATTTGCGTACCGATCAGGATATCCGTCTTCCCTTTCTCAAAATCTGAGATTATCTTTTCATAAGCTGAACGAGTTCGAGTTGTGTCTAAATCCATTCGAGCAACAGCAGCTTCTGGAAAAAGTACTTTTATATCATCTTCAATTTTTTCTGTACCAAAGCCACGATTAACAAGTTCTGTTCCTTCGCAAGCAGGACAAGATCTCGGCAATTGGTAAGTATAGCCACAATAATGACACGTCAGTTGATTTATACCTTTATGATAAGTAAGACTCACATCACAGTTCTTACACTTTGGCACCCAACCACAAGTACGACACTCTACCATAGGGGCAAATCCACGGCGGTTTTGAAAAAGTATGACCTGTTCTTCATTTTCGAGTGCTTCTTTCATGTACTGAAGCAGCAATGGAGAAAATTGTCCTACCATCCTCTTTTTACGATGCAACTCTTTGATATCTACAGGAATAATCTCTGGCAGTTGAATTTCCTTATATCGCTCCTTTAGTTCAACGAATCCATATTTACCACTAATAGCATTTTGCCACGTCTCTATAGCAGGAGTAGCCGTACCAAGAAGTGTTTTAGCTCCGTACAAAGCCGCTAATATTATTGCTGCATTACGCGCATGATAACGAGGTGCAGGATCTTGTTGTTTATAGGTATTCTCATGTTCTTCGTCAACTATTACCAACCCTAAATTTCGAAAAGGAAGGAACACCGAAGAACGAACTCCCAGAATGATGTCATATCCTTTCTCACTAAGCTGTTTTTGCCAGATTTCGACCCGTTCAGCATCAGGGAACTTAGAGTGATAAATACCTAATCGTGAACCAAACACACGTTGCAAGCGCTCGGTGATCTGAGCTGTCAATGCAATCTCAGGCAATAAATATAAAACCTGTTTTCCCTGACGAATCGTTTCTTCTATCAGATGAATATAGACTTCCGTTTTGCCACTAGAAGTTACTCCATGAAGCAAACAAACATTTTTTTCTTGAAAAGAGCTTATTATTTCACCATGTGCACGCTGCTGAAATTCGTTCAAAGGATTTAATTCGACAACATCATTCATTTCTTTATTCAGCCGCCCAACCTCATGAAAATAAACTTCAAAGATCTTTTTCTCTACTAAACCATTAAGTATCGAAGGAGACACCCCAGCAAGCTGAAGCAATTCTTTCTTAGAGACCTCTTTAGTCGTTTCTCTTCCCAAAATGCCTGAACATTCAATATACTTCATCAATAAAGCCAACTGTTTAGGAGCACGAGACAAAAGATCAAATAGAATGTGGAGGGTCTTTTCATCAGCGGCACCAGTTAATCGAACTCTTGCCTCCGTCTTTGGTTTGTAGGTACGCCGCAATTCCTCTTTCACAAAAATAGCTTCCTTATCAAGTAAGGATTTGACTACTGGAAGAATATTTTTTATGCCACTTTCTTTTTCGAGCTTTGTAACACACTGCTGAGATTCTGAGGAAAGCAAATTTAAAAGAAGCTGTTCACGCTCGGGTAAAGGTGTATCAATCTCAAAATCTGGGTTATATTCAACAATTGTTTCACTTTCCAATTTCAATCCAGAAGGAAGAGCTGCCTTATAAACGTCTCCTTGCGTGCAGATATAATAATCTGCCAACCATTCCCAAAACTTAAACTGATTGGGCAATAAGATAGGAGAAGCATCAAGCAATGCAGATATTTCTTTAACTTCATACTCTGTAGGAGCATAATAGTGGACATTACGAACAATGGCCGTATAGAATTTCTTCCGTCCAAAAGGAACAATCACCCGACAACCAATCTCAATTTCTTCGGGACAGTCGTCCGGCAAAGAGTAAGTAAAACATTTCGGTAGCGGTAATGGTAATATGACATCTACAAACTTTTTCATTGCAAGCACAAAAGTACAATAAAAAATGAGTCTATGACTTTTTTCAATCTAATCTATTGTGCAACTATTCAGGTAAACCTCCAAATTTGTATACCCTTCATGGCTTAATGTAGTAGCTACACCATCAGTACTATCCGTCGGATTCAATCCTACCGCAAGTTCCCAACAGTCTGGAATACCGTCTCCGTCGGAGTCTCTCAGTAAGGCAGTCGAGACCCCTCCATCACTTAATTCTGGCCATGCGCTGTCTGCCCCCACGGGTTTCACGTCAGCAGGCAAATCAATGAGTCCAGGCATCAGATTGGCCTCTTTAGTAACACTTCCCACATAAGTAGCAGTCCCCTTTCTCGTCTCTTCAACAATGCGTTGATCAATTCTATCACGTAGCTTTGAGCAACCTGCATTATCAAGCACTAACCTGTAAGCTTCTTCAGCGGAATGAGTAGTTATCACATCAGTTTCTAGAGGAACAGAAAGTCGTATTTCTCGTTTTACTTTTTCTGTAAAGGTATCATCACATGCTGCCTCATCGATTTGTGCATAAATACCTTTGGTCCAATTATCTTGTGTCACTTCTTTGTTTCCTTCCACAACATTCCCATCAACATAATAACGCCCCCAAACATGCTCCATCGGTTTCCACACATTAGCGTATCCTGAACGATTAGTACAATATGCTATTGTTCGTATCCCTAAAGCCGCTATACGATAAGCAACTGGACTATCTTTAGGAGTCGCAGGTCCGGGTTTATAATAATTATTTACGATATTTACCCGCATACCTTCTCCTCCGTAGCAACCATTACCAGCCCAGTTGTAAATAACATTATTACGCATATCTACATATTCACGCTCTTGTGTAAAAGGACGAGGCCCAAGACGAGGCGCACGACTTTCGTGATGAGCCAATAGATTATGATGAAACGAACTTCTAGCCCCTCCCACAATAGCTCCATAGCCATGTTTTCCTTTAACATGTCCAGCTGTACGTAAGCTTTCTGATATAATGCACCATTGTACCGTCAGATTCTCACCTCCATACACCGAGCAAGTTTCATCTACTGACCAACTGACAGAACAGTGATCAATTATAATATTACGACAATCAGTACTTCCAAGACCATCTGGCTCTCCTCCACTCTCATTACCTACTCTAAAACGCAAATAGCGAACGATTACATTATCTGCATCAATAGTAACTGGATAACGGGCAATACAGATTCCTTGTCCAGGAGCAGTCTGACCTGCTATAGTCAAATCACCGTTAAAAATTCTAAGCTTTGATTGAAGGAAAATGGTTCCAGCTACATCGAAAACAACTGTTCGTGGGCCTTTCTGCAATAATGCATACCTTAAAGTTCCTGGTTCAGATCCATCAACTAAAGTCGTTACATGGAAGACTGTTCCACCTCGCCCACCAGAGGTATACCTTCCAAACCCCTCGGCACCAGGGAAAGCAGGGAGAGAAATCGAAAATAATATTGAATAATGATAGATGAACAATAAAAAGAAAAGAGTCTTTTTCATACGTACATGATTTTAGAAAACAAAGAACAAAGGTACAGAGATGATTTATCCACATAGAGGAATAATTGACGAGAAAAGAGGAATAACTCTATAAATATAAAAAATGGTAGTGCATAAGAAATTCTCTTTTACACTACCATTTTTTATAAAATAATCGTTTTTAAAACTCTTAGAATAGATAAGCAACAGATACCTGCCAGTTATTATTCTTTATTTTATAAGTCTCATCAGCTTCCAAAACTCCAGTATGTCCCAAAGCAAAATTATAATTCACCCCAAGCTGCAGATGACGAATAAGCTTCACACCAGCACCAACATTAAAACTTGTACCAGACTTCTTCAAGTCAAACGATTCGAGATTCTTATTCCCAATATTGAACCCGAATTGAGGACCAGCAGCGATATATACACCCAGCATACTACCTAAGCCATAAGACCACTTCAAATTGACAGGAATCTCTAATGTTTTAAGTTTTGCCTCAGAATCAAGACCCTTAACTTGCATCTCAGTCTGAGAATATAAAGCAGCAGCATCAACACCAATTCCAATTACTGGAATTGTAAATTCTGCCATAGGACCGATAAAGAAACCTGTTTTATTATCTCCCTTAAAATCATTTTGCGAGAAACTAACTTTCGACAAATTCAACCCGCCCTTCACTCCGAAATGCAGTTGAGCCTGAGCAGGTATTGCCATACCAAGGGACACAGTAAGAGCTAAAACGTAGAATAAATGTTTCATAAATTGACGTATTAATAATTTAGAACAAAGATATAAAATAAATATGAAAGGAACCTTTTCAAACCCAAAGAACCTTTTCCTTTAGTAAGCTTCTAATGTTACAAAAACACTTAGGCTAATAATTTTGTTCTCATTAGAGTAGGGTAAACTCTCTGTTGTGCGGTATAATAATTGAAAAATGAATAAAGAGCAATTTCGATATATTTTCGACACTTACTTCGACTCAATACGTTCGTTCATTTACTATCGAACCTCGAGCGAAGAAACAGCAGATGACATTGCTCAAGATGTTTTCATGCAGTTTTGGGAACATCGTGAGCGATTCGAGCTAAGTCATGTGAAAGCATTGCTATATAAAATGGCTTCAGATTCTGTAGTAAGCCATTACCGCCGCCAGGACATAAGACTTGATTTCTCTCGGAATATACGGTTAGACGAAACAACGATTTCACCTGAAGAGCAATTACAATTCGAAGAACTATCACAGAAATATGCTATCATCAATGTTGCATTCCAACAGGGAAACGCCTACGGGCAAAAAAAGGGCAAAACGCCCATGGTGGCAACACTAATGCACAAAAAAGCAATAGAGAACAAAGCTACAAAGGAGGCGTTAATGGTGCCGGCACGTGTACAGGCACAGCTAATGGCAGTGCTCCGGGCACAGGTAATGAAGGCGGAGTAGGCAAACGCTACCGCGGAGGCAAATAAGAGTCCATCATCAGCTATACCCTACAGCCCGTTTCAATATGAGACGGGCTGTTTTATTTATGAACTAATAATACAAAGATGTAATCTCTTTGTCACTTACATTTCACGTCAATCTGTTCTCTTTGCATATCTTATTAATATCAATAACATATAAATTCAAAAAAGCAGATGAAACAGTTTAAATTTCTATCTTCCTGGTTAATCATGCTATCAATTTCGATAGCTTGTAGTCATGCAATCAACATTCCGACAAAGAAGGGAATGACAGTTAAAGGCATGGTTACCGATACCCAAAAAAGACCTATTCCCGGAGTAGTAGTCAGCGACGGAGTTCATTTCACTCAAACAGATAAAAAGGGGTACTACTATTTGCCTTCAGATTTCAACCAGTCTAAATTTGTATACTTATCTATACCAGCTAACTATAAAGCGAAAGTGCAGCATTCCCTTCCAACTGGATATTATACACCATTAGACAAAACCTCAAAGACTAGCCAATATGATTTTCAGCTGGAAAAGCGCACGCATACAGAAAAAAATTTCACCTTCATTGCGATTTCGGATCCTCAAGTGAAAAATGAAAAGCAATTGGAGCGATTCCGTTCGGAAACCGTACCTGATCTGAAAGCCACACTAAGCGCGTTCAATGGAGAAGAAGTATATGGTATGATGCTAGGTGACATCGTATGGGACGCTATGGACCTATTTGAGCCTTATAAGAAAGCAATATCCAACTTAGGCTTAACAATGTATCACACCATCGGAAATCACGATTTTGATTTGAAATATGCAGCATTAAGCAATTCTAAGAATCCAGAAGAATGGGCTGAACATGCCTTCGGCAATAATTTTGGCCCTACCGATTATTCTTTTAATGTAGGAGAAATACATATCGTTTCCATGAAAGATATCGACTATCATGGAGAAAAAAAATATGAAGAGAACTTCACGCCTGCTCAGCTTGAATGGCTAAAAAAAGATTTAAGCTATATAACTCCTGGAACTACTATCCTATTGAATTTGCACGCTCCTGTTGCTAATCGTTCACACAATGGAGATGGTAATGCCCGTAATGCATCCCAACTTTTTGAGATATTAAAAGACTACAACGTACATATCTTCTCAGGTCACACCCACTTCTTTGAAAACAGCATAGTTAGTCCGAATATTTATGAGCACAACATTGGCGCAGCATGTGGAGCTTGGTGGGCCGGCGACGTAAATCGCTGTGGAGCCCCTAACGGCTATTTACTGGTAAGGATTCATGGGAATGATGTCTCATGGCAATATAAAGCTACCGGACGCCCACTTGATTATCAGTTTCGCATATACAAACCAGGGGAATTCCAATCTCAGCCAGAGTATTTAGTAGTTAACCTATGGGATTACGATCCAGCATGGAACATAAGATATTTCGAAGACGGGATAGAGAAGAAGGGACTTATGGAAGCTTTTGAAGACGAAGATCAGGCCTATATTACGATGAAAAAAGGAAAAACAACTGGCTATCACACCTTACATCTTTTCCGTGTGAAACCCACATCAGATGAAGTGAAAAAGATAGAAATCGTTGCCACAAACCGATTCGGGAAAAGTTTTAATCAGACCATAGACTTATAACAATCGCACCTCAGAAACAGCTTATAAAAAAAAATACTCGATAGCTATTCGGTAGCTAATCGAGTATTTCAATATGTTCGGTTTCTTTTTATTTCAATATTCTTCCTCGTTGAAAAAGAAATCTTCTTTACTGGGATAATCTGGCCAAATATCTTCGATACTCTCGTAAATCTCGCCCTCATCTTCCATCTCTTGCAGGTTTTCTATCACCTCAAGAGGAGCACCCGAACGCATAGCATAATCAATCAATTCGTCCTTGGTTGCAGGCCAGGGAGCATCCTCCAGTTTAGATGCTAATTCCAATGTCCAATACATAATCTTGAGTATTAAAAAGTGAATACTAGTTTTCTATTTCTAAAATTTTCCGCAAAAGTATAATAAAATCTATCATTTCCAACTATTATCCCATAATATTTCACTATTTTGTTGATCAAAATTAAGTTTACGAGATAATACAAATAAATAATCAGATAGTCTATTAACAAAAGCCAACAATTCTGATGAAATTGTACAAGTTTCAGACAACGTCAATATACGCCGCTCAGCCCTTCTACATATTGTACGACAAACGTGACAAACAGCAGCTCCACGGCTTCCACCAGGGATAATAAAAGCATTAAGCTCAGGCAATTGTTCATCAAGCCTATCAATCTCATGTTCAATACATTCGACATCCTCTTGAGAGATAATACTGGCCGATTTTAGTACTGTTTTTTCTTGATCTGTAGCTAAGTGAGAACCAATAGAAAACAACTTATGTTGTATACCCAGAATAAAATCATGATCCGAGTCGTTCACCAAGTAGGTATGCAACCATCCCAAATGAGCATTAAGCTCGTCAATCGTTCCGTAAGCTTCCAAACGAATGTGGGTCTTAGGAACACGACTTCCACCGACAAGACTAGTCGTTCCTTTATCACCAGTCTTTGTATATACAAGGCTCTTTTTCATAAACGTCTCTTTTTCATCGTTATTAATATAAGATTAACGTATAAAGTCTCCTAGAAGTTGACTATATAATGTTGTTTTATCTTTGTTTTATCAAAAAAAAGTAACCCCACATCATACAAATCAAAAGTAATTCCCACTCGTTCATCCTTCTGCATGCGACTCCAAAGCAATTTCATAGCCTTTGAATAGCCAACACCATAAACAACAAATAAACTATCCGGCGTGGCATAATCAACGCTCATTTGAAAGGCCTTTTCTAACAAGTCTGGATGTTGATAATCATTCAGATACAAGAAAAAGATAGAAGTAGCCTCCCCAAAACTGAATTCTGATAGCTCTGAAACAAATCTATAGTGGGCAGATGGCTTAGCGGATTGCAAATACAATGAAGTTATAGAAGGATGCCCCACCTCTATAATGTCGGTAGGCTGAACTTTATTCACTAAGCGAAACAATAGGCGATTAATTCTACGTTCACCAGCGACATGACTTTTAGGAACTAATTTTTTCCTATACTCTGCCTCAAGCACAGCATATGCATAATAAGATCGCTTCTCATAGATAACATCTGTAATCAGACTAAATGCAAAAGGTGAGTGTACACCATATCCACAACGATTACGAAAACGTGAAAGCCAGATAAAAGGTCTTTTAAAAGTATAGAGATGATTCATAAGCGAATGTTATGTTTTTTGTTGCAGATGCAAAGATATGTCTTTTTATTGAAAAAAGGGTCGGCTCCAGTGACGGACCGACCCTTTCAAACATCTATTTCAAGTAACTACTGTAGTCTGAATACCACAGGCACAGTATATTTTACTCGAACTTTCTTGCCATTCTGCACTCCGGGTTTCCATTTTGGCATTCCACTTATCACACGGATAGCTTCTTTATCCAAGTAGGCATCTACCCCTCGCACAACTGTCGGATTTGTAATTGATCCGTCCTTGTCAATGACAAACTGAACAACTACGCGTCCTTCTGAGCCCATCTCTTGAGACATCGCCGGATATTTGATATGAGTACTCAAATATTTCTGCAATTCAGCTGAACCACCGGGAAAGTTAGGCATGATTTCTACATATACATGAATTACATCTTCCTCAACTTCTTTTGTTTCCACTACTGGTGGTACCCAAACGACTTCATAAGGCACATTCACATTTTCCGGAGTCACAGAAACATCAGTCTTCACCTCTTCCGTATTTTTCACAATTTGAATTACATCGGATTGTTTGATTTCCGGTGGAGGCGGCGGCTCGAGTTTTTCTTCCGGGAATGTGATTGGAACGAGCTCTGTTACAAAGATGGATTCATCATCTGATGATAATGCCGCAACTCTTACATCATGCTGTGTCCATTCGAACGAAACAAACATGAAAGCAAGCGCAACAATCAAACCCATCAACAACCAAGAACCTCTTTGATTCTCAATTGCAGCCTTTTTTGATTTTTTGGCTTCCATAAAAATGTGTTTAAGTAATTAATAATAGAAAATATATAGCATATATACTACTTTTCGTTTTCCTTTTAAGCATTACTTAATGCGCTCTCTAGCTGCACTCAATATAGTATTTTTATGGATAGGCTGTAACATTACCTCTTGTTTATTTTATTCTTTTCTATTTTTTTGAATAAAATTTATGAATTAATTGATGTGAATAGGTACCTTTAAACTTATCTGGCCTATCCCCACTTGCTAATTAAACGTTGTTCGTCTTTTCTCAAAAGTTGAATATAATCAAGAATCAATTTTTTGTACTTTATCCAAAGAAATGCTCAACTTCGCACATCCAAGCAAACCAATCTCTACGATCAAAAACGTCTCGCCAAACTTCTTTCGAAGAATCCGACCTTCAATGCCGGCCAGTTCACCGCTAACGACTTTTACCCTATCACCAATGGCAAATAAAAATGGGTCAACTGCTACAAGCTCATTAGCTTTTTCCAGTAAATTTCGAAAATTATCTATTTGATATCCAGGTATTTTAACTATTGGATGTTTGCCATGTTTATCGATCCGGGTTTTATCCACCATAAAACGCTTAATAAATGGTCTCTTAACAATCTCCCTTCGTTCAGACTCAGTACAATGAATAAAAATCACAGTAGCAATAAGAACACGGTCAACAACCTTGACTGTTCCATTATTCCAAGTGTGTCTTTCACTCTGAGTCGGAACAAAAGTTTCATATTGTTCATCAAGCAAAGCTTTAGCACACTTTTTCTCTGAGTGATTGTTGACGATGGCAACAAACCATTCTCGCTTATCAACTTTAGGAATGCCTAAGACACTGACAACTTGTAAAGTCGTCATCTCATATTTTTGAATCATACATTCGCCCATACTATAACGTTTATGTGTCTGTATTCTAATATCAACTATTTTAAAAGAGAGCTATATATACAAAAGTCTCACAATCTCGTGATAGACATTCAAATGTAGGCATTAATGAAATAGAAAAAAATTGCCAAATTATTAGTCTGTGCATAAACAGGTAGAAAGCAAGATTATTCCCACAAAAATCAGGTTTATCATGACGTATTTTATTCGATGATACATTCAACAGAAAGAAATATAGGCCAAATTGTTTCAAAATGGTTGCTTGGGAAAATTAATGACAAGCATACATTATCAGGAGCAGATTAATAAGGAGAGCTAAGGTTATTAGTATTACGAATGATGAAAGGAATAAAAGGCTTAATAAAAACAGAAAGAACAAAGATAAAATTAAATAGATAGCAGTTAGCACATTAAAGACGCAAAGCACTGACAACTGACAACTTTACAAACACAACCCATGTGAAAGCATTTGAGTATTTAGCAATCATGAAAAACTTAAGAGAATTGTTTTTCAAGTGGTGCAATTGTATTGCAAATAAAAAAGAAAAACCTGTAAATTCTTAATCTACAGGTTTTCTATTTGGCTTATCGTACCCAGACCCGGGGTCGAACCGGGATGGAAGTGAATCCACTGGTGTTTGAGACCAGCGCGTCTACCGATTCCGCCATCTGGGCATGCTTGATTTCTCAATTGCGGTGCAAAGATACGACAATATTTTAAATCCACAATAGTTTGACGAAAAAAAGGAGCAAAAAAGAATAAAACAGGCCCTACACAGCTATATTTAGGGAATAAACCGTACATTAGCAGAAAGTTTTTAAATAAAGTCTCCGTCATGAAAAACATGAATAACTATTGCGTGATTATGGGTGGTGGTATCGGTAGCCGTTTTTGGCCTTATAGCCGTAAGACATTACCCAAACAATTTCTTGACTTCCTCGGAACTGGACGATCACTTCTCCAACTAACCTTTGATCGCTTTCAAAAAATCATCCCTACAGAAAACATCCTGATTGTTACTAACGTTATGTACGCTGACTTGGTTAAAGAGCAACTCCCTGAACTGAACGAAAAACAGATCTTACTCGAACCAGCAAGAAGAAATACTGCGCCATGCATTGCTTGGGCAGCCTACCACATCAGAGCGTTAAACCCTGATGCAAATATTGTAGTAGCTCCATCGGACCATTTAATATTAAAAGAAGAAGAATTCAGAACTGCCATTAGTAAAGGACTGGATTTTGTTTCTCATTCGGAGAATTTGCTGACTTTAGGAATAAAGCCTAACAGGCCCGAAACCGGCTACGGATACATACAGATTGATGAACCAATACATGATGGTTTTTATAAAGTTAAAACATTCACCGAAAAGCCCGAAATTGAACTAGCTAAAGTATTCGTGGAAAGCGGTGAATTTTATTGGAACTCTGGCCTATTTATGTGGAATGTAAACTCCATCATTAAGGCTACTGAAACCTTGCTCCCCGAATTAGGATCTAAGCTAGCACCCGGAAAGGATCTTTACGCAACCGACAAAGAAGACGCCTTCATTGAAGAAAACTTCCCTGCATGCCCCAATGTTTCGATTGATTTCGGACTGATGGAGAAGGCTGACAATGTGTATGTCTCTTTAGGCGATTTCGGATGGTCGGATCTAGGAACATGGGGGGCACTTTATGATTTATGCGAAAAAGATTCTGAGGGAAACGTGACCCTCAAAAATCATTCACTTATTTACAACGGCAAGGATAACATGATCGCTCTCCCTGAAGATAAATTAGTAGTTATAGACGGACTAGAAGGTTATTTAGTAGCCGAATCTAATAACGTCTTGCTTATCTGCAAGAAAGACGAAGAGCACGTGATCCGCAAATATATAAATGACGCCCAGATACAACTGGGGGATGAATTTATCTAAATAATTTCGATACCTTGCTCCTTACAAAGCTGTAGACCAAGATCTTTCAGTCTAAACTTCTGAATCTTCCCACTACCTGTCATTGGAAACTCGTTGACAAAAAATACGTATTTCGGAATTTTATAACGAGAGATCTTGTTCTTACAAAAGTCACGCACATCTGACTCATGCATTTTTACCCCTTCATGTAGAATAATAAATGCTCCAACGGCTTCTCCATATTTCTTAGAAGGAATACCTGCTACTTGAACATCTTTCACGCCATCAAGTTTGTATAAAAATTCCTCTATTTCACGAGGATAAATATTCTCCCCACCTCGAATGATCATATCTTTGATCCGCCCGGTAATTCGATAATTACCGTCTTCATCTTTTATACCCAAATCTCCGGAATGCAGAAAGTTATCACTGTCAATCACTTCAGCTGTTGCCTCTGGATTTTTATAATATCCTTTCATTGTATTATAGCCACGATTGCACATCTCGCCTTGAACCCCAATGGAACATTCTTTACCGGTTTCAGGATCAATCACCTTAACCTCTGTAAACTCAAAATCGCGCCCCACCGTACTACAACGCATTTCAAAGGAATCATCTATACGGGTAGCAGTCATACCAGGAGCCGCTTCAGTGAGACCATATACGCTAGTCACCTTCATAAACATTTTCTCTTCGACCTGTCGCATCAGTTCGACAGGACACAGCGAACCTGCCATAATACCTGTACGAAGACTAGACATATCGAATAAATCAAACATCGGATGATGAAGCTCAGCGATAAACATAGTAGGCACACCATAAAGAGCTGTACAACGTTCTTTATGAATAGAGGCTAAGACTAGCAAGGGATCAAAACGTTCAACCATAACTTGGGTACAGCCGTGCGTGAGACAATTCATTGTGGCTAAAACCACTCCAAAGCAATGAAACAAAGGCACACAGCAACAAAGTTTATCTTCAGCTGTAAACTTCATATGTTCCCCCGTCAAGTATCCATTATTAGCAATATTATAATGGGTCAACATCACTCCTTTCGGAAAGCCAGTAGTCCCTGATGTATATTGCATGTTCACAACATCATGACAACTCACTTGGCTTTTGAGCTCATCCAAACGATCCTTCTCAACATTATTTCCCAGCAAAAGAACCTCCGATGTGTTATACATGCCACGACGTTTCTCCTGCCCCACATAAATCACATTTCTCATGCACGGAAAACGTTCACTCCGCAAATGTCCACGTTCACAAGTCTTCAACTCCGGCAACATCGTATAAGCCATCTGAATAAAATCGCTATCTTTTTCTCCGTTGACTATACAAAGAGTATGCATATCTGAATTCTCACAGAGGTATTCCAACTCTGTCTGCTGATAATTGGTATTGACAGTCACATACACAGCACCAATCTTAGCACAAGCATAAAGTAGCGTGAGCCAGTCAGGAACGTTAGCTGCCCAGATACCAACATGAGTACCACGTTCTACTCCAATGGCAATTAAACCTTTAGCCATATCATCAACACGCTGATTTAACTGGCTCCATGTGAAACGAAGATTACGGTCAGAGTATACAATATACTCTTTATCAGGGGTCTCTTCAGCCCAGTATTCCAACCACTGGCCAAGAGTTCGATCAAATAATTGCATGTAGTTATATTAATAGTGGATATGTGTATGTGCTATTTTAGATCGGCGTATAGATCACAGCCAATATTTTTGCTGCTTGCCCTTCGTATGCATGGACATGATGGGGAACTATAGAATCATAATAAATACTATCACCTTCTTCAAGTAAATAAGTATGCTTTCCATAACTAATTTCCATAACACCTTCCATCACCATTATAAACTCTTCACCTTCATGAGAAGAGAGCACAAAGTCACTATCTTTAGTGGGCATAACATCTATGATAAAGGGTTCCATGTGACGATCTGCCTTTGACTTAGACAAGGAGTGATATTCCATATGTTTACGAGAATGGATCGCATTATTGGAAAAGCTAATGGCATCCGTTGCTTCTTTCTTGCGGCAAACAACTGGTCCGACTTCGTCTTGATCATCTAAAAAAGTACCCAAACGCACTCCTAGCACACGAGCTATTTTAATGAGCGGCGCCAAAGAAGGGATATCGATATTATTTTCAATACGCTCAACCTGTTCAATGGCCAAACCAGAACGTTGTGCCAACTCTTCTATACGCATTGATTTATCTTCACGGAGTCTTTTGATCTTTTCTCCAACGATTTTGCTTGTATCCATATTGTTAGCTTTTATATTAGCAAAGGTGATGATTTATCATATTTATGATGCAAAAATAACAAAATCTTTAAATGATCACAATTCTAAGAGAATAAAAAAACCGTTTCCCCATAGGAGAAACGGTTTTTTTTTCGCGGTAAGTAGATTACTTACGCAAACCAAGCTCTTTAATGATAGCACGATATCTTTCGATATCTTTAGCCTTCAGGTAATCTAGCAAACGACGACGTTTACCTACCAGCATTGTTAGAGATCTTTCTGTACTATAATCTTTTCTGTTGAGCTTAAGGTGCTCAGTCAGATGAGAAATACGGTAGGAAAACAAAGCTATCTGCGCCTCAGCTGAGCCAGTATCAGTGTTAGACTTTCCGTACTTTCCGAAGATTTCTTGCTTTTTAGCTGCGTCTAAATACATAATTTTTAGAATTTTTATATAGTAAATTATTCTTTTGAGCGTGCAAAGATAGATATTATCTTTATAACACCCAACGTTTTACAAGAAAAAATTGCTCTTATAGCATTTATTTCTAATCCTATTTTCGTACCTTTGTCGCCAAATAATAGGTATTATATGCAAAACATTCGTAACATTGCAATCATTGCCCATGTCGACCATGGGAAAACAACGCTGGTTGACAAGATGTTGTTAGCGGGCAATTTGTTCCGCAGCAATCAAAATAGTGGTGAACTTATCCTGGATAGCAACGACTTAGAGCGTGAACGTGGTATAACGATCCTTTCTAAAAACGTATCCATCAACTACAACGGTACTAAAATTAACATCATTGATACTCCGGGGCACAGCGACTTCGGTGGAGAAGTTGAACGTGTATTAAATATGGCTGATGGCTGTATTTTGTTAGTCGACGCTTTTGAAGGCCCGATGCCACAAACACGCTTCGTTCTTCAGAAAGCACTTGAAATTGGCTTGAAACCCATTGTGGTTGTCAATAAGGTCGACAAACCAAACTGTCGTCCAGACGAAGTATATGAAATGGTATTCGACCTCATGTTTAGCTTAAATGCTACTGAAGAGCAACTTGATTTTCCAGTGATCTACGGATCTGCTAAAAACAACTGGATGAGCACTGATTGGCAAAAACCAACTGAAAGCATTACACCATTGTTAGATTCTATTATTGAGAATATCCCTGCTCCTGAACAACTTGAAGGAACTCCACAAATGTTGATTACTTCATTGGATTATTCTTCATATACTGGACGTATTGCAGTAGGTCGCGTTCATCGTGGTGTTTTGAAAGAAGGTATGAATATTACGCTTGCCAAACGCAATGGTACAACAACGAAATCAAAGATTAAAGAACTTCACGTATTCGAAGGATTAGGTCGCGTTAAAACAACCGAAGTATCTTCTGGAGATATTTGTGCTTTAGTAGGCATCGAAGGTTTCGAAATTGGAGATACAGTTTGTGATTTTGAAAATCCAGAAGCTTTAGCACCAATCGCTATTGATGAGCCTACAATGAGTATGCTTTTTGCCATCAATGATTCTCCATTCTTCGGGAAAGATGGTAAATTCGTTACTTCACGTCACATCCATGATCGTCTAACAAAAGAGTTGGATAAAAACTTAGCTCTGCGTGTTAGAAAGAGTGAGGAAGATGGTAAATGGATTGTTTCTGGTCGTGGTGTACTTCACCTTTCTGTATTGATTGAAACCATGCGTCGCGAAGGTTACGAATTGCAAGTAGGTCAGCCACAAGTTATTTTCAAGGAAATCGACGGCGTAAAATGCGAGCCTATTGAAGAATTGACGATTAACGTACCTGAAGAATATTCAAGTAAGATTATCGATATGGTTACCCGCCGTAAAGGTGAAATGATAAAAATGGAAAATACAGGTGAGCGTATTAACCTAGAATTCGATATGCCTTCTCGTGGCATCATTGGTCTTCGTACCAATGTACTTACAGCTTCTGCTGGTGAAGCTATCATGGCACACCGTTTCAAAGAATACCAACCGCACAAAGGAGATATCGAACGTCGTACCAATGGTTCTATGATTGCAATGGAAGCAGGTACTGCTTTTGCCTATGCTATTGACAAGTTACAAGATCGTGGTAAGTTCTTCATCTTCCCACAAGACGATGTATATGCAGGTCAGGTAGTTGGAGAGCACTCTCACGACAACGACTTGGTTATCAACGTTACAAAATCTAAGAAGCTTACCAATATGCGTGCTTCTGGATCGGATGATAAAGTTCGTTTGATTCCACCTGTACAATTCTCACTAGAAGAAGCTTTAGAATATATTAAAGAAGACGAATACGTAGAAGTTACTCCAAAAGCTATGCGTATGCGTAAAGTTATTCTAGACGAAACAGAGCGCAAACGTGCGAACAAGTCATAAGTAAGCACTTATAAAATACTCATAAAGCCCGTCGGTTAATTACTGATGGGCTTTTTTATGCTGAGAAATACATACTAAAGAATAATATTCTAGGTAAAAGAACAAAAAAAGCGGTTCCTTTCGGAACCGCTTTTGGTTTTATATCTAATATACAAATTAGAGTCTTGGACCAGCAGCAACCAAAGCTTTACCAGCTTCGTTACCAGTAAACTTAGCGAAGTTCTTGATGAAACGTCCAGCCAAGTCTTGTGCTTTAACTTCCCATTCGCTAGCAGCAGCGTAAGTGTCGCGTGGATCAAGGATCTTAGGATCAACACCTGGAAGTTCAGTAGGAACAACAAAATCGAAGTAAGGCATAACCTTAGTAGGAGCTTTGTCAATTGAGCCGTCAAGGATAGCATCAATGATACCACGAGTATCTTTGATAGAAATACGCTTGCCAGAACCATTCCAACCTGTGTTAACCAAGTATGCTTTAGCACCAGTTTTTTCCATCTTCTTCACTAATTCTTCACCATATTTAGTTGGGTGAAGCGACAAGAAAGCAGCACCAAAACAAGCAGAGAAAGTAGGAGTTGGTTCAGTAATACCACGTTCTGTACCAGCCAATTTAGCCGTGAAACCAGACAAGAAATAATATTGAGTTTGCTCAGCGTTCAAGATAGATACTGGAGGCAATACACCGAATGCATCAGCAGACAAGAAGATAACTTGTTTTGCGTGAGGACCTTTAGATACCGGTTTAACGATATTTTCGATGTGATAGATAGGATAAGAAACACGAGTATTTTCAGTTACTGATTTATCAGCAAAGTTGATTTCACCTTCAGCGTTAACTGTACAGTTCTCCAACAAAGCATCACGTTTGATAGCATTCCAGATATCCGGTTCGCTTTCTTTATCCAAGTTGATAACTTTAGCGTAGCAACCACCTTCAAAGTTGAATACACCTTCATCATCCCATCCGTGTTCATCATCACCAATCAACAAACGTTTTGGGTCAGTAGACAAAGTAGTCTTACCTGTACCAGACAAACCGAAGAAGATTGCTGAGCTCTTGCCTTCTTTATCAGTGTTAGCAGAGCAGTGCATAGAAGCCATACCGTTCAAAGGCAACAAGTAGTTCATGTAAGAGAACATACCTTTCTTCATTTCACCACCATACCAAGTATTAAGAATTACCTGAATCTTTTCAGTCAAGTTGAATACAACTGCTGTTTCTGAGTTCAAGCCAAGTTCTTTATAGTTTTCAACTTTAGCCTTAGAAGCGTTCATGATAACAAAATCAGGTTCACCAAAGCTTGCCAATTCTTCAGCAGTAGGACGGATGAACATGTTTGTTACGAAGTGTGCCTGCCATGCTACTTCCATGATGAAGCGCAATTTCAAGCGAGAGTTTTCGTTAGCTCCACAGAAAGCATCAACAACATACAATCTTTTGTTAGAAAGTTCTTTAGTTGCCAAATCTTTCACTGCTGCCCAACATTTTGCGTCAACTGGTTTGTTGTCGTTTTTGTATTCTTCTGAGGTCCACCATACTGTATTTTCGCTGGTCTCATCTTTTACGAAGAATTTATCTTTAGGAGAACGTCCTGTATAAACGCCAGTCATTACGTTTACAGCGCCCATGTTAGTTACCTGACCTTTTTCAAAACCTTCCAAACCTGGTTTTGTTTCTTCAGCGAACAAAACGTCATAAGACGGATTGTGCACAATCTCGGTCACACCTGTGATACCGTACTTGCTTAAATCTAAATTTGCCATTTTTTTGAATTAATTTAAATTGGTATTTCGTTTTATTATCTCTTTTTACCCTAACAAACAGGAGGAATGGGCATCTCCTTGTAATTCCGAGTACAAAAGTAATACTTTCTTTGAAAACGAAGAAGCTATTAAAGAAATTTTTCCCTAATCCCGGTTCTTTTATAAATTCCTAACAATATCTGCAAACTGAATATTGCAATTTGAAAGATTATCGTTTACTTTGCAGGTCGATTAGCCGACAAAGCTATGAAAATGAGATTAAATTATGATTAAACTATAATATGAAAGTAATTGATTTTAGCCAAACAAATTCGATTCTAAACCAGTACATATCCGAGATCAGAAATGTAGAAGTTCAGAACGACCGCCTACGTTTCCGCCGCAACATCGAACGCATCGGTGAAATTATGGCTTATGAGATGAGTAAAGAATTTAAGTACTCAGTAAAAAACATCCAAACTCCACTGGGCATTGCTCCAGTAAGCACCCCAGACAATAATCTTGTCATCAGTACCATTCTTCGCGCTGGGCTACCTTTTCACCAAGGTTTTCTAAGCTATTTCGATGGAGCAGAAAATGCTTTTGTTTCAGCTTATCGCAAATATAAGGACACGCTTAAATTTGATATACACATCGAATATATAGCGTCTCCACGTATTGACGATAAAACATTAATTATCACTGACCCTATGCTAGCAACAGGCGGTAGCATGGAACTTAGTTACCAAGCTATGCTCACCAAAGGACACCCCGCAGAGATCCATGTTGCTTCAATTATTGCGAGTCAAAATGCAATTGATCACATTACAAGTGTATTCCCTGAAGAGATCACAACAATCTGGTGCGCCGCTATCGACCCTGAGATCAACTCTCACTCTTATATTGTTCCGGGATTAGGCGATGCAGGCGACCTTGCTTTCGGAGAAAAAGAATAATATAAAGACTCCAGAATTACAGTGACACTATCCTACCCTTATAGAGACACTAATTACGACCTATAGTGTCACTATGATGACATGATAATGTCACCAAATCTAGCATCTATATAAGACTTAAATGTCTACATTTGAAACCATATAAAAAGCGGTTCTCCCTATTTACAAGGAGAACCGCTTTTTATATATTCATCGATTGATGTTAGTCTATTCTATATTTAAATTAAGAGTGCGACTCCCCTCCATCGTTTTTTACACCAAGTTTCTTTTTACTAAACCACACCAAAACCATCACTCCAATCAACAACAAAGCTAATGATGCATACGCAATACTTTCTGTCATATGCAAGCTTTGAGGATCAAACCACATCTCAATCGTATGCTTTCCTGCCGGAACATGCATCGCACGAAGAATATAATCTGCTCGTGCAATATCCACCGGCTGCCCATCAATAGTTGCCTGCCATCCCGGATAATACACCTCGGAGAAGACGACGACGCCATCTTTAGCTGAAGAAGTTGTATATACCAAACGATTCGGCTCGTAGCTAGTCAAACGAACAGTAGACAAAGAGTCTTTATAGGTATCGGTCACAGCTTTTAGCTTATCCTTAAAATTAGCATCAACTACAGCAACTTCTGTCGGCGTAATTTCATTGAGTGCTTCTATCTCCTCATTAGCATCATTAACATATTTCACGTTGTCAACAAACCAAGCATTTCCATAGGCATAAGGGTTCTCAATCGGAATAGTTTGCCCTTGTTGTCCAGCAGGAAAAATAAAATACTTCGTATTCAGCATATTCAGCACGCGGAATTTTGAGGCATCTACGCTATCCATTACTCCTCCAGCGGCAGCAACTTGCTGATAGGCTTCTTTCATTTCCGGTGTGATATGATAATCGATCATTTCTTGATAGCGACGCAACTTAGCTGCATGATAACCGCCTACACTTTTATGCCAATAAGAGGTGTTATTTTCGTTAAACGTATTACTAGGAAATCCAACAAAGTTCAACACACGATAATCTAATGCAGTGTCCTGAAGAATAATTTCGTCCGTTTTTGTTTTAACAAACGCTCCTGTTTGCTGTGATTTTGAAACAAACTGGTCATCATGCAAATAGCGCTTATTGACTGTCCACATATCAATCAAACACAAAAGCACAATGCCCGCTACTGTGAATGGAGCTTTCAACTTCTTCTGCTGGTATAAGAACAACAGACAACAGCCAACTACTATAATAAAGAAACTACGCCAAGCATCCGAAACAACTATAGCCTCACGCATTTCTTTAAGACTAGCCAACACTGGAGCTAGATGTTCCGCTGGAAGTCCCTGTTGCAAAGCAGTCATCTCTTGAGTTGAACTAAAGCTAGAAAAGAAAACACTCGGAGCAATTGCTAAAACAAGCGTAACTCCAACAGTGAACACTAGTGTAAGAATAAGTCCAGTTCGATGTTCTTTCTGCTTTAAAAGTTCAGGTTTATCAAGTAGAGTCTTCAACGTAAAAATCGCCAAAAGAGGAATCGTAAATTCAGCTATAACGAGAATAGAGGATACTGCCCGAAATTTGTTGTACATCGGAATATAGTCGATGAAGAAATCGGTTAAGCCCATAAAGTTCTTTCCCCATGCCAGAAGAATAGAAAAAATGGTAGCCCCTAGCAGTGCCCATTTGAGGGGTCCTTTAACAATAAAGCAACCTAGAACAAATAAGAACATGACAAATGCTCCCACATATACAGGACCCGCTGTCCATGGTTGGTCACCAAAGTAAGGTGTTATTTGTGAATAAAGACTGCTATACACTGGATTCGCTTTTGCCATGGCTGTTTCGTTCTGCGATAAAGGTGTTGAGGATCCTCCTCCTTTGGCATTCGGAACTAACAAAGTGAGAGTCTCACCAATGCCATAGCTCCAATTGGTGATATAGCTACGATCCAGCCCACTACTCGTTTCATTAGCAGTCGTCCCTTCTTGTTTTAATTCACTCTTCCCACGCATAGTCTCTTTACTATACTCATAAGTGTGATATAAGTTCGAGAGATTAGCACACACCCCTATTACCGCTGCCAAAAAAAGAATCGCACTTGCCTTGAAGAAATGGGGTAGCTCTTTCTTCTTGTAAGCATCTTCAAAATAAGCTCCTACAAAAAATAGAATCACAAACATGAAATAATAGCTCATCTGTATGTGGTTAGACTGAATCTGAAGAGCGATAAAGAAAGCAGTAACAATCCCTCCTAACAAATATTTCTTACGATAAGCCAACACCATTCCCGCAATCGTAGGCGGAATATAGGCCAAGGTTACAAACTTCCAAATATGTCCCGCCGATATGAGAATAAAGAAATAGGAAGAGAAGGCCCATATAATCCCCCCTAAGGCAGATAGCCAGACAGACATTCCAAAGGCACGCAGAAGGATATAGAAACCTAGCATCATAATGAAAGTCAACACCACGTATGATGGGAGATACAAATGATAAATGTTTTCTATCCATTTCAAAGGCTTAGTAGAGTCATAACTTGGAGACATCTGATAGGTGGGCATACCTCCAAATAAAGAGTTTGTCCAACGAGTACGTTCTCCTGTATGCTCAAGATATTCCTGAGCTTCTTGACCTGCACCCACTCCAGCCACTGTATCATGCTGAAACAGAATACGCCCTTCGATATCTGCCGGAAAAAAATATGCAAAAGAAAGAATGATAAAGGCTAAAATAGCCAGTAAGTCGGGAAGGAACTTTTTCATATCAATTAGAAATTAGTAAGAATGCAGTGCAAGAACCAGTCTACCTATCCTATTTCTTAAACGTGAATGACGCCGATAACACGAGTATAGATGGAAACCTCACGTTATCTGCGTCATCCGCATCTAAAAGACAGTAAACTTCAACTTTTTACACATCCTCTTTGTATTAGTATCTATAATGTTCAGCCTTATAAGGTCCATCTACGGATACGCCGATATAGGCAGCTTGTTCAGTAGTCAGTTTTGTCAATTTCACACCGATTTTTTCAAGATGTAAACGAGCGACTTCTTCATCCAGGTGCTTTGGTAAGCGGTATACATTTACTTCATATTGCTTGTTAAACAACTCAATCTGAGCTAATGTCTGGTTAGTGAAAGAGTTACTCATAACAAACGAAGGATGTCCTGTTGCACAACCCAAATTCACTAGACGACCGTCAGCCAACAACAGAATGCTATGTCCGTCGGGGAAATAATAGCGATCAACTTGAGGCTTGATGTTTACACATTTAATGCCAGGGTAATGCTTCAAAGCATCAACTTGAATCTCATTGTCGAAATGTCCGATGTTACAAACAATCGCTTGATCTTTCATTTTCTCCATATGATCAATACGTATAATATCGATATTACCGGTAGTTGTCACAAAGATATTCCCTTCTGTGCAAGCCTCTTCCATGGTCACAACTTCAAAACCTTCCATTGCGGCTTGCAATGCACAAATCGGATCTACTTCAGTCACTAAAACGCGTGCTCCATAAGAACGCATAGAATGAGAACATCCCTTACCAACATCCCCGTAGCCACAAACAACTACTACTTTTCCTGCTATCATCACATCTGTAGCTCTCTTGATTCCGTCGGCCAACGATTCGCGGCAACCATAAAGATTATCAAACTTAGATTTAGTCACAGAATCGTTCACATTAAATGCCGGGAACAAAAGTTTTCCCTCTTCCTGCATCTGATACAAACGGTGTACACCTGTAGTCGTTTCTTCAGATACACCACGCATTTCTTCAGCCACACGATGCCAACGCGTTTTATCCTCTGCCAATACTTTCTTTAAAATAGCATTGAGCTCAATCTCATCTTCAGCATGAACTTCTTTATCCAAGACTGCAGCATCACTTTCAGCATCATAACCAACGTGAATCATCATTGTAGCGTCACCACCATCATCAACAATTACGTTAGGGCCCTTTCCTCCAGCAAAACTTAATGCTTGCAATGTACACCACCAGTAATCGGCCAGCGTTTCACCCTTCCAAGCAAATACAGCCACACCTGAAGCAGCAATTGCAGCAGCTGCATGATCTTGTGTAGAATATATATTACAAGAGCACCAGCGAACTTCAGCCCCTAATGCAACTAGCGTTTCTATCAATACGGCAGTCTGAATGGTCATATGCAATGATCCCATAATTCGAGCACCTTTCAATGGTTTGGATTCTCCATACTTTTCGCGAAGAGCCATCAGGCCAGGCATTTCTTTTTCTGCCAAATCGATTTCCTTGCGTCCGAAGTCCGCAAGCGTAATATCTGCCACTTTATAAGGCAGGGTAGAGAATAATTCTGTAGACATATTGTAAATCATTTAAAATATAAGTGGATGCAAAGATAAAACATTCTGATTAGTAGGACAAAAGCTACACTGCTTTTTTATATTATAATAACTTGAAAGATAGTTTACTATTAAGATTTAGTTTTTATATTTGCAATAAGAATTTGTTTTCTGCAACCATAAAACTATTATTATTATTCTATGGAAGACTACAGTGACAAAACAAAAGAAGAACTGCTAGAAATCATTCAACACCTAGAAAAGAAAATTGAACAATCCCCTACAGATTCTGTTGTTGATACTTCTAAAAAACTACGCAGCAAATACTTCAATCGCATACTAAGCAGCTTGCCTGATATGCTTGCCATTCTTGATCACGATGCTAATATTGTTGAACTGCTTTCTTCATCTGCTGTCAATTTCGTAAAAAGAGCCGCCACAGAAAACAAACCACAATCTAACATCAAAGACTTCGTACCTGAAGAAACCTACAAAGTCATACGCCGCAATATGGAAAAGGTTTTCAATTCGGGCAAAAGTTCTGTAGACCGATATTCAATGATAAAGAATGGCATTTCTCACCATTACGAGCATTGGCTATCTGTACTTGACAAGGAATATTTATTGTGCATGTGCCGAGATGTTTCTCAACTCTGGAAAGTTGAGCAAACCAATGCGGAACAACAAGACGAAATTATGCGGCTCAACTCTTTGATGGAGGCTATCGTCAACAATGTTCCCGTATATCTCTTTATCAAAGACTCCGGCAACGACTTCAAATATCTATATTGGAACAAAACTTTCGCAGAATATTCGGGAATTCCTATGGAACAAGCCATTGGCCGAAATGACTTTGAGATATTCAAACGCACAGAAGATATGGAAAGGTTTCATCTTGACGACATAAAAGTCATCCAAGAAGGTAAGCTGGACTATTTCGAAGAATACATGGCAGCCTCTGGAGAGATACGAACAATAACGACTATGAAGCGCCTTGTTCCTTCAAATAGCGGGCACCCATACATCATAGGTATTTCTTGGGATATTACCGAAATAAAGAAAACTGAAAAAGAGCTGAATGCGGCCCGCATCAAAGCCGAAGAAGCTGATCGTTTGAAATCAGCCTTTTTGGCCAACATGAGTCATGAGATCCGCACGCCACTCAATGCCATTGTCGGTTTTTCTAAACTGCTAGCCAACATCAATGACCCTATAGAAAAGAGCCAATATGCAGAAATCATAGAAAAGAACTCCGAATTATTACTAAATTTATTCAATGATATCTTAGATTTATCAGGACTTGAAGCAGACACTATTGAATTTAATATTCAGCCATTTAAATTATTAGACATTTGCCTCCAATTGGAGCAACAATATTGCCACAAGACACGTTCTGGCGTGAAATTGATTTTAGACGGAGGAGACTCTAAAACGTTTGCTTCTGGTGATTGGAATCGTACCATGCAAATCTTAAGCAATTTACTTAGCAATGCTACTAAGTTCACCTCTCAAGGAGAAATTCATTTTGGCTTTTCTACCCAAAAAGACTTTGTGGAAGTTTACGTTAAGGATACCGGCATCGGCATTCCTACCGAAAGGGTAGCTACCATCTTTCAGCGTTTCGGTAAAATAAACGACTTTGTTCAAGGTACAGGTTTAGGACTCACTATTTGCAAAATGTTAGTAAAGAAAATGGGTGGGCACATCCGTGTTTCATCAAAGGAGAATAAAGGAACAACCTTCTTCTTCACTCTTCCTTTGGCAGAAAATAAATGATAAACAAAAAAGCGGTGAGCATCTTTAACGATACTCACCGCTTTTTTTACTACTTTATATATATTATTTCTTTTCTTCTTTACTAGCAGAGACACTTAGCATTTCTTTGTATTTCACTGGATCATTTAAAACCTTAATAGCTGCTGCTAAATCGTCATCATCTTTCAACTGCTCAATAATACCCCCCTTTTGGTAATAGTACCGTTTGATTATTTCAGTAGCAACCATTTTTCTAATATCTTTGGAAAAATAGTCCAAATCACGATCAAGATTATGATTCAGCTTCTTCTCTAAAGCCTTAAACTCTGCCGAAGCATCGGTTAGATACCCTTCAAACTCTGCTGCTTCCTTTAGTGTTTTAAGGATCTTCTCACTTTGTTGATCATACTTAAAGTCAGCTTTCTTAACCAAGGCCTTAAAATCATTATAATTCGCATCGGTTATTTCAAACTTTTCAGGAGCCACAATAGAAGGATGCTTCAAACAATATTGAGTTGCATAATCAAATATGAGGTTATCTCTCATCAAATAATACAAAATATTGGGTAATTTCTCTTGCTTAACAGCTACATCCGGCATCACTCCTCCACCGTCACGTACTTCACGTCCGGCTGCAGTATAAAACACCTTAGTAAGGCTATCGGGTATTGTACCCACACTTCCATCTTCATTACGGTGCTTGTAATCAATAGCCTGCACACAGCGACCACTAGGAATATAATATTTAGAAGTAGTCACTTTCATCATGCCGCCATAAGGTAAAGATCGAGGAACCTGCACAAGTCCCTTGCCAAAGGTTCGACTACCAACAACTACCGCACGATCAAGATCTTGCAAAGAGCCCGATAATATTTCTGAAGCAGAGGCCGTTCCACTATTCACTAAGACTGCGATTGGGATATTTAAATCCAAAGGTTCTCGCAAAGTCTTATAAGTGTTGCTTGCTTGCTTAATCTTTCCTTTAGTGGTCACAATAACTTTACCTCGAGGCAAGAAATAATTCGCTATTTCCACAGCCTCATCAAGTAAACCACCACCGTTTCCTCTAAGATCAATAACCAAGGAAGTAGCCCCTTGCTTCTTCAGATCAAGGAAAGCCTTTTTAAAATCCTTAGATGGAGTCCCAGAGAATGTACTAAGATTGATGTATCCTACATTATGATCCATTACTGTAGAATAAGGAATAGGAGGCGTCTGAATAGACTCACGCACAAGGGTAAATTCCATTGGAGTCTGCCCTCCTTTATCATTAGGACGATCAACTTTTATTTTAAAGCTAGTACCAGCCTGCCCTCGAAGCATTTGACTTACTACAGAATTATCTTTCCCTGCCAAATCTTCTCCGTCAATCTCTATTAGAATATCTCCGGCTTTTAAACCTGCTTTTGCAGCAGGGGTTCCCTCAAAAGGTTCGGCAATCACAGAACGCTTAAGTTTTGTGTTATAAGTAATTAAAGAGCCAATACCACCAAAGGTACCTTTTACCATCTGTTCTAATTCACTCTGATCCTCCTCGGGATAATATACCGTGTAAGGGTCCAAAGAGTAAAGCATATTATCGATGCCTTCACGAATAGTCTTATTCGCATCAATAGTATCCACATAGAACATATCCAACTCTTTCACAATCGCGTTAAAAGTATCCAAATTCTTAGCGATCTGGAAACTGCGGTCGTCTCCATTCTTAAAACTAAAGAAAGCTACTACAGTAGCTATAGCCACTAAACCAAGAGCTACTCGCTTATTTAGCATTTTTTTCATATATCTTCCATTAAAATGAGACGTAAAAATAACTCAAAGTTGGATTAGTCAGCTAGAACCTTGTTAATATTTAACTTAATTTCATCCCAACACTCCGTTGAGATAGTTGTACCGATCACCTGAATAACATTTCCTGAAAGAATAGAACCTATTTTAGCACACTTTTCAAGGGAATATCCACAAGTTAGTCCATAAAGAAAACCCGCTGCAAAATAATCGCCTGCACCAGTTGTATCTTTCACTTGTGAAACAGAGATAGCAGGTACTTTAATTTCCTCAGTTCCTTTACGTATATAAGAGCCATCTGCCCCAACCTTTACAATGGCAATGCTGCATTTTTTTGCAATAATCTCTAGAGCTTCCTCAGGAGCTTTTCCAGTAAACGCTGCAGCTTCTTCTTCGTTAGCAAAAACAATATCCACATATTTATTTACTAGCAAAGAAAAGAATTCCATATCGCTAGCTACTATATTATAGCTGGCTAAGTCTAAGCAAATCTGCAGTCCGGCTTCTTTAGCCAACTCTATAGCATGAAGGATCATCTCATGATCTTGAACCAAATAGCCTTCTATAAATAAGTAGGCATATCCTTTAAACATATCTAAGGTCAAATCTTCTGCTTTCAAAGAAGCCGCTGCCCCTAAATAGGTACCGAAAGTACGTTCACCATCCGGAGAAATAAATGTAGATGCTACTCCTGAAGGAAGGTATTCGGAAGTCAGTAATTTGTCTTCTATCTTATTTTTTTTCAGATTTCCCCTAAAAAATTCACCAAATTGATCATTACCTACTTTCCCGATAAAACCAGTTGAAGCCCCCAAACAAGCTAGTCCAAGTATCGCATTTCCTGCTGATCCACCTGTTGCCATATGCGTATTCATACGAGAAAATTCAGAGTTAATATGCTGTAACTTAGCATCATCAATAAGTTGCATGCTTCCCTTGGGTAATCCCATTTCATCCAAAAGCGTATCATCTTTCAGGGTTGCAAGTACGTCTACTAGGGCGTTGCCCAATCCTATTATTTTGTCCATTTCAGATATTTTTTTTGCAAAGATATTGCATATTTCAAAAAAACCTACTACTTTTGCATCGCAATTGAGAAAAACATTCTTCCTTAGCTCAGTCGGTTAGAGCATCTGACTGTTAATCAGAGGGTCCTTGGTTCAAGTCCAAGAGGAAGAGCTAAAAAGTCTTAAATTGCAAAATTCTTCCTTAGCTCAGTCGGTTAGAGCATCTGACTGTTAATCAGAGGGTCCTTGGTTCAAGTCCAAGAGGAAGAGCAAAAGAGAGCATGTCTATTGACTTGCTCTCTTTTTTATTACCTACAAAGCTACAAACACATCCCCTTGCCCAAGCCAGACATAGATCTATGTCATTCAATTATTACTTTTCAACCCTATTCGATAACAAACGATACCGTTCCATGCAACATGATAGCTGCACCATTTCCCACTTTACCACTACTTTTGCTTTCGTTGATTTAACCCTAATTTTAATGCACAAAAAATACTATGAAGAATTTGTCAAAACAATTAAAGCCTTATGCAGTGCTGTTATTGACAGCGTTACTTTTCTCTTGCGTTTCCTGCTCGAATAACGATGAAGAATATGTCGCTCCCGAAATCACAATTCCTACAAATATAATTGAAGGAGGTATAACCTTTCAAAGTAACGGAGGCTCACAAAAATTCTCGATACAATCGACAAGAGCTGTGGAGGTTAAAAGTAGTGATCCAACTTGGTGTTCAGTCAGCGCAGGAACACTTACAACAACGATGATGGTCACCCCTATTGAAGTGACTGTTCTGCAAAACACCGAAACTCAGGAACGCACCGCAACAATAACAATAATCAGTGGTGAATTGAGTAAAGAAGTACAAGTGAAGCAAACAGCTACTGACGGTTTAATCGTTGCAACTTCTGAATTCAAGGATATTCCAGCCGGAGGAGGTACTATTCAAGTTAAACTCACCACCAATGGAGTGGTGAAAATCACCAGTAATGACAGTTGGATCACAGAAAGTTCCGATACACGATCCGCAATGGAAGAACAAACAGTAACCCTTTCCATCTCATCCAACAGAAGCGCAGCACGGACGGGCACTGTGACATTTACACTTGGAAGTTTGAACGAAACAGTAACCATCAGCCAACTTGCCGGAGGTTCTGGTGAACTAGAAGGAGGAGATGCCTGGACAGTGGCTAAAGAGCTTGGACTAGGTTGGAATTTAGGCAATCAGCTAGACTCACACATCAATGGAGTTGCCAATGAAACCTCATGGGGCAATCAGAAAACGACTCAAGTATTATTTGATAAATTAGCCGAAGCTGGCATCACAGCTGTTAGAATTCCCGTAACTTGGATGGGGCACATTGGTGCCGGGCCTACCTATACAATTGAAAAAAGCTGGATGGATCGGGTGGCAGAAGTTGTGAGCTACGCAGAAAATGCGGGTTTGAAAGCGATTATCAATATACACCACGATGGAGCCGACAGTAATTATTGGCTTGACATCAAAAATGCAGCCCTCAACGCCACAGTGAATGCTGAGATCAAAACAGAGCTCAGTGCTGTCTGGACACAAATAGCCGAACGTTTCAAAGAGAAAGGCACCTTCCTCTTATTCGAATCAATGAATGAAATTCATGATGGACAATGGGGATGGGGAGCAAACCGAACCGACGGTGGCAAACAATATGCCGTACTCAACGAATGGAATCAAACATTTGTAAATGCTGTCCGTGCTGTAGGTGGGAAGAACGACAATCGTTTTTTAGGCATTCCTAGCTATAGTGCTAACCCTGATTATGCTGTTGATGGTAGTTTGAAAATACCATCGGATAAAGTTGCCAATCGGTTACTCATTTCTGTACACTATTATGCACCTACAGATTATACGCTTGGAGCCAAATACTCGGAATGGGGACATACTGCAGCAGCCGATAAAAAAGATTCTTGGGGAGATGAGGAATATGTTAAGGAAGTATTTGGAAAATTGAAAAAGGAATATATCGATAAAAACATTCCGGTTTATGTTGGTGAAATGGGTAATGTGCACCGAGCTGACACTCGTGCAGAAAACTTCCGTAAATACTATTTGGAATATATTTGTAAGGCAGCCAAGACTTACGGTTTAACCCCTTTCTATTGGGACAATGGAGGTAGTGGAGCAGCAAGTGAAACATCTGGTTTATTCAATCATTCCACTGGTGCTTACCTAAACAATGCCAAAGACATCGTAGAGATTATGAAAAAAGCAATTTTCACTGAAGATGCGTCTTATACCTTACAGACAGTATATGACAATGCGCCACAGTAAAGTTTCTCGTAAACACAGCTTAAATCTATAACCTCTTTGTAAAACTATAAAGGACACAATTAAATCTTTAAATATTAACCATTAAACTACGATGAGAAAAACATTTATGGAAAAGGGCATAAATTTGCATTTATGCCGCATTGCCTTGGTGCTATTCTGTTTGGCATCCGCAATCTATAGCCTTCAGGCTAACCCTTCTCAAAGCAAAACAATTAAGGGAGTTGTGAAGTCTAGCACTGACAATGAGCCGTTAATCGGTGTCAGCGTTCAAGTGAAAGGCACCAGTATCGGGAGTATTACCGATATTGACGGTAACTATTCAGTCTCTGGACAGGAAGGACAAACGCTTGTATTCTCCTATATCGGTTACAAACCTCAAGAGATCAGAATAACCACCTCAAACGTTATCAACGTCTTTTTAAAAGAAGATACAGAGGTCCTCGACGAAGTCGTTGTTGTGGGCTACGGTGTACAGAAAAAGAAGTTGGTAACTGGTGCAACCGTTCAAGTCAAAGGGGATAACATTGCTAAACTTAACACCAACAACCCCTTGCAAGCTATGCAAGGACAAAGCCCAGGTGTAAATATAACCTCAACATCAGGACAACCCGGTGCAGATATGAAAGTAACCATTCGCGGTTTGGGTACCGTAGGTAACTCACAACCTTTATACCTTATTGATGGTGTAGGTGGCGATATTACCACCCTAAACCCTGCTGACATCGCTAGCATTGATATTTTAAAAGATGCTGCATCAGCAGCCATCTATGGTGCTCAATCAGCTAATGGTGTAGTCCTTATCACAACCAAAGCTGGAAGAGAAGGCAAAGCTGTTGTCTCTTTCGACGCATATTATGGGATACAAAATATTGCTCGCAAAGCAAAAATGCTGAACTCCGAACAGTATATGACCATAATGGATGAGCAATCGCTAAATAGCGGCGGTGCAGTATATGATTGGGCAAACATACAAGCTATTCACGACAACAATGGCAACATTTATAACACAGACTGGGTAAATAGTATGTTTAAAAATGACGCGAAAACCGAAAGTTATACATTAGGAATAACAGGCGGTTCAAGCACATCCACTTATGCATTATCTTTAGGGTATATGAACCAAGAAGGTGTCGTAGGAGGGGCAGATGTATCCAATTACCAACGTTACAATTTCCGCATCAATTCAGATCACAAGCTCTACAAAGATTTGCTAAAAGTTGGCGAACAAGTTAGTTTTGTATATAAGAATAATAATGGTATTGGTGTAGGAAATCAGTACAACAACACATTAAGAGGAGCCTTCGGGACTTCTCCTATTTCTCCTATATATAGTGATAACAACCCTTATTCCGAATACAATAACACTGAAAAGAGCGATTGGGCCAAAGGCGATGGCAATCCCTATGGATCAATGATGAGATATAATAATAATGAGAATAAAAATGCCACATTCAATGGAAATATTTATGCAGAGTTGCAGCCCATCAATAATTTAAAAATCCGTACAGTATTCGGACTAGTTTATGGCTCAACTGAGTACCGAAGCTTCTCACCAATTGATAAATTCTCAGTCTATGATACGAGTCATTCCAAAACTACAGTATCGCAAAATGCCAATCATTCATTGGGTATGACTTGGACAAATACAGCCACCTATGACTGGAAGATCAATAAACATTCATTCAACTTTTTGGTAGGTATGGAATCCTATCGATATGAAGGTACCTACATTGGCTCTGGCAATGCAGATTTAAAGGAAGGTTTTGATAATTGGAGTCATGCGTATGTAAATAATGGAACAGCTGCCTCTTCGGCAGATGGGCTTAGCGCTAACGGTAACCCTCACGATAACGGACGCAGTGTTTCCTATTTCAGCCGTTTAGGATGGAACTGGAAAGAAACATACATGATTAATGCAACGATTCGTTCAGATGGTTCCTCCAAATTTGCCAGTGGACACCGATTTGGCAAATTCCCTTCTATTTCTGCCGGTTGGACTATTTCAAATGAAGCATTCATGAAAAGCACTCAGAGTTGGCTTTACTACCTGAAACTTCGCGCCAGTTGGGGGCAAGTAGGTAACCAAAATATAAAGAACTACCAATATCTGGCACCCATTAAAAACACCAATACACATTATTTATTTGGAACAGGATTTGACGATGCAGGAGCTGCTAGCCAACTAGCTACCAATTGGGGAGCTTTTCCAAGCCGCCTTGCCAATCCTAATTTAAAATGGGAAACTTCTGAGCAAACGAATATCGGTTTAGATGCTTATTTATTTCAAAGCCGCTTAAGCTTTAACTTCGATTTCTATACTAAAAACACCAAAGATTGGTTAGTGGAAGCTCCAATTCTAGCTACCGCAGGTGCTGGGGCACCCTACGTCAATGGGGGTAGCGTCAAAAACACAGGTGTGGAAGTCGCTTTGACATGGAACGATAAAATCAACAAAGATTTTCGATACAATTTTGGAATCAACGGTGCATATAATAAAAACAAGGTAGGAGAAATACCGACTGAAGATGGTATTATTCATGGTTCAACAAACCAACTATACGATAATACACCCGAATTCTATCGAGCTGAAAATGGAAAGCCAATAGGCTATTTCTGGGGATATAAAACCACAGGAATTTTCCAAAACGAGAAAGAAATTAACGATTGGATATCAGCAGGTAACGGTATCCTTCAGAACGATGTAAAACCGGGGGATGTAAAATACTTGGACGTAGACCACAACGGCGTAATTGATGAAAAGGACAAAGTGGATCTAGGAAATGGTATGCCCGACTTTACCTTCGGTTTTAATTTAGGCTTCGATTATAAGGGGCTAGACTTTTCCATCACCGCCAATGGAGCAATCGGACAAGAGATCGTACAATCCTACCGCGGACATACAAATAAATATGCCAACTACACTACAGCGATTCTAGAACGATGGACCGGCGAAGGAACTTCCAATCGTATCCCTCGCGTGACAGAGCAAAACATCAACTGGCAATTCAGTGATCTTTACGTTCATGACGGTGATTATATGCGTATCAGTAACATAACTATCGGTTATGACTTTGCAAAATTATTCAAATGTAAAGCCATTAGTCAAGCACGTCTGTATGTACAGGTACAGAATGCTTTCACCTTCACTAAGTATAACGGCATGGATCCTGAAGTTGGTTATGGTCCTGAAGGAGACAACGGAATGGGTTGGGCATCAGGTGTCGACGTAGGTTACTACCCTCGTCCACGTACCCTCCTCTTTGGTGCAAATCTTAAATTCTAACAAACTAATGCGTAACAAAATGTATAAAATAAAATTCAACATAATATTAGCTGGATGCTTCTCTTTGAGCTTGGGAGTTAGCTCATGCGCAGACAGTTTCCTAGATGTAGAATCTAAAACTGAATCTTCAACCGGAACATTTTATAAAACAGAAAACGATGCTTATCGCGCATTAATAGGTTGCTATGATGGCTGGCGACAAACATCATCCGCACCATCAATCGGTTTCTATATTGGTGCCGAAACGATGAGTGCCCAGTGTTTTGGTGCCACTGGCAATGGGGACGGACGCGGCTATCAAGCTATAGACCGTTTTGATATTGGCCAATCGCCTGCCGATCTTAATTTATATGAAAATGACTGGAGAAACTATTATGCAGGGGTTTATCGGTGTAATGAGTTAATCACACGTGAAGAGCAAATCACTTGGAAAGAAACCGGCAGTAAGAGAGGGACTTATATGGGAGAATGTCGGGCCATTCGTGCCTTACTCTATTTTGATATGGTTCGCCTTTGGGGTAACATCCCTCTATTTGTTGAACCGGTCAATGAGAACTTACCACAATCTGATGCCAAAGAAGTGTACACTCTTATCTTTGACGATTTGAAGTATGCCATTGAGCAAATTCCTGCCGACGCTTATCCCAAGAAAGATGCGGCGACTAACGATGGACACATCACCAAATATGCTGCAGAAGCTCTTCTTGCTCGAGCCTATTTGTTCTATACAGGATATTATGGTACAGAACCAGAAAGCGTGACAAAAGCCGACGCATTGGCAGCTGTAGAAGATGTGATTTCCTCCGAAGAATTTAGTCTGGTCAGTGAATACAAAAACCTTTGGCCAGCATCCTCTGGGGGAGTTGCCCCCGTTGGCGACACCAAAACGCTGAAAGGTACTTATGCTGGAGACGGAAATAGCGAAACTATACTAGCCATGAAATTTACCAGCTCGCAAGATTATAATGGCAACAACGATAGTAATCGTTGGCAAGTAATGGTAGGAATGCGTTCTCTTAACTCGGCTCCATACGGAAAAGGTTGGGGAGGTCTGACAGTAAATCCTACATTTGTTGATGAATTCAAAACGGGTGACACACGTCGTAGTGCTTCTATTATAGACTTAACAGGTGAAGGAATCACTTCCCTTAGCGACTTTGAAGCCAGCTATGAGGATCAGCGTGAATATACCGGATATGCAGTGAAGAAATACGCTCCGCTATGTTATGAAGATGGTACTTCCGCCTCAAAAGATGATGGCACAGGCGACTTCCAAATAGCTAACCACCAAGATTATGTTTTCATTCGCTATGCCGACGTACTGCTTATGGCAGCAGAATTGGGTAGTCCAAAAGCTCAAACTTATTTTGATGAAGTACGTAAACGTGCCTATACATTAGGAACAACGCTTTCCCCAAATTATACGCAAGTATCTGCTACCAAAGAAAACATCCTGCAAGAACGTCAGTTAGAATTTGCATTTGAGAGCCTCAACTATTGGGACTTACTTCGCCAAGGAATAGACGTAGCAGCTCAACAATTGAGTATGTCAAATACAAAAGTATATAGTGGTGGCAATGCCGATTATATTACAATTAGTGCAGATCGCATACGAACCACTAAAGGACTTTCTCAAATTCCTTACAATCAGATTACGCTCTCAAACGGTGTACTGAAACAGAATGCAGGCTGGTAATCTGTGATGTATAATTATTAATAATTAGAAGATTATGAAATTGAAATCTTACTTATATTCATTTATGGCAAGCATAGTCGTAACATTCGCCGCTTGTTCACCCCAAGAATTCGATTTAGGCGGAAAAACCTATGTTTCTGAAGATTTGGTAGAAGGTATAGCTTTCACAGTTACACCAGATGCTCAAGACCCTAATACAATACACCTTCAATCACTTGTAAAAGGCGTGACCCCTCTGTGGGAAACTCCACAAGGACGTTCACAGAATGCTACGATGGACATTGAATTGCCCTTTGCAGGCGAATATGAAGTCACTTTCGGAGTGATGACTCCCGCCGGAACAGTTTATGGTACACCTTATAAATTTACAATTGCATCGAATAACTTCAACATGCTTAGTAACGAATTGTGGGCTAACCTAGCCGGAGGTGTAGGCAAAACTCGCAAATGGGTACCAATGGATGGGAATTACGGTATCGGAAGATGTAGTGGTCCAGTGATCTATATGAATCCTACTGATGTGAAAAATGATGGTTCCAAGCTGTCCGACTTAATGTTTGGTAGCGCCAATTGGACTCCAAACTGGGACCCCGGATTTCAATCTTGGTTGATTCCAGCCGATGATCCTTATATGGATTCCTATATGACTTTCGGTCTTGATGCAGTCAATGGCTGTACAGCTGAAGTATTCCGTAATGATGCCAATGGCGGTACGATGATGAAAGGCAAATTCAGTTTAAATCTGTCAGACCCTAAACACCCGACCATCACTTTTGACAATTGTTACTCCTTGCATAATGCAGGATTCGATGAGGTTTGCGATAACTACACACTGAACTTGCAAATTATAGAACTGACACCTTACTTACTTCAAATTGCTACCATGCGTACAAACAGTGAAGGCCCTTGGTGGTTAGTATGGAATTTTATCTCAGAAGAAGCCCAAAAAGACCCGTCTTTGATTCCTACCGACGATCCAGGCGTACTTCCTACTGCTGATGTGAAAGAGCCTGAATATACTAATCTTAAAGAACTGCTCTTTACCATTGTCGGTTCGAATGCCTCTTATGTAGGTACTGCAACAACATACTTGATGAATGAAGATGCTCCTTACGACTGGATGTGGTGGAATGGCGCAACGGGAAAATGGGAATCCAACGGCTTCGACGGTGCCGAAGACTACACTTCAACCTGGACACCTCCATTTGCAGATGCAGGAGACTTCGCGATGAACCTTTCTACAACAGGAACTGCAGGAACCTACTCTTGCGAACTTGAAACTGCTGCTGGCAACGTAACGACCACATTTACCATTCAAGGCAACAAACTAGTATTTGCTGATGAAATATCACTCTTATCAGCCACTAATAACTATACTACTGTCGATATTCGGGGTAAAGAATTTACCGTAATGAGTTGTTCACCAGACGACAGTCAGATCGTATTAGGAGTTCCTGCGGGAACAGATGGAACAGGTGCAGTGAATCGTTATTTATGTGCCAACCTCACCATCAAACCGATTACCTCTGAAACAGGCCCAACAGTGATAGCTGTAAACAACTCCAAACTCAATTGTTACGTAGAACAAGACAAATATTTCCGTATTGAGATGTATAATCCTTGGAGCGATAAAGAATGGCCGATAGATATCACGAAAGTTAAAACAAAGAAAGATCAGAAACTGACGATTAAATTCAATGTCAGCGGAATCACTTGGAACGAGGGTGCTAGCCCCAAAGTGGCTATCTGCCACAACGTGGGTGACGGACTTTGGGAACCAGCCTGCTTTGATGATGCTTCGGCAGTGAGCTTAAATAAGAGTGGAGAAACGACAGTAACCTTCACCAACACAACAGATGCCACTGTAAAATTCGACGGAACGAGTTGCATTACCATTGCTGTACAAATTGACGGGTTAGTTTCAGCTCCTCTTCTTGAGACGAATGTACTCGATGCCTCAGCGGTTACTGTTGAAGTGACTTCAATGACTATTGAATAATTACATTAAAGAATTTAGTATATGAAGACAAAAAGATATTTAGGTATTCTGTCACTCATCATGGGGCTTATATTAGCCTCATGCGAGGACGACAACGACTACACGATTTATACAACACCCATTCTCAATGAATCATCAGTAGTCACCGGGAGCTCAGATGTAACAGCGACCACAGCCCTTCTGCACGGTAGCGTAGATGGCTTAGAAAATTTATCACCGAGTTCATACACTGTAGGATTCTTCTATGGTCCGTCAGCAGATAATCTCACAGAGAGCGCTCAAGCTTCGTTTACAGATGGATCATTCTCTGCACAACTAGCTAGTCTAACGAATCATTCAACGATATACTATCAGGCCTATGTACGCCTACAAGGCAAAGTATACTATAAAGGAGAAGTTAAGAGCCTCGTAACAACTAATGCAAAAGTAACAACCGCAGATGCATCAGCCATAGATTATGTTTCTGCCTTGCTCGGTGGAACACTGATTGATGCTCCTGGAGATGCTAAATGCGGTATCGTGATTTCAACATCTGCTGATGTCGAAACCGTACGTGCCGGGCTAGATATAATGAATGATGTTCTTGCCGACAACTTCACTATCGAGCGTGCCGGCTTACTTCCCAACACGCATTATTACTACGCTGCCTATTTAAATTTAGGCAATGGCACAGTTTTCGGTGACGTGAAAGACTTTACTACAACCACCTATAACTTTGATCTCGATAATGACCTAGTAGATCTTGGACTCTCTGTAAAATGGGCACGATTCAATATAGGTGGCAAGAGTAAAACCGATTTAGGTGGTTTGTTCAGTTTTGGTGATCTTACCGGTTGCGCAACAAGTATAAATCCAGCCGATTATGGTTCAAGCGACACCTATCGTACAGCTTCCGATTTGGCTTTCAAGACCTATCAAGGAAGAGCGACTTTACCTACAGCGGCAGACTTTGAAGAGCTATTTGCACTTTGTACCAAAGAATGGACTGAACAAGATGGTGTCACCGGGTATAAACTTACCGGGCCTAATGGCAACTGGATATTCCTCCCAGCAGCAGGATCGCGTATTGGTAGTGAGGTAAAAGGCGAAAGCACAGAAGGCTATTATCTAACAGGTACCATAAACCCAAATGATCACAAATTTGCTATCAGCTATCAGTTCAATGCCAGCACTAATACCAAAACCACTACGGCTGTATATCAGGCAATGACTGTTCGCGCGGTGTCTACAGCCAAGAATGTTCCGTTTAACCGATCAATGCTCTATGGCAAATGGTATATTGACAATGGGCAAGATGGTGAGCAACATGTATTTGAAGGCCCATTCACTCAGTGGGGAGATACAGATAATTGGGGAACAGTATCAAATAAACAACCCAATATCGAACAACAAATTCATTGGGAAATGGGTACTGGTAATGGTTGGATTGGATATACTTATGGAACCGACTACGGATACATGGAATTCCTTGAAAACGGGACAGTAAATATCCACCGTTTAGCCGATGACGGAAAAGCGACCGACGAGACTGGTAAATATACCATTGATGAAACCAACAAAGTTATCGACATCGATATCAATGTGCTTTGTGCCAATACTTGGGTAGCTGTGAAAAGTGGCAAACTAAAAATTCTATCGCTAACAAGTGATGGACTCCAAATTGCTTTGCCGAATAATGACGGTTACGCCTATTCTGTGAACTACTACAGCCAGCGCAAAGCTGAAGCAGACGCAAAGATTCCTGTATCTTTACTTTGTGTAGGAAGTGACTGGGGCGGAACTTGGGGAGCTGCTGTAGCTCAGATAGCGCCAGCAGAATTGGCAGGTCAACATACGTTCAAATATGAAGGTTCTTGTGCCGGAGCTATGGTATTCACTCTTGATTTCCAGACCCTTCTCACGAAATATCCTAAGTCATTTGTTCGTATCGACGCAATAAAATGCGATGGCACCGCTATTCCTTTCAATGCAAATAACTTCTTCTATGGAGACATTGAAAATAATGGTAATTACCGCATAGAGCTTTTCAATATATGGGGTAAAGGAGCTTCTGGCGACAAAGTATTGAACAGTGCATTTAGCAATTCACAGAATGTGGGATCCGATCCAGCATTCCACTTTAGCAATTCACTGGAAATCACTTATACTATCATAACTAGTAGCAATGGAACAGGCACATATACGCCAAGCTTAGTAACAGTAAATCCATCATGGACAAGCGACTGGGGATATAATAAAGGCACCACATTCGAGGTTAAGTATGAAAACTTCCAATACAGCATTGTTAACCCATCATTCGATATCAAATACGAATCAACAAACTATGCTGAGGGGTCTATTATGACGTTCATTGAAGTGCCCGATATCTATAGCTTCTTCCCTGGCATGCATGCCACACTTGATAATTTCTATCTAGACGGTAGCTCAGTAACCTTCGATGCAACTAAGGTGCTCGATGCTAATGAAGCTCCTAAATATCGCCTAGAACTTTGGAATTGCTATGGTAAGACGAAGGACGCGGGATGTGCTTTTGGAACTCCTGTTGGAGATGTGATCAAAGAACTCGGATTCAGCACCTCAATGGAAGCTAAATTTACCTTCCACAACCTGTTTGCTATTCCAAAATGGTAAGCGAATAAATACCTATAAATATAGATCCGGGATGGTTGCCATCCCGGATTTTTTATAGCCACCGTGAGATCAAGATTTCGCTACTGCTAGAGTCAGCACACTAATTATTATACCTTCAACCTCCATCAAGCTAGTAGCACATCCCACAGTAGTGGCTCCCGTAGTCAAAACATCATCAATCAAAAGAACATGCTTCCCCACTAGCGCCTCAGCATTGGTTAGTTGAAACACGCCTCCCATATTCTCCCAACGCTCCACTGCTGATTTACGCGTTTGCGTATCCGTATTTTTCAGACGTACCACCGCTTCGGTATCAATAGGAATTCCAGTTACAGCTTTCACTCCTTTAGCTATCCACTCACTCTGGTTATAGCCACGCAATCTCTGTTTTTTCTTATGCAAAGGCACAGGAATGATCAAATCTATTCCAGAGAAGAATCCCGACTCAATCATTTCATTGGCCATGTAACGCCCCATGATTGATCCGATTTCCTTTTGTCCACCATACTTTAACTGATGGATAATTCGACAAAAGTCGCTTCCTTTTCGATAGAAAAAGTAAGAAGTAGCTCTTCCCAAAGGGATCTTACCCCAGAAAAGCTGTTCCACCGGGTTATCCTTCCGAAGATGGTAATAGGTACGAGGAAGTTCCATGTTACATAACGTACAAATACAATCTTCATCTTTCATCAACGGACCACCACATACCATGCAACTACGTGGAAACAAAAGATGGATAAAAGAAGAAAACCAATCTTTTAAATGAGAAGTGCGTTTCATAGTACTAATCTTCTTTCTTGGTCTATCAATTCTACATCTCCAAAGGAGGAACTTCTGCAAGAAGCTTCAGGAAAAGAGGATGTAAGTATCCATTGGTTGCTATTATATGATGTCCCTCAATAAAATGATCGTTTTCATAGAAATCGGTAACCCGACCACCTGCTTCCAAAACAATCAAAGCAGCCGCCGAATAATCCCATTTTCCAATAAAAGCTTCAGCCCAAGCATCGAACCTTCCACTCGCAATATAACAAATGGCTGCCCCAGCAGAACCATTCATTCGAATTCCTCCCACGGTTCCGTAAAGTTTATCGATAAGATGAAGAGCTGTGGGTTTATATTGATCGTAATTATAAGGAAGTTCGGTGATGACAAAAGCATTCTTCACCTCCTTTACATCAGAAACGTGAATCTGCTCACCGTTCATATAGGCATTTCCTCCTTTCCACGCATAAAAGCATTCAGCACGGGTCACTTCGTAGACCACCCCTACAAGGAGTTCTGACTTACTCCTCAGCGCTATACACACGCAATAAGGAGCCTCATCATGTATATAATTCGTGGTCCCGTCCAATGGATCTATTACCCAGCAGTAAGGTTCATCCTGATAAGTAGCTGAACCTTCTTCAGTGATAAACCCAGCCTCGGGCAACAAAGCAGAAAGGGCTTTAACCAATCGCAATTCAGACTCTTTATCTACATACGAGACATAATCATGGGCATGTTTTTCTTCCACACGTTCACGACGAAAACTCTTCCGTTCTTCTTTCAAGAAAAATCCAGCTTCTGTTGCTATTCGACATACATCCGCTGTAAGTTGTTTCAAATCAAGCATAGCATCTATAGTATTAAAAACAAGTTCGAAGGTATAGTTTTTCTCACGAAAAAACGCTCAAAAGGCATATTATTTTCAGAAATTTACAGAATGATGAGACTATGAAAAGTATAAATAGCCAATGGTTCAAAACAAAAGCAAAGGCCGATAAAATGACACTTATCGCCTAAATTACAGGACAATATGAAGTCCAAAGAACAATCTTACAGACAAAAAGTTTAAATAATTGCTTTTATTATTCCAAATTGTTTCATATATTTGCACCCGAATTTCATATAGACGCAAATTTAAGACCAAAACAATCTTTTTGAAACATAAATATCAAATAACCAATAAAAGAGTCAGATGAAGAAGAGATGGATTATAATGATGACATTAATGGTCGTCATTAGTATTATAGGGGTTTTCACCCCCGAAACGCCAGGTATATGGGAACCAGATGAGAAAATGAATGCAGCCAATGTGGCTTGGATGATTACCGCCACTATATTTGTACTGATGATGACGCCCGGACTATCTTTCTTCTATGGAGGTATGGTTGGAAAGAAAAATGTTATATCAACCATTCTTCAAAGCTTTATTGCTATGGGTATTATAAGCGTTCTTTGGGTTGTTTTTGGATTTAGTCTTGCATTCGGTGACGATATTGGAGGATTTGTTGGAAATCCGAGCACCTTCTTTATGTTCAATAACGTAGGAGCCAAAGTGAACGATTTCCTTGCACCAACCATTCCTTTAGCACTATACGCATTATTTCAGATGAAGTTTGCCATCATCACCCCATCGCTAATCACAGGCTCATTTGCAGAGCGTGTACGATTCTCTGGGTATATGGTTTTCATGATTCTGTTCTGCATATTTGTATATTGTCCGCTAGCACACTGGACATGGCATCCAGATGGATTCCTTCGCCAGATGGGAGTAGTCGACTTTGCAGGAGGTATTGTTGTTCATGCTTCATCTGGAGTTGCAGCCTTAGCAGGAGCACTGTTTTTCGGGAAAAGAAAACAACAGTCTCATACGCCGGCTAACATTCCGTTTGTGATATTAGGAGCTTCGATGCTTTGGTTAGGATGGTTTGGGTTTAATGCCGGTTCCTCTTTAGCTGCTGACGGAGTAGCATTGAAAGCTTTCTTAAACACAAACACCGCTTCGGGAACTGCCATGTTGGTTTGGATATTCTTCGATTGTCTTCGAGGACGTAAACCTTCGGCAATGGGAGCAGCAATAGGTGCTGTGGTTGGTCTTGTGGCCATCACACCTTGTGCAGGCTACGTCACTGTGGGAGAAAGCATCTTTATAGCATTAGCAACGACTATGGTTTGTAACATTGCTGTGCATTGGAAAAATAAGACCAGTGTTGATGATGCACTTGATGTATTCCCCACTCATGGAGTAGGTGGTATATTCGGTACCGTACTCACAGGCGTTTTCGTTCATGGTTTGCTTGCTGGTGATGTAAAAGTATTCTTAGTACATATCTTGGGTGTTATCATCGTATGTACTTACAGCTTCATCGTAAGTTATATACTTTATTGGGTTACAAATAAAATGATACCGATGCGTGTATCAGCAGAAAGTGAAGCCATCGGTCTTGATCTCAGTCAGCATGACGAATCATACAATTTTGCTGATTTCGGGGAACGCGAACTCGAAGAGTATCAAAACATTGATTCTAAATAAGAACAAAAGAAAAAACAAAATAATATTATAATCTAAAACAACCTTTCTGATATTTCTCTAAGAAAAAAACGACTAGAAACCATAGGAAAGACATTGATCTTCCTATGGTTTTTTATTTAATTAGATGACACCACGAACACGGTCTTCAAAGGCAGAAAGAGCTGCTTTTGCACCTTCACCCATCGAAATGATGATCTGTTTATAAGGTACTGTAGACACATCGCCTGCTGCATAAACTCCGGCTACTTGTGTGCGACAATGCTCATCAATCACAATCTCACCCAAGCGGTTTGTCTCAACCAAGTCACGGAAAACGGCGCTATTTGCAGAAAGGCCAATCTGCACAAACACCCCGTCAAACTCAACCAGACGTTCTTCTTCTGTCATCCGATCTTTGACACGTAGTGCAGTGAGTTTATTCCCATCACCGATCACTTCGGTGGTTTGTGAACTAACGAAAACTTCAACATTCGGCAAAGTACTAAGCTTCTGCTGAAGAACTTGATCAGCTTTCAGTTCGTCCATAAACTCAAACACAGTGACTTTGGCACAAATGCCGGCCAAATCAATAGCAGCTTCAATACCGGAATTTCCACCACCCACTACGGCAACATGTTTCCCTTTATAGAAAGGGCCATCGCAATGTGGGCAGAAAGCGACTCCACGTCCGATATAATCGTTTTCGCCAGGAACATTTAGTTTGCGCCAACTTGCCCCAGTAGCAACAATCAATGCAGGAGCAGTAAAAGTTTCGCCCACAGAGGTGATCACCTTTTTAGTTGTTCCAACTAACTCCACCTGATCTACCTTTCGTTGTTCCAATAGATCTACAGGATAACGCAGAAGATGAGTTTTTAGTTGGTCGGCAAGTTCGCTACCTGTTGTTTCGGGAACAGATATCAGATTCTCAATGCCTACGGTCTCTTTCACCTGCCCACCGACGCGCTCGGCAACAATGGCCACCCGCAGCCCTTTACGAGCAGAATAAATGGCAGCAGATACTCCCGCAGGACCACCGCCAGCCACAATCACATCATAGGCTTTCTCTTTTATCTCCATTTGAGCTACTTCCTCAATTCCGTATTGGCCTTCCAATTTAGCCAGCAGTTCACCTAATTCACCGCGCCCCACATGGAGAAGTTCACCATCGGCAAACACAGAAGGTACCCCCTGAATCTTTAAAGCATCCACTTCCTCCTGATAAAGTGCACCATCTACCATCTCATGCGTTATGGAGGGGTTAAGCGTAGCCATCACATTCAATGCCTGCACCACATCAGGACAGTTAGTGCAAGTTAGTGAAACATAAGTCACTAAATGAATAGGACCTTTCAGCGATTTTACCCGACTAGAGACAGCCTCATCGGGGAAATTCCGTCCCTTGCCATCCAAATTTAAAATGGCCAATAATAATGAAGTAAACTCATGACCATTGGGGACACCCCGAAAAGTGATTCCTGTAGCCTGGCCGTTCTTTAGAACCTTAAACTCTAATCGGCTTCCTTCACCCGGCACGTAATCCGATTTGAAGAATCGGCCACATCGTTCAGTAAATCAAGTAGTTCATTGCGGTTCTCATGGTCGGCCGACACCTCTATATCTAAAGTATAATCTGCCTCTAGTACGGCAAATATCCCCTTCAACTGTTCTTTCAATGCAGGATCTAACATTTTTTGCTCCTTTCTTTATTAAAAAAAGGCCGGCAGCGTATAATCGTTACCGGCCCTTCAAACCCATTATCAAACTATCAAATCAAATAAATTAATCAAATTTTACCTACGAGGTCTATGCTTGGTTTTAGAGTCGATTCACCTTTCTTCCACTTAGCCGGGCAAACTTCTCCGTCGTGAGTAGCAACAAACTGAGCAGCTTCGACTTTGCGAAGGAGTTCGCTCGCGTCGCGACCGATGTTATTATCATTTAGTTCAACGACCTTAATCTTTCCTTCCGGATTGACTACGAATGTTCCACGATAAGCCATACCTTCTTCTTCAATATATACCCCTAAGGCACGACTTAGTGCACCGGTTGGATCTGCCAACATCGGATATTTAATTTTGCGAATGCTTTCGGAAGCATCTTGCCAAGCCTTATGTACAAAATGTGAATCTGTGCTTACAGAGTAGATTTCAACGCCCATCTCTTGGAATTGATCATATTTCTCGGCCATGTCTACTAATTCTGTCGGACAAACAAATGTGAAATCGGCAGGATAGAAGAATAAAATAGCCCATTTACTTTTTAAATCATTATTAGTTACGGTCTTGAATGCTCCGTTATGAAAAGCCTGAACACTAAATTCAGGAAGTTGAGAATTTAAAATTGGTTCCATACTCTTTACTTGTTTTATATTATATATTGATTTGTTTCTTGTTAGTGATACAAAGATAAAGATGCCCCCTCGCCTTTGCAAAAAAAGCCCAATCGAATAAATCTATGTCTTCATAGATGAAATTTATATTACCCTATAGTTAAGGGCAATCTTTTTCGTATTTTTGCATACATAAACATTAAAAGAGCTCTAATCATGGAACATCCGCTGAATCAATTTCTATACTGTCCGGAATGTGGATCCAAACATTTCAATATTAACAATGAAAAGTCAAAAAAGTGTGACGCCTGCGGCTTTGTCTACTATTTCAATCCTTCTGCAGCTACCGTAGCATTGATTCTCAATGAGAGAAATGAATTATTAGTCTGTCGCCGAGCTAAAGAACCGGCAAAGGGCACGCTCGATCTTCCCGGAGGTTTCATAGACATGGGAGAAACTGGAGAAGAGGGAGTAGCTAGAGAGGTACTTGAAGAGACTGGCCTAAAAGTAGATCAGGCAAAGTATCTATTCTCACTGCCCAATACCTACCTTTATTCGGGATTTACAGTCCACACCCTCGACTTTTTCTTTCTTTGCACAGTAAACGATCTCAGCCATTTCTCTGCTATGGATGATGTGGCAGACTCTATTTTCCTTCCCCTATCAGAAATACGTCCGGAAGATTTCGGATTAGACTCTATTCGAAAGGGACTTATCCGCTTTCTGCAAGCACATAGCTGATAAAAACAGCAAATAAAAACTTTCATAAAGAATTAAATGTTTATAAAATAACCTTCAAAAGCCTTTCTTTGGAGGATATATAAGTATTTTTGTAAAAACGCCAAATTATGAAGAATAGAATTTTACGATTTATCTGCGCCTTGTTATGTTGCACTCCAATCGCCATTTCTGCCCAGACAAGCGAAAAGATAACCTCTCCGACCAACCTTTATAAAGAAGGGAAAGTGCTCTTCTTAAACAAGGATTATGCAGCGGCTGTTCCAGCACTAAAAGCATTTGTAAAGCAAAAGACCATGCCAAACGACCTTTTGCAGGAAGCTAAATACATGCTAGTCAGTTCAGCCTATGAACTAAAAGAGAAAAACCGAATTGAGCTATTGCGTGGATACCTAGAGCAATATCCTGATACACCTTACGCCAACCGTATTTATTCACTGCTGGCTTCCTCCTATTTCTACGAAGAGAAATACGACGAAGCATTAGCCCTATTCAATTCCTCTCAACTTGATCTGTTAGGAGATGAGGAACGTGATGACCGAACTTACCAACTGGCAACGTGCTATATGAAAACCAATAATCTGAAAGAAGCAGCTATTTGGTTTGAAACGTTACGTTCGAGCAGTGCGAAGTATGCCACAGATTGCAGCTATTACATCGCCTACATTCGCTACTCTCAGAAACATTATGATGAAGCACTAAAGGATTTCTTGCCTTTACAGAGCAACCCTAAGTATAAAGCCCTTGTGCCTTATTACATCGCAGAGATTTATGCTATCAAGCAAAACTATGCGCAAGCACAAACGATAGCGCAAAACTATCTGTTGGCTTATCCAACCAATGAACATGCCGCAGAAATGTATCGCATCGTGGGCGAAGCCAATTACCACTCGGGACAATACCAACAAGCAGTGGAAGCATTCACCGACTATCTGAATAAAGCGGACTCTGCTCCTCGCCGTGATGCTCTATATATGCTAGGACTCTCCTACTATCAGACAAAAGTATATTCTAAAGCTGCCGAAGTGTTGGGGCAAGTGACTACCGTGAACGATGGCCTCACCCAAAACGCTTACCTACACATGGGACTTTCCTATCTCCAACTGGCTGAAAAGAATAAAGCCCGCATGGCTTTTGAACAAGCTGCTGCTTCGAACATCAATCTACAAATTAAGGAGCAAGCTGCTTATAACTATGCACTTTGCCTACACGAAACATCTTACTCTGCTTTTGGAGAATCGGTGACTGCTTTCGAAAAGTTTCTCAATGAGTTCCCAAATTCGATCTACTCAGAAAAAGTGAGCAGCTATCTAGTAGAGGTGTATATGAATACACGTAGCTACGAAGCCGCCCTAAAGTCTATCCAACGGATTGCAAAACCAAGTGCACAGATTATGGAAGCCAAACAAAAGCTCCTCTTCCAGTTAGGCACTCAGGCTTTTGCCAATGCCAGCTTTGAGCAGGCGCTCCAATATCTAAACCAATCCATTGCCATTGGTCAGTATAATCGTCAAACTAAAGCTGATGCCTACTACTGGTGTGGAGAATCTTACTATCGCCTAAGTAGAATGATGGAATCGGCACGCGATTTCAATGCGTACTTACAACTAACTACGGAACCCAACAACGAAATGTTTGCCCTTGCCAACTACAATCTAGGATACATTGCTTTCCACCGCAAGGACTATACACAGGCTAGAAATTACTTCCAAAAATATATCCAACTAGAAAAAGGAGAAAACAGCATTGCTCTTGCTGATGCGTACAACCGCATCGGAGATTGCTATTTAAATGCACGTAGTTTTGAGGAAGCCAAACACTACTATTCACAAGCCGAGCAGATGAATACCCCTTCGGGAGATTACTCGTTCTATCAACTGGCACTGGTGTCCGGTTTACAAAAAGACTATACCGGCAAAATCACTCTATTGAACAGGCTAGTTGGCAAATACCCTTCTTCTCCATTTGCCGTGAATGCCATTTATGAAAAAGGACGTTCGTATGTGTTGATGGATAATAATAGTCAGGCCATTTCGTCTTTCAAGGAATTATTGGAAAAATACCCCGAAAGCCCTGTCAGCCGAAAGGCAGCTGCTGAGATCGGTTTACTATACTACCAAGATAGCAAGTTTGACCAAGCAATCAATGCCTACAAACAGGTTATCCAAAAGTACCCAGGTAGCGATGAGGCCCGTTTGGCCATGCGCGATATGAAGTCGATTTATGTTGATTTGAATCGCATCGACGAGTTTGCAGCTTTAGCTAACTCCATGCCTGGCAACATCCGCTTTGACGCTAGCGAGCAAGATTCGTTAACTTACACAGCAGCCGAGAAAATATTTGCTCGTGGCAGAACTGAAGAAGCAAAAAGTAGTTTTACAAAATATCTGCAAACCTTCCCTGAAGGTGCATTTAGCTTGAATGCACACTATTACCTCTGCCAGATTGGAAATCAGCAGAAGAACTACGACATGGTGCTTCTCCATTCTGGAAAGCTACTTGAATACCCCAATAATCCTTTTGTAGAAGAAGCATTGATTATGCGTGCCGAAGTGCAGTTCAACCAACAAAAAATGGCTGAAGCACTGACTAGCTACAAGATGTTGAAGGAAAAAGCAACGAATGTGGAACGCCGCCAACTGGCAGAAACAGGAATATTACGTTGTGCCTTCCTCTTGAGAGATGATGTGGAAACCATTCACGCAGCAACCGATCTGCTTGCTGAAGCTAAGCTTAATCCTGAATTAAAGAACGAGGCTCTATACTATCGAGCAAAAGCATATAAGAGCCAAAAAGCGGAGAAGAAAGCATTGGCTGATTATCGTGAACTAGCCAAAGACACCCGAAATGCTTTTGGTGCCGAAGCTAAATATCAGATTGCACAATCGCTCTATGATGCAAAAGAATATGCAGCAGCAGAAAAAGAACTCCTCAACTACATAGAACAAAGTACACCGCATGCTTATTGGTTGGCACGCAGTTTTGTCCTACTGTCGGATGTTTATGTTGCTATGGGTAAAAACCTTGATGCAAAACAGTATCTGCTCAGCTTGCAACAGAACTATCAGGGAAACGACGATATCAAAACAATGATCGAAGACAGACTAAAGAAACTTAATAAGTAAAGACTGAACAATATGAAACGATCTATTTATATAGCCTGTATCACAGGTGGATTTATACTGGCAACAGCTAGTTCGGCCAGCGTTCAAGCACAAAATACGCAACAGAAAGATACCACTGTCAATCGAACAGTGGTAGTGGAACAAGAGTATAATCCAAATATTTTGGATGCATCCAAAGTGAATGTATTGCCTAAAGTTGAAGAACCTACCGTCAGCAAGAAAGACGTTGAATATGCCACAACCTTTTTCCCGGCCACTTCAATACCTGCTGGTTTGATGCGTCCTTACGTTGGCCGTGAAGTGCAGCCCGATGGAAAATTCGGCTATGTGCGTGCCGGATATGGGAATTATGGAAATCTCGATCTGCTAGGCAATTATCTATTCCAACTATCCGATCAAGATAAACTAAACGTTCGCTTTCAAATGGACGGGAGCGATGGCAAATTAGAGATGCTGGACGGTGCTTTAGACTGGAATAGGTATTATTACCGAACGAGAGCTAATGTAGACTTCACTCATCAGTTTGATAAGGTGAACCTAAACATAGCAGCCAACTTCGGTCTCAGCAATTTTAATTTCTCTGCCCTCCAGATTGGTAAGCAGAAGTTCACATCAGGCGATTTGCATGTGGGAGTATCATCGACCGACGAGTCCGCCCCCATAAAGTTCGAGGCTGAAACGAGCCTAATGATTTTCAACCGCCAAAACAATAACACATCAATCTTCGGAGATGCTATTGGAGAAACACAGATACATACAAAAGGCGAGATTAGTGGTGCCATCAGCGAAGAGCAAAGCATACACATCGGGCTAGATATGCGTAACCTATTCTACAACAAAGATTTGGTACTTCTCGAAGGAGGAGGAAAAGTCTACGAAAATCGTACGGCATTAGGACTGAATCCTTATTATAAACTGGGGAACGACAATTGGAATCTCCATGCAGGTGCCCATGTAGACTTCTCATTGGGTAGCGGAAAATCACTGCGAGTGTCACCGGATATTATGGCACAATACATCTTCTCTGACAGCTATGTGCTTTATGCGCAAGCCACCGGTGGAAAGTTAGTCAACGATTTCCGCCGTCTTGAAATGATTTCGCCCTATGGTTTGCCCGGGAGTAGAATCAATGATACTTACGAACAATTAAATGCTGCTTTAGGGTTTAAAACAAGTCCTTATCCTGGGCTGTGGTTCAATATTTATGGAGGATATCAAAAGCTGAAAGATGATCTTTATGAATCTAGGACAACGGTAAAATCCTATCTGGATTTACCCTCGGAAAATACGAATAACTTTTATGCAGGCATAAAATTAAGTTACGATTACAAAGACATTATTTCAGTGTCAACAGCATTCACATACCGCGATTGGGATGCCAATGATAAAAAAGCACTGATAATGAAACCGAATAGTGAGGTTAATCTTAACGTCGATTTTCGTCCAATCACAGGACTGAATATGAGCGTTGGCTATGACTATATTGGACGCACAAAGGTAAACGACATTGGAGTAGCTGAAGTAAGCGACCTACATCTTGGCGCAAGCTATAATCTATTTAAAGACGTATCGGTCTATGCCCGTGTCAATAACATCCTCAACAAAGATTATCAATATTATTTGGACTACCCAACCGAAGGAGTTAACTTCTTGGGAGGACTGAGCTTTAGATTCTAAAACACATATATTACATAAAGATTAACACGACACCTATCCAACTCTAGAAAAATGAATCTAGCAAGTTGAATAGGTGTCGTACTCTATTCAGACCCCGATCACTCACTTAGCCTTCAAATACACAACCGAACGGCCCGTTCCATATTTCACTAAGATGCCCTGTTCAAGAAAAGCATTAATATCATTCAAAGCCTGTTTCTTAGTCTTTCCCACAAGAGCAGCATAATCTCTCCGATTGATGCAAGCCTGTTTCTCGAAAAACTTATCCAAAAGCTGCAAGCATTTTTCCTGTTCCAGCGGGTTTATTACCCGTAAAGGAGAATGAAACCGCTCCAAATCAATACGATCTCTTATTTCTTTCTTAAACTGAGGGTTTACGCGTATGTTCACGTCCTTAAGAGAAATAGACGGCGAACGAATATCTTTAGCATCCATTACTTTCTTATCCGCCTTCAACGAAAGAGAAAAGTAACCTATATCTCCTAATTCCACAGCATATCCGTTCAGAAGCAATTCTTTTAATTCATCTACTACCGCATCAAGTACCCCTACCAACTGTGCATGAGATACATGTTGATATTTCGCCACTTGATTTATAAATTCTTCGGCAGTATAACTCCCCTTCAACACCACACGTGCATGCAAAGGTTGCTCCTCCCCGCTTTTAGCGAGATCGGGAGTCTCGTAAAGATCATAGTAAACACTCATCTATTTATTTTTTTTGTTGAAAACATTAAAGACTCTTTATTCATCCGTTAACAAACTCAATAAGCAATAAATTTTCGTTCCACTTAAGTAGAACTATAGTTCGAGTGATGTTGAACGTTCGCCCCACTTAAGTAGAACGAAACAAAGATAATGATTGAAACAAATATACGCAGAATAATAAAATACTAATCTATAAACTGAAAGGAATTAATTCATATATGCAGATTAAAAATTAAATGAGATAACCCAACATTCTCACGCAGTTAAAAAAATGATATTTACTAAAAAATATTAGATTCTCCTTATATTATAAGGTAGGGAGAATCTTTTTTTTTAATTTTGCCGCGAAATATTATGGCTCAGGCCATTATAAAAGAAACAACTATGCAGAAAAACCTTGTCATTGTCGAGTCTCCGGCAAAAGCAAAAACGATTGAGAAATTTCTAGGGAAAGAATTCAAAGTCCTTTCTAGCTATGGCCATATACGCGACCTTAAGAAAAAAGCGTTTAGTATAGACGTAAAGAAGGATTTTAAACCCGACTACGAAGTTCCGGCAGACAAAAAGGCTTTGGTCAGTACGCTGAAATCAGAAGCAAAAAATGCAGAAATAGTATGGCTCGCATCCGATGAGGACCGCGAAGGAGAAGCTATCGCTTGGCATCTGTATGAAGTATTGAAACTAAAACCGGAAAACACAAAACGAATCGTCTTTCACGAAATTACCAAAGGAGCGATCTTAAAAGCCATTGAGCAACCCCGCGATATAGACCTCAACCTCGTAAATGCACAGCAAGCCCGACGAATCTTAGATAGAATTGTGGGGTTCGAACTGTCTCCCGTTCTTTGGAAGAAAGTAAAGCCTTCTCTTTCAGCCGGACGTGTACAGTCAGTAGCAGTGCGCTTAATCGTTGAACGCGAACGCGAGATTCATGCATTTAAGTCAGAACCCTCTTATAAGGTTTCAGCCATTTTTTTGGTGCCCGACACCGATGGAACTTCAGTTGAAATGAAAGCCGAGCTGTCTCGTCGAATTAAAACCAAAGAAGAAGCAAAAGCTTTCCTAACAGCCTGTCAGGGAGCTACTTTCACTATAGAAGATATTGCGACCCGTCCGGGAAAGAAAACTCCACCGGCTCCCTTTACCACTTCTACGCTGCAACAGGAAGCTGCCCGTAAACTTGGATTTACTGTAGCCCAAACGATGATGGTCGCTCAGCGCCTATATGAATCCGGATTCATCACTTACATGCGTACCGACTCAGTCAATCTGTCGGAATATGCTACAACAAGCAGCAAAGAAGCTATCATCCGAATGATGGGTGATCAATATGTACATCCACGCCATTTTGAGACCAAAACCAAAGGAGCGCAAGAAGCCCATGAGGCTATCCGTCCTACGGACATAAATAATCAGTCTGTTGAAGGCTCTGCACAAGAAAAGAAACTATATGATTTGATTTGGAAACGTACCATTTCTTCTCAGATGGCCGACGCAGAACTGGAAAAAACCACAGCAACGATTGCTATCAGCAAGAGCAGTGAAGTTTTCACAGCTACGGGTGAAGTGATTCGATTCGACGGTTTCTTACGCGTATATCGCGAATCTTTTGACGAAGAGAATGAACAAGAAGATGAAAGTCGCCTCTTACCTCCTCTACAAATAGGACAAAAACTAGAGAATGGACCGATCGTAGCCACTGAACGTTTTACGCAACGCCCACCTCGATATACGGAAGCAAGCCTAGTACGCAAACTCGAAGAACTTGGCATCGGCCGACCTTCTACTTATGCTCCAACCATATCTACCATCCAACAACGAGACTATGTTGAAAAAGGAAATAAAGACGGAGATGAACGTATCTACAACGTACTGACGCTAAAGAATAATCAGCTTGAAGATGAAAGCCGCACCGAAATCACGGGAACAGAGAAATCTAAACTCTTCCCAACTGATATAGGAACAGTGGTCAATGACTTCTTGACGGAATACTTTCCTAATATTTTGGACTTCAACTTTACAGCTAGTATAGAAAAAGAATTTGATGAAGTTGCCGAAGGTGCAGTTCAATGGACTTCTATAATGAAAACCTTCTACGACCATTTTCATCCTTCCGTAGAAAACACGCTAGCCATAAAGACTGAACATAAGGTAGGCGAACGCATTTTGGGAGAAGATCCTGAATCAGGTAAACCTATTTCAGTAAAAATTGGTCGTTACGGTCCTATGGTTCAAATCGGTACAGCCGAAGATGAAGAGAAACCCCGTTTCGCCCAGATGAAAAAAGGACAATCAATTGAAACCATCACACTGGAAGAAGCACTCGAATTGTTCAAATTGCCACGTACACTAGGTGAATATGAAGGGAAAACAGTTAGCGTAGGTGTAGGGCGCTTCGGCCCTTACATTCTTCATAATAAAGTTTATGTATCGCTTCCTAAAACGTTGGACCCCATGAAAGTGACTTTGGACGAAGCTGAAGTTCTGATTTTAGAAAAACGGACTAAAGAAGCTGAACGCCATATCAAAAGCTTTGAGGAAGAGCCTGAATTGGAAATCCTTAACGGCAGATACGGACCATACATTGCCTTCAAAGGCAACAATTACAAAATACCGAAGGATATTGTTCCGACAGATTTAAATTTGGAAAGCTGTAGGGAATTAATTCGTGTACAAGATGAGAAAGGAACTTCTTCGGCCACGAAAAAGAAACGTACAAAAAAGAAATAGTGTTTAACACTAAGATATAACAACACAAAAACGCCCCTGCTACATATTCATTGTAGCAGGGGCGTAAACGTTATATTTACATACGAGCAGGTACTTCTATGCCCAACAAGTTCATGCCTAAACGAACCACTTTAGCAACATTAGCAGATAGAGCAATACGGAAGACTTTAACCTCTTCATTCTCCTCACGCAGAATGCTGAAGTCATGGTAGAATTGATTGTATTCTTTTACTAGATCATACGCATAGTTAGCAATAGCCGACGGACTATACTCTTCTCCAGCTTGCTTCACCACAGCTGCAAAATCAGCAACCATCTGAATCAATCCTTCTTCTTTCTCACTAAGTTCAATGCCGACAGGAAGCTGTTCAGGGATTACAATGCCTGACTCAGCCGCCTTACGAAGTACAGACTGAATACGTGCATAAGTATACTGAATGAAAGGACCTGTGTTACCATTAAAGTCAATAGACTCTTTCGGATTGAATGTCATATTTTTACGCGCATCAACTTTCAGTATGAAATACTTTAAAGCACCCAAGCCCACTATACGTGCTATATCATCAGCCTCTTCTTGAGTCAGTCCATCAAGTTTGCCAAGCTCCTGAGAGGTTTCTTTAGCTGTTGCCACCATCTCTTCCATCAGATCATCTGCATCCACTACGGTTCCCTCACGAGATTTCATCTTACCTTCTGGCAACTCTACCATACCATAAGAAAAATGCACAAGACCCTTGCCCCACTCAAAGCCTAATTTATCCAACAAGATAGAGAGCACCTGAAAATGATAATTCTGCTCATTACCCACCACATAAATCATCTTGTCGATTGGATAATCAGCAAAACGCAATTTAGCTGTACCGATATCCTGAGTCATATACACAGAGGTTCCGTCACCACGAAGCAACAGTTTATGGTCAAGTCCTTCAGCAGTCAGATCGGCCCACACAGAACCATCTTCTTTCTTATAGAAAAAACCTTTATCCAAACCTTCCATCACTTTCTCTTTTCCTTCAAGATAAGTGTTAGACTCATAATATATTTTATCGAAGCTAACGCCCATTTTCTTATAGGTTTCATCAAAACCGGTATAAACCCAGTTGTTCATCATCTCCCACAAAGCACGAACTTCAGCATCACCAGCTTCCCATTTCACCAACATTTCGCGTGCTTCAAGCATCAAAGGTGAAGCAGCTTCCGCTTCTTCTTTACTCATGCCCTTTGCCATCAGCTCAGCAAGTTCCGCTTTATAATGCTTATCGAAAGAAACATAATAATCTCCTACAAGATGATCGCCTTTCTTTCCAGTACTTTCGGGAGTTTCACCGTTTCCATACTTTTTCCAAGCAAGCATGGATTTGCAAATGTGAATGCCGCGGTCGTTTACAATGTTTGTTTTAACAACTTTATTACCATTGGCAGCCACAATGTTGGCTAATGCATTTCCTAAAAGATTGTTGCGCACGTGGCCTAAATGAAGAGGCTTGTTTGTATTGGGCGAAGAATATTCAATCATCACCAATGGAGAAGCTTCGGTGGGACGAACCAAACCATAGTGTTCGTCCGCCTGTATTTCATTCAGCAACTCAATCCAGGTAGCCGATGCAACAGTAAGATTCAAAAAGCCTTTTATTACATTGAAAGCCTCTACGGCAGGCTCATGCTCTTGTAGAAATTCACCAATTTCTTGAGCTGTCTGTTCGGGACCTTTTCTTGACATTTTCAGAAAAGGAAAGACAACTAATGTCAAATGTCCTTCAAATTCTTTCTTGGTTTTTTGCAATTGCACCATCTTTTCAGGGACTTCCTGACCGTAAAGTGCTTTCAGTCCGCTGAGAACGGACGCTACGAGTTTATCTTCTATCTTCATAATCAAGTTGTTTCTTGCGCGCAAAGATACAAAAAAAGGAGACGCACCGCGCCTCCTCTTCTAAATTCTTTCACTATATGTCTTATTCAACAGCAGCAGACAGCTCAGCTCCAGCTTTAAATTTAGCAACTTTCTTAGCAGGTATAGTAATAGCTGCCTTTGTGGAAGGGTTAATACCGGTTCTTGCAGCTCTTTCGCCTACAGTGAACGTTCCAAATCCAACCAAAGCTACTTTTTCACCAGCTTTCATAGCGTTAGTAACTGAAGAAATAAAAGCATCAAGAGCTTTCTTTGCATCGGCTTTACTCATTTGAGCTTCAGCAGCCATTGCACTAATAAGTTCAGACTTATTCATGGTACGTAAATGATTAATTAATATATTATGTTATACAAAAGTTTTCCTTTATCGATTTCACAAATATAGATGAACAAAACAATATATCAAATAAAAACATCAAAAAAACACAGCAAATTATTGAAAAAGAGCTAATAGGAGGGGATTTCCATGCTATAAAACAGAATTTATTCGTACTTTTGCATTTATTACTCAAAAAAACAAGACTATTAATATGATGCCAACCGTAACTAAAAACCTGATAATTATCAATGTACTGGTCTTTTTTGCAACTCTTGTTGCTCAAAGATACGGTATTGATCTGACTGATTATCTGGGCTTGCACTTCTTCCTTGCCAGTGACTTTAATCCGGCACAGCTGATCACTTATATGTTCATGCACGGCGGATTTAGCCATATTTTCTTTAACATGTTTGCGGTATTTATGTTCGGAACTGTGCTTGAAAGAACATGGGGTCCTAAAAAATTCCTATTCTATTACATCGCATGCGGTATCGGCGCCGGTTTGATTCAAGAAGGTGTTCAATATATCAGCTATGTAACAGAATACAGCCATTTTGCACAAGTCAACACCGGAACTGGTATTATCTCTATGGATGAATTCTTGAATATGCTCACTACAGTTGGCGCTTCGGGTTCAGTATATGCGATTCTACTCGCTTTTGGTATGCTATTCCCCAACAACCAGCTATTCATTTTTCCATTACCCTTCCCAATCAAAGCTAAGTTCTTTGTTATTGGATACGCTTTAATTGAGCTCTATTCCGGTTTTGCTAATAACCCGGGCGACAATGTAGCTCATTTTGCACATCTAGGAGGTATGGTATTCGGATTGATCCTCATTCTATATTGGAAAAGTAAAAGCAAAAATAATGGGACATATTATAACTGATTTAAAAGAGACATTCAGAAGAGGAAATATTTTTATCAGGCTGATCTATATTAACGTAGGAATTTTTGTAATCACTACGTTAGTAACCGTTATGCTGCAGCTCTTCAACTTAAGTATAGCAGGTGTCTTTGAGTTATTTGCTCTTCCTGCTTCACTCAGTCGGTTCATCACTCAACCATGGTCGTTGCTGAGCTATATGTTTATGCATGCTGGCTTTATGCACATCTTGTTCAACATGCTTTGGCTTTATTGGTTCGGAAACCTGTTTCTATATTTCTTCTCCGAAAAGCATTTAAGAGGGCTATATATATTGGGCGGAATATGCGGCGGATTAATGTATATGGCAGCCTACAACCTATTTCCTTATTTCAATCAAGCCCTACCCTATACCACTCTAGTTGGTGCATCCGCTTCAGTTTTGGCTATCGTTGCTGCCACGGCCTACAGAGAGCCCAACTACCGGGTACAACTTTTCCTTTTCGGTGCCATCAGGTTGAAATATTTGGCTCTAATCGTTATTGGAGCGGATCTACTATTCGTTACCTCCAATAATGCAGGCGGGCATATAGCCCATCTAGGAGGCGCACTTGCGGGACTTTGGTTTGCAGCAAGTCTATCAAAAGGCAAAGACATCACAGCATGGATTAACTGGTTTTGGGACGGATTTGCAGCATTATTCCGGAAAGAAACCTGGAAACGTAAACCCAAAATGAAGGTACATTACGGAAGTGATGTCAATCGTGAAAAAGATTATAATTATAATGCGCGAAAGAAAGCACAATCAGATGAAGTGGACCGCATTCTGGAAAAACTAAAAAAATCTGGTTACGAAAGCTTGAGTGCGGAAGAAAAGAAGAGTTTATTTGATGCAAGCAAAAAATAAAGAATGAAACACTTTAGTCGGTTTGCCATCTACCTAATAGTAGCAATCAATGCATTCTTTGTGGGATTGTTGATTTTAAGTGCTTACAGCCCCTATCTTCAACCGCAACTCCACCCGATCGCATCGTGTCTCGGACTTGCTTTCCCCATATTCCTTACAGTGAATCTTTGTTTCACCATTTTCTGGGCTATTATTTCTTATCGATATGCCTTATTACCGGTTCTAGGATTCCTGATATGCTTTCCGCAAATTCGAACCTACTTTCCAATAAACGGTACGGTAACAGAAGTGCCTGAAGGAAGTATCAAAATTCTGTCATACAATATTATGGGTTTTAACCATCTAGAAAAGAATGATGGGAAAAACCCAATACTGTCTTACTTAGCTGACAGCCAAGCCGATATTATATGTCTGCAAGAATATAATTCGACGACGAATAAAAAATATCTAACCGAAAAGGATATTAAAAAGGCTCTTAAAGCTTATCCTTATCAATCCATTCACAGCCCCGAAAAAAGAGGAAGCCAATTGGCTTGTTTTTCAAAATTTCCCATACTTTCTGTACATCCTATCCAATACGAAAGTTCGTATAACGGATCGATGCAATATGTGCTGAAAGTGAATAAAGACACAATCACCCTCATAAATAACCATCTAGAGTCTAACAAACTAACAAAAGAAGACAAGGTGATTTATGAGAATATGATTAAAGACCCTGATGCCAAAAAGGTAAAAACAGGTCTTAGGCAATTAGTAAAAAAACTAGCAGAAGCATCTGCCATTCGTTCTGCACAAGCCGATTCAGTAGCGAAAGCTATTTCGAACAGTAAATTCGCAACCATAATTGCATGCGGCGATTTTAACGACGCATCAATTTCTTATGCACACCGCATCCTAACTCAAGATTTAGATGATGCCTTCACCCAGTCGGGAAGAGGATTAGGAATTTCCTACAATCTGAATAAGTTCTATTTCCGAATAGATAATATTCTGATCAGCCCTAATCTTAAAGCTTATAACTGCACTGTAGATCGCTCGATAAAGGATTCGGATCACTATCCGATCTGGTGCTATATAAACAAAAGATAAATACTGAAAACTATAATACAAAACATGATGATTAAAAAAGCATTAACCATTTTAGCAGTAAGTTGTATGATGTACTCTTGTCAAACAAAAACGGAAAGCAATCCCTTCTTTACGGAATTCCAAACAGAGTATGGTGTCCCCCCTTTCGACAAAATCAAGCTGGAACACTATGAACCAGCCTTCTTGAAAGGTATTGAAGAGCAAAACCAGAATATCCAAGCGATTATCTCAAGTCCAGAGATAGCTACATTTGAAAATACCATTGTAGCTTTAGACAACAGCGCTCCTATTTTAGACCGTGTGAGCTCCATCTTCTTTAATTTGACTGATGCTGAAACCACCGATGAACTCACTGAGCTATCCATCAAAATGGCACCAGTACTATCAGAACATGGAGACAATATCTCGCTAAACCCTGAATTATTCAAACGTGTTAATGCTGTATACCAGCAAAAAGACTCGTTGAATTTGACGTCGGAACAAGAACGATTATTGGATGATACCTATAAAAGCTTCGTTAGATCGGGGGCAAATCTAAGCGCTGAAAAGCAAGCCCGACTACGCGAAATAAACAAAGAACTTTCAACGCTAGGCATCACATTCGGCAATAATGTATTGAATGAGAATAATGCATTTCAACTTTTAGTAGAAAAAAAAGAAGATTTGGCAGGATTGCCCGAATGGTTCTGTCAAAGTGCAGCTGAAGAAGCAAAGACAGCAGGACAACCAGGCAAATGGTTATTCACGCTGAACAATGCTAGCAGATTACCATTTCTACAATATTCTGAAAACCGTCCGCTCCGTGAGAAAATATACAAAGCATACATTAACCGCGGAAATAATAACGACAAAAATGATAATAAAGAAACAATCCGAAAGATTGTTTCATTGCGCTTGGAAAAAGCGAATCTACTTGGATTCAATAATTATGCCAACTTTGTGTTAGACGAAACGATGGCAAAAAATGACACCAACGTTATGAATCTGCTAAATAATCTTTGGAGTTATGCACTGCCAAAAGCTAAAGCTGAAGCTGCCGAGCTTCAACAACTTATGGATAAAGAAGGTAAAGGAGAAAAACTCGAAGCTTGGGATTGGTGGTATTACACTGAAAAGCTCAGAAAAGAAAAGTACGATCTTTCTGAGGAAGAAACAAAACCTTATTTCAAATTGGAAAATGTACGCGAAGGAGCATTTACAGTTGCCCATAAACTATACGGAATCACACTGACCAAAATAGAAGGTGTCCCAACCTACAATCCTGATGTGGAAGTATTCGAAGTGAAAGATGCTGATGGTTCGCAACTCGGAATCTTTTATGTTGACTATTTCCCACGTCCTGGCAAAAGAGGCGGTGCTTGGATGAGCAACTATCGCGAACAACAAGGTACAACTCGTCCATTGATATGCAATGTATGTAGCTTCACCAAACCTATTGGCGACACACCATCACTCCTTACAATGGATGAAGTAGAGACGCTTTTCCATGAATTTGGACATGCTCTGCACGGTTTGCTTTCCAAATGCCAATATAAAGGAACATCAGGAACCAACGTTGTAAGAGACTTCGTTGAACTACCGTCACAAATTAACGAACACTGGGCTACAGAACCTGAAGTGCTGAAAATGTATGCCAAACACTACAAAACAGGAGAAGTTATTCCTGATGAGATCATCGAAAAGATACAAAAACAGAAGACCTTTAATCAAGGATTTATGACTACTGAGTTATTGGCTGCTGCCATTCTTGATATGGACCTACACATGATCACTGATGTAAAGAATTTAGATGTTACCAAATTTGAAAAAGAAGCTATGGATAAGCTTGGTCTTATTCCTGAAATAGCTCCTCGATATAGAGTAACTTACTTCAATCACATCATTGGCGGATATGCAGCCGGATACTACAGCTATCTTTGGGCAAATGTACTTGACAATGATGCATTTGAGGCCTTCAAAGAACATGGAATATTCGATAAGACAACAGCTGATCTTTTCCGCCATAACGTATTGGAAAAAGGAAACAGTGAAGACCCAATGACACTTTATAAGAAATTCCGCGGAACAGAACCAAGTCTGGAGCCTCTACTGAAAAACAGAGGAATGAAATAAAACGGCAAAATAGCCCTTAAACATCAAATATTTGAGGGCTTATTACCTATGAATGTGAAAAAAAAACTATATTTGCAGCCTTGTATGCAGCAAAAAAGACTTGTATACGACATAATTTAACTGAAAATTAAATTAAAAAAGTAATCATCATAAATTAAAAGTAAAATGCAAAACAAAGGATTTGTAAAGGTTTTTGCGGTATTACTCACGCTGGTATGCGTGTTCTACCTCTCCTTCTCCTTCGTAACTCGCCATTACATTAGCAAGGCGAAAGAGATTGCGAAAGGCGACCCGAAAGTAGAACAGGACTACCTTGATTCTCTCTCGAACGAGAAAGTATGGCTGGGTAACTGGACGCTGAAAGATTGTCGAGAAATGGAGATTAGTTTAGGTTTGGACCTAAAGGGCGGTATGAACGTTATCCTTGAAGTTTCAGTACCTGATGTTATCAAAGCATTAGCAGACAACAAACCTGACGAAGCTTTCAACAAAGCATTGGGAGAGGCAGAAAAACAAGCTGTTAACAGCCAAGATGATGTCATCACCCTATTTGTTAAAGAATACCAGAAAGCTGCTCCAGGCGCAAAACTTTCCGAACTCTTCGCTACGCAACAGTTGAAAGACAAAGTTAACCAAAAATCAACCGACGCCGAAGTAGAAAAAGTTTTGAGAGAGGAAGTAAAAGCCGCTGTCGAAAATTCATTTAACGTACTCCGTACCCGTATTGACCGATTTGGAGTTGTTCAGCCAAATATCCAAAGTCTTGAAGACAAAATGGGACGTATCATGGTGGAACTACCAGGTATCAAAGAGCCGGAGCGTGTTAGAAAACTTCTACAAGGTTCAGCTAACCTTGAATTCTGGGAAACATATACTGCTAAAGAAGTTCTCCCAGCCATGCAGTCTGCTGATTCTAAATTGCGTGCTATTCTAGCTCACGAAACGACTACAGACTCTACCGCAGTAGATTCTACTAAAGAAGTAAATGCTGCTGTGGCTGAAGTTACAGAGAACAAAACAATCAGTGTTGCCGACAGCCTTGCTGCTACTCTGAAAGGAGATGCTAAAAAGGATGAGAAAGCCGGTGCAAACATAGAAGAACTGAAAAAGCAATATCCTTTATTGGCTATGCTTCAGTTGAACTCAAGCGGTCAAGGTCCTATAGTGGGTTACGCAAATTACAAAGATACTGCTGATATTAATAAATATTTAAGCATGCCCGAAATCAAGGCTGATCTTCCTAAAGATCTTCGTTTGAAATGGGGTGTTTCTCCTTCTGAATTTGATAAGAAAGGGCAAACTTTCGAACTTTACGCAATCAAATCTACCGAACGTAACGGAAAAGCGCCACTTGAAGGCGACGTAGTTACTGACGCTAAAGATGAATTCGACCAATTCAGCAAACCTGCTGTAAGCATGAGCATGAATTCTGATGGAGCACGTCGTTGGGCACAGTTGACCAAACAAAACATTGGACGCTCTATAGCTATCGTTCTTGATAACTATGTATATTCTGCTCCAAACGTAAATTCTGAGATTACGGGTGGACGCTCACAAATCACTGGCCATTTTACTCCAGAACAGGCAAAGGACTTAGCTAACGTACTGAAGTCAGGTAAGATGCCAGCTCCAGCTCACATCGTACAAGAAGATATCGTTGGTCCTTCTCTAGGTCAGGAATCTATCAACGCAGGTATTTTCTCATTCGTAGTGGCTCTGATCCTGTTGATGATTTATATGTGTACAATGTACGGTTTCATCCCAGGTATGGTTGCCAACGGAGCTTTGTTCCTCAACTTCTTCTTTACACTAGGAATTTTATCGTCTTTCCAAGCAGCATTAACAATGTCTGGTATTGCCGGTATGGTACTTTCATTGGGTATGGCTGTGGATGCAAACGTTCTTATCTACGAACGTACAAAAGAAGAACTTCGTGCTGGCAAGGGCGTGAAGAAAGCATTGGCGGACGGTTATTCTAATGCCTTCTCTGCAATCTTCGACTCAAACCTTACCTCTATCATAACAGGTATCATTCTGTTCAACTTCGGTACAGGTCCGATTCGCGGTTTCGCAACGACTCTAATCATCGGTATCTTGGTTTCCTTCTTTACTGCAGTATTTATGACTCGTTTGGTTTACGAACACTTCATGAATAAAGACAAATGGTTGAATTTGACATTTACTTCAAAGGTTTCAAAGAGCCTTATGGTAAATAGCCGTTTCGACTTCATGGGAAGCAATAAGAAATCATTAGTTGTTGTCTGCGCCATCATCGTTATATGCCTTGGCTCATTCGTTGTACGTGGTTTAAGTCAAAGTATCGACTTTACTGGTGGACGTAACTTTAAAGTACAATTTGAAAATCCTGTAGCACCTGAACAAGTTCGTGATTTGATTGCAAGCAAATTCGAAGGCGCTAATGTTAGTGTGATTGCAATTGGTACCGACAAAAAGACAGTACGTATCAGTACAAACTATCGTATTGAGGATGCCGGTAACAATGTTGACTCAGAAATTGAATCTTATCTATATGAAACGTTAAAACCATTGCTGACACAAGACATCACATTGGCTACTTTCATTGATCGTGATAACCACACTGGTGGTAGTATCGTCAGCTCACAAAAAGTAGGTCCAAGTATAGCAGATGACATTAAAACAGGTGCTATCTGGTCTGTTGTATTAGCATTGATTGCTATCGGAGTATACATCTTAATCCGTTTCCGCAATATATCTTATAGTATCGGTTCTATCGTTGCATTGTCTTGCGATACCGTAATGATTATTGGTGCTTATTCACTGTTGTGGGGCATTGTTCCTTTCTCATTGGAAATTGACCAAACGTTCATCGGAGCTATTCTGACAGCTATTGGTTATTCTATCAATGATAAGGTGGTTATTTTCGACCGTGTACGTGAGTTCTTCGGCCTATACCCGAAACGTGACAAGCGTCAGCTCTTTAACGACTCACTGAATACAACTCTAGCACGTACAGTCAACACTTCTATGAGTACATTGATCGTGCTTTTATGTATCTTCATCTTGGGTGGTGACTCTATTCGTAGTTTCGCTTTCGCAATGATCCTCGGTGTAGTTATCGGAACTTTATCTTCATTGTTTATTGCATCTCCGATTGCTTACAATATGATGAAGAACAAAAAATCAGAAACAGTACCAACAACTGAAGAATAATAAACTTCAATAAAGCAAAAAGCCTCTTCCGTACATTCGGAAGAGGCTTTTTATATTGATTATTAAACAAATAGAAGCTATAAGATGTTTATCTGAAAAGAAACCATTGTGAAACTAAAATTCAATACAATATGAGAGTCGCAACAACTCCATTCCTAGATATATTCTTAAGTAGCCTCGAGGGGAATCGAACCCCTATCTAAAGTTTAGGAAACTTCTATTCTATCCGTTGAACTACAAGGCCGCTTTTATTTAGGTTGCAAAGATAACGGTTTATGTTGATTACACAAGAATAAAAATACAAGTTCCTTTCAGTAAATTCAATTATTTAGCGACAATAGGACAATAAGGAACGAATTATTTTGATAATTCGATTAACTTTCCGACCTTTGTTCTCACAAATTGAAAGCAAAATCAGTTTCAAAATCAAATATAGTAATTAAAGTTATGGCAGACGAAATGATGGTTAAAGAATTGGAGGAAGTCGTAGTACGTTTCTCTGGCGACTCCGGCGATGGAATGCAGCTGGCAGGTAACATCTTCTCGAACGTGTCGGCTACAGTAGGTAATGACATCTGTACATTCCCCGATTATCCGGCAGACATTCGCGCCCCGCAAGGCTCATTGACAGGTGTTTCTGGCTTTCAGGTACACATCGGCGCAGGACAAGTATACACTCCAGGAGACCGTTGCCACGTCTTAGTAGCAATGAATCCCTCTGCTCTTAAAACTCAAGTCAAATTTTGTAAACCGCAGGGACTCATTATCACCGACTCAGACTCTTTTGGAGCAAGAGATTTGGAGAAAGCAAAATTCAATACAAACAATCCCTTTGAGGAGTTAGGTATCAAACAAGAAATTTTAGAGGTTCCTATATCTTCTATGTGCAAGGAGAGTTTGAAAGACTCTGGACTAGAAAACAAGTCTATTCTCCGTTGCAAAAATATGTTTGCTCTCGGATTAGTTTGTTGGCTATTTAACCGTAGTCTAGCAGCAGCTGAGAAAATGTTGCGCCAGAAATTTGCAAAGAAACCTGAAATAGCAGAAGCAAACATTAAAGTGTTGAATGATGGCTACAACTATGGTGCCAATACTCATGCTTCAACCTCAACATATAAAATTGAAAGTAAAGCGCCGAAATCAAAAGGACTTTATACTGACATTAACGGCAACAAAGCCACTTCATACGGACTAATTGCAGCGGCTGAAAAAGCAGGTTTGGAATTGTATTTGGGGTCTTATCCGATTACACCAGCTACGGACATTCTGCATGAACTATCTAAACACAAATCTCTAGGAATAAAGACAGTACAATGCGAAGACGAAATCGCTGGCTGTGCTTCTGCTGTTGGTGCAGCCTTTGCTGGTGCATTGGCCGTGACAACCACTTCAGGTCCAGGTATTTGTTTGAAAAGTGAAGCAATGAATCTGGCTGTAATAGCTGAACTTCCACTAGTAGTTGTAAATGTACAGCGTGGTGGCCCCTCAACAGGTCTGCCAACAAAATCGGAACAAACTGATTTGCTTCAAGCTCTCTATGGACGTAACGGCGAAAGTCCTATGCCAGTTATCGCTGCTACTTCACCAACCAACTGCTTCGATGCTGCCTATATGGCTGCAAAAATCGCATTGGAGCATATGACACCTGTTGTTTTGCTCACTGATGCCTTTGTTGCCAATGGATCAGCAGCTTGGAAACTTCCGAACTTAAACGAATATCCTCCTATCAAACCTCCATACGTAACACCTGACATGGCTGAAACCTGGACGCCATATAAACGTAACGAAGAAACAGGAGTACGTTATTGGGCTACTCCCGGCACTGAAGGATTTATGCACCGTATTGGTGGACTTGAAAAGAGCAACGAAACAGGTGCTATCTCTACAGAATCAGAAAACCATAATAATATGGTGAACTTACGTCAAGCTAAAGTAGATAAAATTGCAGACTATATTCCTGAACTTGAAGTGATGGGTGATGAAGACGCAGATTTACTGATTGTTGGCTGGGGAGGAACATACGGACACTTACGTCTAGCTATGGATTTCATGCGCGAACAAGGTAAGAAAGTTGCTTTTGCACACTTCCAATACATCAATCCGCTTCCCAAAAATACAGCTAACGTGCTACGTAAATATAAGAAAGTCGTGGTAGCAGAACAGAACTTGGGACAATTTGCTGGATACCTTCGCATGAAAGTACCAGGAATTAATCTCAGCCAGTTCAACCAAGTGAAAGGACAGCCTTTCGTTACGAGAGAATTGATAGATGCATTTACTAAACTATTGGAGGAATAAGAGATGAGTGATAAAGTATATACCGTACAAGATTATAAATCAGGCCAACCTCGCTGGTGTCCGGGATGCGGTGACCACGCTTTCCTAAACTCGCTGCACAAGGCAATGGCTGAATTAGGAGTAGCTCCACACGATATTGCCGTGATCTCTGGTATCGGCTGTTCTTCTCGCCTGCCTTATTATGTTAATACGTATGGCTTCCATACAATACACGGGCGCGCAGCAGCTGTTGCTACAGGTGCAAAGGTAGCTAATCCAAACTTATCCATTTGGCAAATATCTGGAGACGGAGATGGTTTGGCAATTGGTGGTAACCATTTTATTCATGCTCTTCGTCGAAACATTGACCTAAACATGATCCTGCTCAACAACCGTATATACGGATTGACTAAAGGACAATATTCACCAACATCAGAACGAGGACTTGTCACAAAGTCATCCCCTTACGGAACGGTAGAAGATCCTTTTCATCCGGCAGAACTTGCTTTTGGAGCTCGTGGACGTTTCTTTGCACGTTGCATTGCTGTAGACGCTGCTGCTTCTATAGAAGTGCTGAAAACGGCAGCCAACCATAAAGGGGCCTCTGTTGTAGAAGTGTTACAAAACTGCGTTATTTTCAACGATGGGACTCACGCTTCAGTAGCGACTAAAGAAGGACGTGCTAAGAATGCAATTTATCTGGAACATGGGAAACCGATGTTGTTTGGTGAAAATAAAGAATTCGGTTTAATGCAAGAAGGCTTCGGACTGAAAGTAGTAAAGCTTGGAGAGAATGGCATAACAGAGAAAGATATTTTAATTCATGATGCTCATTGCGAAGACAATACTCTTCAATTAAAATTAGCACTTATGGAAGGACCAGATTTCCCAATTGCACTAGGTGTGATTCGTGAAGTGGAAGCCCCTACATACAATGATGCTGTAACGGAACAAATAGAGGAAGTCAAAAACAAGAAGAAATATCATAATTTCCAAGAGTTATTGATGACAAATGATACTTGGGAAGTGAAGTAATCACTTTTCTGACAAAGAAAAAGGCGCAGAATTGAGACTCACATCTCCAATCTGCGCCTTGCTTTTTTCAATATATATAGGATAAAGAGTTGAAATCAACCACCTTAATAGGATACATGAGGCAACTCCATACCTGATATATAAAATTAGAAGCGAGATTTATGCTTTTTCACCTCCCCCACAAGTTTGGCGAAAGATTTATCTTTCTTTCGTTTCTCATGTTCTGAAGCCGAGAAATGCCACACCTCTCGCCTAAGCTTCAAATAGTTTTCATAAACCCCTCGATCCAGTAACCCATCGTCAACAGCTTTTATGACTGCACAACCGGGCTCACTTTCATGCTTACAATCACTGAAACGGCACAATTTAGAATAATCTGAGATATCCATTACGTCCTCAAAACAGTCGAGATTATCAATCGCGAGCCCAAACTCTCGCACACCCGGAGTGTCAATCAAGACTCCTCCACCATCCATCAACAGCATTTCACTACGGGTAGAAGTGTGACGTCCTTTTCCTGTAGATTGACTAACTTCTGAAGTTAACAAAGTAGAAATACCACAAAGAGCATTCACCAAAGAGCTTTTACCCACCCCGGAAGAACCGATAAAGACTACAGTTTCACCATCCATAATAAATTCCTGTAATTCAGAAATCGTTTTTGACTCCATTATACTAGTGAAAAGAATCGGTATTCGACAAGAAATATGCTTTAATTGGGTTTCAATATGCTGCTTATCAAAGATTAAATCGGACTTGTTTAAAATCAACACCGGACTTATATCTTCATCCATAATCTGCGCTATAATACGTTCTGCTCTACGTACATTAAAATTATGATCAAGACTTTGCACAATGAACGCCTTGTCAACAAATGATGCAATCGCTTGTTTTCCAGCTACTGTCCCGCTTCTTTTACGACATAAAACTCTTTCACGTGGAAACAGCTCAACTATAATGCCATGACAATTATCAAATGTTTGAAAAATAACCCAATCACCTGTGCAGGGTAAATCAAACTCAGATTTCCCATATTTAAGACTTCCCGTCAATTCACATATAAATGATGCACTATCAGATACAACTTCATAGCATGTTCTATGTACAGTAGATATGCGTCCATGACTTAAGGCATTATATTTCGATATATGCTTTAATTGGCTTAAATGATTATTCCAGCCATAATTAATCAATTGAATCATTCCCTTACCTTTTTTGCAATGAAAAACACATAGCCATAATACTCTTTATATTTCCGATAAAGTTCAGCTTCCATTGCTTGAAAGGAGCTAAATTCTTCCGCAATTTTATTACCAGCATATTTCTTTAGAAAAATCTCCTGTGCCATGACCTTCGGAGCAAAGTAATGCTCAGTCCAGCAATTTTCAGGTAAAACAAATGTAGCTACAGGAAGATAGCCAGCCTTGTACACCTTAGCTACTTGATTTGGTAATGTATCAATTTCAGGATATCCATCAACCCAGAAATCGTTAATTTCTGATGGCCGTTCGTCAGTAAACCATGAACTCTCAGAAACAACAAGATAGCCACCTGTTTTAAGATACTTACGCCACTCATTGAGACCTCGTTCAAAACCAATATTATAGATAGCTCCTTCACACCAAATTAGATCTAGTTCTTGTTCATGAAAGGGTAAATCGTCCATAGACCCAACAACCCCTTTCACTCTATCCGCAAATTTAAGACGTTTTGCGTTAGAATTAAAAAGATCAATAAAACCTGATAAGAAATCAAGTCCAATAATCTGCCCCTGAACATGTTCAGCCAGCACCATTGTCTGACCGCCTGTCCCGCAACCAAGGTCAGCAATCACTGATTTATCCGTAAGATTGTCGACAAAGTTCAATGCTTTCAGTGTAGCTTCAGGACTACCTGGCCCTTGACGCTCCATAGTTGAGAAATAATCACTAATTAAATTAAGATCGAATTCATGAATTGTTTTGTTTTCGTTATTCATTATCGTAATGTATTATTATGCATACAAGGAAACGCATCAACAGCTAACCCATTGTACACAAATTAAACTTAAATTAAAATAATAGAGAATCACTCTCGAAAAAGAACTATCCGAGAGAAAACGAAAGGACAATCTGCAAAAAACGCAGATTGTTTACAAAACCAAATCCGATTTAATTGTCATCATTGTGCAAAGGTATGCATTCTTAGCTAATTGGCAAGAGAAAAGCTGACAAAAGTAATCTCGTTAAATTATAAACAGAGCATCAAGAGATCTTCATAAAGGCTATCGTTGATTTAAAATCAAACAGTTCTCTAACAACGAATAAGAAAATACGAAAAACAAATCCCCCAATTCAAAAAGAAGAATCCTCATAGTAAAAAAGAATTCTATAAAAGTCTTTTGCTCAGATAACGAACTGGATACCATACGGACAAGAATCCAACAGCCAATACAGTGACAAAAACCAACAAGACATCCCAAGCATGTACACTTACTGGATAAGCATCTACCACAAAAGTTCCGCCTCCTCCACCTAATGAAATTACACCAAACTTCTGCTGAATAAAGCACAATATCAAGCCCAATACAATACCAGATATAGCGCCGAATAATGAAATTAACCTTCCTTCAAAAAGAAAGACACGAGATATAACTTTATCGCTGGCACCAAGACTTCGTAACGTCACCACATCGTCCTTCTTATCGAGAATCAACATAGAAAGAGAACCGATCACATTAAAACAAGCGATCATCAGAATGAAAGTGAGAAATAGATAAGAGATAAGTTTCTCAATCTCCATTATTTTAAAGACATCAGCCTGCTGCTGATAGCGATTTTGCACAATAAAACGATTTCCAAGAATGCGCTGTATTTTTTCCTGTAGAGCCACAATATCTACATCCGGTTTCAGTTTAAGCTCAATGGCAGAAACCTCAGTAGAATAATTCAGCAAATGGCGAAGAAAAGTTAGTGAAGTAAGAATATAATTCCCATCATATTTCTCCTGATTAACCACAAACACTACCCCAGGAGAATAAAGGTAATCTCGACTAAAAGAAGCTCCGGGATTAGCCATATTTACCTTTGCATTACGCTTGGGAAGGTAAACCTGCAAAGGATCAACAAATTCGAGCCCGGTCCCTAACTTAGATACAAGCTCTACTCCCATTATACCATAATCAACTATCGAATCGTGAAGAAGAAACTTCCCAGCTCCATAAAGGATACTATCAATAGCAGTTAGTTGTTCAAAATTATCTTCTACTCCTTTTAAAACGACCATAGCTTGACGATCTTTATACTGAACCATTGAGTTCTCCTCTAATGTTTCAGTAGAGACTGCCACCTCAGATAGTGCAAGAACCTGAACTATTTGCTCATCTTTACTATCAAAGACCTTACCTTCACGTATTGTGATTTTGAGCTGTGGATCAAAAGCTGTAAAAAAGCTAGCAACCATATCCTGAAATCCATTAAAAACGGATAGTGTACAAACCAAAGCTAAAGTTGCTAAAGCAACACCACAAACAGATACACCGGATATAATATTGATAGCATTATGCTTCTTTTTAGAGAAAAGATAACGCCGAGCTATGTAAAAGGGGAAATTCACTTCAACAAAGAATCAATCTTCTCAATATAATCTAAAGAATCATCTACAAAAAATTTCAATTCAGGAATTATTCGGAGTTGATGACGCACACGAGTTCCCAACTCATAACGAATTGATTTCATATTTTCATTAATGTTCTTCACCATTTCGTCCGCTTTATCAGAAGGGAAAACACTTAAATAAACACGTGCAATACTCATATCAGGACTAATACGAACAGCACTAACAGACACTAGTGTGCCAGGAATTGCTTTTGTCTGGAGGAGGAATATTTCACTCAATTCCTTCTGTAACAAACGGGATATTTTATTCTGTCTGGTTGTTTCCATTGCTAGTTAATTTTTACACATTAAATTTCTTTCTTATTATAGTCAATCCGTCACGCAATGGCAAAATTACCTTTTCCACCCTATCGTCTACAGCAACTAAATCGTTAAAGGCTTTTATTCCAATGGTTTGAGCATCCGATTGATGAGGCTCTTCAAGGACATGTCCATCCCACAATGTATTATCTGCTATAATGTATCCTCCAGGAGATAGATGCTTCAAAACCATCTCATAACATTCTATATATTTGCGCTTATCACCGTCAATAAAAGCCATATCGAATATAACTCCCAATGAAGGTACAAGCTCTAGAGCATCACCAATGTAAAAACGAATGCGATCAGCAAAAGCTGATTTTTCGAGCCAAGGACGTGTAAAATCTTCCTGCTCATCGTTTATCTCAAATGTATGTAAGAATCCACCTTCGGGCAAACCTTCGGCAAGACAAAGAGCTGAATAGCCACTATATGTACCGATTTCTAAAATTTGTTGCGGACGAATCATTTCAACAAACATCTTTAATATTCTCCCCTGCAAATGGCCAGAAGCCATTCGAGGGCGGAGAAGTTTCACATGCGTATCGCGATAGAGGGCTCTCAAATACTCACTCTCCACATCAATATGCTGCAAAATATATTCATCGATGGAATCAGTTTCCTGCATAAGCGTCCGCTCCAATCAACAATTATAAATATCGATTATTATTAGGCAATACTGTTTCAGAAGCATGCTTCAATGCATCTTCCACAACATTAATTTCAAGGAATGAAGTTTGAGTTCCTGCTTTACCGCTACTTAAGTAACCTACCATATCAGTCGGCTGCAAACGTCCTTCTTTTAATAAACGACGTAAAGCGGCAAAATAATACTCTTGACCGTTAGCTAATTCAGGCATATAAATAGACTCTACTCCATAAGAAAGAGCCAAGTGACGCATCGTTTTCTCTTTGTAACAAATAGCAATTACGGGATATTTACCACGAAATGCAGCTAAGTTACGAGCTGTTCTTCCACTATAACTATCCGTTATGATAGCTCTTATTTTAAGTTTAGAGGTAGCCTTTACTGCTTGTTTAGAAAGGAAAGCTGTAACATCATTACTATCTTCATCGAGAGGAATTCGGATATCATTCTCTTCCAACTTATCCATTTCTGCTTGAGCAGCAATCTTGGTCATTGTTTTTACAGCATCCAAAGGATATTTCCCATAAGCAGTTTCGCCACTGAGCATCAATGCATCCGTACGGTAGTAAATTGCATTAGCAATATCCGTAACTTCTGCACGAGTAGGGCGTGGATTATTAATCATTGTGTGCAACATTTGTGTAGCAACAATTACCGGTTTCTTGGCTAAGATACATTTACGAATTAATATTCTTTGAATTCCAGGAATCCGTTCTTGTGGAACTTCAATTCCTAAGTCACCGCGAGCTACCATAACACCATCTGCCACTTCAAGAATTTCGTCAATATTATCCACGCCCTCTTGATTTTCAATTTTCGCGATAATTCGGATATCACTATTATGAGCATCAAGGATTTCACGAATATCAAGGATATCTTGTCGATTACGAACAAATGAATGAGCTATAAAATCAATGTCCTTCTCAATACCATAAAGGATATTATTACGATCTTTTTCAGTTAAAGAAGGCAAGTTTATACGAACACCAGGAACATTCACACTTTTACGGCTTCCCAATGTAGCTTCATTCTTCACTTCACACATCAAGTATTCATCCGTCTTATCGATAACCTCAAGTTCAAGGTCTCCATCATCAATAAGGATAGCACCTCCAATATTTAAATCATTTACAAAGTTGGGATATGAAACTGCGACACACTCACGAGTAGTCTCCAAATCTGGATTACCTACCACCTTCACTTTATCGCCTATCTTATATAGAATTGGCTCTGCATTGGCAGTTGTTCGCACTTCAGGTCCCTTAGTATCCATAAGAATTGCAATACGGTTAGACACGCTACGCACGTTTGCAATTAAGGCCTCAAATCCTTCACGGCTAGCATGAGCAGTATTCATGCGCACCACGTTCATACCACTTTCAAACAATTGTTTGATAAAGTCCACATCACAACGTCTATCCGAAATGGAAGCAACGATTTTAGTCTGTTTCAGTAACATACCCTTTTTCACCTATTTAAATATTAATACCTTTATTTACTATTTAACAAAGCCTCTAAAGCCAAACGATAAGAATTCAATCCGAAGCCGCAAATTACACCACGACAAGCACTTGCAATCATGGACACATGTCGAAAAGGCTCACGACTATGTACATTAGAAATATGCACTTCAATGACAGGAGCGTTTATAGCACGAATCGCATCTTGCAAAGCAATAGAAGTATGAGTATAGGCTCCAGCGTTCAAGATAATACCATCGGCATCAAACCCTACTTGCTGAATGCAATCGATCATTTCGCCCTCAATATTAGATTGAAAATAGTCGATCTCCACTTTATCATAACTTTTGCGAAGATCATCTAGATAGCTTTCAAATGTAACACTTCCGTAGATGGAAGGTTCACGTTTCCCCAACAGATTAATGTTCGGTCCATTTATAATTTGTATCCTCATCGCATAACGCTGTTTTTTTAATATCTTTGTATCCAAAGAACAATATTTCAGGCTACAAAGGTAGAAAAAAGAAATGGAAATCAACGAAAAAAAGAGAAAGAAGGAGCAACAAGGTATAATAATAAAAAAATACCGACAATATCTTAAGCTAGAGAAGGCATTATCGGTTAATACTCTGGATGCTTATCTGACTGACCTTGATAAGCTCTTAAGTTTCTTAACCTTAGAATCTATTGAGATATTGGAAACCAGCCTTACTGATTTGCAACGCTTCTCTGCAGGGCTCCATGACATAGGCATTCATGCTCGGTCACAAGCTCGTATTCTTTCAGGCATCAAATCATTTTTCAAATTTCTGGTTATTGAAGAATACTTAAAAACCGACCCTAGTGAATTATTAGAAAGCCCTGAAATCGGGTTCAAACTCCCAGAGGTTCTTACTATAGAAGAAATAGATTCTATTATATCATCAGTAGATCGTAGCAAAGTAGAAGGACAACGCAACAGAGCGATTCTTGAAACGCTATACAGCTGCGGGCTAAGGGTCTCAGAGTTAACAGGATTAAAATTGTCCGATCTTTATTTTAAAGAAGGCTTCATTAAAGTTGAAGGCAAAGGGAACAAACAACGCCTTGTACCGATTTCACCACGCGCTATCAACGAAATAAATCTCTATTTGAGTGATCGCAACCAAATAGAAGTGAAAAAAGAGTATGAAGATTTTGTTTTTGTAAGCCAACGAAGAGGTAAATCACTTTCACGAATTATGATCTTTCACATGATTAAAGAATTAGCACAAGAAGCAGGTATCACAAAGAATATTAGTCCACATACTTTCCGTCACTCATTCGCGACCCATTTACTTGAGGGAGGTGCCAATCTAAGGGCAATTCAATGTATGCTTGGGCATGAATCTATTGCAACAACCGAGATATATACACATATTGACCGAAACATGCTTCGGAGCGAGATCATTGAGCACCATCCAAGAAATATTAAATTTAGGAAAGAAAAAGGGCAATATTTTCATTAAATTATGATAAAAACCAGTCGCTAACCTAATAAATATATTAAGATTTAATATCTTTGCGATGTTTTCCTTTAATAGGAATCTAAAAAGGGTTATAAATAGGACGATATTTCAATTACAAACATTTAATTTATACCTAAAATGACTAAGAAGTTGTATTTGCCTTTACTCATGGCAATTGTTGTTGCACTTTTCTCCTCGTGCAAAAAAATGGGTCCCCTTTCAGCAGATTACTTCACTGTGACTCCTCAAGTATTGGAGGCAGTAGGAGGCAAAGTTCCTGCTACAATCAATGGTAAATTCCCTGAAAAGTATTTTAAGAAAAAAGCTGTTGTAGAAGTAACTCCGGTCTTGAAATGGAACGGTGGAGAAGTAAAAGGACAAAGTGCTGTTTTCCAAGGAGAGAAAGTTGAAGGAAATGATCAAACTATCTCTTACAAAGTAGGTGGTAGCTATACCATGAAAACCTCTTTTGATTATGTCCCAGAAATGGCTAAATCAGAGTTATGGCTTGAATTTAAAGCTAAAGTTGGTAATAAAGAAGTTGTTATTCCAGCAGTTAAAGTAGCTGATGGTGTCATCTCTACTTCTGAGCTAGTTAACAACACCTTGGGAAGTGCAAACCCAGCTTTGGGTGAAGATGCTTTCCAACGTATCATCAAGGAAAAACACGATGCAAACATCATGTTCTTGATTCAACAAGCTAACATCCGCTCAAGTGAAATTAAAGTTGCTAAAGAATTCAATCAAGAGGTAGCTAATGTTAACGATGCAGCAAACAAAAAAATCAGCAATATCGAAATTTCTGCTTACGCTTCTCCTGATGGTGGTGTTAGTTTGAATACTACTCTTGCTGAGAATCGTGAGAACAACACTACTAAATTGTTGAACAAGAACTTGAAGAAAGATAAAATTGAAGCTCCAGTAGATGCCAAATATACTGCACAGGACTGGGAAGGTTTCCAAGAGTTAGTGTCTAAATCAAACATTCAAGATAAAGAGCTAATCCTTCGCGTATTATCTATGTATCAAGATCCTGCACAAAGAGAACAAGAAATTAAAAACATCTCTTCTGTATATAAAAACTTAGCAGATGATGTTCTTCCACAATTGCGTCGTTCTCGCTTGACTTTGAACTACGAGATTATCGGTAAATCTGATGAAGAGATTGCAAATCTTGCAGCTTCAAAACCTTCTGAATTAAACATCGAAGAGTTGTTATATGCAGCAACACTAACTAACGATGCAGCTAAACAAGAAGCAATCTATACTCAAGCTACTAAACAATTCCCTAACGACTATCGTGCTTACAATAACCTTGGTAAATTGGCTTATCAAGCAGGTAACGTTGACAAAGCTGAATCATATTTGAAGAAAGCTGCTAGTGTTAATGCTGCTCCTGAAGTTAATATGAACTTAGGTTTAGTTTCTTTAATCAAAGGCGACAAAGCTGCTGCTGAATCTTACTTTGGTAAGGCTGCTGGTACTAAAGAACTTGGTGAATCTATGGGTAACTTATACATTGCTCAAGGTCAATATGAAAGAGCTGTTAATTCATTCGGTGACGCTAAAACTAATAGCGCTGCTTTAGCTCAAATCTTGGCTAAGGATTACAACAAAGCTAAAAATACTTTGGCAAACGTTGCTACACCAGATGCATACACAGACTACTTGATGGCTGTATTAGGAGCAAGAACTAATAACTCTTCTATGGTAACTACTAGCTTGAAAAGCGCTGTTGCTAAAGATCCTTCATTAGCTAAAAAAGCTGCTACAGATTTAGAGTTCTCTAAATTCTTCACAAATGCAGATTTTGTAAGCATCATTAAATAAGAGATTATCTCCTATTTTAGATATTGAGAATTGCTCGTCATACAAATGGCGGGCAATTCTTTTTTTTATCTGTAAAAAATCGTACTTTCGCAGAAAAGAACTAAGATATGAGAAAGTATAGTATTTTGCTCCTCCTTATTATTGCCCTATCTGGATGCAAAAAGAGCTCCAACGAAGTGACTATCAACGGGGAAATTGAAGGGCTTGGAACCGACACAATCTATTTGTATGGAATGGACGAATTATACGATAGGATAGACACCATCTACGTAAATAACGACAAATTCTCTTATCAAACAGAAATAGACACAATTACACCTGCTTATCTTTTACTCAAAGACCAAACAGAGTATCCCATATTCTTAGATAAAAGCAACAAAATTAAAATAAAAGGAAATATCACTCAGCCAGAACTACTAAACATTGATGGGAATATACACAATGAGGAATTTTATAACTTCCAAAAAGCTTTAACGACATCGGCTAGTACGTCAGAGAAAGAGATTCAAAACAAAGCAGAAGAGTTTATAAAACAACACCATTCCTCATTAGTTAGCTTATATCTTTTAGATAAGTATTTTGTTCAAATGCAATCACCTGACTACGCTAAAATAAAAGAATTAATTTCTATAATGACAGGAGTACTTCAGGACAAACCCTATATTGCAAATCTAAATGAAGTAATTTCTCAAATTGAGAAATCGAATCTCGGTAAATATGCCCCATTTTTTAGTCTACCAAATATCAAAGGAGAGAAAATTACTCGTTCCTCAGAGATCTTTAAAGGTAAGTGCCTTTTAATAAACTTTTGGGCTTCATGGAGCAACGATACCTTTCAAAAACAGAACAATAAAGTATTAAGAGCATTATACGCTAAATATAAGAAAAGCAACCACTTGGGTATGCTCGGCATTTCTCTGGATCTAGATAAGAAAGAATGGGAAAAAGCAATAAAAAACGATACTCTTAATTGGGAGCAAGTTTGCAACTTTGGTGGTCTAAACGCAGAAATTGCCAAACAATTTTCCGTAACCAAAATTCCTCTAAATATTCTGCTCTCTGCTGAAGGTAAAATTATAGCCAGAGATATTGCTGGAGAATCACTAAAAAAAGAGGTAGATAAAGCTATAAATGAAGCTATAGAGAAGAATCGAAATAAACAAAATAAATAGAGGCAAGCGTGTTAATAAAAGTATTTGGAGCAGCTGTTCAAGGGATTGATGCTACACTTATCACAATCGAAGTCAATAGTTCCAGAGGTTGTATGTTCTATCTTGTTGGTCTTCCCGACTCTGCCGTAAAAGAAAGCCATCAACGAATCATCTCTGCACTGCAAGTTAACGGTTATAAAATGCCGACTACCAATTTAGTTGTCAATATGGCACCTGCCGATATTCGAAAAGAAGGATCTGCTTATGATTTACCACTCGCTATAGGGCTCTTGGGTGCCAGTGAGACCATCTCTTCAGAGAAATTGTCTCGCTATCTTATGATGGGAGAACTAAGTTTAGACGGAACCATTCAGCCCATTAAGGGGGCACTACCCATAGCAATAAAAGCAAGAGAAGAAGGCTTTGATGGGCTCATAATACCACAGCAAAATGCAAGAGAAGCAGCAGTGGTCAATAAATTGAAAGTATATGGAGTCAACAATATCAAAGAAGTTATTCAATTTTTCAACAACGAAAAAAAACTTCAAGAAACAATTGTAAATACTCGTGATGAATTTTTTCAGCACCAAACAAGTTTTAGCTTAGATTTCGCCGATGTGAAAGGACAAGAAAATGTGAAAAGGGCTTTAGAAGTAGCAGCCGCTGGAGGACACAATCTAATAATGATAGGTGCTCCTGGCAGTGGAAAGTCAATGATGGCTAAAAGATTGCCTTCGATTCTTCCGCCCCTTTCTCTTGGAGAAAGCTTAGAAACAACAAAGATACATTCTGTTGCAGGCAAATTAAATAAAGATTCCTCACTAATTTCCCAACGCCCATTTCGGGATCCACACCACACAATCTCGCAAGTAGCAATGGTGGGTGGAGGTAGCTATCCACAGCCTGGAGAAATTAGCTTAGCACACAATGGGGTCTTATTCTTAGACGAACTCCCAGAATTCAATAGAGGTGTACTGGAAGTCCTTCGCCAACCCCTAGAAGATCGCCAAATAACAATCTCTCGCATAAAAAGTACCATTAATTATCCGGCAAATCTAATGTTGGTGGCCTCTATGAACCCTTGTCCTTGCGGATATTACAACCATCCTACAAAACCATGTGTATGTAGCCCGGGACAAGTTCAGAAATATCTAAATAAGATATCAGGCCCTCTATTAGACCGAATCGATATTCAGATAGAAATTGTACCTGTTCCATTCGACAAAATCTCAGATCAGAGACAAGGAGAAGCGAGTGCTACAATTCGCGAAAGAGTGATACGAGCCAGACAAATACAAGAACAACGGTATGCAAACGATCCCGGAATTTACTGCAATGCCCAAATGAACAGTAAGCTGTTATCTACTTACGCACGCCCTGATAAAGATGGGCTAAATTTACTCAAACAAGCAATGGATCGTTTCAATCTGTCTGCTCGCGCTTATGATCGCATCTTAAAAGTTGCCCGTACTATTGCCGATCTAGAGGGAGCTGAATTCATAAAACCTTCACATCTAGCAGAAGCAATTAGCTACCGAAACCTAGATAGAGAAAACTGGGCAGGTTAACCAGCAAACCATTGATTATTTTAAGACTCTTGGTTTAATAACATCTCCACTGATAGAGATAACGCCTTGATCAGATATTCTAAAACCTTTGAAGAAAGAGGTACGTGGATGGACCTTATCCTTGCTCCAGTGGGCATGAAAAATATATTTCCAACTTCCATCTATACATTGAAATGGAGCACCATGCCCAGTACCGAATAATCCCAGTTCAGGAATACTCTGCAGAAGAGGATTTCCACCAGATTTAATCCAAGGTCCCATTGGCGAATCAGATGTAGCATAACCAACTCCGTAACCTTTATTCTGATAATGGTTTGCAGAGTAAATTAAGAAATAGATTCCATTTTTCTTCAGCACTGAAGGCCCTTCTGTAACTTTGGCCTGCAACAATTCCCAAGGCTTATCCGCTTTTATGCATTGGGTCAATGTTTCTGTTCGAATCGCCATCAAGTCATCAGTCATCTCTGCCACCCAAACCACATTTCCGTCTGTAAATCGAACAAAATAAAGATATGGAGTACCATCATCATCGATAAATAAAGAAGAATCAATACTTTTCTCCTTCCAAATAGGCTCCTTTATCTCTTGTTTAAATGGTCCCGTAGGGGAATCCGATGTAGCTACACAAATATGTTCCTCTACAGAATAAAACATATAAAACTTTTTTTTCGACTCAATATAATACACTTCAGGAGCCCAAAATCCCCACTTTCCATATGAATCTTTAGCAAAAAGAGCTTGTTCTTCACGAGTCCAGTCTTTTAGATTATTTGAAGAAAAACATGCGAATCCTTCTCCCTCAGTTGTACCACCCGTACCATACGCATAATACCTACCTTCATAAAGCATAACATAAGGATCAGCTATAGGCAAATAAGAAGCTTCTAAGCAGGAATCCTCTTTATCAGAAGGAAAAACGCCTTTTCCGCTAGCAGAATTTTGCCCACACAACAAGAAAAGTATAAAAAGAATCAAGCAAGCTGGTTTGCTTACTATAGTGCGTTTTTGTAAGTTCATCTTTAAAGTTTTAAAACAAAGATACAACATTCCTACCAAAATCAAAATAGCAATGTCGCTCTATAGCATAAGTATTGTCAACCTTAGTAAAACAGGCAGCCCTCATCTTTCAACCTCTTTCGCAAAAAAGTAACATCTATTTTATGCACATCATTCTTTGTTTGCTTCATTGCATGAACAGCCGCCATACCAGCAGCTTCTCCAGTTACTAGACAAGGAGGCATCACACGCAAACTTCCAAATGCTTCTTCATCAGTAGAGATACATCTCCCAGAAGTTAATACATTTTTAAGGCCTTTAGGAGTCAGGCAGCGATATGGAATCCCATGAGATTCCCCCTTTTTATACCGAGTAGCTTTATGCCCAGGTTTGTGCACATCAATATAATAACAATTACGTCCAATCTCATCCGCAAAAGTTCTACGGTCTCTCCAATCTTTCTCCGTGAAGATATAATCACCTTCAATCCTACGACTATCCCTAACCCCTAATAAAGACGCAGTTTTTACTAAAAAGGCATTGCCAAAAGTTTGTGGCTGAACATCCTTCAAAGCTTCAAGATATTGCTCTGCGATTTGTCTACCTGTAGCCATGGCACGAGTTATCTCCCAAGGATTCGTTGAATCAACATTTACAAGATGACCCGCATTAAACTGAACAACATTAGGACCAACCAAGTTACTGCATAAATGGCTATCTATGAGTGGATACTTACCCGAAGCTATCGCTTTATAAATTGGACTATTTTTATTACTTGTATGTAGTGAAGGACCAGTCATATAACGATAACTGTCAACATTTGCAAAAGAAAAACATAAAGTAGAACTTTGCACTTTACCTTCAGCATCACCTCTTTTAAAAGGAGCACCAGCCCAAGCGGCCAAATCTCCATCTCCAGTAGCATCTATAAATACACTAGCCTTAAAAGCTGTAAGGCCTGACTTATTAGCCACCAAGATGGCATCTACAGTATCATCTGAAGCCATTTCTACGGATGCTACTCGCGAGAAGAGAAGCACCTTAGCCCCTGATTCAGCAACCATACGATCATAAATCGTCATCAAATTTTCAGGGTCTATGCTCACCCAATCTAATTTGTTCTTACCTTCGTGGGCAACAGCCGCTCTAGATTCCTTAAATATTTTTTCAGCCAATCCTCTATAAATAATCTTCTCTCCATCAGAAAAAGGACACCATGAGGGCACCATTCCGGCTGTTCCCATTCCACCAAGCTGCCCCATAGCTTCAATCAACAAGACTCTTGCTCCTTCTCTAGCTGCAGATATAGCTGCAGTACAACCAGCAGGTCCACCACCAACAACTATAACATCCCATTGATCGTCAACTGCAACCTTAGCATTCTTCAACCGCATCTTACTTTGTGCAGTCACCGCATCCGTATTCACCGAAGGCACGGCAAAAGCAGCCGTGAGCAAACTAGCTTTCTTTAAAAATTCTCTCCTTGAAGTCATAACAGCACTATATTTAATTTTAGTGTATCAACTTATCAATTTCCAACCCACTATCATCTGAAAAACGCATTACATCTATTTATTTCATGAGGAAAGTTTCTGCACGTCCTGGAGTGAAGAGTTCCCATAAAGATGCAACTGTCCACCCAGGAGCAAAGATATCGTTATAGTATCCTTTGCCATTCTTTCCGTAATCCCAATTCGTATGTTGCACCACTTCAGGGTAGTATCCAACTTTAGCAATCCCACACATATGCCCTTCACGAGGCAACAACTGCCGCATTGAAGTAGATATCACTTCAGCAAATTCAGCAAAACGGTTTTCATTATATTCTTTTGACAACCAGCGGAGCACATCTGCGAATTCAAAAACAAACACATCTATATGATTATTTTCTACCGAGACATTCCCCCAACCTCTTGTTTTTAATCCAATATCACCCAACATTTGTCCGGGCGCAAAGGGAACATCCCACAAATAATACCAAGACAAAGCGAAATAAGTCGCCTTCTTTGTCAGTTCTGCATAATGTTTATGTTCCTCGCCTTTTGTTATTAAAGAAAGATAATAAGTCGCAGTAGCAGCATACAATGATGCTTCTTTATCTTCACAGTTCGCGTCTAGTGTAGAAGAGAAATAATCAGCCTTAGAAATAAGTTCCTTTTCCAGATACTCAGCAGTGTGTTTTGCGCTGATCAAATAGTGCTTATCTTTAAAATATTTATATCCCATCACTAAGGGCAAAGTCGCCGATGGAGTACTTCCACCAGTTTTATCAACAAGGGTTAAATCATCACGAAATTTACGCGGGAAACTGCCGTCAGCATTCTGTAGTTTTAAGAACATATCGAGCAAATCCTTTACTCTTTGCTCCCAATCAGGATGATTCCGCCCCTGTTTCTTTTCATAAGCTAGAAAATGAAGCATTGCATAAAGTCCTTCTGATTGACGGCGAATACTATGAACCGAATCCTCAAAATTGCGATCAAAATTTACCGACTCTTTAAAGAATCCAGATGAAGTAAAGCCATTTTTTAAATAGCTATCAAACACCTTTGCACTGTTATTCTTCAGCTCTTCACGGTTACATTCCCAACCATATTCCCAGGCATTAAAAGCATTGAGGAGCACACGACCTATAAATCCAACTTCTGTCTGTCCATTCAGTAAACATTTATCAGTTTTTAGATGTATACCAGAATTATAAACTAACGGTTTATCAACTACTATACTATTCACAAAAAAAGCACTAAGCACTTGCTTCATATCACTAACAGAATAGGGAGTTTGGACTTTTTGGGGGGCATAAGTATCATAGCAATCGTTCCAAACCTGGCGGACAAAATCGGAATAATCTTCAGCACTTCCCTCTTTTATTTCCCAGTTCAATATAATAGTTTCTCCCTTCTTTATAAGCTGAAAGGCTGTTACTTCAGGCGCCAAAGTCAATTTCCGAATATAGCTCTTAGGTGCTTCACGATAAGGAAATCCGAAAGTTAGAGTAGCCAATCCTTTTTCATTTTCAAATCCAGTAAACCCTATAGATGTTTTTCCCGAAAGAATAACTTCACCTTCACGATGTGTAGCAAGCGCATCATCAGTAAATTGATCCAACCGATTTACAGTGATATAGCGTTTCCCTTCCTCAGAAAAAATACCGGTAAGAGGTGCACTTAACCTATCCTCACGTACTGTCCAACTATCTGAAGTGTGAAAAGAAGGCGCTTCTTTAGGTGAACGCAAATTACGACGATACCAGAAACCAGGCAAATAAAACAGGCAGTCATCATGGCGAAAATTAGTTGCTACTTGCTGACTATAATTGAAATAAGCATCCTCCATAGCCGTTATATATACTGTCATCCGAGCTTTCCCTTTCTCATTCTGTACCTTTTGAGAGATAAACAAAGGCATCTTCCCCGAAGCCTCCAGATGATAAGTATTTTTGTTCTCTAAAGATTGTTGAAAAGTTAGCGGAAATTGCTTCGCTTCATTTCCCTGAACTTTCAAAGAAATAGCCGCAGAAATGCGATCCGGTAAACTTGTAATTGTCTGAGCTGTAGCAACAAATACGACAAATACCATTCCGCAAAGTAGACATTTTAACCTCATATAAATCAAATTATAAAATCAGCAAGCCTGATTCTGTTAGTACTAAATCGTTATGGCAAAGTTAGGGAACACACCCTATTTTAAATAAAACAAATTGTGCTATAAATATAAAATATTGACCAAATTAACAGAGAAAGGAGCACTTTCTCACAACCAACCATTCCAGCTAATTCATTTTCTCAATAACAACAAAACCGTATCCCAATAAACAAAAAACACTGCCAACCAACCTAACTTTTAAATCAGCTAGCCAGCAGTGATATGCTTTTATTTTTAATAGGGGACAATAGATCATAGCCAACATAGCCATTATTCTGATCTAGTAAAAAACATCAAGAGCTATCTTTGACCAAAAGATTGTTGTTTTCTTGAATTCTATTACTCTTTCTAAGTTTATTTATTTCTCCAAAAGGGCCGCAGTACACCAAAGAATAGGCCCTTGTCCATGATAATCTCCTGTACGCCGAGGACGGTCATAGTAATACTTTTCATCATTCTTCTTGTTTGTGCCAACGCAAATCTCTCTTAACTGATTCTTCTCATTGATATAAGATACTAAAGCCATCCAAGCCTTGCGAGCAGCGGGTGCATACTCTTGTGCATCCAACCACCCATTTTTAACTCCCATAATAAAAGCAAAAGTAAACATAGCCGATCCAGATGTCTCCGTCCAACAGTCAGATTTATCAATCAGTTGATTCCATAGTCCATCTGCATTCTGATATTCCTTCAGGCTCTTCATCATCTTTTGATAACCTTCTAGTATACGGGCCCGATCTTTATGCTTTTTAGGTAAACATCCCAGCAGCTCAGACATGCCAGCAGCCATCCAACCATTGCCACGCCCCCAATAAAAAGGGACATCTGGAGCATGATAAAAAAGGCCGTTCGGACGTTGCAACTCATCCAAATACATGACCATCTCTCTAGCAGCCCTATCAATATATTTTTTATCCTTCGTAGCTTTGAAAGCATGAGTTTGCACTATTGTTATCATATACATATCGTCAATCCACAAACGTGTTTGCCACGAGTATCCTTTATTGTCCCATTCTTTCTCTTGTGGTTTTGCATTACTAGGAACTGCCCATTGACTATCAGCATAAGGTAATCCTAAATACCAATACTTCTTATCTTTCGTTATTAGATACATTTCTAACGGCAAACTCCCGAACATATTGAGGTCTACATGATTCATTATAGGCTGCAAAGCCTTCTCCTCCGTAAACAATGGTTCAAATTTATCTTGCAATAGCTTCAAAAGTTTCTCATCTTTTACTGCCGCTGCATATTTTAATGCACCATTCCAATAGAAAGTCTCCGGATATCCAATCCATTTTCCGGCATGCAATGCATGCTTTTCATCTAGAAAGCGATAAGCTAAACGCCTTCCTATTTCTTTGGGAGAATATCCATCTGGAAAGTCCTGCAACAATTTAGTCTGTCCACACACGAAGTTAATAGGCAAGAAAAGCAATAATAAAAGTAGTTTTTTATACATCATAAGTCGTTATTTATATCTTAAACAAAACATTTCATTTCACATTCAACAAATTATTAATATTCTCACTTACAGCAACTGCAACTTTTGAATCAGCGCAACCATAGTAAAGATGCAACTTCCTTTTATGATAGACCAAACCTTCAATAAAAACCGTACCGTCTTTATATTGACCACTTTTCTCAAAAGGAGCTTCAGGAACAAAAAAGGGTTTATCTAATCTGTCCACCACTTTGTATGGATCATTATTATCTAATAAAATTTGTCCGGCACAATACGCTCCAGCAGGATAATCCATATCCCTATCTTTTCCTGCATTTTTCCCATTATATAAAAGAACAATCCCATTTTTTGTCCGAACAGCTGGAGGTCCACATTCTGTCATCTGACAGTCGAAATGGCCTTTACGAGGTTTAGCAATGCTTCTCAATTCATTATTTTCATCTAAAACCGGATACCAATCAATCAGATTATCAGAAACTGCAGCATGAACAGCATATTCTCCCCAATACATAAAATAGTTATTATCAACCTTATCAATGATCAACTTATCCCCTTTCACCTTGGTTAAGATAGAAGCCGATTTACTAGCCATTTTAGTGAAACGTCCGTTGTATGCCTTTTCAAAAGCAAGTCCATGCTTTGTCCATGTTCTCAAATCACGTGATGTGGCAACAGCAAGGCGTGGCGTTTTACGGTTCCATGCCGTATAAAGCATCACATATAAACCATCTTCCCTCATCGCTACTCGAGGATCTTCACACCCACCCGGCCAATCAATAGCTTTGAAGTTATCCTCTGCCGGAAATAAAACAGGGGCATCCAAACGTGTCATAGTCATTCCGTCAGCACTTTCAGCATATCCGATACGCGAAGTCCTTTTACCAATTCCTTGTGCGGAGTTATCTTCTGCTCGATAAAGCACAACGATCTTATTATCTTTAACTGTAGCCGCAGGATTAAAAGTATCACTCTCTTCCCATTTCACTTGCTGTTTCAGCATGGGACAATAGAAAGAAGTGGATTGCGGAGAAATGACAGGATTAACTCCTTCAGGACGGACAAAAGGTCCCAGAACCCATTTAGAATCACCTTTATTACCTTCATCCTCCGAAAAAGAAATCACAGAAGAAGCACTTAGAAAGAACCCTGCAACTGAGACTAATAATAACTTTAGATTCATTTTACTCATGCTTACTTTAGTTTATATTTTTGGTTATCGATATTCCATCCTTTCAAGACCAGCAATAATCCTTCGTCCAGCTTCTCTTTTGCAGTTTCAATTGTGACCCTTTTACTTTCACCAGGAGTCAAAGAAAAGAAGTTATCCGAATAGAAAGAGGGACGAATTGGGCTCATCTTTGCTGTAAGGAATTGCAACTGATTAAAGAAAGCAATCTGCTTAGAAGTGTTTTTCAAAGTGATATCCACAAAATAAATATCTCCCTCTTCTCTAACCTTATAATTCATTTTTACCTTTGAAGTTTTAAGCTTACTTAAATTCTCAAAACCAGAAGCTACCGGTCCAGTTAAAGTCGTCTTTCCCTCATACTCATCGTTTGAACGCCAATAGAAATTAGAAGATACAACTTTCCCTTTTTCATCTTTCAGGATTAATTTAATAAAATGAACTTGGGATAGCCCTTCTGGGAAATGAATGGTTAATGCATCATTTGCAACCCCATCGGCAGGCAGATTTATAGTAGCAGATTCTTCCAGAACCTTACGACTATTAATATCATACACCTGCGCGGTTACCTTGTAATTATCAAAAGAATGATAGAAATCATTTATAACAGAAACCGTGTTTTTAATATAGTCAAACTGAGCATGTAAAGGCTCTAAAGAATTAGCAGTGTGGTACAACGAAGCTGTTGGTTCTAACGACCAATCCCACATACGAGAAGCTACTTGCCTCATCGAACAATTATGATACCAGAATAAAAGCCCCGAACAAAAACGATCCCCATTATCCAACTTATTATAGTTCCAAACTTCCCAAATGCTTTTCGAGTTTATAGCACCAAGCAACTGACCTTTCTGAGCAAACTCATCTATTGAGGAAGACTTTCCATAGTTATTAACCAAATCAGCGTACATTGTAGACATAAGATGAAAACCATTGCCATCAAGATAGTCCCACACTTCTTTATTAATAGGCCAAAGATCCTTTTCATCCATCATTTCTTTCAATATCTCTACTGTAGGAAGAGTAGGTGCGCCATATTCAGGATTAAAACCATCCACACGACTACCCCGAGGTGAGGCTGTGTTTTCATAATGTTGCATTGGGTTCACTTGTTTATAAGGACTACCATCGTGCACTCCTTCACACTCAGATTGCATTTGATACCCGCGTGTACCATCCAAATCATTCAGCAGTTCAGGTGTACCAGTAATCTCTGTACTTTCATTGGAAGCCACATAATACGCCAAAGAAGGATGATTACGGATACGCTTCACCGTCGATTCGACATTATTCATATAAAGAGCTCTATCGTGCGGGTGACGGGTATCTCCAGTCATCCAAAACTCCTGCCATACCAATAAACCGAGTTCATCACAGAGTTGGAAAAAATAGTCAGATTCGGCAATACCTCCCCCCCACATACGCAGAAGGTTTACTCCCGACTGTCTGGTATAACGGAGTTCAGCATAGGTACGTTCATCTGATGTTCTTAACATTGCCTCTGGTATCCAATTAGTGCCACGAATGAATAATCGGTGTCCATTCACATAAAACACACGTGATTTATCTGGCGTATTTCTATCAGAAGTTATCTCACGAATGCCAAACCTTGTCTTCACGGAATCGCAAACTGTTCCGTTTACCGACACAGTCAGCTTCAAATCATACAGATTCTGTGGTCCTTTATTAACAGGCCACCATAAACGTGGAGAAGACATGATTAGTTGCGGAAACTCTTCAGGCGAGAAAGTCACCGTTTTCTGTTCTCCACGGATCAGTTGAAATGTCTTCTTAAAGGTTATATTCTCCCCTGCAATTTCACCTTTCACTTCACACTTAATACCGCTATTACTTGTAGATGGATTAATCACTTCTACTGACACAGTTTCACGAGCCTGATCATAATGTGGTTTTCTCAGTTCAGATTTGATAAAAGGATGACGCAATGCCACTCTTCCCGTCGAATACAAAGAGATGCTTTTCCAGATACCAGTATTACGGTCACGAATACCATCCATAAAAGTAAAATCCCAGCCCACAGTCATCAGCATTGTAGTGTTTAATCCAATGTTTCCATTTCCACCATTCAGATATTCACCGGCAGCTCCCCAAGATTTGGGCTTTGTACTTCCTGGAATATCAACCGGATATACTTTCACAGCTAACGCATTCTTGTTTCCAACTTCAACAAAATCAGTCACATCAATATAGTCTTGCACAAACATACCATTAATAGTGCTTAGCAAATTTCCATTTACCCACACTTCGGCACGATAATTAATACCATCTAATTGTAGCCAAACATTTTTTCCTTTATAAGACTGAGGAACTGTAAACTCTGTACGGAACCAATAAGTATAAAAATCTCGCCCAACTTGAGAAATATCTGGAATCAACCCTGATTCAATCTTATTATTAATCCCATAATATGGTTCAGGATATTTTTTATTATAGACTAAGGAATTTAAAACTGTACCAGGCACAATAGCAGGTATCCAATTCCCAGTTGAATAGTCTGATAGCGAAATCTTCTCACCAGGATCAGTTGTATCTCCCGATTTTATCATTTTCCATTGATTACTTCCATGGTGCCCTATCTCAGAATCTAGCCAAAGATGCTCTAATACCCGGTCATCATTCACTCGGCTCTGTCCGAAGACCATCATTGAACAAAAGCATAATAGAAAGGAAAAGAAAAAGGTTTTAACTAAGCTGTACATATTAATATTAGAGTTTAAATTACGTTTGGTATGAAACAAAAATAGGGGTTTTACTTTAATTCTATACATTAAAAATAGGTCAATAAATAAGAATATAGTCTCAAATCAAAGCTAGAAGGCACTTTCAGTGCTATTCTTCCTAGAAAACCATCTTGCACTGAAGGTTCCCCTTTCTTCTATGATAGCTTCAAAGAGCTTATCATAAAAGAAAAAAGTCTACAATAAAATGTGAACCAGAGAACCTATGCCAATGCAATAAATGGTGTAATATTGCAGCTAAGTCTATCTAGTATAAACAAACTCTGTCCGCAACCCTCTATGATCAAAAAGCCAAGCTGGCAAAACAACATCTGATGTTTTTATATCCTCGCCAATTATCTGACTACTTTTCACTGTTGTGTTTGGCGACAGTGTATAAAGAGTGATATCAATTCGGTCTTTAGTATCTATCTGAGCTGGGAAGGGGGTCCAAGTATAACCGGGATATGTCACAGGATTCGAGTGTATAGTTCTATATGCGTCCCCTTTGAATCCTCCTTCCCACAAAGCGTGAGTAGTGGGCCATTGCACTACATAAGGAGTCATACCTGCCGACTTAGTATTCTCAGTCCAATCAAGCCATGACGGTTCGTTGAAGTCACCGGAAATCGAAACAAACGGAGTCGTTGATGAAGCCAAATCTGCCAGTAGCATATCTACCATATTCTGCCGCGCTTGTTTATTAACCTCCACTACATAATCTACATCAGTAGTTGCACCAAACCCACCATATTCAATACCGTTTAGCTGATAAGGACCATAAGGCTTATAGGCTCCGTGACAGTTCATCACTAATGCAACAATTCCATCTCCTAAGTCGATGTAAACTCCGTATTTGTTCGGTGTTGTCCCCGAAAAGGGATACCTTGATATAATAGAACACTTCCCTTGCCCATTATTTGAATGGGTATGAATATAAAGTCCCTGCGCCTTAATCTCAGCCTCAGAAAGGTTACTAGCTTCCTGAGTACATAGCACATCTACATCAATCTTGTTGAAATAATCAATAACTACAGATGCACTTTTACCCCACAAATTCTGAGTAGCTAACTTCAGCGTTTTAGGAATAACACGCGTTGCCCAAGTTGCAGATAGTTTTCCACTTACATCTGCTGATATTTCAATATAATATGTCCGCCCACTACCCGTATTAAGCGCAAAGCCTAAGGGCACAGCTACAGGTACATCTTGTTTCTTCAAAGCCAAGTCCGTTATATGTAAGATAGCATTCATTCCAAATGAACTAGCACATATATCAGGAAGTATATAACATACACTATCTGCTTGCGGCACAAATTGATAAGTTGTTCTAGTGGCTATAGGAAGATTCTCATACTTGTTGTAATGCTGTGGTTCAATATGAGCATATGGCACAGACGATACCCCATTAGTATAAGTTACAGAATTTACAGTAATCCCGCGAGCATTTGAATCCTTCTTGAGTATTATTCTGGATGCACGTGGAGAAAGAATTACTTGAACAGAAGAGTTTAGAGCAGAAACACGAAGTGTTCCATCCTGTTCGCCTTTACTCACAAGCATAGTCATAGGATTTGTCAATGGCAATTGAGGGGAGTACGACTCTAGATCCCAATAAGTTTGCCCAGATTGTAGTGTGGGAAAAGTCCGATCAACAGTAGTAAATAAGAATAAAAATCTATAAATAACGCCTTTAGTAACAGACACTTTTATTTCATTAGCCACATCATCGACACGACCTGTCTGGTCGAATAAATAATTGTATTGGTCATCAAAACAAAATAGTTTCCACTGCATTCCTGCCAATAACTGAGAGGATCTAGTAGAAGAGAGGGTCATCCCCCCCTCCATATTAAACCTAAAACAGATTTCCTTTTCATTCCCTTCCTTCTGCAAATCATTTACAGATTCTTCAGCACAAGCTGAGAATAGACTTGAGATTATCAATAGAATTACTAGTAAAGTATTCTTTAGCATTGTCTTACAAATTTAGTCATTATAATAAAAGATACTATTCGACGAATAATCAGTTAATTCCAACCGGCTTTATCACGGATACAGCGATATGGGATTCCATATTTTTCTTTCACTACCCATGCACTTCCGAAAGTTTGATCTTGTACAGTGAGATCTGACAACCTGATATTTACCCAAGCAACATTAGGCCACGAACCAAAAGTGGCTAGGTCTTTCTTATTTGGGTCTTTGGCCGTTGGATAGCCTGCAAGTATACGCATGTAAGTACCTTCACCCTCTGGTTCAAACCAACGATAAGTATACACCGACTCAGTGACCTGCGATTTAAGATTACCACCTACCCATGAGATATAATCTTCCGCTTCTTTATCATTTAATGTTGTCCACCCATCTGGACATGGATTTACAGAAACATCGTTTTTTATAATAAACATATTCGTATTGAATGTATATCCTTTAGCACCACAATAGTAAGATTCGTCCACGGAGTTATGCGTAAGATAAGTCATCTGTTTTGCATGAATAGGTGAATAAAGTTTGCTACCCCATGAAAGACAAGGAAGAGGAGTTCCCGGATATGGATCAATAAACCCTATCACAAGCAAGTTTTCGTCGGACGCTATTCCACCAAGATAGGTAACTGCATATTGGTATGAATTTCCCGGACGTTCTGTTACAGTATAAATGATCTCATGACGATAAAGACCGCTACCTACAGCAGTTGTGGATGAACGCACGTTAAGCCATGAAGGCAGACTTCCATCACACAAAGCTTCGAGCGTAGTAGAATTATAATCGGTAACGACACGCTTTATCCTATACGGCATTACAGCATCTGCTCCAATTTTCACGTAAGTTCCTTTTATGTCTGTACCTGCTATAATCTTAGCCTTTTCGTCCATAATAGAAATTCCATCTTCAACGGTAACCCAGTCAACAGAAGTACCATCTTTCCACTCTTCTACTGATATATCAAAACCTGCAGAACCAGCTATGCGTTTTGTGTTAAGCTGATAGAGGTAGTTAGCCTCAATATTAATGTCAGATACAAGATTAAGATATAAAGTCGGACCTACTGTATTCGTATTGGCAAGCTTAGTAGTAGCCCATACAACTGTCTTTTCATTTTGGTCAAGCGTTGAAGTCAATTGAGTCGGATAAAGATAGAAACTCTTTCCACCGTTAGCTAAATCAGTAGCCGGTATTTCCAGAACATCAGTAGAGATATCACCTGCTGCTCCGTCTAGGTCACCAATAAATCCTTGGGTATACCTATTTTTGATATATACTTTATCAATAACAACACCTGATTCTGCTGGATCATTTAGCAAATCAAATCTAGCTACGCGCCTTTTAAGTTTCACATCCACTAAATTATCAGATGATTCTACATCAGCAATAGTGATACATTCCTTTCCATCTATGTTTATATTTGACATAACAAATGGTGGATTCAACTTCCCTTGTTCAATGAGCGTTTTGCTACTTAACAACTCATTAATAGTGTTTGATTCACCCATATTGGGGAAATTATTTTCATCTTCACTTTCCACTATTACAAATTTCTTTTCTCCTCGCGTAGATGAAGTTATTTCCAAGGAATATGATCTTGTACTAGTACTTTCATCCACAGAGGTAGCCATTGCATAATTAAGAATATACCTCTGTTCATAATTGCCTTCCTTATCAAATTGATAAAACGCAATTTTGTCATTAGTTCGTTCATTTTCATCACCAACACTTGCAGTTCTAGTCAAAAAAGTGCTTGGTGCATGCAAGTTAAATATAACTGTTCCTTTACCTGGTTGCAACTTAATGGTGTCTTCGTCCTTGTTCTGGCAACCTACGAATAAAACAGTTGCTAAAAAGACTATAGTTATATAAATATGAGGGATCAATTGTTTTTTCATAATACTATATTTTCAATCTAATTTTAAGTCATATTAGTAGCTTGACAATAATAAAAAAGAGGTTGACTCAAAACTAAATTAGAGCTCAACCTCTTTTTTATTATCAAATACCAATTAATTTAATTCCATTCGATCTGTTGGTCTTGATCAGGAATCAGAGTATTTAGGTTACGCTGCATATTCAAAGTTCCGTTAACTGTATATTTCAGGCGATTCCCTGAACTAATTGTATAATCTTCAAAAGTATAATCTAAATAAAGAGTATAATATACATGCTTTAAGTAAGGCTTAGTAGCATCCATTTCCGTTTGTATCGTGTAAACTGGTTGTTTTAATCTTGTATGTCCCAAAATATCAACTTCAGTAAGGAAGCCTAAATTGTTTCCTTCAGCGCCACCATTATCTGTCCAAACATTCAGTTTATGTTTCCCTTCATATTTTTCATCCGTAAACTGCACAAATAACTTATAATATTTACGATCCACATAATTTACATCTCGAAGTCCCATATAAAAGAATATGGTATTTTCATCATATACATAAGCTTTCCGTTCAGTGATAGTAAATGCAGTCGGTTGATCTTCCAAATAGATTTTTTGTTGCGAGCCATCATACGTACCCGAATACTCATTAAAAGGAATCACATTCAACAATGCCTTACGATAATATTTACGCTCATTCACTTGGGTGTTAGTAGAAGCATCACCAACTATAGTCAATGGAAGGATATACTGATCCACCATATCCAAAGGATCACTATTATTCGCCCCTCCTAATGTGAAATTTATGGGTAATACAACCTGGCTTTGTCCAGCAGGAATTTCAATGGATTCAGGCATATTATAATACTGGGGATCAAGTTGCTGATAATAAAGTTCCTTACGGTACGTACCGAATCGTTCTAGATTCAACGTATTCAACGTATCCGGGTCTAAACCAATATAAACTTTCCTGTTCACCGAGTTCGGTGTAGATCCACTTACTAACAAAGGCACATCATATTTTTTAGCACCATCGGGTTGATAACGGATATAAATAGGAGACACTCCATCATCGTTTAAAGTCGCTTTAAAAGAAACCTTCTGAACAAATTGTTCATCCTCCCATTCATTGTTGCAAGAGACACAACCGATGGTTACCATCACAACTAATAATAAATATATTTTTTTCATATTCTTTTCTGTTATTAATTTATTCAGGATCCGTCCAACCAGGATTTTGAGTCATAAGCACATTCCGTTTCATTATATAATAATGAATTGGATAGAACCACATTTTCGTAGAAAAACTACTTTTCAATGAAGGCGTTTCCACTGGCGTATGAAAACTCGCAGGATCAGATTTGCTTACATACACATTACATCCATAAATTGGCAAAGATTCCTCTATAGGTGCATCACACCAACGACGTAAATCGAAATAACGATGTCCTTCAGCAAAAAACTCCACTTGACGTTCACGTTTCATTTTAATGCGGAATTTATCGGGATCACCATAAACATCATAGTCGGGTAATCCGGCACGAATACGAATAGGTTGTATACCTCTCTTCAATTCAGACTCAGTACGCTTAATCGTGTATACTTTCTCACCATTCCAAGAAGGAATTTCGTAAGATGTTGTTAATTCATTCAAAGCCTCTGCATAGTTAAGCAATACTTCTGCGTATCTAATATCCGGAGAAGCTTTTGGTTCTATACGAGTGACATTATAGCCTGTACCCACATCTGACAAATCATTGGGGTGGACATATTTCTTAATGCCTATACCTGTGTTCAGCCAGTAAGTTCCGGGCTGATATCCATCTTTATCTCCTCGATAATAGAAAATCTGCACATCTTTCTCTTCATCTTCTTTATCATCCGCATTCAGCATGTGCCAAACACTCCCGTTATAACCGACTGAAGCATAAAAACGAGGTTCACGATGCGCATATTGCTTAGAAACTCCAGCGCCTTTACTACCTAATTCCGGATAACTAACCAATTCTCCTTCCTTAACAACCTCCGTAGGACGTGGAGATAGTAAATTATAACGGCTAGGATCTGTATACCCTTCTTGCCCTGCATACATATCATTCATACCCGGACAATCAGTACCATCATTCATATAATAAGCATCACATTGCTTCTGAGTCATACCATGACAGTTATAACCTCCTCCTTGCGAGCGAGGGAGTTGATGAATAACCATCACTTTAATATCCTCACTTCCTTGACTAAGCCCCCTAGAGAAAATCATCTCTTCATTATTGTATATATTGACAGCTCCATCAAACAGTGAACGATATGACTCAAAAGGATCAATATCTTCCCAACCATTTGGCCACAAGTTGGAATGGAAAGTACCATTGTCATCAGGAGGAGTAATAGTTGCCGGATAGGCTAAAGAAGAATATGCTCTTCGATAAGAAACATGTATTTGGTATTTACCAAGTTCCATCACATCCAAGGCTGCCGCAGCAGCTTTCGCCCATTTAGCTTCATCATATGTATTTGAAAGCAACTGCCGACCATTCTTATCAACCAAGGCAGCAATTACATCTTGCGGCGCCTTCCCATTAAACAAAGGGCTAGCTGCATACAGTAACACTCGTGAACGAAGGGCCAAAGCGGCACCACGTGTAGGACGGACAACCTCCTGTAAATCACGTCTATCAGGAAGCATCGTAGCCGCTTTTACCAGTTCATTTGAAATATACTCTGCACACTCATCATAAGAACTCCGCATAGTTGATAATTCATCATAATCTTTCGTATAATCTATACCTTCATCTGGGACAAGAGGCACCGGACCAAACGTACGAACAAGTATCCAATAAAAATAAGCACGAAGAAAATGTGATTGCCCTTTCATATCTGCAATTTCAGCAGTCGAAAGTTCTTTATTCATATCCACATTATTCAAGAAAATAGATGTTTGGCGAATTACAGTGTAAGCATTTACCCACATGTTCAGATTTGTTTTAGAAGATGTTTCCGTATACTCTCCAGATCTCCAGCCTGAATAATCAAAGTCGCCATAATACATATCATCAGCAAAATTAAAAGCAATAGTCTTCTTACTGCATATCTGCTGCATCTCATTATTGTTCAAGAACTCATAAGCATAAGCCAACCATTGATTAGTATAATTCTTATCTTGAAAAACATCTTCAATGGTAACTCGTTCATCAAAAATATAGTCTGAATCTAAATAATCAGAGCATCCGGCAAAAGTAGCGCCAAGCCCTATCATAAAACATAAATTTATAATAACTTTCTTCATATTACTCATTTTTATAGATTAACCGATAACCCTAAAGAAAACGTTTTATTCAATGGATACTTTTTACCATCAGAGCTGCCTAACTCAGGGTCCCAAAGCTTAAAGCTAGAAAATGTCAGCAGGTTGGTTCCAACAAAGAAGATACGTGCCTTATTCAAATGAATCTTATTCACCCAAGCTCTAGGAAACGAATAACCAATGTCTAAAGTCTTCAGACGCATATAAGATCCATTTCTCAACCAATAACTAGATTGCAACATATTATTCGGATTTTCACCATATGTCAATCGAGGATATTCAGCATTCGGATCTTCATTTTCACCCAATATCCAACGATTACTGTTAGCCATCTCTTTCAAGACATTTCCCCAACCATCGCCACCACTAAACATATGAACTGTAGAGCCATTAATAAAGAATGTAGACTTACCGGAACCTTGAAAATGAATATTAACATCTAATCCCTTCCACTTAGCTGACAATCCAAATCCATAAACTAAATTTGGCTTTGTAGTAGCACCAATAGCAACAATATCTCCACTATCAATTACACCATCACCATTGACGTCCTTATATTTAATATCACCAGGCATTATTTGCTGTACTTTTCCGGCATCTTCACCTTTACTATATTTTAATGTGGGTATCGCACTATTACGGATTTCCTCATAATCTTTAAAAAGCCCTAAAGCGACATAGCCCCTAGCTTGATTCACTCGATATCCTTGATTCAACTTATAGTCATAGATCGTATTCTCCTCATCGTATTCAAGAATTTTATTCTTGCTTAAAGTTATATTACCGCGGAATGTGAAATCAATTTTACCCAATTTTTGTTTTAAGGCAAAATTACCATCAAAGCCTCTCGCTTCTACAACACCGACATTAGCTTTTGGAGTATTTTCAAGACCTACTTCATAAGGGACAGAGTTACGTGACATATAAATACCATCACGATGTTCATAAAAATAGTCAATAGCACCAGTCAGCTTATCATTAAATAAAGAAAAATCAATACCTAGATCTTGCTTCGTAGAAACTTCCCATGACACATCTGGAGAAGAAATAGACGAGTAGTGTTTACCATCCCATGTCTTTGCACTAGTGTTAATATCAGAAAAATTAAAAGAACCAGAATTATCTATATTATATAAGTACATAAAACGAAGCCAATTACCAGAACCATCTTTAGCCAAAAGGTCATTACCTGTTTTACCCCACGAATAACGAATTTTAAACATATTAAGCCATTTTCCCATCCGTTTTTTTATAAAAGGCTCTTCGGCCACATTCCATGCACCAGATATTGCAGGGAAGAATCCAAAACGATAGTCTTTATGGAAATTCTCCGATCCATTATACCCAAAGTTGAAATCAATGAAATAACGATAATTCCAGTTATAATTAAGACGTCCCGCCAGTCCTTGGTTTCGCCTTGCCATACCAGTCTTTAAATCAGTTCCTAGTCCCTGAGTAAAAACTTTCGATGACTGTGTATATTTTAACACAGCTCCGGGATGGTGAGCTTTAAACCCACGACTATAATGTAACTCCCACTCGAAGAATTCGTTTTTATCACCATCCGATCCAGAATACTGTGACATCGGTTGTTCATCTCTTATCTTTGTAAAAAGTAGCGTTCCATCTGGTTGTCGATATCGATCAGCCTTATAAGTTTCTGGACTCTTATAACGTTTAATATAATTTGAATTGTTAGTATCATACCCAAATCGACCTACAAAGCGTAATCCTTTCGTGATAAAATCCAATTTCTGCTCCAAAGTCACATTAGTCTGGATGTTGTTCTTCCAACTCTCACTAAATCCAGTCATTGTTGACTGTACCCAAGGATTTAAATTATCATCTTGTGCTGACCACGAAGGTATACGCCCATCAGAATACGTCACAGGCATCATGATAGAGTTATATCCCATCAATACTGTCCAAATATTGTCAGTTCCAGATCCAGGATCGTTTTGCTTACGCAGTGAACCAGAAATACCAACCTTCAACAGTGTCGTTTTAGTTATATCAATATCAACGTTCATACGATATGTCCATTTACGGAAATTGGCATTCGTATTATAATCTTTTAAAGCGTCATCTGTCTTATACATACCTTGTTGGTTCTGAAAACTTCCACCTACATAGTAACGAGCTGTTTTTCCACCACCAGTCATATTTAGTGAAGCACGAGAACTCGAAGCACCATCGCGCATCATCACATCCATCCAGTCTACATTTGGAAAGCGGTCCGGATCTAGCCCTGTACGAAACAATTCCAATTCTGAATCAGAATAAAGTGGCTCCTGATTTCGAGTCAATCTAGCTTCATTAGCCATAGAAGCATATTTATATCCATCAACAAATTCAGGAGTTTGAGTAAAAGTGTTATAGAAGCCTTCCACTTTTGCATCTATATTAATCTTACCTTCCTTACCTCTACGTGTATTAATCAAGACTACACCATTGGCTCCCTTACTTCCATAAATTGCTGTTGCAGAAGCATCTTTCAAGACTGTAAACGACTCAATATCTTCCACATTCACTTCATTGATATCACGTTCAAATCCATCAACCAATACTAAAGCAGCTGTATTGGCACCAAAAGTAGAAATACTACGAATCCAAAATTCAGACACACTACCCGGACGTCCGGATGACTGCATAGCCATAATGCCCGGTACAACCCCAGCCAATCCATCTACAACTGAAGTGGAAGGAACAGATTTCAAAGCCTCCACATCAACATTAGATACAGCACCAGTCACTGCTATTTTCTTTTGTGCACCCAATCCAGTAACTACGACTTCATCAATAATAGTTGAAGCCGCCTCCTGCATCGAGACATTTACTACCGTCTGCTCTTTGATTAGTACCTGTACAGTCTCATAACCAATGTATGAGAAAACTAATCTATTATATGCCTGTACTTTAATATTATACCTCCCGTTCATATCAGTAATTACACCTAATCCGGGCATATTCAGAACTGAGATGTTCACGCCTATCAATGGCTCCTTATTTTGATCTGTCACTATTCCTGTTACTGTTATATTCTTCTCCTGAGACCAGACATTCAAAGATATTCCCAGTAACAACATACATATAAATAAAAAATTCTTCATAAGATGTGTGTTTATCATTGATTATTCTTCCTGTGCAATTTTACGTATCACTCTATTTTCTCGATCACCAACATAAAAACAATTTCTCTTTTCATCGTAAGCTATTGCCCAAGGACGATTGAATCGAGCTTCCGTACGCAAGGCACCATCGGCATATCCCCCATCTGCGCTTCCATTTCCACGTCCGGCGAAAGTATATACTCGCCCTGTAGGAGTTAATACGCGTACACAATGGTTATAATCATCCGTAAAATAGAAATCATATTCATCTTCTTCACCAGCATATTCAGGGTTCTTTACGAAAACGCCCTGACCTGGGCCTCTCATTCTCACGTTACCACCTACCCCATCAGCATATCCGGCAGCTCCATCACTACCAGCTACGATATAAGGATCGGAGAAAGTTTTAGTCTCACTATTATAATCTAGTCGTGCAATATATCCAGAATTGTTGCCTGAATAATATAAGCGCATCATATAAGCATACTTTCCACTAGGATGGAGAACAAAACGTAGATTTTCTTTTACTTTCACATGACTGCTCACCTTAGTCGTAGCATCTGTATTAAAATCATATTGATAAATATCCTGTGTATAATAAGCTGTATAATAAAGTTGACCATCTGGATGAACCATGGCCGCATTTCCTGATTTCAGTTTACCTAAAGAGCTTATCAAATCAGTTTGAGTAGTAAAACCTGAAGCACGGCTAAAGATAACATTGATGTTACCATCACTTTTCAAGTCACGGGTAAGAATCATATCTTGATTTTCATCGGGCGTCCAATTTATTATGGTAGGGCGCTGTTCCGACACTGATATGTGGCTCAAAAATTCTACCGTTTCTTTGGCAAAATTAATCTTGCGGATAGGGCCCAAGTCCACACAAGAAACATACATCTCATCAAAATTGGATTTCGGGTCAAAGGAGAACCAAGATATTCCATTTATATATCCGCAAGCGTCAAATGGACCTTCCTTTTCTGTAGCATCATTCCAATCTTCAAAACGTTGGCCAACAAGTGTTGTAACTAACCACTGCTTTTGATATTTAAATTTTTCGTCTGCCACACTATATGCGATCTCTTCCCCATCACTATAGGCACTCACTTCGATGTCACCATCATAGGCGGCTTTGGGAATCACGCAATACAAAACATTATTCTTTACCGATATAATATTAGCTTGCTTTCCTCCTACCATTACTTTTACCTTTGACAGGTCATTCCCAAAATTGTCACCATATAAAATCAAGTTACTACCAAAGCCACCTTCCTTGGGTGCAAAATCGGTAATTACAATCGGTTTACTTGGATCGAATGCTTCATTATCATTCTTGTCGTCATTACAACTAGCCAAGCTAAGAGCGAATAGAGCAAGCATGACGGTACATAGGCAGCTATGTAGACTCTTCCAACATTTTTTCTTTTCCATATATTAAAATTAAAAATTAACGATTCATATTTCTTTAATCATAGAATACCGGAATCAAGTCTGACTCAGAAGGCAAATGATTTTTAATATAAGGCCATCCATCATTCGTCCACTGCAAACGGTCAAGCATTCCAAAACGCCCTCCAAACGTAGAGCTATTCCCTTTCTCCTTATAATAGAAGCTATGGTAAATCATCCACTCGGTACCTGCATCGTCTTTTATGATAACAGAGTTATGGCCGGGGCCTACCCATTTCGTTCTATCACCTCCATCCAAAACTGGTTCCCAACTATTGTCGAGCATTCTCTTTCCGGCTTTATCTACATAGGGACCAAGCAAACTTGTCGAACGTCCTACAACCACTTCGTAAGAGCTATTCTGGCTGGCGCAACAGTTGCCAATAGAAGCAAACAAGTAGTAATAGTTACCTTTTTTATAGATATTAGTCCCCTCGAAAGCATTGCCACATACTTGCTGCTTAAATACAAGAGAACCATCAGTATTACGTTTCACTGCAAGTCCATCATCAGCTAGTTCTACGACATAAATTCCCGTGAAACTTCCATAAAACAAATATTTATGTCCATCCTCTTCATAATAGAATTGATCGATACAGTTCGCTCCAAACTCCTCATTGGAAAGCAATTGCTTACTGTCTAAAAAAGCTCCATTAGGATAAGTGCTTGTGTATGTTCCCAAAGGGCTATCAGCAGTAACTACACAAGTATGGCTTTGAGCAGTGCCATTCATCTTAGCGTATGAATAATAAAGAACGTATTTCCCGTTGAAATAACGCATTTCTGGTGCCCAAAAGGCATTATCAGTATTCCAAGCTGGTTTAGTCGCTTTTTGAAAAGCATTTTTTTCATAAGCCCAATGCACCAAATCATCAGAACTGTAAACAGGCATCCAATCATTTGAGTTTTGAGTCGCGTACAAATAGAAGCGCCCGTCTTGAGCACGAATAACTGTGGGATCCGCTACACTTCTATCAGAAATAATAGGATTGGTATAGAATTGCCCCACTACCATATAATGCACATCCTCCTTACAAGTTACCTGATTTATAGATGGATTAGTCAATATCAACGGTAGCAGATAATATTTCACTTCAATAGCTTTTCGACGAATAGTAATCTTGGCTTCTGCATCTTGGTCTCCGACAGCATATTTAATCTGTCCTAAACTATAGCTACCTTCTGGTAGAAGTTCATAGTTAGTACTATATTGTTTGTTATAAGCTTCCAATAATTCAGCTGCATTGTCAGGAACTTTAAGATCACAGGTAAAATCCCAGCCACTGGCCATCTCCTTACCATCTACTTTATAGTCAAGTATCGCTTTTACTGTAGCAACAGTAGAGACTTCATTCACATTGACTTTCTCCACAATATCTGGGGTAACGATCTCGACATTAGCATAGTCAATTACAAGTTGGAGCAGTATATCACGTTTACCTTTCCTCAGTTCAACCCCATCACTGTTCAGACGTAAAGGGATCAAATAGTGAGTTCCTTTTTGTATTTCAGAGATGATTTGAGCTGCCTTCACTTTTACATCAACATTGACCTCCTTCACACCTGATGCAAGAACAACCTCTGGTGAAGTCAGAGAATAATAGGCCTCTGGGAGAATTGCATAAGAAGTTCCCTCTTTTTCATTATAAGCATTGATCTCTTCCTCACTCCAGACGCTTAATTTTGCTTCAAACTCAGAGTCAAGACTTCCACCATGTCTTTTTACCGTCAAAGAGAAGGTAGCCTCTTCTACATTAGCAACCGAAAGTCTATTTAACCCATTTTGTTCTAAAGATAAATACGGTGTAGTCAAACCAACATTTTCAGATACGTCATCATTTGATTTGCAAGAAAAAAGTAGAGATAGCCCTAGCACTACGCATATTGTGCCAATTCCTAAGAATGTTTTTTTAATCGATTGGTTATTCATTTTATAAATAGATTTAAGTCGGACCACAATCTGGTCCATCAATACAAGATTTAACAAGATTAATTAAAATGTTATCCTTTAAACAGCTTCTTTCAATACCTAAAAACCAATTACTAATCGTTTTCAATCAATATCACACTCTACCTAAAGCGATATATCATTTCTAGAGAGTGAGACAAAAGTAGGGAAATCGAAGTGTTTATTATAGTAAAAACAGGTCAATAAATGGAAAATTAGTCCCAAAGTATTTTAAGCTCCTGAAAAGCCTTTCTAGCATAACTAGAGAGGATATTTAAGCATTTTTACAATGAACAATTTATAGCCTTTATTGAACAAATTGTTACGGGAATAGGCCATAAGAACAAAGTCTTAACATTCTCAAGTTCCTTAATCATAAAACACTCCTTTAAAGGAAAACCAGAACGACACAATTATATATATATAATATCCAAAGAACTAACACTTTAGAAATATTCTTTTCATTTCAAAACAATATATCGGCATCGTATCTACCTATTATAAGAGGCTCACAGCCTTTATCACAAATTAAACATCAAAAAACCAGAAGAATTACAAGACTAATGTTTCTACTAAAAAAGGATAGTCCTCTTCTTCAAGAAAAATAATACCTTTGAGTGCATCAATTAATTCGTTCGGGTATAAACACCCTTTCGTTTGACTATAGGCAAACGAAAAGTAGGCTATAGGCAAACTTACGTTCGGTTATAGCCGAACGAATTAACTAATGAAGAGAAAACAATAATCAGTAGAACAAGAAAACAGAATATAACTATGAGCGTTTATTACGATTTATACACAAGTGGTAATCCACAGAAAAAAGAAGAACAACAAGCACTTTATGCACGCGTTATTCCGTCAGGCACTATTGATGCCAAGAAGTTTGTTGAACTAGTATCTCAATCCAACGGCTTCAGCTCTGCCACAATAGAAGGTTGCCTTCAAGCTGCCAGTGACGAGCTACAGCATTGGCTCGCGCAAGGCTGGACTGTTGAAGTAGGAGAAATAGGATATTTCTCTCTATCATTGACATGTGACCGTCCAGTTATGGAGAAGAAAGACATTCGTTCTCGATCTATCCATTTAAATAAGGTAAACCTACGAATAAACAAAAAGTTTCGTGAAAAACTGGAACCATTACAACTTGAACGTATAACATCACCCTATCGTACAACCAAGGATGCAAACGAAGAAAGATGCCATAATCTGCTAACGCAACATCTAGACAAACATGGGTGTATCAACCGAGCAGATTTCATGAGATTGGCAGAAATTAGCCGCTACAAAGCGATTGAAATGCTTAATACTTTCTTAGAAGAAGGGGTGATCAGGAAATACGGGGGAGGAAAAACAGTTGTATACTTAAAAAAGTAGCCAAACAAACCATATTATTATTACTCAGAACAAACTGCAAACCTCCTTCAAGAAACTGTGTATCAGAGATATAATCACTATTAATTATTTTATGAACGCACTTTAAAAATAGAATTTGTTCAGGAATTCTGAGATCAATATCTTTGCAAAGTGATCACAAAACAAAACTAGATTTATAAACTTTTTAAAAACTAAAATTATGGCACTGAAATATGTAGTCAAAAAAACGACCTTTGGTTTCGACGAGACTAAAGCTGAAAAATATGTTGCGCGTCCGTTTAATGTAGTCAACGTTGATTTTAAAACATTGTGCGATCAGGTAACGAAAGTAGGATTCGTTCCGCGCGGTACAGTAAAAGCCGTTATCGACGGTCTTATAGACTCATTGATAACCTATATGGAAATCGGAGCATCAGTAAGTTTAGGCGATTTTGGGACATTCCGTCCATCATTCGGATGTAAAAGTCAAGAGAATGCCGAAGAAGTTACCACAGAAACATTGAAAAATCGCAAGATCATCTTTACTCCAGGCAATCTACTGAAAGACATGATCAAATCGGTAAGTATTCAAAAAATAGACGTAAGCGAATCCGAAAATTCATACCCAACAGGAGAAGATGACAAAGAAGAAGGAGGAGGAGAAAGTGAAGGTGGCAATAATGGTGGAGGAGAAGCACCTGACCCGACAGCATAGCGATAAATAACTTATTGTATATAAAAAAAAGGATGTGTATTTTACACATCCTTTTTTTTACTATTTCCTTGTTGGCTGTGGACCTAAATAAGACCGTTTCATTCCTCCAAAGTCTATTACTATTTTTTGAAGTACAGTCCCAGCATCTCCACAGATTATCTTCACGGTATGTTTACCCGGCTTATCAATATGCAAAGTGGTTTTATTCAGTCGACAATTTTTCAATACACTCTCATACCAGATTTGTGCATATTCGAAAGAAGAGGTAGAAGGATTGAGCACAGGTCCTTCGTCAATGCAAACCCCATACTTCGTTTCAACATTGGTAGCTTCGTGTCCGGCATAGCCTCTGTCCTTGCATGTCACAAAAGTAGGCAGCACATAAGTATAGACATCAACCGATCCCTGCTCAAAGGTGTAGAAATCATACTCGAGTCGTGGCGTGCTACGCCCAGCAGTACGCTGTGGTGCTGCTGTTGGATCACCTAACTGTATAGCCTTATTTTCTATTCCCAAGTTCGGTATTTCTATCATCTTGACCGATTTGTTCTCCACTTTCCTATGAAAACGAGCCGCATCAATAGACACATAACCATTATGTTCTACGAATAAAGTATCCATTTCATCTTGCGAAGGGGCAGAGGGGTTGAAAACGGAAACATATACATTTTCTTTCTCTCCTTGAACTGATGTGATTTCTATGATGCCGAAGATCTTCTCACCCACTGGCACTTTTTTCCAATCAATAGAGACTTCAATACGATCTTCTGTATCAATATTACCCGCTTTCTTACTTAACAGAATCCAATCATTTGTCACAGTAGCTTTCCAAGCTAAACTACCCATTCCTTTATTGAAAACATCCACATAATAGGATTGACGGAAATAGGTATTAAAGCAAGGCAAAGAATGGAAACTCTTTAAGCCTTTCAAAACATCTTCTCCCTCAGCCATCAGGCCCAACGTTGGAGTAGCGTTCAACGAAGGAGCTCTTAAAGAAGGAAGTTCAAAATAGGAAGATGCAAACCCTTGCTTCATGGTCATCATTCCCTTCCATTTTCCATTAAGCAAAGCATTATACCCATCCGTTATGACTTGCAGACTGTCATAACAGCTCCTCACATCCTTTTCCAAAGCTACTGCACTGGCTCTTTGCTGAATAGCATACCAACGATTTCTCTGCCCATTCAAAATCATTCTGTTCAATAATTCGCATCCTTTGACCGGATAATACATCGCCTGATAAAAGCAGGCTTTTTTCTCTTCAGGCAGTTTATTCAAAAGAGTCTCCGTGATACTCCCGATCCGGCTATACTCATCCACTCGATTGTCTGCTTCTCTATAGTTTGCCAAAGAGAAGTCGGTATCCGTATTCCGTTCTTTTCCATATTTATCTGTTGCCCATTGATAGCCCCAGCCCATAAATTCAGGTTTACGCACAAAAGCCAATTTATAGAACGAGCTTATGACATCCTTATATTCCTGTTTATATTCGTCTCCCAACATACTGCACAACCATTCAGTGCGATAGTTTGCTGCTCGCTCATAATTAAATGAATCGATATCAAAAGCCATCGTCAAGAAATAGTCGACTGCAAACTCACAGGCCTTAATATCCCCGGCATTGAGCAGCCAGACGCGATCTGCTGTCATGTCATACGCTTTACGCAGTTCCTCGTACATCAATGTGGGCGAGGTAGTATTCATCCAAAGATGATCATGTGGTTTGCCAAGATAAGACGAATGATAGTAAACACCCGAGCGTCCCGAGCGCTTTTGTTCCTTCGGACTACTCAAACGTTTCATGTACCCATAATTATCATCAGGCCAGATAATGGTTACATCGTCTGGAAGATCTAATCCTTCGTCATATACATCTAAGACTTCTTTATAAGGAGTAAATGCCTGAGGAATCTCTTCACCTGGTTTCCCTATAACATCGACCAACATTTGCCTCTGCGCCATCAAGGCTTCTTGAAGCATTTGTTTTCTATCCGCCATATTATTGCTTGCATTCATAGCCTTATCATGCAAGCCACGCAATGCCAACGTATATACATTTTCAAAGGGTGCGCATTCTTTTACACGAGATTTCAACACACTGTCTACCCCCGCTTTATTATTGATATAGTCCCATTCACCCATTTTATCGCGTTTCCACTCACTTGCAGTATTAAATAAAAGCGGTTCGCAATGGGAAGAGCCCATGACAATAGCAAAACTATCGGCCACCAATCTGTTCTCGGGAATCCGATGGAATGCAGTAGAAGCCTCATGCATGGCAGGACACAAATAATTAGCTTGCAAGCGAAGCAGCAACTCACAAACCTGCGCATATGTTCTCGGTCCGAAATTTCCTCGTTCCTTCTCATAATTAGTCTTCGACCAACGATACAATCCCCAGTCTTCATCATTGATAAAAATACCTCTGTATTTTACAGTAGGTTCTTTCGAGATAAACTTATTAACGCTTACTGACAATTGCTTCTGTTGCTTCACCGGAGCATCAGCCCACCAATACCAAGGAGAAACACCGATTGCTCTAGATATGGAAAGGAGCCCATAAGCTGTACCCCGTCTGTCACTACCGGCAATAACGATTGCTTTTTTAATACCCGGAGCTGGTTTATCTACCGTTTCTACCATATATTGTTCCCAACCGCCAATAATGGGTGTCGTATCTATCTTCTTTTTTGCAGCCAGCCTCTTTATCCATTCGCTTTTTCCTACCGTACCCACAATAATAGCGTAACGAGCAGAGATAGCTCCCGGAGCACCCGTTTTTATTTCCAGCTCTTTACCGGTGACGCGATGCACATCATCAGCAAACAAGGAAACTGTTTTCCGAACCACTGTTTCATCATTACCATCAAAGCAAATCACAGCGTTGGCTGAAGATGAAACGAGTGGAAAACTTTGCTTTCCACCGCCCTTATCGGGAGTGACTTGTGCTTTTATAGAAATCAGACTACAACAAAAAAGACTCAATACAAAGATTTTATTTTTCATACCACAAATTAGATTAATAATCGAGATCACAAAGAAAACCAAAATTGAAGAGAAGGTATAAAAAAAACAGACCGATAAATGAAATAATATGGTCAAACAGCCACTAAGAGGCTCCAGAATGTATGAAAACAGAGAATGTAGAGATTAATAGTGGAGAAAGCGTAGTAGTTAATAGCCAATCAAAGAATGATCTAGAATCAATGGAGCAAAGGTTTTGAGCAAGAATGCGCGCTGTTGAGGGGTCGCAGCAAATAAGCCGGTAGAGAGAATCTCACCTAATGCGCCATCCTTGGTCACCACTGCAATCTGTTTTCTACCTTCAACAAGAGTGGCATCATGAGGCGAAATAATGTGTCGCCGCTCATTAGAGTCATTACCAGACGTGGTAAGGCATGCATCATGCAGCAACAGATCGTTTACCTTCCATCCTCTACCAGAGGGAGGGTTGCCTAAGGCAAGCACTGAACTATTGCCAAGGTTAATCAAAGCTTGTTCTAGCTGATAGGTTTTCAATAACAACTTTATTTTATCTAATGCATAGCCTTTGAGAAAGCCAGATAAATTGATTGTGACACCAGGACGTTCAAAAAAAAGGGTATGCTCTTGTGTAGACAGACATAAGGAGTGGATAGTATCCGAATTATAGTTTTCCGAATGAACAGTAATATCAAAACAGCCCAATGTCTTTGAATGGTAGGCTAAGCACAGTTCAATCATGTCATAAAGTTCTCCACTTAGACTAACCGGTGATGAGAAAGCTGTTCGGTTCACAATAGCCAGTTCACTACCCGGATCGTAATAATTGGCAATGCTCTCCAGATGGTGTAGTAAGTCATAGATAGCCTCAACTACCGATAGCAACTTTTCTTCGGCCTCTGCACTGCAAAAGAGAATATCTACCCGAGTGTGCATGGAAGAAAACCAAGCATAGAATGCACCGCCTCCACTTGGAGATGGTTTATATATATGTTGAATCTGACTTTTCATCATCTGAAAAAAGGAGAGAAGGAGGTGTAATAGACACAGCTCCTTCTCTATAACTCGTTTTTATGGAAGTTCTTTTATTTTCACGTTCTTGAACCACACTTCATCTCCATGGTCTTGCAAAAGAATATTGCCTTCTGATGCGTTTCCAAAGTTTGGCCAGTTTTTATACTTACTATAAGCCACCAAAGCATTCCACATATCATTATTGCGATCATAGTCGATTAGCTTAACTCCATTTAGCCAATGCTCGACATGGTTTCCTCTTACAATAATGGTAGCGGTATTAAATTCTTGTTTGTGGAAAGGTTTGTCTTTAGGAGCTGGAATAAGGTCATACAACGAACCCAATTGTCTGTTGCCCTTCACACCTAGTTTTGCATCAGGATGTTTCTCGTCATCGAGGATCTGAAATTCACAACCAATAGCCGAACCCTCACCTTTGTTCAAACCGGGATTTACAAAATATTTCACGCCGCTATTCGCACCCTCAGTAATTTTAAAATCGACCGTCAGGATAAAGTTTTTATATTTACGGGTAGTCACAATATCACCTCCGTTAGCCGATTCAGCGCCACCGCTCTTCATCACTTTAAGAATGCCATCTTCCATCTTCCACCCTTTTGCCGGAAATGTGGAAAGTTTTGCTCCTCTCCATCCTTCATTACTTTTTCCGTCCCATAGCAGCGTCCATCCTTCTTCCTTTTCACGCGGAGAAATCGTATTAGGAATCAGATTTCTTTCGGGTGCCGACTGTGCTTCAGAAGTTTGGTACTTCTCTACATCAGTCGTACAAATACGGATATTCTTCCAGCTCACCATTTTGCCTTCATCGGCAGCATTACCGATAGCATGTACTTGCAATGCAATGAAACCCACTGGGGTCATATCATCCCAGATATTTGCACATGGAACGCCATTGATCCAAGTACGGATGGAAGAACCTATAGCTTCAATACGCGCTTTATTCCAAGCATTGTTTTTGAAAGCTGTTTGTGCCGAGGGATTTAAATTTAACGGATAAATCCAATTTCTACGAGCCTCATCATAAATTCCCCCTGACCAAGCACGAGTGGAAGGATCTATTTCAAATTGGTATCCGTGTACACGTCCCTTATTATATTCTTTTTTGCTCTCACTACGCACCTGTACCCCCGAATTGAGTCCATCATCAATCTTAAAATCGAATTCAAGAATGAAGTCTCCATAATTCTTGTTGGTGGCTAAAAACGTATTAGGAGTTCCCAGCTTAGACACCCCGACAATAGCGTCGTCCACAACTTTATATTCAGCCTTTCCATTAAGTTTCTTCCATCCCTTAAGGTTTTTGCCATTAAAAAGGGGTTCCCAATTCTGAGCCGATAAAGCAGCAGCGCAGCATAGTAGTAAAGTCAATACAATATTCTTTTTCATATTCATGTTCTTATTAGATTCAAAAAACTACGTCAATCATTCATCAATCAGCTGCAATCTAGAGCTTATAGTATTGATCCCAACCTTTCCTAGGAGGAAGACCAGCCAACATCGCATTGGCAAACTCGTTATTGGTGATCTGCTTCGTCCGGCTATCAAAAAATAGCTGTGTATTAAGCCGTTGAGCCATAACTCCAAGCGAGAAGACTTGCGCCAGCACGCCATGAATTTCGAACGGTGAACGGGTCTTTTCAACGCCATTGCAAGCCAACAAGAAGTTCTCAAAATGATTCGATGGACTTTTAGGCACTTCCGGTAATTTATCTGCCATTTCTTTCGCTTTTTCCTCCGGAATAATTGATAAAGTACTTCCGTGAGTACCGCCCTTGAAAATAAGATCTTTGGAATAAATAATCTTTCCGGGATTCAGTTTAGCAGCTGGAACAGAACCCTGATTTGTTATAGGAATATTCGGGTCTAACCCAGACACGCCATATCCTTCGGGAATAGGCGGAAGGTTATCTAGTCCATCATACCAAGTGATATCAACCGGTGGCATGCCTTTACGTTGTGGGAAGCGAAAGAGGATAGTAGACGAGTAAGGGAAAAAATAGTCATTATGTCCCTCTTGATGGGTTAATGTAACCTCGTAAGGCAAGCCTAGTTCAAGAAATTCATGAACAGTGTCGAGAATATGCGCTCCCCAATCTCCCAATGCTCCCATACCGAAGTCATACCAACAACGCCACTCGCCTTGGTCATACTTATTGCAATAGTCATGGTAGGGAACTGCTCCCAGCCAAGTATCCCAGTCGAGATCTTTGGGTAATTGCTGACCGGAAGGTAGTTTATAAATACTTGTATCCCACTTATGCCAACGACGTGTATTGTTCATATGCGCAGTAACTGCTGTTACATCTTTAATGATACCGGCATCCATCCAAGCTTTAAACTGGAAATAATTAGCCTCCGAATGTCCTTGATTTCCTACCTGAGTAACCAAATTAGGACGCTTAAGGGCTGCCTGCATCAGAAGTTCAGCTTCATAGAAGGTACGAGCTAAAGGCTTCTCCACATATACGTGTTTTCCAGAGGCTAAAGCCAACATGCTGATAGGGAAATGTGAATGATCGGGCACAGCAATAGCTACAGCGTCAAATTCATTGCCAGCCTTATCAAACATTTGGCGGAAATCTCGAAACTGCTTTGCCTTAGGATACATTCCTATCACTTTCTGGGTATGCTTGGCTCCCATGTCCACATCACATAAAGCCACAACTTCCACCATACCTGTACGAGCAAAGTCCTGAATGATCTGTTCACCTCGGTTTCCAATACCGATATAGGCTATCTTCACCTTATCCTTTCTCCCTTTAAGAGAAGATAGCGTCTGCGCATTCAGTAGCTCGCCCGCTCCGAGCGTCAAGCCTGCAGAAGCCATTGTCATTGTTTTTAAAAAGTCCCTTCGTGTTGTCATAATTTTCTCTTTGATATTGATTTAATATTGAATACTGATTTCACTGTATAGAAAAGAATGCGGAAAATGGTCCAACCCGCATAGAGTGCAACGGTGAATATGCACACATAGAAAATGGAAGTTATCATTTCCTCCCATGGGGTACGATAAGCTATAATTGCATATAAATTAGCCAAGTTAGCCAATATAAAGCACACAAGCAGAGTGATTAACTCTATCTTTTTTCGCCGTGCGGTTAAAACGGTATCTCTCATAAGGTAGCAGGTGTTTTAGGTCGATGATTAAGATAGTTTATTTTATACTCATCGGGGAAATAAAGTGTACGCTCTTCTTCCATAGCCTGATGCCCCAACAAGCAAAGCATACTTGCGTAATAACCTTCTTCAGCTATTCTAGCTGGCTGATTACGCGTAATGACTGCCTCAACAAAAGCCTCAAGCAGCAATGAAGTGCCATCGCTTTTAGGACGCTCGCCAATAATAAACTCTCCTGTATTCTCATTCGCTGTTTCGGGGGCCCAACTGGTACCAGCAAACGGCAAGGAGTCGAAGACCTTATTTTCCCAATCGTTAATCATTTGTAGAAAAGCTGGTGCAGGGGATACATTCTCAAAATAATATTTCCCCCTTTCGGGCTCCACTGTACCTAAGTCACCCATAATTTGCTCTTCCAGGCCATAGAACTTGTTGGAAATAATAGAGTCAAAGGTCATTTTCACACCATCGTCAAACACATATATACAACTCACATTATCATACACCTCTCGCCCATCTTTCCAATAAGTAATTGCGCCGTGTCCCATCACTTTCTCGGGAAGCTTTTGCAAAGCCCAACTTCCTATTTGCAGCTGGTGACAAGCTAATTCAGTCATCAATCCCTTCGAGAACTCCTTATAAAGACGCCAATTGATTAAACGTTCTAGGCTGGGCGATGGGACAGGGCGTCTCCAATCACCATTCCTGTTCCAGAAAGTGTGAATACCATTTATTGCTCCAAATGTGCCGGCATGAACCATTTCCATCGCCTTGATATAGCGCGGATCAAAAAGCCGTTGTTGCCCAGTAAAGAAGATTCGGCCTGTGCTTCGATGCTTATTATACATGTGATAGCACTCTTCCATAGTTATGCCTATTGACTTCTCACAAAACACATGTTTTCCCGCATCAAAAGCATCCATCACTATCTTATAATGCGCACTAAGGGGAGTAGCTACAAGAACAGCATCCACATTTTTATCTTCCAAAACCTGCTGATAAGAGCCGTATACTTTAGCTTTGGGAGCTAGTTTTAATGCTTCATCGATTGAAGGTTGATAAATATCACATAAAGCTACAATCTCAACTTTAGGATTTCGAACCAGAAAGCTCATCAAAAAACGCCCCCGCGAACCGGGGCCAATAATTGCCAGTCGGCATTTCTCATTGGAAGTGTTAGACACTTCCGAAAAGGCAGATAGCCATGGGCTTGCCGCAAGCAGTACGCCCGCTCCGGCCATCCCCACGTTTTTCAGGAAATCTCTTCTACTAAGAGGTGTATTTTTCATTGTTTAGTGTATTAAAATTTTCGCGTTTATAGTAGTTTTATCAGTTTTAAGAGTCACAGTCACCTAGCACTAATCCACAAAATCTTTTGGCAAAACACCAAACTGTTTTTGGAAACATTTTGAGAAATATGAAGGAGAGTTAAACCCAACCATATAGCAAATCTCCGTGATCCTACCTTCTCCTTCCTTGAGCAATTGGGCTGCTTTTTTCAGTCGCTCGAGGCGAAGGTATTCATTAGGGCTTAAGTCCAAAACCCCCTTTATCTTTCGATAGAAGTTGGAACGGCTCATATTCAGCTTATCAGCAATATCATCCATGCTAAATTCCGGATTGCTTAGGTTGGTCAGAATAACCTCGTTGAGTCTTTTAATAAACTCTTCATCAGCCTTTGTCAAAGCCATCGTATTTGCAGCAACAAAAGGAGATTGAGCAAAAGTTTTGCGGAGCTTCTCTCTATTCTGAATGAGATTTGAGGCACAAGCTTGCAGGTATTCAACAGAGAATGGTTTTTCGATATACGCATCCGCTCCTAGTTCCATACCTTCGATTTTCGATTGTATATTCGTTTTTGCTGTCAATAAGATTAGCGGTATATGGCTATAGTTCAGATCGGACTTAATTCTTTTGCATAATTCAAAACCGTCCATCACAGGCATAACCACATCACTAACCACGAGATTCACATAGTTTCCATCAAGCATTTGTAAGGCCTCCTCACCATTGTAAGCAGACAACACAGTATATTCTTTCGACAATTGACGGACAACAAAGGCTAGCATATCCAGATTATCTTCCACAACAAGCACTGTAGGGCGATTATCTCCCTTCTCTGGTTGTTCTATCCGCAGATCGTTGGCACTACTCTCCTCTGCTTTTTCTTCAGGAGTCAAGGTAAATATCATATCCTGAGCAATAGGTAATGTGAGGCAGAACGTATTATTGTCTTCCTCAGTTCCCATAGTCAGTGTTCCCTGATGCAACTCAGCTAAAGAACGTGAGAGCGCCAACCCAATACCCGTTCCGGTCGTTACTTTTCCGTCTTCTCTTTCATTGAAACGGACAAAAGGCTGAAATATGACCTCCCTCATTTCGCGTGGAATGATCACTCCGTCATTTACAGTACGGATACGAAATACACTTTTCTCTCCATGATCTGTCACTTCCAGAAACACATGTATGTAATGCTCAGAATACTTCACCGCATTATTGAAAAGATTGCTGACAATCTTGGTAAATGCTTCCCGGTTTACATGTGCATAGAAATCTTCATCCGGCACTTGCAAAAGGAATTCAAGTTCTCTCTGCTTGGCTAGTGAAGAGAATCGGAGATGCGTCTCTCTGAGCACTTCTGTAATATTACATTTAGCAAAGTTCAAACGGAATCCCTGGCTTTCAGTCTTACGGAAGTCCAGTAGCTGATTTGTCAAACTCAGCAATCGCTCCGTATTCTGCTTCATGATATTGAGGTCTTCACGTGTCTCCACATCGACCTTTTTCTTTAGAATGATATTCTCCAATGGCCCTTTAATCAAGGTCAGCGGCGTACGTATCTCATGAGCCACATTGGTAAAGAAATCAATCTTAGCATGATATATCTCTCGCTCTTTCTCCTGCTCAAACTTCTCCATCTGACGACGATGCTTGCGACTGCTGCGTTGCTTAAAGTATAATACAGCATAGAAAGAACTGCCAATAATCAATAAGGCATAGACACAATAGGCCCAAATGGTAAGATAGAAAGGTGGAAGGATTCGAACCTTAAGCATTACCTCCTTCTCATTCCATACGCCGTCTCCATTAGAAGCTTTCACTCTGAAAACATAATCACCATACCATAAATTAGAATAGGTCACAAAAGGGCTTTCGCCGATTGGCAGCCATTCGTCATCAAATCCATCAAGTTTATACATGATATGGTTCATCCCTGGTGCCTGAAAATCTAAAGCCGCCACTCGGAAAGAGAAAGAATTCTGATTTGGCTGAAGGACTATTTCATCCAAAAAAGAGATACTTTTCTTCAATGGAGAAGCAGGATCGCCGGGATATATTTCTTTCCCAAACAATAAAAAATCGGTGATAACAATAGAAGGAAGTGATTTCTTTTCGGAGAAATATTTAGGATTAAAAGCAATAAAGCCATCGATGCTTCCAAGATAAATCGTTCCGTCCTCAGTTTCAAAGCTAGAACGATAATTAAATTGATCGCCTAGCAAACCATTGGCGGTGGTATACACTTTAATGTCTCTTGTGCCCGGATGAAAAGAGACCAAACCATTATTCGTAGTCAGCCAAAAAAGCCCATCTTTATCTTCCACAATCTGATAAACTACTTCATTGGGCAATCCATCTCGGGAATCGTAGCTGGTAAAAGTCTCCGTTTCGGGATGAAACAAGCAAAACCCACCTCCCTGCGTTGTTAACCAAATCTGCCGGTGAGAGTCTTCAAAAATGCTCAGTACTTTGTCATAAGGCAAACTCTCAGGATTAGCCTCATCATGCAAATAGTTCTTCCATTTCTTCTCATTCACATTATAGCAAAATGCGCCGTTAGCATAAGTTGCCAACCAGAGATTGCTTCCCGAATCTTCTTTTATGTCATAAACAAACTTACCATTTAGCTCTGGTATGCGATCAAAATCATCCGTTTCTTTATTGTAGTGTAACAATCCAAACAGTGTACCTAAGAAGATGTCTCCAGCTGCTGTACGACAAATGGAAAATACCCCATTATCAATTAAAGAACGAGGATCATCTGTCTTCTGATAGGTTTTCACGATAGCTCCAGTGCGTGTGTCAATAACCCTCACCCCTTTCGAGAAAGTACCGACCCAAAGATAGTCATCTACCATACACAAGCCATGCACATTAGTAAATCCAGCGCTTGGAGCAAAAAAAGAAAAAGACTTGGTTTTGGGATCAAACCGATTTAAGCCACCATCTTCGGTTCCAATCCACAAAATGCCACGATTGTCCTGACAGAACTCACGGACACGCTTTCCATGAAGCCCGTTATCACTACCTTTAGGATAATACTTCTCAAAATAGGTGTAGAACTGGGGATAATAGTTCACTCCTCCAAAATAAGATCCGATCCAGATTCCTCCTTCACGGTCCTTGCACAAGGAGTAGATCGCATTGTCTGACAATGAATAAGGATCATTGATCGAGCTTCGCAAATGGACGTATTTACCCATTCGGAGGTTATAAATATAAATACCAGTTTCGGAGCCGATCCACAACTCACTATCAGAAGCAACGAGTAAGTTGCGGCAAAATACAGATTCATGATTTTCATCTACCGATATAAGATCATGCAACTTATTAGAAGTTAGATTCAGCTCTTTCACTCCCCCCTTTAAAGAACCGATATAAAGACAGTTATAAGCTCCCTTCACAATGGTAGTCACCACATCATTTGCATACGTTTCTTGGTGAGCATCGGGGGAAAGATAAGGATGAATGGTTTTGAGCCGATCTTTTGAATAAAACAAACCGTCTCCATAACAACCAATCCAAAGCGTGCCGCTATTATCAAAAACAAACGATTGTACATTCGTAGATATAAACGGAAAATCCTTCAACGAATAGTTCTGAAGGGACTCCGTTTTCAGATCATAGCAAAATAGCCCTTGTGCTTCCACCGCCACCCAGACACATCCCTTATCATCCCCTTGTATGGAGGTAACAGTATGTTCTATCCGAGTGTGCTCTTTACTCAATTCGGAGAAATGTCTGAAGGTATCTTTCTCGGGATAATAAATATACAACCCCACATCAGTACCCACCCAAATATTACCTTTCTCGTCTTCATAGAGCACAGTCACAAAATTATTACCTAAGCTTCGGCGATTTCTGGCGTCATGTTTGAACTGCCGAAAAGATAAACCATCATATCGGTTCAATCCATCCTTAGTGCCAAACCACATAAAGCCTTGCTTATCTTGCAAGATGGCATTTACAGTATTTTGGGATAATCCGTTCTGTACGCTTAGGTTTTTGAGATAATAATGCTCGTCCACCAATTGTGCATAACACACCATTTGGCAACATATAAAAGCAATAAGGATTAATAAAGGTTTCTTCATACAAAGGGGGTTTCAATCTTCCTACTTTTTAAGTTATCAAATGTAGGATATTTCGCCGCCTAAAAAAAGAAAATCTGTCCCAATGAATGAAAGAATTGTCCTATTTTTCTATACGAATACGCGCATCCACCGCTACAACAGCAGTTTCTGTGGCCAAAAGTGGATTTATATCCATTTCCTTAATTTCGGTTGCAAATCGAAGTAGCGTAGATAGTCGAACAATAATTTCGGCAAATTTATCTTCGTTCACTCCTTTCTGTCCACGTGTTCCTTGAATAATTTTATAGGCACGAAGAGAGCGGATCATTGAGTAAGCTTCAGGATATGAAAGTGGAGCTAGGCCGGAAGAAACATCCTTAAGCACCTCCACAAAAATGCCTCCCAAACCACAAAGCACCACATGCCCAAATTTCTGCTCATACTTTGCACCGATAAATAGCTCGGTACCCTTGAGCATCGGTTGCACCATGATGGCTTTTGCATCGGGAATTTGCATCATTCTGTCGAACTCAAGCGACAAATGTTGTTGCCCTTTAATGTTCAGTACAACTCCTCCTACATCCGACTTATGAACTGGTCCCACAACTTTAGCCACCACCGGGAAACCACATCGGCGGGCAAAAGCAATGACTTCTTCTTTATGGTCAGACACAAATTCATCTACCAATGGAATTCCAGCCGAATGCAATAATGCTTGCACATAATGGGGCTCTATATAGCCATTCTCCGGAATAGAATCAATAATTCGACGAATTCTAGGCACATCGACACCAAACAATTCGATCTCTGGCACGGCGGGTTTAGGAGCGTTCACAATACGTGATAGAGCTGTGCCCAAGGTCACTTCGTCTGAGAAGTTAACATGCCCTTTCGAAAGAAAAGCGGCAACTTCTGCTCCAGCTGTATTTATGGAAGGAAGAATTGGGAAAATAGGTTTGCGACAAGTTTGCATCTTTTCATGAAGCACGTCATACATTTCGAACATAGTCACCAGACCAGGAGTACCGAAAATAGCCATCATAGCATCTATGTTCTCAAACTTTTCTTCACAAAAATCAATACAAGCACGCAAATGCTCAGGGGTGCCGGTAGCTAAAATATCAATAGGATTGCCTACCGCAGCGCCAGGAAATAGACGGGCTTTCAGTTCATCGGCCGCTTCACCTTCCAGCTTGGGAACAGCCAAACCGCCTTTACTCAAAGCGTCTGTCAACATCACTCCAGGACCACCGGCATGAGTGATAATAGCAAAATTCTTGCCTTTCAGCTCAGGGAGAGTAAAAACACAACCTACAGTAGTCAGTTCCTCACGAGAAAAGCAACGTACAATTCCCGCCTTACGGAACAATGCTTCCACAGCAGAGTCGGAGCTCGCAATAGCCCCAGTATGAGAAGAGGCAGCACGGCTTCCACTTTCTGAACTCCCCGCTTTTATGGCAGCAATCTTACAACCCTTCCTGATGAGCGAAGAGGCATGAAACAAGAGTCTGTCCGGATTCTGAATGCTCTCAATATATAATAACTTAATACGTGAATCTTTTTCGGGTTGATAATTCTCGTCCATGAATTGGAGCACATCCTCTACACCTATTTGCTTGGCATTACCAACAGACCATACAGAATTAAACTGTAACCCCTTAGAGACAGCACTTTCGAGTATGAACACCGCAGTTGCTCCCGAACTGGAGATCAAGTCTACTCCTTTTGAATTCAAATTCGGGATGGGCTGACTAAACACGCTGTGATGGCATGTATTCATCAAACCAATACAATTCGGACCAATGAGTGAAGCTCCATATTTATTGACCGTCTGCAGGATTCGCTCTTCCAACAGCGCCCCCTCATGGGTTTCTTCGCCAAAGCCAGCAGAAAGTATGATAAATGCGCGAGTTTGCTTTTCGCTAGCCAGCACCTCTACTATATCGGGGCACATAGCGGCAGGAACAGCCAACACAGCCAAATCGGTATCCGGTAGATCTTTCACATCTGCAAAAGCGGGCACGCCTTGTATTTCTGTCTCCTTTGGGTTCACCGCCCGAAGTTCGCCGCGGTAACCGCCACTAATCAGATTCTTCAAAATAGCCCCTCCCGGCTTATGTACATTATTGGATGCCCCTACTACAACAATACTTTCAGGACGAAGCAACTGAGTTGTTATCATATCTTACACTCACTTTTACGTTTTACTTGAGTACAAATATATTCTTTCCTACGAAAATGGAGAAGGAAAAAGAAGAGAATTATTTAGTTGTGCTTGTTCTTTACTAAACGAATTACAAATCGCATGTACCAATCAGCAAATTGAAAGAATTAAAAGCATGGAATTTATAAATAAATCTCGTATTTTTGAAGACAAAGAAATCATTCAAAGAGTTTTATATGAAAAAGATCTTGTGTTTAGTAGGAATAATCCTTTGTTTGCATTATGCTGGGCTCAGTGCACAAAAACGGATAGGGAAGAAAAGCGTGATTGCCTCAGGCATGGAAGTAACCCAATTATCAAAACATGCCTATTTCTATGTTTCATGGGATGATATGGATGGTTTTGGTGTAGTGCCCTGCAATGGCTTAATTTTAGTCCAAGGAAAGAAAGCTGCCTTACTCGATACCCCGGCAACTGATGAACGAACAGCTTTATTAGTGAATTGGATAAAGCAAAAGCTTAACGCAGATCTGACAGTGTTTATCCCGAATCATTGGCACGGAGACTGTATGGGAGGTTTATCTTTTCTCAAAGAAACGGGGGTAAAATCATATGCCAATCAAATGACTATAGACATTGCTCGCGAGAAAAGCCTCCCCTTACCCGATTATGGCTTTAAAGATTCTTTGACTGTAAAATTGGGAAATATGGACCTTTGTTGCTATTACCCAGGTGGAGGACATTCAGCTGATAATATTGTAGTATGGATTCCTTCAGAGAAAATACTCTTTGGTGGATGCATGGTGAAAAGTGTAAAGGCTAAAGGATTGGGCAATTTATCAGATGCTGTCCCTAATGAATGGACGTCGACTATTAATAAACTAATAACTCGTTATCCCGATGTGAATTGGGTAATACCTGGACATGGAGCCATTGGAGGCAAAGAGCTACTTCTTCATACTCAGGATTTATTGCAAAACAAGCTGGACAAGTAATTGCTTTTACCACTGAAATTCTGGATCAACTCTTTCTAAATTTACAAAGCACAACGAAGCCAATAATCTCCGTTGAGCTTTAAATTCTATGTCCATGCATACTAAATTAAAAACAACCGCTAAATATACTCTATGGGCATTCCTGCTTATTGTACTTATTGCTGCCCCCATCACTGGTATAATGTGGATCGGGAAACAGCTTGTTTCACTACCAGTTAATAGTTCGTCAGACATCATACAGAAACATGGTATGCTTCTCAGTTTTGTAATGGCATGTCTGCTGGGTCCATGTATTGAAGAATTTTTATTCAGATACCCCATCACCTTGGAGAGGAAAGTTCTATTAAAAAGCTTCACGCTGGGAATGTTATTCAAACTTATTTTAGGATTATTCCATAGAGGAGAAATATTATCTGTTGCCAATACTATACTCTCAAACCTCGGATGGATCAGCATTATTCTCTATTATATACGAAAAGAATACAGCCCTAAAGCACAACAAACGGCCGGATATATCAGCATGGTGGCTTTTACACTTTTGCATCTAACAAATTACACTAACTTGCATTGGAACAATTTTATTTTTGCTTTCATACAAGTTCTACCACTCGGAGTGCTCGCTTTCTTCTTGAATAAAATCCGTATCCAGTGCGGTATCATTTACTGTATCTGTGTACATATCCTATATAATCTTATTACATTCACGCTGATGTTACCCATGGCAAAATAAAAAGATTATCCGCAAAACGACCTACTTAAAGTTGAAAGAATCGGCAAAAAACATCTTCCCATAGTGAATAATAGAGCGTAAATCGATAAGAATAATCTTCTTCTTTTAAGTTAGCCTGAATCCTAAGGAGCAAACAACGTGTTTACACCATCTATATACCCTGCATGTAGGAGCTATATACCCTTCCCATTGGCCCTATATACCCAATAAGTTGGATATATAGGGCCAATAGCCGGAGAATTCATCCAGATTGAACAAGTTAAGAATGATCTTTTTCACTACCTCTCGTAAACTTTCCCTTGTTATTTATCGATTTACATGTTTTTAATTTGTAATTTTGGAACGTTTTAATCAACAAATTAAATACAAAGGGAAAATAGTTTTCAATTAAAAGCAATTCATTTTAAATTTGAACGCAAAAATAATTTATAATAAATTGAGAATAATCAAATAACAAGTTTGCATATTTCTTCACCTATATAAAACAAGGATCAAATGGATACATTTCTAGATGTTAAAGGGATTATCAAGCGTGCCAAGCAGGCTTTAAATTTACATAACGACAGCGAATTAGCTGAATATTTAGGCGTTTCCCGCGGAACAGTTTCAAACTGGGGAGCAAGAAACCGAATTGATTTTCCTCTACTTTTTGAAAAACTTAAAGACGTGAATTACAACTGGCTACTTATAGGAAAAGGTACGCCAATGCACACAACGAAGTTTTGCGAAAGCGATCTAATACGCGGAGAAGTACAAACGATACACAACCCCAAAACTGTAGAAGCCATAGACGATCGCAGCGTAACCCTATACGACATTACAGCGGCAGCCAACTTGAAAACACTGTTTACCAACAAACACCAATATGCCTTAGGCAAGATACAGATTCCTAGCATACCGCTCTGCGATGGTGCAGTCTATATCAGCGGCGACAGCATGTATCCCATTCTAAAATCAGGTGATATCGTGGGATTTAAAGAAATAAACAGTTTCAGCAATGTCATTTACGGCGAGATGTATCTCGTGTCGTTCATGATAGAAGGAGACGAATATCTGGCAGTGAAATACGTGAACCGCTCAGAAAAAGATGGCTTCATAAAACTTGTAAGTTATAATACCCATCACGAGCCAATGAACATTCCGTTCGATTCGATCAACGCTATGGCAATTGTGAAGTTTTCTATCAGAAAACACATGATGATGTAAAGCTCAACGATAGAAATCTGAGTCAATTCATCTATTCTGTGGTGAAAAGTCACTATCTTTGCACATTGCAAAGCTGTAAACAACAAAATCACGATATATTAATGGAAAATAAATTCAAAAGAACTACCGTCACAGCGGCGCTGCCGTATGCGAACGGTCCTGTTCATATTGGTCACTTGGCCGGAGTATACGTACCGGCAGATATCTATGTGCGCTATCTACGTTTAAAGAAAAAGGATGTAATATTCATCGGAGGTTCCGACGAACACGGAGTACCCATCACCATCCGCGCCAAGAAAGAGGGAATCACTCCCCAAGATGTAGTAGACCGCTACCATTCGCTGATTAAGAAATCATTCGAGGAATTCGGTGTTTCTTTCGATATATATAGCCGCACAAGTTCATCAACTCACCATGAACTGGCTTCAGACTTTTTCAAAACGCTCTATAACAAGGGCGAATTCATCGAAAAAACATCCGAACAATATTACGATGAAGAAGCTCATCAGTTTCTTGCCGACCGCTACATCACCGGAGAATGCCCTCATTGTCACTCCGAAGGTGCCTATGGCGACCAATGCGAGAAATGTGGAACTTCCCTATCGCCAACCGATCTGATTAACCCAAAGAGTGCCATCAGCGGAAGCAAACCGGTGATGAAGGAAACCAAGCACTGGTATCTCCCCCTTGACAAGCACGAAGCATGGTTGCGCCAATGGATTTTGGAAGACCACAAAGAATGGCGTCCTAACGTATATGGACAATGTAAAAGCTGGCTCGACATGGGCTTGCAGCCTCGTGCGGTTAGCCGCGACCTCGACTGGGGAATTCCCGTACCCGTGGAAGGTGCTGAAGGTAAAGTGCTCTATGTCTGGTTCGACGCTCCTATCGGTTACATCTCGAATACCAAAGAACTATTGCCCGAAAGCTGGGAGACTTGGTGGAAAGATCCCGAAACTCGTCTCGTTCATTTCATCGGAAAAGATAATATCGTATTCCACTGCATCGTATTCCCAGCCATGCTTAAGGCTGAAGGAAGCTATATCTTGCCAGACAACGTGCCGAGCAATGAATTCCTGAATCTGGAAGGAGACAAGATTTCAACTTCTCGCAACTGGGCGGTATGGTTGCACGAATACTTGGCAGACTTCCCCGGCAAACAGGACGTTCTTCGCTACGTGCTCACGGCTAATGCTCCCGAGACTAAAGATAACGACTTCACTTGGAAAGACTTCCAAGCACGCAACAACAACGAATTGGTTGCTGTGTATGGCAACTTCGTGAACCGTGCTTTAGTGCTGACTCAAAAATATTTCGACAATAAAGTTCCCGCTTGCGGAGAACTAACCGATTATGACAAAGAAACACTGAAAGAGTTTGCCGACGTCAAAGAAGAAGTAGAAAAGCTACTCGATATCTTCAAATTCCGCGATGCACAAAAAGAAGCGATGAACTTGGCTCGTATCGGTAACAAATACTTGGCCGACACGGAACCTTGGAAACTGGCGAAAACCGATATGGAACGTGTGGGTACCATCCTTAACATTGCATTGCAGCTCGTGGCCAACCTTGCCATAGCCTTCGAACCGTTCTTGCCTTTCAGTTCGGAAAAACTCCGCAAGATGCTCAACATGAACAGCTGCGAATGGACTGAATTGGGAAGAAGTGACCTGCTTGCTGAAGGTCATCTGCTGAACACGCCCGAACTATTGTTCGAAAAAATAGACGATAGCGAAATCGAAGCTCAGGTACAGAAATTGCTCGACACCAAGAAAGCCAACGAAGAGGCCAACTACAAAGCGAAACCTATTCGTGAAAACATCGAGTTCGACGATTTCACCAAGCTTGATATCCGCGTAGGTACCATACTTGAATGTCAGAAAGTACCTAAAGCCGACAAACTGTTGCAGTTCAAGATCGACGACGGTTTGGAGACTCGTACCATCGTATCAGGCATCGCACAGCACTATAAGCCCGAAGAACTGGTAGGCAAACAAGTTTGCTTCATTGCTAATCTTGCTCCTCGAAAACTAAAAGGTATTGTTAGCGAAGGCATGATTTTAAGTGCAGAAAACAACGATGGCAGTTTGTCTGTCATTATGCCGGGTCGGGAAGTAAAACCAGGCAGCGAAGTGAAATAACACCTATTGAATACACATGGAGTGCCTCTTGATTCATCCATAGAGGCTCTCCATGTTTCTATTCAAAGAAATAAAGCAGAATGAGCGAAGAACAATCTCTGAAACAGAAAACAGCCAAAGGACTCTTCTGGGGTGGACTTAGCAGTAGCTTGCAACAAATATTAGGCTTACTATTCGGAATCGTATTGGGACGTTTACTCGATCGAGCCGACTATGGAATGATAGGTATGCTCGCCATCTTCCCAGCCATTGCTGCTATCCTACAAAACAGCGGATTTATTGAGGCTCTTGCCAACCGGGAACAAGTCAGCGATAAAGATTATAACGCTGTATTCTGGTTTAGTAGCATTTGCGGCGCAGTGCTCTATGTACTTCTCTACCTCTCCGCTCCTTGGATTGCAGACTTTTACAACACGCCTGAACTCATTCCGTTGTCACGTCTGTCTTTTCTCAGCTTCTTCATTTCTGGCTTCGGCATTGCGCCAAGAGCCATTCTCTTCCGAAATCTCAAGATAAAAGAAAACACCATCATCTCATTAGTCAGCCTGGTCATCTCAGGCATTGTGGGCATCATCCTTGCTGCCAGCGGATTCGCCTATTGGGGTATAGCGATACAAACCATCGTATACGTAACGGTAGTGGTGATACTAAACTGGTATTATGCCAAATGGAAGCCTAGCTTTCATTTCGACTTTTCGCCCATCAAAGAGATGTTCGGTTTTGGAAGTAAGATGCTTATCACCAACATCTTCATCACCATCAACAATAACTTATTTTCCATTCTGCTTGGGAAATTCTATGCCGAGCAGCAAGTGGGAGACTATAGTCAAGCCAGCAATTGGAATAACAAGGGACACTCGCTAATTACCGGAATGCTGAGCGGAGTAGCACAACCCGTGTTGGCTCAAGTGACCAACGACAAAGAACGTCAGCTAGCCGTATTCCGCAAAATGCTCCGCTTCGTTGCCTTCATCTCCTTCCCTGCCATGTTCGGGTTGAGCATTGTCTCGAAAGAGATTATCGTAATTACCATCACCGACAAGTGGATAGAGTCAGCCAAAATCATGCAGTTGCTCTGCATCTGGGGAGCATTTATTCCCATCAACGATTTGTTTTCAAAGTTAATCATTAGCCGAGGACGCTCCTCTATTTTCATGTTCAACAATATACTGCTTAGCATCATACAGCTCATCACCGCATGCATCAGCTATCCGTATGGCATCAAAGTAATGGTTTGCTTGTTTGTGGGCATCAATATACTTTGGCTGTTTGTTTGGCGTTTTTTTGCGGGCAGAGAAATTCCGCTCACGTTGGGACAAATGCTAAAAGACCTAGCTCCCTACTTCCTACTGGCTAGTTCCCTCACTGCATTTGCCTACTACATCACATTGGACATTGACAACCTCTATCTTTCACTGCTTATCAAAGTGGCTTTTGTTGCCATGCTGTATGCATTTGTATTATGGAGAATGCAATCGGCCATACTCCGTGAATGCTTGCAATTCATCAAAAAGAAGAAAAAAAGATGACAACTCCCGTTCAGTATATAGCCACCTGGTTTTACAAAGAATCTGCGCAAGACGCAAGTTTCTATCCTCAAACCGGAAAGCGAGGCGATTCGTCGCTTGTGCATTCCATCTATATGCAGATACAAGTGCCATTCTTCACCACTTTCAGGCATTATAACCCTGAAGCGAAGCTCCTCTTTTTCACCAACGTAGAGGTGCTACCGGACTATCTAAACCATCTATTTGCCACACTCGACGTCGAGGTCACTCGCCTTCCCTACCGCTGCATTCCGCCCGACGGTTGGTATAACGCCTGGAGAAATCAATTCTATGTATATGACATTTGGCAATATATGGGCCCACGAATGCAGAACGAAGACAATCTCCTTATTTGTGATGCTGATTGCCTGTGCACCACCTCACTAGATCCTCTCTTCAATGAAGTGACTACGAATGGAAGTGCACTATACGAGCTTACCACTGCGCCCGAAATACTGACCAATGGCATTACATTAGCGCAGATGACCAACTTATATGAAGCCTGTTACGGACAAAAAGCCAGCCGCCCGATTTACTATTACGGTGGAGAGTTTTTCGCCCTTCGGGGAGACATTGTCAAGAAGGTAAACAAGGCCTATCAAGAGCTTTGGGCCTATAACTTATCCTTATTCAAAGACAATCTTCCGAAACTGAACGAAGAAGCCTTGTTTTTCAGCGTACTTGCCGAGCACTTGAACATACGGAACAACATTGCCAACAAGTACATCAAACGTATGTGGACCTCTCCTCAATATAACAACGTGACGAAAGCCGACGAGAAACTTGCGATATGGCATCTCCCCTATGAAAAGAAGCGGGGACTATATCGCCTATTCAAGCTGTTAGCACATACACCAACAATTGAAAATGAAGCACTTTTCTGGCAGAAAGCTGCTCTCTACACCGGGATACCGACCGTGAGCTTCCGTAAAAAACTAGCTGACTGGGAGATAGCAATCCTCCGAAAACTAAAATCTTAACTGGAATGACCATGAACATCTTGATTCTACAAACGAAAGCATTTCCCCACAGAGCAAATAGTTTCTATTATTTCTATGCCCAACTGAGCGAATGGCTTACTACCAATGGCACCAGTAGCCAATTGTTCTTCAGCTACCTCGAAGTGGACGACAGTGGTTTTGAAAACGGGCTCTTACTGCCCGACCATTATCTACAATTTTATACGCCTAAGAATGTAGAAGCAATCTGCCAGTTCATTGGAGAAAAAAAGATAGATGTTATCCTCGACTATTCGCATGTAATCACCGGAGATACCCGCCGCTTTCTGCTTGCCATCAAGCAAGAACATCCCGGCATCAAGCTGGTTACGATGATCCATAATTGTCCGAGCCACACCACCCAACTAAAAGCCTACGAGCTATCCACTCTTTTATTCAAAAACGTGCATAGTTTGAAACAGTTATTTCAGTTCCTATTTCCCCAACTCTATCTCTTTTTACTGAAAAAAGTGGTAAAGCATCAAAATATCTCTGCCTATAACACTGTTGATGAAGTGGTACTTTTATCTCCCTCCTACGTACCTGAATTTAGAGAACTGATAGGCGACAAAAAGGCGACAAGGCTGTCTGCTATTCCCAATGCCATTCAACCCGTGACTAGCAGCATTCCCATCAAGGATAAAAAGAAAGAAATCATCTTCGTGGGCAGATTTGCTGCAGAGAAAGCATTGCCCAAATTGCTAAAAATATGGGAAATGGTTCAGGAAAAGTTGCCCGAATGGAGCCTTATATTAGTGGGAGACGGCAATAAATATAAAGAATGTGAGAGCATCATCGCCGAGCGAAAACTCAGTAGAGTATATCTCAAAGGCTATCAGATGTCCATCCCTTACATAGACCGTGCCAGCATCATCTGCCTGACGTCTGTTATTGAAGGGCTGCCCACTGTTTTTGTAGAGGCCATGAATCTGGGTGTTGTCCCCATAGGCTTCGATTCTTTTAGGGCCATATATGACATGATAGATCATGGAAAAGATGGGATAATTATTCCAAATGAGGACTATAATGCCTATGCAGAAGCATTGATCCGACTAGCCACTGATCATTCACTGCGCCACCAAATGGCGAATGCCGCCATGCAACGAAAAGGTAGTTATGACATAGAGCACATCGGGCCACTATGGAAAGAGGTCTTTAGAAAACACCAACTAATCTAAACGCAGAAGAAAAAGAATGAAAGTTACTCTATATCCGCGAAACATCGACCGGGGGAATATACAAGTCAACCCTTATATCAAAGACTTCATCCAAGCATTGGAAGAGGAAGGGATAGTGGTGAACAATCCACCGCACAAAAACCCTTTGTTTAGTCTGGTATTTAAGAAAACAACGAGTGATGTCTACATCTTCCATTGGTTAGAGAATGTTCCCGATTATAAATACGGAATATTGCAAGCCCTTTTAGCTTTTTGGTTTCTGATCAAGATCAGACTGAGGGGCAAGGAAATTGTATGGTTTCTCCACAACAAACAATCGCATACGTCGAAGCACCAATGGATAAAAAAGGCACTAACGCGGTTCATTATTCGTCAGTCCAGCCTCATCGTGACGCATGCTACGGAAGGCATAGAGGTGATCCATCAACGATGCGAAACTGCCACTTTCAAAACGATCTTTATGCACCACCCCACCAAAAACCGTCTCCCAGAAGAGAGTGCGTCCAAAGGCAGCGTAGACACAGATCTCTTGCTTTGGGGAAATATCTCGAGATATAAAGGAGTATTAGCATTCGTTCGCTTTGCCAAGGAGCATTTGTCAGAATTAAGAATAAAAATCATAGGGAAATGCAGTTCAGATGATCTGCTGGAAGAACTCTCACAAGCAAAAAATGAACATATTTCCATAGAGAATAGAAGCATTCCGTACGACGAGCTAAAGCAAGAGATACAGAAAGCGCGCTATGTTTTGATACCATACGCTGCCGAGTCTATACTAAGCTCAGGCATCCTCATGGATTCGCTCTCTTTTGGTGCTAAAGTCATTGGGCCAAACGTGGGTTCGTTCAGAGACTATGCACATGAGCCCCTATTGTGCGTACATACATTTAACTCCTTCGATGATCTTAGAACGATCATGAATCAGGATCAGAAGGCTTACAGCTTGGAAAATTATCAGCATTTTCTAGATGAACACTCTTGGAAAGAGTTTAGCCAAGCGTTTCATCATCAACTTCAAACACTTTTAAAACAATGAAGGTACTTTTCACTTTCGGGGGAATGCCCCACTATCTAAATGCCATGCTCAACAAGTTAGTGGCAAAAGGGGTAGAAATAGTCGTTGTTAATCCGCAAAAAGGAAATACCACGATCGGTAAAGGAGTTAAAATGGTAGACGGCGGAAAATTTAAGCAACGTGCGACTCTTGAAAAGAAAATGTTCTACGGGAAAAGTGCCTTTCCCCAACTCCCTGAAATCATTACAGAGGAACAACCGGATATTGTAGTGACCGGATGGCCCTATTTTCTGCAAGTCTTCTTCAGCCCTGCACTGAGACGTGCCATAAAGAGCTGCAACGCTAAACTTGTGATCCGAGAAATTCCTTTTCAGACACCTCCTTACGGTAAAATCAAAACCTATTTTAAGGAAAATCCGATGTATGACGAGAGTATGCAGCTACTAAGCACCGGAAAAGGGTTTTACTTACGCCAATGGGCTACTGCCAAAATTCGTAAATATTGTTATGGGAAAGCTACTGCCACATTGAATTATTCCACAGCTGCCTATGACATTCTCCCTTCCTATGGAGTGGACAAAGAGCAGATACATGTCACCTACAATTCCTCGGATACGGAAGCTCTCCTCAAAGAAAAGGAATCAGTACTAGCTTCACCGCAGCTTCTTCCTCCTTCCAATCAGCGGTTGCTACACATTGGACGACTCGTTAAATGGAAACGCGTAGATCTACTGATTGATGCGTTTTGGAAAGTGACCACCAACTATCCCGATGCAGAACTGGTTATCGTTGGTGATGGACCCGAGCTTGAACACCTCAAACAACGAGCCAACAGTCTGCAACTCACTGAAAAGATACGCTTCACCGGAGCAGTCTACGACCCCAAAACATTGGGAGCATACATGAATGAATCGAGCATATACGTACTCGCAGGCATGGGAGGATTGTCAATTAATGACGCCATGACGTACGGCATGCCTGTGCTTTGCTCTGTATGCGACAGCACGGAACGTGATCTTGTTATTGAAGGCAAGAATGGCTATTTCTTTAAGAACGGAGACGTTGAAAGTCTGGCAGCAAACATCGAAAAGATGTTCGAATCGCCCGAACGTTGCAAACAAATGGGAGAAGAATCTGAGCGGATTATTCGTGAAAAGATTAATATAGAAACTGTAGCCGAACGTTATCTGGAAGCTTTTCAAGAAATTGCGTCGAAATAAGCTCCATCTCATTTTGGCTCAAGCGCAAGACAGTTAGAAGATAAATAAAAATAGCCAGACTATTGACAAACAACCATCTGGCTTTTAAAGATTTAAAATCTATCAAAAAAGGTTCATTTGATCAGCGAAGAACCTCCATAATCCTTTCACAAGCATGACCATCGCCATAAGGATTATGAGTCTCGGACATCCGCTGATACATATTTTTATCAAGGAGCAAAGCTGTGACATTGCTCACAATAGCCTCCGCATCGGTGCCGACAAGCTTCACCGTACCTGCCTCAACAGCTTCCGGACGCTCAGTCGTATCGCGCATCACCAGCACAGGTTTACCCAATGAAGGAGCTTCTTCCTGCACCCCACCACTATCCGTCAGCAACAGCGTAGCGTGTTGCATGGCATAAATGAAAGGCAAGTAATCCAACGGAGATATCAAATATACATTATTCAAGCCGGAAAGCATCTCATAAACAGGCTTCTGCACATTCGGGTTCAAGTGAACGGGATATACAATGTCCATATCCGGATGCAACGCAGCCAATTCTTTAATCGCTTTGCATATATGCAAGAATCCCTCACCGAAGTTTTCTCTACGATGTCCAGTTACAAGTATATAAGAGCGATTACCCACCTCGTAACCTTTCTCTTGAAGTTCCTTGCCCAGCTTTTCCTTCATTCCTGGAGTAGTAGAGATAATGTCTGCTGCCATCAGCAAAGCATCAATCACCGTATTCCCGGTAACAAAGATTTTATCTGAAGTTATATTCTCTTGCAACAAGTTTTGTTTGGATTGTTCTGTCGGAGCAAAATAATATGCACAAATACGATCAGTGACCTGTCGGTTCATTTCCTCCGGCCAAGGAGACTGCAAGTTATACGTACGCAATCCTGCCTCCACATGTCCTACGGGTATCTGCATATAGAAAGCCGCAAGTGAAGCAGCCATTGAAGTCGTAGTGTCTCCGTGAACCAACACCGTGTCCGGACGGAAATCTTTCAGTACATCACGCAACCCGATCAAAACTTTACTGGTTATATCGTATAAATCTTGATTGGGAGCCATTATATTTAAGTCATACTCCGGGGTAATGCCAAACACTTCTAACACCTGATCCAACATCTGCCGATGCTGGGCAGTGACACAAACCCTTGTTTCAAAGTGATCCGTATCTTTCTGAAAGGCTTTAACCAGCGGAGCCATTTTTATAGCTTCGGGGCGCGTACCAAAAACAAGCAATATCTTTTTCATAATTAATTAGCGTCTCACACCACAGAAATCTAATTCCAACTTATCTTCTTCTCTAGGCAAAGCCACAAAGACATCGTGACGCACAAGCCAAACAACGATATCGGCTTTTGCATAGGCCTCTTGATAGGCTGTGAGATGAAAGCTGTTGTGGCTTTCAATATTAGGTTCAACAATCAAGACGTCTGCCCTCGACTCCGAAATGATACGAGAAGCAATATATTTAGCTGGAGATTCACGTAAATCGTCAATATTGGGTTTAAATGCTAACCCCATACAAGCGACGATCGGCTCGCGTCCATACTGTTCAACAAATTTCTGGCAAGTTTCCAACACTTTATTAGCACACCAATCCGCTTTATAGTCATTCGTTTCACGAGCGCGTTTGATAAGTTGCGCTTGTTCAGGATAGTCGGACACAATGAACCAAGGGTCTACCGCAATACAGTGTCCACCTACACCGCAACCCGGCTGAAGAATATTCACGCGAGGGTGCTTATTGGCGAGTTCAATCAGTTCCCACACATTAATACCCGCTTTATCACAAATCATGGAAAGTTCGTTAGCAAAAGCAATCTGAGAATCGCGAGAAGAATTCTCGGTCAGTTTGCACATTTCTGCTGTACGCGCATTGGTTCCATGCAATTTACCTTGTACGAAAGTAGAATAAAAGGAAGATGCTTTTTCGGTTGATTCGGCATTGATACCTCCAATCACCCGATCGTTGTGAACTAACTCATACAAAGTATTTCCCGGCAACACTCGTTCCGGGCAATAAGCGATATATAATTTGCCTTTTAGTTCAGGACGTTCTTTATAGATCACTTCCGCCATACGTTCGGTAGTATAAACAGGCGAAGTAGACTCGATGACAAATAGATTACCTTCTTGTAAATAAGGAATAACAGAACGGGTAGCCGCTTCTACATACGTAATGTCTGCCCGGTGGTTTTGCTTAAAGGGGGTAGGAACTACAACAAAAAAAGCATCTGCCGGCTCAGGTTTCCCCACCGCACGCAATTTACCATTCTGAACCACATCTCTGACTACCTGTCCTAATTCTGGTTCCACAATGTGTATCTTCCCTTGATTGATTGTTTCCACCACAGCAGGATTTACATCCACACCAATGACTTCAAAACCATGTGCAGCAGCAACGGCTGCCGTAGGAAGACCAATATACCCTAATCCTAAAAACACAACCTTTTTCATGTTTAATATCTCCTTATTAATAAGTGAGGCAAAAGTACAAATAATATGTGACTTTGTACGGATTTTCACTGAAAACCACTACTTTTGTGCAAACATTTTGAAAGAATGAGGGTACTAATCATCAATACTTCCGAACGAACTGGCGGAGCAGCTGTAGCTGCCGGACGCCTGTTGGAATCGCTTAAAAACAACGGTATCAAGGCGAAAATGTTGGTACGCGATAAGCAAACAGATCAAATCAGCGTTGTAGAATTAAAACACAGCTGGCTGAATGTTTGGAGATTCCTTTGGGAACGAATTGTTATTTGGAAAGCCAACCACTTTAAGAAGAATGAGTTGTTTGCCGTTGACATTGCCAACACCGGAACAGATATTACTTCGCTTCCTGAATACCAACAGGCAGATGTGATCCACTTGCATTGGATCAATCAAGGCATGCTCTCACTTCATACCCTTCAAAAAATTCTTCTATCCGGAAAGCCTGTTGTTTGGACAATGCACGACATGTGGCCAAGCACCGGCATCTGCCACTATGCCCGAGAATGCAAAAACTATGAGCAGGAATGCCACCATTGTCCCTATCTCTACGGAGGAGGGGGTAAAAAAGATTTAGCAAACCGAACATTCCGGAAGAAAAAGCAGATTTACAGTCTGGCACCTATCACTTTTGTTGGCTGTAGCGAATGGATAGCAGAGAAAGCGAAAGCTAGTGCATTGCTTTCAGGACAGACAGTAACCAATATCCCCAATGCGATCAATACGAATCTGTTTAGACCTCATAGCAAGTCAGAAGCGCGTACAAAAAACAGGCTACCTAGCGAAGGCAAACTGATTTTATTTGGTTCTGTCAAAATCACCGACCAGCGCAAAGGAGTAGATTATCTCATTGAAGCCTGCAAAATATTGGCCGAGAAACATCCGGACTGTAGAGAGTCATTGGGTGTTGTAGTCTTTGGCAATCAATCTCAAGAAATCGAAAAGTTGATTCCTTTCCGTGTATATGCTCTTCCATATATTCAAAATGAGCATGAACTGGTGGATATATACAATGCGGTTGACCTCTTCGTCATTCCTTCTCTCGAAGAAAACCTACCCAATATGGTTATGGAAGCAATGGCATGTGGAGTGCCTTGCGTAGGATTCAACACCGGAGGAATCCCCGAAATGATTGATCATCTGCACAACGGATACGTCGCTCAGCGCAAATCGTCGGACGACCTAGCTAATGGTATTCACTGGGTATTGACCGACCCCGAATATGCTGAGCTTTCGGCACAAGCTTGCCGCAAAGCTATAGGAAACTATTCGGAAAGCATTATTGCTAAAAAATATACGGATATCTATAATAAAATAACAGGGAAATATGCATAGCGTTCACCCCACTCCTAAGTTCTCTATTATCACTGTGACCTACAATGCTGAGGAAGTATTGGAAGAGACTATTTTGAGTGTAATTTCACAAACTTATCACCACATCGAATATATTATAGTGGACGGCGCCTCTAAAGATGGTACCCACTCCATTATTGAAAAATATCGTTCACACATTCACACCGTGGTAAGTGAACCGGACAAGGGATTATATGATGCGATGAATAAGGCTATCGCGCTAGCGAATGGCGACTATATCTGTTTCCTTAACGCCGGTGACTGTTTCCACGAAGACGATACGATCCAACAAATGGTACACACCATTAATGGAATCGAGCTTCCGGATGTGATCTATGGTGAAACAGCAATTGTGGACAAGAGTGGACATTTTCTGCACATGCGCCGCCTTTCAACTCCTGAATCTCTGACTTGGAAAAGCTTCAAACAGGGTATGCTGGTATGCCATCAGGCTTTCTTTGCCAAACGTGCCCTTGTGGAACCCTATGATTTAACCTACCGATACTCGGCTGATTTCGATTGGTGCATTCGCGTGATGAAAAAAGCGCGTACTCTTCACAATACGCGCCTGACACTTATTGACTATCTAGATGAAGGAATGACCACTCAAAACCGTAAGGCCTCCCTAAAAGAACGATTCCGAATTATGTCAAAGCACTACGGTTGGATCAGCACCGCTGCGCATCACGCTTGGTTTATTCTTCGATTATTCATCAAACCGGGACAATGAGTCTTTATGGCATTTCATAAAGCAGCATCTGATCTAAGATCACTCCCTCATCTAAGGCCTTTATTTGAATCTGGTGAGATCCCTTTTGTGGCACAGCAAGTCTCAGTTTTCTAACAGCCTGATTGCGAAGCACATTCTCTTTCCATTCTTCGCTACGCCCTTGCGTCTCATAAGCTATCACTTCAGGAGTTGCACCATCTATTGACACTGTAAAGCGCAATTGATCACCCCCTATGGGATGCATGGGAAGTAAACGAATATCCAATTCGAGCGAGTCAGTAGCCCAATGAGGGAAGGTGAATGTCAACGTATCATTTTTCTTGAGCTTTGTTGCTTTCCCTTCATAACCTAATCCTTCACAAAGAACCGGATCGCCCTTTTGGGCATCTACACCACTCCATATATAGATCGGTTTGCGGTCAGCTAGCATCGGAGCCGAAGCTACCTTCCTTTCAACACGACTGAATACCGGTAGATTACGAGGCTTAAAATCCATCATGCGATTCCATTTTCCACCTTCCAAAGCATTATAGTGCTGAGTAAGCGCAACAATACTATCGTAGGCCAGATCACTTAGTGCCCAATCAGCCTTCTGATGGCGTGCCAATTGAGCATATAGCAATTTGCGATTCATCTGTGCGGCTGCCTGTACAGGATATTTAACCAATTCAAAATAAGCACTCTGTTTATTTGCAGGTACCCTTGAAGCGGCATGTTCCACTGTTTCAGAAAGCAAGCTATAGACCTCCAAACGATTTTCAATCGTTCGCTCGCTCCAAGGCATATCTTTAACAACCCTAAATAGGGGATCTTTCTCCTCTGTACGCGTGTTTCCCAAGAACTCAGGTTTGCAGATATAAGCCAAACGATAGTGTTCCTTCATTGCTGGAAATACAGCAGATGCACAAGAAGACCCAAGCTCCCTTTCCAACCATTTATTGAGATGGGACGCAACCCCTTCGGAAGATACCTGATCTAAATTCCAGGCCATATCCATAAATAACTCGATTTGATATTCTGCCGGTTTAATATCTCCAACATTCAAGACCCACATTTTCTGTATCCCTTGCTCATAGGCTAGCTTCATCTGTTGATAGATGAGCCATGGACTCATGCTACTCAGCCACAAATAATCGTGTGGCCGCCCCCAATAGGAGATATGATAGTAGATGCCATTCCCTCCCTTTCTAGCACGTTCTTCAGCGGTAGGAAAATGGCGAATATAACCGTAATTATCATCACACCACATTAATGTGACATCTTCAGGAACTTTTAAACCAGCATGGTAAATATCGAGCACTTCCTTATATGGAATAAAGACTTGTGGCACTTGAGCTACATCCTTATTGATATATTTTGCCAGTAAGCCACGCTGATCAGTAAAAACTCGATCGAGCACTGATTTTTGTTCTGCAATCGTTTTAGCTCCTTGCATTTTCCCATCATGTACACCGCGCATGCCCAAGGTGTAGAGAATCTCTTGTCCGGCAACTTCCTTCACTCGATTTTCCCAAAACTGATACACCGAGGAACTATTATTCACATAATCGTATGCACCTTCGCCACGTCTCTTCCATTCGCCAGCAGCATTGCAAGCCATTGGTTCACAATGAGAAGACCCCATAAAAATACCATATTTCTTAGCCATTTCGCGGTTTCCTTTTGTCATGAAGAAAGGAACTGTACACTCGTGCATGGCCGGCCAGTAAGTATTTGCTCTCAAACGAAGGAGAAGTTCAAAGATGCGCTCGTTGGTGCGCGGACCAATTTCGCCTTTCACCTCCGACGGCTCATAAGTTTGACTACTCCAAGGCATCAATCCCCAGTCTTCATCATTAATAAAGATACCCCGATATTCTACAGAAGGAAACTGCATGGTTCTAAACCCGGAAGAGAGATGAAATGTCGCTTGTTTGTCAGGAGTCACGTCGGCCCACCATTCCCAAGGAGAGACTCCTAGCAAACGAGATATTTCTATTAATCCATACGCAGTGCCATGACTATCACTCCCAACCACAAGCAACTGGCCTTTGGAAGAAACAGTTAACAGAAAGGCTTGTTTTTTCCCGGACAAAACAGAAGTATCGAGATTTATCTTCTCAAGCAATTTACTTTGCCCCAGTGTTCCAACAAGTATAACTCCCTCCTTTTCGTTCACATGGGATTGGGCAGAAAGGACCGTTTGCAAGTCACATCTCAACAGTTCAAGAGCAGTTTGAACCACAGGAGCCTCCGAGCTACTACAAGCTATGCGAACCTTCTGTCCAGCCTGCAAAACAAAATCGGTCTGTTTACCCTGTAAAGTAAGGGTCGCAACTAGAAAAGTAAACAAAGGTAATAGTATTCGTGTCTTCATCGAGTATATGTATTATTAAAAGACTGGCGGAAGAGCTAATAACTGATACATTAAGGTACGTGCCATGCGCTCTTGCCCTACACTATTCGGATGCAAGCGATCATAAGACTTATCATGGAAATAGATCAATTGTTCTTCAATCATCGGATTCATACCCGTTACGGAATTAAAATCAATCACGGGTACGCCCCAAATATTCGCAGCCTCCTTCACGGCTTTTATATAGGCATCAATATATTCTCCACAACTATTCTGATAATTCTCATCAGGCTGAACATTCTTTTCGTTGAAGTTGGCCAATGCACGATGCAAAGGAGTTAACAAAATGATCTGCTTGTCAGGATAGAGTTTCTTCAACTGACTAATCCCCATATTAATACGTCCTTTATAGGTTTCTTTGGTCATCACAGGAGTACGCCGTTTACGAACAACCAGCTTTTTCATTGCTCCGTGAGCAGCCAACACTTGTTCTTCTTGTTCAGTGAACCACTCGCCAATGGGCACTCCGGCATTATAGTCATTGGTTCCTATAAATACTAAGATAGCATCAACATCATCACCATGCTCTTCTTTTAGTTTCTCAGCTTGGCGAGGTACGTCATCCCACTGGCGTCCACTAATGCCATAAACAAAAGGTGTGATGCCCAACCAATCTTTCAAAAAATCCCAATACTTCTTTATGCTACTTCCATAACAATTTGGATCGGTGATAGAATCTCCAATAAAGCCCACTTTTTTACCTTGCCAAGGATGTTGAAAAGATATCGACTCTTGTCTGCTTTCGGTAGAGACATTTTTTACTTCTTGTTGTTGAGCCAACAAGGATATAGAACAAAACAGTAAAGCATTTAATAGGATAAGTTTTTTAATCTTCATATCATTTGTCTTTCAATAGTTTTTCAATCAATGGGAATACACCAATGGTATTTTACGAAAGCAAAAATAGCGTTTAATACCTATACATACTATAGAAAATAGTACAATATCCTAGAATTTCATGTTGCACAAGCGAATAAAAAGAGATTTCTTGCCTATATTCGGGAATTACAAAAACAAGATCATATTTAGCCCTTCATATTCTCAGAGAGATTCATTGCTATGAGAAAAAAATCTCATTGCTTTGAGAAATTATTCTCATAGCAATGAAAATATTTTCTCGTTATGATAAGAACTTTTTCTCATCAAATAGAGAATTAAGCATCATTGAAAAGAATAAACGATCCTTCCCAATCAAACAGTTCACACGCCTAAAAGGCCTTTCAGTTCTTGCATACCTTCAGAAGCACCTTTCTGGATCACATGTATATTGCGAGAGGTATGTGTATCTACCGGCTTAGGATCTATCAGATAAACCTCTGCTCCTCTCGGCACATAATGGAGTAGACCAGCCGCAGGATAAACATTGAGCGAAGTACCTATAATTACAAAGATGTCAGCTTTCTCCACATACTGAATAGCCGTCTCAATCTCGGGGACTGCCTCACCAAACCACACAATAAAAGGACGAAGCTGCGAACCGTCCCCTGCAAGATCGCCAATGTGTACTTCAAACTCTTCCGGTAGCAACTCTTTAATATAATGTGGATTCTGCGGATCGCGACTGGAACAAACCTTTGTTAATTCACCATGCAAATGAATGATATGTGTGCTCCCTGCACGCTCATGCAAATTATCAATGTTCTGCGTAACTATAGTTACATGATAATCCGCTTCCAATTGAGCGAGTAGCTCATGCCCTTGATTGGGAGTCACCCTTAATAACTGCTTTCTGCGTTCATTATAGAATTGTATAACCAGCTTCGGATCACGTTGATATCCCTCAGGAGTAGCCACTTGTTCCACCGGATATTTATCCCAAAGACCACCTGCATCACGAAATGTACTTATTCCACTTTCGGCACTCATGCCAGCACCAGTTAATACGACCAAATTCTTCATTTACGATTCTCCTTTATATATTTAGAAACATACAAAAATAAGTAGAATCATCGGATAAAGAAATGTTTAACACCCCTAATCTGAACATCTGTAGCGAACAATAATAAAAAACAGGCGAAAAATAGAACAACTTTCACAGATATAAGAATTTTTAAATACTAAAAACTTAATCATTCAAATAAAACGTGTACTTTTGCGACTCATAAATTTGCAATTGATTGAAGCCTAAAACCATGAAGGAAATGGATTTCAATCTTCAACAAAAATATTATATGGATAAATTCAGTTACGCTATTGGACTGGGAATCGGTCAAAACTTATTGAGCATGGGTGCAAAAGACATTGCTGTAGATGACTTTGCACAAGCAATTAAAGATGTATTAGAAGGCAACCAAACAGCTATCAGCCATCAGGAAGCCCGTGAAATAGTAAACAAATACTTCGAAGAACTAGAAGCTAAAATGAGCGCAGTTTCAATCGAACAAGGAAAAGCTTTTCTTGAAGAAAACAAGAAAAAACCAGGGATTGTTACATTACCTAGCGGACTACAATATGAAGTGATCAATGAAGGTACTGGCAAATTGGCGAAAGCTACCGATCAGGTAAGATGCCATTACGAAGGTACATTAATTGATGGTACCCTGTTCGACAGCTCTGTTAAACGTGGTGAACCGGCAGTATTTGGTGTTACCCAAGTAATCCCAGGATGGGTGGAAGCATTACAATTGATGCCCGAAGGTTCAAAATGGAAATTATATATCCCTTCAGACCTAGCTTATGGAGCTAGAGGTGCAGGAGAAATGATTCCACCACACAGCACATTAGTTTTTGAAGTAGAATTAATCGAAGTATTATAAATGACAAAATTTCAAAGCAAAATGAAAAAAGTAAGTATTTTTATGGCTATTGCCGCTGCTACAGGCCTTGCTTCTTGTACTGCTCAAGCTCCTAAAGCAAATCTGAAATCAGACATCGACTCACTGTCTTATTCAATCGGTATGTCTCAAACTCAAGGTTTGAAAGGCTATTTGACTGGTCGTATGGACGTTGATACTGCTTACATGGCAGAATTCATCAAAGGTTTGAACGAAGGTGCAAACAAAACTAGCAAGAAAGACGTAGCTTACATGGCTGGTCTTCAAATTGGTCAACAAATCAGCAACCAAATGGTGAAAGGTATCAACCAAGAATTATTCGCTGGTGACTCTACTAAGACTATCAGCAAAGAAAATTTCTTAGCTGGTTTCATCGCTGGTACATTAGAAAAAGGCGGTTTGATGACTATGGAAGCTGCTCAAGCTTATACTCGCACAGCTATGGAAACAATCAAAGCAAAAGCTATGCAAGAAAAATACGCTGACAACAAAGCTGCTGGTGAAAAATTCCTTGCTGAAAACAAAACTAAAGAAGGTGTAAAAACTACAGCAAGCGGTCTTCAATACAAGATTATTACTGAAGGTAAAGGTGAAGTTCCTGCTGACACTTGCAAAGTGAAAGTTAACTACAAAGGTACTTTGATCGATGGTACTGAATTTGACAGCTCTTTCAAACGTAACGAGCCTGCTACTTTCCGTGCTAACCAAGTAATCAAAGGCTGGACAGAAGCATTGACAATGATGCCTGTTGGTTCTAAATGGGAACTTTATATCCCTCAAGAACTTGCTTACGGTTCAAGAGAATCTGGACAAATCAAACCATTCTCTACACTTATATTTGAAGTAGAACTATTAGGTATCGAAAAAGATAATAAATAATTGAAGATTTATTTCTATAAGCAAAAGAAAGGAGTGCAAGGTCTTTGCGCTCCTTTCTTTTGCTTTTTCGTATTTTTTCTGCTATAAAAGAAGAATAATTAAAATAAATCTTTATATTTGCTTACTATTTGATAACAACTGAAATAAATAATTTATTATTATGGAAAAAATAGACAACCTCGACAGGCAGATTCTGGAGATTATCTCACAGAATGCCCGTATCCCCTTCAAAGACGTTGCAGCCGAATGTGGCGTGTCGCGTGCTGCTATTCACCAACGCGTACAAAGACTAATTGACTTAGGTGTAATCATAGGCTCAGGCTACCATGTTAACCCAAAATCTCTAGGATATAGAACTTGTACTTACGTTGGAATCAAACTAGAAAAAGGTTCTATGTATAAAACTGTAGTTTCTGAACTAGAAAAGATCCCTGAAATCGTAGAATGTCATTTCACTACTGGTCCATACACCATGCTGACTAAAGTATACGCTTGTGACAACGAACACTTAATGGATCTGTTGAATAATAGAATGCAGGAAATCCCAGGTGTAGTGGCTACAGAAACACTAATATCTCTTGAGCAAAGTATCAAGAAAGAAATTCCGATTCGTAACGAAAAGTAATCAAAATGGATCTATTAAACGAATACCATCTTGCAGGTTTGTTTGTAGGAATTTGTACCTTTTTGATTATCGGCCTTTTTCATCCAGTGGTGGTAAAGGCCGAATATTATTGGGGCACCAAATGCTGGTGGATTTTTCTTCTACTCGGTCTTGTTGGCGTAGTCGCGTCACTGAGCGTTGACAATGTCATCATCTCTTCACTACTAGGCGTATTTGCTTTTTCTTCGTTTTGGACCATTAAGGAAGTTTTCGAACAAGAAGAAAGAGTCAAAAAAGGATGGTTCCCCAAGAACCCCAAACGTACATATAAGTTTTAGAAAAAACCTCATCGTTTTTTATTGGAATAACTTGCATAATTCGATAGAAAGCACTACTTTTGTCACCGCATCCGAAAAACGGATACATCGGACTTGTAGCTCAGTTGGTTAGAGCAACAGACTCATAATCTGGAGGTCCCTGGTTCAAGCCCAGGCTGGTCCACGAAAAAGCAGTTACGAATATCGTAACTGCTTTTTTATTATTCATATCAAAAGATTAGGTTACAAGCCCTTTCCTTACACACCTCAACAAAAGAGGGACATAGATCTTTCAAGACCTGCCCCTCAAATAAGTCTAAAAAATAGCAAACGCTTTTATTTTACAGTTGCTTTCACAAATTTATCCCCTGCAGGATTCTTTGCATCCTTCTCATATAGATTTGAATATTTCCCAGCCGGCATATCCGAAAGAACAAACGCATTACACTTTCTTCCTGCCACAACTTTGTCAGTTGCGGCTGTATTAATAGCTGTTGCAATCATTCCAACTAATGCACCTAAGCCACCACCTCCGCTGCTACTTATACTAGTGTCAACTTTAACATTCCCTTCACGAGTATACAAAGTCTGCCCTGTTTTAGTAGAACGCAATACATATTCAACATCTACCGTAATTAACCCTCCAACATTATTTCTGTTCCAGTCCTTAATAATTGTAAACATAACCGCATCAGCACCAAGCACATTTCTAAATGGAGTCAAATCCCCCTCAATAAACTGTTCAGCATCATAAGCACTTTCTTGTTGAAACATCTCCATTGTGAGGTATGGAGAATAAACATAATATCCTTTTTCACAAAGAGGCATGTACATCGTCGTGTAAAAGTAATCCTTAGCCTCGGCATGCGTAGTTCGATTTATTGGAGGCATAATTGCAATTGCCAAAGGTTTCTCTTCATACATGCCAGGATATTGCTCTCCCAGCGTCCCCAGAGATTTATATGTAGTGCAAGAAACAAAAGATACTGCAACTAATAATACTGATATTATATTTTTCATTTTTCTAGCTGTTTAACAATTCGTGAAATATACTTTTCCGACTCAGGATAAAGCGTTGTTTCTTGTTTGAGAAATTGTAAACCTTCCTCCTTCTTTCCTGCTTTATACAAAAGAAATCCATATTCTGCATACAAACCCGGAGGAACAACACCACGAACACCATTTTGTTTATCAATTAATTTTTGATATTGTGCAAGCATCTTAACCTGCAATTCCTCTGTTTGCCGTTTACTGTATTGATATGTGGCGTCTTCATAATCATACCATGAATACAAATTGTTCGTTGTAGTACAAGAAGCCATAAACAGGATTCCTAAAGCTCCAATAAATATCTTTTTCATCACGGTAATACGATTTGTTTAACTTCCTGAGTAGATACAAATATTTTTTTCTGATATAAAATTCGGCCTTCATAACTGACCTTAAGCGAGCGGGCACCTGTACTAATACCATATTGAGATCCTCGGCGGTTAGATTTCTTTTGCTTTACTACTTTCGCAAAAAACGGTTTAGCATCGTCTATGGTTACCTCAACTTCCTTGTCTGCATATTGATCAGAGCTTATAAAGAGTAAATAGGCCATATCTTCCTTGCCACTTTGTTGAGCTACAGGAAAGTTTGCTTTGCAACTAAAAAGTATTAAAGGCAAAGCGAATAACATTAGTAACTTTTTCATTTTGTTTCTTCTATTATATAATTACCCATGTTTGATGCATTAATCTCCTCTGTTGTTGAAAGTTCAACAATAGAATATTCCGTTTCGGGAGTTTCACCTCCAGTGGAGAGAACTTTCACCTGCCCTACATTTTTTCCGGGGAGCGTAATCATAATTCCAGTTTGAGGATTCTTAACTTTCTTTCCTTTTGTCAGAACAGAAAAGGCCATACCTTCTTTGATGCCTTGACTATTACCACCAGCAATCAACACACCATCAGCATCACTAGACAAAAAATACGTTTTCCAAGGCGTATCGGTACACTTATTAATAATATTCTCAACTAATTGCCCAATTGCCTCCGAAATAGCTTTATCGCTTAAAGTTGCATCATAACTGGCTTGTCCCCCAACTCCTATAGTCGTCTTAGTTGTAAGTTCAGCAGACCCTTTTGCCTCATCAGAATAGATGATTAATCCATTAGATACATCAACAAGCCTTAAAGCAACTGCTGCTTCAACAGTTTGTGTCTTCTGAGAAGTAAAAACTCCGTTCTTACCCGTATTTTTACGACCAAATTCAGTAATTGATCCAATAATCATATAGTCTGCCCCAATAGTTGAAGCATTCCCCTCTCCCTTCTGACACTCTTCCAACAAAGAAGACAAATCACTTCTCTCAAGCAAAAGAAACTTTCCTGAGGTTGCTAACTTAGCAGAGAGAATATCTAGAGCTTGTTTGCCCATAGGATCATTCTCTTTGTCATAAAAGACACCTTTAGCATACTGTGTCTCATTCGAGAATCGCCCAATTGCCACCTTTCTCTTAAGCATCATACCATTGTCTTGAGATTGATTCGGAGTTTCAACAATCTCCGTCTTGCGTTGTGCTGACAGATTTACCGTCAACAGAAGCACTACACAAAAAATAAGAATTCGATTCATAAAGTCATATTTTAGTTAATGAATATAAAACAGAAGGATAGTAGAAAAGACAAATGTCATAATTCAGCACTTTTAATAATATGATCTAAAACTTTTATATTAACTAGTCAATAAGCAAAAGTAGTAATATAATTAATATATTGTAATAATATATAGATAAAAAATGCAAAAATTATTTGCAAAACAAATACGGATACACAATACACAACTACAGCATTTCCACTTATTTATTCTGTTTGAAGCTTAAATAATAACCGCCAATATTTAAAACACTCTATACCCTATTGTTATGATAAAAAGACAAGAATAAGGAGATTATTTTTTTTGCAAGATTAATATGGACAAGAAAATACCTATATTTGCATCCCATGATACAAATTTCAGCCGAAACACAACTCTTTATTCATGATCATCAAATGGATGATGTGCGTACTTTAGCTCTACAGGCTCAGAAGTATCCCCATATAGATATGCCTACAGCAATCACCCAGATAGCAGGAAGGCAGGTTGCAGCTGAAAAAATCCCATCCTGGAAAGAGATAGACGAGATATGGTATCCCAAGCATTTATCGCTAGAACAGTGCTCTTCAGAAATCACAGCACGCTATAAAGCCAAATTAATTGAAGGTAATTCCCTCGCAGACTTAACCGGAGGTTTTGGAATAGACTGCTCATTTCTAGCAACTAAGTTCTCATCGGTTACTTATGTGGAACGCCAAAAAGAACTCTGCGAACTAGCAGCGCACAACTTCCCAATATTAAAGCTAAACCATATTCATATTGCCAATCAAGACGGGGTTGACTATTTACAGCAAATGTCTCCCGTCGATTGTATATTTATCGACCCTGCCAGACGAAATGAGCATGGAGGAAAAACGGTAGCGATCTCCGATTGTGAACCCGATGTTGCCAGCCTAGAAGATGTGCTATTAAATAAAGCCAAGCGTGTAATGATCAAATTATCCCCTATGCTAGATCTTTCACTCGCATTAAACGAATTGCAATATGTAGAGGAAATACATGTCATTTCAGCCAATAATGAATGCAAGGAACTATTGCTTATACTCGGACAAACCTTAATTAATGAACCCCCTATTCACTGCATCAATCTCAATACCAAAAAGCCTCAGAAAGATCAATGTTTCATTTTTACGCATACAGCAGAACAACAGAGCGAATGCACATACACAAAGACTCTAGAGAATTATCTTTATGAGCCCAACGCCTCTCTCTTAAAAGCAGGTGCATTCCGTAGTATTGCCTCTAAATATAAAGTGAAAAAATTGCATGCCAACAGTCATCTCTATACTTCTGAAAATCTTGTTAGCGACTTTCCCGGTAGAGCGTTTCGAATTATAAACCAATGTAGTCTAAACAAGAAAGAATTAAAAGAAAAGCTTTTTGGTGTAGACAAAGCAAACATAACGGTCCGCAATTTCCCAGCTAGCGTTGCTGAGCTTCGCAAACGAATCCGACTAGCTGAAGGAGGAGAGACATATTTATTTGCCACTACATTATATAATGAACAGAAAGTTCTGATTCGCTGTGAGAAAATCTGATTTCGTAACATTTTCGTAGCATATTTGTCGCACGTTTTTCAACTGACTGTAAAAGCATAGAAACGTATAGCCTATACTTTTGCAGCAATTAATTAACGCACGCTAACATTTATGAAACGGATTTTCAAATTAGCAGTATTAGCTCTTTTAATAGTGAGCGCAAGTAGCAACACATTTGCAGATGAGAGAGTGAATGTAATCAAACAAGGCACAATACGCGGACGCATTGTTGACGCATCCAAACAAATCCTTCCAGGTGCTTCCATCTACATCGAAAAACTACACACCGGAGTGACAAGTGATGTCAACGGATATTACACCTTTGCCAATCTTGCTCCAGGAACCTACACAGTAAAAGTTAGTTATGTAGGATATTCACCTGTTGAAATGAAAATCACAATCCCAGCTGGTAAGACTCTTGAAAAAGACGTGATACTCAATGAAGGCCTAGAACTTCAAGAGGTAGTAGTTGGCGGCGCTTTTCAAGGACAACGCCGAGCTATAAACTCTCAGAAAAACAACATGGGAATCACGAATGTGGTTTCAGCAGATCAAGTAGGAAAATTCCCCGATTCAAATATTGGAGATGCGCTCAAACGAATCAACGGTATTAATGTACAATATGATCAGGGTGAAGCGCGCTTCGGACAGGTTCGAGGAACTTCTGCCGACATGAGTTCGGTAACTATTAATGGAGATCGCCTACCGTCTGCCGAAGGTGATACTCGTAATGTGCAGCTCGACCTAATTCCGGCTGACATGATCCAAACAATTGAAGTAAATAAAGTCGTGACATCGGATATGGACGGAGATGCAATTGGTGGTTCCATCAATTTAGTCACTAAAAGTACTCCTTACAAGAGGATGTTTAGCGCCACAGCGGGCAGTGGCTACAGCTGGATCGGTAAAAAAGCACAATTAAACCTTGGATTTACGTATGGTGACCGATTCTTTAATAATAAATTAGGAATGATGGCAGCTGTCTCGTTCCAAAATGCGCCTTCCGGATCGGACGATGTAGAATTCGAATACAAAGACAATAAACAGGGAGGGGTTGTCTTGACAGAAGCACAAACTCGCCAGTACTATGTGACTAGAGAGCGCCAAAGTTATTCTATAGCTTTCGACTACAAAATCAATTCTAATCACAAATTGACTCTTCAAGGAATATATAACCGTCGCCACGATTGGGAAAACCGCTATCGTATCACCTATAAAGATCTCAACAAAACGGGACTGGACAAAGATGGGGAAATGCAACAAGCTGCTCAAATACAAACCAAAGGGGGAACACCAAACAACAGGAATGCACGCCTTGAGCTACAGCAAACCATGGATTTCAGCCTTGGAGGCGAGCACCAGTTCGGAAAACTTTCAGCTAACTGGAGTGCATCTTATGCTCGTGCTAGCGAGGATCGCCCAAATGAAAGATATTTCACTCTTAAACAAGATTTCTTAGGCTTTACTATCACAGATGCAGGAGAGCGCTTTCCATATATAGCCACAGATGTCAATCCGAATATGGGTAAAGTGGACGGAGAAAGAGGATCGTGGAAAGTGAAAGAGCTAACTGAAAGCAATCAAAACATTTACGAAGAGGACTTGAAGTTTAAAGTTAATTTTAAACTACCGCTGACCAATGGTATTTATGGAAATAGCTTAAGATTCGGAGCTAAATATGCGTCCAAACTGAAGGACAAAGATATAATCTGCTACGATTACACCAAAGCCTATAAAAATACGCTGAACACCGAATATATGAATAACCTTACCAATCAAATTAGAGAAGGTTATATGCCTGGTAGCCAATATAAATCTACTGATTTTGTATCAAAAGAATATCTGGGTTCGCTAGATCTTAGCAGTATGGAAGGTCAACAAGTACTCGAAGAATCTTCTGGCAATTTCCATGCAAGAGAAAGCGTGCTTTCAAGCTTTTTCAGATTCGACCAGAACTTGGGATCAAAAATTAAAATGATGCTAGGTGTACGTATGGAAGCCACTCACATTAAGTACAATGGATGGAACTGGAACATTGCTGATAATAAAGATAAGACACAAACACTTGAACCTACCGGAAACCAAAAGAACCATTACACAAATTGGTTACCAAGTGTTTTATTCAAATATGATGTAAACGACGATTTCAAGCTTCGCGCATCTTTTACAGAAACACTAAGCCGGCCTAAATACTCATCCTTAGTTCCATCTGTAAACGTCAACCGTAGCGACAACGAGCTAGTAATGGGTAACCCCGACTTAAATCCAACTATTTCTTATAACTTCGATCTAAGTGGAGACTACTACTTTAAAAGTGTTGGGCTAGTGAGTGCTGGTATATTCTACAAAAAAATTAATGACTTCATCGTTAATCAAGTTCTTGGAGACTATACTTATCAAAACGTTGAATACAAGAAATTTACTCAGCCTAAGAATGCCGGCGATGCTGATCTTCTTGGAGTAGAATTAGCCTATCAACGTGACTTCGGGTTCATCACTCCAGCACTCAAGTGCATCGGATTCTATGGTACATATACCTATACACACACTAAAGTGAATAACTTTAATTTCGAAGGACGTGAAAATGAAAAAGGCTTATCCCTTCCAGGATCACCTAAACATACAGCAAATGCTTCACTCTACTTCGAGAAAAAGGGTTTAAACATACGCTTATCTTATAACCATGCATCAAGCTTCATCGACGAAATGGGAACATTTGCTGCACTTGATCGTTACTACGACGCTGTTGACTACATGGATATAAACGCTAGCTATACGTTCGGAAAAAGAATAAAAACGACTTTCTATGCTGATGCCACTAACCTACTTAATCAACCTCTACGTTATTATCAGGGAACTAAAGACCGAACGATGCAGGCTGAATACTATGGAGTAAAACTGAATGCAGGCGTTAAAATCAACTTTTAATTTTGTAAGATAGAGGTCCAATAGTAGCTCAATATAAGAAATTGTTCTAGGACTCCAAGAAATTAATATATATCAAATCACTAAAACATTACGATTCATGAAAAAAAGGAATATACTTCTTCTACTCTTGTTCTTAGCCTACTCATTTGCCGGAGCACAAGTAAAAGACTACTCTAGATTCAAAAAGAAATTTAATTTCTACATTGCCAATGACCTAGGGAGAAACGGTTACTATGATCAAAAACCCATTGCCGAGTTAATGGGCAAAATGGCAGAAGAAATCGGCCCTGAGTTTGTCCTGGCTGCAGGAGATGTTCATCATTTTGAAGGAGTAAGAAGTGTAAACGATCCACTTTGGATGACTAATTACGAACTCATTTACTCTCATCCTGAGTTAATGATTGACTGGTTCCCTATATTAGGAAATCATGAATATCGTGGAAATACACAGGCTGTATTAGACTACACCAATGTAAGCCGCCGCTGGTCTATGCCTGCGCGCTATTACACAAAAGTTTTCGAAGACAAAGGGGCAACCATTCGAGTGATCTGGTTAGACACTACCCCGCTTATAGACAAGTACCGCAAGGAAAGCGATAAATATCCAGATGCTGGTAAGCAAGATATAAACGTACAGTTAGCTTGGCTAGAGGATGTCTTAAAGACTGCCAAAGAAGATTGGATTGTCGTTGCCGGACACCACCCCATATACGCATACACTCCGAAAGATGAAAGCGAACGCCTAGATATGCAAAAGCGCGTAGATACCATCTTAAGAAAATATAAGGTGGACATGTACATTTGTGGACACGTACACACCTTCCAACATATTCGTGTACCTGGAAGCGACATCGATTATATCGTAAACTCTTCCGCATCTTTATCAAGAAAAGTTGCACCTATTGAAGGTACAAAATTCTGTAGCCCTAAAGATGGATTCTCTGTTTGTTCTGCAGATAAAAAGGAATTAAGCCTCAACATGATTGACAAGGAGGGAAATATCATTTATACAGTGACTAGAAAGAAATAAATTCTCTCTCAAAAATATATATTCTACTCTCAGTGAAAACACACACAACCGAGGTGTCTCTTTCGTGATGAAATGGGCACCTCACTTTTTTATAGGCCCATCCGACTTGGGATGATCTTTAGGGATGGTCGTTTCATTCCCATCTCGCACAGCCATATAATGTGGAGACATGATTTCAACACCCGCTTCATTAAAGCGATCTTGGATGTTTTGATGCAAATCAGAATAGATTTTAGCCATCTTATCTGCCTCTTTAATATAAGCGTTAATCTGATATACCGGATACCAATCATTCAAAGAGGTTTCCAGCACAAACGGACGTGGATCATCCACAACGCCGGGAGTATTAAGTGCAGCATCGATGAGCAATTGATTGACCTTCCGCCATGGTACATCATAGCCAATGGATACTTCCGAATGTATGATCAGGCCGTACTCGCGAGCCGAAGTACTATAGTTCACTGTATGCGAAGACATTATAAAAGAATTCGGAATGGTAACCACCTCATTCTTAGGTGTACGAATACGTGTGACTAACGGGGTCTTTTCGATAATATCGCCAGTGGTATCATTGAGCTGAATTCGATCCCCGATTTTAAATGGGCGCATATAAGTGATCACCAAACCAGCGATAATATTACCAATGACTGTACTTGATCCGAGTGAAACAATTAGGCCCACAAACACAGAGATCCCCTGAAATACCCCTGAGCTGGAATTAGGCAAATAGGGATAGATCATCGCAATCATAAAAGCATATAACAAAAAGCGTATGATATGAAAGGTAGGCATTGCCCAATCCGGATAAAAGCCATTTATATTAAGTCGCCCCGCTTGAATTTCATGTGCCAAATAGTGCATCAAGCGCACCAAGTATTTCACTGCATACCAGATTACAATAATGGTAAATAGATTAGGAATATAATCTATCATACCCATAAAGATCCCCTTAACCGGATTCCAAATATAACTTAATAGCTTATACGCTAGACCTTCTGTCTGTGGAAATATAATAAACACCAAAGGAACAGTAATTAGTAACTGCAACCCCATAAGGATATATCGCCCTATTCCAGCCACAAAGACCAATAGATTAGCCTGTTTCTGAGCATCGAGCAACTCAAACCCTTGAATAGATACCGGCTTTATTTTAGTGTCTTTAAGCCGCAAAATGCGTATCTTCAATTTACGAAAGAGCCAATTGGTCAGCCGAAAAAGGAAATACTGCCCCACAATAACTAATAAGAAATAAAGAATTCTCTTTGCCAATCGCCAAAGGCTATGTTCAGCTTTCATCTCAAAGAGTTTGGCAACAATATTTGCACGCCTCTCTTGAGCCAAGGAATCACGAGACACACCCTCCCATAAAGCATCTTGATCTGTCAGAGATAAAAGGACTTTATTCCCATACATTAGATCTGATACTATATCTGAACGATCTATCAGAACAGAATCAGGACGTATATTAAATCGTTTTCCCAATTCTTCAATAGCAGCACCTGTCATCTGGGCACGTTGCTGGGGAGTATATCCGCCACGTTTCGTGAATAGATAAAAGAGAGTATCCCCATCTGCGACCACAGGAATACCTTTCGTTATTTGCCTAAGAGAATCAATTCGCTGACGCTGTTGAGCAATCTTGGCTGAATCAACAGATAACATCTGCAGTTTCATCTGTTCCATCTCCATACGCATATTGGCCTCGTTAAGCTTGGCTTCCTCCAGAGACTTTTGTAGAAGAGTTACACGGATCGAATCTGAATCGTGATTTAAGGCGATATGATTGCTCGCGACAGTGTCTCCTGAAAAGACTTTTTTTACCACCTGCTCTAACTGCGCATTTACGCTCATTGTGATAATAGACACAGCTGAGAGCAGTATCAATTTAATCATTCCATTTGTTCTCATATTCTTATAATTGTCAGAACGTAAATTCAAGATGAATCTTACTTTTTATTAAAAACAGAGCAAACATACAGATTGTTTTTGACATATCCTCTTCAAAATAACTATCTTTGCCTGCAAACTGGAAAACTTATGAATATATTATTTCTTATAGGCGGACTGATTCTTATTCTCCTTGGGGCTAACGGGTTAACTGATGGTGCTGCTTCTGTGGCAAAACGCTTCCACATTTCTCCCATTGTCATAGGACTTACGATTGTTGCTTTCGGAACTTCAGCACCAGAATTGGCAGTAAGCGTAGCTTCTGCACTAAAAGGTAGTGGGGATATTGCAATCGGTAATGTAGTCGGAAGTAATATATTCAACACCCTTATGATTGTGGGTTGTACTGCACTATTCGCCCCGATTGTCATCACTCGCAACACTTTGCGAAAAGAAATTCCTCTCTGCATCCTTTCATCTATTGCTTTATGGATATGTGCTAATGATATTTTTCTGAATAAAAGTACCGAAAACGTAGTGAGCAGAACCGACGGGATGCTATTACTTTGTTTCTTCACTATTTTTATGGGATATACTTTTGCCATTGCTTTTCCAACTTCAGGTCCATCCCCAGAGCCTTCTCAACAAAAAGAAAAAGAAGTTGAGGATGAAATAAAACGACTGCCTTGGTGGAAGTCAATTTTATATATTCTCGGTGGTTTGGCTGCATTAGTCTATGGAGGTCATTTGTTTGTAAATGGAGCAAGTGGCATTGCCCGCGGAATGGGAGTCAGCGAATCAATTATCGGATTAACCTTAGTAGCCGGTGGAACTTCTCTTCCAGAACTTGCGACTTCTATTGTTGCTGCACTAAAAAAGAATCCAGAGATCGCTATCGGCAATGTTATAGGAAGCAATCTTTTCAACATCTTCTTTGTTTTAGGATGTGCTTCCAGTATCTCCCCTGTGCACCTTCAGGGCATCACGAATTTTGACCTAATCACCCTGATAGGATCTAGTGTTTTACTGTGGTTATTCGGCCTATTCTTTGCCAAACGAATGATTACACGAGTGGAAGGAGCCATTTTGGTTCTCTGTTATGTGGCCTATACAACAGTGCTGATTTACAACACTTAATGATCTATATCTACAGAGTGAAATCGTGACAATTTTATCAATACAGACTAACCAATTAGGCTGTTATAAGAGTATTAGCCTAACCAATAAAGATCGCTAAAATCTATTCCATCCTGCCCCTTTCCTACGTAATTTTTGACGTGCACAGCGTTGTAATTTGAAGATTATCACGTATCTTTGTCTCCTCAATCATAAATACGAGATATGGCTATTACAATTAAGAAAGTCTCTACCAAAAGAGAACTTAAGAAATTTATTCGCTTTAATTACAGGATGTATAAGGGTAATCCTTATTCTGTGCCTGATCTCTACGACGACATGCTTAATACATTCAACAAAAAAAAGAATGCAGCATTCGAGTTCTGTGAGGCCGATTATTTCCTTGCATACCAAGATAATAAAATTGTAGGTCGTGTGGCCGCTATCATAAACAATCGCGCAAACGAGAAGTGGGACTGCAAGAATGTACGATTCGGATGGATAGACTTCATTGATGATCCTGAGGTTTCATCCACACTGATCAAAACTGTTGAGGAATGGGGTAAAGAGAGAGGGATGACTAACATTACCGGACCTCTAGGTTTCACCGATTTCGATGCAGAGGGTATGTTAATCGAAGGCTTTGATCAACTAAGTACCATGGCCACCATTTACAATCATCCCTACTATCCGCAACACATGGAGAAGCTCGGTTTCGAAAAAGATGCAGACTGGGTGGAATACAAAATCGACATCCCCGAATCGATTCCAGAGAAACATAAGCGTATTTCTGAACTTATCCAACGAAAATATAACCTGAAAGTAAAGAAATACACCTCCAGGAAAAAGATTTCCAAAGAATACGGGCAAGAGATTTTTGAATTAATGAATGAAGCATACAGCCCTCTGTATGGATATTCCCCATTGACCCAACAACAAATTGACCAATACGTAAGAATGTATCTGCGGATTCTCGACTTACGAATGGTTACCCTCATCACTGATAGTGATGACAAACTGGTTGCTGTAGGGATCTCCATGCCTTCACTAGCTGAGGCTCTGCAGAAGTCCAACGGACGTTTGCTCCCTCTTGGATGGTTCTACCTGCTGAAAGCTTTATTTATGAAACGGCGTGCTAAAATGCTTGACTTATTGTTAGTAGCTGTGAAACCTGAGTACCAAAACAAAGGTGTTAACGCGCTGTTATTTTCCGATTTAATCCCGGTTTATAAGAAATTAGGTTTTATCTTTGCAGAAAGCAACCCTGAATTGGAATTGAATGGTAAAGTTCAAGCACAATGGGATTACTTTGAAACTAAGCAACATAAGCGCCGTCGCGCGTTCACCAAAGAGATAAAATAGAAACTATGGAAGAGAACGAATTGATAGCTGTAAACAACAATAATGCGGTAGAATATACAGACGATAACATCCGTCACTTAAGTGACATGGAACATGTACGCACACGTCCCGGTATGTATATCGGTAGATTGGGTGACGGTGCACATGCTGAAGACGGAATATATGTCCTCCTCAAAGAAGTTATTGACAACAGTATCGACGAGTTCAAAATGCAATCCGGTAAGAAAATTGAAATTACTGTTGAAGAAAACCTCCGCGTCAGCGTACGCGACTACGGTCGAGGCATTCCGCAAGGAAAATTGATTGAGGCCGTCAGTATGCTGAACACCGGTGGAAAATATGATAGTAAAGCTTTCAAAAAAAGTGTCGGATTGAATGGAGTCGGTGTAAAAGCTGTCAACGCTTTAAGCTCTCAATTCGAAGTTCGTAGTTACCGAGACGGTAAGGTCCGCATCGCTACGTTCTCAAAAGGAGATCTTCTGACTGATGAAACAAAGGAAACAGAAGAAGAAAACGGAACGTTTATATTCTTTGAACCAGACAGCTCGTTATTTGTGAATTACAGCTTCAAGCCTGAATTCATTGAGACGATGCTTCGCAACTATACCTACCTCAACACCGGACTCGCCATTATTTACAATGGGCACCGGATCCTTTCTAGAAATGGACTAGTAGACCTGCTCAACGACAATATGACGGCAACGGGGCTCTATCCCATTATACATCTGAAGGGAGAAGACATTGAAATCGCCTTTACACACACCGGACAGTACGGAGAAGAATATTATTCTTTTGTCAACGGACAACATACCACACAAGGAGGTACTCACCAAAGTGCATTCAAGGAACATATTGCCCGAACCATCAAAGAATTCTTCAACAAGAACATGGATTACACTGACATCCGTAACGGACTTGTGGCTGCAATCGCTGTAAATGTGGAAGAACCTATTTTTGAAAGCCAAACAAAAACTAAATTGGGGTCAACCAATATGTCACCCAATGGAATAACGGTCAATAAATATGTCGGTGATTTCATCAAGTTAGAAGTTGACAACTTTCTGCATAAGAATGCCGATGTTGCAGAAGTGATGCAACAGAAAATTCAAGAATCGGAAAAGGAACGTAAAGCCATTGCCGGAGTCACCAAATTAGCTCGCGAACGAGCTAAAAAGGCCAACCTTCATAATAAAAAGCTGCGTGACTGTAGAACCCATCTCAACGATCCGAAAGGAAAAGGTATAGAAGAAGAATCTTGCATTTTCATCACCGAGGGAGATTCTGCAAGTGGGTCTATCACGAAAAGCCGGGACGTGAACACTCAAGCAGTATTCAGTCTTCGAGGTAAACCGCTAAATTCATTCGGACTGACTAAGAAGGTGGTTTACGAGAACGAAGAGTTCAACCTACTTCAGGCAGCACTCAACATTGAGGATGGCTTAGACGGACTACGCTATAACAAAGTAATCGTAGCTACAGATGCCGATGTTGACGGTATGCACATCCGCTTGTTACTCATTACTTTCTTCCTACAATTTTTCCCAGACTTAATCAAAAAAGGACACGTATACATTCTGCAAACTCCCCTCTTCCGAGTGCGCAATAAAAAGAAAACCGTGTATTGCTATAGCGAGGAAGAGCGCATCAAAGCCATTCAAGAACTTAATCCCAATCCGGAGATAACACGATTCAAAGGACTTGGAGAAATCTCACCAGACGAATTCAAGCATTTTATAGGCAAAGACATGCGTTTGGAACAAGTATCTCTACGTAAAACAGATGCTGTGAAAGAACTCCTCGAATTCTATATGGGAAAAAATACCATGGAGAGGCAGAATTTTATTATAGACAATCTAGTTATAGAAGAAGATTTGGCATCATGAGAAAAGCAATATTTCCAGGGACTTTCGACCCTTTCACCATAGGCCATTATTCAGTAGTGAAGCGAGCGCTCACCTTTATGGACGAAATAACGATTGGAATTGGCATCAATGAAAATAAGAATACCTATTTTCCGATTGAAAAAAGAGTAGAAATGATCAAGAACCTTTATAAGGACTATCCTCAGGTAAAGGTTATGTCGTATGATTGTTTGACTATAGATTTTGCACAACAAGTTGATGCACAGTTCATTGTTCGCGGCATCCGCACAGTGAAAGACTTTGAATACGAAGAAACCATTGCGGATATCAATCGCAAACTAGCAGGTGTAGAAACCATCTTGCTTTTTACTGAACCTGAACTGACTTGTGTGAGTTCCACTATCGTACGCGAATTACTAAGTTACAATAAAGACATCAGTCAGTTCATCCCAGACGGAATGGAAATTGATTGAGAATAGTTTCAATAATCTCTACTACTAAAAAGATTAAGATTATGAATAAATTTAGAATATACGTTCTTATTGCTTGTGTTTGGGCAACATCAGCCCTACAAGCTCAGAGCTTTGGCTCTGCTGCCATGCGTAAGCTACAAATGGCTGAATTTGCGATTTCAAATTTCTACGTAGATAAAGTCGATGAAGACAAGTTAGTTGAAGAAGCCATTATCAAAATGCTGGCTCAACTCGATCCACACTCTGTATATTCAGATGCAGAAGAAGTGAAAAAAATGAATGAGCCTCTTCAAGGCAATTTCGAAGGTATTGGTGTTCAATTCCAAATGGTTGAAGACACCTTATTGGTTATTCAACCTGTTAGCAACGGTCCTTCAGAGAAAGTTGGGATTCTAGCCGGCGACCGTATTGTTGCCGTGAATGATTCTGCCATCGCCGGTGTAAAAATGAGTACAGAAGATATAATGAAGCGCTTACGTGGTCCGAAAGGTTCGAAAGTAAACCTGAAGATTGTAAGACGGGGTGTACAAGATCCACTTCTGTTTACTGTAAAAAGAGATAAAATTCCTATCCTCAGTTTGGATGCTTCATATATGATTCAACCCCAAACCGGATATATCCGCATCAATCGTTTCGGTGCCACTACCGCTGAAGAGTTCAAAACAGCAATGAAAGCTCTTCAGAAGCAAGGAATGAAGGATATGATCCTCGATCTTCAAGGTAATGGAGGAGGATATTTAAATGCAGCCATAGACCTTGCCAATGAATTCTTGGATCAAAAGGAACTCATTGTTTATACAGAAGGGCGAACAGCACAACGAAGTGAATTCTTTGCCAAAGGAAACGGAGAGTTTCGCGACGGTCGGCTGATCGTATTGGTAGACGAATACACAGCCTCAGCTAGTGAGATTGTAAGCGGTGCCGTACAAGACTGGGACAGAGGAATCATTGTGGGACGTCGCTCTTTCGGAAAAGGATTGGTTCAACGCCCTATCGATCTACCAGACGGTTCAATGATAAGATTGACTATTGCTCGTTATTATACGCCTGCCGGTCGTTGCATCCAAAAGCCCTACGATAGCTTAACCGATTACAATAAAGACTTGATCGACCGCTTCAACCACGGAGAATTGATGAATGCAGACAGTATTCATTTCCCCGATTCTTTGAAGGTTCAGACCAAGAAACTGAAACGTACCGTTTATGGAGGTGGAGGTATTATGCCAGACTACTTCGTCCCTATCGATACTACACTTTATTCTGATTACCACCGAAACTTATTAGCGAAAGGTGCTATTAATAAGTTTGTCATGAACTACATTGAGAATAATCGAAAGAACTTATCTTCTAAATATAAGAAGTTCGAGGCTTTTAATGAAAAGTTCGCCATCAACGATGAGATGCTAACTACACTTCGTGAAATAGGTGAAAAAGAAGGGGTAAAATTCAATAAAGAACAATTTGAAAAATCTCTCCCTATCATTAAAACACAGCTAAAAGCGCTTATAGCCCGTGACCTATGGAACATCAGTGAATACTTTCAGGTGATGAACGATAACAATGAAAGTGTACAGAAAGCTCTAGAAATATTGAGTACGGATGAGTATAAGAATAAGTTAAAGTAAAGCCGGCTAGGCAACTTAAAATAGAAACAGGGATGTATCAGCCGATACATCCCTGTTTTTATTTTAGGGTTTGTATTCAAAAGTTGCTACTCCCCGCACATCGGTCTCGGAAGCAGCTAGATAGACTTTGAATTTACCGGGTTCGGCTACCCATGCCTGTTCCGCTTCATCAAAGAATTTTAAGGCTTCTGGAGTCAGACTGAAAGTCACTTCCTTAGTTTCACCGGGAAGAAGCTTTATTTTCTGAAATGCCTTTAATTCTTTAACGGGACGAAAAACACTACATGTTTCATCTCCTATATACAATTGAACAATTTCTTTTCCTTCCACCCTACCGGTATTCTTCACTTTTACCGCGATATTTATTGTCCCATCAGCCGGCATCACGCCAGCAGAAAGCTTAGGTTTAGCATACTCAAAAGTAGTATAACTCAGACCAAAGCCAAAAGGGAAAAGGGGTGCAATCTTCTTTGTATCATACCATCGGTAACCTACCAGTATATCTTCCTTATATTCTTCCTTGATACTATCACCCGGATAGCTCATCGAGCCAAAGAAATGCGCTGGACAATCGTCCAACTTCACTGGGAAAGTAAAGGGTAATTTACCACTTGGATTGACCGTTCCTGTAAGCACATCGGCAATCGCCTCTCCCCCGATAGAACCCAGATACCAAGCCTGAACAAGGGCAGGAACCTCCTTCACCCAAGGCATCTCCACGGCATTTCCGCTGATGATAACTGCAACCAAATTCTTATTTACTTTCAACAAGGCCTCTATCAGTTCATTCTGAGCAAAGGGAAGTGCATACGACAAACGATCACCACCTTCACAGTCCTGTAAATGATTCTTATTCAGCCCACCTACAAAGATCACCAGATCAGCGGCTTTGGCTTTCAGCACAGCCTCATTTCTCAGCGAATCTTCAACTGTTTGCTCAATAACATCCACCCGACCATACATCGGACGACCCGCTGCATACCCTTGTGCAAAAGTCACCCGATCGCCAAACTTAGCCATTAACCCTTGCAACGGAGAAATGACTTTCTGCGGCTTAAGTTCGGATGAACCTCCACCCAGCATCAAGTTACGAATAGCATTATCACCGACCACAAGAATACGCTTATACTTCCCTTGCTCTAAAGGCAACAAAGGCTCTTTTTTCTTTGAACGCTCATTTTTCAATAGCACAATGCCCTCAGTTGCAATCTCATAAGCAACCCGATAGTGCTCTTCGCTATTCATTGAACCAAAAGGTTTTCTACGGTTCATTGCAGTACGAAAGATCAAACGCAACACGCGAGCAGCTTTATCATTAACCACTTCTTCTGGAATTTTGCCATCAAGCACCATCTTCAAATAGGCTTTACCTAGATAATAGTCATCATAACCAAACTTAGCTTCCGAAGTTAAACCATTCGTATACGACCCCATTTCAATGTCAAGACCATTCATCGCAGCTTCATACGTATCGTGTGCAGCCCCCCAATCGGTTATCACACAACCATCGAAATTCCATTTACCTTTCAGAATATCATTGTTCAGCAATTTATTATGCGTAGCATGCGTGCCTCTCACCTTGTTATAGGCTCCCATAACAGACCAAACCTGTCCTTTCTCAACAGCCGATTTGAAAGCCGGCAAATAGATTTCATGTAGAGCACGATCACTCAATTGCACATCAATATGGCCACGCCATACTTCTTGATTATTCAAAGCAAAGTGTTTCACACAAGCCGCTACCCCATTCTTCTGTACCCCTTGGATATATGGCACACATAGTTCGGAGGCCAAATAAGGATCCTCCCCCATATACTCAAAGTTTCGCCCGTTTAGTGGTGTACGATAGATATTGACGCCCGGCCCTAGCAACACATTTTTTTCCCTATAACGGGCTTCCTCTCCAATGGCAGTACCATATTTATAAGCCATCGCAGGGTTCCAAGTAGCCGCTAAACAAGTTAGCGCCGGAAAGGCTGTACAACTATCATTGGTCCATTCAGCATATCCCCAATCATTCCAATGAATCTCCGCACGCACGCCATGAGGGCCGTCGCTCATCCAAAGTTCAGGAATCCCTAAGCGCGGACAGCCTGGAGAACTAAACTTACCCTGAGCATAGCTCAATCGTGTTTTCTCTTCCACAGTCATGCGACTCAAAGCATCATTTATTCTCGCCTCAATGGGCTGATTATCGTCTAAATAAATAGGCTTTTGGGGTTCCTCCTGAGCAACTACATTTGTCACAGCCATACTTGATAAAAGTGCTATACCTAAAATAGATTTTCTCATCATATCTTTATGCCACCCGCTATAGTTTTACTGTTAGTTTTTCACCGTTATATTTCACCACTACCCCTTTCGCTTTCAAGTCAAAAGTTTGTGGCTTATCTTTATTCACTACAACAACCTCAAATATGCGCTCTTTCAACATTCCCGGGAAGTCTCCCTTGCGTTCCGCAATAGTCAAGGTTTTAGTAGCCTCCTCATACTCCATCGGAATCATCGCATATTTATTTTGTTCATAATCATAGTTCACCCCTTCATCTTCATACAAAGTAAACTTGCCATTTGCTCCCTGATAAACATATAAATAAATAGGATCAGCCGATTTCTCATCAGTATACTGAATGTCGCCCCCAAACGGCACAATAGCACCCGCCCTTACATACAACGGAATGCGTTCATAAGGCGCAGCAACACTCTTCTTCACGCCACCAAGCTGGAACTCACCGGTATAGAAGTCGTACCATCCCTCACTCTGTGGGAAATAAATCTCCCGACTACGATCTCCATAGTTATAAACCGGAGCAACCATAAATGAAGGGCCGAACAGGAACTGATCACCAATATTATTCACCGATGTATCGGCTGCGAAATCCATCACCAAAGGACGCATAATGGTATAATCGTTAAACCAAGTCATGCCTGCCAACGAATAAATATATGGCATCAAGTTATAGCGTAACTTCATATAGTAAGTCACAGAGCGATAAGCTGGGTGATCTTTAGGAGCTATCTCCCAGATCTCCCGAAGAGGGAACTGCCCATGCGAACGGAAAAGAGGGCAGAATGCTCCAAATTGATACCAACGCGTATTCAACTCACGCCACTCTTTATAATCGGCATTCTCTGTTTTCGTCTTATTCCAAAGTTTTTGTCCTGCCACATAGCGATCCTCCACACAGAATCCACCAATATCCATTGTCCAATAAGGAATCCCACTCATAGCAAAGTTCAATCCGGCAGAGATTTGCGCTTTCATATCTTCCCATCGTGTACCGATATCTCCACTCCAAGTAGCTGTAGAGTAACGTTGAAGGCCGGCAAAGCCAGAACGGGTGAGTAAGAAAACGCGTTTATTCGGATCGGCTCCACGCTGTCCATCGTAAATCGCTTCGGCATTCATCAACGCATAAGCATTGAAAAACTCTGTAGAAGGGCCTAATGCAGTAGGGCCACATAAAGCCTTACGATAAGCCATGTCCGTACAATCCCTCACGTTAGGTTCACTAGCATCCATCCACCAAGCATCAATGCCCAATAAGTAATAATGCTCATACATTTGTTTCCAGAATAACTTCCGCGCATCAGCATTATAAGCATCATAAAAGCCATAATGATAACCCGGGCCAACCCAATCTTTGAGACTATCTTTAACAGACTGCTGATAGATCCAGCCCTGTTTATCAAATTCTTTATAGTGCTCAGTGGTAGTATAGAACTTTGGCCATACCGAGATCATCATACGTCCATGCATAGCATGAATGGAATCGATCATCCCTTTCGGATCAGGAAAACGAGACTTATCAAATTCATGACTACCCCATGCATCTTGAGGCCAGTGATTCCAGTCCAAAACGATATTATCAATAGGAATATTCCGGTCACGGAAGCCCTTTAAAGCACTCAACACCTCATCTTGCGTATTATATTTCTCACGACTCTGCCAGAATCCCATAGCCCATTTAGGCATAATCGGCGATTTTCCGGTCAATGTCCGATACCCACTAATCACTTCATCCATCGATGCACCACCCACGAAATAATAATCCAACTGTTTCGTCATTTCACTCCACCAAGATTGCTTTCCCTGTTCTTTAGAGTCAACCGGGTTCAGCGCACGTAACCCACAATAAGACTGACTGCCATCGGGTTGCCACTCTATTTTTAGCGGCACACGCTTTCCAGCTTCTAGATCGACAGCAAACTTATAGCTATTGGGATTCCAAGCTGTGCGCCAACGTTCAGGCACAACTAGTTTATTATTCAAATACACCTTAACATAACCCGCATAATAAAGAATAAATTTATATTCTCCCGACTGGCTCGGTTCGATCTCTCCTTCATAAGCCACCTTAGCACCCATTAGAGGAAACTTCTTGGGTAGATTTTTAGTGGTTTTCAAATTCTCAAAATAGATGGAATCTTCTTGGCGAGTCAATACATCTCCTTCCCTAGAGACATAAGTGCCGGTAAGCGTACCCTTCTTCCCTTCTTTATCGTAAAGGGTGAATGCCCGATTCAGCTGCTCATACTCATTTGGATTTCCAAAACGACATAGCGAGTAACTATCGAATAAAATACCATAATTCTTGTTCGATACTACAAAAGGTACCGATACCTTCGTATTATATTGAAAAAGCTCTTCATTTTTTCCTTTATAGTTGAATTCATCAGATTGATGCTGACCAAGGCCATAGAAAGCCTCATCTTGAGGAGATTCAAAGACCTGACGAATGGTGTATCCTTTGGTGCCTTCCACCTCTATGGGTGTGAATGTCTTTCCACCACCCTTGTTTTCTTGAAGAATCAATTGATTATTCTGGTCTGTGAACCACACCTCGCCCGTGGAAGCCAATACAGAAGCATGAATCGCTTCGGTAGACAACGTTATTGTATCCCCTTTTTGCCCTACAGCGAATGAAGTTTGCTGCTTGGGTGGAATCACAATCAGACTTTGAGGATCAGTAAACGTGTGCTCCACGGTTGCTGAAACACCGATTACTTTATCGCCCATTACCCGAAGTCGAACTAACTGAGTAGCACCAGAAGTGTTTTGTCGCACTTTGACAATCACGCCATCACTTGTTTGCACGTACCCTTTATCAGAACACGATCCGAAAAGACAGGCTAACAACAAGGAACAGCAAATGTTTTTCATATTCATAATCACACATCTATTAAAATTCAACGATTATATAGTTCTTATTATCGCAAAAATAAGGACTATAAATCAAAAGCCTCTTTTCTAATGTTTTGTAGAGGGGAAAGATTTAAGCAGAAACGAGTCGATATGTTTTTATCAGAGGTACAATTTGTTATTTACCCTCTTTTTCCTGATATACAGAGGGCAAAACACCAAATTCATCCTTAAAATAACGGCTGAAATATTTTGGATTATTAAAGCCAACCTCAAAGGCCACTTCAGACACGTGTAACTGACTTTCACGCAAAAGTTGAGCCGCACGTTTGAGGCGAATCACTCGAATAAATTCAATCGGAGTCTTACCAGTTATTTGCAGCAACCGTTTATACAGATGAACGCGGCTCATCCCTAATTCCCGGCTTAACTCCTCGACCGATAATTCAGTACGCGAAATGTTTTGCTCCACATATTTAATAGCCTTCTCTATTAATTTCTCATCTAATGAAGTAATCACAATATCACTCGGAGCAGGATCAATCATACCAGAGTTGCTCCGATGGAAGCGACTCAACTCAATTAATTTGCGGATACGCAACACCAGCACATCCACATTAAACGGTTTCGTCACATAATCATCCGCTCCAGTTTGCAAGCCTTCCAATTTCGATTCGGTGTTTTGCCGAGCCGTTAAAAGGATCACAGGAATATGAGCGGTACGTTTATCTTGCTTAATCAAACGGCATAATTCATTGCCATCCATTCGAGGCATCATCACATCGCTGATCACCAAATCGGGTATTTCCTCTTGAATCATATCCCATGCCTCTTGTCCATCTACTGCTAGTTTCACTCGATATTGCAGTTCAAGACTGTAGCGCATGAAGATACGGAAATCATCGTTATCGTCAACCACCAATAGCAACGGCCAATCCTTCTTCACTCCTTCGTTCGCGGATGATTCTTCCTGCATTTTTTCATCATCGACGCTTTCCTCTTTCGGTTCAGTATCCAACGCATGTGCCTGCACATCAATATGCCTTACCGGCAATTGAATAACGAAAACAGAACCCGGTCCTATATTATCAAACACCTTCACTTCTCCCTCATGCAAGGCAACAAAGTCGCGCACTAAGCTCAATCCGATCCCATTTCCAGTAGATTCTTCGGCCCCTTTATGCTCTGCCTGATAGAAACGTTCAAAGATATGCTCCTTATCCTTATCATCAATGCCCACGCCAGTATCGGCTATTTTAATCTCCACCATATCCGGAGCCGCTTTCACATATTCCAGCATAACCGTCACACGCCCTCCATCAGGGGTAAACTTAAACGCATTGGAAAGTAAGTTCATCACAATTTTGCCCACCTTATCCGCATCAAACGCCATTGAAAAAGCATCTAGCCCTGAAAAGAATGAGAACTGAATATGCTTCTTATCGGCCATCAGCAAGAAAGAATTGCAGACACTTCGCACATAGGATACGATGTCTCCTTCAGATAGCGACAGTTGATGAGTACTCATCTCACCCTTACGAAAATCGAGTAATTGATTGACGAGGTACAACAAACGTTGTGCATTTCTATACATCAGTTGCAGGCGCGTACGCTGCATTTCATCTTTTGTCTCCTTCAACATGCCTTCTAAAGGAGAAATGATCAAGGTGAGAGGAGTTCGCAACTCATGGCTCACATTTGTGAAAAAGCGAAACTTCATATTATTGACCTCTTCGTTTTTCGCCACTTCGTTCTCCACCTGTTGAAGATGGAATCTCTCACGCTCCCGTTTCAGCACTCTGTAGCGAGCCAAAAGCAGTAATAATCCGATACCAATGATATAAGCCAAATAGGCCCACCAAGACATCCAGAAAGGAGGATTAACCCGAATCCCCAAGGTCGATTCTTTCACTCCCATGTAGCCGTCACTATTAATGGCCTTCACTTTCAGCACATATTTTCCCGGTGCCAGATTGGTAAAAGTCACGCTATGCACTCCCAAAGGTAAGGTCAGCCAGTCAAGACTAAAGCCCTCCAACTTGTACATATACTGTGTCTTTTCGGGCAAATTATAGTTATTCGATGCAAAAGATAGCGTGAAAAGATTCTGTTTATAGTCAAATGTGATGTCGCCTACACTATTCAGATCTTTGTTGATTAAAACCCGGCCTCCGTAAGGCTGCCCCACCTTCACATTCTCGTCAAATAAGGAGAGATTAGTAAACATCACTTCGGGCAACATTTTATTATACCGAATATTATTCGGCGTAAAGATATTCACTCCGTACAATCCGCCAATAACGACTGAACCATTGGTCAGCGTCTTTATAGAACGCTGGTTAAAATCGCAGGTTTGTAGGCCATCTTCACCATCATAGGCTCTGGAATTAAAGATATAATCACCCTTGCCATCAGAAGAAACCGTGACACAGATCACCTTTCTTGAAGTGGATACCCACACGTTTCGTTCTTGATCTTCAGTTATGGCAGCAATAAAATTTCCCTTAGCTTCAGCAATACCTGATAGATCGAGGAAGCGGTGTTGCTTGGAATCATAAACATTTAAGCCCTCACGCGTTGCCACCCATATAAAACCTCGGCTATCTTTATACACCTGATTCACAGCATTATTCGACAATTTCCGCCCCTCTTCTTCACCAGAGATGCGTTCTATTTGTCGTTTACGCAAATCCATCAATGCTATGCCCTGATTAGACGTACCTAGAATTAAGCTGTTCCCGTCGCCCAAGCACAACGAAGTGACATTATTTTCGGGCAATCCCGAATTTTCAGTTGTAAAATTCTCAAATCTATCCGATGAAGGGTCCAGACATTGCAATCCACCTCCCAAAGAAGCAACCCATATCTTTCCCGAAGAATCTTCTGCCAACGACCAAACATTGTTATTCACTAAACCTTCTCCATTCCCTTCTTTATAGTGACGTATATGATTAGCCTCCGCCCGATACAACCCCCCATTAAAAGTACCGACCCACAATGTGCCATTTTTTGCCTTCAACATCGAAACTACCGGATCAGGCGTCTGCGATTCATGCTCATTTCTGAAAGCCTCTGCTTTGCCTGTAGAAAGATTCCATATCAGTATTCCATGATCATTTGTTCCCAGCCACAACTTATTATCACTGGCTTGTTCTATGCAAGTGATATCTCCTAGCTCATACATTTTAAATTTAAAGATGCTTTCGCTATAGTATGAGACTCCTTTTTTATAAGTCCCCACCCACATGATACCATTCCTGTCGGCATATAAATCATAAATCGTGTTGTGCGACAGTCCTCTCTGGTTACTATCATTGGCCACAAGAGAAGTCACCTTTCCCGTTTCTTTATCGAACACTTCGATGCCATCATAATCTTTCCCCACCCAGATTCGGCCTTCAACATCTTGCGCCACGGCATGAATAATCACATCCGTACGATGCGCCCAATTGGAAACCAAGTCTGATCGCCAGCTTTTTGCTCGGCAATCATACGCCCAAATTCCTAGCGGACTAAAAGCCCATATACAGTCTTCCCGATCTACAAAGAGAGAAAATTCGACTGTCTTCCCCTCATGATTCTTCTTTTTAATCTCATCATGGATCCATTTCACCGATGATGTGGCAGGATCTAAACAGACCAGCAGTCCTGTATTATAAATAAGCAAGATGCCATCACTACATTCCGCCATATCAGTGACCCCAAATTTGGGTAAGGAAAGGCCTACATAAGGAACAAAGACACTTTTTCCATCTGTTTTGTAACCATAGCAACCCTCTCCCGGCACACTCATCCAAGTATTCCCCTTCCTATCTGCAAAAACCTCTTCGGGAGTTCCCTTAGCTCCTAGTTGATTCATAAATGAACTCACATCAGTGACAAAACGATCTTGCCTCCTATCAAATAACACATAACCCTTTCCGGTTTTTATCCAAAAACGCCCATCAGCCATTTCCGCAATATTGGTAATATAATTATCAGGCAATGAAGTCGGTACGTTATCGGCATGATGATAGGTTTTAAAAGTGTATCCATCATAACGGTTCAGTCCGGTAGTGGTGCCAAACCACATAAATCCATCTCGATCTTTAAAAATAGTATTGACAGAATTGTTCGATAGTCCGTCGGACACCTCAAGGTGTTTAAACATATAAGATTGGGCATAAATAGCCAAAAAATTGAAGCAAAGCAGAATGAAGAATAAGGCTTTTCTCATGATGTTTTTCAGATTTCTACAAAGGAAATAAAATATTTTGAAACATCCAAAAAAAAGAAAGAGTGCTATGACCAGATTTACAAAGATCATAACACTCTCATCTACATAGTACTACAGATCACCTGAAAACATCTATCATCAATCCTAATCAGTTTGCTTTATACTTGACCCATTCGAAATCGGCATACGCTGCCGAATTATGGGTCATCGAAGTGGCATAAAGGCCTAACACCACTCCGGTGAAGCCGCCAGCTGTTTCTGTACTCAGATAGCGCGTATTCATCTTTCCAAGTTCGTGATACTCTCCATTGATCCTATAACCAAAAGTATAGAGTTTGATGTCCGATTTGACCACCAATTCCACCTTGGCCTCTTCAGGAAGAACCACCTTTTTTTCATAATGCACCATTTCACCAAGTTTATAGCGCAACACAACGGCTTGCACTGCTCCCTTTTCCTGACGGAGAAATAAATCATAGTGAGAATGAAACTCCATAAAAACAGAAAGGCCTGCCTCATCGTTTTCTTCAGCAGCTTGAAGATGGACAGGCGCCGAAAATTCCATATCGAAATGCTCTTGACGAAGCGCTACAAAAGTAGGACTTTGCCCATCACTTAAAGTGACAGGCGTAGCTTTTAAGCGTAAAAAGCCATTATCGGTGAAAGTATAGTTCTCTGCCATCGGATTTTGAAGATAAATCCATTCGGGCGAGAGTTTCTTCGTTTTAAAATCAATTAGTTCTGGTCTGCCCATCACTTCCTTAAGGGGCAGAGTGGGTACCTTCATGTCCAACGCAATCGTGCCACTCCCATTGACCACCGGCCAAGCGTTTTCATCCCAGCGCACCGGTGCAAGAAAGGTCTCTCTTCCTAAGGTATGGTGCATCCCGGGCATAGCTCTGTAGGCCAAGCAAACCATCCACCAAGAACCATCATTTGCTTCAATGAAGTCGGCATGTCCAGTGCCCTGAATCGGACTAGACTCTCCTGCCTGACTAGCGTGTGTAAGAATGGGATTAGCAGGATTCGGACGATAAGGACCATCCATATAACGGCTTCTTGCAATTGTCACTTTATGAGCCAACTCCGTACCTCCTTCAGAAATTAAAAGGTAGTACCATCCATCCTTTTTATACAAATGTGGGCCTTCGGGATAACGTCCTCCCGTACCATCCCAAATTCGTTTTGAGGGAGTGAGTTGCTTGCCGGTCATCGGGTCAATCTCGCACAGATTGATATATCCATCGGGATTACTCACCATGAAACACTTGCCGTCTTCAAAATAAAGAGAAGGATCAATACCGCCTTGTTCAAGCCAGACCGGCTCGGACCATTCGCCACGAGGATCTGTTGTATGAACCACAAAGTTACCTTTGCCCGAAACATTGGTAGTTATCATATAAAATACGCCATCTTGATAGCGAATCGTAGGTGCAAATATTCCGCCACCTGCATTGGCATTCGTCAGGCTGACTTGAGATGGACGGGTCAAGCAATTGCCAATTTGCTCCCAATGCACAAGGTCTTTACTATGAAACAAGGGCACACCAGGGAAAAACTGGAAACTGCTATTCACCAAATAATAATCGTCTCCAGCCTTGCAGATGCTAGGATCGGGATGAAAACCGGGAATAATAGGATTCGTATAGCCTTGAGCCCATATTAGCTCTCCGCAAAAACAAAGAAAAGCAGAAATCACGATTAAAATGTTTCGCATATTATCTATCATTTAAGGATTATATCACAGCAATCTTTGGAATATACAAAAGTATGTCTTTTTTTCCATCATTTAGGTTTATTTCGTTTACTCACAGGACATTAAATGTTTATAACCTACGTACAGAATGTTTCCCAATAGCGTATCATTTGTTTTCAATCTTATTTCATCCTTGGGTACGAGCAGAAATATTTCTACTTTTGTGTATTAATTTAAATCTTCATTAAAAACCGCAATTCATGAAAAACATCCAAAGACTGCTATTGGCAGCTATGCTCTTGGGAAGCTGCTTGAACACCAATGCACAAGCTCCCGCACCCGCCATTCCTTCCGATCCTACGATTGAGGCCAACATACAACGTTTGCTCCAGAAGATGACCCTCGAACAAAAGGTAGGTCAGATGTGCCAAATTACGATTGATGTGGTTTCCGATCTTCAAGCTAGCCGCGAACATGGGTTTAGCTTGAGCGAGGCTATGTTAGATACTGTGATTGGCAAATATAAAGTGGGCTCCTTGTTGAATGTTCCGCTGGGCGTAGCTCAGAAAAAAGAGAAATGGGCAGAAGCCATCAAACAGATTCAAGACAAATCGATGAAAGAAATCGGCATTCCTTGTATTTACGGAGTCGATCAAATTCACGGAACCACTTATACATTAGACGGCACCATGTTCCCGCAAGGCATCAATATGGGGGCTACGTTCAATCGCGACCTGGCCGAACAGACTGCTCGAATCAGTGCATACGAAACTAAAGCCGGTTGCATCCCTTGGAATTTCGCACCGGTTGTGGACTTAGGTCGCGATCCCCGCTGGTCTCGTATGTGGGAAAACTATGGAGAAGACTGCTACGTAAATGCCGAAATGGGAGTAGCCGTAGTGAAAGGATTTCAAGGAGAAGACCCCAACCATATTGGAGAGTATCATCTAGCTGCTTGCATGAAACATTATATGGGCTATGGCGTACCGGTTTCGGGAAAGGACCGTACACCTTCTTCTATATCGCGAAGCGATTTGCGTGAGAAGCACTTTGCTCCTTTTCTAGCTGCTGTTCGTCAAGGTGCCTTAAGCATCATGGTGAATTCTGCCATGGACAACGGATTACCTTTCCATGCCAACCATGAATTACTCACGGAGTGGATGAAAGACGATTTAAACTGGGACGGACTCATTGTTACCGACTGGGCAGACATCAACAACCTCTGCACGCGTGACCACATTGCCGCTACGAAAAAAGAAGCAATTAAAATAGCCATTAATGCGGGCATCGACATGTCGATGGTTCCCTATGAAGTGAGCTTTTGCGATGACTTAAAAGAATTGGTAGAAGAGGGCGAAGTGCCTATGCAACGCATTGACGATGCTGTTGCCCGCGTGTTGCGCCTGAAATATCGTTTGGGACTTTTTGAGCATCCTTACTGGGACATAAAGAAGTATACTAAATTCGGCTCAAAAGAGTTTGCTGCCACTGCCTTGCAAGCTGCCGAAGAATCTGAAATTCTATTAAAGAACGAAGCCAACGTGTTGCCCATCGCAAAAGGAAAGAAGATTCTGCTCACCGGGCCGAACGCTAACTCCATGCGATGCCTGAATGGGGGATGGTCATATAGTTGGCAAGGGCATTTGGCCGATGAATACACTCAAGCCTACAACACCATCTACGAAGCGCTTTGCGAGAAATTCGGCAAAGAGAACATCATCTACGAACCCGGAGTGACTTATGCTCCTTATAAAGGCAACAACTGGTGGGAAGAGAATAAGCCGGAAATAGAAAAACCAATGGCAGCCGCAGCGCAAGCCGATTTGATCGTGGCTTGTATTGGTGAAAACTCTTATTGCGAAACACCTGGAAATCTGACAGATCTCACTCTATCAGAGAACCAACGTAACTTGGTTAAATCTCTGGCCACTACCGGAAAACCCATCGTTTTGATTCTTAATCAAGGACGACCACGCATCATCAACGACATTGAGCCTCTGACTAAAGCTGTAGTCAACATCATGTTGCCCAGCAATTACGGTGGAGATGCACTAGCCAATCTACTGGCCGGAGACGCAAACTTTAGTGGGAAAATGCCTTTCACTTATCCTCGATTCATTAATGGGCTAAGCAACTACGACTATAAGCCGTGCGAAAACATTGGCGAAATGGCGGGTAACTACAACTATGACTCAGTTATGGCTTTCCAATGGCCTTTCGGATTTGGACTAAGCTATACCACTTATGCCTACAGTAACCTCAAAGTAGACAAAACAACGTTCAATGCAGAAGACGAACTGATCTTCTCTGTGGAGGTGACCAATACAGGAAAAGTGGCAGGAAAAGAAAGCGTGCTACTATTCTCTAAGGATATGGTGGCAAGCAGTACTCCTGACAATATCCGGCTACGTAATTTCGAGAAAATCTCTTTAAAACCCGGTGAGACTCAAACTGTAGTGATGAAAATTAAAGGAAGTGACCTCGCCTTTGTGGGCTACGATGGAAAATGGAGATTGGAAAAAGGCGATTTCAAGATGAATTGTGGTAACCAATGGATTGACATTAGCTGCAACGAAACGAAAATTTGGGATACTCCTAACCGATAAACACCTGCATAAGCCCTAAATAATAACCTATAGAGGGAATATTCATTAAGTATTCATCAAGAGTTGGTTATCTCCTTATAATAGTTTATCTTTGCTTGTAGTATAAAAGAGTGTTCATGGCCGTGAAGAGTTCTCCTCACTGCCATGAACAATTCTTTTTACGGCCGTGATAAAGTCTTGCCACGGCTGTGGATAAGTAACTTTACAGGCATTGCTATCCATCCATACTAGCTTCATAAGCAATAAAAGCAAGTACTATAAGATATAGACGAACACTAGATAACAAAAAGAATATGGCAATACAATTTGAACTTTACCCCTCTCCTTCTCCAAAAGACAAAGAAGATAAACCCCTTTTCCACGCTCGTGTGGTCAATTTTCAACATATCGGCACCGACGCCCTTGCCCGAGAAATACAACTGGCTACCTCATTAACGGAGGGTGACGTGAAAGCTGTGCTCGAATCACTAAGTCACTTTATGGGCGCTCGCCTTAGGGAGGGCGAACGTGTTCACCTCGAAGGCATCGGCTATTTTCAAGTGAAACTGAATACTTTGGAGCCCATCACCTCACCAAAGCTGAAAGCCAACCAGATCAAAATGAAAGCTAATATTGGCTTCACAGCGGATAAGAAGCTAAAGAATTCGATGAGTGTGGTGAAAGTTGAACGGAGTAAAATCAAACTTCATTCCACTCCGCACACTAATGAGGAAATAGACGAACTGTTGACGGAGTATTTTAGGAATAATCCCATCTTAACCCGATCGGACTTTCAACGACTAGGTAAACTAACGATGACCACTGCAGCTCGACACATCAAACGCCTAAAAGAAGAAAAAAAGTTGAAAAACATCAATACGCCTTATCACCCTGTTTACGTTCCGATGCCGGGATGGTACATTTTATCAGATGAAAGAATCTGATTTTAGCAAAAAACGACTATCTTTGCCCCTCAACAATTAAGCAGCGGATAATACCTATGCCTAAAGAAGCTTCATGCAATGTACATACAAACTGCTTAGGATGTCCTAAAGCAGGCGATAGTATGCTTATTCACAGAAAACTGCTGAGAGGCCAGCATGTTCCGAAGGATAAGTGTACGCAAAATCTTATGCTCTTTATGGTAAAAGGTGAAATGCTAATCAATAGCGATGAATATCCCGGAACAACGCTACACGAAAAACAGTTCATCCTGCAAGCTATCGGCTCAAAATATGAAGCATTGGCACTTTCCGACACTGAATATATTCTCTTCTCATTCAATGAACTACCCCTGCTTTGCGAAGATCGATATCGCGAAATTATTGAGCAAGCAGAAGCTCCCTTAGCCTACACTCCAATGGTTATGAATGGGAAATTATTCAATTTCATCACCAATATAGCCGACTATTTAGATGAGCCCGGTACACCTTGTACCCAATTTACTCAGCTTAAATGCACGGAGATGGTCTATCTCATCACTAACTACTATCCCCTTCCCCAATTAAGCGCTTTCTTCTATCCCATTAGCACCTATACGGAAAGCTTCCATTACTTCGTGATGCAAAACTACAACAAGGTAAAAAACGTTGAAGACTTTGCCAGCCTGGGAGGCTATAGCACGACCACTTTTCGCCGTCTTTTTAAAAATTTATATGGGATGCCGGTCTACGAATGGATTCTTGAAAAGAAGCGTGAAGGCATTCTTGAAGATCTCCAACACTCAAAAATGCGAATCACAGAGATTTGTAACCGATACGGCTTCGACTCACTATCCCATCTTGCACATTTCTGCAAAGACTCTTTCGGAGATACTCCCCGAGCACTACGCAAAAAAGCCGCCAACGGTGAAAAAATTGGAAAGATTAGCGATTAAGGAATTATTTCTTTAATTCTTTGGTCAATCAATCTATTTCACCTATTTTTGCAATCTGTAAGAGATATAATACGACGAAATATTAGTTCTAACAATTAAATAATTTAAATTCAATCATTTATGTGGTTAAGTAATTCATCTGTAGGAAGGAAAGTGGTGATGAGCGTTACCGGTGTCGCCCTTATCCTGTTTCTAACATTTCACATGGCGATGAACCTGGTTGCGATCATCTCGGCCGATGGTTACAACATGATTTGTGAGTTCCTAGGTGCAAACTGGTATGCATTAGTGGGTACAGCTGCTTTAGGAGTTCTATTTATCATTCACATCATCTATGCTTTCTGGTTGACTATGCAAAACAGAAAAGCACGTGGAACAGAACGTTACGCAGTGACAGACAAGCCTAAAACTGTGGAATGGGCTTCACAGAACATGCTCGTCTTGGGCCTTATTGTCATTGTAGGTATCTGCCTGCATCTCTTTAACTTTTGGGCCAAAATGATGCTCCCTGAAATTATGCAAGGCGTAGGTATGACTGTTGACATGCAGACTCTAGCTTATGCAACAGACGGTGCACACCATGTACAGCAAACATTCACCAATCCGGTATTTGTTGTGCTTTACATCGTTTGGCTGGTTGCTTTATGGTTTCACCTCACTCACGGCTTCTGGAGCTCTATGCAGTCATTAGGATGGAACAACAAAGTATGGATCAATCGTTGGAAATGCATTTCTAACATTTACTCTACAGTTATAATACTAGGTTTCGCACTAGTAGTCATCGTATTCTTTGTGAAATCACTCATTTGTGGCGGTGCTTGCTAAATAGTAATTTGTAAATGATTAAATTGTAAATAATATTATGATTAAAATAGATTCAAGAATTCCAGAAGGCCCGGTGGCTGAAAAATGGACCAACTATAAAGCTCACCAGAAATTGGTGAACCCCGCTAATAAACGCCGTTTGGATATCATCGTTGTGGGTACGGGTCTGGCAGGTGCTTCTGCTGCTGCTTCACTCGGTGAAATGGGTTTCAGAGTATTAAATTTCTGCATCCAAGATTCTCCACGCCGCGCACACTCTATCGCTGCACAGGGTGGTATCAATGCTGCTAAGAATTATCAAAATGATGGTGACTCTGTTTACCGTCTATTCTACGATACAGTTAAAGGTGGTGACTATCGCGCTCGCGAAGCTAACGTATATCGTTTGGCTGAAGTCTCTAATGCCATCATCGACCAATGTGTTGCTCAAGGCGTACCTTTCGCTCGCGAATACGGTGGCACACTAGATAACCGCTCTTTCGGTGGTGCACAGGTATCACGTACATTCTACGCAAAAGGTCAGACAGGTCAGCAACTTCTATTAGGTGCTTACTCTGCATTGAGCCGTCAAGTAAACGTAGGTACGGTAAAACTGTTCACTCGCTATGAAATGCAAGACGTTGTAATGATCGACGGACGTGCACGCGGTATCATCGCTAAAAACTTAATCACAGGCGAATTGGAACGCTTCGCTGCCCACGCTGTAGTTATCGCTACTGGTGGTTACGGTAATGCTTACTTCCTATCTACTAACGCTATGGGTTGTAACTGTACAGCTGCTATCTCTTGCTACCGCAAAGGAGCTGTATTTGCTAATCCTGCATACGTTCAAATTCACCCTACTTGTATACCGGTACACGGAGACAAACAATCAAAATTGACTCTAATGTCTGAGTCTCTTCGTAACGATGGTCGTATCTGGGTTCCGAAAAAGAAAGAAGATGCTGCTAAACTTCAGAAAGGTGAAATCAAAGGAAGTGATATTCCTGAAGAAGATCGCGACTACTACTTGGAACGCCGCTACCCAGCATTTGGTAACCTTGTTCCACGTGACGTTGCCAGCCGTGCTGCCAAAGAGCGTTGTGATGCCGGTTTCGGTGTAAACAACACAGGCTTGGCTGTATTCCTTGACTTCTCTGAAGCCATCAACCGCTTAGGTATCGACGTGGTTCTCCAACGTTATGGTAATCTTTTCGATATGTATGAAGAAATCACTGATGTTAATCCGGGCGAACTAGCCAAAGAAATCAGTGGTGTGAAATATTACAATCCAATGATGATTTATCCGGCTATCCACTATACAATGGGTGGTATCTGGGTTGACTATGAACTTCAAACGACCATTAAAGGTCTATTCGCAATTGGCGAATGTAACTTCTCTGACCACGGTGCAAACCGCTTAGGTGCTTCTGCATTGATGCAAGGTCTGGCCGACGGTTACTTCGTATTGCCTTACACTATCCAGAACTATTTGGCAGACCAAATCACAGTTCCTCGTTTCTCTACTGATCTTCCTGAGTTTGCTGAAGCTGAAAAAGCTGTTCAAGCTAAGATTGATAAGTTCATGGGTATCCAAGGAAATGAATCAGTTGATTCTATCCACAAAAAATTGGGTCACGTTATGTGGGAATGTGTAGGTATGGGACGTACAGCTGAAGGCTTAAAGAAAGGTCTCGCTGACTTGAAAGAAATCCGCAAGGAATTCGAAACCAACCTGTTTATCCCTGGATCTAAGGAAGGTATGAACGTTGAACTTGACAAAGCAATCCGTCTGTACGATTTCATCATTATGGGTGAGCTTGTGGCTTACGATGCATTGAATCGTAACGAAAGTTGTGGTGGTCACTTCCGTGAAGAATACCAGACTGAAGAAGGTGAAGCCAAACGTGATGACGAAAACTTCTTCTACGTATCTTGCTGGGAATATCAAGGTGACGATGAAAAGGCTCCTGTATTACACAAAGAACCGCTAGTGTACGAAGCAATCAACGTACAAACTCGTAACTACAAGAGCTAATCGGTGAAGTTAAACATTTAAAAGAATTAGACGAAAATGGATAAAAATATATCATTTACACTGAAGGTATGGCGTCAAGCAGGGCCAAAGGCTAAAGGCGCTTTTGAAACCTACCAAATGAAAGATATTCCAGGTGACACTTCTTTCCTCGAAATGCTGGATATCCTGAACGAACAGCTGATTAGCGAAAGAAAAGAACCGGTTGTATTCGATCACGACTGCCGCGAAGGTATCTGCGGTATGTGTTCTCTTTATATCAATGGACATCCGCACGGTCCTGCAACAGGTGCTACTACCTGCCAGATCTACATGCGTCGTTTCCAAGATGGAGATACCATCACCATCGAACCTTGGCGTTCGGCTGGCTTCCCTGTTATCAAAGACTTAATGGTAGACCGTACAGCCTTTGACAAGGTTATGCAAGCTGGTGGATACGTAAGTGTTCGTACAGGTGCTCCACAGGATGCTAACGCTATTCTGATCCCAAAACCAATTGCTGACGAAGCAATGGATGCAGCATCTTGTATAGGTTGTGGTGCTTGTGTAGCTGCTTGTAAGAATGGTTCTGCTATGCTGTTTGTCTCTGCTAAAGTAAGTCAATTGAACTTACTTCCTCAAGGTAAACCAGAGGCTTTGCGCCGTGCAAAAGCAATGTTATCTAAGATGGACGAATTGGGATTCGGTAACTGTACCAACACTCGCGCTTGCGAAGCTGAATGCCCAAAGAACATTTCTATCAGCAATATCGCTCGCTTGAACCGTGACTTCATCATCGGCAAGCTGAAAGACTAGAAATTGCTAGTTTTCATTAGTGAAAGCTTAATTTGATTAATAGCAGAATCCCCTGGTGATAATATATCGCCAGGGGATTTCTGTTCTACAGTATTTTAAGACTTCTATTTGTGGCGATTGCGCTCAATAGATAATATCACCTTATCTTTTATCTTTTCTATCCTTATTTACAAATATATTTTTATCCACAAAACCAACAAACATCTCCTACGTTCGTTTTTTATTATCTGTTATTCGCTATAATCTTATAGATATCTAAAAGAATTAAATAAAGCAAACAGAAATAACAAAACGATCACTAGTTCGCTATATTTGAGTATATTTTTATAACCTCCCAAAACTTAAATGATGAAGATAATCAAACCAACAAGCATTATGCTTTTATTTTTAGGTGGAATACTTAGCCTCAGTTGTGCAGGCAACCAGAAAAATAAAGTAGAGAATAGCCAAGTAGTAGGTGAAGACACTGTGATGGTAAAGTCATCAAGAACTTGCAGAGACACATTGACTGAGATCCCGTACAATATTCCCGCTCAACGCTTCGATGAAACAGCACAAGCCTTAGCGCACGCCAGTGGATGTTTTATCAAAACTGACCTAAACGTAACGGGCAGTGTAAAAGTCAATGCAGTAACAGGGAAAATAAGCATTCTAGACGCATTGCGCATGGCAATCAAAGATACGCCACTAAAAATAGCAGAAATAAAGCCTAACGAGATTACAGTAGAACTAACAAAAGACTAAAATAACGAAAGGTAAGGTGTAAAATGAAGAACTGCACTCCTCAAAGTTAGAGACTAACTTCTGGAATGCAGTTCAATTGTTAGAGAGAATTTATACTTAATTAAATCAGAGAGTCATTAAACAAACTAGTTCTCCGGATTCATGATTACTAGTTTCAGGTTTCCGTCTTTCAAAATCTTATTAGCAAGCTCTTTCACACTTTCAGGAGTCACTTTTTTCATTATTTTCTCATGATCCGTGCTCCAATCTTCTCCCCAAGTATAGTAGGTCTGAAGATAAGATAACCAAGCCTGATTTGTCTTCAACCCTTCGGGCTGAGTCTTATTCCAGTATTCCATATTTTTCGCGAAATCACTAGAATCAGGACCTTTATCAGCAAGACGTTGTAACTCAACTTTCACAGTCTTCACCAAATCATCCACTTTATCTGGAGCCGTTTGGAAAGAAACGTTCAAATTATAAGTTGGAACAGGTTGACGAGAAAGAGAGCCTTTAACATTCACTCCATACGTTCCACCTTTATCTTCACGTATAGTTTGTGTGTAACGCGACTGAAGACATGCCGACAGCATTCCCATTATAAATGTATTCTGCTGTGTATAATCAATGTCACCTGTATAGCTGAAATTAATCATACTTTTTGGCGCTTGCATATGAGCCTTCAATTCTTCTTCTTTCACTCCTGTTAATGCACGTATACCATCATCTTTCGATGCCAGCTTTTGTGTTCCTGCTGGAAGTGCACCTAAATACTTCTCCACTAAAGGCTTCAATGCATCCATATCAATATCACCTATGAAATAGAACGTATAATTGCTTGCTGCATTGGTGAAAAAGTTACGGTAGATATCCGGCATTCTTTCAAAAGAGATCGTTTTCAAGACTTCTTCTGTAGGTATTTTAGTGCGAGGATTATCACCATAGGTAGCTTGATTGATGGCCACACTCATCATAAATTCTGGAGATTCGGTCGAACTTTGTAGATTCGTACGATTAGCCTCTAAGACCATGTCAAAACGATCACGATCAAAATTTGGATGAGTGAAATATAGATTAGTTAGCTGAAGCATAGTTTCCACATCGGCTTTAGCAGAACTTCCAGTCATGGCAGAAGCAAAGCGACCGATAGAAGGCTGAACAGAGGCTACCTTTGTGCCCAGAACTTTACGTAACTGCTCTGAATTAAACTCACCGACACCAGACATATTGACTATTTGAGTTGTCATTGATGCCGTAAAATAGTCTTTATCATCAACACTTGAAAGTCCACCATCTGCCTGTGCACTCATCAGAATCTGACTATGACTATATGGAGTTGGAAGTACAACCACACGAATACCGTTATTCAGTGTCCACAACGTTGAACCATACATTCCCTTTTCAGTCTTCTTCGTTTTTCCCGGAGTGAGCTGTTCTGAAAATAGCGGTTTATCAATTTTCTCAGTTTGATAAGGATCAATAGGTGCTGTACGTATCCAAGAGAAAAAGCTAACCAGTTGATCTTCTTTTGGCAGAGTAGCTTTCGCTTTCTCTGGCGCTGAAATAACCAATACATTATTAGTAGGCGTAATTAATTGCTGCATCAGCTCGTTGATTTTTTGAAGAGTCATTCCTTTCATCATTAACTGAGTGAATGCCCAACGAATTTCGGGTGATAGCAATGGCTTGTTGTTTACATAATGGGCAATACATTCCTGCCCCAATGCATTATTCTGACGATTACCGCTAACTTCGTAAACCTGTTTTCCGCCACGTAATATACCGATACGCATAAAGTCAAATTCTTCTTGAGTGAATCCATAACGACGGATACGCTCCAATTCACCATAAGCAGAAGTAAAAGCTTCAGCAATAGCCTCTCCTCGTGCAACAACTTGCAACTCTAAAGCATCACAAGTGGAAGTTAACGAAGTGCTCACTACACTTGCGCTACTGAACGGACACCCTTGCTGCTGTGCAAGTTCTCCTAAACGGATATTAGCCATTGAAGCAGCAACTTGGATCATCATATTCATATAGTTTGCTCCTACACGATTATTCAATTCCTTGGGAACTGCCGAACGTTTAATGTAGAAGTTTGCTTTAGAAACACGTTGCTCAGGATCTGTAAGTATAGACACTATAGGCTCAACATTGTCGGGTATCTTAATCACTGCCTTAGGTTCAGGATGCTCTGGCTTTTGAATATCAGCCATCGTTTTCTTTAGCTTAGCTTCCATCTGAGCGGTATCAAAATCACCAACAATCACAATAGCTTGCAAATCTGGACGATACCAACGCTTATAATAATCACGAAGAAGTTTCGGATTAAATGATTTAAGAAATTCCTCAGATCCCAGCATGTCACGATGGGCGTAGCGAGTATCTCCATAGACCATTGAAGCGGCCTTGTTTCCGATACGGAACTGGGGAGTGTTACGCTGTCTACGTTCCTCAATGATTACACCTCGTTCTTTATCAATCTCCTTCTTACCAAGCGTGAGTGAACCAGACCAATCATGGAGAATCAGTAGTAAAGAATCAATGGTTGCGTCTCTTTTAACTGGCACTTGCATCAACTGATAATAAGTCATTTCCATTCCGGTGGCAGCATTGATATTCGTGCCAAATTGCATTCCAAGACTCTCCAACCAATTGGTCATTGTGTTATTAGGGAAATGCTTAGAACCATTAAAGGCCATGTGCTCAAGAAAATGAGCAAGCCCCGATTGAGAATCTTCTTCCTGAATGGAACCAACATCATAAACGATATAGAAATCGGCTAATCCAGCTGGTTTATCATTATGACGAATGAAATAAGTCATCCCGTTATCCAGCCGTCCCGTGCGAACAGCTGTATCAATGGGGAGTTCATCTCCCATCTTCAGTGTTTGGGCTTCTACAGTAAATGTAGAAGTCAACAACACTAAAGCAGAGATCATTATATTTTGGAAAGTCATAGAAACATGTTTTATATTAATAATAGAGCCTTTGAAGACAAACAAAAAGAAACTACTTAGACAGAAAAACAGTAGCAGCAATTTCTTTTGTTTTTCCAGAGGCTTTTTTAATTGTCACAGTTTGGGCGCCACTTTGTTTCACCAACAAATCAATATTTGGCGCATTGGCAGGAAGAGAACCTAAAACCTTATCGCCCACAGCAGTAATAATATCGCCCACTTCAAGAACCTTAGCGGCTTCACTACCCCATACAGCTGCTACTCTTAGAACTCCATCAGCTACACCAGTGAGCACCTGACGATGGTCACCTTCCCAAACTTTAGCATCGTTATAAGGTTCAAAGTGAAAGCGCTTCCGAGGATAATCGAGAATCATTTTTCCTAGATCTGTGATTTTAAATGGCATTAATAAATATCCCATACCACTAGTCATCACTGGTACTTTACTAAAAGTACCATCACCGATGTGAAATTCCGATAATGCACCGCGATAAAGCTTATCTGTTGTTTTCGAGATTCCCCCAATCATCATAGCATTGAAACCTTCACCTTTCTCTAAGTCAACAATAACACCAGCCTTAGCCCATTCTTCAAAACCCTGTGCAGAAGGCAAAGCCACGGTACCTGTACCATTACCAGAATCGAACAATGCAGGAACATCATAAAGTTCTTCTTTTCCTCTCACTTTGATAGAAAGCAATGGATCAGAGCCACTTAATTTTAATGTACTCCATTGAGAAATAGAAGGATCTATATCACCTCCTAATGTAATGATCTTATTTCTAGAGTCGATTGTTAACACAAAATCATTAATGATAGGAGCACCGATGATTCCATCAATACCCAATGTCAAGAAAGTCAGATTTTGTGAACTCATCACAGCAGCAATCTTATTCTTCAATGTAAGCCCGCCTAATGTAAGTTCGGGGATTGCAGCCATATTTAAGTTTCCTTCCATACCAATCACTGTATTACCCGTTTGTTGATACTGAAGCTTTTCTGCATTTACTACTCTATCGGTTACACAAGTATAACCCGCACATGTGTCGAACAAGAAAGAATAAATGTGTCCATTAATAACAACTTTTACAATAGGAACACCTACACGCTCTTCATAACTTAATACTGCTTTTCCTCCTACTGGTGCAGCAGATGTTGCTGGATTTAAAGGAGCTACTTCACTAGCACTTTTAAATAATCCTGCATATTTTTCAACCTCTTTCTGTGCTTTTCTTACTTCACTACTTTTTCCTAGCTCTTGCCATAAAGTAGCTTCTGCAGCATAGTATGAGGCTTTCATACGATAAGCATCAGGTGTTTCTCCATTAGTAGCAGCAATTAGTTCATCCAACCATTGCACACCTGCTTTAACAGCTGGTTCTTTATCTTTCATCTGAGTAAGCGATTTCATGAAAAACACAAAATACTGCCCGTAGATTTGCTCAGGTAAAATGTGTTGCTCATTAACAGCACGCATCACTTCCAGCATACGTTTCCAATTTCCTTGTCTAGAAAGCAGAGAAGTATTAAGCCATACAGATGCAGCAGATTTTCCTGGGCTATCAGGCATCTGAGCTAGATAATCTACAAAAGCATTATAACGTTCTTGGCTATATGCGGCAAGATTAGGCGATGTAGCAAATTCCATAGCGGTCTGCACCATGGCACTTCCCAATTTAGCATCTACCATAACTCGCTGGTTTTGAAGAGGAATAGCATAAAAACGATTAACGCTATCTCGTACAGTTAGCAAAACTTTAGAAAGGGGGTCATTTTCAAATTGCATAATTAAGGGCCATATTTGTGGAGTAGCCAATTTTTCTATAGGTAAACTTTGAAGCCATTCCTTAGCCACTTGCTCAACCTGCGCATTCATTCCCGCTTGCCCCAATACTTTGATAAAATCCCTCAAGAATACTTCATTACGCTCACCAGCATTATAACGAGCAGCCATCGCATCAATGCGTTTAGAAGGATCAAGTACTCCCTTTGCTCCTTCAATCAACCAATCAGCAGTGCCTGCTCCAACCAATTTACCTACTGGCTGTTCTGTCGCCGGATCAATAAACATTAACGTAGGGAACGATGCCACTCCCCAAGATTGCATGTGAGATTTTCCATCAGCATCTTTCTCCATATCAAACTGCACATTTACAAAATGTGCATTAAAAAAATCAGCCACTTTATCCTGCGTGAATATCTCAGATGCTAATTTTTTGCATGGACCACACCAGCTAGTATAACAATCCACAAAGATAATCTTATTCTCGGCCTTTGCCTTTTTCAAGACCTTAGACCATGAACGGCTAGGTTCAAAAGCTATATTACGAGATTGAGCAGAAGCAAAGAAGCTAAAAACCCATACACCTGTCAAAATCAATATATATTTTCTCATGATTGCATAAGTAATTTGTTATAAGAAAGGAATGCGCTTAGAGATAAACTAAACGCATTCCAAAATTTTAGATTTTAATCAGTTATTACCATAAATGAAGATAAAGCCGTTCGATAGAACTTCACATAATTCCATTTATCATCGAAGCCATTTTTATAGAAACTATCACTTATCAGAATTCGAATTTTTTGGACTGATTTTACCGACTTATCCTTATCTAAATAGACAATCGTAGACTCACCTTTCCCAGAACCTGTAGCTACATCTTCATTAAAACCAGCTGCAGTCCATACTCCTGATACATTCATCACCTCTATTTTTATCTGCTCAGGCAATTTAAGATCCAGATCATTAATATTGGCTTGTACAATTTTAAAACCAAGTACACGCTCGATCTTCTTCATATCTATTTCAATTGTATGCGTTCTCAATTGCATAGAAGCAGTCGGAAACCAATACATATTATTATCAACTAATAGGTTTTTTAGTCCTGTATCATATCCCATAGCATCCTGTGGAGTTTCAGTAATAGACCAGTCAGTTGCATCTAATAGGTTTAGTGAAGGCAATTGAGGCACAAGATGGTTGCCAGCAAACCAATCAAAATTTCCATCAAAATAATGGTTACTATAGTGATTTATTTGCACACCCAATAAATCATGCGCAGCTTTCAACGCACCCAAACTTATCTCTTTATTTGCCGCGGATGATAAATTTGATTTGGCCTGATCTTCTGTTCCATGCATTATATATCTATCTTTTCCCAAATTCACTATTTTCAAATTGGGAAAATACAGAATATCCTCCAAAGATGTTTGATTGAAATTAATATTAACTGAAGAAACATTTTCTATATCACTATTTTTAATTTCTCCATAAATCCCAATCTGTGGACGTAGTTCATTAGCAAAATCGCTATTGAAAATCGGAAAATCAAAATACAATGTCACAGGAGTTAATTCTAATACTTTATCACCAAATGACTCTATTTTTCCAATTCGATACACATTAATAGGTTTGCTAAAATCGATGTTCTCACCTATCAAAGCATAAGGCTTACCTTTCGGATATTCATTAATACGATCTTCTGGTTGAGCAACAAAAAATTGCTCCTGATCATTCCCTTTTTCAAAATATCCAATCTTGAAAGAAATCAGATTCTCTGGCCACACATCAAAGACAGCAAATATTGCCTTATTGGCAACTTTTATTTGCTTAGTTACGACATGGGTAAACAGGGCCACCTCGTCACTCTGTGAGTTAAAAGGATATGCATACACCGGATCACCAAGCGATTTTTTTACAATCTCCCCATTTTCCTCCATGACAGCCCAAACATTAAACTCATAATCATAATTAGAAGTTAATCCTTCTACCACAAAACTTTCACTGTTTTTATCAATCAACTGAGAATGAGTAGTCTCACTATCCTTCCATTCCACAAGAATCGCTGTTCGTCCAAGATCTTGTTTCAATTTCCAACTTAACAATACAGATTCCCATTGAGATTTAGCCTGCAAATCATATATCTTATTCAAATATTGTTCAGGCCCGTCACCAGTATATTCTTTGTAAGTATCATCAATGCTTTCACAGCTCGCCAGTTCTACACACAGTGTAGCAAGCATTATTATATAAGTAAAGATTGTTTTCATTAGTCTTCTTTTTTAGCATAAACCTCTATTTCATGGCAGGTCACCTGATTTAGATCATTATTAATATAAGCGGGGTTATAAGGATCCCTATACGTTGCCTCAAATTCAATTTTATAATAGCGATATTTATTTTCGTCAAACTCAAAAGGAACTGATACATAAAGAGGCTCTAAAGCATTTAACTCTGCTAAAGATTTAACTGTAACAACATCTTGCTTCTCCGAATTAATATACCAACGCTCTTTTAAGGCCGCATTGGGGTCTTGAGCATAGCTACCCATCAATTTCCAATTAGAAGCCGGGATAGTAGTCTGATCTGTATTGGGATCATATGGTTCGCCAGCAGTCCATGCATATACTTTAATATTACAAGGCAATTTTGCTAGATAAGAAGTACTTGCATTACCAAAATCTCTGTTAACCGCATAAGTATCTCCATATTTAGCGTAAAATCTCATTTCCCCAAGCATAGCAGGTTTTTTCACATCAAGTACAAAATAAACATCATTGGTAGCTGTATGCAAAGCATCGGCAGAGGATAAGAAGGTGTAAGGAGGGGTAGCCCATCCACGAGCATAAAATTCGCTAGCTCGGGTACCTCTAATATCTCCGTCAAACAAATACTGTTTACCCAATGCCCCAGGAGTGTAACTTCCTCCAGAAGCAGGAGGGACTTCTTTCGACTTACCAAAAGGGTCTAGTAAATCAAAGTCTCTATTTAATAACATCTCCCTTTCAATACCTACTATACCAGTCCAAGTCTTCTTTTTGGCTATCCGTTGTTTACTATCTTCTGTTGTTACCACTACAGTGTAAGAAGATTGTTGTTGAGACGCATCTAATGAATATGCCTTAGTATATCTGCCACTTTCCAATTGGAAGTTTTCTAAGGTTAAAGTATCACGCACATGTGTATTGGGATTCTCACCAACAAAAAAGATTGTTGCTGAACCATTTACAAGACCCTTTAATTCATATGTAACTTGAAAACCTTGCCAATAAGAGCTAACTTCTATATTGTCGAAAAAAGTATATAAATTAGAAGCTAATGTATTAAAAGAAAGTTCTTTCTTTTCAGACTCATTTTCATTACGATCAATAAAAGAGATTTTTACCGGAACATTACTAGTTGCCACATTAAAGCCATCTAATAGCAAAGTGTCAACAGCGTAATCTCCCACTTTATAAATAGATTCGCCAAATGCATCTTTATACTCGACTTTTACTTTTGAGATGCGAGAATCCGACAGTTTATATTGCAAAACGGCGCCACCTTCCACAGGTCTAAAAGTAAACATATTCTCACTAATAGGGGAGTCAAAGCCCACCACATTATCATCATCACATCCCCCTAAATAGAATCCAGCAAGGATACCTATAAAATATATTATTTTTTTCATTTTACTTTATTCTTCAATGAATTTACCAACCAGGATTTTGTACAACACCCGAGATTATAGCTTCTTCGCTTCTTATAGGCCAAAAATAATCGCGCGAAGGGCTAAACGCAGCTTTACCCCATACAACTACAGGGCCTTGATAGTTATTATAGAATTCACGCCAAGTTTTTCCTGTAACTTTCCAACCCAATGGTTTATCGTTTAAACCTTCAGATAATCCTGCTCCCCAACGACGTATATCCCAAAAACGATGGCCTTCGAACATGAATTCATTAGTGCGTTCCTTATGAATAATATCACGCAAACCAACTTGCTCATTATATTTCGTAGAATTGATTCCATATTTCCCCCACGATTCTTGAACTGTAGGAATACCAGCTCGAGTACGAATGGCATTAATACGATTAAATATCTGATCACGATGAGCACCATTAGGTCCTTCATATTCATTCCATGCTTCAGCTGCATTCATATAAACTTCGGCTAAACGCATAACAACCGTTGAATAACCCATCTTCTGAGTCATATTTGTAGGATAATCCGTGATTGAGCAATCACTACGAATTCCCTTCTTTACGTAATAACCTGTAATATTCTGATTAATGCTCGCATCTACACGATCTGCTTTTAACCCAAATAGTCCTCCCCTATAAGAATCAACTAAAAAATTCTCAGAGCTCGTATTCCCTAATTTCCAATACGTACCTGGTGCAGCAATAGAAGCATAAAAACGAGGTTCTCTTTGCAAATGAAGAGCCAACTCATCTTCCCCTAAAGGAATTACATTAGTGTAGGCTGGATCTTTTTCTTGAGCAATAGCATAACCATTTCCATATTTCCATGTCTTATCTTCCTCAATGGGCAATCCATTGGCTGTATAGAACTTATTAACCATTTTTATATTAGTTGCAAGGTCACCATACAATTGAGGATCATAGTAGGGATCTGAATCAGAATTTCCTAATCTAGGTAACATATCACGATATAGATTATTCACATCTGGAGCTATCATAATTGATTCTGTGGATGGAGTCATACCATTTTTAGCCCACACAGATAGCTCTAAATCACGCATTGTATTAAGCAAAGGTGTAGCTTCGGTTGTCGTTCCCTCCACTAATTTATAACCTTGTCCCTCTAGGAAAACAATAGCCTCATCTGCATATTCAGCAGCAATACGCCATTTTTCTTTATCCACTTCTTGAGGAAAAAGTAAAACTCCATCCTTATTTTTGAAGTTTTTATATTGCGGAACACCTCCATTAAATAATGGAGAAGCTGCATACAAAAGAACTCTTGATTTCAAACCCATAGCTGCCTCTTTTGAAAAAAACTGTTGCATTTCAGCATCTTTTTCTTGATGTAACTGTAAATCAGGTATTGACTCATCTAATAAAGTAATAATTGCTTTGAAACAATCATCGACTGAACTCCTCGATTGACGCATGTCTTGAAGAGATGCCCACACATCAATATTTTCTGGAACTAATACAAATGGGCCATAACGTTTCAGAAGTTCAAAATAATAAAAAGCTTTTACTGCTTTTACTTGCGCCATCCAACGCTCCTGTTCTCCTGGTTTTAAATTAGCAACATCACCAATCCTCTTAATAAACGTATTACAACGACGAATATCATAATAAATGCCATCAAAAGCCCAAACATCATTATAAGGAGCCAAAGCCGTTTGTAAACCATCAGAGATATAAAGGTTAGTCATTCCTCTATCTTTTCGAATATAATCGCTACCTGTATATTCATCAGCACCCAAGATCGCAGGGTTCATTGAAAAATAGGATGTATAATAAAAAGAGTTTTCGTATGAGTCTTTCATCAATTGTAAAGACCCGGTACGTGTCTGAAAAATTTTATCGAGCGACAAAACATCATTTTCAGGCACTAAGTCTAAATAATTACATCCAGACAGAAATAATGCCAAGTAGAGTAAACGCGAGATTACTTTTATTTTTTTCATAATAGTATTGTTAAAAACTAATATTAATACCTAAAGAGAAAGTACGTTGTATAGGATAATTAAATCCACTACTACCTAATTCCACATCCCAAAGTTTAAAAGAACTAATGATGAATGGATTATCTACACTAACATAGGGTTTAATACGCTGCATACCTAATCTACGAACAACTTTTGTAGGAAAACTATATGCTAACATTATCTGCTGGCAACGCAAAAACTTAACTGGGCGCATAAAATATGTAGAATATCGCGCAGTTTCTTGTCCATATCCTCCTTCTTCCATATTGTGAGTAACTATATTATTAGTAGATAACCGTGGCCAAAAAGGACGACTTTTCATATTTTCAGGTGTCCAGTGATCGTTCCATATTTCAGTTAATAATGCATGGTCAGACCCTGTTGTACTTACAAACGGGCTAAGTTCTACCGGATTCATAAACAAAGAACGTTGTCCTGACCCTTGAAAGGAACAATTTAATTCCCATTTCTTCCAGTAAACAAATGCACTAAAACCATAAACAAATCGAGGAGAAGTAGGATAACCTATATAAACAGCATCATCTACACTAATCTTGCCATCACCATTTACATCACGATACTTAATATCCCCAGGCATAACATCGCCAGACTGCTTTGGTGAACGATCAATTTCCTCCTGACTCTGGAATAACCCTTCAGCAATATATCCAATTTGCTGTGATACATCATGTCCAACACGCTTCTGCCATTCAGGCTTATCTGCACCTTCTTCCAACTCTAAATAAGTCGCTTTGCTATACGTAAAAGTACCATTAAGAATGAAATAAAAATCATTACTAAATGAATGTTGCAACTTACCAGAAAAATCAATACCTCTAGAACGCCCCTTTCCTATATTAGCATACGGATAAAGTCCCAATCCCATACTAGCAGGGACGACTACACGCTGTGAAAGAATATTATGACGCGTTTCCTGATAAACATCAACTGTACAGTCCATCAATCCATTAAACATCGCAAATTCCAACCCTAAATTGGCCTGTTCTGCTATTTCCCATTCAATATTCGGGTTTGCGTAAGATTGAATTTTATAATTACCTCGTTGGTTTTGTGTCACATTTTCTAAATAAAGATATCTCCCTGTACTCCCGTACCCACTTCCAGTACCAATGCCATCATTTCCCACTTTACCATAAGAAAGGCGCATTTTCAAATACGAAAGCCATTTTGAAGAATTCTTCATAAAAGATTCTTTAGAGATAATCCAAGCTCCACCAATAGCAGGGAAAAAACCGAAGCGATTATCTTTAGCAAAACGTTCAGAACCATTATATCCAAAACTACCTTCTAAATAATACCGCTCTTTGAAGCCATAAGATAATCTCATGGATGTTCCCATATTACGGTGTTTAATAGCACTAAACAAATCCCCAGCAGCAGACGAAGCCTGTTGCTGAATATTTAAAAGACCAGTATACGTTAAATTATGATCACCCCAAAGTCCATTATACAAAACCTGAAATTCTCCTCCCAATTGGGTACTTCCATAAATGACTTTATCATTAGCATTCATCTTTAAATCAGTCTTCCCCTCCTCTAATAATTCTAAGGTATGTTGACCAGTTTGCTGATTATAATCAACTAATCTATATTTATAAGGCTGAACAGTAAAAGGAAGCTTTTCATAAGACTGCTTATAATAAGAAACATTAGCACGAAGTTCCAATCCCTTCAAAAGCATTCCCAAATTCTGAATATATTCTAATTTGTTTGATGTCGCAAAACGTGTTGTTTCTTGATAGCCACTTTGAATATCAGCATACGGATTCTTTGAATTCTTATTCTCATATCCAAAATGAATATGTGGCCAATTAGAACCTTGATCCGCTGGATACACAGGAGCATAATTAACAGGACTAGCATTAAAAGCCATTCCATAAGCCCCTTGCACACTAGTCAAAGGACCATGATAATCATCCAGTGACGAACTTGAGTTAATGACTAACTTAGAACTCGGCGTCATGTCAATATTCAAATTAACACGAAGAGTAGTAACATTGTTACGTATATTAACATCAAATTGATTTAATTGATCCGTTTTCAACATACCTTCGTTCATGTCCAAGCCCAAAGATGCATAATACTGAATAATTTTCGAACCACCTCGCACACTAAGTCCCGCACGATGATTAATTGCCACATCTTTAAATAACTGTTTATACCAATCAGTAGCAGGATATACCCATGAAGGATAGCGTCCTGTGTTTGTATTATTTATACGTTCAGCTGTATATTTAGGTTGAGACAATGGATCTCTGGCCAACAAAGCTTCATTGTAAGCTTTCATATAAGTAACAGGATCCACCACATCTATTTCTTGTGTAGGCTTAGAAGCTACCATTTCATATCTGGCAGTGGTATACACAGAGCCTTCTTCCCCCTTCTTTGAGTTTACCAGAATTACACCATTCGCACCACGCGCACCATACATTGCTGTAGCCGAAGCATCCTTCATTACACTAAAAGTTGCAATATCTTCTGGGTCTATACGAGAGAGTTCAAGCACTGAAACCTCGACTCCATCCAATAATATTAGTGGAGTAGTATTTGAGTTATTTCCGAAAGATGTGACACCACGAATATTAAAAACTGTATTCATTTCACCTTCAGTCAAGGCAGCTGGCATCCCCCCCTTCAAGTAACCAATCATACCCGGAATACGACCTACAAAGCTAGCAGTCAAGTCGCTATTTGAGGTTTTTAATGCACCAGGATTTATTGTAGTAATTGCTCCTACAACACTTTCTTTCTTTTGCTCTCCAAATGCTACGACTGTCACTTCATCAATGTTTTGAGCGGCAGATTTTAGAGCAACATTTAATTTCGACTGGCCCTCAATAGGAATAGTCTGATCTTTAAAACCAATAAAAGAAAATTTCAGAACATCATCTGACTTTACCAGAATCTCATATCGCCCATTCTGATCAGTAGCGACTCCACGAGTCGTCTGATTGATAACAACACTTACTCCTGGCAATGGATCACCACTATCGTCAGTAACACGTCCCGTCACTGTTATAGTTTCTCTTGACTTTTTGGGTTGGACGATAGATCTTCCTGTAATTGCTATTACTCTACCTTCTACAGAATACTTGTATCCTCTTGCTCCCAGAAGTTTCTCAAGAACTTCTTCTAAAGTGGTATTATTAAAAGTTGCAGTAACTTTAGTTTTTTTATCAATCTCACCCTCTTTATATACAAAGGTGTATCCTGTTTTAACTTTCAAATCCTCCAAAACCGATACAATAGTAGCACTACGATATTGGGCTGTGATCTTTTTTTGTTGCAATGGTGCATCATTCGCACGCACTTGTGTAGCACCACACAGCAACACCCCTAGCGTGAAATTTATCACAAAAAGAATTCTTCCCCATTTTCCAAGTGGAAAATGGTGAGACAATAAGTTTTTTTTCATATTTTTGTTATTGGATTATAGAAATTCGTCTGCGACCAACAGACGTGGTTTTAACATGGTGGGGAAATTCTGTGAATTTTTCCACCTTTTTTCATTCTCTTTCTTCTACTCTTATTTTACCATTTCCGCTCATTTTAAATTTAACATCAGCCACTTTACTTAAGACCGAAAGCACCACTTCCAAATTCTCGTCATTGGGAATACTTCCCCTCAATATTATATCATCCGCATGTAGAATATCTAAATCAAAATCAACGTCGTACAAGCGAGATATAGTTCTTAATGCTTGTTTCAATGTCAGATTTTCAACGCCGGTAACTCCATCTTTCCACGATATTACATCTTTCACAGATACTTTATGGACACTAAGATTTCCATTAGAAAGACTTAATACAGATTGTTCACCTGGTGAGAGCAACACTTCATTAGTATTCCCAGGCAAACTAACTCGCACGCTACCGGATGCTAAAGTGGTACGCACCGCTTCTAAAGGATAAGCTTCTACATTAAACTTTGTTCCAAGAACTGAAACAGATTGACGATCTGTTTCTACAATGAATGGCCGTGTAGCATCATGCATGACTTCAAAGAATGCTTCTCCGCTGATACGCACTCTTCTTTCATTACCAGTAAAATTCACGGGATATTCCAAACGGCTATCGGAATTAAGCCATACTACACTGCCATCGCTAAGAGCAACTCGATATTGTCCGGTACCACGTGGAATAATTACCTTATTATATATTGGCTTAGCAACATTTAATTTTGCTATTTTGTCTTCTGATTGATTTTTCTTGTAAACTAATTCCCCATTATTAATGGCGAGTTGGGTTCCATTCTTCTCTTTCAATTGAGTCTTTTCCTCACCAATATAATGTTGGGTTCCATCGGATAACTCAAGTATGGCAGTTCGGGCAGGAGGTCCGAAATCAGCCACTGTTTGTCCACTACCTAGAGGAGCAACGATATCCGATGAGTAATATGAAAGGGTTATAAGTGATACAGCAATTACAGCTACTGCAGCAACAGCAGCTATTCGACGCCATAATGGGAAAGAGCGGCGGGTAGTACTTTTTTCTATTTGAGCTTGAAGTGAAGAATAATCACCCTTAATGAGCTGCGCACGTACAGCATATCTCATAGAAAGATGTTTTCTTCGGATATTATCAAATAGCTCACGATTTTCATCGCAAGTTTCTCTCCACGCCAGAATTTCGTTCTCTTCTGCAGCAGAAAGCTCTCCATTAAGAAAATCCAGCAAAGTGGATTCTGTTATTCGAGGTTCCATTTCTATTTAATAGGATTGATTAACTATATATAAGACCGGAAAAGGTTGAAAACGGTTGAATGGGATCAGCAAAAAGTTTGCAGATAATTTGAAAATTTTTCGCGAAGACGTTTTAGAGCGTTAACTAATAACGTTTTGACAGTAGAAATAGAAATATTTAGTTTCTTAGAAGTTTCTCGATAACTTAACCCATCAATATATACAGATGTTAAAACCTCCCTCATTCGAGGAGGCAATTTCTTTATTTCTGCTTCAATAGCTTGAAGCATCTCTTCCGTAATATCGTCTGGCTGATAATCTTCTAATCCTAATGGAAGCAATGTGATAGCATCGCGCAATGGGTCCCTCTTTTCTAGAAGTTTCAGTGCCCTATTTTTAATGGAAACAAAAATATATCCGCGAAGGTTATTGGAAGTGATTCTCTCATAACTACGATTTTCCCAAAAAGAAAGAAAGAAGTCTTGCACTAGATCTTCGGCCGCAGCGATATCATTCAAGTAGGTATCTGCCCACAACACCAACGGTCGATAGTAATATTGGAACATCAATTCCATTCCATGGGAATTGTGTTCTAACAGAAGACGACATATGGATTTATCACTAATTTGCATGTAATCTGAACTTAAGCCTTGTGCTTTGGAAATACAAAATTATGCAAAATATGAAAACAAACTGATAAAACGATCAAAAAAAACGAGCTATTTGATTTAAAAAAAAGGATCTGACTAACATTTTTTTGACTAATGACACTCAAAAAGCGTCGAAAAGCTATACACTTAGAAGTCAAATATATATAGACGAAATGCACAGAAGATCGATAAGAATCGATCTCTGTGCATTTATCTACCTTAACTAATCCTTTGCTTTACGGATTAAAAAGATAATCATTATCAACTGGATTAAAAATCGACTTTTTCTCCATTGTAAACAGCTACAAACAACTGCTCCATTTCTTCCAACTTCAATTCACGAGGATTAAATCCTGTACAAGGATCGGCCATAGCTTGTTGTGCCATACGCTTTAGCTCACGATTCCAAGCCTCAGCCTCAACACCCCATTCTTTAACAGATGAAGCAACATTTACTTCAGCACGTAATTGCTCTACAGCGACAGCAAAGTCTTCACTGTTATTCTTTCCCAATAAATGAGCTAAATCAGCATAACGTCCGGTAGAAACTGCATTAAAACGAATAACACTAGGAAGTACAATCGCATTAGCACAACCATGAGGTATACCAAATGTAGCACCTATTTGATGAGCCATTGAATGGGCAATGCCTAACCAGGCATTTGTAAAGGCATAACCACCTAGACAAGAAGCATCATGCATGTTCTGACGCACAATTTCATTTTGTGGCTCAGCAACTGCTTGCTTTAGATTATCAAAAATTAATTGAATACCGCCTTTTGCGAAAGCATCTGCATAATTATCGTCTATATTAGAAACATAAGCCTCTACACTGTGTGTTAATGCATCAAGACCAGTGTTCGCTGTAACATCTGCTGGCATAGACTTACACAATTCACCGTCAACAATTGATATATCAGGAATAAACTCATAAGAAACCATAGGATATTTGACGTTGTTCTCGCGATCTGTAATTACAGCCAACGCAGTAATTTCAGTACCTGTCCCACTTGTAGAAGGAATAGCGATAAAACGAGCTTTGTTACGCAAAGGAGGAACTCCACCGACCTGTGTCATTGTTTCAAAAGGCAATTCTGGATGTTCATATAATGCCCACATAGCTTTCGCAGCATCAATAGCTGAACAACCACCTAAACCAATCACCCAATCAGGTTCAAATTCTGCAAAAAGAGCAGCACCGCGTCGAACAGTTGCAATAGATGGATCAGGCTCTACACCACTAAATACAGTGTGCTGCAATCCTGCTTCATCTAATAATGCTTCTACTTTCTGCAAACTTCCATTCTTAACCACAGAACTTCCACCAATAACGATAACTGCTTTCTTGCCTTTTACATTCTTTAGCTCGCTTAGTGAACCAACTCCGTGATAAAGTTCCGGAGTACCAAATAATTTAGCCATACTATTTTATCTTTTAAATTATGGTGCAAAGTTACTGCGATTCACCTCAGTCAAAGTTATAAAATAGGGCCGATGATTTATAAAATAGAGAAAGCGTTATGTTTTTCCAGCTGCTACACGCAAAACATATTCTTTAAATTCTGATGGAGTCATAGAAAATTTAGTCGCAATGTACTTATTTAAAGCTGATTGAGAAGAGAAGCCAAACTTGAAAGCCATTTCTTTTAATGTAATGTTATCATATAAAAAGCTTTTCTTTATTTCTAACGACAGTCGCTCCTGAATTAACACTGAGGGAGAAAGGCCACTATAAAGACGGCATAAGGTAGTCAGCTTCTTAGCCGACACCCCTAGTTCGGCGGTATAAAAATCTAATTTTCGTTCTGTAGCATAGTGCTTATCTATCAGCGAACGAAAGTGGGTATAATATTGAATATCTTTATCTGCTCCTGTCGGTGAATGAAAGGTAGGTGCCTCATCCAGTAATTTCAAAAGGAGAATCTTCATCATAAACTTTATCTGCATCTTCCGAATCGGATTCAGTTCGGCATAAAGTTCAGAGATGCTCTCTTCCACTGATAGCAAATGCTCAAAAGCTTTTTCTTTTCCTCTAAAGGAAATTAGATTCAACCGATTATGAATATCTAAATTATACTCCTTAAGTTCATTGGCTAGGATCTCAGAACAGAAAACCGTATCATCAAATAGAACGATTCTACCCGTGGCGTCTACAGAAGGGAGATATTGATGAATCTGCTGTGGAAAAACCACGACTGCTGCTGGTGCTTCAACAGTGTACACCCGAAAATCTACGGTATGTATAAACGAGCCCTTTTCCAGCAGTATAATTTGGTAGTAATCATGTCTGTGTGACTCTTCAGGATGGACATACTCAACTTCTGGGAAATGGTCAACTGCAAAGTTAACGCACTTCTTCCCATCTAAAAGATCTGTTAAATGTATGGTTTGTAGATTCATATCCTATAAGATTATGTATAATAAAGTATTAACCGAGCAACTGATAAACTCCCCCGGCAAGAATTCTCACCACTCCTTTCATTTCGAGTTCAAAGAGAAGAGCATTCATTTTATTCACAGGGATATCTGTTTCTACAATTAATGTATTGATCTGCAAGTTTCCCCTTTGAGCGAGAAGATCAACAACCCGCTGTTCGTCTTCAGATAAATCAGGAAACAAATTACGCTGAACGTTAACTTTCTTCTCCGAGAATGAAGCATCATGCCATTGCATAGCTTGAACAAGATCTTCGGCAGAAAGTAGCAAAGAGGCTTTATTATCTCTAATTAACTGATTGCTTCCTTTGGAATATTCATATTCGACACATCCGGGAAAGGCAAAGCAATCGCGATGATAACCTTCTGCCAATTCTGCAGTGATAAGCGATCCCCCCTTTTCGGCTGACTCCACTACAATAGTAGCATCACACATTCCGGCTACAATACGGTTTCTACTAATAAAGTTGTGGCGATCTGGAGTAGTACCTGTGAGAAATTCAGTCAGCAATCCACCGTTTTCAAGCATATCAACTGCTGTTTTTCGATGTACATGTGGGTAAATACGATCTAATCCATGAGCAAGCACCCCCACTGTAGGAAGTTTATTTGCTAAAGCTTCGCGATGTGCATGGATGTCAATGCCATAAGCCAACCCACTCACAACTAACACTTCAGGGCAGAGTTCTTTCAGATCTCTCAGAAAGGAAGCACATAGTCGAATACCATAATCAGTAGCATGACGCGTCCCGACCATATTAATAATGCGTAATGCATTTAAATCAGTATCTCCTTTGAAGAAAAGAACTATAGGAGCATCCTCACACTCTCGCAAACGGGAAGGATAAGCTTCATCGAAATAGGTTAAACAACGAATACGGTTCTTCTGAACAAAACTATATTCAGCTTCAGCACGTGCAATTGCCTGTGGACAATCCAGTGCTTCCACCGCCCGTTGATTCACCCCTGCTACACGCTCGGGCAGATCTTTACGAAAGCGAAAAACATCTGTAGCACTTTTCATGCCTTCCACCAAGCGTTTGGCTCCAATGTGCCCAATTCCAGGTACAAGAGTCAAAGCAATACTATAAATTTGTTCTTGTTCGCTGTCGGTCATTTCAGGTAAGGGGCAAATACTTGATCGAATAATTCACTTCCACTTAAACGCCCATTTACCACACACACCGTTTCAACTGTAGCCTTCACGACTATTTTATTATCCGTTTTTCGAAAAATGTCTTGATGAAACACATATTTAATGCCTTCCTTCGTTATGTATAACTTGGAGATAAATTCATCACCACTTTTCAAAGGAGTCTTGAACGCCATCTGAATTCGAGCAACTACCGGATCAACACCTTCATCGTGAAGTCCGGCAAAACTAACTCCTGCCGAATGTAAAAACTCATGGCGGGTATGTTCTAGATAATGTTGATAATTGGCGTTGTTGACAATACCTTGAAGGTCGCATTCATAATCGCGTACCTTCATTTCCAACTCATAAATGTAATTCATTCATTTAGGATTTAGATTGAGGATTTGAGACTATCCTCTCTTCTGTTCAATGTTAAGCCCTTTAAACTTCTTCAGTTCTTCAGTCGATACAAGTTTATATAGCTTGTCACTAGGACGTATCTTATCCGATTTCATTGAGAATCGTTGCCCCTTCTTGACCGTTTCTACTGCTTCTAAATCTACTCGCGCTTCGTCTAAAGTCATAAATACGGCACCTGTAGTTGGCCCGGTAATCAACAGTTTATCTCCTACACTGACTTCAGAAGCTTCTACCAAGAACTCAGAAACTCCGATATTAGAGAAATATTTAATGCCTTTACCTACATAAATTTTACGTTCTGTGGCTGCTGAACCATAATTTCGAGTCCATTCCCCTAAACGTTGTCCCAAATAGTAACCATCCCAAAAGCCACGATTAAAAACAGCTTTCAGACGTTCATCCCACGTCTCAATTTTCTCATCCGTAAATGTGCCGTCAAGATAAGCTTTTATCGCTTCTTTATAACACTCCACTACCGTACGAACATATTCAGGTCCGCGAGCACGACCTTCAATTTTAAAGACACGTACCCCTGCATCCATCATTTTATTCATGAAATGAATCGTTTTCAAGTCCTTAGGGGACATGATATATTCATTATCAACATCCAACTCTACATTCGTTTCTTTATCGCGAACGGTATACGATCTACGACAAACCTGCATACAAGCACCACGATTAGCTGAATGGTTCATCTCATGTAAAGACAAATAGCATTTTCCAGATACCGCCATACACAAAGCACCATGACAGAACATCTCAATTCGGAGTTGTTCACCACTCGGACCACAGATATTTTCTTCTCGAATTTCTCTATAAATCTCAGCCACTTGTTCAAGATTCAATTCACGCGCAAGCACCACAACATCGGCAAACTGAGCATAAAATCGCAAAGCTTCCGTATTTGATATATTCAACTGAGTAGATAAATGCACTTCTTGACCAATCCTTCTAGCATAATTCATCACCGATACATCTGCTGCAATCACCGCTGATATTCCTGCTGCTTTTGCCGCATCTACAATCGTACGCATCAATGCAATATCCTTATCATAGATAATGGTATTGACAGTGAGATAACTTTTCATCCCATGTTCTTCACAAGTCTGAGCTATCTCACGCAAATCTTCAACAGTAAAGGTATTAGCAGAACGGGCACGCATATTAAGGTTTTCTATACCAAAATAGATAGAATCAGCTCCAGCCTGAATGGCTGCAGTAAGGGATTCACGCGAGCCGACAGGCGCCATTATTTCAAAATCTTTTATACTCATTTTACTCTCTGATAATCATTTAAATGTGATATAAGTGCGCAAAGTTACGAATTTATCTGTATCTGTGAAACTTACCTCAACAAATAGTTCTTTCAGTTTTTATACGTACCTTTGCGCCACTAAACAAGCAACATTCATGAAAATAAGCCATATAGACCTTGGGAAATACCCCATATTGCTCGCCCCCATGGAGGACGTGACCGATCCAGCTTTCCGCCTAATGTGCAAAAAATTCGGAGCCGACATGGTATATACGGAGTTTGTATCGAGTGATGCTCTGATACGTGCTGTGAACAAAACGGCGCAGAAGCTGAGTATTAGTAATGAGGAGCGTCCAGTTGCCATTCAAATTTATGGCAAAGATACCGAGACGATGGTCGAAGCTGCCAAGATCGTTGAGCAAGCACAACCTGATATTCTTGATATAAACTTTGGCTGTCCAGTGAAAAGGGTGGCAGGTAAAGGAGCAGGAGCAGGAATGTTACAGAATATACCAATGATGTTAGAGATTACCCGTGCAGTAGTAGATTCAGTGAATATTCCAGTAACTGTGAAAACTCGGCTTGGGTGGGATGCCAATAGTAAGATTATTGTTGATCTAGCTGAACAGCTACAAGATTGCGGAATTGCCGCTTTAACAATTCATGGGCGAACCCGCGCACAAATGTATACCGGAGAAGCGGACTGGACATTAATCGGAGAAGTGAAAAACAATCCCCGCATGCACATTCCTATCATTGGTAATGGAGACGTAACAACCCCTCAACGCTGCAAAGAATGCTTCGATCGATACGGAGTAGATGGCGTTATGATCGGTAGAGCCAGCTTCGGTCGCCCTTGGATATTTAAAGAAGTAAAACACTATTTGGAGACAGGAGAAGAACTCCCATCACTAAGCTTTGAATGGTGCATGGAGGTACTTCGCCAAGAAGTTATTGATAGCGTCAATCTACTTGATGAGCGAAGAGGCATCCTTCACGTACGTCGCCACTTAGCTGCCAGTCCTTTGTTTAAAGGCATTCCAAATTTTAAGGAAACTCGCATTGCGATGTTGCGGGCAGAAACACAAGAGGAGCTATTCAGAATATTCGAGACTATTCCTCAAAAAATGAATTCTCCCTTAACAGACTAGTATTTGTAACAGACTATTATTTCTTGAACATGGGTTGCTCAAACCACTTTTTATACATCCAAGTCGCTAGTATGTATAAACCAAAAGCTGAGAAGAAGCCAACTATAGCATCAATAACATAATGCGCCTGAATGTATACAGTTGCACCGCAAAGTAGCATATAGAATGGAATCAGGCAAGCAAATAATTTTTTATTGACGCGCCATGACATAATCATAAGAATAGTAGAAATTCCAACATGTGAACTTGGAAATGCAGCGGTAGGCCGCTCTCCTACTTGTTGCGAACTTTCTACAAGATTATAGAAAAAACCATGCTGATAGCCCGGTCCAGGTAGCAATTCTTGATGTTGATTGAAATAGTCACCAATAGCTGGAAAAATTCCTTTCGAAACATTGTCAAAACCAATAGCTGGAAAATAGAACTGTGGACCAGCCACGGGAATAAAAATGTAAATCAAATAGTAAACAAAGAAAGAGGTTACTAGCACAAATGACATCTTTTCAAACCATTCAAACTTATAGAAGAAATAAAAGACCGTCACAATCAGCATCATAGGATAATAGAAGAAATACCCCAAGTTAAAAGCCTCACTGACTATTAAATGAGGGAATGTATTGCAAAACCAAATTGACGGCTGACCATTGAAGATAAATTGCTCCGTAACAGCAAACACATGATCAAGATTTGGGAAGAAACGATTAAACTCAAATGTATCTGGATACCAATAAGATAACAAACTCATTTGGATAGCTACACGCACAAAAGCAGAGAACTTGCAAGGTGCCAAACGATAGAGATACATGAGCAAGAAAGTCATTGCAGCAATCATCGCTCTATCCAGCAACATATGCCATGGGTGGTCCATTCGCTGGAATAGGAACATAATCAAAATGGAGGTCAACAGATTATAAATCAATGTAATCTTTTCCACAGCAAATAACCCCTTCCGGGTTTCCACTCGCTTAAATAAGTCTAAAGCCATCCTTCGTTTTTATACCAGTCAATTGTTTCACGAACTCCTTGTTCTAGGCCATATTGGGGAGCATATCCCAAATCATTAACAGCAGGAGTTATATCACATTGCCAGTTCCGTTGTTTCATTATTTTATATTTATCCGAGTTCAACGTACTGCTCTTCCCTGAACGCGTAGCAATGAATTCGGCGAGCAAAGATATAACTTTTAGCACAATTAATGGACATTTCACATGAATAACAAACGGATTGTCTAGTTCTTTCCGAATTAAATCGGAGAATACACGACTTTTATACACATTTCCATCCGTGAGGAAATAGGATTTTCTTGTTACTTTTTTCTCTATACCCAAGAAAATAGCTTGCACAATATCTTTCACATAAATAAATGTCAAATCTTGTCGCCGGAAACCTACAGAAAAATCCAAATGATTTCGGATAGATTTAGCCATTAAAAAATAATCAAGTTCACGAGGACCATATACCCCTGTTGGACGATAGATCACATATGGAAAACCAGAAACACTTTGAAGATAAAGTTCAGCCTTAAGCTTGCTTAAGCCATAAGCTGTATTGGGCATTGGGCTGTCACTACCCTTTATAGGAGAATAATCAAGTTCACGCACTGGTCCATAAACACTCAACGAGCTAATATAGATGAACTGTTTAGGAACCATATTGAGAGCCTTCAGTGTGTCAACAAAGTACTTTGTCTGAAGATAGTTCACATGATCGAAAGCGATCCGATCGGAACATTTTGTCACACCTGCGCAGTGAATAATATAATCAAACTTCCTATACCTTCCTTTGTGGCCAGAAAGTTGAGCACGCAGTTCATTCGGATGAGCAAAATCCAATTCTAGAAAATGAATCTTACGGTTCTTTAGATATTTCTTACTGCTACCAGAACGTATGCCCGCCCAAACACCAAACTTTCTCTTAAGCGCCTCTTCAACAATAAAGCTTCCGATAAAACCGCTCGCACCTGTAATTAATACACTGTCCATTATTTTTTCGGTTCAACATGAATATTAATAAGAGTTCCGTCGCCAAACATGTCTTTCAATTGTCTCTCAATGGCAGTCGTTTTATCATGAGCTTCTTCAAGCGTCATTTGCCCATCCATCCTCACATGTACCTCAATCGCACAGTAGCTACCAATGCGACGTGTACGAAGATGATGGGGTTCACTGACTCCCGGAAACGACACCAAAGCTTGTTCTATAAGTTTCTCAACATCATCCGGCAAAGACTTTTCCAATAACTCATCAACACAAGGAATAAGTAATTGAATAGCTACCTTTATAATAAAGAGGCTGACAATAACCGCTGCAATGGGATCGAGTACCCGCCAATGTTCACCTAGCAAAATGGCTCCCCCGATTCCAATTGCCGTTCCAATGGAAGAAAGAGCATCACTTCGATGGTGCCAGCCGTTAGCTACGACTGCTTGAGAGTTAAGATTTTTTCCCTGTCTTATAGTATATTGATAAAGAATTTCCTTGAAAATAATAGAAACAAGCGCAGCAATCAACGCAATCATTCCTGGTTTTTCTAATGGTTCGCCAGAAATAAAATCATAGATTGAAGAAATACCTTTCCATAAAATGCCAAATCCCACAATCAGTAGTAATAATCCAATAATAGCAGTAGCAAGTGTCTCATATTTTCCGTGTCCGTTATCGTGTCCTTTATCCTGAGGCTTGCTGGAAATACGGATAAAAAAGACAACAACAACATCTGTCACAAAATCTGATAGAGAATGGACGGCATCAGCAAGCATGGCTGCACTATGTCCCATAATTCCCGCTAAAAACTTGAAAACAAGTAACAAAAGGTTCACTACACTGCCAACAAGCGTAACCTTATATATTCCTCTTTCTCTAGAAGAAACTTCTTTATCGTCCATAATCTGAATGCATAAAAAATAATGATGCCACAAATATACAACAAATATGATATAAATGGTATTTTGTATTTCTCAATTATTTATATCTCTAGCATTATTCTTATGTTTGTTTGAGTTCAAAAAGAGATTTTTATCTTCTCAAAGTTTCCATAAGGAAAATAATACTATATCTTTGTAACAACAATCATTATAAATGACTACACTATGGCGAAAAAGAAAGAAAAGAAAGAAAAAAAGGCCGGCAAAAGAATGAACAAGAAAGAGCTAGCAACATTATTGATTAACTTTTTTCATGCCAAACCAAACGAGACGCTCAGCATTAAATATATTTTTTCAGAATTGCGTCTAACCACTCATCCGCAGAAAATGCTATGTGTTGACCTATTACATGACTTATTTAATGACGATTATATTTCTGAGCCTGAAAAAGGTAAATTTCGATTAAATAACCACGGAACAGAGATGACCGGTACTTTCCAACGTAAAAGTAATGGCAAGAACTCATTTATTCCAGAAGGAGGAGGAGATCCTATCTTTGTAGCTGAGCGTAATTCAGCACACGCGATGAACAATGATAAAGTGAAAATCACTTTCTTTGCTAAGCGAAAAAACAGAGAAGCCGAAGGAGAAGTCATCGAAATCCTAGAACGAGCCAACGACACTTTCGTGGGCACATTAGAGGTTGCTAAATCTTATGCTTTCCTTGTTACAGAAAACCGTACACTTGCCAATGACATCTTCATCCCAAAAGAAAAGTTAAAAGGAGGAAAAACAGGTGATAAGGCTATTGTTAAAGTGACTGAATGGCCAGACAAGGCTAAAAACCCTATTGGGCAAGTGATCGACATATTAGGAGCTGCTGGTGATAACACCACTGAAATGCATGCGATTCTTGCTGAGTTCGGCTTGCCCTACGTATATCCAAAGGCTGTTGAGACGGCCGCCGATAAAATCCCTGCCGAAATCAGCGCAGAAGAAATAGGTAAACGTGAAGATTTTCGAAAGGTAACCACTTTCACTATCGACCCCAAAGATGCGAAAGACTTTGATGATGCACTTTCCATACGCCCACTAAAAGATGGATTATGGGAAGTTGGTGTACACATCGCCGACGTGACTCATTATGTGAAAGAAGGTAGTATTATCGACAAAGAAGCTGAGAAACGAGCAACTTCAGTTTATTTGGTCGACCGTACCATTCCCATGCTTCCCGAACGCTTATGTAATTTCATCTGTTCGTTGCGCCCCAATGAAGAAAAGTTGGCTTTCTCAGCAATCTTCGATATTACTGAAAAAGGAGAAGTCAAAAACTCGCGCATTGCACACACCGTAATTAACTCTGACCGACGTTTTACCTACGAAGAAGCCCAGCAAATCATTGAAACGAAATCTGGTGATTTCAAAGAAGAAGTGCTTACGCTGGACACAATTGCCAAAGCACTTCGTGCCAAACGTTTTACGGCAGGAGCGATTAATTTCGATCGTTACGAGGTGAAGTTTGAGATTGACGAAAAAGGTAAGCCAGTAAGTGTTTACTTTAAAGAGTCGAAGGATGCCAACAAACTTGTGGAAGAGTTTATGTTACTAGCGAATAGAACAGTGGCAGAATTTGTGGGCAAAGTGCCTAGCAATAAGAAAGCTAAAGTGCTCCCTTACCGTATACACGACCTTCCCGATCCGGAGAAGCTCGAAAATTTATCCCAATTTATTGCTCGCTTTGGTTATAAAGTCCGCACTAGCGGAACAAAAACCGACATATCCAAGTCTATTAACCATTTGCTAGACGATATTCAGGGAAAGAAGGAAGAGAACTTAATTGAAACAGTGTCCATCCGTGCTATGCAAAAAGCACGTTATTCTACGCACAACATTGGTCATTACGGATTGGCATTCGACTACTATACACACTTCACTTCTCCCATCCGCCGTTTCCCCGACATGATGGTACATCGCTTGATAACGAAGTATATGGAAGGAGGTCGTAGTGTTTCTGAAAGCAAATACGAAGACTTATGCGAGCATAGTTCCAGCATGGAACAAATTGCAGCAAATGCCGAACGTGCTTCAATTAAATACAAACAAGTCGAATTTATGAGTGAGCGTCTAGGCCAAATATACGATGGAGTCATCTCGGGTGTAACCGAATGGGGACTTTATGTTGAGCTCAATGAAAACAAATGCGAAGGTATGGTTCCAATTCGTGATTTGGATGACGACTACTATGAATTTGACGAGAAAAATTATTGCCTTCGTGGTCGTCGCAAAAATAAGACTTATAGCTTAGGTGACACTATCACGATCCGCGTAGCACGCGCTAACCTGGAAAAGAAGCAACTAGATTTTGCACTGATCGAAAAATAATAAATAATACAGAGACGAAAAAAAGAAGATGAAAACACTTATTATAGAAGATAAGCAGCGACTCGAATCTATCATTCTTCAATCTGAAGCCTGCTTTGTAGGTATCACTGATCTTGAAGGAAATCCATACGTAGTTCCCATGAATTTCGGTTACAACAACGACGACATTCTTTACCTACATTCAGGTCCAGAAGGCTCAAAACTTGAAATGCTGGAACATAACAATAATATCTGTATCACATTTAGTGTTGGACACGAGCTAGTGTATCAACACGAAAAAGTAGCTTGTAGCTATAGCATGCGATCGGAAAGTGTGATGTGTCGTGGAAAAGTTGAATTCATTGAAGATTTGACAGAAAAGCGTAAAGCTTTAGACATCATTATGCGTCATTACACTCCGAAGGAATTCAGCTACTCCGATCCTGCCGTACGAAATGTCAAGGTATGGAAAGTGCCGGTAGCAGAAATGACCGGCAAAATATTCGGATTGCGAGCAGACGAGAATCCATTTTAATCTGCCTTTCCTTTTATCTACAGACTGGGGAATCTTTATAATATAAGATTCCCCAGTCTGTAGATAAAAATCAATTTTTATTTATGATGCCCTGTATCTCTTTCAAACTAAGATTCCCGGTAACAACAATAATCGTAAATTCATCTTTCTCATCAGTAGTCAGAACAAACTCCTTTTTATTATTTTTATTGTGCTTCAAATAAATAATAGTCCTTTCCCCTTCATCGTTGATTCGCATCAACTCTTCATATCCGCCATTGGATTCAGCATAAATCTAGAGATATTACCGGATGTAACATCATACATATCAGCAAATTTATCAAAATAGCTATGTTGTCCATAAGATAAGAATGAATAGTAAGAGAAAAGCAAGCATTTATTATAGTACATGTGCGTGCAAAAATAAGTACCAAGAACAACTTCCTTAGAGCTACCCTCGCAGGTTTCTTTGCCTTAGCCTTATCTTGATTTTAGACTCTCCTAGAAATCATATTAGACTTACAGGTGTGAGAACGTCTGGAATTTTCAGTAAAACTACTAAAAAAATGATTATTAGAATTGACAATTATAGAATTATATCCAATTATTTATTTACATTTGCGCCAAATGCGAACGATATATAAAACAAAAGCAAATTATGAAAAAAGTCTCCATTATTATAATGCATTTGTCTCTTCTCTTGTTTTCTCTGCACTTACAAGCACAACATAGTGGGAACAAACATACACCATCCTACGCGACTATAATGGATACAATTTCCCGGAATGATCTCAGCATAGAAGAAAAGTATAAGTTTACACAAAAAATTGACCACTTGGATGTCCATGAACAGATAGCAGTTGAAGAGGCAATAGCGAGATATGCAAATAAAGAGGCTGATAAAGCCAAGTTTATTACGCTTAACTGTATGATATACCACCATTATAGCGCAATGGGAGAAAGTGACGATGCAAAAAGGTATCTTGATATTGCCGCCCAATATAAAAATCAAACGTCTAATGTTGACGCGCTGGGAGCCTTATTCTATCAAACGGGAAACTACTATTACAGCATAGATGACGAAAAAAGGGCCCATGAGAATTATTATAAAGCTATATCCTATTATAAACAGTCGAAAACAAAGAAGTTCTTTTTAAATTTTTTGTATTATAAAATTGGCAATTCCTATCTATTAAAAGAAGACTTAGAGAGTCTCTCAAAAATAGTCAAAGAGATGCTTACTATCCAGTTTGATGAACCGTATAAAATATATTATGACAATATCTATTCTTTTGTAGCATCGTACTACCAGATAAAGGCAAACAAAGAACCTCGAGCCTTTCAGAAGAATATGCGGAAAGCTCTATTATATCTGGATAAGTCAACCAAAATCTACGAAAAACACAAAAACGACGCCCCCAACCCACGTACGGCCCGAATAATGGCTTGCCAGAATCATTTGATGATGGCAGACATCTATCTAAAGATAGAACCGGGAAACATAGAAGCTATTATGAGTCACTTCAAGCAGGGAGAGTCTTACCTAAATAAAGAACACCCTACTTCACTTGCAAGATATAAACTTGTCAAAGCTTCGATCGATACCGAACAACAAAAAATTAATAAAGCTATTAGCGACTTAAAAGAGGAAGAAAGAATACAAATAAAGACTAAAAGCGTAAATAGAGAAAGAGATAAATTCCTTTTTACTATTTATAATAAACTGTCGCAGGCCTACGAAAAGAATAATAACTATAAAGAAGCTCTGAAGTATAACCGACTGAAGAATAAGGTTGAGAATCGTATAAATGACAAAAAAAAATATCTCGAAATAAAAGAGTTGAATATAAAATATGAAACAGCAGAAAAAGATCTTGAAATAAGCAAACTTAATAAAGAGTTTGAAGCAGCACAATATAGACGTATACTTTCTCTCACTGGATTCCTTCTTTTGACAATGCTTCTTGTAACATTATTTCTCTACGAGCGGACCAAGAAACTGAAAAAAAGTAAAGAAGCACTAATCATGGCGGATCGAATGAAACAAAAAGATCTGGAGCATCAGGCTTTTTTCAATGAAACGAAGCAACGCTTAGTACGCAACTACCTCGATGGGCTCGAAGCCGAACGTATTCGTCTCGCCCGAGAATTGCACGACAACGTATCCAATCAGTTAGTTGTTTTGAAGATGGAAATTGAAAGGAGAGAAAAACTTCATCCTATTGCCCAATCAATAGCAGATCTACATACAGAAGTACGTAATATTTCCCACGGGCTAATGCCTCCTGTCTTTCAATATGCCACTCTATCCGAGATAATAAAAGACTACGTATACCAACAAAATCTGAAAGGTAATATTCTTTTTACTGCTGTCATTACTCCTGAAGAATACGATTGGGAAACAGTTCCAGCCGAACTTTCAATAGAAGTATATCGCATTCTTCAAGAAGCCATCGGTAATGCAATCAAGCATGCAGAAACAAAAGAAGTATATATTATACTTAAAATAGCCAATGGTATATTAATGATGAACATTACCGACAATGGCAAAGGGTTTGTCGTTGGTGAGCAGAATGTTGGATTGGGACTACGTATCATTGAAGAACGAGCCGAAGCCATAAACGGTACATTAGAGATTGAGTCAGAAGTTGACAAAGGTACTGTTATCAAACTGCAGGTGGCTTTATGATTTCATCATATATATTTTATTCCTCAACAGACAGGAAACCATTCGCTATAGCTTTGGACACCAATTCTGCCGCACTATTCACATCGAATTTACGAAAGATATCTTTACGATAAGACATAATAGTATTTTTCTTATAACCAAGATGCTGAGCTATTTCTTCTGATGTCTTTCCTTTCGCCATTAACTGTATAATTTTTAAGTCAGTTGCATTGAACTTCTCAAAAAACAGATGAGAATCATGTGATGGTAGGCTACAACTATTTTGCAAATATTTAAGACGTTGACAATAATATTTGCGACCATCCATAACTTGTTCTATTGCTTTCTTTAGCACATCGAGCGGATAACTTTTAAGAACGATGCCGTCTACATCATACTGAAATAAACGTTTTACAATCCATATTTCTTCGCGCATCGTATGAACTATGATTTTGGCGGAAGGATATATGACTTTTAGCTGCTCTAGAAGTTTTATCCCATCAATATCTTTTAGCCCCAAATCTAATATATAGAGGTCATAAGGACGTTTTCGAACATGCTCCAAAAATGTTCGTCCCTCTGTAAATAAGAATGTTTGTGCATTGACTAAGTTATCTCTCAGATAAGAAGCAACCCCATGAAGCACAGATTCGTGATCATCAATGATAGCTAAACTTATTTTATCTGTTTGTATTTTGTTTGCATCCATCTAGTCTCAATCAATAGATAATATTACATATAGTTTTCAAAAGTACAAATAAAAAAAACAAAACGTACCCATAAATAGGGGTGTGTTTATTCAATTTGTATAACAAACTTTGCACACATAATCAAATATAAAAAAACATTTAAATATAACAAATACACGTGCTCTCCTTTGCCAACCATATTATTAGTTCTTTGTTATTGTCGCTCTTAATAACAGCTGTCCTTCTAATCACATCTGTATGCGCGATGAAATTGTTATTTCAACGCCATTCGCTCCACATAGACATTGGTTTCATTTTAGGTATGTGTGTGCTTAGTCTCATTCTATTTATTCAGAGCTTCTTATTTTGTGGTGCAAGTTATACAAAAAAATACGTCAGCACAGTAGAAACAGCGATACAAACCTCAATAAATATCGAATATAATAAGAAGAATTTGAGTAGTAAAGAAATCGAAGTTGTGAAAACAATGATTATAAATAAATACCCCTTACTAAAAAGGTATATTAAAAACATTGATAAATTTGAATTTAAAGATGGCCTTACTAATATAATTTCTCCAATTTATTCACTTATTAATGAATATATGTGGCGACGTGTACTGTGGATGGTGGGAGGATTGCTGACTATCGGAGGTATTCTTTATTATAAAGATAAAAAAGAGCAGCAAAGGGCTGAATATTTAAGTAACAGGTTCTTAAATTTATAAAAAAACAAATGTACGATGGATATAAAAGAGAATCACATCCTTGTCGGATTAGGAGGGACAGGCGGAAAAATCCTTAAAGCCTTTCGTAAAAGGCTATATCAAAAATATAATGCCGATGATAGGGCTGGGTTACCGATAGGTTATGTATACATAGACTCTACCAGAGAGATGATGCAACCTAATGACGTCACATTTCGGGTATTGGGACAGGACGCATCTTTCAACGAAAGTGAATTTGTTTTTATTAAAGGTGTAGACTTGCATAGCGTCTTTAGCAACCCCAGTGGATTTCCGGGGTTGAAAGGATTTATCGGCGATCCCGAAGTGATGCAGAAAACAATAGGCAGTGTAGATGCCGCAGCGGCTCAAAAGCGACGTGCCGGCAGAATCCTGTTTGGTAGTTCCGTGCAAAGCTATATTAATACCATGAAAGGTCAGTATACCAAAGTAAAGGCGATTAGCAGTACTACCAGTCTGAATATTCATATATTTACCGGTTTGGCCGGGGGAACAGGTTCCGGTTCTATTATAGATGTAATCGCTCAAACACGCAATGAATACAGAGATGCGAATATCGTACTCTATTGCATGGTGCCCGAGCATACTCCTCCCGGGTCTTCGGATGCGGGACGCTATCATGCAAACGGATATGCTGCTCTGTTAGAGATCAACGCGTTGATGACTAAAAAGTATATGCCCTACGACGTGACGGGAATCAACGAGCGCGTTCCTTTGGAACATCTCAAGAAGGTAGTAGATAGTTGTATCCTTTATAGCAATGAAAATGAGAACGGTCTGACCGTTGAATCACATAAACAATTGCCGATTATCGTTTCAGACTTCTTGTACAATCGCATCTTCTTAACGCAGAATGATACAACGGAAGAATTCTTGCGTGCGTATAGCCTCGAGAATATTGAAGACTTTCGCAATGAGAATAGTGAGAAAGTAAAAGAAGGTGTAGTCGATATTGTTCGTTCCAAGGCTTTCAGCTCATTCGGTATTAAGAGAGTGGTCATTCCGGAAGAGGAAATAGTTGAATACTTCACTTACTCTTTTGGCCGACAAGCCCTTTTGCAGCTACGTTTCAATAATTGGAATGATGACATGGGCTTCCGGGATACGCCTGCCAATATCGACTTTCATTCGTTTGTGAAAGAAGCGGAACAATTGGAGCGTTGGAGACTGACGGATAAACATTTGACTTTAGATAAACCGATCTTAGAATCCGACCAGAAAAAGTGGAATAGCTTCGCCGATTATTGGGGAGGTGTAATTCCTGTATGGACAGAAGAAGCCAGTCGACAGAAAATACCCTTGAACGAACTGGAAAAGTATTGCTCGGAAGGGTATGATAAGTTTTTCCGTAAAATGGGTGTTAAAAACTTCTTTGAGGGGAAGACACAAGCGAAAGAAGAACATGCCAATGAGATCTGTACGCTGATTGAACAGTATATGTTCGACAAATGGTGTACGGGTGATTTGTCTTTGTATAATTTATGCCAGCTAATAGACCGCATTATTGAAAGTACGGACTTGAGGCGTAAAGAGTGTGAAGGAAACATTTCCAGTTGGAATCAGACCATCGAACAATTGGAAAAAGCGAAAGCGATGAGCCAGTTGGATTGGTCAAGTAAAGGTTTTATCGGTGGTCTTCTTTCTAAAAATAAATTAGTTCAGACGCATGCCACAATCATGCAGCAGATGTATATTAAGAAGAGTGAAGTAGAAGGATTACACTTCGCTGTCTCTATGTTAGGAGTGTTGTTGAATAAGCTGAATGGATTGAGAGGGCGGATCGAACGTTTTGTGAATGTCATTAACGAAGCATTGGACGATGCCGATAAGCAAATCGGAAGCCGTTGTCAGGATCAGGGAGCTATTTCCAACTTACAGGAGACGATTATTCGCTTTTATGATAACTCTGCTGTACAAAAATTCACGAAAGATGTGGTTAAGGACAAGAACCGTCAGAAGTCAATCTCGGATGAGTTCCGTCAGGAACTTGTAAAGATGATCGGTTCCGACCAAACATTTGCTCGCGCCAATGCGGCTATCTCAACTGATAATATAACTACCCTATTAGATACCATCGTACGCCGTAAATCCATTATTATTCACGATGAGATCTTGATAGAAAACAATGAGAAGCTAATCAACCGTAATATTCTCGAACAGTTGAATGAGCAATATCGTTCGGATGATGACTTGAGAGCTTTTGCCAAGAAAATCATTGAGCAAAGCGGTGTATTCTTAACCTTTAGTCCGACGGAGAACAACCGTGCGATAAAGAATAATCCGATTCCCCAACCGGGATTGAATATTGATCGTAAGATCGTGTTAATCAACTTACCTAAGGCAGAGGGAAATGAACAGATACAGAAATTTGCCGAAAAACTAAAAGACGCATTGATTAATGCTGTCACCGGTGGGGTACAAGTAAAAGTCGATATGAATGGAGTTCTTAAGAATGAAATGACCATTGCTTGTATAACCTACTGTTTCCCGATACGTGTTTTAAAGGAGCTTCCTTTCATGAAGGAAAAGTATGATTATTTGGTAACCAATCCCAATGAAGCACGTCAGAATCGTACCGTATTACACACCGAAGGAACAGGTGAATCTTTCCCGAGTTTGTTCGTAGCCAACGACATACTGCCTTCTGAGTTGCGAAAGATCTATACGCCTTATTTGATTTTAGCATACGCTTTAGGAATCATCAAATATGCCGACAAGCAAGATGGTACCGGATTGAGCGCGTACGGAACAGTTGAAGAAGACGCTTTAGGCTTGGAGGTTCTAGAACCCATGGCCGATAAGTTTATTGACATCCCGTTTTGTGATAAGTTCAAAGAAGAGTTCGGTGAGGACTTGAAGGCGAAATTTGCAACAGCTCTGAAAGCGGATTATCTACATGTTGAAAAGCGTAAAATGTTGGTGACCGAGATTCAGGGACTCATTAAGAATGTCATCTTACCGGAATGTGGCAATAACCAGGGAACGGAACAGTTCCTCTTCTTTAAGGATGCCGCATTACAAGCGATTGAATTGGTTAAATAATAGATAAATAAGAAGATAAATTATGGCACAAAATAATGCTATGGTAAGGAAGGGTAAATGCTTGAATATCGGCAACTGTAATAAAGCAAATTCCAAAGAGATCGTTGACGTCAATATCGGTGAAGACTTTGTATGCCCCGATTGCGGCGGAGATCTGGTAGAAGTTAAAGCAGTTAAGTCATCCCTTGGATTGATTATTGGCGGAATCGTTTTAGCCTTGGCCATTGTTGGCGCAAGCGTCTATTTCTTCGTGATAAAAGGAGACGATCCGGCTGCATTCGATGGAGGAGAAGTTGTGGTTGTCGATTCTGTTGACGTAGATACTGATACTGAAACAGAGGCAGAAGATACGACCACACTTGATCAGGAAACTCCGGAAGAGGTGATTGAGGAAGTAGAACCCGTAAAGCAGGCTGTTGAAATAGAAAAACCGGCTCCAACAGGAGGCGTTGTCACAAAAGACCTGGGTTATGCTGTTTGGATCGGCAAAATGAAAAATGGTAAGCCGCATGATGTGCAGGGAACTTTGAAGTTTAAAACCAACCATATCATTGATACTAGAGATGACAAAGGACGTACGGCTGGTCCCGGTGATCAAGTTATAGGAACGTTTGAAGATGGACATTTGACAAATGGGAAATGGTATAAAGCAGATGGTAATGTGGAATCGATAATTTTAGGTGGAATTTGATGCGATTAAAACTATGGACAGCACTTTTATGCTGCTTGCTCTTGTCAAAAACGAGCTATGGGCAGCATAAAACATTTGAAAGTAAGGAGCTGCGACAAGCAGCTTCCTTGCTTTCGAAAGAAAACCCGTATGCGGAAGTGCTGTATCATTTTACGGAAGATTATTTGAATCAATTGCTTGTGTTAGGGGAAAAAGAACGCAATTGGAAGATGGAGGCCGATGATGTGCGGATTGAAGAGGGAGGACTGGAAAAGCTGCGACTGGTTAGCGAACAAACAGCACTTGCCATGTCCGCCAAAGACAATCGCTATACAGTCGAACTGACTAATGGCAAGATTGTCTTGATTCGGCTTTCCTGCCCGATGTCTTATCAACTCATTACCCGTAAAAAGCTGAAAGAACTCGAAGCCGAATACCTGACGGAACTTGCTGCATTTCGTATTCCGGCAAGTAAGGCTAGCCCTGAAGTCGATAAACGCAATCTTCAGAAAGTAGCTCCTCAATTGTACTTACAGCGAGGAACTGATTATTTTCTGGAATCGATCAACAACAATCTGTATTATGTAGAAGAAAAGGGAATTCCGGCGTTGGCCTATGATCCCGGCTATATAGCCGAAAGTATTTGCAATATGTTTCTTTCCGAGGCAACTCCCTGCGATGTATCACTTAAATTGACGGTGCGTCAATACGGATTTAAGAGAGATGAACTAAAACTGCCTTTGAAACAGTGGATCGCATACAACCGGAGTAAGCAATGTGATATCTATGTGGGGGTTGAAAACATCGGAATCGATAAGTTGAAAGTGTGCGTGTTTGTCGTGAATGAGCACTTCAAGTACAATCACGTTTTAAATGCCGAAATACCTTATACACTGTTAGGCGAAAAGAGGGGAGATGTTGAGGCCGATATTACCATATTCATACCTACACACAATCTCAAAGCTCTTTTTGAAGAATTGAATTTAACTAAAAAAACAAGATAGTCGATGAAAAAGACCGTATTGCTTCTGACTGCATTGATCTGCGTGACTGCGGCGTGGGGACAAGACGCTTCTGCGGAAGTTAAGAAGCACATTAATAAAATTAAAAAGTCACAGTCGTACCTCTCGGCTGAGGCCACCCTCCCCAACGAAGAGGATGCCCTGAAGACCGCTAACGAATTATTAGTGGCCGAAATCAACGAGTGGGTGAAAACCAAGCGGAATAGCGATAAGGTGCAACAGATTGTGTTGCAGGACATCAGCTCATGCTCCGACAAAATGAACATGAAACGGGGGGCCAATGTCCGTGCATTCGTTTATGTGAAGAAGTCCGACATTGTATTGATCAAAGGAGAGGGACAAATCATCCTGAGCGATAATGAAAAAGGAAACGATTTGCAGGCCTTATCCGATATCTCGGAACCGATGAAGATCGAAAAAGAAAAACCCGTTTCAAAGAAAGATAAAGATAAGATCGAGAGCGCAGTCATTGAGAAGATCGGTGCGGACTCCAAAGAGACCAGCTTGAATGCGGTTATGGGAGCGAAAAATATGACCGATATGAAAGCTGTTTTTGCCGATCTGAAAGCAAAAGACGCCATTAAGTACGGAACCTATCCGTCGGACGAAGTGTCAGGCGATTATTATCTGTTGTTTTATACCCGTGCCGGAGACGTGAGAACCGTTGTTTCGGTGAAGAATGGGATTTTGTCCGATCTACATACACAGCAGGAAGTGAATCTATCGGACTTTAGTGGTTGTGGAGCGTATTGGTTTAATTTGAAATAAGATCAAGGAAATGAAAAGAATCTATTTAATCGTATTAGTTTTAAGCCTATTCCACGCGTTCCCTCTGTTGGCACAAGATGCGGTTCAGTTAGTTATACGTGATGGTATTGAGGGAGGAATGAAAAGCAAGATTGAAAACACATCGACCGCTTTACTTTCTGAAATAAATTCCGCGTTTAAACAAAACCGAAGCTTGAATACGGCTCAGTTGAATATGACTCAGCAAGCGCGCGAAGGGCTCGCCGCTCTATGGGAAAACGTACACTTCTACTGTGACGACTCCGAAGTGGTACAATCTTGCCTCAATGCGTCGGGTGGTTATCAGGTTCGGCAAATACCCTTGATGTTGCGCCCCGATGATAATTCGGCAACAGCCGACGATGAATATCAGGAAGGCGTGATCAACTTCGATCGCAACGGAACTATTACCCGTTTTAACCTGACCATCGGAACAAACATCTACCAGAATGTGATGAAGCGGGGACAGACCGTGCAGGAAGTGGAAAGACGGCAACAAATATTGAGCTACGTGGAGCACTTCCGTACGGCTTATAACGAAAAAGACCTTCCTTTTCTTGATCGCATCTTTAGTGATGATGCCTTGATTATCACGGGCACGGTTACCAAGGTCAAAAAGACCGATGGTAGCGGCATCACATATAACAAAGTCAGCTATAAAAAGCAAGGTAAACAAGAATATTTGAGCCGCCTTAAAACAAGCTTTGCAGCTAATAAATACATCAATGTCCGTTTCGATGATGTGAAAGTGGTGAAGCATCCTACCAAAGAAGGATTCTATGGCGTCACAGTGCATCAGCTATATTCCAATAGCAGTGGTTACAGTGATGACGGTTATCTGTTTCTATTGTGGGATTTCCGCGACTCCAACAATGTGCAGATACATGTGCGTACCTGGCAGCCTCGTTTTGTAGGCGATGCCGAACTACCCAAAGAAGATATATTTACGGCCGGTGACTTTGAAATAGAACTGTAAAAAGGAAGGGACAAACCTAGTAAAATGAAAAGATATATGCGTCGAAGTATGTTGTTGATATTCGTATTGACAGCAGGGCTTTTACAAGCTCAAAATAACCTGATAACGTATTCGGAACCCCAAGAGGTAGCCGGCGTAACTATTTCACCTACTGCAACAAAGGTGGTAATTATCTCGCCGAACAAAGACTTGAGCCTCACTCACTCCATGGGACATGAACGGGGCGAATTGGTCGGCCGCGAACCGAATGGAGAATACCGATATGAACTGACACACAACCTGAACGAAGATGAGCAGGACGATGGGTTTTGCAAAACAACCGTAACAGTCTCCGTAGCTCAGGGCAGTAAAAGCAGTGCGTTGGTTCTTCGGGCAGCTAAGTGCTATATGGGTACTTTCGAGATTCCCTTTAAATTTTCCTGCGTAGACGAGAGCAACGATAAAGCCGTTTACCCCTATGAAGGCAAGGCGAAGGTTTCTTTTACATCCGAAGAAGCCGATCTGCAAATCAAGTTCAACGGAACAACTGTCGTCGAAGACGGAAAACCTCTTCAGGCCCTTGGCTATGTGGAAGTACAGGTGAGCAAGGAGAGTGGCAACTCCGGCCTAACTGTTTATGAATTGACTTTTGATACCAATAGCGAAGCCGCTGGCACCTCTCAGTTCAAAAGACCGACTTTTGGCCTGCGTAGTTCTTTCTCAAATACGTTGGAAGTGCAGTTGCGCGAAGGGGCTCAACTGAATGCGAAAACAATGTTTAAATACCGGGTGCTGTTGCAGTTGGTCGAAACAGTTATTAAGACTAAAAAGGTACTCACCTCTGCCACTATGCAGCTCATGGCTAATGCCGAACAAGCCTCGAAAGACCGGAAGTTTGTTGCTGCTCAGGGATTCTATCAACAAGCTTTAGACTCTTTGGGTACTTATGGCGACGTGGCCACGACCCGAATTGCTTTGGAGGAAAACATCACCCACATGACCGAGTGTACCGAGTGGGACCAAAAAGCGGCTAAGTATATGCAGTATATCAAGCAGCTCAAAGAGTCCGAGAGTACAGATAAGATGAGTACCATCGAGGAAGCGTTTCAACAAGCGTTGGTTTGCTATACCAATCTGGATCGGCTGCATCCCGACCCGGTCTACAAGACCTTTATTTCGAGAATAAACAAATCACTGGAAGCGTTCAACTTTATTGTTATTGAAGGTACTGTGCGCGATCGGCGAGACAATACGAAAGTCGTGGCCGGTGACGTTGAAATCTACGGCGTTCATTCCCGTACATTTGATAGAAGCATGGAAAAGAAAGCCCAGGGAACTCTTCTCGGCACAATAGATGCTACCGGAAAGTTTCGTGTGCAGGTAGATAAAGGTAGCTACTTGGGACTACTCTTCGTCCCCACCTCTGCGAATAAGGTATATGACAAAAACGGTTTTGTCTCTTTAGAAGAGCAGAAGCATTTGAAAACAACGGTTTATATTTCTGAGTGAGACATACTATAAATAAAATCATTTAAATTTATTTCGACATGAAAAAGTTAGAGAAAATCGCATCGTTCTTGATGATTGCCATGCTGCTGCTTCCTTGTGGAATGCAAGCGCAAAAAAAGGAGAAGAAAGAGAAAAAAGAAAAAAAGAGTTTCGTTTGGGAATTGCCCGCGTTAACGGAGAATAAGGACTTTGATACGTATTTGTTGACTTGCGATACGCTATATACGCGTATTCAGGCGTACAACGACAGCATTGTCTATTATAAAGTGGTGCAATCCGACACTGGGCAGAAAGACGATGCTGGGCAACCTCTTTATCAGTATGCTATTGTTGATGATGAGGGCAATGCACGTAATACCGGACGTGCACTTTTACAGTACACTGATTTCATTCTGACCGGTACCAATATCGCACTCGATTGTACCAATCTAACGTTGCTGACTACCTTAGCAACGAGTTCCTTGCCCTCTTTAGGTCTGAAATCATTCTCATATGCCAAGTATTTGAAAGCAGGTCCTAAAATAGTCGTAATGGGCGCCAAAGAAATTGGAGAAATTACACGTTCGTGTAAAACGCAAGCTAAGGCCATCCGCTCTTTGAAGAAATCCTCTACCAATACAGGAGAGAATAAAGATGTTGTTATGATCTCAAGTCAAGTACCGGAAGGTGTTGAAATAATTCTAAAAACACAAGAAGAGATGGATTTATTGGTCAACAATGCTGTGAAAGAAGATGTTGGAAGTGCCGATGCAATTGACGATAGTATCTTTGATTAATATTACAACAACTGATTTGTTATAAATATAGATTATCAAGAAGAAGCTTAATCAATCAGGTTTTAAAGGCTAAATTATAAATAAACGGGGGTATGTATGATAAGATGAAGCACATATTCAAAGGAATGTGCATCTAAAAAGTGAGGTTGCGCCAACATTTTGACACAACCTCACTTTATTTTGAACCCTTATAATTTTTTGATAAAATATTAGTAATATTATAATGGGTATTCCTCAAAAGCATATAAGATAGTAGAAAGGTACCGCTCACCAGTATCGGGAAGCAATACTACAATCGTTTTTCCTGCATTTTCGGGACGCTTAGCAATCTGAGTAGCAGCGTATACAGCTGCTCCAGATGAGATACCAACTAATAGCCCTTCTTGTTTAGCCAGTTCACGACTAGTACGAATAGCATCATCATTCTTCACTTGAAGCACCTCGTCTACTACGGAAGCATTATAAGTCTTTGGTACAAATCCCGCACCAATTCCTTGGATTTTATGAGGTCCAGGTTTTCCACCTGATAATACAGGAGAATCAGCAGGTTCAACAGCTACAACCTTTACATTAGGGTCACGCAACTTTAATGCTTCGCCAACACCACTAACAGTTCCACCTGTACCTACACCAGCTACAAAAAAATCTACTTTCCCTTCCGTATCTCTCCATATTTCAAGACCAGTAGTACGCAAATGCACTGCAGGGTTAGCTGGATTTTCAAACTGTTGTAAAATAACAGCTCCTGGAGTAGTAGTTTTCAGTTCTTCAGCCTTAGCAATCGCTCCTTTCATGCCTTCAGCACCGGGAGTGAGCACCAACTCAGCACCAAGAGCTTTCAACAGATTACGCCGCTCCACACTCATCGTGTCGGGCATAGTCAGAATAAGCTTATAGCCCTTCACTGCTGCCACAAATGATAATCCGACGCCAGTGTTACCACTAGTCGGCTCAATAATAGTAGCTCCGGGTTGTAAAACTCCTCTAGCCTCAGCATCCTCAACCATAGCCAAAGAAATGCGATCTTTAACACTACCTGAAGGATTAAATGACTCTATTTTACCTACAAGGCGAGCTTTCAAATCATTACTCTTACCATAACTACCAAGTTCCAGAAGAGGGGTGTTTCCCACTAATTCGGTCAATTTCTTTGCAATCTTTTCCATATATGTATATTTTAATATCCTTTGTTTTAAGATATTACAAAGATAAGGGTGATTTGGTTCAAAGGAAATACCACATATGTGGTATTTTTATACCACATCTATCTGAACCTCAAGAAAATTAGGAAAGAAAGTCAGTCCTCATAGGAGTAAATGTATCAATCAATACACCAGTCTCCAAGCAGACACATTCATGAAGTTGGTCGGGCTCCACATAATATCCATCTCCAGCGGAAAGTATTTCTTTCTTATCTCCAATTACCAGTTCGAATTTACCACTCACCACATAAGTAGCCTGACTATGATAATGCTGATGCATTGAACCTACTGCACCTTTCTGAAATTCAACTTTGACCATCATCAACTGTCCATCATACCCCATTAATTGGCGACGGATACCCGGGGCTGGACTTTCCCACACCAACTCTTTTTCAAACTGAAAAGCTTCACTACGCGTCTTCATATTCCAATCTATTTTGAATAGTAATTTAAGTGCAAAGATAAACGATGTATATTAAAATGGCAAGCCTTAGCTATCAACTATTTACCAAATGGAATCTACAGCAAACACTTGTAAGTCCTTCACTTCTATATGATTTCCCCAAAAACGGAAGCCTTCTTTGTTTCGGTTATCCGAGCGACGTTCCATCGAGTAAGAGTACAATCCACCATCAATAAAAACTTCAATAGATGTACGATCAATGTAAATATCAGCACTCAATTCCATGCTAGTAGGATCTTGAGGAGAATAGAAACGACCATTCAACAGATTGTTATTCATATCATAACCTATGATACGTTGTCCGAATAAATTCAATCCAGCATCAGTAGCATGAGAAAGTTTGATTGTTGTTCGAATTCGAAGACAATCAGCATTATAAAATTCTCTCAAGTTAAGATTGGCCTCATCCGAAGATAGAGATTTCCATGAACAAAGTGGTTTAGACAATATTTCTACCTCCTTTACAGGCACACTAACCATACGAATACCGTCTTTAGTTGTACGCAAAGTTAATTCAGTTGGGAGTAGCATCATTCCATTGAAAGGCATACCAGGATGAGATATCCTTCCCCAGCCTATCTGGATGCGCCGACCATCATTTATCGGAATATTAGTAAAAGTTTGGGCAGCATAGATACTTCCTGTGGTATAAAAATATTTTCCTGCTTCAGGAGTAAAGGCTTTGCCATCAAACGAACCTAGCATATATGTACCACTGGCACCATACATCACCCATTTTGTATGACTCTTGTCACCATCAACAGGCAATTCAAATAGCTCCGGGCATTCCCAGAAGCCCGTAACGTGACTTTGGTAAGTCCAATCTTTAAGATTGACAGACGTATAAATAGAATGCCCATCGCGTTCGTTCAGCACCATCACCCAATGTCTGGAAGGTGCATACCAAAACACTTTAGGATCACGCGTATCCATAGAATTCCATTTCTCTTTAGAGTTAATCACTGGATTCTTATCATACTTCGCAAATGTACGTCCATTATCACGACTATATGCTATTCCTTGTACCTGTCTTTCACTGCTAGCTGCAGTAAAGGCAGCAATCATTGCAGGAGTATTACCTTCATTAAATCCAGCTGTATTCTCATAGTCAATAATAGCTGAACCGGAAAACATGGTTCCTAAATGATCGGGGTACAAAGCTTCTGATAGCTCCGTCCAATGCACTAAATCTTTACTGACTGCATGTCCCCAATGCATATTCTCCCAATCTCTTTCAAAAGGATTATGTTGATAGAATAGATGGTATTCACCCGCATAATAAATCAACCCATTGGGATCATTAATCCACCCTCTTCGGGTTGTGAAATGAAACTGCGGACGATTCTTCTCCTTATATAGACTATCCTGTCCCGCTATCCTATCAGACTGATATATTCTGCTCAACCCCTTTTCATTGCCATCATAACTAATTTTAACGGTTTGTCCTTTCAATGCCGATACGTCTTTAAACACCCAATATTCAGGTTCATCAGACGCCAGACGAACCACAACAGATAAATCCACTTTGCCATTTACTTCAAAAGTCATTCTTCCCCTATGCTCTTTATGAGAAATGGGAAAATTCAGATATGACTTTGATATTTTAAAAGAAATATCTCCCGCTATTACTGGCCGAGTAGAAAAGAATGCAACAAAAAGGATAAATAAAAGGCTGCTTAATGTCTTCATAACTATTATTTATAGGTTTGTAAATCGGAGCAAATATACCCAATACGTCCAACTTTAGATATAACAAATGATTCACAGAATAAGAAAAACGTTACATTTCACAGATCGTTTTCTAATTCGACCTACTTTTTTCATTTGAACCTCTTTACATAGTCTACGATCAGATAGCAAGCAGGACCAAGAACCTGCCCGTGATCGAATCCCTGGAGCTCGTATAATGAGACCCGCTGATTGCCTATATTCCTCAAAACAGATGCCATTAAAGCATTCTCTTCATATCGGTCGGCCATTTCCAGATTCTTGTCACCTGTCATCAACACAATAGGAGCTGTATTTTTACGAGCCTTGTTTATCGGAGCAAATTCATCAATGATAGGAATTCCATCAGGCAATCCACGTTCTTTCCGAATAGTAAAATGAGTAACGGTCTGTCCGCTTATCGGGAGATAAGCCGCTACACTATCGGCATCTGCTCCATAAGCAGCCATATACTTCTTATCCATTGCCAGCATCAACGTAAGATAGCCTCCGGCAGAATGACCAGAAACAAAAATACGATCCTTGCGCCCGCCATACTTTTCGATATGCTTAAATACCCATGCCACAGCTTCGGCAGCATCTTCAATATAAGCGGGATTCTTGGCTCTCGGACTAAGGCGATAATTGACCGCTACTACTGCAAATCCTTGATCTGAAAGTTCTTTCGGGATAAATTTAGTTCCACCTTCTAGTCCACCACCATGAAACCAAACAATAGTAGAGAAATCTTTTTTATGCTCGGGATAGTAAATATCAAGTTTACAACGATTCAAACGGTAGGTGTCTTTTTCTGACTCAGAAACATAAGAAATATCCTCTTCCGTACGATAAGAATACTGTGCCTGAGCGCAGCAAGCACATAGCAAAAATAAAAGAAGTAAATAATACTTTTTCATGGTTTTATCTTTTTAGTGTTTTAGTATGCATTCCATGAAGCTTTTTACTACTAATAATACAACATAAATGTTCATCCGCAAGGTTTTCCATTGTTAAATTCACAAAGTCATCCATCATAAGCTCCTTAATATCATTTTTTAAAGTGATGCAATATTACGAATATTAAATTAGAATAAAAACAATATCGCGATATACTCTACCCAAAAAACTCTTATGAAAAATATATGAATAACAGGTGTTTATAACTATTTCTCCCTTTAACTATAACCTTTAGTTTAATTTAACTATATAGATTAGTTTATAAACTAGAACTTTTCGTTATTTGCAATAAATAAAATTTCAGCTATGAAAGGATTAACAGCAAAAGAAGAAGAAATCATGGGCTTTTTTTGGGAAAAGGGCCCCTTGTTCGTGAAAGAGATGTTGGTATTCTATGAAGACCCAAAGCCACATTTCAATACATTATCGACAATTGTACGTGGGTTGGAAGATAAAGGTTTTCTAGCTCACCATACTTTTGGAAATACCTATCAATATTATCCTGTATTCAGCAAAGAAGATTTTCATAAAGGAACGCTGCGGAATGTAATTAGCAAATATTTTAATAACTCCTACATGAATGCCGTTTCTTCTTTGGTTAAAGAAGAAGATATTTCGCTGGATGAATTGAAAAAACTCATACAGGAGGTGGAACAGGCTGATAAAAAACACTAATCAATTCATCGAAAATCAATACTATGGGAGTTTTCTTCATTTACATATTAAAATCATCAATTTGCCTTGTTCTGTTTTATCTGTTTTTTCGGCTATTACTTAGCAAGGAGACTTTCCATCGTTTCAATCGCTTGGCCCTATTGGGAGTACTGGTTATTTCGTTGCTCATTCCCGGTATTGAAGTAACGACTCGTCATCAAGTTGAAGTGCAACAAGCAATGCTTTCTATCGAACAGTTGTTACTGATGGCAGAATTAGAACCCTCGCCTGTTGATACCAATACAGTGGGGGAGACAGTAGATATATCATGGATACAGATTGTACTACTAGTCTATCTGGCAGGGATTCTATTATTTGTTTCTCGCAACATATATTCTTTAATTTGTCTCTTCCAATTAATACATACCGGCAAACATGAAAAGTTGAAGAAAGGAGTTACGCTTGTGGTTCACAATCAAGAAACAGCTCCATTCAGTTGGATGAAGTATATTGTAATCAGTCAAAAAGACCTAGAAGAAAACGGAAGGGAAATCCTCATTCATGAAATGGGGCATATTAACCATTACCATTCTATTGACTTGTTAGTGGCAGATATTTGCATCTTTTTCCAATGGTTTAATCCCGGTGCGTGGCTACTGAAACAAGAGTTGCAGAATATTCATGAGTATGAAGCGGATGAGACCGTAATTAATGAAGGAGTAAACGCGAAAGAATATCAACTATTATTAATAAAAAAAGCCGTTGGCACAAGGCTCTACTCTATGGCCAACAGCTTTAATCACAGTAAACTTAAAAAACGTATCACTATGATGTTAAAAGAAAAAT
>JAFABG010000020.1 GCA_023426145.1 Bacteroidota bacterium | reverse complement strand
CAGCCGTTATTACGACTGCAAAAATAGAATTTCAAATCCGTTTCATTTCAAAACACCACTTAAACGACTATATTTCAATTATTTCAAAGAACTATTTACCCATTTTTACGGGACAGTAATGATTTATTAATTTAAAAAACGAGGTAAAGCTACGGAATTAAGGATAAAATTGCTACAATGTTCCCCATTTGAGATTCCCAGAGTTTAGTGGGGAGTGGGAAAAGTGTAGGATTGGGGAATTGGCTATCAAAGTGGGTAGTGGTGTGACGCCAAGAGGAGGCGAATCAGTGTATAAAACGGATGGGCATCCTTTTGTTCGTAGTCAGAATGTAGGCTTGGGACATCTTATATTGGATGATATTGCTTTTATTGACGAAGAGACACATCTACGTCAAAAGAGCACAGAGTTAAAATTAGAAGATGTGCTGCTTAATATTACAGGAGCATCTATTGGACGTAGTGCATTAGTGAATGAGCAAGTAGTAGGTGGTAATGTTAATCAGCATGTCTGCATTATTCGTACTAAAGAAAATCTCATATCTTCATTTCTCTGCAACTTTTTATTGTCCAATTATGGTCAAAGACAAATAGATAGTTTTCAAGCAGGCGGAAATAGACAAGGCTTAAATTTTGAACAAATTAAATCTATTAAAATTGCTATTCCGTCCACTAAAGAGCAAACAGAAGTAGCTAAATTACTGCAACTAATAGAAGAGCGTATTGCTACCCAAAACAAAATCATTGAGAAATACGAGTCCTTAATCAAAGGGCTTATTGAAACCGGCCTATCGTCATCAGATGCAAATACTCGTATTGCAGACTGCCTTGATTGCCATTCTTCCACTATACAAGAAAGCCAACTATCTGAAGTTGGTATTTACCCAGTATATGGAGCAACAAGAATAAGTGGCTATATGGATAATGCAGAGGTAAAGGGAGAATCAATTTTGATAATAAAGGATGGTTCAGGAGTTGGTTCTGTTAGGTTTGCAAACGGTGAATATAGTGTTATAAGTACTCTCAATAGATTAACTGCCAAAAGTGGCTATTCTTTGAAATACATTTACTTCGCCATGCAAATATTTAATTTTAAGCCGTATAAAACAGGATTGGCGATACCTCATATCTATTTTAAGGATTATGGTAAAGCCAAAATCTTCTGCCCTCCGATTGAACAACAAATTTCAAATTCAAACAATCTGTCCAATATAGAGGACAAGATAGAGATTGAAAGGGAGATACTGTGTCATTTACAAACACAGAAGACCTACCTGTTATCGCAGCTGTTTATATAAACATTTGTGATAACAGATAGATTTTTTGTTTCAAGAGTTTGTTGTGTACAGCAACTTCATTTTCTAATTTTGAAGATAGAGTAGATAATAATAAGGCGATCCTATTTTGCTCTTGAAACGTTGTAATGGGACATTGAATATGATTTATATCCTTTAGGTATGCTGTTCTCATAGTTCCCTCTGTGACAATTTTTTCTACTGCTCGATGAAACATGGTAGAAGTCATAAAGTAGTATAGGAATTCCACATTGATGTTCGCATTGGGCACGATTCCTAAAATGCCCTGTTTTGTAGATAACGGGTATTTGTTAATGGAAATAGCTCCGATAGTTGCGCCATTTGAGAAGACGATGGAATTTACAGGAATAATCCATGCAGATGATTTTTGTAAGCCCAACTCTGTTATATAATCTTTATTTGAGACAATATACTTATTGGATAAATCATCAATTTTTATAAATGGGACAGTGCCATCTTCATAATACTCCGAATTAGATGTAGTTGGCGTACCTCCTTCGCCAGCACGAATATACAAATCCTTAAAAGGGACTTTATCAAACTTTGATGAAGTGAAGATGTAATCTACAAGCCCTTTGATTGAGGATTTGACTACAGAAATGTCCGCAATTATAGAAAGGTCTTATTGTGACTCTTCCAATTCTCATCGCTTGGGAGATGTTATAAAACAGGTCTCTGTACGCAATAAAGACAATGCTACAAACAATGTTCTATCTGTTAGTAATAAACAGGGGTTCATAAATCAAAGCGAGCAATTTGAAGATAGAATTGTAGCCAGTGATGACACATCAAATTATAAGGTCGTTCATAAAGATGATTTTGCATACAATCCTGCAAGAATAAATGTTGGTTCTATTGCCCGACTAACTAGTTATGGAGTAGGGATTGTTAGTCCTATGTATATTTGTTTTGACGTAAAGAGTAATATTGTTCCTGAATTTATAGAGCATTTCTTTTCTACAAATAAATTTTTCATCGAAATGCAAAAACGATTAGAAGGTAGTGTGCGCCTTTGTCTATCTTTTGAGAATTTGTGCAATATTCCTATTCATGTCTTTTGTTTAGACGAACAGACAAGAATTGCAAAGAGAATATCCGTGCTATCACAAAAGATAGACATAGAATATCGTTCTCTAATTTGTTTACAGAAGCAGACACAATTTCTGCTTCGCCAGATGTTTATATAAACATTTGACGAAGCAAATAGGACTTTTGTTGGTGCAGGTATAATAAGATGTTTTTTTCAATATCAAGCTTATTGCCAAGCATATCAAATGTATTACAAATTTGTTGTTGCTGTGCTCTTGATAGTAATTTTATTTTTGCCTTTTCAAATACATCCATCCTTAATGATGGGACTGTTGAACCTACAGCATTTCTTACAAAGTAAGAATTTAGTGTGTTCATATAGTAAAAACAATACTTTGGTATAATACCCTCAATGAAATCCGTTATTGCATAGCATCTCTGATGTAATGCAAATTTCCCATTGTAATATCTAGGATAAAAACTCTGCCCTTCTCCTGCATAAATAATCGCCTTTTTATCAAAAGAGTATTTAGAAAACCATTTTATGTCTTCTGAACGGTCAAAAAAAGGATACCATCCTTCTTGCTTTTCTGTACTTGAATCTTGTACGTCTCCATTGCCATTTGTGATTTTTGCAATGTCTCCTAACTTCTTTATTGATACACTATTGATAGATTGAAATACAACTACCGTAATTGCGGACTTTAGCTTTTTCAAATCCTCAATGATTTTGTTTTGGGTAACGATTCGTTTATCAATAAGGCGAAACAAGGTCGCGATTTTATCCTGTTCCGGTTTTGATGGCAATCCAATGTAGCACTCAGAAAAAGTCTTGGTACTAATTGAGTAGATCTTTGTTCCTTGCGCTATTCGTCTTATTTGATTATGAAATGCAGCAGATGAGAAAGCATATCCTTTGAATCCGACAACAGTTTTGTGCTTATTGTCTCGCCCATGAATTGTATGCAATCCACAGACTACGTTTTTCCCTGCAATATTATAAAACTCAATAGTCTTGGCAACTTCATTCGTATCTTCCGAGGCATCCGCAAAGGCCACATCACCTTCTTTGCACAATTCAAAGTTCTTGGGCATATTGTCCTCTTTTATATTAGGCAATTCATCTTTTGCCAAATCTACCATAGTCGGAAGTCCCACGTGGATAAGTCCATAATGTAAATTCATCATGGCATTAGTGTCATATTCAAGCTGCTCCCAACTAAGTGAATTTGTGGAATAGAAATCCAACAAGTCTGAAACCTTACACTTTTCCCACTCCCCACTGAACTCGGGGAATCTCAAATGGGGAACATTACATTTATCTTTATTGTTATTATTTGCCATAATCATTTTATTTTTCTAGAAAATAACATTGAGGATTTGTAACGAACAAAAATTATTGGATTAAGCCTAGTTCTTTCAAATAAACATCTATCTGTTTATCTAGTTCTGCTCGTTTTCCTTCTAATTCTTTGATTTCGGTCATGACCGCATGGATGTCTATTTCTTCTTCCTCTTCAAAAGTATCTACATAACGAGGTATATTCAAATTATAATCATTCTCTTTAATTTCCTGTAAAGTCGCACAATGACTGTATTTTTCTATTTCTTTTCTTTCACGATATGTGTCGATAATTTTTTGAATATGTTCGGGACGTAGCTTATTCTGTGTTTTTACTTTTTCAAATTCCTTACTAGCATCTATAAAGAGGATACTATCATCTTCTTTACGACATTTCTTTACTACTAAAATACAAGTAGGAATACTTGTTCCATAGAAAATATTGGCAGGCAGTCCAATAATAGCATCAATATAATTTTTCTTTTCAATTAAGAATTGGCGTATTTTCCCTTCAGAAGCGCCACGAAATAGTACTCCATGTGGTGCTACACAAGCCATTGTTCCCCCATCATTGAGATGATAAATCATGTGAAGGATAAAAGCATAATCTGCTTTAGATCTCGGAGCTAATACTCCAGCCTTACTAAAACGGTCGTCGTTATTGAATTTATCAGCAGCAGTCCAGTCTGCGGAAAAAGGAGGATTGGCAACTACGGCATCAAACTGCCTGTCTCCAAAAGCATCGGCTTCTAATGTATCTCCATTTTGGATGTCAAAGTCATTATATTTTACACCATGAAGAAGCATATTCATTCTACAAAGATTGAACGTTGTCGGATTCTTTTCTTGGCCAAAAATAGAATCTGCTTTACCACTTTTTGCTGTACGAAGAAGTAGGGAACCGCTACCACATGTAGGGTCGAATACATCTTTTAATCGCACTTTACCTGTTATAACAATCTCTGCTAAAATTTGACTTACTTCTTGCGGAGTATAAAATTCTCCTGCTTTCTTTCCTGCTCCGGCAGCGAATTGGCTTATCATGTATTCGTAAGCATCCCCAAGAATATCTATATCTCCGGCTTCTTGTAATCCAAAGTCGATACCATTTAGTGTAATCAATACATCACTGATTAACTTATTCTTGTCGTCAGCAGTCTTCCCTAGTTTGGGAGAAGCTAAATCCAAATCCGAAAATAAACCACCAAAATCATCTTCACTATCCTGTCCTATAGTAGAATCTTCTATTTTTTTAAGTGAACGTTCTAAAGATGGCAAAATATTTTCTTTCTTACTGATTAGCCCTATGAGGGTGGAGTAAAGATATTCTGGTTCTATAAAATAACCTAAAGTTTGAATACATTCCTCTTTTACATCTTGTTTTAATTCCTCATCCTTGCCATTCCATACGTCTTTGAAAGTAATATGATCTTCTTCTAATATATCATTGGCATAAAGTTCTATTTTCTCGGATAGATATTTGTAGAAAATAAAGCCTAAAGTGAAATACATAAAATCACTAGCAGACATGTTTCCTCTTAAAGTATTGGCAACAGTCCATAATTGACTGCGCAATTTTTGTTGTAGTTCTTCGCTCATATATTTAATGTAATTTTATTCCCAGTTAAATTGCTTAATAATTGCATGTAGTTTCTCCATTACTCTTTTGAGTAACTTTCTTCTCTCCTTTAATGCTATTTTTTTATTTTTTATTTCCTCTTGAAGTATTTGAGGCTTTTCTTTTTGTAAGAAGTCATATTCATTTAAAAACGTGATAAGAGCATATTCATTTATTCCCTCTTCTTTTGCTAAGTGTTTGATAGCTTCATTACGTTGTTGGCTTACGTAATTCGTCAGTTTGCTTTCTAAGTCAATTGAACCATCTGATTTGGATTTATTGAATCCATCTTTGTCATTATCCACGTTTTGGCGAATAAAACCATCTATAAGTTTGGCTTTATTACGCATGACAGCATCTTTTATCATTGTATCTAAAATTTGCTGACGCCTTTCTTGATAATCACTGCTAGAAGGATCTAAGTCATTGATGAGCGTAAGAATATATGCTACATTTATCACGTCGCTATGAAGTAGCTCTAAGCAGAAGTCTATGTCTTCTAAGGTTCTATCATCATTTCCGTAGGGAGGTACCTCTTTGTCTTCTACATTTTTATTGTCTTCAGGATTAGGGTTAATTACCCCGGTGGTAATATCCAAATATTTACTCCGAAAATCCATGAACTCTTGTTCTGATAAGATGAATTCTTTGTCGTCAGGTTCAAAGTCTTCATAGATTTGCATTTCTGCCCGTTTTTTTATAATTTCACGAAAAGCTAATACAAAGTCTCTTTTTTCATACTCGCTCTGTAATTTGTCAATACTTTGTATGTTAGGATATTTTTCTTTGAATTTTAAGGAAATCTCATTAAACTGCTCTCTTACAACAGAAAATGGTTCACGTAGAATTGTATCTGCGGGATTATTGTTACTAAATAATTTTATTGCAGCATCTACATTATTTTTTAAATCACGGAAACATACTACTTTTCCAAAACGTTTCTTTTCATTTAGTATGCGGTTGGTTCGGCTAAAGGCTTGTAGTAATCCATGATATTCTAAGTTCTTATCAACATAAAGTGTATTTAGCTTTTTAGCATCAAAGCCAGTAAGAAACATACCTACGACAAGAAGAAGATCTAAAGGCTCCATATCCTTCTTTTTTTTCTTCATGCGTAGATTAATGTCATCATAGTATGCGCTAAAGTTATCTGTTGTAAAAGATGTGCCAAATGCTTCGTTGTAGTCATTCATAATAACTTGTAGCTCATCTGCCGTAACTTTATCATTAGCATAGCCTTGGTTCATGCCTGTCTGTCCGTCATCTTGGCTGCTATTTGCTGCATAAGTAAATACGGCCCCAATTTTAATTTTAGGGTTGAGTTCTTTAAATATTTTGTAATATTGTAATAGTATGGGAACAGATTGGATAGCGAACAGAGCATTGAATTCGCCATCAACTGTTGACTTGTTAAAATTTGTAAGAATGAATCTGGCTATCTCTTTCATGCGGGATTCATTCATATAATCAATTCCAGATTCATCCTTTCCTTTATAATATTCAACTAAGAAACCTAGTACATTTTCGTCGGCAATAGCATCTTTTATGAGATAACGATGCATGCAGTCGCTAAATACCTCTTTTGTGGTATGTTCTTGTTTGGCATTCTCAACAAATATAGGGGTACCAGTGAATCCGAAAATTTGAAGGTTACTGAAGAACTTTACTATGTTCTTATGGCAGTCACCAAAATGACTGCGATGACATTCATCGAAAATCATAACAACTTTCTGATGACGTACTTCTTGAATATGTTTGTTGTAGTAATCTTTTGTAACCGCACAGTTTAACTTTTGAATGGTGGTAATAATAATTTTAGAATTACCACTTAATCGATTAATAAGTTCATAGGTGTTATCTGTTCTATCAACTGCTCCCGGTTCAAATTCTTCGTATTCTTGCTGAGTTTGTGTATCAAGATCATGTCGATCAACTACAAACATAACTTTGTCGATACCATCAAGCTCTGAAACTAATTGGGCGGCTTTGAATGAAGTTAAAGTTTTTCCAGCCCCAGTTGTATGCCATATATATCCGTTTTTATTGGAGTTCTGAACGCGTTCTAAAATACGTTCTACTGCATAAAATTGGTAAGGGCGGAGAACCATCAAACATTTATCTCCTTCATGCAATACAATATATTTGCTTATCATTTTTCCTAAGTTGCATTGGTCAAAAAAGAAATAAGCAAATTTACTTAAATCATTGAAAGGGATATTTTCTGCATCGGTCCAATTGAAAGTAAATTTATAACCGCCATTAGGGTTATTGGCGAAATAACGTGTGTTTACACCATTTGATATGACGAATAACTGTATGTAATCAAATAATCCATGATAAGAGGTCTTGTGATAACGTTGAATTTGGTTATAAGCTTCTTTTAATTCTACTCCTCGTTTTTTTAGTTCTATCTGAACTAATGGTAACCCATTAATTAGGATTGTTACATCATAACGACATCGTTTTCTTCCTTCTGCTGTTATCTGATTGGATACTTGAAATTCATTTTGGCACCATTTATTTTTATTAAGAAATTCTATCCAGATACGTTCTCCATCTTCAGTTTCTAGTGGGTATAGATCACGAAGCTTTTTAGCTTTTTCAAAGCGTGTTCCTCCTTCTAGATAAATGCAAATCTTATCGAATTCTTTATTAGTAAAATGTTTTCTCTTATGCAGAGCAAGCTCTTTTTTATTGTGTTTTTCAAGCTGCTTTTTAAAGTTAGCATAAAGATTATCTTCTTCTTTAATGGAGACGTATTCATAATTCATATCCATTAAAGTTTTAATTAGTCCATTTTCTAGTACTTGTTCACTTTGAGTAACCATGTTAATTAGGTGTAATTTTATTCTATAATCCTAATGATTAAGGATAAAAGAGTTCAAAGTTACATTTTTTTTGATGTATTCAAAGAAAATATAGTTTTAATATCTTACTATATAACCAAATAATATCGTAGAATGCTAATTAACTTTCAAAATTTATCTATTTACATCACCTATCTAACACCCCAGAAAACATATCCATCTCTCGTTTAGATATGCCCAATCGCAATGCCAATTCTCGCCATCCTTTCATCGTTCCAACAACCTCTGAAATAATCTGTTCGGCTGTTTTGCGGTTTACCATATAGTCCCCACAAGCTTCAAGCAAAACATTAAGGTCTGCTTTGTTGGAATTAGACGAAATAAGCAGACTTTGATATTCATTCAGAGTGGGATTCATGTCGTATGCAGGAGAAAGCGTCCAACCTTTTGCGGTCAAAAGAAAACCATGATTGCGGAAATGGTCATCGCTGTTCCCGATGCAGATATTGAAAGCCACACGGCGATAGAGTTCCTGTAAATTGCATTCGACATCTGTACAATTCTGAATAATGAAATCAACTATATCCAGATAGCCGTGTCCTGTGGTCGCATTATCTCCGTCATTCAGTCCCAACAAAGTCATTGCAGAAGCAAAATGAATCCGTTTCCCATCTTTGGTTCTGTCAAAACGCTCAGAAAGCAAGGCATGATATTTTTGACCTGTAGTAATAACTTTTGTTTTCGCTGCATTTATACCAGCTTTAATGGCGAGAAGATGGCTGAAATGTTCCCAAAGCCCGACATCGTAATCATCCTTGCGTGAAGGAAACTTAGCGATGTATAGTGTTTTATCTGTATCTATCACACTGGCTTTCGGTCTTGCTCCTCCCAATGAAGAGCCCGGTTGTACGAGTTGTGCAATCCACTTTCTGTCGGGCAGCACGTCATCTTCTTCACTTTTCTCAATCTCCGCACTGGCCGCAATCAAATCTCTCATATCCGTTAAAGGTGGAACTTTCAACGACTCACTCACATTTATAAACTCTCCATTGGGGTCTTCCTTGAAACGGAAAGCCCCCATTCGGGAGAAGTCATCGATATTGGTGAGGAAATCGAATGAAGATAATCGTCGTATAGGTCGCTTTTCTTCGATTGCTGTAAGTTGCTCTCGTCGCAACAACAGAGTTCGCCCCCAACGATCGGGTAATGCATCAGAGAAACATCCGAATATATCTTTTTCAGGCTGCGTATATTGTTGGCCTGGATAATTGTTCAAGTCATCACTCAAAAACAAATCACCATGCTTTTTCAACCATTCATCGCTAAGTGTAAAGCAATAGCTATCTGATCCACGAAGTGATTCGTACCCTAACTCGCCAATGAGTTCTATTTCCTTCAGCCAATCAAAATCAGCATAAACATATAGTTTCTTCATCGCCTATTCCTTTTTTGATGCACGTTCTCTTGTCTTCAAACTCAAATCCTGCAAAGCTTTCCCCAATTTATCCTCTTTGGCCAGCCACAGAATATCATCATCAAGTTGCAAAGCATACAGCACACGTAAGTAAATGCCGATTGCCACTGTCGGTGTGCCTTTCTCTATCCGAGATACGGTCAGTGGAGAACAAGTAGCACGTTCAGCCACCTGAGCCACACTCAGATTCCTCCGTAGGCGAGCCAATTTAATCTGCTCTCCTACTATTTGCATTTTCTGCTCCAATTTTCGAGGCAACTTAGTACCCATTGTATTCTTTGCCATAACTACAACTTATCATATAATATGTAAAGGTAGCACTTTTTATTTATTTAATGATATATTGGATACAGAAAATTGTAACGCCATTTAAATATGAAATGCGGGCATCGGTATCTTGCTCATAGAGATAATCGAAGATTGAATGAATTTTACTGGTTGAAACGGTACTGTTGTTATATTCGATATTTGCAATCAAATCGCTGATATTGCAGTCTGCGGGTTACTTGTTACTCTTCTTTGATGAGCTCCTTTCGTATCTAAAAATAGGCGTATTTTCTAGAATATCAAAAACTGTAGAGCAAAAAAGAATATTTATGTTTTGATTCTGAAATCATTATCTTTGCACGGCATAGGAAAATTAGATGTTTAATCGGAAGTAATTTATAATAGTATGCCTATTATTGAAATATCGTCTTTATCTCATCCAGGAGTTGAGCTCTTCAGTACGCTCACAGAAGCACAGTTACGCAATCGCATCGAACCCGATAAGGGTGTTTTTATTGTGGAAAGTCCTAAGGTGATTGAGCGAGCATTGGATGCGGGTTATGAACCTGTAGCTATGCTGTGTGAGGGTAAACATATCACGGGTGATGCTTCCGAATTGATTGAACGTTGTGGCGATATCCCTGTTTATACAGGGGGCAGAGAGCTGCTGGCTACTCTTACGGGTTATGTGTTGACAAGAGGTGTTCTTTGTGCTATGCGTCGGCCGGCACCACTTCCGTTGGAGGAAGTTTGTAGGGATGCTCGGCGGATTGTTGTCATCGACAGCGTGGTTGACACCACTAACATTGGTGCTATTTTTCGTTCGGCAGCTGCCTTAGGTGTGGATGCTGTTTTGTTGACGCGTAGTTCTTGTGATCCTTTGAATCGACGTGCGGTAAGGGTTTCGATGGGATCGGTGTTTCTTGTGCCGTGGACTTGGCTCGACGGTTCGCTCAGCGATTTGAATCAGCTTGGTTTCCGTACGGCAGCTATGGCGCTTACGGATCGTTCCATTTCAATTGATGATGCCGTTTTGACCACTGAACCGAAACTGGCTATTGTGATGGGTACAGAAGGTGAGGGACTTTCGAAAGAAACTATTGAGGTGGCTGATTATGTGGTTCGCATCCCTATGGCGCATGGGGTGGATTCGCTAAATGTGGCTGCGGCGGCAGCGGTCGCTTTCTGGCAACTACGGGCTCCACGAGGCTGAGAAACGTTTTTTAGTAAAACAAAGGACTTGTATTCTGCGTTACTAATACATTGCTAGCCATCGAATGATGGCTGAATTTAAATTAGTTTAATCAAATTATATGAGTAAAGTTTTATATATCAAAGCTAATGCTAAAGCTGATGGAGAGTCCAGAACTTTTAAGATTGCAGATAAATTTATTGAGACTTATAAGAAGAAGAATTCCGATGACGAGATTGTTGAGTTAGATTTGTATGATGCCAAAATCCCTTTTTTACCGAAAGGAGGGCTCGAAGAGATGCGTCAAGCGGTGATTCGCAAAGATAGAAATCACCCTGTTTTAAAATTTGCTTATCAGTTTCTTGAAGCCGATAAGTATGTTATAGCTGAACCGTTATGGAATTTGGGTATTCCTGCCATACTCAAAGCTTACGTAGATTGTATTGCCATTAGTGGGGTCACCTTTACTTATACTGACCAGGGACCGATGGGGTTGTGCCAGAATAAGAAAGCGGTCAATATTATCAGCCGTGGCGGTGATTATTCTTTTGAAGCTATGGATACGTTGGAAATGGGAGATAAATATTTGCGTAATATATTTAGATTCTTGGGCGTATCTGATTATGTAACCATTGCTACGGATCGCCTCGACATTGTGACTGAAGATACTGAAGCTTTGTTAAACAGTGCCTATGAGAAGGCTGTTGAACTAGCTGAATCTTTCTAAAAAACGAATTAAGACATCTCCACCCGTTCTTATTAGCAGTGTGTCTAGGAACGGGTGGATGAGTTTATCAGAATGCTGCCAATGAAATCTTTCATTTCGATCAGCCCACATATGATTCGTTTCATTTCATCATCTGTCGGGGTGGTGTAACCTTTATCGTCAAGCGAGCAAATTGATTCGTGTGAAGCAATAAGTTTAGCTGTTTGCTTCATGTCATCAGTAAGTCCGGGGTTGACGGATTGGGCTTCTCTGAAAAGAGCCATCGGTGTGTGATGGAGTGCTTCGACTTCGTGGTGTGCAAGTAAAGCAACGAACATCTTTTCCAGGCTGAGTACGGCAATATTGAAAAGCGTGTCGTTGTTGAAACGACTCGGTGTTTCCAAATGCTTTTCTAATGTCTTCATGTAGCCTTTACCTTCACTGAATAGGCTTATGGCTTGTTCTTCCCATATTGATTCTATTGTATCCATATTCTTTTTTTTATTTTATATATTTCGTCCAAAAATGCATCGGATTCGTTCCTTGGTCAAAACCTTCGGAATAGTAAAGCAGTTGTGCAGCTTCATTATCCTTTCTGACTTCTAGGGTGATTTTAGCGCATTTTAATTGATGTGCTATATCTTCTATGCCTTGCAGCAATATTCTTCCCAACCCTTTTTTACGGTAGTTTGCGCTAACAAAAAGATCATGTATATTGATCATGGGTTGACAGGCAAAAGTCGAGAAATTGATAAAAGCGTTGATTACTCCAACTATTTCTTCTTTGTGTAGTACAAAGAGTACAATAGCGTTAGGATGGGATTCGAGCCCGTCGACTAAATGTAACTTTTGTCTATTGGTCAATGGTTCACCTCCTCCCATGGGATGAGCAATGTATTCGTCGATCAACTCACATAGTTTCGTGCAGTGGAGCGGATTGGTGAAATCACAGATCTCTAAATCGGGTTGTTCAATCTTGATGTTCATTGTTATTTTTTCGTTTTAATTGCTTGATGTCAATATCGTATTTTTTAATTCTGAGCCCCATGATTCGCTCGGTAATTCCCAATACAGCAGCTGACTTGGCCACATTGCCATTGGATGCGATTAGTGCATCCTTGATGGCTTGCTTCTCAATTTTTCCTAAAATAATGTCTAACGTCCCGTTCTGTTTGGTTTCACTGGAGACGGCTGTTTGCAAGGTAGGAGGAAGATTGTAGGTGTGAATTACATCATCGGTACTCAATATGCAGGCTCTTTCAATGCAGTTCTCGAGTTCCCTAATGTTGCCTGGCCAGTGATACACCATGAGACAATCAATAGCTGATGCGGTAATTCGCTTGATGTTTCGCTCGTTTTTTTTGTTGAATCGGGTTATAAAATAGTCGGCAAGTGTGGGAATATCATGTAACCTTTCTTTCAAAGAGGGAATATAGATAGGGAATACATTGATTCGATAGTATAAATCTTCTCTGAATGTGCCATCGGTAATCATAGCTTCTAAATTACGGTTGGTGGCACAGATCACTCTAACATCTATTTTGATAGATTTTGTACTGCCCAAGCGTTCAATCTCTTTTTGCTGAATCACTCGCAAGAGTTTCACTTGTACATTAGCAGGTATATCTCCAAATTCGTCCAAAAAAAGCGTACCTCCATTGGCGGCTTCGAAACGACCGATGCGTTGTGCATCGGCTCCGGTGAATGCTCCTTTTTCGTGTCCAAAGAGTTCGCTCTCAATTAAGCTTTCCGGGAGAGCGGCGCAATTCACTTTGATGTAGGGTTTGTCTTTTCTCAGGCTTGAGTAGTGTATGGCATCGGCTACCAGCTCTTTACCTACACCACTTTCTCCTCGTAGTAACACTGTTGTGCTGGTTGGTGCTACGCTCTTGATCAGATTAAAGACTTCCTTTAATTTGCTTGAATTTCCTTCAATGCTGGGGAAGGACTGATCGGTGATGGCTTTGCGTAATTCTTTATTCTCTTTTTTTAGAGAGTCTATCTCTTGTCTGAGCTCATACTGCCTCCTCGCTGTACGGGCAATCATGGCACTTACTATATTCAATAACTGTATATTGTGTTTGAAGTCAAGCTGGCCATAATAAATTTTGTGTGCACTTAATGTGCCAATCACTTTCCCTTTTTCCCGAACTGGTATGCACATAAACGAAATATCTCGATTATTTGCTTTGCTGGGGAAGTGAAGTTTGTTTAAATACTCTTTCGATTCTGCTATGCTACGAATGATTTTAGGTTCGCCACTTTGCACAACTTGCCCTATAATCCCTTCCCCGATTTCATAAGTTAGTTTACTCAAATCTTGATCGAGTGGACCGAAGGATTCTTCTACAAATATTTTATTCGTTGATCGATTGAGCAATGTGAGAATGACACAGGTTGCGCTCAATTGCCTTTTAAGGCGTTTAATTATGCTATTAAGATTGACGGAGCTTTTTGAGAGTTCGATACCGATATCCATCAAAAAGTCGAGTTCTTGTTTTGCTTCGCAATCTTGTTCGCACATTGGACATGTTCGAAGCATTGCCATACCATTTTGTTTTATCGCGGTTATTAAATAATCGCAAATATAGCGTTTATTTTTAAATTGCGACAAAATGATCTAAAAAATATTATTATTACCTCATAATGGTACTATATTTACTTTTTTGGTTTCTATATGGTATGAATTGATATGCAAAAATGTAGTATTCTCTTCAAATTTATCACATTTATGTAAGTTCTTTCCTATGTGGTGTTTTGTAAATGATTGAAAATGAGTGCTGTTTGTTTTTTGGCATGGTAATTGAAAAGAGAAAAGTGAATTGAAAATTGAATAGTTGCTGCAGATATGGAAAAAAACAAAGCATTCCAAATAAAGGGAGCATTTGCAATTTATAAGAGTGGTGAGCTTTTTTTAGGGGAACTTCAATATGCTTTACTTAAGGCTTTAATTACTGAAGGTTCAATAAATGCTGCTGCGCGGAAATGTGAAATCTCTTATCAGCAGGCTTGGACATTGACAGATAAGATGAATCGAATTTCACCGGTGCCGATACTGATTAAGAAAAAAGGGGGGAAAGATGGTGGAGGATGTAGAGTAGGGGGATACGGAAAACTACTAGTTGATTTATATGAGAATAAAAGAGATGAGTTTAACCGAAGCTTGTTTGCTATGAATGATGGACTGGAAGGGTGCTTGATTTAGTGTGTTTAAGTGGATGTGTGTTCCACTTTTTTAAATCAAATCGTTATCTTCAAAAAGATAACGGTCGGTTTTTGAGGGGTAAAATTTCATTTATTTACTAAATAACAATAGGTATGATCGTTTTAAAAGTATGTAGAACAAGCGCGACAATTATGGCTATGGGATTATTGTCAGTTGCATTAAAAGTTGCCGCTCAAGAAATGACCTTGGGGGTGGAGTTAAGACCGAGAGCTGAGTATCGGAGTGGATATAAATCTCCGATTACGGAAGAAGAGGATCCGGCGGGATTCATGTTGCAACGCTCTCGGTTTACTGTTGGTTTCAAAAATGCGTATTTGAAATCATGTTTCACTGTGCAGGATGCACGCACATTCGGACAGTCAAATATCTCTTCCGAAGCAATGAATTCGGCTGGGGCGTTATCTGTTTATGAGGCTTGGGCTGACGTAACTCTAATGCCTGGGGCATCGGTCAAGATTGGTCGACAAACACTTGTTTACGATGACAAGAGACTTTTCTCTGATTCTAAATGGAGCAATACTGGGAAATCACATGATGCTGTAGTGTTTAAATACAGTTTGAGCGAACTGTTTGATGCTCACTTAGCTTTTGCTTATAACAATGATAAAGCGATCTCGAAGGAAACGCTTTATTCAGGGGCATCTACTTATCGTTATTTGGGCTTTTTGTGGTTGTCTAAGCCCATCACTTCGGGATGGTTGCTTACCGCTGTAGTTTTAGATGATGCTTTCCAAGGGACCTCCGTTGATGCGAGTGGGAAAGAGGTCTATGGGAAAAAAGTAAATATGTACCATCGCTATACAGTAGGAGGTAATTTGAAATATCAACAGGCTGGCAAACCTTTTTTCTTGTATGCTACTTCTTACTTTCAGTTTGGAAAGAGTGCCTCTGCTCAGGATTTGAATGCTTATTTGCTTGCACTTAAAATGAGTTATAAATTTACTCCTTCTGCTGAATTAACTTTAGGAACCGATTATTATTCGGGTGGCGATGGAAGTGACTCTTCAAAAAGCAAAACGTTTAATTGGATGTATGGTGCACCACATGGATTCAACGGTTATATGGATTATTGGAGTGCTTCGCTGCCTGTTCAAGGTCTTATAGATATGTATGGACAATTGGGGGGAAGCTTGAACTCAAAAATTGGCTATGAAGCAAACTTCCATGTTTTTGCAACAGCTAAACAACTGGAGTATGGCGGTAGTAAGAAAGGAAGGAAGTTAGGGGCGGAATTGGATCTTAAATTAGTATATAAGATGAATCCGAGTGTCACTGTGGAAGGCGGATGGAGTAGTTATTTTCTCTCGGACAACAGTCGTTATTTGAAGCTAAAATCTGCTGATGCTTCATCTAGAGCGCCGGGTTGGGCTTATTTGATGCTTACCATTAAACCAGATTTAATTAAAATCAAATTATAAGTATCGTTCGGTTTGAAGGATTTTGCTCTTATTATTCATGAATTAAATATAGAATCAAAATGAGAAAAAGTATTTTATTATCAGTTATATGTCTGCTATTAAGTATGACAGTGGGAGCTCAAAAGACATTTAAGGTTGCTGCTGCTGCTAACTTGAGAAATGTGTTTTCAGTAATTAAAGATAAGTATGAGAAAGAACATCCGGGTGTGAAAGTGGAAGTGAGTTTCGGTAGTTCCGGTAGCTTTGTACAGCAGATACTTAATGGGGCTGCTTTCGATCTGTTTATGGCAGCTGATAAGAACTTTCCATTGCAGTTGCAAAGCAAAGGAGTGAGCTATGGCAAAGTAAGTACGTACGTTTATGGCAAATTAGCGATGTGGAGTAAAACACTAGATGTGAGTAAGGGGGTTGCTATTTTAGAAGAATCTGCCGTGAAAAGGATTTCGATAGCTAAACCTGAAACGGCACCTTACGGTGATCGAGCTGTTGAGTTACTCAAGAAACAGGGGCTGTTTGATAAGCTTAAGACCAAAATCATTTATGGAGATAATATTTCTGCTGCTGCTCAATATGCTTTTACCGGCAATGTGGAAGTGGGCTTTGTTGCCTTATCGCTTGCATTGGCACCTGATATGAAGGGACAAGGCAAATGCTACGTTGTACCCCAAAATTTATATACGCCGATTGAGCAAGCTTGTGTGCTCATTAAGCAGCCAGTCAGAAACCTTGAGGCTGAGAAATTTATGAAGTTTATCTTGGGGAATAGTTGCAATAGCATTTGGGAGGAATTTGGTTATACGAAGTAGAAAAATGAATTCTACATTTTGGTAGACTGCTCCTAAATATCTTACCAAAATGAAGTTTTTAATCAATTTCTGTTTTGCCTTTATGATTGTAATATCTATTAAATACTTTCTTAATGTGCTTAAAAACACTGTTTTATAATCGTTATTTATATATTTAAAAGAGAAAAGCGCGCTTTTTGGCACGCTTTTCTCTTTGTAACTTATCGTGATGATAACGCAAATATCACAAAGTAAATAATAGTACAATTTTTAAGGTTAAGCATTATGAGAAAGATTGCCATTTATGGAAAAGGGGGTATTGGTAAAAGTACTACTACTCAAAACACAGTAGCCGGTTTGGCTGAAATGGGTAAAAAAGTAATGGTTGTGGGATGTGATCCCAAAGCCGATTCAACTCGTTTGTTGCTACATGGTTTGGCACAGAAGACCGTGTTGGATACACTTCGTGATGAGGGAGAGGATATTGATCTTGACGATGTGATGAAAACTGGTTTCGACAATACTAGTTGTGTAGAATCAGGTGGTCCCGAACCGGGAGTAGGTTGTGCAGGTCGTGGTATTATTACTTCTATTAACTTGCTAGAGCAACTTGGAGCTTATGATGACGATAAACATCTGGATTATGTGTTCTATGATGTTCTTGGTGACGTTGTTTGCGGTGGTTTTGCTATGCCTATCCGTGATGGTAAAGCTCAGGAAGTTTACATTGTATGCTCAGGTGAGATGATGGCTATGTATGCGGCAAACAATATTTGCAAGTCTATTGCTAAATTTGGAAAAGTAGGTACAGTACGTTTAGGTGGATTGATCTGCAACTCTCGTAAAGTAGACAATGAGGCAAACATGATTCAAGAATTTGCTAAGAAGTTAGGTACTCAAATGATTCATTTTGTTCCTCGTGATAACATGGTTCAACATGCTGAAATCAACCGTAAAACGGTTATCGATCATGCGCCGGAACATCCACAAGCGAATGAATATCGTTCTTTGGCGAATAAAATCAATGATAATAGTATGTTCGTTATTCCAACTCCTCTCACTATGCCTGAATTGGAAGACATGTTGGTTAGCTTCGGAATTATGAACTAAAGAAATAAAGGAGGAATTAATTATGTATTTATTGAGAGCTATCGTTCGCCCAGAAAAATCACATGTTGTTATGAGTGCTTTGTTGAATGCCGGATTCCCCGCAGTTACCAAATTGTCAGTTTTCGGCCGAGGCAGACAACGTGGATTGAAGGTTGGCAATGTGACTTATGATGAATTACCAAAAGACTTATTGATGATTGTGATTCCTGATAGTGACAAGGATTTTGTTGTTGAAACTATTTTGGAATCTGCTCGCTCGGGCGAAAAAGGTCAGTTTGGTGATGGTAAGATTTTTGTCACTCCTGTTGTTGAAACCTATACGATTTCCAGTGGTAAAAAGGAAATCTGATAATAACTAAAGCTTATGAAACTAATACTTGCGGTTATACGTATTGCTAAAATGCAAGAAACAAAAATGGCTTTACAAGATGTCGGATTACCATCGTTTACTGCAATGCCTGTGCTGGGAAGAGGTAATGGGCATGGAGACTTGGAAAAGGCAGAAGATTATGATCCGGAACATCGGGAATTAATATCAGTGGCTCCACGCTTGAAGTCTAAACGAATGATAACGTTAGTGGTTACTGATGATAAAGCTGACCTGGCCGTTGAAACACTTATCAAAGTGAATCAAACCGGACAAAGTGGTGATGGTAAAATCTTTGTAATCGACTCCTCTGATTCTATACATATCCGTACAGGAGAGACTGGAGACAAAACACTTGATTAATATGGAGAAGAACTTATTAAATATGAATATGGGATCAGTCAAAGAAGAGTTGGTTGAGATTTATCCCAAGAAGGTGGGGAAGAAGAGGAGTAAAGCCATGGTGGTGGTTGATCCTGATAATATCCCTGAAATTCAAGCTAATGTGCGTACAGTTCCCGGCATTATTACTCAGCGAGGATGTACTTATGCTGGATGTAAAGGGGTGGTTTTAGGCCCAACGCGCGACATTGTCAACATTACTCATGGCCCTATCGGATGTGGTTTCTATTCTTGGTTGACTCGACGTAACCAAACTAGACCATCTGAACAAGAGGATAACTTTATTACTTATTGCTTCTCCACGGATATGCAAGATTCTAATATCGTTTTCGGTGGAGAGCAGAAATTGAAGGATGCTATCCGTGAGGCTTATGAACTATTTCATCCTAAAGCTATTGCTATATTTTCAACTTGTCCGGTGGGACTAATTGGTGATGATGTGCATCGTGTAGCTCGCCAGATGAAAGAAGAAATAGGTAACGGTATCAATATCTTTGGATTCTCTTGCGAGGGCTATAGAGGAGTATCACAATCGGCAGGGCATCATATTGCCAACAATCAACTTTTTAAGAACTTGATTGGTAATGATGATAATGTGGAAAGTAAGTACAAATATCGCATAAATGTTCTAGGTGAATACAATATCGGTGGTGATGCTTTTGTCATTGAAGACTTATTCAATAAGTGTGGTGTAGAGATTGTATCGACTATGTCGGGAAACTCAACAGTAGGTCAGTTCGAAACTGCTCATACAGCCGATTTAAACTTAGTGATGTGTCACCGTTCTATAAACTATGTAGCGGAAATGCTAGAAACATCATTCGGTATTCCTTGGATGAAGGTCAACTTTGTTGGTGCTGATGCTTGTGCGAAATCAATGCGTAAGGTGGGTAAATATTTTGGTGATCAAGAATTGATCGACCGCATTGAAGAAGTAATTGCTGAAGAGATGATTCCTGTGAATGAAGCGAGAGAAAAAGCGCGTAAAAATACGGAAGGTAAAACAGCGATGCTTTTTGTCGGAGGTTCTAGAGCACACCACTACCAGGAATTATTTGATGAATTGGGCATGGAGACTTTATGTGCTGGATATGAATTCGGACACCGTGATGACTATGAAGGTAGAAGGGTGATTCCTAATATTCAGATCGATGCAGATAGCCGTAATATTGAACAAATAACGGTGACAAAGGATGCTACCCGATATAACCCTAGAAAGACTGAAGAAGAATTGGCTGCTTTAAAAGCGGACGGCCTTGAATTCAATGAATATAAGGGAATGATATCTGAGATGAAGAAAGGGGCATTAGTGATTGATGATTTGAGTCACTATGAAATGGAGAAATTGATTGAGAAGTATCATCCGGACGTGTTCTGTGCAGGTATCAAAGAAAAATATTGTGTACAGAAAATGGGGGTTCCTTTGAAACAACTTCATAACTATGATTCAGGTGGTCCTTACACTGGATTTGCTGGAGCAATCAACTTCTATAAGGATATAGAGCAGATTACTTGTTGCACAATCTGGAAAGAATTGAAAGCTCCTTGGGAGACTGAAGATTATGTTGAAGCAGCGTATGCTGCGGTTTGATTAATTATAACTTAAAAATTTGAGTATATGTTACTAAGACATACTACAGCTAAGGAAATTGATAGAAAGGCACTGACCATCAATCCAGCAAAGACTTGTCAGCCTATCGGGGCCATGTACGCTGCTTTTGGTATTCATGGTTGTTTACCCCATAGTCATGGTTCGCAAGGATGCTGTTCTTACCATAGAAGTGCCTTAACTAGACACTTTAAAGAACCAATTGTGGCTTCTACTAGTTCTTTTTCCGAAGGCTCATCAGTTTTCGGTGGATCTGCCAACTTAGTGCAGTCTATCGACACTATATTCTCGGTTTATGACCCTGAGGTGATTGCAGTTCACACCACTTGCTTATCTGAAACGATTGGTGATGACTTGACACAGATTATCTCTAAAGCAGCTGAAGATGGCAAAATACCTGCAGGAAAGCAAGTCATTTATTGTAATACACCTTCTTATGTAGGTAGCCACATCACTGGATATTCTAATCAGGTGGCAGCTATGGTGAAGTTTTTCTCTACAGCTACACCAAAGAAAAGAAATGTAGTCAATTTGGTTGCCGGATGGATGGAACCTTCAGATATGCGTGAAATCAAACGTATGGCTTCAGTGCTTGAGGCACGTACATTGATGTTTCCTGATATGACTGATGTGTTGGATAGTCCACTCACAGGAAAATATGAGATGTATCCTAAGGGAGGTTGTACGATTGAAGATTTGAAGACTACAGGTGATAGTAAATTTACAATCGGATTGGGAAGTTATTGTTCGACTGCGGCATGTGTGGCACTTGAAAATAAATGTAAGGTGAAGTTTGAAGTGACCGATATTCCTATTGGTCTTAAAGCAACCGACCGATTTATCTCTTCATTGAGCAGACATGCTAATGTACCTGTTCCAGAAAGTATGACAGAAGAACGTGGACGATTAATTGATTTTATTGCTGATAATCAGAAATATTTTTATGGTAAGCGTGTTGCATTATGGGGAGATCCAGACACACTAATTCCATTGTGTGAGTTCTTGATTAGTCTGGATATGCGTCCTGTGTATGTGGTAAGTGGTACTCCGGGTAAAGTGTTCGACGAACGTATGAAATCTATCTTAGAAAAAATACCTGAGGCGAAGTATAAATCGGGAGAGCAAGCAGATATGTTCAGACTCCATCAATGGATTAAACAAGAAGGTGTGGATTTGTTGATTGGTAACACCTATGGAAAGTACATAGCAAGAGATGAAAATACTCCTTTTGTACGTTTTGGCTTTCCTATTGCTGATCGTCCGGGACACAATTTCTTGCCTAAGACAGGCTACGTAGGAGCAACTAACTTGGCTATTCAGATATTGAATACCTTCTTAGACTTCAAGGATCGTACTTGTCCTGAAGAAGGTGTTGAATTCCAACTCTAATCTAATGCTATAGAAAATATTGCGGCATTGGGCGGTAGTGCTTGATGCTGCAATATCTTAAGCTGACAAAGCTTATTTAGACTTTAAAAGTCTGTCGATCGAAATGGTTTGTATTCAGTAGGTAAATTTTAGGATAATAAGGATTGCATTATGGATGATATAATATTGGAAGAAAGAAAAAAGCAGGTAGCACGCGTAGGGCAGAAGAATGAGATAATAGCTTGCGGTAAAGCGAGTCTAGCTGGATCAGTCAGTCAGCGGGCTTGTGTGTTTTGTGGGTCCAGGGTCGTTCTATATCCAATAGCAGATGCATTACACCTTATACATGGTCCAATCGGATGTGCTGCATACACTTGGGATATTAGAGGTTCATTGTCTTCGGGGCCAGAGTTGCACCGTTTGAGCTTTTCAACTGATTTGCGTGAAAAAGATGTGGTATTCGGTGGGGCGGAGAAGTTGACTGCTTCATTGCGCGAGCTAATCGACAAACATCATCCTAAGGCTGCTTTTGTGTATACCACTTGTATTGTTGGCGTCATCGGAGATGACGTTGAAGCGGTGTGCAGAGAAGTCTCTAAGGAAAAAGGAATTCCTGTGATACCCGTACAGGCGCCTGGATTCCAAGGATCAAAAAAAGATGGTTATCGTATTGCTTGTGAATCTCTTTTTAAATTGGTTGGTACTCAAAATAGACCGGTACCTAAGTATTCTATTAATATTTTGGGCGATTTTAATCTAGCCGGTGAATTATGGATTTTATTAGAATATTATAAAAGAATGGGCATTCATGTGAATGCAACGATTACAGGTGATGGTCGCGTTGACGATATCTGTAACGCACATAACGCTTCGTTGAATGTGGTTCAATGTTCTGGATCTATGATCTATCTCGCTAAATTAATGAAAGAGAAATATGGAGTTCCTTTTATGAGGGTTTCCTATTTTGGCATTGAAGATATGAGTGACGCATTATATGATGTGGCTAATTTCTTTAAAAGTGAAGAGTTACTTGAGAATGCCCGTCAAATTGTGAGAGAGGAATTGCAACGATTACTGCCAGCTTTGGCTCCTTATAAGGAACAGTTGATGGGCAGAAAAGCTGCGATTTATGTTGGTGGAGCTTTTAAGGCTATTTCGTTGGTTAAAGCTTTGCGCCTGATTGGCATAAAGACAGTGATTGTAGGCTCTCAAACGGGTGATGAAGACGATTATAAGTTGATTCAGCAATTGTGCGATGAGGATACCATTATTGTGGATGATTCTAATCCTGTAGAACTATCGGCTTTTGTGAAAGAAAAACAGGCCGACTTATTTATTGGTGGAGTTAAAGAACGTCCGATAGCCTATAAAATTGGACTTGGCTTTTGCGATCATAATCATGAGCGTAAAGAACCTCTGGCTGGGTATGAAGGAATGCTCAATTTTGCCAAAGAGGTCTATGGAACAATTATGAGTCCGGTTTGGAAATACGTCAGATAAGTTTTAAAAATGAGATTATGGAAATAACAGAAAAAAAACAAGATAAGGTCTCCTATGCTTCTTCAAGAAATGCTTGCAAGCTTTGTGCACCTTTAGGAGCTTCTGTCGTATTTAAGGGAATAGAAGGATGTGTACCTATCATTCATGGTTCGCAAGGCTGTGCCACTTATATTCGTCGTTACATGATTAGTCATTATAAAGAACCGATAGATATTGCTTCTTCAAATTTTAGCGAAGCAAGTACAATATATGGTGGTAATCGAAATTTTGTGGCGGGTATTAATAATGTGATCAAGCAATATCATCCAAAGGTGATTGGGATAGCTACTACTTGCTTGGCCGAAACGATTGGGGAAGATGTTCCTGCTCTCATTGCTGAGTATAATCAGAAGAATGCGGGTGATGAGGACTTACCCATTTTTGTGCATGCTTCCACTCCCAGTTATCAAGGTAGTCATTTGGATGGGTTTCACGAAGCTGTATGTGCAGCGGTTACTACACTGGCCGAAAAAAAGGAAAAGCCCGGTACGCATATTAATTTATTTCCGGGATTTGTCTCTCCTGCTGATTTGAGAAATCTAAAAGAGATGCTAGAGGTATCTGGTATTGAATATACCATGCTTCCTGATTATTCGGCTTCACTCGATAACCCGTTTTGGAAAGATTATCATCTTGTTCCCGAAGGAGGTACTCCAATTGATCACATCCGAATGACAGGTAGTGCATTGGGGAGCGTAGAATTGGGTTTGGTACTAAATAAGGGAGCTCTTGCCGGACGTATTCGTAATGCGAATAAAGTGACTACAGCGGGCGAATGGCTGGAAAGCAATTGCGATGTGCCTAATCATCGTATACTTATGCCTGTGGGTATTGATGCTACAGATGAGTTTATTCGTACTGTTGAGCAAGCTTCTGGAAAGAAAATACATGAGAAGTATGAGTTACAACGTGGCCGGTTGGTAGATGCCTACATTGATGGGCATAAATACGTATTTGGAAAACGGGCCGTTGTTTATGGTGATGAGGATTTGGTCATGGGCATCGTTTCCTTTCTTAAAGAGATCGGTATCATTCCTGTGGTCATTGCATCAGGAGGCGAAAGTGGATTTATGAAATCTGAACTTCAGAAGCATATTGGCGATTTAGGACCAGATTCTATCGTGATGAACGGAACAGATTTTGAAACGATACGAGAGGAGATTGCTTCTCTTAAACCAGATTTTTTAATTGGGAATAGTAAAGGATACTATATCGCTCGCGAATTAGGTATTCCATTGGTTCGAGTAGGTTTTCCTGTTCATGATAGGGTGGGCGGACCGCGTATCGAACATTTGTTCTATTCAGGTGCACAACGGTTGTTCGACAGCATTGTAAATGTACTTTTAGAGTATAAACAAGAACATTCTCCGATAGGCTATAAATATATGTAAGTTAAACAGATCAATACAGAAGAAAATTATGGTAAACTTAATAACGAAAGATAACATAGCAAAACATCCTTGCTTTGATGAAAGCGCCCGTCACACACATGCACGAGTTCACTTACCGGTTGCACCCAAATGCAATATCCAATGTAATTATTGCAATAGAAAATACGATTGTGTCAACGAAAGCCGTCCCGGAGTAACCTCCTCTGTACTTGAACCCTTTCAAGCGGTTCGCTATCTGACTGAGTTGAATAAACATATAGACAACATTTCGGTGATCGGTATTGCCGGTCCTGGCGATCCATTTGCTAATCCCGAGGAAGTTTTGCGCACTCTTCGTGCGGTGAAAGCTGAGTTCCCAGATAAGTTGTTCTGTTTGTCTACTAATGGTTTAAATCTTGAACCTTATATTGATGAAATCGCTTCATTGAATGTAAGTCATGTGACGTTGACTATTAATGGCATTGATCCGGCTATTACCTCAAAAATCTATCGTTGGGTACGTTTTAATAAAAAAGTATATCATGGCGAAGATGCTGCTCGCTTGCTCACTGAACGCCAGTTAGCTTGCATTCCATTGTTGAAAGCAAAAGGAATGATTGTGAAGATCAATTATATAATCATTCCCGGTATCAATGACAAACATGTGACTGAAACTGCTATTAAAGTGAAAGAGCTTGGAGCAGATGTTATCAATTGTATGCCATTAATTCCAACTGCAGGATCTGTTTTTGAAGATTTTCCTAAACCCGATCAGAAGATGATTTTTCGTGTACGAACAGAAGCGCAAGAATTCCTTCCATTGATGAGTCATTGCGCTCGTTGTAGGGCCGATGCTGCTGGGTTATTAGGGCAAGACTTAAAAGAAGCATATACCATTTTGCAACAGGTTTCTTCAAGCACAGAGCAAGATGTGGTATCGCGTCCTTATGTAGCTGTTGCTACTTATGAGGGACATCTGGTCAATTTGCATTTAGGAGAAGCTAAAAGTTTATATATTTTCCGTCAGACTCCAAATGGATTCCAGTTTGTTGAGGAGCGTGCCATGCCTGAAAAAGGAGGAGGCGATCAACGGTGGATTGATGTGGCCCGCATGTTGATTGATTGTCGTGCTTTGCTTGTATCCGGTGCTGGAGAGAACCCTTCTTCATTGTTGAAAGAATGTGGGGTCCGTGTGGTGCAAATGACAGGAATGATCGACGAAGGCTTGGACGGAATTTATAATGATCGTCCTATTAAAAGTATCAAGAAAGCCGATGCTTTCCGATGTGGAAGTGCTTGTAGAGGGACTGCTGAAGGGTGTGCCTGATGCTTATCGTTCGTTTTTATGTTCTTAATCAAAAAAGATTCATCATTTAAAGAGTATACATCATATGAAAAAACCTGATTATCACATTTTAGTTTGTAATTCCTTTCGTCTAAGTAATGGTGATGCACAAGGTGCATGCAACAAAAAAGGCGCTCCATCACTATTGCAGTATATAATGGATGAGTGTAACGACCGCGGTCTCGACGTTGCAGTTTCTACAACGGGTTGCCTGAATTTATGTTCGCAGGGTCCGGTCATCGTCATTCACCCCAACAACTATTGGTATGGTGGAGTCGAAACAGAAGAAGCTATCGATGACATTTTGGATGCCTTGGAAGAAAATGAGCCTTGTGACAAATATTTAATTTCTGAATGATTCCAAAACGAATACATATTATAGACACGACGCTTCGTGACGGAGAGCAGGCACCAGGAGTTGTCTTTTCTCTGGACGAGAAACTCAGAATTGCGGGTTTGTTGGATAAAGTTGGTGTGCCTGAGCTGGAAATAGGCACACCTGCTTTATCTGAGTCTGAAAGGGATACTATTCGCACGTTGGTGAGCGCCGGATTCTCCTTTAAATGCCTGTCTTGGTGTCGAGCAATGAAGAGTGATGTTGATGCGGCTATTGCTACTAAATCGCAAGGTGTGCATATCTCATTTCCGGTTTCAGATATTCATTTAAAGGCATTAGGAAAAAACAAAAAATGGGTGATGGATAAGATAATGGAGATTCTACCCTATGCTGCCACTCACTTTGAATACCTGACGGTTGGGGCACAAGATGCTTCAAGAGCAGACTTTTCCTTTTTGGTCGACTTTATTGGACAAGCCACTTTATTTGGTGCTTCACGTATTCGGATAGCAGATACTGTGGGAATGATGAATCCGTATTCAGTCTCTCGTTTGTTTACTTCGTTAAAGAAGAAATATGCTGCCATACCTTTTGAATTTCATGGACACAATGACTTAGGCATGGCTACGGCAAACTCTCTTACAGCTTTACTTTCGGGGGCTGAGGCTACAAGTGTTACTGTCAATGGATTGGGCGAAAGAGCCGGAAATGCAGTTCTAGAGGAACTGATAATGGCTTTGTCATTGAGCGCTGGTGTCGAAATGAACTTTAATACGTCTTATCTTAATGAACTATCAGCTTGTGTTAAAGAAATGTCGGGTAGGGTACTGTCCGATATGAAGCCTATTACCGGACATTATGCCATTCTTCATGAATCGGGTATTCATACTAGCTGTTTGCTTAAGGACCGTTCAACGTATCAAATTATAGATCCGACTGAAGTTGGGCGTGTAAGCGAGAACTTTATTTTTGGAAAGCATAGTGGACGAACAGCAATATGCGATTTTATGGCTTCAAAAGGGTTTCAAATAACCTCACAAGAAAGCCTGAAGATGATGAACGAGTTGAAACGAAAATCAGAATGTTTAAAGCGTTCTCTTTCGGAAAACGAATTGTTGAATATCTTCGAGCATTTGTAGCTTTTATTTTGTATATCGATATCTTTTTAATAGACAACGCTAATTAGACATGGAACATTCAGATTTTTTACAGACTTTGATTACGACAGGAAGACTAGCTTTTTGGACTACCTTTATCTTGCTGATTATTGGGCTACCAATTGCTTATTTCTTGGCTTATTCACGGTTTAAATTAAAGCCTGTTATCGAGGCTTTAATTTCGATGCCAATGGTGTTGCCTCCAACGGTATTGGGCTTTTATATATTAGTGGCGTATAGCCCACAAAATTGGTTCGGGAAAATGCTCGAAGAGTGGTTTGACGTCCGTTTGGCATTTAGTTTTAGCGGGATACTGATTGCTAGTGTGCTCTGCTCTCTACCTTTTATGATTCAACCTTTGCAAAATGGTTTGGCGGCTTTGCCGGGAAGTTTGAAAGAAGCATCCTATACAATGGGGAAATCATCGTTCACTACATTTTTCAAAGTTCTTCTACCGAACATTCAAAGTAGTGTAGTTATTGCCATAGCAATGACATTTGCACACTGTGTAGGTGAGTTCGGTATTGTGCTAATGGTGGGAGGGAACATGCCCGGGCAAACTCGTGTAGCTTCCATCGCTTTATATGATGAGGTTCAGGTTTTAAACTATCAAGCGGCTAATCAGTATGCTTTAATCTTGTTTGTAACTTCGTTTATTGTCCTCACGCTGATTTATAGTATTCACAGAAAAAAAACAGGCTTATGATGACTTCTATTTATATCGATGTAAAGAAGAAAATGATGACTTCTGATGGGGTTCAGATTCTTCATATCGAAAAAGAGATTGATGGTGGCGATTTTGTATGTTTAGTAGGGCATTCGGGTTCAGGGAAAACTACTTTATTACGGATGCTAGCCGGTTTAGTTACCCCTGACGAAGGAGTTATAAAAGTGGGTGATGAAACTTGGTATCATTCGAAGAAGAAAATCAATCTCAAACCACAGCATCGACCTATAGCATTTATGTTTCAAGATCTCGCCCTTTTTCCCAATATGAATGTGGAACAGAATATAGGTTTTGCGCAGAAAAGAAAAGACCATGAAAAAGTGGAAGAATTACTCTCCATCTTTGGAATGAATGCTTTAGCTAAGCAGAAGCCTTATAAGCTTTCCGGCGGACAGAAACAACGCGTAGCTTTAGCTCGCGCCTTGGCGTCCTCGCCAAAGCTGTTATTGCTTGACGAACCTTTATCGTCGATTGACCAAGAAATGCGTTTTACTTTGCAAGAAGAGATATTGAAAGCCCACCATTATTTGGCTTCAACTAGTATTATGGTTACCCATGATTTGCATGAAGCCAATAAGATGGCAGATGAGATTATAAAAATAAAAAATGGACAAGTGATTGAAAACTATGAAACTGATTGTACCTGTATATGATAACACTTCGATAGCCGAAGGATTTAACAGCACGCCTGATGTCTGTATCTTTGATCCGGAAATGGTAGGCGAAGCAAGTTGTACTTTTGTTCCGTGGCGACAAATAATACCGCCTGGAAGTAAGATTACCAAAGTGATGAGAGAACTCGGTATTGGAGCAGTATTAACCTCCCAAATACAATTGCTTGCACTTAATCTATTTGTAGAGCAACATATTCAAGTCTATAAAAGCTTTGGGACTGACTTGCATCAGAACCTTGCTCTATATAGTCAAAATGAGCTTCGGCAGTTTGGAACGTCGGATGCGCTCGAAAGCGCATCGATCTGTTCCGGTTCTTGTAGTGATTGTAGTGATGATAAGTGTCACTAAAGTGATTTTATCGTTTCACTGGCAATTGGATTTCGGTTAACCACTCATCTATAGCCTCTTTGTTCCAAACTCCATCGATATAGGAAAATCGGGCTCTATCAATGAGTTCAAAATCATTTGCTTCAGCATATTCACAAAGAGCAGTAAAGGTCTCAGGCATCTTCTCGTAAGCACCATAGTGATTCATACAGAGTGCTAAGGGGACTTCAGGAAGCGACTTAAATTTGATTATATCCGAGTCTTTTCCGAAATCTTTTACAGCTTCGAAATATTCGATGTCAATATCAACGCCGTACTCTTCATTGTATTCTACCGTAAAGCAATATTGCGGATCTGGACATTCACAGCCCAAGCGTTGCATCTCAGGTCCGATGATATTCGGACAAAGGGTGAACAAATCTTGGTAAGTTTCTATTTTACGTCGATGTGTAGCGAATATTCGGGCCGGAAGTGATTTCTCAAATACTTTTTCCATAACTGTTTCTTTTTTACGGAGCGCGTTCTCTAGCTCTGTCAGACGCCATGTTAAGGCCTTAACTTCATTGTTACACTGCTCAATTAATGATTTTATTACTTCCGAATCTAGATAGTGCTCATCTTTTTCGAACTGGTTGATAATCTCCTCGAGAGTGAATCCCAGTCGTTTTAAGTAAGCAATTCGGGTCATTCGTTTGAGTTGTGCAATGTCATAGTATCGATAACCCGTCCATTGGTCGACTTCGAGAGGCTTAAGTAAGCCAATCTCTTCGTAGTACCGGAGTGTCTTGACGCTAACTTGGCAAAGCTTGGAGAATTCTCCTATTTTAAACTTCATTTTACTTTTCATAAACGTATGCGCATTAGTTTACTTTGCAAAGATAAGCCCTCCCCTAAGGGACGAGTCAAGTGTTTTTCTCTTTTTTATTTAAGTAATCTGTTAATCTTTGTTTTTTGGGGAGTTTACTTAGCACCATTTCTACGGAGTGATTAATTAATTCAATGATTAGCTGGTCTGGAACATCTCGCTGAATATATACAGAGTTCCACGTTAAGCTATTGCTGGCATAAAACCCTTTCGTTATACCTTGATATGTCTCTCTAAGCTCAACTGATTTATTCGGATCACATTTTAAAACAACAAAATATTCACCCTCCTTCGGAGATAAAGAATAAAAAGCGAACATCTTGTTCATTATCTTATAAACGATTACGTCTTCACTAAAAGGAGTACATTCCTGTGCATTTTTAATAGTCAGACAATAATTTCGTAAATCTTCAATATTCATAACTTAGCGTTAAATATGGATGGAAAATACCCCTAGTAGTCTTATAACGTAAAATTAGTAAAATATTGAATATTAAACTAATATATTAGTCACTTTCTCATGCAGAATATGTGATTATGGGAGTGCAAGCGAACAGGTATAAGGGGAATTAAAACTCTAAATAGAGAGAACGAGATTTTGAACCTAAATCTTCCTTCCAATGTAGCGTATGACTGATGCTTCTCCCTTATGAGCAATGCCTTCGGAAAGGATGATTTCCTGTTCGGTGAGTGCTAAAGTCTCCAAACCAGGAAATAACAAAGGTATTTCTTCCACACTGTAGAGCATATCTTCTTCTCTTGGGCCACCCGCATGTGGATTGTCCTGCTGGTGCTTCCGGTGTGCTTTGCTGAAACCTTCCAAAATGACATATCCTCCGCTCTTTAAGTAAGGAAGTAAGTTCGCATGGAAATGTGAACGGATGTTTGCTGGAGTATGCGTATAGATAAAAGCAATAAGATCGAAAGAAGCAGGCGGATAGTTAAGAGCGCCTATTCCTCCAATGGTGTACGAAAAGCTGACTTGATATTTTTCCGCCAGTTTCATTGCTTTCTCACGTCCTTGCGCGCTTTGGTCGAATGCTTCGACTTGCCACATTTTGCGCGCTGCGTAGACTGCATTTCGTCCTTCACCTTCAGCAGGTAATAGAATGCGTCCAACCTCTAATTTATCGAGATTTTCTTTGAAAAAGAGATTTGGCTCTTCACCGTAAACATAAGTAACCCGTTGGCGGAATTAAATTAGTGCATATTTAATTTGTCCAATGGGTTTGTTATTAATCTTGTTTATATATTGAAGGATTGTAAGTGCACTAATTTTCCCCGTAATTCTGGTAAACAATCCTTC
>JAFABG010000013.1 GCA_023426145.1 Bacteroidota bacterium | reverse complement strand
GCTTTTAGATATTCGCTATAGAGAATTCTAAAATAGTCTAATGTCCAATATACCATAATCTTTTTAGCCATAAAGATACGGGACAATTCATTATATTAATAAACGGAGTTTACCGAAGGCTTACGATCCATATTACAATAGACGATAACGGTATTATTTAGATAAAGATTGAACAGCAAAAAACTAAAAGCGAGTGCAGGTAGAATCAGGCTATTAAGTATCACCATTCAGATAATGGAGATGTACAAGCATGAGCGGACGGATGATAAGATTTTCAAGTTAAAGACGTTGAAAACCATTGATGAAAATCTGAAAACTATTGCTCAAAGATGTAGTATTAAAAGTCGGATTTGCTATCATATGGGGCGGCATACGTACGCAACCCAAGTATGTATATCACAAGGTGTTCAAATTGAAACGCTCTGCAAAATGATGGGACACCGCTCGGTTCAGACCACTCAGATTTATGCCAAAATCACTAACCAAAAGGTTAATGAGGATATGAAAATTCTATCTAATCGTATTGAAAACCGCTACGAGTTGCCTAAAAATGATACACCAGAAGACTTTGGGAGAAATAAGTATAAGTAATCAATTTGCTATTCTGACAAGATATTTGCCAACTTTCTCATTACCTTACTACCTAAAGATGGTGTTGTTATTTTAGCATCATTATTAGGCGGTAACTTGGACACATATTCAACAAACACTCTTTTAATCTTTTTATTTAAGTCTCTCATATTTTTGTATTTATCAACATCAATGAGAGATAAGAAATGTAGATACAGCTTATCATCAAGCTTATGCTCAAATTCTTTATTGAATTTTTTAGTGATACTTTTTGCCCTAAACTCTACAAACTTTCGCTTGTCTTTATTGTATAACAATGTAAATAACCCTTTGTAATCAAATCTAGAACGCAATTCCGGCGAGATTATTTGTGAGAAATTTTCCTTGCTAATATTGGATGTAAATACGATGATAAATCCATTGAGGTCAATTTCATCTGCAAGCGAACTAATTATTTTTCCACTTTCAAGTACATCTAAAAAATAATTAAAAAGTGCAGCATTTGATTTTTCAAACTCATCAATTAATATAACCCCAATATCTGTATCTCTTACTCGTATAAATATTTCTCCATCATCGCTTCCAATATATCCTCTAGCACTCCCAATCAGTGAACTTAAAGAAAACTCACTACTATAATTCCCGAAATTTACTTTCGCTAATTTTTTCTTACCCCCTAGACATTTATAAATAGTCCTAGCTACTTCAGTTTTGCCAACACCCGATTCACCCATAAGAAATAGTGACAATATCTTATGCTCTCCAAGCTTGTTGAATATCTTAAAATTCTTAACAAGGTCAATGAAGTCATCTTTAAACTTATCATGTCCATACAGACCTTCTCTAAAATCATCAAAGAATGATGTCAGCTCATCTGTATCTAAGTCCGTTATTTTCTTATGTTTACATTGTGGCTGCTTGTTATTGACAGCCTTTTCATTCGATTCAATATTTTCAGCAGGAAGATTTATATCATTAAAAAATGAGAATCTATAACGAAGTTCGTATTTAAGAAAATCTTCATGCTTTTTGTCTGCAATGAAAATAGTATCATCATGAATAAATTTATCCAGTATTTGTTCACCAATCCATTGTAAATCTTTATAACCTAGAGCAAGAGAGGTTATATCTATAATCTGACTATTATAGTCAAAATTCGCAAATAATTCATCGTTTGTAATATCTCTAATGAAGTCGCCAATACTTGAAATTATATATCCTTCATTATATTTGAGTTCTTTATACCTATAATATGAATCTCGTTCAAAAAAAAGTAATTCTCGCTTCATTATTTACTCAGGTAATATGTTGACATTTTGGACTATAGCTAGTAAATCAATATAATGATAATCTTCCCCATCTCCAGAACTAATCATACAATTATCATTATTAGATGATTTGAGGGGATATTGACTTTCTTGAATTTCATCATCTTCCGTACTTGCTTTGCTAATATTCTGCAAATTACCTATTTCTTGAAAAAACTGGAATGAATTTTTTAGGTCATCAACTTTTATCTTTCCTTTGTAAAGTCCTAGTATAGAAACCTTGCCAATAAATAAATCATCAACACTATATGAACTCTCAAATTCGTTTTCAAATGTTAATGGGATTTTTATCAATATTTTCTCGGAGATATTCGATGTCGTTCCTTTAATTTTGTAAGCATAGTCCTTAAACATTGAATTAAAGAGATTTGTAATATCAAATCCGTTAGCACCGGGTATAGCCATATCTTTAAAAGCTCCGCTTGTGAAAAGTTTTACAGTTCTTAATTCAGGCTCATTTTCTAATGTAAGATTCACATTGTTTATCATAACAAGTTGTCCTTCATTGATGTCATTGAAAGAACTTATTTTATTACTCCTTTCAACAACTTCACTTAAAAGAACTGATTTAGTAGTTTTTATTTCAAAAGTTTCCAGAACTTTTTTAGAATCAGAACCTTTTGTTTTACCATTCCCTTCAATACCAGTATTGAAAAAATCAAAGAGTTTGAAGCCTATTTTTGCTCTAAAATCATCTTCAACTTCTCTATCCTCACTATTTGTAACTTCCTTGACTTTGGAAATAATATTACTAAGCATCATTTTTATCTCATAGACTTTAGGGAAGTTGATATAATAGATATTGAATATCATAATAATTATACTTTTTGATTTGACATTAAAGTATTGCAAAGATAATCATTAATGACTTATAAATTAAGTTTGTAGCTGAAAAGTACTTCTTATTACTGATTCTCTATACAAAATAGTTATTTTCAGCCTGATAAACGGCATTTTCCCCGTGTCCCTCCAATTTTGGAGTGTACGAGAATAAATACGCAAGAATTGTCAGACCTCTCGGTTTGTGAGATACTTTTCACCGTTCAGGTGCGGAGTACGACGTTTCGGGGTTTGTTGAATGGTATGAAACTCTCTACATTTGCAATGTGTTTTTCATAGTATTAGATTTAAGGTTAACAAAGATTGACTGTCTAGGATACCTTTTTTTCATGCCTTATTTATACCATTTACCACCGCAATAGTTACACTGACACTTACCATCTCCTAAATATAGGATTTGCTCTTCATCTTTTAGCGGTAATTGACAGCAGCAAGTTTCTACTCCATCTTCATCTAATTCGGAATGGATATTAGGATATTCCCAAAAGTTCAGCTTCCCCTTGATGTTTAGGATTGGCTTATCAAAAAGAATAAGGTCAGAGACTACCCAATTGTAGATATACTTTTCAAATCCACAGTGATGGATACACCCGTTTGTACAACTACCCGTATGCCAACTTCTGCATTTCAGTGGATGGGTGCAGTCCACTTCTGTTTTCTCCGCCCAAACACTAGGATGGTTAATAACACAGTCGGTAAATACTACGCTGCCGATAATAGCGGAAGTAGGCAATAATCCGCCCGCTATTATTCGTTGTGCACTTTCATTCAGCGCGCTCCATTGCTCTTTAGTGAACAGCGGGGACATATCCCGATGCCTTCCATCCCATTTCCTGCTTGCTTGAATAAGAACCCTTTGCCCTTTCATTTTTTCGGGCAACCTCCATGTTCTATTTTCTATGTTTTTAATGCCGGCACATAGTAAGTATGCCCAAGGCTGTTTTACTGATATTATTTTCATCACTAAAAAAATATTGATTAAATATTTGGAATATAAATTATTATTTATTTCTTAGTACAAGAAACAAATGAATTATATTATTCATGATGATAATAGTATTAGTACTGATATATAAGATTTTGATGATAGAATTAATGCTAATTATCTACCTGTTGAGAATGATAATTCTATTGTTTCTTTATATTAATTATAAATTAAAATATTTAGAGTTATGGTGACTTATACAGTTGCAGTTGTTGCTGATGGAGAAACTCATAGTTTCTTTTATCATTTTAATGTTGCTATTAGTCAAGCAATAAAAAGATATCTAAATGATTTAAATATAAGTGCAAATTATATTTCTCCATGTCCTTAGATTCATGTTTTGAAGCACTTTCCTTATAGTGAGATAAATATTATACCAAAATCATATTAAATATACAAACAAAATGCTAAAACCCAATTTTTCCATACATATAGGAACAACGAGAGAGTGTATCGTTTATCTTGATTCACTAAAAAAACTTAGCGATGGAATATATGACGCATACGTAGATTTTCGTACGCAAAAGGATCTAGTAATATTCCAGAACTTTGCGCAAGGCTTTAATGACACCAATACTTATCTTGAGCTCAAATCACTTAAATCAACCAAAAGACTTATCAGAGGATGTTATTACAAGTTAAATTTGAATTTATTACACAACATTGAGTATCGGGATGAGGAAGATTCATATATTATCGGTCGCACATACAATATGGATCAAATGTCTGTTCCCTCGGGTAATGATACCGAGTTACTCCAAAAACATGCGTTGTTAGACCCTACTGAGATTATTTATACACATGTATCCGAAAATTTAAATTTTCCAGTATTTAGCCACGGCAATTTGCGCATAATGGTACGCGATGTTGATCAAGCGAATTGGAATGAGTTACTTGAAGATAATAGAGTTAAAATAGTGTATGATTTAGGAGCTAAGCTATCAGCTAAGAAGATTGATGTACAAACATTGTTTACAGTAAGACGTAAAGACTTTGAACGTGACAAACCAATGCTTGTAATTTCCCATTGGGATAAAGATCACATTCATTGTTTACAGTATCTTGATATTGCTGACATAAAAAAGAACTTTAGCAGTTTTATTTGCATAGATAAGATGAAAACACTCACAGCTCAAAATATCTATAAAAAAATGCTCGCGGCACTCGGAAAAAATAATGTGTGCTGTTTGCAAAGCCCTACACGCACGAATGGCATCACAATGCATTGTTGGGTGCGGGTAGGATGTATGTCCTTCTATCTAGGTGAAGACAGCCGTAATATTAACTACAGTGGTCTCTGCATGTTCGTAAAGGGAGCTCTACAAAGTGTCAACTTTACTGGCGACGTTAAATTAATACAAGCTAAGGATATATATGATAAGGAACTTCAGTATGGCCTAGAGACAACCAACAGTCACATCCTAATCGCTCCTCATCATGGTGGAGATTACGGTCCAAAATCACGAATATACTCAGCTTCCTGTAGCGAAGTGATAATTTCAGTTGGATTTAACAACCAATATGACCATCCCAAAAAGGTGATGCTTAATTATTTAGTAAAGATATCCGCTAACAATATTAAGCGAACAGACCTAAATGGCGACGTAATTGAAGCCATTTAAAACTTGTATATTTAAACTGTTTTAAACTACCTAATAATGAAAATAGATATATCATTTTGGCTAGAAAAATTAGCGAACATTGCAACTGCAGGTGGAAATCTTGTCATCAATGCTAATCAATTCAATCCGTTGGATCTGAAAAACATTGCTGCAAGTGGAGTTAGTGCTAAGACCAAACTTTCCATTAAAGCAGCAGGGGCACTCACTGTGTTAGACTGTAAAAATATAGCATCAGTAAACCCTGGGAATGTAACATTTGATTTTAGTTGATAAATTTTAATTGAAAATGAAATTAAAGTTTATTAAAGTAAATAACGGCAACCTGAAACATGTTGCCATTAAAGACAGAAAGGAGGTAAATATGGGAAAAAACATACATGTTGTTCATAATGGTGAGCAGTGGCAAGTAAAACAAGAGAATGCTCAACGTAGTTCTGGTAACTTCGGTACACAGCAAGAGGCGTTTGAGCGTGCTCGTGAAATCGCCACTAATAATAATCAAGAAGTTGCTATTCACGGATTAGATGGTCGTATTCGTGAAAAACACAGTTATGGTAATGATCCATTCCCGCCAGAGGGATAATATTTTAGATTAGCCCTGACGAAGCAGCAACTCTGTCAGGGCTTTTCGCTCCTTATCTTTTTTAATAACGTTGCAAATATAACGCATAATAACTGGATATATCGTATTATTTTTCAAAGTTTAAGATTTTGTTATTATAAATTCAAACAAATATATTTATAAGATTTTGTTGTATAGTTCATTTTACTCTGCTACAAATATTAGCTCTCCTGACTTCAGAAAGAACTACTTTATATCATTTATACTAATCTTTCCTTTCAAAAGTCTATCTACCTGCTTATCTAAAATTTCTTGAAATTCTATTTGGCAAATAAGTGAGCAATCGGGAATAATTTCCTGTACTAGATCACCTCTATTAGGGGCAAGTTCATCAAGGAAGATTCGCCCATTATCATCTTTTAAGCAAGTAGCATTCACTTCACGTTCAATTATGGCTATTTCATTGAATACACCAGGGAAGTCTTTTCTGATCTTATTCCAGTAGCCCATGCCTCCTTTTACGCAACCAATACAGTTGTTATTATTATACCCCATTTTATACATTATGGGGACTTCTATCCCTGCTTTCCATAACATACCTAAAGCATCAGACTTGGTTATTCCCTTTTCAATAAGAGGGAAAAATGGCTTTGTATGTGGGTATTGTTGCTTAAATCTTATTGCCCGATTTATCTCTTTAGGGTCATATTCAAATCCCCAGACCTGCCCATCCCACTCTTTTAGCTCATCCTCTAAAGCGTAACGGACCTTCTTTTTTAATTCAAGCGTACACGTTGCCCCATTTGGACTGTTGATAAATCTTTTTTTTCTTAGAACTTCCGAAACGTTACGATACTTTTTACTTCGGATGGTATGTATCTTTTGTCCGTACCAATGTTCGCAATCTGACAAGAAACGAACGTTGTCAGGGTGTGCGGAGCCCGTTTCTATATAGTAGACCTGCACGTCTTCATATATACTAAGTGCTATTTTACAAGCGACTGCGGATGTTGCACCGCAAGAAAACCATGCTATTATCATATTTATATTATCTTTGTAGCTTAATTTTAAAACTAAATATAATGGCTGCTAAATCTAAAATATTACAATTCGTTGAAGAATTGTTTGAATCATTAAAAGAACCGGTGTCTGGTATTCATATAAAAATGGCTGATGGTACTATGTGTAACGTCATTCTCAAAGAAGACAATAATGGAGTCCATGTCTTCATGAATAATCAAGATATGGGTCGATTCGAAAAATATGATGGACAAGGATATCAATACGCTTTTTATCAAAAAAACAGAATTGGAATGAAGAAAAACGGTTATACTATTAATGAATGTATGATGATGTCGATCTGCGAAAGTCATGATTTTATTCGTCTGGTTAAGGCGTAAGTTCATTGTTTTATTGTTATACGTTAATTGACTTGACCTTTCTTGTTATTTTTATGTCCCAATGGAAAACTTGTTTATTGGTAAAATTATTGAGATATCCGTCTGGTCTGTATCTAAATACCCACAAAGTGTATTTCCATAATACAACTTTAAACAAAGTCATTGTTTTCACATCTATTTAGTTTTTAATTAATCTATGTAGCAATTTTCCTTAGTTTACGTAGCTTCCTGCAAAGAGCTTCCGTATTTTTCTGGGCCTGTGTAACCTCGACGGCATTGCCTATAAACTTCTTTTGCTCTGCCTGAGTGCCGATTAAAATATAATCTTCAGGAAATCCCATGATGCGCTTTAGTTCTGGGATTTTCAGCATCCGCATTTTGATATCAAGAATACCATAAAGAGCCATAAACTCCTTTATCTTCACGGTCATAGGTGAATCGGTATCATATATTTCATAGATTACTACGTTCCCATCTATGCGAATGAAGGAAGGAATCTCTTTTGGATCTGTTGTGCATTCTGCAAGATATGGCGGCATCTTATCCATCCGGGCTATCAGAGTAAAGCATGGTGCGTTTACATCTCCTCCTGCACTGCTGTATTGAGGATTCACCAAATAGTGCCACTTTCGGTTGGCTGTGATTACTTGAGATGGGTCTTCGATAGAACTTCCTACGTTCCCAAAGCTAGTGTTCATAAGCCATGGAGTAACCAATGAATATTTAGGATTAGCTGTTATTGCTCCTAATGGTTTATCAGTAGATGCTGCAGAGCTTTGTCCAAACTGTTGGTCTATAAACGAAGGAGAAACAAATGAGCAACAATCTTTTGTTCTGATCGTCGGTGCGGGTTTGTCAATGGAACCAGCGTGGTTATCACCACCGTAGTACATCGAAAGGAACTTAGGCTGTACATAGTTGAACCGATCTTTTGTTGGTACGGTAGGACATGGACTATCTACTTTGCTTACATTGTCTCCATTTCCGTAATAAGCAGCAAGGAAATCGGCATTTACTATCGCATGATGGTCGATGCAGGTTATTGATCCTGCAGGACGTTCTATGCTAACGTTCTTACTCAATGGATGTCCACTAAACTGCTTTGACATAAAACTAACTTTAGCAACCCCTAATCGATTCTGGCAGCTTACCGTTGGGCTTGGTGCTTCCATATCCGGAGCATGGTACTTACCAGATTGGCTCATAGAATTCCATTTAACCATGAAAGCTTCTTTTCCACCTGCTACGAACCTAACGAGTCCACTGTGTAAGCGAGCCTTCGTTGCTTCTACAAGTTCTTTTTTCCGCCCAAAGATACTTGTACCTTCATCCTCAAAGTCTAGGACATCTTTAACCGCCCTCCACTTGGCCAGCTTAGTGAACATATCCTTTCTTCCCTCTTTGCAGTGTGTGGGTTCTGGAAATATAATAAGAAGATCTTTCTTTGCGAATATACCGAAGAACCGTTTACGGCTGGTATACGCTCCATAATCGGCAGAATTCATAATACGGTATTCAAAGTCATAACCGTACTTCTTGACATTGTTAACCCATCTTTGATATAAGCGTCCTTTATCTCTTGATATCGGCTTGCCGTTATCATCCATATCGCCCCATGACATAAACTCTTCTACATTCTCAATTTGAATGTAATCAGGATCCATCACATCTATGTAGCGGAACAAATGTTCTGCTAAAGTACGGCTATCCGGATCACGAGGTAGACCACCTTTCGCTTTTGAGAAATTGGTGCACTCCAATGATGCATGAAGCATAATCTTTGCATCCGGGTAAAGTGTACGAATGCGATTAACGATTGAAATAACCGGGGATAATTCGATTGTTCTAATATCTTCGATGAAGTGGAGCGCATCAGGCATATTGGCGTTATGCGAGAGAATAGCGCTCTTATCATGATTGATACAAACAACTACCTTAGCGCATTTCTCTCCGTCAACAGATGCCTGCTCTACGCCTTCCGATAGTCCGCCTGCACCACAAAATAGATCTATTACAAATAAATCAATGCCTGACAGTTGTTCAAGGTCCTTAAGCACTTGTTCTAATGTTTTCATTTGGTTATTAATTAAAAAGCCACATCAAAGATGCAGCTCACTTGTTTCTTAATTCGATAAATCCCTTCTTCTCGACCTGTCGAAGAAGTTCCAAATCCTCGTCTTTGATTTCGCAGGGTGTTTCACCGTTGATTGTCGTATATTGAGGAATGCCAAATCTAACCCGTATTTTTCCTTTAGCTGCTGGAGTACATTTCTTTTTCCAATAGATAGTTACTCTCATGGCTAGAATGGTTGTTCTTCCTCTGCACAATATTGCACTTCATCAAGGGGATAAAAGTTAGTAGTTTCTTTTTGAAATCCTACTAGAAACTTAAATACGCCGATGTTTCGTCCTTTAGCAACATCAATCATTGCTGTGCCGTTGATATTCGCAGTTTTAAAAGGTTCAGGATAGTTTTTTCCATAATATTCCGGTCTATAGATAAGCATTACCACATCTGAAGCTTCAGCTATTTGCCCAGAATCCCTGAGTCTTGCAAGTGAAGGTATAGGGTTCTGAGAATCTCTATTTAATTGAGACAAAGCAATGACCCATATATCCAGCTCTTTAGCAATATTCTTTAGCCGACGAGCAGCTTCTGCCATTTGCTGTTCTTTATTTGTGCCTTTCTGATTAACAGTAAGGACTTGTAGGTAGTCAACTATTACTCCATCAATATCATATTTGATTTTCAGACTTCGTATAGATGTAAGAATCGAATCTATGTTACTCGTACTCCTGTCATCGAAGTATATGGGTTTATCTAAAACCTTGGCTATTCCGAGATCTATCTCTGTCAATTGACCATCTGACAGTTTTGAGAACTGGATATCGTTCGAAGGTACACCGCTTTCAATTGAAAGCATTCTAGCAGCTATTTGTTCTTTCTTCATCTCCATTGAGTAGAAAGCTATCTTGCAAGATGAATTCATAGCGATTTTAATTGCAAGGCTCGTTTTACCTTGGCTTGTCTCAGCGGCAATTATCATCAAATCAGATTTCTGTAAACCACCGGAACGGTTATCAAATTCTGCAAATCCTGTGGAATAGCCTGTTAGCTGCGTATTACCAGATAGATTCTTATTAATCTGGTCGTATACCCCTTTTACAGCATCATTTATTGTTGAAATAGAAGATGATGAATCAACGAATATACCGTCTAACTTATCTTTTACATCCATCAAGACATCCTCAAGATCATATTCCTCACTGAAACAGTTAGAGATAAGATATTGGCCTATTTCGTAAAATTCCCGCCTCTTTGCCTTATCATGAACAATAGCTGCATGCTGATAAATATCGAAAGTGCTACACCCTGCAATAGTCATGAAATCAATAAGTTGATATTCTACACCATCAATATCAAGTTGATTCTTAACGGCAATCATATCCGGTCTATTGCCTTTATCAGCTACCTCGAGAATAGCCTTGTAGATTTGGCTATGGAATTTGTTATAAAACGATTCAGAAGTTAACAGTTCACGAATCTCATTCAAAGCATTCCTTTCTGTCATTAGAGTGCCTAGCACCAACTTTTCAGCCTCTATGTTTTGAGGCATTACTCTATTTTCCATATTCTTTCTTTGCCCAATTTAATACCGTCCTGTAGAGGTTGGTATATCGTTTACGTAAATCCTTTCTGTTCTCTATTTGCTCGATAATATCGGCAATCTCCTGTCCTGAATATTTCTCTTTGAGCTTTAAAAGCTCGGCTTCTGTAATTTGCGAAGGGAAGTTTTTAGGGTTGCTGCAATAGGGCGCTCTTCGCTTCATCCATTCATTGAATTTTAAATAATCAGGATTTGAAGAGGCGGGTGAAGAAGCTTTGGCTTCTTTCTTATCTCCGTTAGGAGATTCTTTATAAATACTTTCTTCTTCTTTCTTAGTATTTGTGTCACCCGTGTGTCGCTTTTTAGCCGAATGTGTCACTTGCTGTGTCATTAGCTGTGTCACCTGCATCTGTAATTGATTGATTTTCACGTCAATATCTGTGTCATTTCTTGTGTCATTCACTGTGTCACAGCTATTATATTCATTGTATTTACAAAGGGTTATGATGTTCATCCCTTGTACCAATTCAGTAGTTATCATACCTTCTTTTTTCAGGTATGATATATATGTGGAAAATCCAGCCCATCTTGCCCCCTCTCGTCCAATTCAAACTGACCCCCTTCATCCAATCCAAATTGATCCCTTTTGTCCATTTGAAATTGCGCCCTTCAAATAGATAGAATCATTTGCTTTCGC
>JAFABG010000008.1 GCA_023426145.1 Bacteroidota bacterium | reverse complement strand
AGGCTAATGCTCTATCAACTGAGCTACTTCCGCAATTTTTGTGGGCAAAGATGGATTCGAACCACCGAAGTCGAAAGACAGCAGATTTACAGTCTGCCCCATTTGGCCACTCTGGTATTTGCCCTTTATTTGCTTTTGAGTATCCTTGTTTCTCAATCGCGGTGCAAAGATACGACTATTTATTTAAACTCCAAATAAAATCGATCATTTTTATTGCAGAAATTGCACATTCATCACCTTTGTTACCAAGCTTGCCACCTGCCCGGTCCTCTGCTTGCTCCATCGTATTAGTGGTAATTAATCCGTAAATAACTGGTATGTCGCCAGTTGCGTTTAATTCGGTGATGCCTTGAGTTACTCCCATGCATACATAATCAAAATGTGGAGTATCTCCTTTGACAACACAACCAATTGCAATAATTGCATCAACATCGCAATTTTCCATCATTTGATTTGCTCCAAATGTAAGTTCAAAACTTCCTGGTACCATTTTTACCAGAATGTTTTCGTCTTTAACTCCATGTTTTTTTAGGGTATGAATCGCACCTTTTAATAATGCTCCCGTGATATTGTAATTCCATTCAGATACAACTACGCCGAATTTCATATTCTCAGCGTTAGGTACAGAACTAAAATCGTATTCGGAAAGGTTATGGTAAGCTGTTGCCATGGTTATATTGAGATATTTATTAATATGAATTAAAACGTAAAGACACGGATTACACGAATGATATGGCTTGATTAAATCTGCTATCCGTGAAGTCCGTGTCTGACTTATAATATATAAGGGTATATTATTTCTTCATTAATTTAGCTTGTTCAATGTATTTGTCTATATCCATTGCTTGATATGACTGAAAGTATTTATCTTTAATCTTTGAATAAGCGTTAATAGCATCATCATATTTTCCTTGCTTAACGAGGATCTCTCCAGCTTGGATAAGAAATATTGGGCTTAATGAATTATTGTCTGCTTTGTCTGCAGCAGATAGAAGAGTTGATGCAGCTTTGTCTAGTTGTCCTAGTTGAGCATAACAATTTCCAGCAGCGGCCAAGATTGCAGGAGCTACCATTTGGTCATTTCCATTGAAGCTATCTAGCATCTTTACTGCATCGTCGTATTTCCCTAATTGAGCATAACAAATACCTGCATATGCCTTTGCTAAATTAGCAGCCTTTGTTCCGCTAAATTCGTCTGCGACTTTAAGAAAGCCACTAAAACCTATGCTATCACCATTCAATGCTTGTTCATATGCATCTTGTTCAAAGTATGTTTGTCCTTTGAAAAGAGCTGCTTGCGCTTTTTCTTCACGAGGTGCAGAGTAAAGATGCTTATACATTATAACACCTGCTACAATGATAATCATTGCAATAACACCACTGATGATCGCGTTTTTGTACTTAACAAGAAATGCTTCTGATTGAGTCAGTGCATCTTCTACATTAAGATGATCGTTCTGATTTTTTTGTTCTGCCATTTTTATATGATTCTTTTTTGTTATTATTCATTGTTTGCTAATTCGACTCGCAAAAGTAGTTTTTTTATATCTATCGGCGAAATTTAGGAGCATCTTTTTTTGTTTAACAGCTGAAAACCACAAAAATCTTGCTACTTTTGTGAATAAATTAAGGTGTGCATAATGATACTTAAACGGATATCCATATTAAATTATAAGAATCTAGAGCAGGTGGAAATTTCATTTTCTTCTAAGCTAAATTGTTTTTTTGGTCAAAATGGTATGGGAAAGACTAATTTATTAGATGCCGTGTACTTTTTATCTTTCTGTAAAAGTTCTGCTAATCCTATTGATTCACAGAATATTAGGCATGACCAAGATTTCTTTGTAATTCAAGGGTTTTATGAAACTGATGATGGTAGTCCTGAGGAAATATATTGTGGAATGAAGCGTCGTTCAAAGAAACAATTTAAAAGGAATAAGAAAGAGTATAACCGTTTCTCTGATCACATTGGTTTCTTACCATTAGTTATGGTTTCTCCTACAGATTCAGAATTGATTTCTGGAGGTAGTGAAGAACGCAGAAAGTTTATGGATGTTGTGATTTCTCAATACGATAAGGAGTATTTGGATGCTTTGATTCGTTATAACAAGGCTTTGGTGCAGCGAAACACATTATTAAAAAGTGATTATCAAATTGATGAAGAACTGTTTGCTGTTCTAGAAGAAGTTATGGCACATGCTGGCGAAACTGTCTTTTGTAAGCGTGAGGCATTTATTAAAGAATTTACTCCTATATTTCAAACTTTCTATTCGTTTATTTCTCAAGGGAAAGAACTCGTTACTCTGTCTTATGACTCTCATGCTAGAGAAGCTGCACTTATTGATGTTCTAAAGCAAAGCCGGGCGAAGGATAAAATAGTTGGTTTTTCTTTGAAAGGCATACATCGTGATGAGTTAAATATGCTTTTGGGAGGATTTCCGATAAAAAAAGAGGGTTCCCAAGGGCAGAATAAAACATATTTGATCTCTTTAAAATTAGCACAATTCGACTTTTTAAAACGCACGGGTAATACAACTCCTTTGCTCTTACTTGATGATATTTTTGATAAGTTAGATGTATCTCGTGTTGAACAAATAGTTAAACTTGTGGCAGGGGATAGTTTCGGGCAGATTTTTATTACTGATACAAATAGGAAACATTTGGATAATATCTTATATAAAGTTGGCAGTGATTATAAAATATTTCAAGTGGAGAATGGGTTGATAAACGAAACAACTCTATAATTATGAAACGTAATAATGCTTCTCAAATTGGAAAATTGATTCAAGAATTTCTTCGTCAGGAGAGTTTGGAATCTCCTTTGAATGAGCAAAGATTGCTGGATGCTTGGCCTCATATTTTGGGACCAGCAGCAAGTTATACCAGCAATCTTTATATTCGTAATCAGACATTGTATGTACATCTTACTTCTGCGGCTCTTCGTCAAGAGTTAATGATGAATAGAGAACATTTAGTGCGTGCACTAAATAATAAGGTAGGTGCTACAGTTATTACTAATATTATCTTTCGTTGATAAAACGAATTTTATCTATTACTTTGATCCCCAGCTTTTGAAGATTTTCATATGCTCGGTTGTAATTGCTAGGGTTTTCCAAACATTCATTATTGTGAGCATCAACACCTATGATAGCTGTACAGTTTTCATGTGCTGCAATTTCCCAAAACTTAGAATTGGGGATTGTTGGTTTTTGAAAATCTTCACTAAAGGCTTCATAACCTATATTGTATTCTAAAGGTATATTTAAGCGTGCAGCTGTTCTACAGATATGTTTACTTGTTAATTTACAGTGACTGTCGAATTCAGGATATGAACGCATGAATAAATCAGGGTGTGCCATATAAGCAAATAAGCCACTCTCAAGACCTTCTATAGCACTCTCCTCGTATAGATCTAGCATGTCTCTATTACAGGTGTTTCTTCCAAAATATGGAAATCTCTCATCAGTATGAAAGTGGTGATTCCCAAATATGATATAGTCAAATTTATACTCTTTGATTATATTTTTTAGCCAATAGATGTATTCAGGAAAATATTCACATTCTAAACCTATTTTTATACTGATTTGAGCTTTGTACTTTTCTCGCAGCATACCTAAACTTTCAATGTAGCCAGGTAACTCTTCGGGTAGCATGCGGATATCAGATATATAATTCGTGTGATACTTCCAAGGGGTATGATCTGAAAACCCAAGTTCTTGGTATCCGCCTTTAATAGCGCTTAAAACAAAATCTTCGTCACTCCCTGTCGCATGATGGCAGTAAGCCTTCGGTAAACTCCGTTTATTAATATAATGAATTGTCCCGTATCTTTATGGCTAAAAAGATTATGGTATATTGGACATTAGACTATTTTAGAATTCTCTATAGCGAATATCTAAAAGC
>JAFABG010000007.1 GCA_023426145.1 Bacteroidota bacterium | reverse complement strand
GCTTTTAGATATTCGCTATAGAGAATTCTAAAATAGTCTAATGTCCAATATACCATAATCTTTTTAGCCATAAAGATACGGGACAATTCATTATATTAATAAACGGAGTTTACCGAAGGCTTACTGCGAAAATGGACTAGTTCGGATGAATTGCAAGGAAAAGAAGGCACAAATTCATGCATGCCGCAGAAATATTGAAAGTAAGCATTCTCGCTCCATTGTTCTACAACGGATTCATCAGAGAGGTTACGCAGATGTTTGAGAATCAGTAACCCGCACATCAGGCGGATCGGTTTAGCCGGACGCCCATTATCTGGGCAATAAAGAGGTGTGAATGCTTCTTCAAACACGGAGCAGTTAATCTTGTGCGAGAGTTTATGCAATGGGTGCTGCCAGTTCAGTAAATCATCCAAGGATGAAAACAGAGATGGGGAGGATGAAGTTGTATTTATCATAAAAATCTGCAAGTTTTTACATTCAAAGATACAAAGACTTGCAGTAATATAAAAGGAATTATCATATTATATTACTGGTAATCAGTATATAAATTACTTTTTAAGGGACGACTAACTAATAACATAAAAACAAAGAATTGAAGTCCTCCCTAATTAGAATACATATTCTTAACAAAACAATATCTACTATCGTCATCCTATATAATAAAACTAATACTATCATCTGCTGAAGCAAACGTACCACCAACAAACAGATAGTAATGGTTCACCTCTTCCTCATGCCCAGTCTAATCTACAATCACCTGATTATTTCCTTCATGATCCTGCAAGTAGTAGAGATAGCGTGGAGCTTAGTGTTATCTACTCATAGGCAAGCAAATTCATTTACTTACTTTTACCCTTTATCTGATTCACATTTCTTTGAAATTTTTCATCTGCATCATCTGATAACCTTTGCTTGTCAATATTACTCATAGCATCCCATTTATCAGACCAAAATCTGAATCTCGACATTTCCCCATCCTTCTTATCATATATACCGTGATTTAATATCTGAAATTGAATCCTAGGATACGCCATAGAAACATTAAATCCATAATTATCAATATCATGAAACATTACTTTTGTTTGGGAATCTTTCCCATTTACATTTATAAGGCTGTATGTTGATCTACAAAATAGATTATAGAAACTTTTCCAAGGATCTTCTTCCAACGTAAGATTTCTAAAGAACTCATCTTGACAAGGCAGACTTTTATATTCTAAAATTTTCTTTTCATCCGGTGCTAAAGTGATGGGTAAAGAATCACAAAGCGACAAATAAAGGCTATCCTGTCCATGTACGACGACATAATGCTTTTTTGTATTTGACGATAGGCAAATAACAGAATCTGTATTGTTTTTCAGAAATATCTGTCCATATACGCTCTTTATCATTGTAGTATTTGGGTTTTCATTCCAAAGCAAATTCCGTTTTATACTATCCACATTACAACTTAGATAGGAATTGTTCAACTCAACATTATGAGACATAATCCCCATCTGTACTGCGCATCCTTTCACATACCCCGAAAAATAGGGCCACAATTCCGTTATATTAAAATATGTGCCCCACCCCCTAAGTAATGAAATATCTATTAATTTTTTCTTCTCTCCAAGTTTAGAAACAACCAAAAGCCAACTCTTTCCCCCGCCTCCTTCTTCCACGAGATTGCCCGAATAACCAGACTCCTCTATCATTTCCTTCGCAGACATTGGTACCTCATCCAATTCTATAAAACAGAGATATTTATCCTTGTACTTAATGATCTTTGAAGGATATTCAATTTTTAAATCTGCCGGACAATCTGCTGCCTGAATACTGTATATATGATTCGAATCATTAATAGCCAACTCATATAATACGACATATTCATTAGCAATCAAGCCACTATCAACAAGCAATTTAGCTTGTGCTTCCACAGCTTGCTGAACTTTGTTTATAGTAGGCTGTTTACAGCCCACTATAACAAATAATAATATCAAATTTAGAAAAGCTGTTCTCATTACTTCATAAATTTATCTTTCAACTTATCTAACAACGTTTTACTTGTATCTATTTTATATTCATTATTCCCAATACGTGAATTCCCACTATTATAAAAGAATAACACTTTACTATCCCTGTGATAGACAGCACCTGTCTTTATTTTCAATATTTTCATGTCGTGGTCAGAAGCTTGGGCATTATATGGATGTGAATGCATATCTACCACTTTATCTCCTTTTACATTCAATTCACTCTGTTTATCAGAAAACACACTACCTTCTTTACCTGAAGTTCCTATAATGGCTACTTTACTTCCATTATCATTATATACATCTAATTTCCATTCAACAGAAGTGTTATCAGCTCCAAATTTAAATACTGCTGTTGCATCCTCAAGACTTGATGTTGAATTATAAATTTCTAGACCTCCTAATTTGCTATCTTGTTTAGAATACATTCCAGAAAGCAATTCTTTATCTTTCACAGTTATCAATTCAACTCCCGATCTAGTACTCATCAATCTATCACTGGTAGAACCCTTTACAGTTGTTCTAAAAAGCCTACCGGCGCTATTTATTGTATAATCATCCTTTCCATCAATATCTACTCTCAACACAGGATTATTCTTACAGTAAACATACGGGCTCCAACCATAATATTTTTCCGCCATCGGATCCATCACATGCCATCTGCCCAAAACCGCATCATACATTCGCGCTCCATAATCATACCAATTCAAACCATTCTTGGTATCAAGTTCCTTACCATTATACTTATAAGGCTGAACAGAACTAGAAGAACTAGACATCAAACCACCAAAGGGATAATAATCATTCTTCTCTTCAACAACACCATTCTGATCAACAACCAAACGGTTATTACCTTGATGATCCTGAATAAAGTAATGATATTTATGATCATTCAAAGTCACATACCCACCTTCAGTCAGCAATTTTACTGGAATACTATTTTCATAGATCACGTTGCCACAATAATCAGTAACGGTAGTATCATTACCTATAACGTGCGTTGTCCGAAGCTTTGTACCATCAGCACCATAAACGTAAGAAATAGCATTACCGTTTTCAAAAACTATTCGACTCGGTAAATTTAAATAATTATACTGAATATTCAAGATCTTTTTGTTCAAATCTTTAGTCAAATTTCCATTAGCGTCATAAGTGTATTCAACATCTTGGGCTGAACCGTCTTCAAAACTCATACAAACCGGTGAACCTTGACTGAGCGACTTGTCAGCTACATTTTTTAGCTGATTTCCACGATAAGAAAGAGTCAGATCGTCAAGTAAACCATAACCACCAGAGACCTTAGTGCCACTACGCTTGAGAGATGATAGATTTCCATGTTTATCATAAGCATAAGAAGTGCTAAAATTGCCGTTGCAAGCGCCATCTTCAAGATAATCTGCAGAAGTCAAACGTGACAAACCATCGTAAGTAAAATCATAGCCATGTTGCTTGGCATCACCTCCAGGAGAGAACCATGCCCAATCCATAGAGGAGATATTCCCGCTATAACTTGGAATAATGTTGCTGTCACCCCCACGACTATCCTGATAATAAAGAGTTTGACTAAATATCGGAGTATTCAAAGACTTAACCCAAGAACGGAGATTGTAAGTATAATCTGTACGCAAATTAACTCCACTATTACGGCTATTATATTTCAAACGACCAATAGCGTCATACTTATTATCCATTAATAGGATAGGAGGATTTCCATTTAATTGATGTGTGGTCATTAAAGCTCTACCTGCACGATCGTAAGTGTAAGAGTACTGTTCTGTTTGAATGGCCTGATCTTTCGAAGAATGTACATGTTTACGTTTCAAAAGTTGACCGATAAAATCATAAGCAAAGTATTCCTTTTCAAACCCATTGATAAGCTGATTAGTAGATTTCATCTGTACCTGTCTGCCTCGATAGTCATAATACATGATTGAAGATAAATAGCCCGCAATTGCTTCTTTATTCATAACAGCTTTCAAATGGCCTGTCATAAGACCGACGGCTTTATCACAATAAAATCTCTTATCAAAACCATTTTCAAGATTATATGTTAAGTCAGAATGATCAAAATAATCATTTTTTAAAAAATCATAATTATCGTAATAGTTGACTTCCAAAACGGTAGGATTAAAGAGTTCGATTACATCATTTTTTATAGCATAACCAAACGCCTCATTGAAGTCTGGACAGACGATAATCTGTTGATCTTTGATGGATTGGTTAAACACATTGAACGTATTCCGACAGACACCTACAACACTTGTACGACCAAAAGCATCTGGTATAGAATAAGCCCATTCTCCTCTTTGCCGTTGATCGCCATCTTGAATAAAAATCAAGCGATTATTCTTATCGTACATGTTAAAGACCCAAGCACAACTAGGTAGCTTCTTTGCTACACAAAGGGACATTCGAGACAATTCATCATTAGTGTCCCGTTAAAATCGGGACGAATTAATAATTAATCAAACCATCCCGGAAAAAAGGGATTAAGTTGCTCTTTGACTTCATTGAAATTAGTCTTATTGAACAGATCTTGTAAAGGTGTTTT
>JAFABG010000001.1 GCA_023426145.1 Bacteroidota bacterium | reverse complement strand
TATGCAGCCGTTATTACGACTGCAAAAATAGAATTTCAAATCCGTTTCATTTCAAAACACCACTTAAACGACTATATTTCAATTATTTCAAAGAACTATTTACCCATTTTTACGGGACAGTAATGATTTAACCATAAAAATAAAGATATGAAGTTTTTTATTGACACTGCTAATTTAGAGCAGATTAAAGAGGCTTATGACCTAGGTGTACTTGATGGGGTAACAACAAACCCTTCACTTATGGCCAAAGAGGGTATTAAAGGTGTTGAGAATCAGCGTGAGCATTACATTAAGATATGTCAGATTGTGAATGGTGATGTGAGTGCTGAGGTCATCGCTACGAATTATGAGGATATGATTAGAGAAGGTGAAGAGCTTGCTGCTCTAGATCCGCATATTGTTGTCAAAGTGCCTTGTATTGCGGATGGCATTAAAGCTATTAAGTATTTTACTTCGAAAAATATCCGTACTAATTGTACATTAGTTTTTTCAGTTGGGCAAGCCTTATTAGCAGCTAAAGCTGGAGCTACTTACGTTTCACCTTTTGTTGGACGATTAGATGATATATCTGAGGATGGTGTCGGTTTAGTAGCTGATATTGTGAACATGTATCGTACATATAATTATAAAACTCAGGTGTTAGCAGCTTCTATTAGAAATATGAAGCATATTATTGAATGTGTGCAAGTGGGTGCTGACGTTGCTACATGCCCTTTAAGTGCAATTAAAGGATTGTTAAATCATCCTCTAACCGATGCCGGATTGAAAAAGTTTCTTGAAGATTATAAGAAAGTTAATGGTTGATTTTTGAGCCATTGTATTATGTGATTTGCCCCGATTAGTTATTTAATCGGGGCAAACTCGCTTTTTGAGGTTATTATTATGACTATTTTATTTTAAAATGTGATTTTTTTAGTAGAATGAATTTTATGCTTCGTGTTAATTAGGCTGATTAGTTACTAAGATAATCAGATGAAAAATGGTGTTATTCTATTCTTAATCTCTATCTTTGCTCGAAAATATACAACTATGATAACCGAAGAATTGCAAAAATTATATTTAGAATATACAGGGGTTCCTGCCGAAAATATTACAGAATTAGCATCGTCTGGGTCAAATCGCCGTTACTTTCGACTATGCGGCAGTAGAAATCTGATAGGTGTTTGTGGTACGTCTATTGAAGAGAATGAGGCTTTCCTTTATATGGCTAGTCATTTTCGTAAATCAGGTTTACCTGTTCCAGAGGTTTATATTGTTTCTGTAGATAAAAATTATTATCTTCAAGAAGATTTGGGGGATACACTATTGTTTAATGCTATAGAGAAGGCTAGAGTTACTAGTGTGTTTTCAGAAGAGGAAAAAGAAATGCTTCGCAAAACAATCCGTTTACTTCCTGCTATACAGTTTGCTGGAGCTGATGGTTTTGAATTTTCTCGATGTTATCCCCAACCTGAGTTTAATCAACGTTCTATTCTTTGGGATTTAAATTATTTCAAATATTGTTTCTTGAAAGCCACTGGTATGGAATTTCAAGAAGATAAATTGGAAGATGACTTTCAGAAATTAAGTGATGTTTTGTTGCGTAGTTCTTCTGCGACTTTTATGTATCGTGATTTTCAAAGTCGTAATGTGATGATTAAAGATGGGGAGCCTTGGTTTATTGATTTCCAAGGTGGCCGTATGGGGCCATTTTATTATGATGTAGCTTCTTTCCTTTGGCAGGCAAAGGCAAAATTTCCCGATAGCCTACGAAAAGAGTTATTGCAAGAATATATAATTGCTTTGCGTAAATATCAACCCATTGATGAACAGTATTTCTATAGCCAACTTCGACACTTTGTTCTTTTCCGTACACTACAGGTTCTTGGAGCTTATGGCTTTAGAGGCTACTTCGAAAAGAAACCTCATTTTATTCAGAGTGTTCCTTTTGCCATTCAAAATTTGCGTGATTTGCTTAAAGATTCTTATCCGGAATATCCCTATCTCTGCAAGGTTTTGCATGAGTTGACTGAACTTAAGCAATTTAAAGATGATTTGCAAAAGCGTCAACTTACAGTTAAAGTGATGAGTTTTGCTTATAAAAAAGGGATTCCAGATGACTCTACAGGCAATGGTGGAGGGTATGTATTTGATTGCCGTGCTGTAAATAATCCAGGTAAATATGAACGTTATAAACCTTTTACGGGGTTAGATGAGCCTGTGGTTCGCTTTCTTGAAGAAGACGGAGAAATTTTGCATTTTCTAGATTCTGCTTATGCTTTAGTTGATGCTTCTGTAAAGCGTTATATGGAGCGTGGATTTAGTAATTTGTCTGTCTGTTTTGGCTGTACCGGTGGACAGCATCGTTCTGTTTATTCGGCTCAACATCTTGCTGAACATTTGAACCGAAAATTTGGGGTGAAAGTAGAATTGATGCATCGTGAACAAAATATTGAACAGGTTTTTGACACTTCTATTTAAATAGTGATCTTATTAGTATAAACAGTTGATTTGATGAAAGCGATGATTTTTGCAGCCGGTTTGGGTAGCCGGCTAAAACCTCTAACAGATAATATGCCTAAGGCTCTTGTACCAGTTGCTGGACGTCCAATGCTTGAGCATGTTATTTTAAAGCTTAAAGCATCAGGCTTTAGTGAAATTGTAATTAATGTTCATCATTTTGGTGAACAAATTATTGATTTTCTGAAAGCTAATAATGATTTTGGACTAACGATTCATATTTCTGATGAACGAGATCAATTATTAGATACGGGAGGAGGGATTAAAAAAGCTCGATGCTTTTTTGATAATTCTAAAGAGCCTTTTCTTGTTCATAATGTAGATATATTGTCCAATATAGATTTGTGTAAATTGTATAATTATCATTTGGAACATGGAAATGTTGCTACCTTACTTGCTAGTCGCCGTGAAACATCTCGTTATTTACTTTTTGATAAGGAAGACAAGCTGAAAGGGTGGATGAACAAGGATACTGGTAGCGTAAAGCCGGAAGGTTTTCAATATGATGAATTACTGCATCAGCAGTATGCATTTAGTGGTATTCATATTCTTTCACCAACTATATTTGATATGATGGGAGGGCAATGGGAAGGTAAATTTTCAATTATGGATTTTTATTTAGCAACTTGTAGTCAAGTCCCCTATGCTGGTTGCTTGATGGAAACTCTTGACTTGATTGATATAGGAAAACCTGAAACCTTATCGTTGGCAGAGGCTTTTATTAAATGTATTTGAAATAAAGGCTTATTAGGTTTTATTAATAGGGGATTAGGGTAAAATCCATGTATACAGGAAGATGGTCGCTGATTCCTCCTTGGTATTTCATTCCTTTATAAGTACGTAAAGGCTCTTTGTCTCCATATTTTTGGTCATCTGTAAGTAAGAAAGGTAAATAGGCTACATTAGCATAGTCTTCACATGTGAAAAATCTCGAGGAGGTATTTAGTAAAGTGCCCGATACAATAAGGTGATCGAGTAGCCCCCATTGCCCATGAAACTTGTAAGAACCAAAATTGTGTGACATCGCTTTGCGAGCAAGCATATGATAAAGTTTTTGTGGATTTATTTGAGTTGATGATGATTTTGAATTTGATGATTCAAGTTTGGGCGAGACTTTCTTCTCATTTATGGGCATTGTAGCTTCTAATATATCTTTGATAGATTTATTGTTTGGGTAGTCATTGAAATCCCCCATGATAATTAGTTGTGGATGTAGTCGGGACTTGAAAATGCTGTCTGTTGACATGCGCAGAACTTTGGCAACATGAAGCCTGTAAGGTTCTGACTCTTTGGCTCCACCTGATCGAGATGGTAGGTGGCACACAAAAACGTCAAGTGTATCTCCTGTTAATAATAATCCACTAACATGCAATAGGTCTCTTGTAGGGCGGTGATGTGCGAAAGGTGGGATTGAAATGGAGCGATAAGATACTAGTTTAAACAAGTCACGTTGATATAGTAAGGCCACATCTATCCCTCTAATATCTGGTGAATTAGTCATAACATAGCGATAACTCATTTCTTTTAGAGGAGAGCGCCTTGTTAGATCCCGTAATACACTGTCGTTCTCAACTTCACATAAACCTACTAGCGCTGGAGGTTCCCATTCTCCAACTGCCGTAATGACTTGGGCAATATTGGCGAGTTTTTTTTTGTACTTAGTGTAATTCCAGTGGCGGATGGCTTCAGGAAGATATTCATAATCATTTTTTAGAGTGTCGTGGTGTGTGTCAAAAAGGTTTTCTACATTCCAGCTCATTACACGGAAGCGTAGTGGTTCGGAAGATAATTTTGTAGGTTTGGCCTGAGTTTGACTATTGACGGCATAAGGAATGCAAAAAAGCATTAAAAAGATTATGATAATTGCACTAAAAACAGAGCTTTTATCATAATCTTTTCTATAAGATACATTATCCTTTTTTAGCAGGAACATGAGCTAAAATGTCTAATAAGTGTCTCCAAAATTTATCAACAGAGGGAATTAACATACGTTCATCGGGAGAGTGTACTCCAGTTAATGTCGGACCGAAAGATACCATGTCTAATGTGGGATATTTATCTAGAAATAGGCCGCATTCTAGCCCAGCATGAATAGCTTTAACTTTAGCTTCTACGCCGAAAAGTCGTTTGTAGGATTCCGTTGCCACCTCAAGAATTTCAGAATGTGGATTAGGTTTCCATCCTGGATAGCCTTCTCCAAATGTAACATTAGCTCCTGCTAATTGGAAAACTGTACGTACGGTATTGGCCATATCATTGCGTGCTGATAGGATAGAGCTTCGTTGGCTTGTTTCAACACGAATAATATGATTTGGTTTCATCTTTACAGAGGCTAGATTGGTAGAAGTTTCCACTAGTCCTGGAATGTCTTGACTCATAGCATAGACTCCATGAGGTGCAGCATATAGTGCTTTCAATAAACGGCTGGTAGTGTCTTTATCGATAGCTACTTTATGGGTGTTTTCCGATTCCAAAATCAGTTTCAGATCAGGCTCTGTTACTGATAGTTCGTTTTCTATTTCACTCGTGAATATGTTGAGCTCTGCACGAATATCATGTTTGTCATCATTTGGAACTGCACAAATAGCATAAGCTTCACGAGGAATAGCGTTGCGTAAATTTCCCCCATTGATTTCACAGAGATATAGATCATGAAGGCTAGCCGTCTGGAATAAGAATCTATTTAAAATTTTGTTTGCATTGCCTCTTCCAAGATGAATGTCACCTCCTGAGTGACCTCCTTTTAGTCCTTTTACTTCTACTTTGAAGAAAAAATAGCCGTTGGGAACTTCTATTTCTTTGTAAGCAAATTCTGCAACAGAGTCTATGCCACCTGCACAACCGATGAAGAGTTCGCCTTCATCTTCTGAATCTAAATTTAGGAGAATGTCACCACTCATAAAGCCCTCTTTTAATGCAAATGCTCCCGTTAATCCAGTTTCTTCATCTACTGTGAATAGACATTCCAATGGACCATGTTCAATGGTGTCATCTGCAAGGATAGCTAGTTCTGTGGCTACACCGATGCCATTGTCAGCTCCTAATGTTGTTCCTTTAGCTTTTAACCAATCTCCTTCTATCTCTGTTTCGATAGGATCAGTGAGAAAATCATGTTGTACATCGTTGTTTTTTTCACATACCATGTCGATGTGTGATTGCAAAATAACTGTTTGATAATTCTCTTTTCCTGCTGTTGCCGGTTTTTTTATTAAAACATTGCCTATCTCATCAACTTGAGTCTCTAGGTTATGTTCAGCTCCAAATGCCTTCAAATAGGCAATTATTTTCTCTTCTTTTTTAGAAGGACGCGGTACTTGGCAGATTTCTTCAAAATACTTAAATACGCCAGCCGGCTTTAAATCTTTTTTTTCCATGCTGTTTTTCTTTAATAATTAGGAATAAAGAGTGTCATTTGTTCTCTTCTATTGCTAAATATGGTTAATTTGATTGACTTATCTGAATTCATTTCTCATTAAAGTCTATCTTTGCACTCACAAAATTAATAGAAATGGTTGAGACTATATTGATAACTTTGTTAATAGTTGCTATTTCCCTTCTATTATTAGGGGTAAAAGTATTTTTTACTAAGGGTGGGAAGTTTCCAAATGGTCATGTGAGTGGTAATAAGGCTTTGCGTAATAAAGGGATTGGCTGCGCTCAATCTCAGGATCGCGTTGAACAAAAGAAGCCTCGTTTTTCTATTGATGAGTTGGAGAAGACCTTAAATGATAGTATGAACTAATTAATTAAAAAACAATATTTTATAGTTATGAATAGATTGAACTACCTCATGAACGGTTTAGCAGCTGTTGCGTTTATCGTTTTATTTTCGCAATGTGCTGGTAAAGCTGATAATCAAGTTGCGACTGTTCCTACACCTGCTGCTTCTGGATTGTCTGGCATCAAAATTGCTTATGTCGAAATTGATACACTGTTGGCTAAATACAATTTTTGTGTTGACCTAAATGAGGCTATGGTGAAGAAGAGCGAAAATGTTCGTATGACTTTGAACCAGAAAGCTAATTCTCTAGCTAAGGAAAAACAAGATTTTCAAAAGAAAGTTGAAAATAATGCCTTTTTATCACAGGAAAGAGCACAACAAGAGTATAACCGCTTGATGAAATTGGAGCAAGATCTGCAAGAATTGAGTAATAAATTGCAGGCTGGATTGATGGAAGATAATAACAAGAATAGTTTGTTGTTCCGTGATTCAATAAATGCCTTCTTGAAAGAATATAATAAATCACATGGTTACAGTTTAATTTTTAGCAATACTGGTTTTGATAATTTATTATATGCTGATAGTGCTTTTAATATAACTAAAGAGATTGTAGATGGGTTGAATGCTAGATATTCGTCTGCAAAGAAATAATAATCATTAGCAATTTTTTCCTCAGCTCTTTTTGGGAAAATTTGGTTTAGTAATTAAAATAAAAAGCTTATTCACTACAATTTAGTAATGAATAAGCTTTTTTATTTATCTTCTTTTGCTTCTTCTTGTGGGATACGAAAGGCGGTATAAAGTTCTAAAATAGCGGCAACGCAAAGACAAGCTATCCATTCATTACCATGTGTCGTGAGCATAAAGGCGCCTGTTAATACTAATGCTATAGCGCCAAAAATTTGTTGGATGCGAAGTCGTTTTAATGTCTTTCCTTTGCCTTTTGTAGGAGTGTTAATTTGGGCTAAGGCAAAGAATCCTGCACCAATAGTGTAAATGTAGGGAGCATAACTCCAGCCCGAAATATAGATAACTGCTCCTGCAAGAACCATGATTGCGCCAGCGGAGAAAAAAAAAGGGATAAGTTGTTTCATTTATTATTTTCTTCAAAAACGTAAATATCTTCGTTCGGTTTCTTCATAAGATATTTCTCACGAGCAACCTGTTCTATTGCATCTGGATTGCTATTTAACTCATTGAGACGTTGGGTGTTCTCTTCATAGTTAGCCTTGTATTTCTCTATTTCATCTTTTAATTGACTGATTTCTCGCTCATACCTAAATCTTCGGAATAGGCTATTTTCATCTAAAAAGCCAATAATGACAGCGAAAGTAGCAACTGTGATGAGATATTTCCGCCGACGTATGAAACTCCAGAGATTGATCAGTTTATCCATAATGTCTTTTTTAAACTTCTTTTTAATATCTGCAAAGATAAAACTAATAACTTAAAAACTTACTGGTTTGGCTTTAAAACTTCTTTATCCTTCTTTTAGTACTTATCACTTTTTTGTGTACATTTGCACTAAGAGCCTGAATAGAACTTGAAGCATTATTTCAAAATGTTTTTTTGGTTATTGGCTAATTTGCAAAATTCAATAAAGAGAGAATCCCTATATATGGAGAACTATATTGTATCAGCTCGTAAGTATCGTCCTTCTACGTTTGAATCAGTAGTTGGACAGAGAGCGCTTACCACTACTTTGAAAAATGCTATTTCGTCACAGAAGTTAGCTCATGCATATTTATTTTGTGGTCCTAGAGGGGTGGGGAAGACTACTTGTGCACGTATTTTTGCTAAGACTATAAATTGTATGACTCCTACAGCTGATGGTGAGGCATGCAACAGTTGCGAATCTTGTGTTGCCTTTAATGAACAACGTTCTTATAACATTCATGAACTTGATGCTGCATCAAATAATTCGGTAGATGATATCCGTCAGCTTGTAGAACAGGTTCGTATTCCGCCCCAGATTGGCAAATATAAGGTCTATATCATTGATGAGGTGCACATGCTTTCTGCTTCGGCTTTTAATGCTTTTCTAAAAACATTAGAAGAACCTCCTCGTCATGCTATTTTCATTCTTGCTACTACTGAAAAACATAAAATACTTCCTACTATTCTTTCTCGTTGCCAGATTTATGATTTTAATAGGATCAGTGTTGAAGATACTGTCAACCACCTTTCTTATGTGGCTTCTAAAGAAAATATAACTGTTGAAAGTGAAGCTCTGAATGTCATTGCAATGAAGGCTGATGGTGGTATGCGTGATGCATTATCTATCTTTGATCAAGTTGTGAGTTTTACTGGAGGTAATATAACTTATAAGAGTGTTATTGATAATCTGAATGTTCTTGATTATGAATATTATTTTAAGCTAACAGATTGTTTTCTTGAAAACAATGTTAGTGGGGCATTGTTACTTTTTAATGATGTTTTAAATAAAGGTTTTGATGGTAGTCATTTTATAACTGGATTGTCTTCTCATTTCCGGGATTTGCTGGTAAGTAGAGATGAAGTTACTCTGCCACTGTTAGAAGTTGGAGCGAGTATACGTAAACGTTATAAAGAGCAAGCTCAAAAATGCTCAGCTAAGTTCCTTTATAAGGCAATGAAGCTTTGTAATGATTGCGATTTAAATTATCGTGTAAGTAAGAATAAGCGTTTATTGGTTGAATTGACTTTGATTCAAGTTGCTCAGCTGACTTCTGAGGGTGATGAAGATGGTAGTGGTGGGCGTAGCCCTAAAGAACTTATAAAACCAGTATTTAATCAAGCTACAGCTAATCAGGTGTCTCATTCTGCCCCTGCATTGGAAGTTCGTAAGAATTCGGCAGCTATTTCCTCTGTTTCAGTTACTTCATCTAGAGTCGGTGCCTCTTCTGTTACTCATGAGGCTCAAATACAACAAAGTTCTGCTTCAAGTGTATCCGCCTCGAAAGATGCTTCAGTTGCTACTTCAGCTTCGAGAGCTAATGACGAACGTAAGGTCAGGGTTTTGAATAGGGCGAATTTAAGTATGTCTATTAAGAATTCTCAGCAAGATACAACCGATCTTCGACAGAATAATACTCCAATAAAACAGGATAAACTGCATCAAGATGATTTTATCTTTAATGATAGGGATTTGAACTATTATTGGCAAGAATATGCAGGTCAGTTGCCAAAGGAACAAGTCGCCTTAGCAAAACGTATGGGTGTGATTCATCCAGTATTGCTTGATAAATCGGCTACTTTTGAAGTTCTTGTGGATAATGAAATTGTTGCGAAAGAATTTGTAGCATTGACCCCTGAGATTCAAACCTTCCTTCGTGAGAAATTAAGGAATGGTAAGGTTTTGATGAACGTACGTGTTAGTGAGCATTCTGAATCTGTTCGAGTAGTCGGTCGTGTGGAGAAATTTCAGATGATGGCTCAGAAGAATCAGGCACTTATGGCTTTAAAAGATGAATTCGGGCTAGAGTTATACTGATTTATGTCGTTTTATACCCCGATCATTGTTTAAAAGAAACCCGGAATTTTATCAAGAATTCCGGGCTTTCTTTGGGTCAGTCCGTAAAGTTGGGGATTTAACATTTTGTCTTTTTCTACTTAATCTATAAAATATTACTTTTGCTTCATGCAAAAGAAACCAATCGATTATAAAGATATATTGTCCATGTTCCTTCCTA
>JAFABG010000041.1 GCA_023426145.1 Bacteroidota bacterium | reverse complement strand
AACCCCAGCATACTGGTAGCGAACAGAGCACTTTTGGAAGTGATGATTTTATCAATTTGAAAAAAATGAAACAGGGGGGCAATTTACATTGGACACTGGGGGGCAGTTACGTTGGATTTTCCACTATTCGAGTAACAAACTGGTAACAAAATAAACGCATTTATTAGAATTAATAGGAAAATCGGAAAAACAAAGGAAAAGATGAACATAAACAGCAAATAACTAAATATCAATATCTTATATTCATTATTTTATCTCATTCTTTCTCTTTTTCCATAGCTGCCATGAGTTGATAATGTTTTGCCACAAAACATACGATCCTGGAGCTACAGAAGACAAAGGATTTAAATAGGCGTGAGCCATCCAAATAGCAAGAATTGTATTTTTCTGCCCCAATGCTTGCCCTCCACTTATGCGATCATGATAAACTGCCCCCAAAGTCTTACCAAAAAAGAACTGTAAACAGCATACAATCAATGCTGCTACTGCAATCCATACTTTTTTCAAAGCATCTGTTGGATCGTTCACCAACGACGCCATCGTTTGAGCTGTAACAATAGCTAACGAAACTGCCCATAAATAAAAAGCAAGTTCATGATAGCCAAGTAGTTTGTTATGGACTTTAGGAAGATATAGTTCTAACAACCAAGCAACAAGAAAGGGGCAAATTAACAACGGAAAGACTTTACCAAGAATAACCATAAAAGCTATCCAGAAACTGACATCAGAATTGACTTCTATGAAAGGAAAAAGTATAGGAACTGTTATGGCTGTAGCAATATTACCTAGCAACGTATATGTAGTCAGACTAGCTGCACTCCCTCCTAGCTTAGAAGTAATTACTGCAGCAGAAGTTGCTGTAGGACCAATAATACATACCATAATCCCCTCAGCTATCACTTTATCTAAACGCAAAAGGAGCAAATAAGCTAAAAGAGCACCGACTATCTGAATCAGTAATAACCAAGCATGCAATGGTTTAAGCTTCAAATCACGAGGTGCAATCTTACAAAAAGTAAGCAAAAGCATCGTAAAGATGAGATACGGAGTCAAAAAAGAAAAGTAAATAAACAGTTGATATCCAAAGACACCTACGAGCATAGCAATGGGTAACGTCCAATTCTTCAAAAACTTAAGCATCATCGTATAATTTTTCTTAGCAATGCAAAGTAACAGAGTTTTAAGGAAAAAAGCCTTCTTGAAACGGAAAAAAACACAAAACTTAATTGTAAATCATGAGTTTTCAGCAAAATTCTACTACATTTGCATTGTATTTATATGAAACCGCATAAAACATACATATTATTTCTATCTATATGCCTGTGGCTACTCACTTCTCCCCTATGTATCGGTGATTTATGGGGAAAAGATTTCGTTGTAGTCATTGACGCTGGTCATGGAGGTCATGATCCAGGTGCTATTGGCAAAACATCAAGAGAAAAAAATATCAATCTTAACGTTGCTCTCAAATTAGGAAATCTAATCAAACAGAATTGCAACGATGTCAAAGTTATATATACCCGTGACAGAGACATTTTTATTCCATTAGACAGAAGAGCTGAAATAGCCAATAATGCCAAAGCTGATCTTTTTATTTCGGTTCACACCAATGCACTTGCCAACAATCGGACAGCCAAAGGGGCATCAACATGGACGTTAGGTTTGGCTAAGTCGAACGCCAATCTAGAGGTTGCTAAGCGAGAAAACTCTGTTATTCTCTATGAAAGTGATTATCAAACCAGATATGCCGGCTTTAATCCGAATTCTGCTGAATCATATATTATTTTTGAATTCATGCAAGATAAATATATGGAGCAAAGTGTACATTTGGCCTCATTAGTTCAGAAACAATTCCGGCACACTTGCAGACGTGTAGATCGCGGGGTTCACCAAGCTGGGTTCTTAGTTCTAAAAGCTAGTGCTATGCCGAGTATTCTTGTTGAGTTAGGTTTTATCTCAACTCCTGAAGAGGAACGATATTTAAATTCTGAACAAGGAGCAGACACAATGGGCAAAGGCATATATCGTGCTTTTCTTAACTATAAAAGAGAACAAGAAATTAGACTAACAGGAGTGAGTAGAACTATTATTCCTGCGGATGAGCCCTCTACGGAAGCTAATGAGATAGAGAATGATTCTGAAAAAGTCGATTCTACGCCTAAGGAGCAAGACTTGATCGCCGAATCCATTCCTAAAGAAAATACTAGACGCACTTCCGAACGACCAGTAAAATCAGAGAATGCAACTATTAATAGCGAAATAACGTTTAAGATACAGATACTAACCTCCTCTAAACCTTTGTCCAAGAATGATAGACAATTCAAGGGAGTTAAAAACGTGGATTTTTATAAAGAAGGTGGCCTTTACAAATACACGTATGGTGAATCTGAAAATTACAATACAGTATTGCGTACTAAGCGTTCTATATCAGCACAATTCAAAGACGCTTTTATTGTGGCCTTCCAGAATGGTGAGAAAATGAACATCAATGAAGCAATAGCTTTATTTAAGAAAAGAAGAAATAAATAAAAAATAAAATGAAGTATATTACAAAAGAAGTCAGAATAGGAATAACAGGCATCATTGCATTATGTGTGCTTATCTATGGTATAAATTGGTTGAAAGGAATTCACATGTTTCAACCTTCAAGCTACTTCTACGCAAAATTCCAAAATGTAAATGGACTCACTAAATCAAGTCCAGTATTTGCTGATGGAGTAAGAGTAGGTATTGTACGAGATATCGAATATGATTATGTAAACCCAGGAAATGTAATAGTTGAGGTTGAGCTTGATACAGAACTACGCATTCCGAAAGGAAGCAGTGCCGAACTAGTTTCCGAACTGATGGGTGGTGTACGAATGAATATTCTTTTAGCTAATAATCCACGAGAGAAATATGCCGTCGGAGATACAATCCCAGGCAATTTGAACAACGGAATGATGGAGAGTGTAGCTAAGTTAATGCCTCAAATTGAAAATATGCTCCCTAAGTTGGATTCGATACTTACTTCACTGAACACTATAGTAAGTGATAAAAGTATTCCCTCTACTCTACACTCTATTGAAACAACAACAGCCAATCTAGCTGTAGTGAGTTCACAGGTTAAAAACTTAATGAGTAAAGATATTCCCCAACTCACAGGTAAATTAAACACCATTGGAGATAACTTTGTTGTGATTAGCGGAAACTTGAAAGAAATTGATTACGCATCTACTTTTAAGAAAATTGATGCCACGCTTGCTAACGTAAAAACGATGACAGACAAACTTAATAGCAAAGACAACACAATAGGTCTGCTACTTAATGATCCAGCTTTATATAATAACTTAAATGCGACATCAGCAAATGCTGCAAGCCTACTTGAGGATTTAAAAGCCCACCCAAAAAGGTACGTTCATTTCTCTGTATTCGGTAAGAAAGATAAATAACGAAATTCTTTATTATATAGATTTTGTCTAAATAACAGACAAATAAGCGATGTATAAAGAAATGTTGCAAAAGTCTATCAACAAACAGAAATGATGTTAATGTACGTATAAATACGTCATATTATAAAAACGAAGAATGGCGAATAACTCACTCTATTACAATCACTTACATAAATACAAGAGAGGAAAATCGATATCACTTATACACAAATATATAAGTCATTGAAAGTAAATGATTTATTCTTTTTCTGAAAATACCAAGAAAAAAATAATTTGTTTTTCTCAGATAAGATTCCCAATTTTGCAAACGTAGAAGTTTTCGCTTAATTAATAAATGTATAAAAGTCACTATGGTTGAATCAAATCATGTTGTACTTTGGAACCGCTGTCTCAGTATAATTAGAGACAATGTTCCTGAAACAACATATAATACTTGGTTTGCTCCGATTGTCCCTTTAAAATTTGAGGACAAAACATTGATCGTACAGATCCCGAGTCAATTTTTCTATGAAATACTAGAAGAAAAGTTCGTGGATTTGTTACGTAAGACGTTATACAAAGCTATTGGCGAAGGAACTAAGTTAATGTATAATGTAATGGTTGACAAGACTTCAGTTCCTAACCAAACCGTGAATCTTGAAGCAAGTAACCGTTCTACAGCCATCACACCCAAAAGTATCTTTGATGGCAACAAAGCCCCTAATTTTTTAAAAGCTCCTGCCGTTCAGGATTTAGATCCGCATCTTAATCCGAATTATAATTTCGAGAACTTTATAGAAGGCTACAGTAACAAACTATCAAGAAGTGTAGCTGAAGCTGTTGCACAAAATCCTGCAGGTACGGCTTTCAATCCGCTATTCCTTTATGGTGCTTCCGGAGTTGGAAAGACGCATCTAGCTAATGCAATTGGCACAAAAATCAAGGAGTTGTATAATGAAAAGAGAGTATTGTATGTTTCGGCACATCTATTCCAAGTGCAATATACAGACTCCGTACGTAACAATACTACAAACGACTTCATTAATTTCTATCAAACAATTGATGTCTTAATCATTGATGATATACAAGAGTTTGCAGGTGTAACCAAGACTCAAAACACCTTCTTCCACATATTTAATCACCTCCATCAGAACGGTAAGCAGTTGATATTGACTTCAGACCGTGCTCCTGTGCTTTTACAAGGCATGGAAGAGCGACTCTTGACAAGATTTAAATGGGGAATGGTAGCCGAATTGGAAAAGCCAACAGTGGAGCTTAGAAAGAACATTCTTAGGAATAAAATACATCGTGATGGACTACGTTTTCCTTCTGAAGTTATCGACTACATAGCAGAGAACGTTAATGAAAGTGTACGTGACTTAGAAGGTATTGTTATTGCTATCATGGCACGTTCAACTATTTTCAATAAAGAAATAGACTTAGACCTTGCGCAACACATCGTACACGGAGTAGTTCACAACGAAACCAAATCGGTTACTATTGATGATATACTGAAAGTTGTATGCAAACACTTCGATCTTGAGGCTTCTGCTATACATACCAAATCAAGAAAGAGAGAAGTAGTTCAGGCAAGACAAATCGCTATGTTTCTAGCTAAAAACCATACTGACTTCTCTACTTCTAAGATTGGCAAATTCATTGGAAATAAAGATCACGCAACAGTGCTACATGCTTGTAAAACAGTTAAGGGACAGTTGGAAGTTGATAAAAGCTTCCAAACAGAAGTCCAAGAAATAGAATCATTATTGAAGAATAAGTAAAAGACATACTTAATAATAAAATGCCGCCTGCTATAACAGATCTAGCAGGCGGCATTTTATTTTGGTCTTACGCTCAATAAAAATATTTAATCCATAAAGCCTTGGCTTCGGAGAACTTTCAACAAGTTTTCAGACATAAATTCGTTATCTTTTTGGGTGTAGCGAATATTTGTAAAGACTTGAGCCAGCGTGTCCAAATTATTTTCTGCAACAAACTGCTTACTTTCAGGCAACGATTCTTTGTATTCATATAACTCATTAATCGCCTCAGGGGTATAGTCATGATACAATTCATCATGAACAGCAGCCCTCAAAGGTAAACGATCAACTTGAGCAGGAATACCATCAGGATACCCTACAGTAATGGTCGTGATGGGGAAAACCAACTTCGGTAGTTCTAAAGTATCGATAATCATTTGTGGATTATAAGTCGTAGTACCTAAATAACAAATACCCAATCCCACTTCTTCTGCCAAAGTACAAAAGGTTTGAGCGACTAATAAAGTATCCATTGTGGCATTCATAAAAGACATGAAATTGTTGTACCCAGGAACAGCATTTCGCAGTCGGCACCATTCACTAAAACGTCTAAAATCTGCGCAAAATGTAAGTACAACAGGAGCCCCTTTTACCATGGGTTGATTAAAATGAGCGGGAGAGAGTTTAGCCTTCATATCCTCATTACGGGTCACTACAACACTATATAATTGCATTCCTCCTAGGGTGGATGCACGAAATGAAGTTTCAAGCAAATCATTTAACAAATCAGCATTCACATCCTTCTGCTGATATTTCCGAATAGTCCTTCTATTCTTTACGGTTTCAAACATATCTTTTCTTGCAAAGATATAAAAAATAAATAATTAATTCAATATATTAGATAATTATTATAATTTCCTTTTTAGAAAACTTTTAGCAATGAACAAAAATGCTATTTATCTGTTATTTAATTACTTATATAAATCAAATGGAAAACTTTAAAGCTTCGAATAAAATATTTCATTTTTATTTTGATAGATAAAAAAACATTCTTAGCTTTGCAGTCGCATTTGTTACAGATAAGTAAACTTCTACACATTACTTATTAAAAAATAAAATCTAAGACACAAAAGATCGTGGAAAAGCAAATTTATTCTTATGAAGAGGCCTACGAAGAATCTTTACGATATTTTCAAGGCGATGAGCTTGCTGCAAGAGTTTGGGTAAACAAATATGCAGTAAAGGATTCTTTCGGAAACATTTATGAGAAATCTCCGGAAGACATGCATTGGAGAATAGCCAATGAAGTAGCGCGTATTGAAGCGAAGTATCCGAATGCATTAACTGCTCAGGAATTATACGATCTACTAGACCATTTTAGATATATTGTTCCTCAAGGAAGCCCGATGACTGGTATTGGCAACGATTACCAAGTTGCTTCTTTATCTAACTGTTTTGTTATCGGAGTTGATGGCGCTGCCGACTCTTATGGCGCCATTATTAAAATTGACGAAGAACAAGTTCAGTTGATGAAAAGACGCGGTGGTGTTGGCCATGATTTATCTCACATCCGTCCTAAAGGGTCTCCCGTAAAGAACTCCGCACTGACTTCTACAGGTTTGGTTCCTTTCATGGAGCGCTACTCAAACTCTACTCGTGAAGTTGCTCAAGACGGACGTAGAGGAGCATTAATGCTCAGTGTATCCATTAAGCATCCTGATTCGGAAGCATTTATCGATGCTAAAATGACTGAAGGTAAAGTGACAGGTGCTAACGTTTCTGTAAAGCTAGACGATGCTTTCATGCAAGCAGCTGTTGACGGTAAACCTTATGTGCAACAATATCCAATTGATTCGGCTACGCCAACGTTTACCAAGGAAATTGAAGCTTCTACGCTGTGGAAAAAAATAGTTCACAATGCATGGAAATCAGCAGAACCAGGTGTTTTGTTTTGGGATACAATCATTAGGGAATCAGTACCTGATTGCTACGCAGATCTAGGTTATAGAACAGTTTCTACAAATCCTTGTGGGGAAATTCCATTGTGTCCTTATGATTCTTGCCGCTTGTTAGCTATAAACTTATACTCTTATGTAATCAACCCTTTTAAAGCTGACGCTTATTTTGATTTTGAGTTATTCAACAAGCACATTGCTTTAGCTCAGCGTATCATGGATGACATCATTGATCTTGAACTGGAGAAGATTGAGCGCATCATGAACAAGATTAAAGAGGATCCTGAAAATGAAGAGGTGAAACGTTCCGAGCTCAATTTATGGGCAAAGATCTACAAGAAGAGTGGACAAGGTCGCCGAACTGGTGTGGGTATTACAGCTGAAGGTGACATGCTAGCAGCTTTAGGATTACGTTATGGAACAGAAGAAGCTACTGAATTTTCTGAAAAAGTACATAAGACCGTAGCACTAGGTGCGTATCGTTCTTCTGTTGTTATGGCAAAAGAACGTGGTGCATTTGAGATCTACAGCAACGAACGTGAAGAGAAGAATCCGTTCATACAGCGTTTAGCCGAGAATGATCCGGAATTGTATGCTGAAATGAAAAAGTACGGACGCCGAAATATTGCCTGTCTCACTATTGCTCCTACAGGGACAACTAGTTTGATGACTCAAACTACCTCCGGCATTGAGCCTGTATTCCTTCCGGTGTATAAACGCAGAAGAAAAGTAAATCCAAACGACACCAATGTTCATGTGGATTTTGTAGATGAAACTGGCGATGCATTTGAAGAATACATTGTATTCCATCACAAATTTGTGACTTGGATGGAGGCCAACGGCTATGATCCAGCTAAACGATATACACAGGAAGAAATTGATAAATTAGTTGCCAAATCTCCTTACTATAAAGCGACATCAAACGACGTAGACTGGTTGATGAAAGTGAAAATGCAAGGAAGAATCCAGAAATGGGTAGACCATTCAATTAGCGTTACTATCAACCTGCCGAACGATGTTGATGAAGATCTAGTAAACAGACTATACGTAGAGGCTTGGAAATCTGGATGTAAAGGATGTACGGTATATCGTGATGGCTCTCGTTCGGGAGTATTGATTGCTGCTAAATCTGAGAAAGACAAAAAGAATGACTTACCTCCTTGCAAACCACCTACGGTTGTAGAAGTTCGCCCGAAAATTTTGGAAGCAGACGTAGTACGTTTCCAAAACAACAAAGATAAATGGGTAGCCTTTGTAGGTTTGCTCGATGGGCATCCTTACGAGATATTCACAGGTTTGCAAGATGATGACGAAGGTATTTTGTTGCCAAAGAGTGTGACCACCGGACGCATCATCAAAAATGTTGATGAAGAAGGAAATAAACGCTACGACTTCCAGTTCGAAAACAAACGTGGATATAAAACAACAATTGAAGGTTTGTCGGAGAAATTTAATAAGGAATATTGGAACTATGCTAAACTAATCTCTGGAGTGCTTCGTTACCGGATGCCGATAGAACAAGTAATAAAGTTGGTTGGTTCTCTACAACTGAATAGCGAAAACATTAACACTTGGAAAAACGGTGTTGAACGTGCATTGAAGAAGTACATTCAAGACGGAACAGAAGCTAAAGGAAAAAGATGTCCCAACTGCGGCAACGAGTCTTTAGTCTACCAAGAAGGTTGTCTGATTTGTACAACTTGTGGTACTTCAAGATGTGGATAAAGCGACATATATGTTAATTAGTATATAAACTAAAGATTAAAAGGAGCCCTAAAACAGCTCCTTTTATTTTTATTCAGAAAAATAGCTTATACTTGCACTATAATTAAGGCCAATCTAAATGGAGTTTACATATATGGTTGTATCATTTCATATCGAATATCGTACCAGTTGGGGTGAAGAAGTCAAGATTGCCGGACTTCAACCAGCGTCTATTCCAATGCATACAACAGATGGCATTCACTGGACAGCAGAAGTTTGCATAGAAGCCCCCAAAGAAGGAATCCCTATCCACTACAATTATCAGATTGAACAGAACGCTACCCTTATTCGCAAAGAATGGGATAGCATTCCTAGATATCTTTTCTTAAGCGGTGATGAGAATCACAAGTTCGTAGTTAAAGACTGTTGGAAAGACATTCCCGAACAGTCTTACTTTTACACTTCAGCTTTCACCGAATCTTTATTGGCTCGCCCAGATAAAGCAGGCGTTACCAGTGGTTGCAAACAAGGGCTTCTCATTAAAGCGTATGCTCCACGAATAAACAATGCGTATTGCTTGGCCATTTGCGGAAATCAGGAAGAGTTGGGAAACTGGAATCCGGACAAAGCCCTTCCGATGGAGGATATCAACTTCCCTGAGTGGCAGATCGAATTAGATGCAAGCACTTTACAGTTTCCGCTAGAATACAAATTCATCCTTTATCATAAAGAAGAAAAGAGAGCAGACTGCTGGGAAAACAATCCAAACCGTTATGTTGCTGATCCGCAGTTACAAACCAACGAAACGTTGGTCATTTCCGACCGATATGCCTATTTTGATATTCCTGCTTGGAAAGGTTCAGGCATAGCTATTCCTGTCTTTTCCTTGAAATCAGAGCATAGCTATGGAGTCGGCGACTTCGGAGATCTGAAACGCATGATTGATTGGGCGGTAAGTATCCGACAAAAGGTGATACAGATCTTACCCATCAATGATACCACGATGACTCATGCATGGACCGATTCTTATCCCTACAATAGCATCTCGATTTATGCTTTTCACCCGATGTATGCAGACATCATGCAAATGGGGGCTTTAAAAGACAAAGCTACTGCAGAACTTTTCAATGCAAAGCAGAAAGAACTGAACGCCCTCCCTGCCTTGGACTACGAGGCTGTTAACATCACCAAATGGGCCTACTACCGTTTGATATTCGAGCAAGAAGGAGAAGAGATATTAGCTTCAGAAGAGTTTGCTGAATTCTTCAAAGCTAACAAAGAGTGGCTTCAACCTTACGCTACTTTTAGTTATTTACGGGATACTTTTCACACCCCTAATTTCAACGAATGGGGTAAATATGCAGTCTACAATAGCCAAGAGATAGAAAATATGTGTCAACCGGAATCTAAGGATTACTCACGGATTGCACTCTATTACTATATCCAATTTCACCTACATCGACAATTAATATCCGTAACGAAGTATGCCCGCCAAAACGGCGTGGTACTTAAAGGGGATATTCCAATTGGAATCAGTCGAAATAGTGTTGAAGCATGGACAGAGCCACACTATTTCAATCTCAACGCACAAGCCGGCGCCCCACCCGATGACTTCTCTCTTAACGGACAAAATTGGGGATTCCCTACCTACAACTGGGACGTGATGGAAAAAGACGGCTACAGTTGGTGGATGAAACGCTTCAAGAAAATGGCAGAATACTTTGATGCCTATCGCATCGACCATATTCTTGGTTTTTTCCGTATTTGGGAAATACCGATGCATGCCGTACATGGATTATTAGGACACTTCACGCCTTCAATTCCTATGACTCGTGAAGAGATTGAAAACTATGGTTTCCCTTTTAAAGAAGACTATCTGATTCCTTCCATTCACGAATCCTTCCTCCAACAATTGTTTGGAGAACACACTGCATACGTAAAAGAAGCTTTTCTTCAATTGGGAAATGCCTCTGATGTTTATACGATGAAACCGGAGTTTGAAACACAACGGGCGGTGAAGAACTTCTTTGCTGAAAAAGTTGATAAAACTAGTGTTCGGATAAGGGATGGATTATACACATTGATCAGTAACGTTCTTTTTGTTCCTGATGCAAAAGATGCAGGGAAATACCATCCTCGCATCGGAGTGCAACATGATCCTATATTCCGTCTACTCAGGGAAGAGGAACAGGAAGCGTTCAATCACTTATACAACCAATACTATTATCACAGGCACAATGAATTTTGGCGCCAGCAAGCCATGAGTAAACTTCCGCAGCTAATAGCCTCAACGCGTATGTTGGTTTGCGGAGAAGATTTAGGTATGATTCCCGAATGTGTTCCTTCTGTGATGAACGATCTTCGCATTCTTAGTTTGGAGATTCAACGTATGCCTAAACAGCCCATGCAAGAGTTTGGCTCTCTTGCTGACTACCCTTATCGTTCTGTATGCACTATATCCACTCACGATATGTCTACCTTGCGTGGTTGGTGGGAAGAGGATCTTTCGCAAACACAGCGCTATTATAACCACATCCTTGGACATAGTGGCACTGCTCCTAGCATTGCCACTACTGAACTTTGTGAAGAGATTGTACGCAAGCATCTGAAAAGTAATTCTCTACTTTGCATACTATCTTTCCAAGATTGGCTAAGCATAGATGGGAAATTGAGAAATCCGAACGTAGAAGAAGAGCGAATTAACGTTCCAGCCAACCCTCTCAACTATTGGCGCTACCGGATGCATCTCACCCTTGAAGAGTTGATGAAAGCTGAAGAATTGAATCGAAAGATTCGCGAACTCATCAAATACACCGGAAGAGATCCTAGAAAATAAAAAAGATCAAATGAAAGAAGAGCAAAAGAAGCGCTTTGATTTTGTAGACTTAACGAAAGGAGTCTGCATTATTTTAGTCGTAATGTCGCACATAGGAGGAGCTTTCAATGAGTTAGACTACAACTCAATGCTGTCATGTTTTCGCATGCCGCTTTACTTCTTCATTTCCGGAATCTTTTTCAAATCCTATAGTGGTTTTTCAGACTTCACCCTAAGGAAAATCAACAAACTAGCCATCCCTTTTCTATTCTTCTACTTGAGCTCATTTTTGCTCATGTTCACCATCGGATTCATTTTCCCAAGCCTGTTCAGACTGCCAGTGCAATGGAAGGAATTGCTGCTTGTGTTTCAAGGACATAGCCTCATCCGATTTAATCCTCCAATATGGTTTCTCTTGGCTCTGTTCCATTGCAACATTCTCTTCTATCTCATCCATTTCTTGCGCGAAAAGCATCTATCCTTGATGTTTATGTGTACTTTCCTGATAGGATGTGCCGGTTTCTTTCTTGGTAAATTTCAAATCACCTTACCTCTGTATATCGATATTGCCATGACGGCACTCCCGTTCTATGTAGCCGGATTTTGGATCAGAAGATATAATTTCTTCCTCTTTCCCAATCATCGATTCGATAAGATTAGTCCATTGCTGATTCTAGTAGCCCTAGTCATCATGTACTTCACAGGCACCCCTCTTGGAATGCGAACCAACAATTATCCCGGCTATATTTGGCAAGTATATCTTGCTGCGTTCTGTGGGATTCTCGTCATCATGTTACTTTGCAAGAGAATAAAGAGAATGCGTTTTGTGTCCTACATTGGACAATATTCTATCATAACACTTAGTATACATGGGCCAATTCTACATTTCATTAGTCCACTTGTTTCGAGGTATGTTCAAAATGAATGGGCAGAAGCAAGCCTACTCTTACTACTTACTCTTCTAATCTGTAGAGTGTCCACCCCCATTCTACTTAAACTAATCCCTCAGCTAGTTGCACAAAAAGATTTCCTAAAAATCAAATAAAGGCATAGACCGATCGTCATCATTTTTCCATACAAACAATCTTTTAATCAAATAAATTTGCTACTTTTGTTTCGCTTAATCATATAAAGAAAAATTAATGAATATCACAATCGTCTTAAAAGATAAGATCCCCTCCATTAAATATGGAGGAACTCAAAGAGTGGTTTGGTATCTAGGCAAAGAGCTTAACAAATTAGGACATAACATCACTTTCATAGCAGCCAAAGGTTCGTATTGTCCTTTTGCAAAAGTAATTGAACTAGACCCTTCAAAAGAGTTAAAGAACTTAATACCTGAAAATACAGATATTGTTCATTTCAATTTTCCTGTGCCAGAAGGAATAACCCAACCTCACCTATTAACCGCACATGGAAATGGAATTCCATCGAATGTAGATCGAAATGTAGTTTTCGTTTCTCGCAATCACGCAGAAAGGTTCGGAAGCGAATCTTTTGTATACAATGGATTAGACTGGGATGATTACGGAGTTGCCAATCTCGATTTGGCTCGAAAACGGTATCATTTTTTAGGCAAAGCTGCTTGGAAGGTTAAAAACGTCAAAGGCGCTATGGCGGTGGTTCAGAAAATGCAAGGCGCCGAACTGGATGTTTTAGGTGGATATCGCCTCAACTTAAAAATGGGCTTCCGATTCACTTGGAATCCTCGAATCCATTTTCACGGCATGGTTGATGATGCAAAGAAAAGAGCTGTGATTCAACAATCGAAAGGGCTTATCTTTCCAGTCACTTGGCACGAACCTTTTGGTTTGGCTATAACAGAATCATTATACTTTGGCGCTCCCGTTTTTGGAACTCCATACGGCGCACTCACCGAATTAGTGGTGCCTGAAGTCGGTTTTCTCACTAACAGCGCTGCAGAAATGGCTGAACATATAGAAGCTAGCGAATATGCTCCTAAAGTTTGTCATGAATATGCTAGAGATCTTTTCAACTCAAAAGTCATGGCAGAGGCCTATTTAAAGAAGTATGAAAAGGTACTGAACGGCGAGCCTTTAAACCAAGAGATTCCTCACGTAATAGATGTGGCCAGACATCTGCCTTGGGAATAAATAAACGGGAAAACGAAGAAAGATATTATAGATCGATCTACTAATCTATATAGGGTTCAGATAAACACCTTTAATCAAGTATAGGTTATACTCTCGTCATTGTTTTGCAATCTACTCACTATCTTTAACTGTTCACATCCGTGGTAAATACTTACCACGGCCATGAACATTATTTATCACATCCGTGAAGAGAATTCTTCACGGCCGTGGTTAGGTAACAACAACGGTATCCTTTACTTATCTTTCTTATAGAATAAGCTTACTATGATAGGATGAAGAGGAATAATGAATACTATTCCTAGTTGAAAATTCACTATAGAATGCTCCTCTATCCTAGAGCAAGGTTTCTATCCCAAAATAAATCATTATCTTTACCGCAACAGAAAATTAACGAATAATGAAAATAGATCAAAGCTATATACTTTTGAAAGATATCAGTTGCTATGCCTATCATGGAGTAGCACCACAAGAGAGGGTCATAGGCAATGCTTACTTAATTCAGCTGAAACTTAAAGTGGATGTGAATAAAGCAGCTAAGTCAGACGAAGTTGCAGATACAGTAAACTACGCAACAGTTTTTGAAATCGTTAAAGCTGAAATGAATGTTCCATCAAAGCTATTGGAACATGTATGTGCAAGAATCGTTGAAAGGTTATTCAATGAACTTCAGACCATTGAAGCCATAGACATTTGCCTTTCGAAGCGAAATCCACCCATGGGAGCGGACATAGATTCTGCCGGAGTGGAAATGCATTGTAGTAGATAAAAAAAAGACTCCCCAATAGGTGAGAAATAGACCTATCGGGGAGAATGAGATGTAAAGCGTAGGGGAAACCAACCGGTTAGCTCTTCTTTCTTTTTCGCTTATTAACCGATTCAACAGCTTCCGTTACCACTGTTTTATTTTCAAATCGTTTTGTATAACCAGAATAGTCGGGATGAATGCGTTCGTAGTCCGGATCCATAAACAAAGGACTGGAAATGATATGATCTGCAGTAGAGCGATTGCAACAGAATATGATGTTTTCAACACCAGCCAAACGGGTCAATGCTTTCACATCAGTATCATGAGGCTGCAATGTCATCGGATCGGTGAAGAAGAAAAGATAATCAATCTGACCATCTACAATACGAGATCCCATTTGTTGGTCACCCCCCAACGGACCCGATTTAAGAATGGTAAAATCCCATTCTTCTTCCGGATGTTTCTTCTGCAAAGCTTCCAAAATTAAGGTTCCTGTAGTACCGGTACAATAGAATTTATTACCCATCAGTAGTTCTGAATTCCATAATACCCACTCAATAAGGTCTTTCTTCATCGCATCATGCGCAACCAGCCCGATGCCTCTTTTTACGTTTTCCATATATTTATTTGTTTAAATCTGACAATTGAGAAAACTGTTGGCGTCTTCTCGCATAAAACTGCCACAAGATACTACTTTTTATCCGTTCAGGAATTGGATTCAGTGTTTTTTTTCTTAAGTTTTCTTGACGAGCTGAAGTGAATGAAGTATAAATATCCTGATAGGCTTTGCGGGCACTAATCACCGCTTTTGCGTTAGAAAACTGCCCTTTCAATAAGAAAGTGAAAGCAGCAATATAATCAAGGAATAGTCGAACACGCATCACTTTTTCCACCTCACCCTCCGGCAGGTTTTTATAAAGCATGACAAGATTATTACGAAAATTCAAAAAAGTCTTGCGCGGACTTTCTTTTTTTAGCGTGGCGCCACCAACATGATACACCATACTTTCGGGAATACAAACGATCTCGAATCCTCGAGAGCGCAATCGCCAACACAAATCGATCTCTTCCATGTGTGCAAAGAAGCGTCCGTCGAGTCCCCCCACTTCGCGATAATCAGCAAGTCGAATAAATAAAGCGGCACCGGTTGCCCAGAAAATCGGCAACACAGTATCGTATTGTCCATTATCCTTTTCAACCCTCCCCAACACACGGCCACGACAAAAAGGATAGCCATACTTATCGATAAAGCCACCGGCAGCTCCGGCATACTCAAAAAGGTCTTTATGACGTTGACTTCTAATCTTTGGCTGACAAGCCGCAACTTTGGGATGCGCATCTAAATAAGAGATCATTGGTTCGAGCCAATGATCGGTGACTTCAACATCTGAATTCAAAAGCACCACATACTCCGCATCAATTTGCTGCAAAGCGATATTATAGCCGTCAGCAAAACCATAATTCTGATCGAGAATAAGGATTCTGACATCAGGAAATTGCTCGCGAAGCATTTCTACAGAACCATCTGTAGAACCATTGTCGGCGACACAAACTTCAACCTCCTTATCACATTTTGAATAACTGATCACCGATGGTAGAAAAGTACGAAGCATCTCTCGCCCGTTCCAGTTCAGAATAACCACAGATACTTTCATTACGCCCCCCTTTCACATTCAGCCTTAGTGGCTTTCCATCTTTTATGCGACCACAACCAATAGGCCGGTTCCCGTTGAATGGTTTGCTCTAGATAATTGGCAAACATTTCCGTGATTTCACCTTCAGCAGTTTCTTTCGGACTCTCCGTCATCAACTTAAACTCTGCCACGCAATACCCTCTATCAGGTTTCGACAAGTCACAGTAGAATACAGGGAAATTCATCATTTTGGCTATTCGTTCAGCGCCATTCAAGAAAGCAGTTTCTTGACTAAGAAAAGTTGTCCAATATTTATCATTCCCGCTAGGCCACTGATCCGTAATCAATCCGACTACCATCTTTTTGCCTTGGCGTTTCAATTTTATAATCTCGCGTGCCGTAGAATGTTTCGGGATGTTATATCCACCAAATCGCGAACGAATACGTTGGAATAGTTCATCCAAATATTTATCCTTCAAAGGTTTATATACCTGAGCCGGCACATCTCCGGGTTTCATGATCCCTCCCATTCCAATCAACCATTCATAATTGGCATAATGTGGAATCATCACAATGATTCCACCGTATTTCTCGGTCAGCTCCAAATATTGTTCGGTGTTCTTGTAGGTCATCCGCTGATACAAATCCTCGGACGACATGTGCAACATCTTTAAATCTTCGAGCATATAGTCTGAAAGGTAACGATAGAAGCGACGCTCAATCTCCCGTCTTTCCTTCTCTCCTTTCTCGGGAAAGGAGTTCTTCAGATTCCTCCTTACTACTTTTAGCCGATATTTGCCGATATGATACATCAGCAGGTAATTAAAATCAGAAATAAGGTACAACAGTTTGAACGGAAGAGCTGAAATCAGCCACATGCCGCTATATACTAGCCAATAGATAAATCTAGACTTCATAATTCGGTTCAATAGTGCCTTTCAGCGCTGTCTTATCTTCGTTAAATTCTCCCAACCGAACACTAACCATCTGATTATCCAAAGAAGCTTCATTCTCCAACTCCACACGAATATAGTTAGCCGTAAATCCGTGCATCGGAGCATCCGATTTCGATTTCTCCATCAGCACCTGCATGGTCTGTCCAATGTGACGAGCATAAAAAGCTTGCGTCTTCTCATCAGAAAGTGCCAATAACCGCTGACTGCGCATATGCTTTTCTTCAGGAGAAACAGCATGTTCAATCTTCAACGCTTGAGTTCCGGGGCGTTCAGAATAGCTGAACACATGCAATTGCGTCACATCCAACCCGGCAATAAACTCATAAGCTTGTTCGAAATACTCATCCGTCTCTCCACGTGTTCCCACAATTACATCTACTCCGATAAATGCATCAGGCATCACTTCCTTAATCTTCTTCACTTTAGAAGCAAATAGAGCCGTATCATAACGTCGACGCATCAATTTCAACACTTCGTCACAACCAGATTGCAATGGGATATGAAAATGAGGCATGAATCTACGAGAATGAGAAACAAACTCGATGATTTCATCAGTAAGTAAATTAGGTTCAATGGAGGAGATTCGGTAACGTTCTATACCTTCAACCTGATCTAGCGCTTTCACCAAATCAAAGAAGTTTTCACCGGTGGTTCTACCAAAATCACCGATATTCACACCGGTCAGTACGATTTCTTTTCCCCCTTCTGCAGCAGCTTGTTTAGCTTGTTCTACCATAGAGGCGATGGTACCGTTGCGGCTACGCCCACGGGCGAAAGGAATGGTGCAATAGGAACAAAAGTAATCGCATCCATCTTGAACTTTGAGGAAGAAACGTGTACGATCACCTCGCGAGCACGAAGGTGAAAAGGAACGAATATCTTTAGTTGTAGTGATGATGGCTTCTCCTTCTTCATGTTTATGAAGATCGCCCAGATATTGAAGCAAATCTCCTTTTTGCTCCGCACCCAACACTACATCAACTCCTTGTATCTTTGACACATCTCCAGGCTTCAACTGTGCATAGCATCCGGTCACCACCACAAAAGCTCCGGGATGTTCCTTTACCAAACGGTGGATAGCCTGACGGCATTTCTTATCTGCCATCTCTGTCACCGAACAAGTATTTACCACACAAATATCTGCTTTTTCTCCCTTACGGGCAGTCCGAACTCCTGCTTCTCGCAGAATTTTACCGATAGTTGAAGTCTCTGAAAAGTTCAATTTGCAGCCTAACGTATAATAAACGGCTGTCTTATTTTGAAATACAGTGGTATCTATCATAATCTGTTATAACGCATATTTGGCGCAAAGTTACACATTATTATTAGTAAAACACTTTAGGATACGAAAGTTTATTCCTATTTTTGCACAATTCACTAAAAAACGTGCAATGATTAAAGAGAATTTCATTAAATTATACGAGAATAGTTTTCGGGAAAATTGGGATTTACCTTGTTATACAGATTATGGCGAACCTGTTCATTACACATACGGTCAGGTGGCTGAAGAAATTGCCCGCTTACACTTACTTTTCAAACACTGTAGCCTCCGCAGAGGTGATAAAATAGCTGTTATTGGCAAAAACAACGCTCATTGGTGCGTGGCCTACATGGCAACAATCTCTTATGGAGCTATTATTGTTCCTATCTTACAAGACTTTACTCCTAATGACGTTCACCATATTGTGAACCATTCCGAATCAGTCTTTCTATTCACCAGCGATAGCATTTGGGAAAACCTGGAAGAAGAGAAGCTAACGGGGTTGCGCGGTGTGTTCTCACTTACGGATTTTCGCTGCCTATATCAGCGAGACGGAGAAACCATTCAGAAATTTCTCGTTCACCTCAATGATGAAATGAAAGCTACATATCCTAAGGGGTTCTCACGTGACGACGTTCAATACACAACCTTATCTAATGATAAAGTAATGTTGCTGAATTATACCTCTGGAACCACTGGATTTAGTAAAGGGGTAATGCTGACGGGGAATAATCTTGCAGGAAATGTAACTTTTGGCATCCGCACTGAATTACTAAAGAAAGGAGATAAAGTGCTTTCTTTCCTTCCTTTGGCACATGCATACGGTTGTGCCTTCGATTTTCTTACTGCTACAGCCGTGGGTACTCACGTCACTTTGCTTGGGAAAACCCCATCTCCTAAGATTATCATGAAGGCTTTTGAAGAGGTTAAACCCAACCTTATTATTACTGTCCCGCTAGTTATTGAGAAAATCTATAAAAATGTGATTCAACCACTCATTAATAAGAAAGGGATGAAGTGGGCGTTAAATATTCCATTGCTCGATACACAAATCTACAATCAGATAAGGAAGAAACTAGTAGATGCCTTAGGCGGTCGATTCAAAGAAATCATCATTGGAGGCGCTGCCATGAATCAGGAAGTAGAAGAATTCTTCTACAAAATCAAATTCCCTTTCACCATTGGGTATGGAATGACAGAATGTGGCCCTCTAATTAGCTATGCTCCCTGGAATGAATTTCTTCTGGGTTCATCTGGCAAAATACTAGATATTATGGAGGCTCGTATTTATAAGGAGAGTCCGGAAGCAGAAACTGGAGAAATTCAGGTACGAGGTGAGAATGTGATGGTTGGCTATTTTAAGAATCCAGAAGCTACTAAAGAAGTGTTTAGCGAAGACGGCTGGTTGCGCACTGGAGACCTCGGAACAATGGATGCTAGTGGCAATATTTTTATTCGCGGACGACTCAAAAGTATGATACTGAGTTCTAGTGGACAAAACATCTTTCCTGAAGAGCTGGAAGCGAAACTCAACAACCTTCCTTTCATTCTTGAAAGTCTTGTGATTGAACGAAACAAAAAACTAGTTGCATTGGTTTATGCCGATCATGAATCCCTTGATTCTCTGGGACTAAACAACCCAGACAACCTGAAAACCATCATGGATGAGAATCTAAAGAACCTAAATAACAGTGTTGCTTCGTATGAAAAAGTCAGCCAGATCCAGCTTTATCCTACAGAATTTGAAAAAACGCCGAAAAGGAGTATCAAACGATACCTATATAATAGCATAGTTGTTAACTAAAGGCACTATAAAAAAGGGCTTTAAAGGGCATATAAAAAGGTTCTAAAAAAAAATATAAAAATAGTTGCCTTTTCGAGAACAACATATTGAAAAAGTACATAACTTTGCAACGTTTTAATAAAGCAATTGATTGTATTACGTTTTTAAAAAGCAAAGAAAATGAAAAAATTAGTTTTGATGGCAGTAGCTATCGTAGCAGTATCATTCGCATCTTGTGGTAACAAAGCAGCTGAAGCAGCAAAAGCTCAACAAGATTCTATCCGTATCGCTGACTCAATCGCAGCAGTAGAAGCAGCTGAAGCTGAAGCAGCAGCCGCAGCAGCAGCTGACACTTTGAGCGCTGATAGCACTGCAACTCAAGCAGCTGTAGCTGAATAATTCAGACAGCCTGAAAAAATTGAAAGTCTGATATGCAAATGCATATCAGACTTTTTTTTATCCCATCTCTACCCCATTATTCGACATATGTTTTCTTAACAAAAGGAGCATTTAATAAATAGTCGAGACTCTCTTCAATACTCTTTTCTACAGGCATGCTATAATGTTCTATTTCTGCAACAATATGCCTCACTCCTGCTGTCTTTGCATTCTTGAAGATTGCGTCGAAACCGACCATTCCACTTTGCCCAATTTCTCTGTGATCTTTGATGTGGAACATCTTGAATCGACCAGGATATTTATTAAAATAATCAACCGGACTGACTTGCCCCCGAACGACCCAATACACATCCATTTGAAAAAACACATAGGCTGGATTGGTATGTTCAAGCATATAGTCATACATCACTTTATCTTCAATCTTCTGAAATTCATGCGCATGATTATGATATCCAAACAACAACCCTTGATCCAGACATCGCTTGCCTATTTCATTATAGTATGCACAATAGGTATCAAGTTCTTTTAGGGTTTTAGGAAGATTCATCCACGGAGCCACAATATATGACATACCAGCAGCTTTATGATCGGCAATGCACTGATCCCACCACTGAATCGACTTTGAGAAATCGCCCGAAGCCAGTTCTTCATCAGATAAACTTCGAGTGCAATGAGAAGATAATACTTTTAATCCGGCAGATTCAACATCATTCTTAAATTGTTGCGGTGTTCGATCATAAAACTTCCCATCGCTATAATTGGCTGCCTCTACCGCAGTATATCCCATTTCAGCTAAATCTTTTAGCAAAGCGATGTAAGCGGGATCGCATTTGCCATTTTTATTATCAACTTTATTCAAAATATCCCTGACAGAATACAGTTGAATGGCTACTTCTTTGTGATTTTTAATTTTGGTTTGTGCCGTGACAGTAACTGACGCAACTAGCAAAAGTGCCAATATGCATAAATTTGTTCGGAGTTTCATGGTGGTAGATTTTAAAATCAGTCGAGTACTTTTATGCGAATATTGCGGAACCAAACATCATCGCCATGATCTTGCATGCCAATAAAACCTTCATGATTTTCTCCCCCACAATTATTCAACAATTCGAAAGCCAAAGGCCATTTCTCTTCACTGAACTTACTTGCTTGCAACATGTCAGTCCATTGTTTGGTCCACAAATGATATTCGAGTACATTTTCATCATTTTGACCATGAACTACCGTACCTTTATACACCATAATCTTTGCTTTATTCCATTCTCCAAAAGGCTTTGAATTCTGAGGAACTGCAGGAATCATATCATATAAGGAAGCAGACTGCCGATTATTATCCTTACCGAGTTTAGCATCTGGGTGATTGGCATTGTCAAGCACTTGATACTCCGGTGCCGAGATATAGATCGGTTCATAGACTTCCTTCCCATCCTTATCCTTAGAACTTACCTCCTGAGCTAGATAAAAAATACCTGAATTGCCCCCTTTGGATATTTTCCATTCCAATTCCAGCTCGAAGTTTTTGAATTTATGAGCAAAGATCAAATCTCCGCCATCACCTTCTTGGGCTTCACCACCGCCGGTTCCGTTAAACTTAAGGCAACCGTCTTCAATCGTCCATTTGGAAGGAACTCTATCTTTTCCATAGCCTCGCCAGCCATTCAATGTTTTACCATCAAAAATGGTGATGTAACCATCCGCATCAACGGCAAACTTCATACTATCTGTTTCAGCAGCTTTCATTGTTTTCGAATAAGATAAAGTGACTTCTTTAGCAGATTGGTCTTCCTGAGCTGTATTGTTTTTCTTCTGAGCATTGCAAGAAGCTAAAACTCCTACCGCTAAACAGCAGGCAAATGAATAAAATACTTTCTTCATAATACTATCAATTTATTTTTTTAATCTTTAATATCGTTCTATCTCGGCATATCAGGCAACTTCCACCCTTCACGGTAGTTATGTTTCACCAATTCGGCAGCAAATTGTTTTGCATTAATAGGCTCTGTCCATGTTTTATTGAACGAGGGATGACCGTCATGAATAGTAAATCCATCTTTAATACAAATTCGTAGAGTTTCCTCATCACCAATATTGGTGAATCTCATATTAGCACCATCCCATTGCAGTGTTTTGTTCAACCCTTGTAGACGGATAGCCAACACACCCATCACTACCATTTCATTCATCGGACCTGCCTCAGAAAAGTCTGATTTAGTCATCACGCGATTTGACTTATTTTCCTTACAAGCACGCACCCAATCCATCTCATGACCACCATTCATTGCATTAGGAATACGACGACAAACTTTCGGTGCATTAGGGACACGACCCGACAACAAGAAAGGTTGTTGACCGTAGCACCCACAAATAAGTGTATCTTTAGTGCCGTGGAAAATGGTGAGACCCCCTCCAGGTCCCATTAACTGTTTCCCTTCAGGAAATCCTTTCGGACGTTCGGGCATCAAACCTCCATCATACCAATGTATTTCGACTTCTGGCATGGCGAGTTTAGGCATATTATCACGAGCAGGAAAGATCATTTTTACATGCTGAGCTTGTGGAGCACACGCATTAAGTAACAAAGTAGATGAACCTTCCACTTTGGTTGGGTATCCCAACTTCAAGGCTCTAAATGGCTGATGTAGAATATGGCAAGCCATATCACCTAAAGCACCAGTTCCATAATCCCACCAACCACGCCAATTCCAAGGATGATAAACTTCATTGAAAGCATTCAGTTTGGCTGGTCCAGTGAAAAGGTCCCAATTTAAGGTGTTTGGAATAGGATCTACCTTCTCAGGAGCATTTAAGCCTTGAGGCCAAATAGGTCGATCAGTGGCACATTCTACTTTGGTCACTTCACCAATCTCTCCATTCCAAATCCACTCACAAACTAAGTCGGTACCTTCATCAGAAGCTCCTTGATTACCCATTTGAGTAGCCACACCAGTAGATGCAGCAAGCTTAGTTAACAAACGAGATTCGTACACCGAGTGAGTCAATGGTTTCTGGCAAAACACGTGTTTCCCCATCGTCATTGCATCTGCCGTAATGATAGCATGAGTGTGATCGGCCGTCGCAACAATCACTCCATCAATGGATTTTCCCATTTCCTCATACATCTTACGATAATCCCAGTATTTCTTTGCTTTAGGGAATTGCTCAAATACACCTTTAGCATATTTCCAATCCACGTCACATAGCGCCACAATGTTCTCCGTATCTTTCACATGGTTGATATTGGCATGCCCCATCCCGCCAATTCCTACAGCGGCAAGATTCAATTTATCACTAGGAGGGACGTGCCCATGGCTCATACCCAGAATCGAACTTGGAGCAATCGTTATGCCTGCTAAGGCTGCAGCTCCCGTTTTAAGAAATTTCCTTCTTGAAAAGTCTGACATAGTTTATTATTTTAAGGGGTTAATTATCACTGGAGGATTACTGTGGAGCAACCCGTACCCGTTTTTCATCTTTTTTCTGCGCTCACGTATCTGTTCAAGCGTCTGTAAATTGCCAATAGAGGGCAAATCATTCATCCGTGCATTCTGCAAGAACTTCCAAGCATATTCTGATGCAATGGTAGAATCATATAATAACGGCAAACGAGAATCACGTTTACCAAGGAGTATCGAATCGGCAAACAAATCACATAGCACATCTATGTTTTTACCTCCAAAAGGTTTTTCAACGCGAAGTGTCTGATTCACCCCATGCAAGTCGACAACAGCCGTATTAAAATCATGCGTCATACGCACAATACCTTTCGTTCCGATAATATCGGTATATGCATTATGCGTTTGATCCTTTGCCAACTGCCCATAAACGAAGCCTTGAGTGATATCAAAAACAACGCCATTCTGAAAAGTCCCATGACACTGAATCCACCAAGGGTCCTTGTAGCTCCACATATTGATACCTTGTGCATTCCAAGTCCGATATTCACTTTCTGCATACCAACGGACAATGTCAACATAATGCATCCCGCAATCATGAAAAGCAGGTCCTTCATACTCATGCCCTTCGCCGGGTGCCAATCCGGGAGTCATATGGCAAATACGAATGATAGCCAATTCGCCAATCTCCCCTTGACGAATATAATCTTTCATCAAATTGTGATACCAGGAATTCCTCAAATAGAGATTAACTGTGGAAAAGATCGTTGAATTTTCAATTAGTTCAATCACCTCCCACTCCTTTTCCATTGTATCTGCTACAGGCTTTTCTGCAATAATATGTTTACCATATCGGATAGCCATTTCTATTTGTTGAGATCTGGAATCTGCTAAGGTGAAAAGTCCAACAACTTGAACGGACGGGTCCTCAAAAACATACTGAGTCTTATCAACAATGCGAGATTCGGGAGATAATTTTCTCGCAATTTCGCGCGATGAAGGATCTGTGTCACAGATATAAGCGATATCCCATCGACCACTTTTACGCATCGCCTCCCAATAGAATCTTCCCATCCTACCGAAACCGATTATTCCAACCTTTATTTTTGTGTCTGGTGAAAACTGTGCATTCATAAAACATAGTGAATTTAAGTACAAACAATACATAGGTAATCGGCTTTTAACGGAAGAGTAATCCCCTTAAAAACCGATATCACAAAACTAGCCAAATAAACGACGCTTAATTAGGCTTACAAAACTTTATGTAGAACACCAAAAGCCATTAACTACTAAATATCAGATACTTAATAGCATTACAATACGAATAAAATGTAGATTAGTTAGAAAGAGGAAGACTTAAGATTTGGCACAATATTAGCTATATTGGTCAGATTTTCATAATTTCATTTTCAAATTCATCTCGGTCCATGGCAGACTTATTCCTCATTTTAGTACGATAATTATAAACAGTACTTGTAGAACATCTAAGAAAGTTGGCGATTTTCCCGCTATCATTAATGCCCAAACGTAACAAGGCATAAATACGGAGTTCTCTATTTAATAAGGTGTCTGGTTTGAGTATTATTTTCTCATCGTCTTTTAGTAAAGCATTAAAGTCTACTACAAAATTAGGGTATAAACTTAAAAACACTGTATCGAAACGATTATATAGAGCCGACAACTCATCATCAATCAACGAAGGCGATTTTAACTTTTTAATCAACTCATCATAGCATTTATTGATTGCTATTTTATATAAGGCATTCTGATATTTCTCCATTTTATGGATATAATTAAAACACACATCAAAGAATTGAGCAATATAATGTTCCTTAACATTGTTGATCTCACAAAGTTGATCATTTTTCTCATTCAATTCGCAATTCATGCTATTCAGAATATTATTCAACCGCAAAAGTTCCTCATTACTCTGTGCCAATGCTTGCTTCATTCTCATCGTTTTCTTCATCTGAAGATAAATAAACACAACCAATACGAGAACAAGAAAAAGAGTCACAGAAGTTGATACAAGAAAAGTGATTAAATTCGACTTAGAGCGTGCCTCCTGCGTCTGATAAGCCGTATTTATAATAGAATAAAATTTGTAAATTTCCATTGCCCGAAAATGGATTCCGGAGGAAACCACATCGTCAATAGCCGACTGCGTAAACTTAAAAGCATCTGCCAGATTATTTTGCTCATATTGAATGAGTGCAAGGGCTTGCAAAGAAGCTGTTTCACGAGTAGCGTTCTTTATATCGGCGATTGCAGATCTCATAAGATATTTTTTTGTCTCATCTTCTTTCTTATAATATCTACTCATCATCGCATAAGAATGAGTAATCATGGCATAGTTAGGTGTACCAACTTCTTCAGCATTAAGTAGTTCATTCAGTATACGCATTGATTTAATAGAATCACGTGTACCATAATAATAAGCTTGAGACAATTTATACTCAAAAGAAGTATGATCCATTAACGAATATAATGAATCTTGGTAAGTCTCTCTCTGTTTATCGTACTGCCCACTAGTAGCTGTGATAGAATAATATTCCCAGAAGCGAGCATAAGTTTCATAGTAGACCGCTAACAAGGAATGCGGAAGGTCGGCAGGTTTAATACTTACCAAAAGAAGTTCAGCCTCCCTATATCTGCCACACATGGAATATAAAAGGCTAAGTTGTAAAGAGGACTCATATTTAAAGAAAGGTCTGTTAAGCTGCCTAGCTATTGCTAGGTTTCGATCCACATAATGAATAGCAGAATCTATTTGAAACTTCTTATATTCATTAAACAATTGAAGATTAACATTGTATTCGTTTTCCGGTGTAATTCGCGCATCCTTAAGCAAATATTTTATTTGATCAATCCGAAGTTCCTTCTTCTTAACGAAAATAGGTTTAGCATCAATCATTTTATGCAAAGAATCCGCCAACATCTTCAACTCATTATCTGCATACAATGCATTACCACCTCCCGAGAGAGCCAGTAACAGTATAACGATTTTAGCCAGATAACAACGTGTGATTTTCATACTCCGGCAAAGATGAAAAAAAAAAGCGATTTATCCATTAGAATAAATCGCTTTTTTATATGAGATGTTAATTTGCTCTTATTCAGCAACTACCTCAAAAGGAATTTCAACAGAAACTTCCTTGTGAAGTCTTACAACAGCTTTGTAATTACCAACTTCTTTCACAGCTTCTTTAACAACAATAGTCTTTCTGTCAACTTCGTGACCTAGCTTAGCCAAAGCTTCAGCTATCTGAATATTGCTAACAGAACCAAAGATAGTACCAGTAGAGCTAACTTTAGTTGCGATAGTCAAAGTAACGCCTTCCAATTTAGCAGCAGCTGCTTCAGCATCTTTCTTGATTTTCTCAAGTTTGTGAGCACGTTGTTTCAAATCTTCAGCCAACATTTTCTTAGCAGAAGGAGAAGCAATGATAGCTTTTCCAGTTGGGATCAAGTAATTACGACCGTATCCGGATTTCACGTTTACGATATCGTTCTTATAGCCCAAGTTCGCGATGTCTTCTTTTAATATAATTTCCATACTTTTCCTCCTTCTTATTTCATCATGTCAGTTACATAAGGCAACAATGCCAAGTGACGAGCTCTCTTCACAGCTTGTGCGATACGACGTTGGAATTTCAAAGAAGTACCGGTGATGCGACGAGGCAAAATTTTGCCTTGTTCATTCAAGAATTTCTTCAAGAATTCAGGATCTTTGTAGTCGATATAACGGATACCGCTCTTTTTGAAACGACAGTATTTTTTCTTCTTTACGTCTACTGAGGGCGGAGTTAAATATCTAATTTCTGATTGAGTTTGTTGTGCCATGATTAATCCTCCTTTTTGTTTGATTTAACACTTCTTCTTTTAGCAGCATATTCCGCAGCATACTTGTCCATTTTGAAAGTCAAGAAACGGATAACGCGTTCATCACGACGGAAGTTAAGTTCCAACTTGTCAATTACAGCAGGTTCTGCATTGAACTCTACCAACTGATAAAAACCTGTAGACTTCTTTTGAATTGGGTAAGCCAATTTCTTAAGTCCCCAGTTTTCCTCATTGATAATCTCAGCACCTTCAGCTTGAAGAATACCTTTGAATTTTTCTACCGCTTCCTTCATCTGAACATCAGATAAAACGGGAGTTAAAATGAAAACGGTTTCGTATTGATTCATACTCGTTTAATTAAATAAATAATTTATTTTTAAATTGCGGGTGCAAAGTTAACTATTTTATTTTGAACTACAAATATTTAATCTTTTTTTGTATCCAAATATAGGATTTGTCAAGGAAGAGGATTACCTTTGCAAAGTTGCTTAAACAATAATTTCATGATAGAACAGTTTAATTTTGATATTCGTCTTATATTCGCCATTTTAAATGGCAAAGTTTCCGCGGCTATCAATCGAAAGTTATACCGTAACTTCCGACAGAACGGACTGGAAATCAGTCCAGAGCAATGGACGGTGCTCATTTTTCTGTGGGAAAAAGATGGAGTCACGCAGCAAGAGTTGTGTAATGCAACTTTTAAGGACAAACCTAGCATGACACGCCTCATTGATAATATGGAGCGGCAACATCTCGTCGTGCGTATCTCCGATAAAAAAGATCGCCGCACAAATTTAATTCATCTAACCAAAGACGGAAAGGAACTTGAAGAAAAAGCCAGAATCATTGCAGGCCAAACTCTAAAAGAAGCCCTTCAAGGGATTACTCTAGATGAATTGAGCATCGGTCAGGAGGTTTTAAAGAAGGTCTTCTTTAACACTAAAGACTAAGTAACAAACAGCTACTCAATTCATAAAATCCGCTAAATCTGTTGCAATAATAGATTTTTCACCTAAATTATTTCGCTCGTTAAAGAATTATGCTTTAATTTGTCGCTAGAAAATTATAATCTATTAAAATACACACGCATGAAAGGCTTATTAAAGAATTTGGGATTGATATTAATCTTGGTCGGAGTGGTAATTCTGCTAGCTTGTTCCTTTACAGGAAACGTAAACAACAACGCCGTTCTGGGTTCTTCAGTACTCCTAGTAGTATTAGGACTTATTTCTTATATCATTATCAATAAGAAGATCGCTGATTAATTTCTAGAAATTAATAAAAAAATCCCGGGAATGAATATTCCCGGGATTTTTTTATTCCATAAGATGACCTATGCATTAAGCCTCAATTTCAGGTGTAATAAGCTTGTATCCTTTACCGTGGATATTGATAATTTCAATAGATTCATCTTCTTTCAAATGCTTACGTAGTTTAGTGATATAAACATCCATGCTACGTGCATTAAAGTAGTTATCATCAATCCAAATCGTTTTGAGTGCAAAATCACGTTGAAGAATTTCATTTGCGTGTGCACAAAGCAAACCAAGAAGTTCAGATTCTTTAGTCGTCAGCTTAGTCTGCTTACCGTCGCTAGACAGAATTTGTTTCTGTGTATCAAAAGTAAACTTACCAATTTTATAAATATTACTTTCCTTGTTTTTCTTTCCACGAACACGTCTCAAGATAGCTTCAATACGGAATGTTAATTCTTCCATACTGAATGGTTTGGTGATATAATCATCCGCACCGATCTTAAACCCTTCAAGGATATCTTCTTTCAACGTTTTTGCTGTCAAGAAGATAATAGGAATTTCTGCATTAGCAGCACGGACATCTTGTGCCAACGTAAAACCATCCTTTTTAGGCATCATTACGTCAAACACACACAGGTCATATTTATTCTTCAAGAAAGCCTTATAACCGGCTTCTCCATCAGGATATAACTCAGCAGAATAACCTTTTGCCTGTAGATATTCTCTCAAAAGCATGCCAAGATTTTCGTCATCCTCGCATAATAAAATACGCAGTTTCTCGTCCATATCAATTATTTTTTAATAAAGGTAATGCAATAATAAATTTCGTTCCTACATTTAGGTCACTTTCAGCCCTTATAAAGCCCTTATGATCCATTATAATCTTTTTCACATAAGCCAGTCCTAAGCCAAATCCCTTCACATCGTGCAGATTACCTGTATGTACACGATAGAACTTCTCAAATATTTTTTTCAGGTTTTCCTTCTTAATACCAATACCATTATCTTGTATCGAGATCATTAGTTTACCCGAATCATTCCAAGTTTTCACAGTTAGTTCAAGATCCTCCTCCGGTTTCTTGTATTTCACTGCATTATCCATGAGGTTAAAGATCACGTTTGTTAAGTGCATTTCATCAGCAAAAACAATCGGATCTGCTGCCTCTAGGTTTGATGTAATCTTACCATTATATCTTTCGACTTTCAAAGCAAAAGTATTAATAACCCCTGATATCAGTTCGTTAGCATCAAGTTCCTTCATCTTCAGCGTAGCCTTTTGTCGATCGAACATTGACATTTGTAACACCTTCTCTACCTGAAAGCGTAAACGCTTCGTTTCATCGTTGATCACTCCAGATATATGTTGAAACATCTGCGGCGATTTAGCTACTGCAGGGTCTTTCAACATTTGTGCAGCAAGCGATATCGTTGAAATTGGCGTTTTAAACTCATGGGTCATATTATTGACAAAGTCATTTTTCATCTCCGTAAGTTTCTTTTGCCGGAACACGATATAAATCGTAAATATAAACGTGATTAACAACACCAGCGTAAAGATCAACGACGGAATCATGAAACTGATTGAATCAAAAATATAATCTTTTCTCCCGGGAAAATGAATCTTCAATATACTCATTTTGGCCGGGGGATCGTTTTTGAACAATGCCTGTTGATAAGCCTCTTCGCTTCCTGTATCATCATAATCGGCACAGCGATAGACTTCCCTTCCATCTTTATCAATTACAGAATAATGAAAAGGTAAATCTATTCCATTATTATATAAATTTGATTTGAGATAACCGTTCAAGTCAGCAAATCGAACTCGATCACCAATTGACTTATCACTACCCCAATAAATCATCTGCCAAGCCACTTCATCGAGCAACGCTCGCTGATACATATATCGATTCTTGATCGCTTCTACTAGTGAGCGCGATGTTTCCGGAATAGTCTTAGACCCCCTATAGGGTGAAATCATAGCTTTCGGCAATTCAGAAGGCTTAGTGGTCATCACTTTCAACTCAAAATCTGAATACACCCGCCCATCCTTTGACTTAACTGTAAAACGCTGCGTTTGCTGAATCAAATTATTCTGCTGCATGGAAGAATTGTTGGCGGTCAGCGCTTTTCTCTCAGCCTCTGAAATATCTTCGATCAACCAACGTCTTGTCTCTGCATATTCCACATCTTTAGAGACCTGATCCAAACTGTTACGTACAGCCGTATCAAATCCCTCCTTCCGGGTTTTCATCATTTCCTCTATATAACTCACCTGCAAATACAGCAGACTAAGGAAAGAAAGCCCCATCACAATACTTAATATCCAAATTGTTGACTTCTTCATAGCAACAAAATTAACACTCCCTAATTAACACTCCTAACACATTAACTTGATTTAACCGGAAGTCCGCACAAATTAACCGTAAGGAGTATTTAAGGTTGTATTCTGATTACTAAAACAATTAACTCCTTCTTTAGTTTGCAAATTTAATAAAAAATTAAATCTTCTTCCCCCTATTTTCAATCTTTATTAATCATTGTTAAACAAAAACCGCCGCTTTTTACTTAAAAAAAACAACGGTTTTAACAATTTCAAAAAAGAGATCGTCTATTCATCGGCATGTTTTGCTTCAAAATCTTTAATTAGTTTATCTTGTACATCACTAGGAACAAGCTCATAACTAGCAAATTTCATAATAAAAGAAGCGCGTCCTCCGGTTAAAGAGCTCAACGCTGTAGAGTAGGAAGACATTTCCTTCAAAGGTACTTTAGCAACAAGCTTCTCAAAGCCTTTCTCACTACTCATGCCCATAATCATAGCCCGGCGGCCTTGAAGATCACCCATCACGTCGCCCATTCTGTCGGAAGGTACAAAGACTTCCACATCAAAAATAGGTTCCAAGATTTTGGGACCTGCATTTTTGAATGCCTCGCTAAATGCATTACGCCCGGCAAGCATAAAGGAAATTTCGTTTGAGTCTACTGGATGCATCTTTCCATCATACACAATTACGCGTACATCGCGAGCATAAGATCCGGTCAAAGGGCCTTGCTCCATACGAGCCATAATTCCTTTCAGAATAGCAGGTAGGAATCGAGAATCAATAGAACCTCCCACGATACTGTTAATAAAAACAAGCTTACCTCCCCACTCCAAAGGAACTACTTCAGTGCCTTTCACATTAATCTTAAACTCTTGTCCGTTAAACTTATAAGTATCGGGCACAGGCATCCCCTCTTTATAGGGTTCAACAATGAGATGAACTTCACCAAACTGCCCAGCTCCACCAGACTGTTTCTTGTGACGGTAGTCTGCACGTGCTGCTTTCGTAATCGTTTCCCGATAAGGAATCTTTGGCTCTTCAAACTTAATCTGAAGTTTTTCATTATTCTCAAGTCGCCATTTCAATGTACGAAGATGGAATTCCCCCTGTCCATGAACCAGCGTTTGCTTCAATTCTTTCGATTGTTCAATCACCCATGTAGGATCCTCTTCACGCATACGGTTCAAAACAGTCATCATCTTCTCCACATCAGCCTCGTTGACTGGCTTTATCGCACGAGTATATTTCGAATTCGGGTATTTTATAAAGTTAAATTTATACCCGCAATCTTTTCCATTCAGCGTATTTCCTGTTTTCACATCTTTGAGCTTCACTGCAGCACCAATATCCCCTGCTTGAAGCTCTTCAACCTTCACTCGATTTGCTCCTGCAACCACATAAATCTGAGCAATACGTTCTTTCGATCCGCGGTCGGCATTCAGCAAATCATCACCTTCATGCACTTTGCCGCTCATCACTTTGAAATAAGAAACCTCACCAATATGCGGTTCTACACTCGTTTTGAAGAAATACAAAGATTCTGCTGCTTTCGAATCAGGAGCAACCTCCCGACCATCAGCGTTTTCCACTTTGGGCATATCAGAAACAAAGGGAACAACATTTCCCAAAAACTCCATCAACCGTCGGACGCCCATATCCTTACCTCCGCAAACACAGAACACGGGGAACATCCCCCTTGAAATCAAGCCTTTGCGAATACCTTCTCGCATTTCATCTTCCGACAAAGAGTCTTGTTCAAAGAATTTCTCCATCAAGCCTTCGTCGTTCTCGGCTGCTGATTCCACCAATGTTTTATGCATTTCCATGGCCCTATCCATCTCATCTGCCGGAATTTCTTCGATTGTTGGAGAACCACCATCCGAATTCCATGTAAATTTCTTCATAACCAAAACATCAATCAGAGCATTAAAACCCGGACCGGTACTTATAGGATATTGGATAGGAACGACTTTAGAACCATACGCTTCTTTGAGCTGTTCTAAGATATTATCATAATCGCATTTTTCATGATCAAGCTGATTAACCAGGAAAATGACGGGTTTATTCAGTTTTTCAGTATATCGAAAGTGATTCTGTGTACCGACTTCTAAACCGTATTGGCCATTAAGAAGAATGATTGCTGTGTCGGTCACATTTAAAGCAGTTACCGTACTGCCAACAAAATCGTCCGATCCCGGACAATCTATAATATTAAGTTTTTTATTGTTCCATTCAACATGTAGAACGGTTGAGAAAACGGAGTAACCATACTCTTGTTCAACAGGGAAATAATCACTAACAGTATTTTTTGCGGCAACAGATCCGCGACGTTTTATAACACCACTCTCGAAAAGCATCGCTTCCACGAGAGTGGTTTTCCCGGCACCAGAACTTCCCAACAAGGCTATGTTCTTGATTTCATTAGTCTGATATACTTTCATAATACACAAGATTTAAATAATTACTTAATATGTCTAGTAAATACCATTCATTTAGTGATGCGCAAATTAGGAATTTATTGGGGGAAAAGCAATAAGCTCGACGGTGTTACTAAACAATGTTATGTAACACATTATCAATGTTTAAAGGCTTCATAATCTACCCATTCATCCTCTTTAAGATAGCCTATTATTCTGACTCCAACCAGACGCCCCTATGTCTCACAAAAGACTTTTAGCCAAAGTCAATATCCTTATTTTTTAATATCACCCCGTTTACATTCCGTAAAATCATCTATCGATTTAACCCTTTGAAGCAAAGAACCATAGACCTAAGAATTTGATATATCCAATAAATAGGCTTATTTTTGTCATTCTAAAATCCAAACCTTGTAGTTATGGCAGGCATTTATCTCCATATTCCTTTTTGCAAAACCCGATGCATTTATTGCGACTTTTACTCCACCACTCGTAGCGAACTTAAAACACGCTATGTAAAAGCACTCTGTCGCGAGCTAGAGATGCGAAAAGATTATCTGGGAAACGAGGAAGTTCAAACCATTTATTTTGGAGGTGGAACCCCATCTCAACTGGATTTCGAAGATTTCAGAATGATATTTGACACTATAGATCAACACATAGGGATGAAGCATTGCCATGAAATAACTCTCGAAGCCAATCCAGATGATCTCACCCCGGAATATCTCCAAAGTTTAGCTTCCCTCCCTTTCAATCGGATAAGCATGGGAATACAGACATTCGACGATGCAACACTCCGCTTGCTAAAGCGTCGACACGATTCGCAAACAGCCATTGAGGCAGTCAGTAGATGTCGCAACGCCGGTTTCCAGAACATTAGTATAGACCTTATATATGGGTTACCCGGAGAAACGAAAGAACGCTGGGCCAATGATCTTCGTCAAGCCATCGAGCTGAATGTTGAGCATATCTCTGCATACCATCTGACATACGAAGAAGATACACCTATATATAAGATGCTTAAACAGCATCAAGTGGAAGAAGTTGACGAAGATTCCAGCTTGCAATTCTTCACGCTACTTATAGAGAAACTCCAAGAGGCTGGATATGAGCATTATGAAATCTCCAACTTCTGTCGCCCGGGCAAATACTCTCGCCACAACACTTCATATTGGCAAGGAGTATCCTATTTAGGTTGCGGACCATCGGCACACTCATTTAACGGAACGACCCGAGAATGGAACGTCTCCTCAATAAACTCCTATATAAAAGGTATAGAAGAAAACCAACGTGTCTATGAAATAGAATCCCTTGATCTAACTACACGCTACAACGAGTTTATCATCACCACCATACGAACCATGTGGGGCACTCCTATTGAGAAGCTCAAACTAATGTTTGGTAACGAGAAGTGGGAGTATTGCAAAAAAATGGCTACCCCTTATTTGAAAACCGGTAAGCTAGAACAAAAAGATGGAGTCTTACGACTCACCCGAGAAGGCATTTTCATTTCTGACAGTATAATGAGCGATTTACTTTGGATAGATTAAAACATCAAGAACAAGTCCATGACTGAATTAGAAGTAAGGAAGTTATTACGACAAATAAAGGAACTAGATTCACAAGAAGCCTTCAGAGACTTTTATAATATGACTTACGACCGCCTTTTCCGCATAGCTTACTACTATGTAAAACAAGAAGAGTGGTCGCAAGAAATCGTGCTTGACGTTTTCATGAAACTTTGGAAGAAACGTAGCACGCTACTAGATATAAAAAACATTGAAGATTACTGCTTTATACTCATAAAAAATGCTTCTTTAAATTATCTTGAAAAAGAAAACAAACAGGAAGCCATCCATTATGATACAATTCCTGAACCCCAAGAACAAAATTCTTCTCCCGAAGAATCTTTAATTAGTGAAGAGCTTTTTGCTCTTTATGTAAAAGCATTGGACAGATTACCAGAGCGCTGCCGAGAAATATTCATCCGCATTAGAGAAGACAAACAAAGCTATGCACAAGTAGCCGAAGAATTAGGCATCAGTACAAAAACTGTAGATGCACAACTACAGAAAGCTGTCGCACGGCTAAAAGATATTATTAACCGTGCTGAAATAGATTAACTTTTATTTGCATATTGAAGATAGGGAATTTTTAAAAGTCTCCTGTCTTCATTAACAAATAAACCAATTAATCACAAAACAACAAAATGATGAGAAAGTTAAATAAAGCAAGCATTGGACTATTTGCCATTTTAGCAACATGCTTATATTTATTCTCTTGCCAAAATGACAAAGACAACTATCCACAAGATTACGTAGGTTTTGAAAAGAAGTCCCTAACAGTAGAATGTAATAGAGATCAAGCAGAAAAAACATTGGAGGTTAAAATTAAAGCGTCGGAAAAATCCAGAGAAGATAGAACAGTGCAACTCTCCACTCCACCTTCGCCACATGGAGTAGCCGAAATTATGAGACTAACAGAGCAAGAAGTAATCATTAAAGCTGGGCAAAAATCAACAACGACTATAGTTAAAATATACCCGAAGCGAATGGTACTTAAACAACAAAGTGTCATTATATCTTGCACTCCTCAATGGAAAGAAGGCAAAATAAGTAAAATGAACATTTTGCTGAAACAGCATTAAGAATCAGACTTAATTCACAGTAATGAAACATACCGATACTGAGCTAGAAAAAATACTAAACAAGCTCATTGATTCAACGCGCTCACCGAAAGGACGTTTTTCGGCTATTTCAAGTTACCCGTTACTAGAGAAAAAGCTGAGTAGACATACTCGTTACTTAACCCTAACGCGAACCTTCTCTGGAGTAGCAGCAGCACTTCTACTCTGTATATCAATATGGGCTGCATTTCAGTACATACAATCGTCAATGATACAAACCGTTTCTACTTTAGCAGAAACACGTACTCTCAATTTACCTGATGGTAGCGCTGTCATTTTGAACCATTATACCACACTTTCTTATCCTAAACGATTTAAATCAAGAAACAGAGAAGTGAAACTTAGTGGTGAAGCCTATTTTGAAGTAAGCAAAGATAAAAAACATCCATTTATTGTGCAGACTGAAGCAGTGAATGTCCAAGTATTAGGAACACATTTCAACGTGGATGCCTACAAAAACAATCCCGATGTAAAGACAACTCTATTTTCGGGATCTGTAGCTGTCAGCAATAAGAGCAATTCAATGCGCATGATTTTGAAACCGAACGAAATTGCTATATACAATAAGCTCAAAGAGAAGTTAACCCGCAAAACATTTGGAAATCCGAAGGACGAGATTTCATGGCGACATGGAGAGTTCATATTCGACAATCTTCCTTTACAGGATATCGCACGTGAATTATCTAACTCATTTGGGACAGACATTTTCATAGCTGACACGACTCTGCAAAATTTCCGAATTACAGCGCGATTCCGCAACGGAGAAGATTTGGAAACCATTTTATCTATACTAGAAAACGCCGGGTATTTCAGCTATTCGCACAAAAACAAACAGATTATTATTACCGCCAAACCAAACATTAAATGAAAACGATTATTCAAAGTTACCTATCTATCAGATTACTCATTCTGATAGGTATGGTAATCTTAACCACCGCAAGAATGCAAGCACAGCCTTCAAACAAGCAGCTTACATTGACACTTGAAAACGCTACAATGAAAGATTTAGCAAAAGCAATTGAAGACTCGACCGGATATTCCTTCATCTACAGCGAAGATGTCAAGATAAAGCACAGGATTAATCTGAAAGTAAAAAATAAATCTTTAGTCTATATACTCGATCTTGCATTCAAAAATGAATTTGTCAGCTACAAATTCTCTGGCAGCTATATTATCCTGCAAAAGGGTGAAAATAAAAAGACCGTAAGCCGAAAACATACAATCAGCGGATACGTTACCGACGGAACGTCTTTCGAGACGTTGATTGGTACTAACATCATTGAGAGTCATCAACATCAAGGCACTACGACCAATCCTTATGGTTTTTACAGTATCACCCTTCCCGAAGGAGAAACAGAGCTACGTTTCTCTTATCTGGGATACACTACAGAAACATGCCAGTTTAAGCTAATAAAGGATACATTAATCAACATTAACATGCATGAAAACATTCAATTGGAAGAAGTAGTAGTCGTTTCCGATAAAGCAGAAGCAGGTACGATTGCTACACAGATGGGATCAATTGAAATCCCTATGATCCAAATCAAAAAGACCCCAAGCATATTTGGGGAAGCTGATGTGATGAAAGCTATCCAACTAATGCCTGGCGTTCAAGCAGGAGTAGACGGCTCAGCTGGATTATACATACGGGGTGGCAGTCCTGATCAGAATCTCATCTTGCTTGACGGAACTCCAGTATACAATGTCGACCATATGTTCGGATTCTTCTCAGTCTTCACTCCCGAAGCCATCAAAAAAGTCACCCTGTTCAAAAGCTCATTTCCGGCTCGCTTCGGTGGACGACTATCTTCAGTTATCGATGTGCGAACAAATGACGGAGATATGAAAAACTATCACGGGACGTTCAGCATCGGATTATTGACAAGCAAAATCAATTTTGAAGGTCCGATTTTCAAAAATAAAACATCCTTCAACATCTCTGCCAGACGGTCCTATGCAGACCTGCTTGCCAAACCATTTATGTCTAATGATGAGAAGTTTGGCTACTATTTTTATGATATTAATGCAAAAATCAACCACAAGTTCTCTGATCGAAGCCGTTTATTTCTAAGTATTTACAATGGCAAAGATCATTTTTCAGCCGACTATGATGGTAACTCAGATTATAAAGACGGTAGTAAGATGCATTGGGGAAACACTATTACCTCTGTTCGATGGAATTATATTTTCAATAACCGTTTGTTTAGTAACACCACCATCTCCTACAATAATTATTTATTCGACATTAATGCCTATACAAATAACCAATACTCACTTAATAATAATAAAACCTTTACGAATAGATATTCTTCCAACTATCGTTCCGGCATTGATGATTGGAATTACCAAATCGATTTTGATTATTACTTGTCTTCTATGCATCACATAAAATTCGGTGGAGGGTACATCTACCATCGCTTTCGCCCAGAGGTCATTACTTCTAAGATATCTGAGAAAACAGATTATCAGCTAGATCGAGATACAACCTATCATAATACAACTAACAGTCGAATTTACGGACATGAAGTTTCGGCGTATGCAGAAGACAATTTTAAATTCAGCAATCGCCTTCGGCTGAATCTCGGATTTAACTTTTCTATGTTTAATGTGCAAAAGAAGAGTTATTTCTCCATTCAACCACGTATCTCAGCACGCTATCAGATGACAGACAATATCGCTCTAAAAAGTTCTTATACACAAATGAGCCAATATGTACATTTACTTTCATCCATGCCCATAGCTATGCCAACCGATTTATGGGTTCCAGTAACTAAAATAATAAAACCAATGCACGCCCATCAATATTCACTAGGAGGGTATTATACAGGAATCACTGGCTGGGAATTCTCCATTGAAGGTTATTATAAAAAGATGAGTAATGTGCTGGAGTATAAAGAAGGAGTCAGTTTCCTTGGTTCTTCCACCGGATGGGAAAGCAAAGTAGAAATGGGTAAAGGGCGTTCGATGGGAATTGAAATCATGTTGCAAAAAACAATTGGAAGAACAACAGGCTGGCTATCATATACTTTATCAAAAAGTGATCGTAAGTTCAGCAAAGGCAGCATTAACAATGGAGAACGATTTCCATATAAATATGATCGTAGACACAATATCAACTTAACTGTTAACCACAAATTCAGTGAATCCATTGACATTGCTGCTTCTTGGGTGTTTTACACAGGAGGAACAAGTACCATTCCTGAAGAAAAAACCGCAATAATTCGTCCAGGAAATGGAACAAAAGATCGCTCTGTATGGGGATTTGAAAACAACTACGCCACAACCTACAATAATTCTTCTACTATTGGACAAGACAACTATATTGAGCATCGCAATAACTATCGTCTACCAGCAACCCACCGACTTAATATCGGAGTAAATTTCAACAAAAAGACTAAACATGGAATTCGCACTTGGAATATTAGCTTGTATAACGCTTATAACTCAATGAATCCAGCATGGGTATACCGTTCATATAATTATAATGAGAAAAGTATCATTACAAAATACACCCTTTTGCCTTTTGTTCCCTCTGTTAGTTACACTTATAAATTTTAAACTAATATGAAAACTAGTACACTTCATTCACTTACCTTATTAATTATTCTACTTTCAACTATATCTTGTCAGAATGAACTTCCTTTTAATATAAAGGATAATCCTCCCAAGCTGGTAATGAATGCATTGATTAATGCTGATAGCCTGACAAACACTCTATTCCTCAACCTTACCGGCAAAGACCATGCCTCTCACATTAAAAATGCTACAGTTGAAGTGCGCGTCAACGGAAAACTCAAAGAGACTCTCCAGCCGCTTCCACCTAAGGCAAATAATGACCAGCAATGCCGTTTCAACATTAGTGGAACATTTTCACCTGGAGATCTCATTCGTATTGATGCTTTTACGGATGACGGGAAATATCATGCGTGGGCGGAAGAGACTGTTCCACATCCTCTTAATAGAATAGACAATATAGACACGCTCACTGTGCCTTTATCAGAAAATGGCTATACGACAAGCTACATGCGTTACAAAATCACCTTTCATGATCGTGCAGATGAAAAGAATTACTACCGTATTATCGTTGACAAACAATTAGCATTGTGGGGATATAATCATGATGAAGGAGATAGCGATTATATCCATTGGACGAAGCACCTTAGTTATTCATTCATTGGTCGCCAAGATATTGTACTAACAGACGGACAACCGTCAACAGGAGATGACGAAGATAATGGCATATTTGACATAGTAAAAAACATTTACGGAGTATTTGATGATTCGAGATTCAAAAACACATCGTACACAATGACTATTTACAACGATCCCAACATCGAAAATGGCCTTGAGCAAAGGGGATATTATGAGGAATTATACGCCTATATACGTATATTAAGTATCACCGAAACAGAATATTATTACTTAAAAGCACTCAATCTAGTAGACTCTGATGTATACGATGAGACAATCAACGAACCAATCAGATACCCCAGCAACGTTCATGGAGGAACCGGAATGATAGGAATCAGCACGGAAGTTAGCGAAAAAATACAATTAAGAACCTGGGAACATCCACAATTTTAATATCTTCGCATAATAATTAAATTAGTTCTTCCATGTTTATCATTATCGGCGTTATGCTAGCAGGGATGCTTGTAGGATTCCTGCTACGCAATAAAAGACTATTGTGGATACACAAGATAATTACCCTCCTTATATGGACCCTATTGTTTCTTTTGGGAATCAATGTGGGAGGGAATGAAATGATCATCAAAGGATTGCATACTTTGGGCATCGAAGCATTTATTATCACTCTTGCTGCAGTGTCCGGAAGCATTTTGTGTGCATGGGGACTTTGGTACCTATTATATATAAGGAGTAAAAAGAAAGAAGCATGAAAGGTAGCCTCATCATAGTCTCTTTTTTCATAGTCGGAACTCTTAGTGGTTTTTACCACCTCATTCCATACGACTTCACCCATAGTAAACTAAGTTATTATGCGCTTTGTGCATTAATGTTTTGTGTGGGCATCAGTATTGGCAACGACCCCAACACGCTGAAAAGCTTCCGAAATTTAAATCCCCGTCTCATCTTTCTTCCCGTGATGACGATAGTTGGCACGCTCGCAGGCTGTGCTGTAGCAGGAATGTTGATGACTCAAAGAACACCTTTAGAGTGTATGGCTGTGGGAGCGGGATTTGGTTACTATTCCCTATCTAGTATATTCATCACAGAATATAAAGGACCAGAACTGGGGACAATAGCGCTACTATCTAATATAATGCGAGAAATTATAGCTTTACTCGGAGCACCCTTACTCGTGAAGTATTTCGGCAAGTTAGCCCCCATCTCTGTGGGTGGAGCCACCACCATGGACACCACTCTTCCCATCATCACCCGCTGTTCGGGAAAGGAATTTATGATCGTTTCTATTTTCCATGGCTTCATTGTAGATTTCAGTGTTCCTTTCTTAGTCACTCTGTTTTGCTCAATATCATTTTAACATCAATTTAGGCGGAAACCGAACAATATAACACAACCGTTTTCGCACACGTATTACATAAATGTTTCATAAAATGGCTTTTTTATATCAAAAAAACGCCCGAACTCTTGACCTACATCAAGAAATCGACCTATTTTTCATCTTTTTCCCTTCTTTGTTTTTGTGTTATAAAACATATATCTATATTTGCATAGGTAAAAGGAAAGAACTAAGCGCTTAGTTCATTTTTCAATAGGTATTAGATTTATTTTTAGGAATTAGTTTTTAGGTATAACAATTAAAAAGTAGGTATTATGAAACGTTTAGGATTAACATTAATGGCAGCATTCTGCCTCGCTGCTACAACTTTCGCAGCTGGAAATCAACCTACAGTTGCAAAATGGGAAGGTAACATCAATGTAAGCAAACTAGGAAAGTATTTGAACTTGAACTCTCTTCAGAGTGAAGAAGTATCGAATATTTGCGATTATTTCTCAGAACAAATGTCAAAAGCTGCTACAGCTAAAAAAGGCCAAGAAGAAAAATTGCGTACAGCCGTTTATGGCAACTTGAAACTGATGAGAAAGACTCTCAGTGACGAACAGTATTCTAAATATGCAGTATTGATGAACATCACCTTGCAAAACAAAGGTATTCAATTGAAAAAGTAAAATGATTAATATGTACAGAAAAAGAGAGGGTGGAAGTAACAATTAACTTTCACCCTTCTTTTTTATATTAAAATCATAGTCCACGTTTATTTAATAGTCACCATGGTAGCTCCAAAGCCATATTCTTGGAAAGAAGCATCTTGATAGCGATAAGTACTGTGTTTACGTTTCAATTCGTCAATGATAGCCTTACGTAGCACTCCATCACCCTTCCCGTGAATAAACACAATCTTCTGCTCACGTCTGCCTTTATTCGCTTCTAACACTTCACGAAATTTATCGAGTTGATAATTCAACATTTCACTACTATTCATTCCATGAGAGTCATCCAACAAAGCATCGATATGAAGATCGATCTCTATGATTCCACTTTTAGCGCTCCCTGCGTGATTTGATTTCACAATAGGCTGCGACTTTGGCTTATCCACACTCTTCTTCTGCAACAAAGCAGACTGAATTTCTTCGGCGGATACGTACACTTGTTTGGCAGGAACATCATCTTTCACCAAATCATAAATCAAAGCCGGTTCTTCAAAAAAGTCAGAAGCACCAAAAGTATGCAATTTATAGAATTTCACGGTATCGATACGCAATTCCACACTCACCGCAGGTTTCATTGCTGCTGGCTTACGATCTTTAAAAGCAATCAACTGAACCATAACGCGTTCCAAATCATTGAGAGCATCCTTAGTGAATTCTTCCAATAAGAATTTAGAATTGGGTTCCACAAGTCCGTGCGAACGGTTATTCCAAGCCTTTCCTTCAGCGCTCAAGTATGTGTAGTACAAATAATAATTACTATCATTCACCAAATAAGCCTCAAAAGGAGTAGTCATCATTGCCTTAGCGTCTTCGGGCACATAAGCAAGAAACACGTTTAATGTATCTCCGCCACGCACTTCAGGCTGGCGCTGTATAGCGGGCATTTCTGGTTTAGCAGGCTTAGCCGGCTCTTCGTGCTTCGGAGCAGCAGAGCTAGGTTTACGCTTTATATTATAATCATCAGCCTCAATCACGACACATTCACGTATAGGCATCGGAATATCGAAGCCATCGGCGTCTTCTACCAACACGAAATCTTTCCCTTTGAATCCAGTTACGACTCCACCTCCTACTTCACTGAGGAAGCGTACTTTATCTCCTATTTTCATTCTTATATCTCCTATTAAAATTCGAACTTATAACGAATAACAAAGATAGGGATTTATATGATAATACTGAGAATAATCCAATCTAAAAACGAATGAGCCGCACCAATTCACTTTAAACACAGACTTCCCAACAATTGAATACGAATTATCGAATCCAACCTTTGCCAAGATAATTACTATACTAAAATCGTTCGCAAGCTTAAGAGTTTATTTAGCTAATAAACAGAAGAATAAATAGACTTGCATTCTCAAAGAGTCTCAATACTATGAGAAATTTCTCTCATAGTATTGAGAAAATATTCTCATAGTAATGAGACTTCTTTCTCATAATGGCGAGAAGTTTGTATCATCATTGCGAGAATAAACAATTAATGAAAGCATTTTTTTGAAGTAGCCCATCAAAGTTCTAGAACTAATAAAGATTACCTGCAGGATACTTGTTAACGATTGATTCTAATAGATTTATAACGTCTTAGATAAGAGGTAGAAGCTGTTGGAAGTCTCCAAATAAATCTCTACTTTTGTACTTTAAACAATGAATACACTTAGAATGATGCGCTACAAACTAATCTCTCCCTCGACCATAAAGGCTACCATCCAGTTGCCGGCTTCTAAAAGTATCAGCAACCGTGCCCTGATCATCAATGCACTGGGAAAAGGCATTTATGCGCCGAAGAACCTGTCCGATTGCGATGACACCCAAGTGATGATAAAAGCACTGACCGAAGGAAAAGACGTGATTGACATCATGGCAGCAGGAACGGCTATGCGTTTTCTAACTGCATATCTGAGTGTGACTCAGGGAGAGCGAACAATTACAGGCACCGCCCGTATGCAACAACGCCCCATACAGATTCTAGTAAATGCTCTTCGTGAATTGGGCGCAGAAATAGCCTACACCCAAAATGAAGGATATCCTCCTTTACGCATCAAAGGAGCTGAACTGAAAGGAAATGAGATTACGCTTAAAGGGAATGTAAGTTCTCAATATATATCTGCCTTATTGATGATAGGTCCTGCACTGAAAGACGGACTGAAATTACACTTAACAGGAGATATTATTTCTCGCCCGTATATCAATCTGACGCTTCAATTAATGCAAGACTTCGGAGCAATGGCGGCATGGACTTCGCCTAGCAGTATATCTGTAGCTCCAGAGCCGTACGAAAGCATCCCTTTCACTGTAGAAAGTGACTGGAGTGCTGCTTCCTATTGGTATCAGATTGCCGCTTTATCCAGCGGAACAGAGATTGAACTATTGGGGTTATTCCATAACAGTTATCAAGGAGACAGCCGAGGAGCAGAGGTATTCTCCCGTTTGGGAATCACGACTGAATTTACCGCTCAAGGTGTAAAAATTAAAAAGACAGGTAAAGCACCTAAATGCCTAGAAGAGGACTTTATTGATATTCCTGATTTAGCACAAACATTCGTTGTCACATGTGCTTTATTAAATATCCCTTTCCGCTTCACTGGGCTGCAAAGCTTGAAGATCAAAGAAACGGACCGCATTGCAGCATTGAGAGCCGAACTAAAAAAACTAGGATACGTGATTGAAGAAGAAAACGACAGCGTATTGATGTGGAACGGCGAACGTTGCGAACCGGAGGCTACTCCTGTGATTGCAACTTATGAAGACCATCGAATGGCCATGGCATTCGCACCAGCGGTGATCTCCTACCCCAACCTGCAGATTGCCGATCCGCAAGTTGTTTCAAAGTCTTATCCGGGATATTGGGAGGATTTGAGACTTGCCGGATTCCAAGTCATAAACGAAGAGTAATCGTTATTCGCTTGATCTGCAAAATAAAAAGAAATAGATATCATTCATGATAGAATGCAAATTAATAAGTAACTTTGCAGAAATTTGAATCAGTACAGACTATGTGGATACTAATTATAAGTCTGGTGTTGTTGGGCATCATTGCATTGATAGCCGGATATTTTCGCAACAAAAGACTGCAACAGAAGATAGATAGAGGTGAACTAGATCGCATGCCGGAAGTAAAAGAGGTGGACTCGGAATGCTGTGGACAACATGAAGTATGCGAAAAAGAAAGTTTATTGGCCGCTGTAAGCAAGAAAATTGAATACTATGATGACGAAGAATTAGACTCGTTTATCGGAAAATCTGCAGATGAATATACGGACGACGAAACAAATCAATTCCGAGATGTGTTATACACCATGCAAGATATTGATGTTGCCGGCTGGGTACGTAGTTTGCAACTTCGAGGAATTGAGTTACCTGACGACCTCAAAGATGAAATCTTCCTGATTATTGGAGAAAGAAGAAACGGAGAGAAGTAAAAGGCGCTATTTTAATTCATAATATTCAAATTTTAAAGTGGATCTACTGCAATATACCTTTTTCCAAAACGCTTTGTTAGGTAGTCTATTAGCAAGCATCGCTTGCGGGATTATCGGCACTTACATTGTTACCCGTCGACTCGTATTTATCAGTGGGGGCATTACGCATGCTTCTTTTGGAGGAATCGGTTTAGGACTCTTTGCTGGAATCTCTCCTCTATTGTCCGCTGCCATCTTTTCCGTTCTATCAGCTTTTGGCGTGGAATGGCTCAGTAGACGAAAAGACATGCGCGAAGACTCTGCGATAGCTGTGTTCTGGACTTTAGGAATGGCATTAGGAATCATGTTTAGCTTCTTATCACCAGGCTTCGCTCCTGACCTTTCAGCGTATCTTTTTGGTAACATTCTAACCATCAACCAGACGGATCTGTGGATGCTGGGTATATTAGCTATACTCTTAATCGGATTCTTTTATCTGTTTATCCGTCCTATTATCTCTATCTCTTTCGACCGTGAGTTTGCCCGTTCGCAAAAGGTGCCGGTGGATATCTTCGAATATGTGTTGATGATGTTCATAGCCTTAACAATCGTAGCTTGCCTACGTATGGTAGGTATCGTTCTAGCCATCTCGCTGCTCACCATTCCGCAAATGACAGCTAACCTTTTCACGTACAGCTTCAAAAAAATCATTCTACTGTCCATCGGTATTGGATTTCTAGGGTGTCTAGGTGGCTTATTCATCTCCTACCATTGGAAAGTTCCTTCGGGAGCTTCAATTATATTCTTCTCTATCTTGATTTATGCAGTGTGTAAAATTGGGAAGAGTTGTTGCAAGAAACAGTCTAAATAATAGAAAATTATATGGAAATTAAGATTCAATCACTGGAAAGTATCCATGAAGCAGCTCGAGAATTTATTGCTGCTATGGGAGAAAACACCGTTTTCGCTTTATACGGAAAAATGGGGGCAGGAAAAACGACATTTGTTAAAGCACTTTGCGAGGAGCTGGGTGTCTCGGATGTTATCAGTTCGCCTACTTTCGCTATTGTCAACGAATATCGCTCTGACGAAGCTGGAGAATTGATCTATCACTTCGACTTTTACCGTATCAAAAAACTAAGTGAAGTCTATGACATGGGCTATGAAGATTATTTCTACAGTGGCGCCCTTTGCTTCATTGAGTGGCCGGAATTGGTTGAAGAATTACTACCGGGCGATGCAGTCAAAGTGACCATTGAAGAATTGGAAGATGGAAGCAGAGTCATTAAACTATGAACAGACAATACATCGTACAAGGACTTTTTGTGCTAGGGGGAACCATTTCCCTTCTAGCCTCAATATTAAACTGGGACTGGTTTTTCACAGCCCGCAATGCTCAAACGATTATCCGAAATGTTGGACGTAACAGAGCACGCCTCTTCTATGGCATACTAGGTATCATTGTTATAGGAATGGCTATATTCTTCTTTATAGAAACCCGCAAACAAATAGGACAACCTCTTTTTTAATACTCACCGGAAGTAGCAGTCTACCCATTAATTCATTGGCAGGCACTATAACAGTTGCCTCGATTTCATCTCCAAATATTTATTGATTACACCTATGGAAAGATTCTCTGGTGTGGTTAGCAACGAATAGATACCATGCTGCTTCAATTTAGAAACGATTAGTCGCTTTTCTAAAGCAAACTTCTCGGCAATCACGTGTTGGTAATACCCTTCAGTGTCTTTTGCCGGACTCTCAATATACGTTTTCAAATCGACATCCTCAAAAAAGACAACAAGCAAACGATGCTGACGATTGAGTTGCTTTAAATACGTCAGTTGACGGTTCATGCTATTCATACTGTCGAAGTTAGTATATAGAACCAGAAGGCTACGTTTGTTAACATGCTTATTCAGGTGCACACAAAGAGCCGAGAAATCACTTTCACCAAAAGCCGACTGCTGGCTATATAACTTTTCAAGCAACGTCTGCATTTGTCCGGGTTGTTTAGAAGCTGCTACAAAAGAGTCGAAATGCTCATTAAACGTAACTAATCCTGCTTTATCTTCTTTTCGCATAGCTACATAAGAAAGCACAAGCGAAGCGTTAATCGCATAATCGAGCAAAGTCATTTTACGAAAAGCCTGCTGCATCACCCTCCCCTTATCTATTACGCTATAGATTTGTTGCGAACGCTCATCCTGATAAACATTTACCATCAATGCATGCTTACGTGCACTAGCTTTCCAGTTGATCGTCCTGTAATCGTCTCCTTTTACATATTCCTTAATCTGATCAAATTCCGTTTGATGCCCGACTCTACGAATACGTTTAATTCCAAGTTCAGTCAGATTATCACTCATAGCAAGTAATTCATATCGATGAAGCATCAGAAAAGAAGGATACACCTTGATATCTTCCGGCTTGCCACAGGTGTATCTACGAGATAGTAATCCGATCTGATCTGTCACAAACACCCGAATATGACCAAAAGAGTATATTCCTCGACGAGTGGGGCGAAGGGAGTAACTAATAGTCTTCGCCTCTTTCGATTGTAACTTGGCTCGAAAGCTTATGTCCCGACTCTGGAATATGAAAGGAATTTCATCAATGACCTCTAAAGACACCGGATGCGAATAGGTACTTTCAACACGAATATTTACTTCATTGTCATCGCCATTAGAAAAACGGTCTGCGCATCGACGAAAAGCTTGGATTCCTGAAGTGTGATACAGCGTATACCCATTTAAGCAAATCAAAAGAAACAAGACAAGAAGTGCCACCTGCCCCAGCACGAAGATCGGAGCAAACAAATATCCGCTACCCAACAATAGGATAACCAGAATTAGGACTATATAGAAACGACGAGTTAAATACAACTTTTTTCTGTCTAAAAATTAACCTATGAAATTATTTCGGTACTTCCACCTTATCAATTAATCGCTGGGTGACTTTCACAGGAGAATAGCCTTCCATCTCAGCCTCAGCCGTCAGAATCAGACGGTGTTGAAGCACGTAAGGAGCCACAAATTTAATATCATCCGGTGTCACAAAATCCCGTCCTTGCAAAAGAGCATAGGCTTTTGAAGCTTGCAGCATAGCAACAGAGGCACGAGGAGAAGCGCCCAAATATACTGCTTTACTAGTACGAGTCTGTTGCACGATCATTGCTATATACTGAAGTAACGTACGATCGACAAAAACCTGATTCATCAAGCCTCGCAAAGACAAGAATTCGTCTTTGGTAATGGCCGGTTTCACATCCTCCAACTTAACGAATGAAACATGGGTATGATGACGTTCCAACATCTTTACTTCTTCCTCCAAAGAAAGATAATCCATTGTTATTTTCATTAAGAAACGGTCAAGTTGTGCTTCAGGAAGTTTATACGTACCTTCTTGTTCTACAGGATTTTGGGTGGAAAGAATTGTATAGAAGTCTCCCATCTTATGAGTAACCCCGTCAATGCTGATTTGGCGCTCTTCCATTACTTCAAATAGAGCAGCCTGTGTTTTGGCTGGAGCACGATTAATCTCATCTACCAACACAATATCGGCAAAGATGGGACCTTGATGAAAATCAAAATCATTAGTTTTCATATTGAACACAGTAGTACCCAACACGTCACTCGGCATCAAGTCGGGTGTAAATTGAATACGACTAAAATCAGCTTCAATCAGTCTTGCAATGAGACGTGCCAGCAATGTTTTCGCGACACCGGGCACTCCTTCTATAAGAATATGTCCATTGGCAAGGATGGCCGCCAATACCAAGTCCACTGTGTGCTCCTGACCTACGATAACAGAAGCTATCTGCCCCTTCAATTCCTGTATTTTCTCGGAAAAGAGAGTTAAATCTACTCGTTGTTCTGTATTCTCTTCCATAACTATCTTCTTAAATATGATTGATTATTTCATTCATTTTGTCAATAAAGACTTTCATCTCTTCTCCCGAAAGGACTCTCCCTCCATAAAGTACTGGCCTAAGTTCACGAATAAACTTACGAATGTCCTCCACATCCATTCCTGTTTTCGAGGCAATCCGCATGAAAGACCGCTCATCCTCGGCCACCTCTTCCACATCGACTTGAATTTCCCTTCTCAAGATTTCTGCAAAATAGAGAAATTTCTTGTGTACTAAATCAGCGTGGTTATGCTTTTGATGATAAAGCGTACCAATCAGTTTCGTAAATTCCAGGGATTTGTTTTCCGGTTCATGCATCACAGGAATGGCTCGTTGACGTCTTCGCGCTGTAAATATCATAAAAAGCAACACACCAAACATCGATAAATATATGGCCCAACGAAGCGGCTTTTGCGATAAGAAATAGCGGAAAGGAGACTCTTTCGATAGGTCCACCTCAGGGTTATAACTTTCCATGCGCACAATAGGAAGGGTCCCCATTTGCGACAATAAACGGAAAATATATGTGGCATTTTCCCCATCCAGTACACCATAGTTGGTAAATAGCAAAGGCGTGGAAACTAGTATTATTTCACCCTGTCCCCATGCACGCGCCATCGCAACCAATGGATGATAATTGCGGAGAACCACCACAGAATCTAAGTCGTCTAACGCATGCCCCATATCAGTTGTCATATCAATTTCTGCAAGCCTACGTACAGGCAAAGAATCTTTTAAGTGAAAATAAGATTTGCAGAACTGCGGATAGAAACAGAAATACTGACGAGAATACACTTCCGGGCTACCCACCCAGTAAATCGTATCTCGTTTGAGAAACGAAGCTGCATAGTTCTTCAACTGAACTGGATTAAAATAAGAATAAGTGCTACTAAAATTCAGAGTGTCTTCTATAGACTTGCTAAAGGAGCTACTCACTAGCATGATCTTATTTCCTCGTTCAGCCATTTTCAACAGCGAATTAACCTCCACTTTTTCCAAAGGTATATTTTTAGCTACAACCAATATCCCCTTTCTAGTAACCGTATCCTCCTGCTCTAGTTGATAGAAAGTTTTCCGAGATAAAGAATATCCTGAAGGCAAAGAAACAGTCAGTAAACTATCAAACACTGCACATCCTAGAGGCTGTTCATCATAATGACTAAAGGTTGGTTCCCATACATACTTCTTTGGCAGATGATACTCAATAGCAAACATCAGCAGCAGTAAAGCCAGTATAAAGAGAATGAACCAACGGCTAGCTTTCATGAGTTCCCCCTTTTCCTATTTCTTCTTGCAAAAGTCTCATCGCATGAAATAACTCCTTTGTTGCTTGAAAGTTACCAAAACGCACACGCAGAAAATGATTAGTCAACTGACGGAAAACCGGCATTTGCACTTCATAGATATATTGGGTCGGTGTTTTATAGGGCTGCCAGTCTATACGCTTATGATCACTAAGTTGCTTCAACGTCTGCAAATAAAGCAGACGCACCGCCTCACGATAATCTAATCGGGAAAGTGCGTCGTTAATCTCTACCGGGAAATCAACCCCATAAATCGTATCTTCTTCTATCTCATAAGGGTGAGCATTCTTAGGTGAACGTATGAATAGTTCTGGACGCTTCTTATAAACAAGCCAGATAATCAAGATTAAAATAACAATAGCTATACCTATTAATATAGGCACAGAATATTCTTCGGCAAAACGACTACCAAATATTTCCTTCAATAGCTCCATCAATTTTTTATTCAACCATTCGAAGGTATTTATTTCAGGCGACATCAGCTCACGATTGTAATCATGGGCTGAATCAGCTTGCCATTTGGCAACCTGTAAGGTATCACAAACTAAAGTATCGACTGGAGATAGCTGCATCTATTTACTAACTTATATCTGCTCAGAGTTTATCAAATTGTTCAATATCATTTTCTATGGTTACACTATCAACCACTTCGGAAGCATGTCCATATTGATAAACCAAGCCTATGATGGTGAAAATAGCCGATAGATAGGATCCATAGAGCATCACAACAGAAAAAAGATATTGAACAAAGTTCACTCCAATGGATGTACCAGCCTCTCCACCATCACTCATCGTAAAGATCATTTTCACAAAATAGATAACATACCAAGGTATGGAAAACACTGTTTGCAATACACTGGCGATGATTCCCATAATGATTAACATTAAAAAGACCCCACCCCAAGTGGCAAATCCTAATCGATAGGTTTTCTTGAATGCAGCCATCAAAGAAATATCTTCAAATAAATAAATGGGAGCCATCAAAACCAAAGGTATCAGAAAAGCAAAAAGTAATGGTATAGTAAGAATTAATGTAAATAGACTTAAATAAGCCAACAGCCCGATTATCATAATGACAAATGTAGCTAGAAAGCCACAAACTAATCCCATAATGATGAGTCGCTTAACATTATGGAACAACAACGCTTTGATATCACTAAATGTGATACCATTCAATCGTTCTTCCCGCTCATTATATAATCGTGCCAATGCATAAATCAAAGAGGTTAGCAGTAGACCACCCAAACAAGAGAATAATATGACTCCCGCATAGTTCATAAAAAAGGATGCTCCTAGCGCAGACATTGGATTGGCATTGGTAGCACCTGCTGCCTCCAAAGCAGAGTAGCTTGACATACCTCCCATCATACCATTGAAATTAGCGGCTTGAATAAGACAAATAGGAAGTATCAAATATGTTGAATACTTCAATAACTGTTTCCAATTTTCTTTTATAAAATCAAAAGAAGCGTTCAGCTTACCACCGAAGGAACGTTTCATGTACATTGCAACCTTAGGTTTCTGTGATTCCATGTTTTTTTCTGTTTGGTAAATAAATATAGTAAAAAAGAATAAATGCTAAGGAAATTAGAATAACGCTGAGTCTCAACAAATCAGGAAGCTCTGTGTGCCGTGTGAGAAATCCTTCAATAAATCCTGCCATAATAAATACGGGGACTGTACCAATTACAATCTTTAAACCTCGCTTCGCACCTCTACGAAAAGAAGTAAGTCTTGAATATGTACCGGGAAATAACCAGCCGTTGCCTAAAGCAATTCCTGCGGCACCTGCAACAATAATTGCCCAAATCTCAAGCGTCCCGTGTAGCCAGATGGCAAGCGCTGATTCTCTAAGTAAATCCTGTTGGTAAAAGAAATATTGAAATGAGCCAATCATGATTCCATTCTGAAAAAGTAAAAAACCTGTTCCAAAACTAGTCAGCACTCCAGTAGCAAAGCACATAAAGGAGACACGTACATTATTTATCGTTATACCTAAAAACATAGGAAGCTCCGAGGAACCATTATAGACAGCCATCGGTTCTCCTTTGGCTATATTTTCTAACGTCATGTCTACATATCCATCGCCAAGAATTAACCGTACAAAATCAGAGTCATTGGCAGCAGAAACAGCTCCGATCAACGCACTTACAGCAAAAATGAGAAATGAAATCAGCAATTCACGACGTGCTTCATACATTGTTTGAGGCACTTCGTTGCTCCAAAAAGTAATAATCCGAGTCCATTTTTCTCGCTTACTTCGATAAATTTTATTATGAAGAGCTGAAGCGAGGTTATTCAAATAGATAGTAATACGAGAAGTAGGAAAATGAGTCTGAGCAAAAGCAAGATCAACAGTCAGTTCAGTATAAGCATCCGCTAGTTGGTCAGGAGATAGATTCGTAGCTTGCTCAACTACCTTTTCAGTCTCTTTCCATTTGGTAATGTTTTGACGGATAAACGTAACTTCCTTCATGCTTTATATAGATTCCGTATAAGTTTTGTCGGTAACCAGAAACAAAAGTAAAATAATTATAATATATTTGCAACATAAATCCGAAAAGAATTAATCAAAATGTCAGAATCCACGATTATTACCGGTCAGTTTGTTCGTATCAGCCAGACGCCTGCCAGTATAGGCGAACGATTACTTGCTTTAGTCATCGATTATTTCCTGATTCTGATTTATGTATTTTCTACAGCAACACTAATCACAGAGCTCCATTTCCCTAGTGGGTTTAAGCTTTTCTTTTTCTTATGTTTAGTCTATTTACCTATATTTAGCTATTCTTTTCTATGTGAATTATTTAATCACGGACAGAGCATCGGGAAAAAGATAATGAACATACGTGTTGTCAAAGTCGACGGTTCTACGCCTACCATCAGTTCTTATTTACTGCGTTGGCTTTTGTTCGTTATTGATGGGCCGCTAACTAGTGGATTAGGTATGCTAGTGGTTCTGTTAACCAAAAACAGTCAACGCCTTGGCGATCTTGCTGCGGGTACCATGGTGATTAAGGAGAGGAATTACCGCAAAATACACGTCAGCCTTGACGAATTTGATTATCTAATGAAAAATTACAAGCCGATCTATCCACAGTCTGCCGATTTATCTTTAGAACAAGTCAATGTGATTACTCGAACACTGGAGTCAGGGAAAAAAGATAGAGCGAGACGCATTACCGAATTGGCAAGAAAAGTACAATCCCTTCTTGCTATCTCACCGTGTGATAGCAATGAGGAAAAGTTTCTTCAAACGGTACTTCGGGACTATCAGTATTATGCTTTGGAGGAAATTTAATACTACTTAATTTATTCGAAAAACCTTATTTAAAATCCAATTCTTTGCTTTTTTGTCTACTCAAATTCAATATGTGTACAATTCATTTGTAGCGATAAATGCGCAACATAGTTTTTACTAACACAACTTACTTCATAAAAAGAAAAAACCTGAAAAAGTATAAATTCTTTTTCAGGTTTTTTCTTTTTATCTACTAATGAGACCGGTTTCTTTCTATTCTACCTGTCCTAAAGAATTTCCATATTCCATTTCTCCTTGAACAACAAAGAGAATTTCTTCAGGATCATATTCACCCATCTCGTCTTTCTTGGCTTCCTTCACAATGTAAGCGACAACCTCATCCAAGTCTAGATTCACGTAACCGTCTTCGTCAGGTTGAGCGTCGAGGATACCACTTTCTGAGTAATACTCGTCAATCAGATCGAGAAAATAATACAGTTCATCGTCATCGAACTTCCCTTTAAGCTCCTGAGGCAGATAATTCTTGATAAACTCAATGGTTTTTTCATCATCAGCATCAGCTAAAATAAAATCGTCTTCCAGTCCCATAATCATTTTGTATTAAGTGAATTAGTAATTATGTATATGATAAGTTTAGAGAAGACTCTTCACTTTCTCCACAAATACCGGCTTACCTACAGCACCTACTTGCTTATCCACGATCTCACCGTTCTTGAAAAAGAGAACTGTGGGTATATTACGGATACCATACTCAGCAGCTACGTCACTATTATCATCAACATCACATTTGCCAATGATAACTTGTCCTTCAAACTCTGTAGCCAATTCTTCGATAATTGGAGCCACCATTTTACATGGGCCACACCAGGGAGCCCAAAAATCGATCACAACCGGTTTCCCTTCTGCAAGGATTTCCTTATAGTTGTTGTCAGTAATTTCTAAAGCCATTTCTTTCAAAATTAAGAATTAATTATTATGTATTACTCTGCAAATAGATTCGCGGTACAAATATAATCAATTTATGCGGAATCCTAATTCAGGGCGTTCTTTTAAATAGGTAATAAGCTCTCTCCCTACAGAAAGTTTCACGGGACGAGAGATAAAATCAACTGATATATGAGCTTCCGCATCATCTGTCACCCTAAAATATAATTCTGTATTCCCTGGATGACTTTTAGTCAAGGTAGACAACTCGGTTATTAGTCCCCTATTTAAAGCCGACAAAGGAATTAATATAGTGAGTTTTTGTACCAATTCTTCTTTCACATCGGGCAAAAGTTCCATAGAAGTAATCTTAAGTTCCAATTCATTCTGTTTCCATTGTCTAGGTTGGCAACGGGCTTTGATGTATAGAAAGGTACCCTCATTCAAATAGCCCTGATAAGTTACCCAATCATTTCCCCAGAAAGGTATTTCAGTAGATCCAGAATAATCCTCGATTTTTGCAATCCCATAAGGATTTCCATTCTTACTAACGCCACGACGCACACTAGTCACAATACCTCCCATAGTAATCTCACGACCTGCCAAAGCCACTTTATCCTCTAAATCAGCCATATGCGTATTACAAACGTGATCTAGAACAATAGCAAATTCATCTAAGGGATGAGCTGAAAGATAAATACCAACCAAGTCGCGTTCTTTATTCAACCTTTCAAGATCTCCCCAGCGTTCCACACCTTGAGGAATTTCAGGGGTAGCTATGTCCACCACATTTGTCCCACCAAATAATGAATTGATAGCTGCTCTTTGATCTTCCTGAAAACGATTACCATAACGCATCAATGTCTCAAGGAAGATTTCCCCCTTCGAATTGGGAGCAAAATATTGCTCTCGTTTAAGTTCCGGAAAACTATCGAAACCTCCAGCCAAGGCAAGGCATTCCATATTCTTTTTATTACAAGCATTCAAGTTGACACGCTGAACAAAATCAAAGATACCCTTAAATGGTCCATTTGTATTCCGTTCCTCTACGATGTTTTGAACAGCAGATTCACCTACACCTTTTACAGCTCCCAGACCGAAACGAATATTACCATCATGATTCACAGTAAACTTCAAATTACTTTCATTCACATCCGGTCCAAGCGTCTGAATGCCCATAGCCTTACACTCGTCCATCAGCTTCGTGATATCGGTTATGTTCGATAAACTTCGACTCATAACAGCCGCCATGTACTCAGGGGGATAATTAGCCTTCAAATACGCTGTCTGATAGGCTACCCAAGAATAACAAGTAGCATGCGACTTATTGAAAGCATAGGAAGCAAATTTCTCCCAATCCGCCCATATTTTTTCAAGCACTTTAGGATCATGACCATTCTTACGCCCACCTTCAATAAATTTAGGCTTCATGTGATCCAGTTTATCACGCAGTTTCTTTCCCATTGCCTTTCGTAATGCGTCAGACTCTCCACGGGTGAAATCGGCCAAAAGACGCGATAAAAGCATGACCTGTTCTTGATAAACCGTAATACCATAAGTATCCTTGAGGTATTTTTCCATCACCGGAATATCATATTCGATTGGCTTACGGCCATGTTTACGGTCAATGAAGTCAGGAATATAATCCATAGGTCCCGGACGATAAAGAGCATTCATTGCAATCAAATCTTCGAAAGTGGTAGGTTGCAATTCGCGCAAGTACTTCTGCATTCCGGCAGATTCAAACTGGAAAGTTCCAATGGTACGTCCGTCGCTATATAATTTATAAGTTGCTGGATCTTCTATATCAATCTGATCAACGTCTATTTCCACATGCCGGCTCAAGCGAATATTCTCGACCGCTTCCTTAATAATGGATAAGGTTTTGAGCCCAAGGAAGTCCATCTTTATTAATCCTGTATCTTCAATGACTGAACCTTCATATTGAGTTACCAGCATTTTTTCTCCGGTCTCCTTGTCGTCAGCAGTACTTACAGGAACCCAGTCTGTGATATCATCCCGACAAATAATTGTTCCACAAGCATGCACACCTGTGCCACGAACATTCCCCTCAAGCATCTTTGCATACTTAATCGTATCTCTCACTAAAGGATCGGAAGACGCTTCAGCCACTTGCAACTCGGGTACATATTCAATAGCATTTCTCAGATTTAACTTCTTATCCGGTATTTTATCTGGCACTAATTTTGCCAACCGATCGGACTCAGAAAGGGGCAATTTCTGCACACGAGCCACATCTTTTATAGCAAGTTTGGTAGCCATGGTACCGTAAGTAATGATATGAGCTACTTTTTCCTGACCATATTTATTTGTAACCCAACGAAGTACTTGCCCTCGACCATCGTCATCAAAATCCACATCAATATCAGGCAATGAAATACGATCTGGATTAAGGAAGCGCTCAAACAGTAAGTCATACTGAATAGGGTCGATTTTGGTAATGCCCAAGCAATAGGCAACGGCAGATCCGGCAGCGGATCCACGTCCTGGCCCTACGGAAACGCCAAGTTCATTACGAGCCGCATTTATAAAATCCTGAACAATTAAGAAGTATCCAGGGAAACCCATCGTTTTCATAATATAAAGCTCAAAATTCATGCGTTCCATGACTTCTTCTGTCAAAGGATCACCATAAATTTTCTTTGCTCCATCAAATGCTAGTTTGGCTAAATAATCTCCTTCAAGTTTGATACGATAGAGTTTATCAAAACCACCAAGTCGTTTGATTTTAGCTAGACCTTCATCTTCACTCAAAACCACTTTACCATGTTCGTCTTGAGTAAATTCATCATAAAGATCTTTCTCGGTATATTTTGCTCGGTATCCATCTTCTGTTCCAAAATCTTCTGGAATAGCAAAAGTAGGCATAATAGGTGCATGATCTATCGAATAATACTCGACCTTATCTATAATTTCAATCGTATTACTAAGTGCTTCAGGAATGTCAGAAAAGATCTCGTTCATCTCTTCACGCGTTTTCATCCACTCTTGCTTGGTATAAAGCATACGACTAGGATCTTCTAAATCTTTACCCGTACTTAAGCAAATCAGACGGTCGTGCGCTTCAGCGTTCTCTTCATCCACAAAATGAACATCATTCGTGCAAATCAACTTAACATTGAATTTTTTAGCATATTCAACTAAGTGTTTATTAACTTTGACCTGCATGGGATAAGCTTCATAATTGGCACGAGGAACAGTAGCTTTATGACGTTGCATTTCCAAATAAAAATCGTCACCAAACAGATTTTTATACCATTGAATGGCTTCTTCTGCTTCAGCAAATTGGTCGTTGGTGATTCTTCTTGGTATCTCTCCGCCAAGACAAGCCGTACAAATGATCAGACCCTCATGATACTTTTCCAGTTCACTACGATCTGTTCTTGGACGCATATAATATCCCCGTGTCCAAGCATGAGATACTAATTTGATAAGATTATGATATCCTTTTTCATTTTTCGCTAATACAATAAGATGGTATCCACTCTGGTCTGGCTTCCCTTCTTTTAGATCCATGGCACGTTTGGCCACGTACATTTCACAACCAATAATCGGTTTAAAAAGTTTATGCTCTGCCTCAACGATCTTGGCTTTACAATCAGCAATCTCAGCTTCTTTATCCTCACAAGACACAGCACCAGATTCAATACCTGCAAGGCGCTTTTTAAGATCCTTAATTTCCCCTTTAGGACCGCTATTTTTCTTATTAACGTAATTCGTGAATTCCTTTATACCGAACATACTTCCATGATCGGTTACAGCAATACCCTTCATGCCATTCTTCATAGCTTTATCAACCAGACGGGCTACACTAGCTTGCCCGTCCAATAGTGAGTACTGTGTATGGACGTGTAAATGGACGAAATCCTGCATAATGATGAGTAGTTAGTTTGAAGGGCTAAAATTACTACCTCCCGAGTTATAAACAAAGATAATCCCCAAAAAGTTATGAACACAAGCATTTCTCTGCCCAATTACTTGCTCTTTTTTCAAAATAAGTATATTTTTGCAGACAATATCATTAAACAGCATTCATGGGCCGATTAAAAAAATTAAAAAAAATACGTATTCACCGCGAAGGTACACATATATTATGCGCTAGCTTCTTGCTATTATTGTTAATCAATGCGGCCCTTTATTGGGGAATAGAATGTAAAATACCTTTTTATATTGTAGCATTAGGTAGTATAGCCGTATATTTACTAATGGTAAACTTCTTCCGATGTCCTATCCGCCTTTATGGTCAGGATACGGAAAAAATTGTAATTGCCCCCGCTGATGGGAAAATAGTAGTTATAGAAGAAGTAGACGAAAATGAATATTTTCATGATCGCCGATTAATGATTTCCATTTTTATGAGTATTGTCAATGTGCATGCCAATTGGTATCCAGTAGATGGTACAATCAAAAAGGTTGCCCACCACAATGGAAATTTCTTAAAAGCATGGTTGCCAAAAGCTAGTACCGAGAATGAGCGTTCTACAGTAGTCATTGAAACTCCTGAGGGCGTAGAAGTACTTACCCGACAAATCGCAGGGGCTGTGGCACGCCGTATTGTAACCTATGCTGAAGTAGGAGAAGAATGCTATATTGACGAGCACATGGGTTTTATCAAATTTGGTTCACGCGTGGATGTATATCTGCCACTCGACACAGAAGTTTGTGTAAGCATGGGGCAATTAACGACAGGTAACCAGACGGTTATCGCGAAACTTAAATAATTCAGTCAAAAATGACAAACGCTATTAAAAATAATATTCCAAATACTGTAACCTGCCTGAACCTTTTCTCCGGCTGTATCGCTTGCGTCATGGCTTTTGAAGCCCGCTACGAGATGGCATTACTATTTATTATATTCAGTGCTGTTTTCGATTTTTTCGATGGTATGCTTGCTCGCCTTCTTGATGCGCATTCTATCATTGGAAAAGATCTCGATTCGCTTGCAGATGACGTGAGTTTCGGTGTTGCTCCTTCCGTTATCGTGTTTTCTTTATTAAAAGAAATGCACTATCCTGCAAACCTAGAATTCATCGCACCATATTTTCCTTACGTTGCATTTCTCATTTCTGTATTCTCGGCACTGCGCCTCGCTAAATTCAATAACGACACGCGCCAAACAAGTTCTTTTGTAGGGCTTCCGGTTCCAGCGAATGCACTATTTTGGGGTTCCTTTGTTGTAGGAGCACATGACTTTTTAGTATCAGAAGCCTGCCATCCTGTCTACCTCCTTCTACTAGTAGCCTTATTTTCATGGTTATTAGTATCGGAGATACCAATGTTTTCTTTAAAGTTTAAAAATTTATCTTGGAGCACAAATAAAATTAGCTTTATCTTCTTGATTGTGTGCATTCCATTCCTCCTATTTTTAGATATTAGTAGCTTTGCAGCAATCATTGTGTGGTACATTTTGCTGTCACTTTTTACTTGGAAAAGGAAATAAACAATCTCTTGGCACGCTTGTTGTACTATGAGTTTCATCACAGTAACCATATAAAAAACATAGCTCAATGCATATAATATTATTTTTTCTTCTCTTTGTGGTTGCCATTGTTGTCTTTGGCATTTCAATTCTTGGATTCATTTTAAAATCGCTTTTCGGTATCGGCCGAAGCTCTTCCTCACGAACACAACAAACAAACCGCAACCAAAGAAGTGACAGGCAATATCAAGGTAGCTACAGCCAAAGCACTAATAACTATAGCAGCAACGAAGAAGATATCTATACAGATAACTCGACAAGCAATAAGCATAGGAAAATATTCTCTCAAGAAGATGGAGAATATGTAGACTTCGAAGAAGTGAAATAATCTATTTTCGCTTTGATGCAAAGAACTCTTTCATTAAAACTGAGCATTCATTACTTAAAACCCCCTTAACGACAACAGTCTTTGGATGTAAAGCTTGAGCTGCATAACGCTGATAACCACGTTTTTCATCTTCTGCACCAAAAACAAGTTTACCTGTTTGTGCCCAAGCAATTGCTCCTGCACACATCACACAAGGTTCTACAGTGACATATAAGGTGCACTCATTCAAATATTTTCCGCCAAGAACATTTGCTGCAGCAGTAATAGCTTGCATTTCTGCATGAGCCGTTACATCATTCAGTGTTTCAGTTAAATTGTGAGCACGAGCAATGATTCTTTCCTTGCACACCACTACAGCACCAACAGGTACTTCCCCCCGCTCTGCAGCTTTATTAGCCTCCACCAATGCTTGTTTCATGAAGTAGGTATCGTCCAATGTCATAGTCATCTCCTCATATCATGCTCTCCGAAAAGAGTAGGGTAATCTTCTTCCATATTTTTATGAATAAACATAAGAATCGTTTCACGAAGCCAACGAGATTTGTTCGTTATCTTATATTTATCAAGATAACGATCAACAATAAGTTGTTCATCTTCGCTCAACAAAATGCTCATACGCCGTTCTCTTTTTGTGTATTCAGCGTGCATTTTCAAGCATTTCTTTTCTCTTTTTCTCATATCTTTTGCAAAATTACTTTTACTTCTTAAAAAACAAAGAATAAAAGCCGTAAATTTGCAAAAAAAGATGGCTGAACATAACGAATTAGGTAAGAAAGGAGAAGATGCTGCTGTCGCTTATCTTCAGAAGCATGGGTATGTTATCAGGCACAGGAATTGGAGAAAGGGACATTTTGAACTGGATATCATTGCTGCAAAAGACAAAGAATTAATTGTTATTGAGGTAAAAACGCGCAGCAATACTCAATTTGCCCAACCCGAAGATGCAGTAGATTTGCCTAAAATAAGAAGAACTGTTCGTGCGGCAGATACTTACATGAAGCTCTTCCAGATTGATGCATCTGTACGATTTGACATTATTACTGTTGTAGGCAAAAACGGCTCATTCGAAATTAATCACATAAAAGAAGCGTTTTTACCTCCCATATTTTAAATATTATCTCCTAAATTTGATAATAAAATGAACATTGAATCTGTTAGAGAATATTGCTTAAAAAAGAAAGGAGCGGTTGAATCCTTCCCTTTCGACGAGACATCACTTGTTATAAAAGTGATGAATAAAATGTTTATACTGATTGACTTAGAAGGAGCTAATAACATCGCCCTGAAGTGTAATCCGGAGAGAGTGGTTGAGCTACGAGAACAGTATTCTGCCATTGGACCTGCCGCCTACTTTAATAAAAAACATTGGAATAAAATCTGCCTAATCGGTGATGTTAATGATAAACTCTTAAAAGAACTTATTGACCATTCTTATGATGAAGTGATCAAGAAGTTCACTAAAAAAATGCGCGTTGAATATGATGCTCTCCCCTAATACATTCCCTGTACCGTTCATTCACTTAAACGAGACTAATTCTACAAATAGCTATCTGCAAAAGATCTGTTTGAACCAAGAGAAAACTACTGAGCTCACCACCGTATTGGCTGATTTTCAATCTTCCGGCAGGGGACAACGCGGTAATACTTGGGAAGCAGATAAAGAAAAAAATCTACTTTTTAGCTTTGTGCTATTTCCCTCTTTTGTTGAAGCTAGAGAGCAGTTCATCATTTCTCAGATAGCTTCATTAGCGATTCAAGAAGAATTAATTAATTACACGCCGGATATAACGATCAAATGGCCTAATGATATCTATTGGAAAGAAAAAAAAATATGCGGTATATTGATAGAGAATGACTTGATGGGTAAGAACATCAACCAAAGTATTGTTGGAGTTGGGCTTAATATTAACCAAGAATCTTTCCATAGTTTGGCTCCAAATCCGGTATCATTATACCAAATCACAGGAAAGAAATATGATCGGATAGAAATTTTAAAAAATATAATTGTCAAAATTCAGTTATATTATAAGCAACTACAAAATGGGCTAAAAGAAGATATTACTAAACGCTATGAGAAAGCACTTTTCAGAAAGGATGGAATGCATCTTTACAAAGATAAAGATGGAGAATTTCTAGCTAAAATAAATAACGTAGAGCCTGAAGGTAGATTAATTTTAGAAGACGAACAACAAAGACAAAGAGGATATATGTTCAAAGAAGTAGAATACATATTTGTCCAAAGTATTGGCCAATAAAATAAAACGACTATCTTTGACTTTTATTATTCAACAAATATTTCAAAATTTATGAAAAGAATACAGTATATCAAGCTTCTAGGTCTTTTGACCACACTGCTTATATTGAACATCTCTTGCCAAAAAGAAGACGAGAACTTGCCATTAGTAGGCAATGGGCTTTCGGACCTAAGTTGGACAACAAACCAAACGTACGTGGCTTCAGCAGGACAAACGCTAACTTTTTCTTTCTCAGCTCAATCCTCTTGGACTGCCCAATATAACCCTACAACATTATTATCACTAGATAAAACTTCAGGAAATAAGGGAAATAATACGCTAAAGGTTACTGTGCATAAATCTTCGCTACAACAAGGGACAATTACAATTAGAGTGAATGGGTATCCGGATAATAGTCAAATTAAAATTCAATTTAAGGAAGAAGTTGTAAATGGCAAAGCTATTAATTATAGTGTAGATCAATATTTAAAGGAGAGGTATTTGTGGAATGATGAATACAAAACACTAACTCCTGATTTCACACAAGAATATGACGCATTCTTAGAAAATACGCTTATGAGCATGCAAACCAATATCTTAGACAAAAAACTATATTCTAACAGTAGTGGCTCTTATTACTCCATATTCTCATATATTCAGAAGTTAGATCCCAATTTACAGTCTAGGTCTACAACACGTAGTGCCCAAGATAGCAAAACTCAAGAATATAATTATGGCTTTGTAAACATGCTACCTGTTGGATATAGTAATTCGCAAGATATCGTTCTAGTTGTTCAAGGCGTACACCCTGACTCTTCTGCCGATGATGCAGGGATAAAAAGAGGTATTATGATTAGCCAAATTAATAATGTGGCATTAACTAGAAGTAATTGGGCAGAAAATTACCTTGAACTATTACAACCTTCTTCTGTTACAACTCTTCAAGTTAAAGATTCTGATAATAAAACTTATACGATTAATTCTGGGCCTATTTATCCCAACCCGGTAATTTTTAGTCAGGTTAAGGATAATACCGGCTATCTCGTTTATTCAGCTTTTGAATCAGGTTTTGATCAGGAATTATTTGATGTATTTAAGAATTTCAAGAGCCAAGGCATAACGAATTTAATCTTAGATTTTCGCTATAATGGTGGTGGCGATGTAAAATCAGCGAATCTCATCGCAAGCTGTGTAGCAGGTGCAGCATCTTCTAATAAAACATTTGCATCATACCGGTACAATGATGAGCGAATGATAGCTCAAAACAATCAGCAAGATATTGAAAAATTTGCTTATTCAAACTATCCTAATTTGAATAACATTTCCCTTTCAGCAGGAGGGCTCAACTTAAATCACATTTATTGCCTCGTTAGTGATAATACAGCTTCGGCAAGCGAATTGGTTATTAACGCGCTAAAAGGAATCGATGTCAATGTTACACTTATTGGTACTACTACTCGAGGGAAAAATGTGGGTATGGAAGGAACTCGACTCTCCGATGGTGTAGACAATTATATATTATACCCCATAACCTTCCAGACGTATAACGCGAAAGGTTTTGGTGCCTATGAAAACGGCTTTACTCCCGATGAAACGATAGACGAAGATAATCCTAATCAAAATGGGTTTGAAAGATATGGCGAGTTTGGAACAACTGATGATCCCTTATATGCAAAAGCAATAAGTATGATCACAGGCACTCGCTCACTAATTGCTCCTGTATATCACGAAAACATTGGAAAAGTCATAGCTAAACCATCATTAAATCGAATAGGAATGGTGAAATAATCTGATTCTAGAATCAGATTATCCATCTTTAATGAAAGAGGTGAATCACCAACATTAGCGATTCACCTCTTTCTCTATTAATAAGATTTTATTTAAAGTCTTTTGGGCTTCAGTAGAAGGAAACCTAGACATTACTCTTTCCAAAGAACTTCGCGCTTTTTCATAGCCAGTAGCAAATAATTTACTTAATCCATCCCGATAACGTGCATATTGCATCTTAGTTGGTGAAGGTATCCTACTATATTCATTTTCCAACTGTTTTTTCGCTTGTTCGGATTCTAAATAATAGTAATTCCCAAGAAAAATATTAGCAGCCAAATCATCTGGATTTAAACGCAATATATTTTCATAAATTCGCATTGCGTCTTTCTCTTGACCACGGCAAACTTGTATTTCAGCAATGTCCTCTAAATAATTTATATCTTCAGCATTCTTCTGCAACAACTCTTTATAAAATAAATAAGCTTTATCATAATTACGTCTATCTTTATAGGCAAGAGCCAACTCATAAGACAGTTTCAAGCTAATCTCACTTCTTTTATCAATAGCCGTCCAATAAAACATTTCGGACCTGTCTATATTGAGAGCTATGGCCTGCCTAAAATAGCTAACAGCTTGTACTTGCTGTCTAGACTCAATAGCCACTGATACCTTGTGCAACATATCATCCGCCGTTTGTGCATTCACCGCACCCAACATGGATAGCAACGAAAAAAGAAAGATAGTTAAGACTTTCATATTCAATTCAATTATTAGGCAATACACAAAGATACAACAAAATAATAAAAGCTGTACCTTTGCTCTAGAAAGAACAATCGATCAGACTAAAGTGTTTCTATGAAATGACAAATAAGACAATAGTTTCGAATAACAGGCGAATTCTACAAATAGCCATCCCGTCGATTATTTCAAATATTACTGTTCCCTTACTAGGACTTATTGATGTTACTATCGTAGGTCATCTCGGCTCTGCAGCTTATATTGGGGCAATAGCAGTGGGAGGAATGTTATTTAATATCATCTACTGGATTTTTGGATTTCTGCGGATGGGAACAAGTGGCATGACCTCACAAGCATTCGGTCAACACGACTTAAACGAGATTAATAAATTACTGGTACGTTCACTTAGTGTGGGACTCATCATTGCTTTAAGTTTACTAATACTGCAATATCCTATTCTAAACTTAGCCTTTACTATTATACAAACCACTGAAGAAGTGAAACGGCTCGCTACTATCTATTTCTACATTTGTATCTGGGGTGCACCGGCTATGCTGGGACTGTATGGGTTCACAGGATGGTTTATAGGAATGCAAAATTCCAGGTTCCCTATGTATATCGCCATTATACAAAACATTGTAAACATTGTTGTGAGCGTGATTTTAGTCTATGTTTTAGGAATGAAAGTAGAAGGAGTAGCTATAGGAACTCTATTTGCCCAATATGCTGGTTTCTTTATGGCTGTAGGATTATATATTCACTACTATGGCAAACTCCGGAAACGAATTCTGTGGAAAGAATGCATAAAAAAAGAAGCTATGTATCGTTTCTTTCGCATAAACCGTGATATATTTCTTCGCACACTTTGTTTGGTCACTGTAACCATGTTCTTTACATCAGCCGGAGCAGCACAGGGGGAAATCATTTTAGCAGTAAACACGCTACTTATGCAATTATTCACTCTCTTCTCTTATGTAATGGACGGATTTGCCTATGCTGGAGAAGCTTTGACAGGCCGCTATATCGGCTCAAAAAATCAGATAGCCCTTTGCCGTACTATAAACCAGCTTTTTTATTGGGGTATCGGGCTTTCAGTGGTGTTTACTTTGCTATATGCAATAGGTGGTAAACCTTTTTTAGGGTTACTTACCAATAATATCTTAGTAATTAACGCTTCAGACACCTATTTCTATTGGGCTCTAGCAATCCCTCTGAGTAGCTTTACAGCGTTTATATGGGACGGCGTATTCATTGGTGCCACTGCCACTCGACAAATGTTTTATTCAATGCTCATAGCATCTATTAGTTTCTTCATCACCTACTACCTCTTTCGAAATCTTCTAGGTAATCATGCCCTATGGATGGCTTTCATTCTATACCTATCATTTAGAGGAATAATGCAAACGTTTATAGGAAAGCAAATTGTGGAAAAAACCAACTAAAACTATCAGATTAGTTTGAGACTTTTCCGACAATTTATCTCTATATTTGCAAAAAAAATAAAAAGAATAAAATATGGCTAAGTTTAACAGAATCTTACTAAAGCTCAGTGGTGAAAGCCTGATGGGAGAAAAACAATATGGTATTGATGAAAAAAGACTTGCAGAATACGCTGCACAAATTAAACAAATACACGAGCAAGGCGTACAAATAGGAATTGTTATTGGTGGAGGTAATATATTCCGTGGATTAAGCGGTGCAAACAAAGGCTTTGATCGAGTGAAAGGTGATCAAATGGGTATGCTAGCAACAGTTATCAATAGTCTAGCACTTAGTTCTGCATTAGTAGCCTCAGGGGTGAAGGCGCGAGTACTTACAGCAATACGCATGGAGCCTATAGGCGAATTTTACAATAAATGGAAAGCCATTGAATGTATGGAAAACAATGAAATTGTAATCATGTCTGCTGGAACAGGGAATCCGTTTTTCACGACTGATACTGGCTCTTCACTTCGTGGCATAGAAATTGAAGCGGATGTCATGTTGAAAGGTACCCGTGTAGATGGTATTTATACAGCGGATCCGGAAAAAGATCCCACAGCTACTAAATTCGAAGAGATCACTTACGATGAGGTGCTGAAACGTGGTCTCAAAGTCATGGACCTAACAGCTACTTGTATGTGCAAAGAAAACAATCTGCCAATTGTAGTTTTTGACATGGATACAGTAGGAAATCTAAAGAAAGTTATTGACGGAGATAAAATAGGTACGCTAGTACATAACTAACTATTTTTTAGTCCTCAAAATATATAAGGCTGACATGTGAGTCAGCCTTTTTCATACGTCAGAAAATTAAGACATCTCCTCCGAAATATTAAATTTCACTATCAAGTACCCAAACTCTTGTTTTTCATCTACGAACTCCGTACTTTTGCACGCCGTTTTTAAGATGGCTAAAATAATGAATAACAAGACCAAAGGTTTTATCTATGGAGCCATCGCCGCTGCAAGCTACGGCATGAATCCTCTTTTTACTCTACCGCTATATAAAGCAGGCATGAGCGTCGATACAGTGTTATTTTATCGTTACGCATTCGCTGTTATCGTATTAGGAGTTTTAATGAAAATGCAAAAGCAATCATTTGCTCTCCGAAAAGCTGATATATTACCCCTAATAATCATGGGGTTACTCTTCTCTTTTTCTTCATTATTCCTATTTATGAGTTACAACTATATGGATGCAGGAATTGCATCTACCATATTATTTGTATATCCTGTAGTAGTAGCCGTTATTATGGGAGCGTTTTTTAAAGAGAGAATAACAGCAATGACCTTTTTTTCTATCTTGTTAGCTTTATTTGGAATAGGGCTACTTTACCATGGAAATGGAAGTAAAACACTTTCGACAATAGGTATTATTTTTGTTTTATTATCGTCACTATCCTACGCTGTTTATATAGTAAGCGTCAATCGTTCTTCATTAAAAGCCTTATCAACTACAAAACTCACATTCTATGCGATATTATTCGGTTTATCTGTATACATCGTCCGCTTAAATTTTTGTCTAGAGTTACAGGTTATACCTTCAGCATGGTTATGGGTAGATGTGCTAGCGTTAGCAGCATTGCCTACTGCTGTATCGCTTATTTGTACTGCGTTGGCCATTCATTATATAGGCTCTACCTCTACAGCCATACTTGGAGCACTAGAACCAGTGACTGCACTTTTCTTTGGAGTTATGCTATTTCACGAGAAATTAACATTACGATTAATCATAGGTATCTTCATGATTATCACCGCAGTTACCTTAATATTTGTAGGAAAGTCACTTATAAAAAAGATGAGTGTGCTGTTGCAGATGAACAAAAAATGATATACTTTTGCTAATTAATCAACCAAATAGCAACTTTAATTATCAAAAATATGGTAGACGTAAAGACTTGCCTTGACAATGCACAAGAAAAAATGGACATGGCTGTAATGTATCTGGAAGAAGCTTTAGCACATATTCGTGCTGGAAAAGCAAGCACCAGATTATTAGATGGTATTCGCGTAGACTCTTACGGAAGCATGGTAGCTATCAGTAATGTGGCAGCTATAACGACTCCAGATGCCCGAAGCATTACAATTAAACCTTGGGATAAAAGCATGTTCCGTGTTATTGAAAAAGCCATAATCGACTCTGATTTGGGAATTATGCCTGAAAACAATGGTGAAATTATTCGCCTTGGTATTCCCCCTCTGACTGAAGAGCGTCGTAAACAACTCGCAAAACAATGTAAAGGTGAAGGAGAAACCGCAAAAGTCAGTGTACGAAATGCACGTCGTGACGGGATCGATGCACTGAAAAAAGCGGTAAAAGACGGATTAGCAGAAGATGAACAAAAGAATGCTGAAGCTAAACTGCAAAAAATCCACGATAAGTATATCAAACAAATTGATGATATGCTAGCCGAGAAGGACAAAGAAATCATGACCGTTTAATATACGAATAAAGCAAAGTGCACGGATTAGTAATCAAAAACACAGGTAGTTGGTATCTAGTGAAGACCGACGACGGACAATTTATTGAGTGTAAAATCAAAGGTAATTTCCGGCTGAAAGGGATTCGAAGTACCAACCCTATAACTGTGGGTGACCGCGTTCAGATTATTCTCAACCAAGAAGGCACTGCTTTCATTAATGAAATTGAAGATAGGAAGAACTATATCGTCCGTCGTTCTTCCAATCTTTCTAAACAATCTCATATACTAGCTGCTAACCTAGATCAGTGTATGTTACTGGTCACGATTAACTATCCCGAAACATCTACTATTTTTATTGATCGTTTTTTGGCTTCTGCTGAAGCCTACCAAGTACCTGTTAAGTTAGTTTTTAACAAAGTTGATGCTTATAACGAAGATGAGCTTCGCTATTTGGATGCTCTTATTAATCTTTATACCCATATAGGCTACCCTTGTTTCAAGATTTCAGCGAAAAATCTAATCGGGATTGAAACAATTAAAAAGGATCTTGAAAGTAAAATAACTCTTTTTTCAGGGCACTCAGGAGTAGGAAAATCTACCCTAATTAATGCAATATTGCCCCAAGCTGATGTAAAAACAGCAAATATCTCCACTTATCACAATAAAGGGATGCATACCACCACCTTTTCTGAGATGTTTCCTGTTGCTGGAGACGGGTACATAATTGATACTCCGGGAATCAAAGGTTTCGGAACTTTCGACATGGAAGAAGAAGAAATTGGACATTATTTTCGAGAAATTTTTGAGGTCTCTGCTAATTGCAAATATGGAAACTGTACACATCGTAATGAGCCTGGATGTGCAGTTCGTGAAGCAGTCGAAAAGCATACAATAAGCGAATCTCGTTATACATCTTACCTTAATATGCTAGAAGACAAAGAAGAAGGTAAGTATAGAGCTGCTTATTAACAATAAGCAATATCCTCTTTTTAGCTTATCCCTCATCAATTTTATGAAAGAGAACCATGTAAAATCCTTTCCGGGAGCGAGCTTCCTTTCAACAACTGTTAACTATTTTTCACTCGTTTAGAAATAAACCTTCTCTTTCATCGGTTGTCTAATTGATAGATATGATATCATATTCATACACTATACAAACTATACATACTAAACCATGAACAAGAAAGCTAAGTGGGCCCTCATTATTTTCATTGGTGCCGGAATTGTCGGTGGAGGAATTTATTCACAGCTGCCCAGCCAAAACGAAGAGTTGGTTGCTGCCGATAAAATGATGGACAGCAAAAAAAACAACAAGAAAATTCTAAATGTTAATGCCAAGGTTATTAAGCCACAATTATTAACGGATGAATTTACTACTACAGGCGTATTATTACCAGATGAAGAGGTCGATTTATCATTCGAGACATCTGGCAAAGTGGTGGAAATAAATTTTGAAGAAGGAACTTCTGTTAGAAAAGGACAACTGCTAGCCAAAGTTAACGACCGCCAGTTACAAGCGCAATTACAGCGTCTTGTAGCTCAGCTAAAACTCGCAGAAGATCGAGTGTTTCGTCAAGACGCATTGCTTAAACGTGATGCAGTCAGTAAAGAGGCATATGAACAAGTTAAAACTGATTTAGCTACTTTAAATGCAGACATAGAAATCGTAAAAGCAAATATTGCTCTAACTGAGCTCCGTGCTCCGTTTAACGGTGTCATCGGGCTTCGCCAAATCAGCATTGGATCGTATGCTTCTCCTAATACAATAATTGCAAAACTCACAAAGATTGCACCGTTAAAAGTAGAGTTCTCAGTTCCAGAACGCTATGCAAGCCAAATAAAAAAAGGAACGAAGCTAAATTTCAAAATAGAGGGAAAATTAGATGCCTTCAATGCACAAGTATATGCAGTTGAATCAACAATAGATCCCAATTTACACCAATTCACTGCTCGCGCTCTTTACCCAAACATCAACAGAGCATTACTTCCGGGGCGATATGCTAGCATTCTATTAAGAAAAGAAGAAATACCAAATGCTATTGCCATACCTACTGAAGCCATAGTGCCTGAAATGGGAAAAGATAAAGTTTTCTTATATAGATCAGGAATAGCAGAGCCTATAGAAGTCACAACAGGTATTCGTACAGACTCAGAAGTACAAATCGTAAGAGGATTAGCAGTTGGAGACACAATTCTGACATCTGGCACATTACAACTTCGCATGGGACTTCCGGTCACCTTAGATCATATTGATTAACCCCATTTTACTTATGAATATATCTGAATTAAGTATACGCCGTCCAGTATTAGCCACCGTACTAACTATTATCATTCTCTTGTTTGGTATCATTGGCTACAGCTATCTTGGGGTACGTGAATATCCCTCAGTAGATAATCCTATCATCTCTGTCAGTTGTTCTTATCCGGGAGCTAACGCAGACGTGATTGAGAATCAGATAACGGAACCGCTCGAACAAAATATCAATGGAATTCCTGGTATTCGTTCATTATCAAGTGTAAGTCAACAAGGTCAAAGTCGAATCACCATAGAATTCGAACTCTCTGTTGACTTGGAAACTGCAGCCAATGATGTACGTGATAAAGTTTCACGCGCTCAAAGATTTCTGCCCCGTGACTGTGATCCACCAACTGTGTCGAAAGCAGACGCCGATGCAATGCCAATTTTAATGGTTGCCTTGCAAAGCGATAAACGGTCATTACTCGAATTGAGTGAAATTGCTGATTTGACAGTTAAAGAACAATTGCAGACTATTTCAGACGTGAGTAGTGTGTCCATCTGGGGAGAAAAACGATATTCAATGCGTTTATGGCTTGATCCTGTAAAAATGGCTGGCTATGGAATTACACCCATTGACGTGAAAAATGCAGTAGATAATGAAAATGTGGAGCTACCTTCGGGGAGCATAGAGGGAAATACAACCGAACTAACCATCCGCACTTTAGGTTTAATGCATACAGCGGCTGAATTCAACAATCTCATTATCAGAGAAGACAAAAACCGTATTATCCGCTTTAGCGATATAGGCCGAGCTGAACTAGGACCTGCCGACATTAAGAGCTATATGAAGATGAATGGGGTACCTATGGTTGGTATTGTGGTCATCCCCCAGCCAGGAGCTAATCACATCGAGATAGCTGATGCTGTATACAAGCGTATGCAGCAAATGAAAAAAGATCTCCCCGAGGATGTTACCTACAGTTACGGCTTTGATAACACTAAATTCATTAGGGCTTCTATCAATGAAGTAAAAGATACAGTATATATCGCTTTTGTTCTTGTTATCATAATTATTTTCCTTTTTTTGCGTGACTGGCGAGTAACACTCATTCCCTGTATCGTGATTCCGGTGTCACTAATCGGTGCATTTTTCGTTATGTATTTGGCCGGATTTTCGATCAACGTACTTTCTATGCTTGCTATCGTGTTAGCAGTGGGGTTAGTCGTTGACGATGCTATTGTTATGACGGAAAATATTTATATTCGAATTGAAAAAGGTATGAGGCCTAAAGAGGCTGGAATTGAGGGAGCAAAAGAAATCTTTTTTGCTGTCATCTCTACTACTATCACACTTGTTGCTGTGTTCTTCCCAATTGTCTTTATGCAAGGTATGACAGGCCGATTATTCAGAGAATTCAGTATTGTCATTTCTGGCTCAGTAATTATCTCGTCATTCGCAGCACTGACTTTCACTCCAATGTTAGCAACCAAGATTCTTATAAAAAGAGAAAAGCATAACTGGTTTTACAGTAAAACCGAACCTTTTTTTGAGGGACTAAACCTTTTATATAGTCGTTCGCTTAATGCTTTCTTAAAAAGGCGATGGATTGCAATTCTATTTACTATAAGCACACTCTGTCTTATTAGCTATTTATGGTATGCTATACCTTCAGAAATGGCACCACTTGAAGACCGCTCACAGATATCTATTAGTACAAGAGGTGCAGAAGGCATAACATACGAATATATTCGCGACTATACTGAAGACATCACTCACCTCGTCGATTCTTTGGTACAAGACGCCGAGGCAGTTACTGCACGTGTATCAAGTGGTAATGGTAATGTTCGTATTACCCTAAAAGACATGAAGGAACGTAAGTACACGCAAATGGATGTAGCGGAAAAAATATCGAAGGCAGTCCAGAAAAAAACGATGGCACGCTCATTTGTTCAACAGCAGTCATCGTTCGGCGGACGCCGCGGTAGTATGCCAGTGCAATATGTGCTTCAAGCCATCAATTTAGAGAAGTTGCAAGATGTACTTCCTCAATTTATGGCGAAAGTTTACGATAATCCTGTCTTTCAAATGGCAGATGTGGATTTAAAATTTAGCAAACCGGAAGCTCGTATTCAGATTAATCGTGACAAAGCGAGTGTTATGGGAGTAAGTACCAGAAATATAGCCCAAACTTTGCAATACGGATTAAGCGGACAACGTATGGGATACTTTTATATGAACGGAAAGCAATATGAAATATTAGGTGAGATTAATCGACAACAAAGGAATAAGCCTACTGATTTAAAAGCTATATACATTCGCAATAACAGTGGCGAAATGATTCAGCTAGACAACTTAATTGAATTGGAAAGCGGCATTGCTCCTCCTAAATTATATCGCTATAATCGATTTGTTTCTGCCACAATATCTGCTGGTCTGGCAGAAGGAAAAACGATTGGTGAAGGATTGGATGAAATGGATAAAATTGCGAAGGAAACCCTAGATGATACCTTCAGAACTGCACTAGCAGGAGACTCAAAAGAATATCGTGAAAGTTCATCTAGCCTCATGTTCGCTTTTATTCTCGCAATTTTACTAATATACTTAATTTTAGCTGCTCAATTCGAAAGTTTTAAAGATCCATTGGTTATCATGCTAACTGTACCCTTAGCTATTGCCGGCGCCTTGGTCTTCATGTCTTTCGGAGGGATCACAATGAATATATTCAGCCAGATAGGTATCATTATGTTGATTGGATTAGTGGCTAAGAACGGTATTCTTATAGTTGAATTCGCAAATCAAAAACAAGATGCGGGTGAAGATAAAATTAAAGCAATCAAGGAATCGGCCTTGCAACGTCTTCGCCCAATTCTGATGACAAGTGCCTCAACCATACTTGGACTTATACCATTAGCATTTGCCAGTGGAGAAGGTGCTAACCAGCGAATTGCTATGGGTACAGCAGTAGTTGGTGGAATGCTTGTTTCTACACTACTTACTATGTACATAGTACCAGCTATATACAGTTACATTTCGACCAATCGGAACCGGGTATTAAAGGATTAATATAAAAGGAACTTACATGAAACGAATCAAATACATAGTAACAGCTTGTGTCTGCCTCTCGATATTCACGATAAAGGCACAACAAGTATACACACTAAAAGATTGTCTAGAAGAAGGGTTACAAAACAACTATTCTCTACAAATTACGCACAACGAGGAACAGATTAGTAAAAACAATGCTACACTAGGGAATGCTGGATATTTACCGACGCTCGACCTTTCTGCTGGATATACCGGGAATCTTGATAATATTGAGTCAAAAACACGTGCCACCGGAGAAATAACCAAAAACAATGGAGTATATGATCAGACTGTAAATGTTGGTCTAAATCTAAACTGGACTCTATTTGATGGTTTTAATATCAGCACTAATTATAAGATGTTGAAAGAATTGGAACGTCAAGGGGAAACGAATACCCGCATTGCTATTGAAGATTTTATTGCTAATCTATCTTCTGAATACTACAATTATATTCAGCAAAAGATTCGACTAAAAAACTTTCATTATGCAATGTCTCTTTCAAAAGAACGCTTACGCATAGCAGAAGCAAGTCATCTTGTAGGCAAATTTTCCGGGCTCGACTACCAACAAGCTAAAGTTGACTTTAATGCAGACAGCGCGCAGTATATTAAGCAACAGGAGTTACTTCATTCATCACGCATCCAATTAAACGAGCTAATGAGTAACATAAATGTCGATCGGACCATTCTAGTCAAAGATTCTACTATAGATATATATAATGATCTTCAGTTCGAAGAATTGTGGAATGCAACCTTAAACACGAATGCTACCTTACTGAAAGCTAACCAAAACACTGTACTTGCACAGTTAGATTACAAAAAGGCGAATTCCCGAAATTATCCTTATCTCAGACTCAACACAGGATATGGTTATACTTTTAATAAATATGATATTAATGCAACCAGTAGAAGAGGAAATCTAGGATTAAATGCTGGAGTAACCTTAGGATTTAACCTTTTTGATGGGAACCGACGTCGTGAAAAGCGCAACGCAACGCTCGCATATAAAAATCGACGTATTGAACGTGACGAACTTGAATTATCGCTCCGCTCTGACCTAAGCAACCTATGGCAGGCCTATGGAAATAATCTCCAGTTGTTAAATCTGGAACGACAAAATCTTGTAACTGCCAAAGATAATCATGATATAGCTATGGATCGTTATATGCAAGGTGATCTTTCGGGTTTCGAAGTCCGTGAAGCACAGAAAAGTTTATTAGATGCTGAAGAAAGAATACTCACTGCAGAATATAATACTAAGCTTTGCGAAATCTCACTATTACAAATTAGTGGGAAGATTACTCAATACCTGAAATAAAAAAAACGACGCTATACAAAATTATTGGGCTAATCACGAATCGAAAATCGATTAGCCCAATTTTTGCGCTATAAAAGAACAGTTATTCCCCCCGAAACAAACACGCATCTCTTATATTTGTACTAACTATAATGAACACTTAATCTATAAGCCATGAAAATTAATACTATTTTCTTCCTGCTACTTTTCATTGCGAACTTATGTTCTGCACAAACTACAGATTACAAAAAAGTTCAGAACTACAAAGCTTGGGTACGCATTGCCCCTAAATTTGATGAGGCCTTCTTTCAGACAGAAGAAGCAAAACGGATTGGAGACAATGTATTACTGTATCAACAGATTACCGGAGGCTGGCCCAAAAATATCTATATGCCGCAAGAACTTACCAAGCAGGCTTATAATAATGTACTGAAAGCTAAAGAAGATGTAAATGAAAGTACCATTGATAACAATGCTACTACGACTGAAATCCAATATTTAGCTCGATTGTATAAAGCTACACAAAAACAGGAATATAAAGAAGGAGTACTTAAAGGAATACAATATCTACTTAAAGCTCAATATGATAATGGAGGTTGGCCTCAATTCTACCCTCGCCCCACAGGATATTATATTCAAATAACCTATAATGACAATGCAATGATCAGAGTGATGGAGCAATTGAGAGAAATTTATGAAAAGCATAGTCCATACGACTTCCTTCCAGATAAAATCACGGAACAAACTCACAAGGCTTTTGATAAAGGAATAGAATGCATACTTAATACACAAGTCCGTCAAAATAATGAACTCACAGTATGGTGTGCACAACATGATCGCAAAACATTAGCACCTTGCAAGGCACGCGCTTACGAATTACCGTCATTAAGCGGACAAGAGTCTGACAATATAGTACTTTTACTCATGTCTATTGAAAATCCCTCTGATAGAGTGATTCTATCAATTGAATCCGCTATTAAATGGTTCAAGAGTTCGGCTATTAAAGGGATGAAAAAGGAATACTTTACTAATAATTATGGACAGAAAGACTACCGCATGGTTTCCTGCAAAGATTGCCCAACATTATGGGCTCGCTTCTATGATCTGGATACTAATCGTCCATTTTTCTGTGACCGCGATGGAATTAAAAAATCTGATATTTCAGAAATAGGCTACGAACGTAGAAATGGATATAGTTGGTACAATGGAGATGGCAATAAGGTCTTAAAGGAATATGAGAAATGGAAGAATAATACTCAAAAAAATAGGGATGCCATACACTAGATATCGGCATCCCTTTATTATAACATTTAAATGGATAGCAAATATTATCTATCTTTCTTAACGCAACGTGGTTTTATCTGTTTAAAGAAGTCATTTCCCTTATTATCTACCAAAATAAATGCGGGAAAATCTTCCACTTCAATCTTCCAAATGGCTTCCATACCTAGTTCAGGATACTCTACACACTCAATGCTCTTAATATTATTCTGAGCCAAAATAGCTGCTGGTCCACCGATAGAGCCCAAATAGAATCCACCGTACTTTAGACAAGCATCAGTAACCTGTTGACTACGGTTACCTTTAGCTAACATAATCATACTTCCCCCGTGACTTTGGAATAAATCGACATAAGGATCCATGCGTCCAGCAGTGGTGGGGCCCATAGAGCCACAAGCCAAACCTTCTGGGGTTTTAGCCGGACCAGCATAGTATATCGGATGATCTTTTATATACTGAGGTAAGTCTTCACCACGATCAAGACGCTCTTTCAGCTTTGCGTGAGCAATATCGCGACCAACAATAATTGTTCCATTCAAGGATAAACGAGTAGAAACAGGATATTTAGCTAACTCTTCTAGGATTTCAGTCATCGGACGGTTCAGATCTATTTTCACTGCATCACCTTCACCTGATTGACGAAGTTCCTCAGGAATAAGATTGCCTGGATTAGAATCTAGCTTCTCAATCCAGATACCTTCCTTATTAATTTTGCATTTAATATTACGGTCTGCAGAACAAGATACCCCTAGACCTACCGGACAAGAAGCTCCATGACGAGGGAGACGGATAATGCGTACATCATGAGCCAAATACTTACCACCAAATTGAGCTCCTAAACCAATCTTGTGAGCTTCTCTCAAAACTTCTTTTTCTAGTTCAACATCACGGAATGCACGGCCGTGAACATTTCCTGTTGTTGGCAAATTATCATAAAAATGAGTAGATGCTAGCTTCACAGTAAGCAAATTCTTTTCTGCAGAGGTTCCACCAATTACAAAAGCAATGTGATAGGGAGGACAAGCAGCAGTACCCAAAGTTTTCATTTTTTCAACAAGGAACGGAACCAATGTACCCGGATTCAAAATAGCTTTAGTTTCTTGATACAAATAAGTTTTATTTGCAGATCCACCGCCCTTAGTTACACAAAGAAATTCATAATGCATTCCTTCGGTAGCTTCAATATCAATTTGAGCAGGCAAATTACATTTGGTATTTACCTCATCATACATATTCAGAGGCGCATTCTGAGAGTAACGCAGGTTCTCTTCAGTATATGTTTTATAAACACCCAAAGAAAGAGCTTCTTCATCAGTATATCCAGTCCAAACCTGCTGTCCTTTTTCTCCATGAATAATTGCAGTACCTGTATCCTGGCAGAAAGGAAGCACCCCTTTGGCTGCTACTTCTGCATTACGGAGAAAAGTAAGTGCGACGTACTTATCGTTCTCGCTGGCATCAGGATCACTCAAAATTTTAGCAACCTGTTCATTGTGCGAACGACGAAGCATAAATGATACATCACGAAAAGCTGCATTAGCCATTGCAGTTAAGCCCTCTTTCTCTATTTTCAGAATAGGATTTCCTTCAAACTCGCTTACTGATACATAGTCTTTTGTAAGCAGATAATACTCAGTAGTATCTTTTCCCTTTTCAAACATCGGTTGATACTTAAACGGAGGTGTTGCCATAATCTCTTCTATTTTTTTACGTAATGTTAGTTAGTGAGGCAAAGGTACTAATTAAGAATGAAGAATAATAGCAGAAAAGAGAAGAATTAAGAATGAATAACGCAGAAAATCAGACAAATTGTTAGAAAACGAACCACATGATTTATTGACAAGCAACTTTATTCATTCTTGCAATACAAATATAAAAGAAAGAAAACAATAACGTTATCCTCTATTTACATAAAAGTCCGCATTCAATTCAGAATGCGGACGTATCGGTTATATATTATCTACGATTTACTCCTGAACAAATTTAATTCTTTCTATTAGTTCATCACCAAGAGCTGTTTTATCTTCGATATGCTTCAATACAGCAGTCACAAAAGTGTTGCTTTCAAAATCACCACGCACCTGTTCAAAATCAAGTTTCATCTCATCACGTGAACCATCAGCACCAAATCCAGTCATTGAGGATAATGAAAATTCCTTCCGTGCATCGTTATAAACCATTTTATCCAAACCAACAACTGCTTCTTTCCAATCTTTCACAATTCCTATAATATCTTGAGCAGTTATTGCATCGGGATTTAATCCATAAAACTCGTTAATACGATTATAAGCCCAGGTCCACTCATACGTGTAATAGTTCTCGTGCATTTCTGCAAAGCTGGAATTAATAGTCCTCAAACGGTTTATAGTTCCATCCTCAATCCCAATCAATAATTTATCTATTTCACTTTTAGGAGCAATAAGTCCTGATATATCAACCCATTCTCCAACACCAATTTCGGTATCAGGTTTCAATCGCTGACGAATTTCTTCATTAGTTTTAAAATTGATTCCCTCCAAACGTTTGATGATAGAATTCCCTAAAAATTTATGAATTGCAATTTCGTAAAAGCGAATGCCATTATTTAACGAAGAATTTTTAATCTTGGCGCTCTGAAAAGAATAAATTTCAGAAGTCTCACCAGATACTCTTTTAAGCTCACTCAAGATAGAAAGTCCCTTAAACATCTTCTGAATGGTGTATGGACTTAGAAGATTATAATTAATATAGTCTAATCTATTAGGATCTTTACGGTTATCTCGCTTCGGCCACTTTTGAGCATCACGAATGGTGCCCACACTTCTCAAATTAACTCCTGGAACAAGATATGTCGTATTACGTTGTTCAATAAGGTAGGAAAAAGGTAAGTTGGAAGTATCCGCATGATTAACATGACGCCCCATAACCAAAGAAAAGGCTCCAACACGAGCAGGCCACAGAATATAAGAATCAGAAGTAGTCTTAGCCCCTCTCTCCATAGTTCCTTGATGGATAGGGCCAAGTTTATACATATGATTGCTCTGGTTCGATCCTGACCCTGCATTCATAAACGAAAACATCCCTGCAATCAACAATGTAGACTTATGATGGGTCACGGTGAAAGGGCCAGCAAAAATAGCACAAGCTTCACCATTCTCTCCCTGACAGTTACTAAAGAACAAGGAATCAGAGGCCGAATAATTGTGCCCTAGTTTACAAGCTTGCCCAACAAAACAACGAGTTAGAATAGTTCCATCATCCACCTCAGATCCTGAAGATATAATGAAGTCATCACATATCACTCCATGTCCCATATGCACAGGCGCTGTGATATTACTATTTATACTTCCATTAGACAAGCGTGAAGAGCCACAGATACGGCAATGATCACCAATCCGAACATTTTTTATCGACCCAGTATTCATTATCGTCACATGACTGCCGATGGAACCAATGGCAGATGCATGCTTATTAGAATAATAAGCAATAATCGCTTTCATCCGATTGATTAATTCTGGTCTATGCCGATACAGAGCCAAGATATAGGCTTGGTGAGCTGATAATTTATCGTTTATCAAAACTTCTCGCCCACCTATTTCGTTAAGTACAGCAACCTCAACCCCATTACCAAAGGTACTGAGCTTATCTACCAAAATGATATCGACATTTTCAATGAAGGCATCGTTCCCTATTTCGTAATTAGCAATATAGTTTTGAATATTTTCAATGCAGCAATTATCTCCAACCACCACATTATGCAAGGTCACATGACGAAGCCCTGAATGCTTTCTTATCCCACCAGGTAATATAAATTCAGCATCAAAAACACCTAATTTCACATTTCCTGAAAAGCGAGTATGATAAACATATTCACAAGTAAATTCCTCGGCTACGGACACATTTCCCCAATCGTCAGCCACGCATGACTGACTCTTTAACTGGAAGATTTCATCTTCAGTTAATCTACGATAGTCTCTCATATAGGTATTAATATACATGTACCGCTACTTATATTAAGCATGCAGTTCATCGATTATTATTCTTCCTCTTCGTAAGTCTGATAAAGAAAATCGTTATAGGGATACTTTTGAACGTGCAACTCTTTCACTCGTTGATAAACCACTTCTTTCAGTTCATCCATATTGATTCGTTCACGGGCGGAAATAAAAAGGCAATTATCCTCCATCTTTGCCATCCATGTCTTCATCAGTTCTTCAAGCGTTAAGTTTTCTTTTGTTCGGGGGGTAAGATCATCAGGCGCTTTTTCAATATAAGTATAAGCGTCTATTTTATTAAAGACAAGTATAACAGGTTTGCCACCACTGCCAATATCTGCAAGCGTCTTGTTCACCACCTCAATCTGTTCCTCAAATCCTGGGTGCGAAATATCTACAACATGCACTAGCATATCAGCTTCTCTCACTTCATCAAGAGTAGACTTGAAAGAATCAACTAAGTCGGTAGGCAATTTACGTATAAATCCGACGGTGTCTGATAAGAGAAAAGGTAAGTTTTCAATAATCACTTTGCGCACTGTTGTATCCAAGGTGGCGAAAAGTTTGTTTTCCGCAAAAACTTCGCTTTTAGACAGCAAGTTCATAATGGTTGATTTGCCGACATTCGTATAACCTACTAATGCCACACGAATCATACGTCCACGATTTTTGCGCTGCGTAGCTTTTTGTTTGTCGATCTCTGCTAAACGTTCCTTTAATAATGACATACGGTTCAAAATAATACGGCGGTCCATTTCAAGCTGAGTTTCACCAGGACCACGGAGTCCAACAGATCCTCCTTTACCGCTACCACTACCCGAGCCACCACCTTGGCGTTCCAAGTGCGTCCAAAGCCTTTGAAGACGAGGCAACATGTATTTATATTGTGCCAATTCAACCTGTGTTTTAGCATTTGCAGTTTGGGCCCGCATAGCGAATATATCAAGGATTAAGGAAGTACGATCAAGTATCTTCACTTTCAATTCAGCTTCGATGTTACGTATTTGTTTAGCAGAGAGTTCATCATCAAAGATAACCATTCCCACTTCACGTTCTTCCTCCTCTTCAGTCTGTATATATTGTCTAATCTCTTCAAGCTTGCCCTTTCCAACATAAGTTACCGAGTTAGCAGTAGGCAATTTCTGAGTAAATCGTTTCACAACTTCCGCCCCAGCCGTCTCAGCAAGGAATGCCAATTCATCCAAATACTCACTTGTTTTACGCTCGTCTTGTGTCTGAGTGATAAGTCCAACAAGTACTGCACTTTCTGCCTTGGCTTCGGATATTACAAATTCTTTCATTATTTCCAGTTTGATTTATTAAAATAAAATCTGAGCGCAAATATAACAAAAAAAAAGAGGACAATGTTTTGAGGGTAATGAAAATGTGACCATTTAAATTGCTAACTCCTGTTTTTAGAGATTAATAAGAATGAGTTGCACACAAGAATTACTATTCCATTTGTCAGTTAAAACCGGCAACATCCCGATTCGGAACAATATTACTTAGCTTAGCTATATTGAAATAAATCAGGGTAAAAGAAGTCATCTAAACCAAATACATATTACAAATACAAATACTGAAATTTCCACAAAAAGGCTAAGAGCCTGTTTAAATTTTATTCAATATCATCCTAATGGATGCCAGCTTAACCATTTCCTCTGCCGAATTGAATGTAAATTCATAGTTTCGGCAGAGTCTTCTATAGTTGTCAAACCAGGCAAATGTTCTTTTGGCAATCCATATTTTCCCAATAGGTCTAAATCCATTTACCTTATCTCCGCTTACCACAACTTCAAGGATATATCCAAAAGCGATTTTTATCTTGCCCGCTATTTCCCCACGATAGCCAGCGTCGGCTAATATGACTTCAATGTTGCAACAAAGCTCCTTAAGGTACCTTGCTAATAAATAACCCGCTTTACTATCGTGTACACAGGCAATTGTTACCATCACCGCTTGCAGAAAGCCATTCTTATCAACTACTACGTGAGGTTTAATCCCTTTTACTTTCTTATTCCCATCAATGCCGTTGAGAGAACGATTATTACCCCAACGTACACTCTGACTATCCATTATTCCCAAACTAGCCTCTGCTTTTTGTCCCATTTTTACACGTACTTTTTCTCGTAAGTTGTTCAATAACAAATCAAATTCACCTAAAGAACACCATTTACGATAATAATAGTAAACCAACTCCCATGGAGCAAAATTTGAAGGAAGCATACGCCACTGACAACCTGTTTTTACCAAGCAAAAGATTGCATTCCATATTTCACGCAAATCATATTTTCGTTTTCTCTCTTGCAAGTTCAAGATATTCTTGATAACTTGCCAATGTGTTTCTTCTAAATCCGTACAATACATAATTATTTGAAGCTTGGTAACTAAAAATAATCATTTAGACGGAAAGAGGAAACACTTTTTATTTCAAACTACAAAAATTTAAAAAACTCATAGTCTGCACTCTTTAAATGATTAATTTTGCTGCATATAGCAATATATCATTTTATGTTCAAAGGTCAGTACATTTTCACTCAACTCTGTCTCCATCTCCCAAAAAATAGTTTGACTAGTATGTAAGAAAATATAAAGGAAACAAGTAAGTCAAGTCATTCACTTGCTGGGATCACTTACTTGTTATGATATTCGGGCAACTGTCAAATAGAGAAAGCATGAGAGATTTGGTGTCTATTCTCAATGCGCATCGGTCCAAGTTTCATCATTTGGGATTTGATGATAGTGTAACACGTAGCAATCTTTCTAAAGCCAATAAATTAGGAAAGTCCGAATTCTCGAGGACATGGCTAATCGCATGATTGCAATTGCTCGTGGTAAACGTTTCGGAGAACACGATTTCTTTTTGGATGGTAATGTATACGCTTTTGATTCTTCAACAATCTCTTTATGCCTTAGTTCATTTTGGTGGTCAAGGTTACACGGTGATAAAGGCGGTGTAAATCACATACGTTGTTAGATGTGAAAATTGATATACCAGCTTTCAATATCATAACTGAAGCAAATATTTATGATTCCATGGTTATGGATACAATCCCTTATGAAACAGAGGCATATTACATTTTTGACCGGGTTTATATTGGCACTAAGCAACTTTATGCTATACACCAAAAGGAAAGTTTATTCGTTGTTCGAGAAAACGAAAGATAAAGTTCCTCGTTGATACTGACCGTAGCTATAATAAACCTGAAACTGGAGTTATGGCGGACCAAATCATACGGTTTGAAGGACCCAATCCTAAGAAACATATCCCATTCCTGTCAGACGAATTACCTATTATGGTAAAGAGGGTAACCAGACTTTCGTTTTTTATACCAATGATTAGATTATCATTCCAGAATATGTCGCACTTCTATATAAATATAGATGGAGGGTGGAGCTGTTTTTTTATGATAAGTATATCTTTATGCAAAGTATTAGTGATTCAACGCTCATAAGTTGTTGAATAGTTGTGACCTCCTCCCATTATTCAGACACATCTAAATTAGAGTTTTCCTTGTAATTTAACACTTCAGATTCCACCTGTTCTGGTGTCCTGTCTTGCAAAGAACTATGTGGGCGATAGCTGTTATAATCTCTACGCCACGACTCTATTTTATCTCTTGCGTCTTGCAAAGATAGGAACCAATTTGTATTTAAGCACTCATCTCTAAAGCTTCCATTAAAAGATTCTATAAATGGATTATCCGTAGGTCTGCCAGGACGAGAAAAATCCAACGTTACTTTATTCTCGTATGCCCATCAATCCAATTCTTTTGAAACAAATTCCGGTCCATTATCAACCTTTATTCTTTGTGGCTTAATGTCATAGAAAAGGTGTAATTGCTCTAATGTATGAACAACATCGTTACCTTTTAAGGATTGCCCAACT
>JAFABG010000038.1 GCA_023426145.1 Bacteroidota bacterium | reverse complement strand
AATATTCACGGCAGATTATATCAGCAGATATACCACTATCAATTTGATTGACAGCCTTTACGATTTCATTCTCACTGTGTCTCGACTTTTTCATCTTTAATTCCTCCTCGACAAATTTAATAAGATTGGTCTAATTAAAAACTGTCCGAATTAAAGGGAAGCATACAATTCCTATATGAAAACGAATGATAATAAGATCATTAGCATATTTTTGATAAATCTCATCTTAGCTTTAAGCTCAATATTGTATCTTATTTTTGGAAAAAAGAGAAATCTCGAATAGTAAGTTGTTCTTAACATCTCTTATTTTTGAGGCCCATGAGGCTTTATTTAGGAGTTGTTGCTTACGGGTTTGTATCTCTAACTTGTTTGAGGCTTGTTCGCTTCTGCTTTCTCTATGCATTGGATTACGTCACTTTTGCTTCCACAGAAGGGCCCAGATCTTTCAATCTTTAATGTAGACATAGCAGCAGCGAATTGTCCGGCCTCTTCAATGCCGGCTCCCAAAACACGTTGATATAAATAGCCAATGGTGTAGGTATCGCCACAGCCTGTTGCATCTATTATTTCTTTAGGTTTATATGCGGGAATACGATGAAAAGTGATTCCGTCATAAATGAGTGATCCCATACTTCCTAATGTAACTAATACTTCTTTCACACCCCACTCATGCAACTTTTCGGCTGCTCTGCGTGGATCGGATAGTCCGGTAAGAACTTCCATCTCGAGTTCATTTACTTTAAGAAAGTGGATGTAGGGTAGGGCTTCCCGTTTATTGCTCCAGTCAACTGGATATACGTTTGTCTCGTGTACCTCGCGCAAGTATCCTTGCGAATCGACTGCTACTAAGCCTTTATGGGATAAAGCTTTGATGGCCTCTAGGGAAAAGTCGTCTGCTAAGAGTGAACCGAGGTGGTAGATCTCTGCTTCTACTTCATGAAGTTGTGAAACCGTGAAAGGGTCAGCTTTGGCTAATACCCGTTGTGTACGGTCATCTGGGTTTTCGCCATATATATTTTCGAAATAGACAGAACGTTTGCTGGGTAATGCAGTTACGTCTATGCCTATTTCACGTAGTTGGTCTACGACGTGCATTTCCGAGGCACCGACAGCTGTTACTAAAGCATAATCGATATCCTTAAAATGACGCATTGCATAGGAACAATAATATGCACTACCTCCGGGCATATAGGTGGTGTTTTGTGGTGTTACTACTTTATCTAAAGTAATGTGTCCAATGCAGCAAAGTTGATGTCTTTTCATTTCACGTACATACAATGAAAAAAGCCTCCAAGAAGTAATCTTGAAGGCTTTTAGTTTTTTTGTGCGGATGATAGGACTCGAACCTACACGCCTCTCGGCACCAGATCCTAAGTCTGGCGCGGCTACCAATTACGCCACATCCGCATGTGTCGCTTTTTTCTTTAGCGGTGCAAAGATAAGGACATTTTTTAATTCTACAAATTTTTTTGGCAGAAAATTATTCGCTTAAAATCTCAAAGGCTTTTTCAATCAATGTATCTTTGTTCCTAAGTTGGTCTTCTTCAGTCATTTTGATTGAAATATCGGGTGCAATGCCCTCTTCAAGTGCTTGCCTATTTTTGTCGAAATGTGGACTGGCAGAGAAGCGTATGCTCCATCCGTTGGGTAGCTCGGATGTAAAGGGTAGCCCGGATCCTCCACCTGTTTTGTCACCGAGTTGAATAATGTTGCCACTTTCAATACTGCGCATAAGGTTTACAAAATCGTTTGTAGCACTATAGCAACGGCGGTTGGTTAATACTACTACTTTCTTTTGCCATCTGATACTGTTGGATGGCTCAAGATAGATGGGTTCCATCTCTGAGAAGTCGCTATGGCCTGGCCCCGTTTTGTGTTGGATATATCCGGTTAATACTTTCTCGTTAGTGAAACGTGCAGCGATGCGTGATGAATTGGTTAGGTTGCCACCTCCATTGTCTCTCACATCAATAATCAGTCCGTTGCAAGTAGCCAGATAAGAAAGCACTTCATCCAGATTTCCGTTGCCTATTCCGTAACTAAAGCTTTCGTATTTGATGTAGCCAATATTGTTGTCGAATATTTTGTATTTCATACCAGCAGACGAGTAATAATCCTTGCTTGCACTACCCAGATAGTATTGGTAAAGTATATCTTCACGATAATTCCAATCATATCCTTGATACCATTCGTCATAATAGGAGACACGTTTAGCAGAAGATAGATTCACATGTCCATCTTTGAGAATGTAGAGCATTTCGCTCAGTTTATCGAAAAGATCGTCATTAGTCATGCCTGGTACAATCAGTTTTTTGTACTTTTCATGAACTGCATTCCAGTCGATATTTTTTGTATCTAGGAAGCAATATTGTTCATCGATTATTTTCCAAAGCTGTTCGAAGTTTCCTACCGGGTCGTCTGCAAACTTTTCTTCTCTTATGCATCCTGTTAGTGAAGAAAGGCAGCAGCACAACACCATTATTTGTCTAATAATATTTCTCATCGTTCATTTATCGGTTCATAAACTATTGTTATTTATCACAAATATCCGCTTCTAATAGGCTCTTATGGATGGCGGAAGGGTTTCTTCTCTCTTGGTTGAAATACGGTATAGATTTCGCACAAACCCGATCATAAATAGGTGTGAATAGGTATGTGTCTTGATACCGTTAACATTCGATTGTTGCATGTCGGCTAAATAGCTGAGGCGCATCTTTGTTTGTCCCACCGGTAGATCGATGGAAAGCATCTGGCGGAGTGATGGTTGATTATGTAAAGAAGTAAATTGAATAACTCCACCAGAATTGCCTAAAGAAAAGATTTCGTAGTAAGACTGTCCGTAATGAGGAGAGAACATTGCTCCAATCATTGGCAGGTTGATTTGGTAGCGTAGAACTATAGGAAGGCGTTTAATCTTTAGGTGCCAGATAGCCATTCCTGAAGCGTCTAAATTAATATAAGCTCTTGCTGAAGCAGGGTTATTTGAATTACGAAGATTATAAACGAACCCACCATTGGCATCGAACAATCCTCCGGCAAGGAGTTTGAAATTCTCAGTCAAACGAAATTGGTAATGAAGGCCATAGCTCCAGTTTACAAGTCCTGCAAACGTATTGTTATTGTCTGCACGATTATGTGTGTAGCTTACGTTTGCTTGAAAAAAGTTTTGTGCAGAAACATTCCCATCGAACAACTTTGTCATCCGGATGGTCTCGCGGGAAATTCGGAATTCTATTCCTTTATATTCCTGAGGTGAAAGATAGGTGTCGAACACATTTGTGAATCCGACTCCGTACATCGTGGCACGGGTTACGTAGCGCTGTGCCTGCAAACTGTCGCCTTGCGCTTGTAATTTTGTGCAGAGGGCAAACAGGAGGTATCCTGTTAGCCCTAGATAGATTAAGTTTTTCTTCATTATACATAGTGTGTTTCCGCACGTATCTATTGGCTAAAATAGCTTCATCTGGCCTGTAATTTCATCGATAATATCTCCTTCGCTTTTGTCACTGTCCGGGTCAAGGTTTTCAGGTTCTTCAGTAGGCTCTTCCTGAGCTATTTCCGTTGGCTCAGGGAAACGAGTTGGTTCTAGCTCGTTAATTGTATCTACAGTATAGGTGGTGATACGTTTTCCTTTTGCCTTAAAACCTTTAACGGCAATAAACTCGTCTGCATCAATCTCTAAAGCTTCTCGGAAGCTATCATGCCCACCGAATAAAACTTCCAAACGAGGATAATATTCATCGGTTAATAAAATGAGGCGGGTATTTTTATTCTCTCCTAGATAGTTCTGTTTTCGGTTAGAACCTTCGAAACAGAAACGTTTCAGGTACGGGTAATTTTGCTGATCGGCATCGTAAAGAGCAGCTGTCCACACTTTGTTGGCATCAAACTTCTCCACGATACTTACATTGTCTTCATAGTGGTTGCTCAAATCAAAATTGCTGGTATAGAAATCACCGTTATTAAGTACCACAAGGATGGTGTCTTCACTCTGGAATTCACCTAGAAACTCGCCTCTTCCATCATAGTTTAGGCGTAAAATATCGCGATCGAACCAAACTTTACGACCTCCGAGAGTAGATCCACCCTTTTGCTTCAATGCAATTTTGTGTACCGGCAGGCGAGTCAGGATTACTCCTTGAGCCTGACGCCCTTTGATACTGATTTCACTGAAATCGCGTTCAAAAATTATGCGTCTCACGCGTGGGTTAGGTTTTAACGTCACTTTAATAACCTCTGCTTCTCCGTTAGGATTCGCGCTGAAGTAAGTGATACGTGAGTCAGCTGTTCCCTGCGTAACGTCATATTCGCGATCGCGAACAACAGAGGTCACTGCAAAACGCTTAATGTAGGTGGTACCCTCTTTTCCGTCGCGGTACGTAACATTGTAAATGGTACGTTTGTCGTTCTTCTTAAAGACGTTGACGTAGAGTATATTTTTACCGACAAACTTTTTGTCGGTAACCGGAGTAACGATATATTTTCCATCACGGAAGAATACAATGACATCATCGATATCCGAACAGTTCGCTACAAATTCATCTTTCTTTAACGCTGTTCCGATAAATCCTTCTTCGCGATTGATGTATAGCTTTTCGTTGGCTTCTACAACTTTTGCTGCTTCTATCGTGTCGAAGTTACGCAACTCGGTATGTCTCGGGAAGTTTTTGCCATATTTGTTTTTCAACATCATATACCAATTGACGGTATAATCGATAAGATGTGCCAAGTGATCATCTATCTCAGCAATCTCTTCTTTCATTCGGGCAATTAACTCTTCTGCTTTATCTGAGTTGAACTTGAGGATGCGTCCCATCTTAATTTCCATAAGCTTGAGGATATCATCCTTGGTAACCTCGCGAATAAAACTAGGATAGAATGGGGTTAATCGTTTGTCGATATGAGCGCAGGCAGCATCCATATCTTTGGATTGCTCGAACTCTTTATCTTTATAGATACGTTCTTCAATAAAGATTTTCTCTAATGAAGAAAAATGAAGGGCTTCTAATATCTCGCCTTTTTTAATTTCAAGTTCCTGCTTCAGTAAGTCACGCGTGTTGTCTGCTGATTTCTTCAGGACTTTGCTGACGGTGAGAAAGTGTGGCTTACTGTCGTCAATAATACAACAGTTGGGCGAAATGCTCACTTCGCAGTCGGTGAAAGCATAAAGCGCATCGATCGTTTTATCTGAAGAAGTACCCGGAGCTAGGTGTACCAGTATCTCAACATGAGCAGCCGTATTATCATCAACCTTGCGGATTTTGATTTTACCTTTATCAACAGCTTTCAGAATAGAGTCGATAACGGAAGACGTTGTTTTTCCGTAGGGTATTTCAGTGATGACTAGTGTCTTGTTGTCGAGCTTGTTAATCTTAGCACGTACTTTTACTGCTCCACCTCTTTCGCCATCATTATATTTGGCTACATCAATGGAACCACCTGTCTGAAAATCAGGATAAAGTTGAAACGATTCTCCTCGTAGATAGCTAATAGAGGCGTCGCAAAGTTCATTGAAGTTGTGTGGCAGGATTTTAGAAGAAAGACCCACAGCAATACCTTCAACTCCTTGTGCAAGGAGCAGTGGAAATTTAACAGGAAGAGTGACTGGCTCTTTATTTCTACCATCGTAAGAAAGTTTCCATTCTGTCGTTTTCGGGTTGAATACGACATCGATAGCAAATTTTGATAGACGAGCCTCAATATAACGAGGAGCAGCTGCGCCATCACCGGTGAGTATATTTCCCCAGTTACCCTGACAGTCAATGAGTAGGTCTTTTTGTCCTAGTTGGACTAAAGCATCTCCGATGGATGCGTCACCGTGAGGGTGAAACTGCATGGTGTGCCCCACAATGTTGGCAACTTTGTTATACCGACCGTCGTCTAGACGCTTCATGGAATGTAGTATACGCCTTTGTACCGGCTTTAATCCATCATTCAGATGCGGTACGGCTCGTTCAAGAATAACATACGATGCATAGTCCAGAAACCAGTTCTGGTACATGCCTGTAAGTTGATGCTTCACGTTTTCGTCCCGCACGTCAGCAGGCTTATAATCTGAATGTCCTTCGGTTATCTCATTGATTTCGTCGCTCATATGTCAATCTTCACTTTGCTTTTACAACAAATTCTCTTTTTACATCAAAATAAGGGGATGTGCACGCAAAAATACGAAATAAATCTGTATGAGGGTGAAAAGAACTAACGTTTTTTATGATACAGAGGACAGTTGAATAAAATCGAATAGAAGTTAAAGTCAATCCACTTCCCAAATCGTGACAACTCGATTTTTATGAGGTATTGTTTCTTTTATTGAAAAAAAATCAGACCTAAGAATAAGATAAATTAATACCCTCTCTGTCTTATTTATAAGATAATTGCCTATCTTTGTGGCACTTTTTTAGAGAAAAGCAAATTCAAATTAATAGATATAGAAAAGAAAATGGCACAAGAAGACGTTTTTAAGAAACTTGTATCGCATTGCAAAGAGTATGGTTTCGTATTTCCTTCAAGCGATATCTACGACGGACTAGGCGCTGTATATGATTATGGTCAGATGGGCGTTGAACTGAAAAACAACATTAAAAAATATTGGTGGGACAGCATGGTGTTGTTGCACGAAAACATTGTCGGTATTGACTCTGCCATCTTTATGCACCCTACCATTTGGAAAGCTTCTGGGCATGTGGATGCATTCAATGATCCATTGATCGATAATAAAGATTCTAAAAAACGTTATCGTGCTGACGTGTTGATTGAAGATCAACTGGCTAAGTATGATGATAAGATTAATAAAGAAGTAGCGAAAGCTGCAAAAAGATTTGGTGAGTCATTTGATGAGGCTCAATTCCGCTTGACTAACGGCCGTGTGTTGGATAATCAAGCTAAACGTGATGCCCTGCATACTCGTTTCGCAAAAGCATTGAATGATAATAATTTGGACGAACTTCGTCAGATCATTGTTGATGAAGAAATCGTTTGTCCTATTTCAGGAACTAAGAATTGGACTGAAGTTCGTCAGTTCAACTTGATGTTTTCTACAGAAATGGGTTCTACTTCAGATGGTGCTATGAAAATTTATCTACGTCCGGAAACTGCTCAAGGTATTTTTGTAAACTACCTCAATGTGCAAAAAACGGGCCGTATGAAGATTCCTTTTGGTATTGCTCAGATTGGTAAAGCATTTCGTAATGAGATCGTTGCTCGGCAGTTTATCTTCCGTATGCGCGAGTTCGAACAGATGGAAATGCAGTTCTTTGTGAAACCTGGTACTGAACTAGATTGGTTCAAGAAATGGAAAGAGATTCGTTTGAAATGGCACAAAGCTTTAGGCTTTGGTGATGGTAGCTACCGTTATCATGATCATGACAAGTTGGCTCATTATGCAAATGCTGCAACAGATATCGAATTCCTTATGCCTTTTGGCTTCAAAGAAGTAGAAGGAATCCACTCACGTACTAATTTTGACTTGTCTCAACATGAGAAGTTCTCTGGAAAGAATATCAAATACTTTGATCCTGAAACGAATGAATCTTATACTCCGTATGTGATTGAAACGTCTATCGGTGTTGACCGTATGTTCCTGAGTATCATGAGTGCTGCTTATTGCGAAGAGCAATTAGAAAGTGGTGAAAGTCGTGTTGTTCTGAAACTTCCTGCTGCCTTGGCTCCTGTTAAATTGGCTGTTATGCCTTTGGTCAAGAAGGATGGTCTACCTGAAAAAGCGCGTGAAATTATTGACGATCTGAAATTCCATTTCCATTGTCAGTACGATGAAAAAGATAGTATTGGAAAAAGATATCGTCGTCAGGATGCTATTGGAACGCCGTTCTGCGTAACAGTGGATCATCAGACGGTGGAAGATAATTGTGTGACATTACGTAATCGTGATACCATGCAGCAAGAGCGTGTAGCGATCTCTGAACTGAATAATATTATTGCAGACAGAGTGAATATTACCTCTTTATTGAAAACCCTACAATAAACCCTTAACGAATGAGTAAAAAAATCTATTTATTCTCCTTGCTGTTGTTGGCTTTGGCTTTTGCTTCTTGTAGTGAAACGACTGAAGTCGGTAAATATGATAATTGGCGTACTCGTAATGAAGCATTTGTTGATTCTCTTGCGAATATATATGCCACTACTCCTGATAAAGGAGGTTTGGGTCGTGTGGAACTGATTACATACCCAGGAAGTTATATCTATTATACGGAGATAGAAGCTGCAAATGATGTAAACTCTGAATCTCCTAAATATAATGACTTTGTGAAAGTATACTATAAGGGTACCAATATTCTAGGTGAATACTTTGATGGCAATTTCACTGGTGATAACCCGGTTATCAATGGTGATGATCCAAGTGTTGGAGATTCTTCTACGACTGTATTTCAAGTTAATAGTGTAATCACGGGCTGGACCGAAATACTCCAAAAAATGAAAGTAGGAGAGCGCTGGAAAGTGTACATCCCTTGGGAATATGCTTATGGAAGTAGCGGAAGTGGTTCTGTTCTTGGATATTCAAGTCTAGTTTTTGATATCACCCTATTGGACTTTGCTAATACAGATGCTGGGCTGAATTAAGATTTACTTACATATTTATAAACGAGAGTGCCGTTGCTAGGAAACTATAGCAACGGCACTCTTTTATTTATTATAGCCATAAGGAGCACATTCGTAATTGCTTATATTTAATTTAAAGGCTTTCATCTCCTTAAGTTCATGAATCGGACGTTCAATCTCTAAAGGTATGGGTGAACCTGAAAATTCTTGGAAGTATAATAAGCAAGCATCTTTCCACCAGATGGCATCGCGGATTTGTGTTTTTAGACGTGACTGTACTTTATTAAAGCGATCTACGTCCACGTAGGGCTTAACGCTATCCCAGGTTTTCTGAAATAGCCTGACTTGTTGTACCCCATGGTCATATTTGTAACAAAGTTCCTCCCATAATGAATGTCCGCTTTTCATTTTGTGATTCCAAGGTACATGATGGAACCAAAGTAGATATTCTTCCGGACAGTTGTCTATAGAATTGTATTGTTGCTGCAACCTTTCAGGATATTGAGCAACCGCATTGCTTCCTGTACTACTGCGATTGAAACCTATTCCCACTTGATCTGCTTGATGATAGTAGGAAGGTAACCAATCCGGTCGAGCATCTGGCACTTTGCACCAAGGCTCAGGGCCGTAATGGTGTCCCCAAGCAAAGAGATGGTGGAGCCCTAATGGCATCATATAGTCAACGGCAGCTTCCCGACTCGCTAACATCATCTTTTTTACTGGAACGATGAAATTAGTTTCATTCGAGAATGTTTGTTTAAGCCATTCCTCGGCAAGCTGCTCGGAACTTAATGCCGGATTCCACGCCAAGCGTCCAAAAGCATACCAGTTTGCTTGCGCAAAATCAGATCCACACCAATTTGCGTCTGTACCTATATTCGATACCCCTGCAATTGCCTTTAATGAATGGGGATCTACAAGTCCAAAGAACTCTTTCCACATCGGGGCTAAGTAGACTAAATGGTTGGCTTGTCCGAGATACTCCTGGGTGATTTGAAATTCAGCCATTAATTGAGTTTTCGGCATAGTGCCGAACAAAGGACTGTAAGGCTCTCTAGGCTGAAAATCAATAGGCCCATTTTTAATTTGTATAAAGACATTCTTACTAAATTGTCCATCAAGCGGATGAAATTCTTCATAGGCTTGTTTTGCGCGATCTGCATCAGATGAATTGTAAACAAAAGCTCTCCACATAACTATCCCATGGAAAGGCTTGAGCACATTGGCTAACATATTTGCTCCTTGGGCGTGTGTACGACCAAAATCACAAGGGCCAGGCTGTCCTTCAGAGTTCGCTTTTACAAGAAATCCTCCGAAATCGGGGATGATTTGGTATATATCATGGATTTTATTTTTCCACCATCGGATGACATCTTTGTTTAAGGGATCGGCTGTCGGCAGGTTGTCGAGTACCATTGGGGATGCGAAATTGACAGCGAGGTAGACTTTTAATCCATAAGGACGAAACACGTCTGCCAATGCTTTGACTTTATTTAGATAGCCTGTTGTCAGTATAGATGGCGATGCATTGACATTGTTGAGTACTGTTCCATTAATACCTATAGATGCGTTTGCACGTGCGTAAGCTGTGTAACTGTCGGACAATTGTGCGGGGAGTTCTTCCCAATTCCAGAGTGATTGTCCTGCATACCCTCTCTCTACAGTGCGATCAAGGTTATCCCAATGGTTAAGAATACGTAGATCATACGTTGGGTTTTCTAGAATTGGCGAATGTGGAACAGTTACTTGTGGCTGAACATTACTTGCTTGTATTCGTAAGAGATAATATGCACCGTAGAGTAATCCAATTTCACTTGGAGAACAAATTGAAATATTGTTATCATCCTGTTGAATACAAAATCCGTCTGATTTCAGTTGCTTATCTTTCTGTAGTATAAGTGTAATGGGTTTGCCTCGCCAAGCCTGTCTTAATTCTTGGGCTGCTATGTCTAAAGTTGGTGAATGGTAAGGAAGAACGATCGGAATTTTATTCCCTGAACCATATCTTAACCACAATTGACTACCATTTTCTGCAGCCAGTTGTGGCAGGAATAGGATAGTGAATATAAAAAAGGAAAGATATCTGTATTTTATCATCTTTTCCCTCCTCCATCTATGGTAATGATTCTTCCATCATCATCATAGTTTAGTTCGCAAACCTTTAGACTTCTAAGCCATGTTTTCCCTTTGGAAGGGACACAATCGTGATGGAAGAGATACCATTTATCTTTATGTTCAACGATGGCGTGATGAGTGGTCCAGCCTACGACTGGCGTGAGAATAACTCCTTGATAGATAAAAGGACCATAGGGGCTATCGCCAATAGCATAGCAGAGTTGATGCGTATCGCCTGTGGAGTAGGAGAAATAGTACTTTCCTTTATATTTGTGCATCCATGAAGCCTCAAAAAAGCGTCGTTGATTATCTCCTGCTGTTAAAGGCTGTCCGTTTTCATCGAGAAGGATGAGTGGCTTGGGCGCTTCAGCGAATTCTAGCATATCCTCACTTAGTTTCACTACACGAGATGGAATGGCAGGCTCATTATCTCTAGGGAAGGCAGCACTTTCCAAGGCCTTATTCTCTCGATAGCGTTGTAACTGTCCTCCCCAAAGACCTCCAAAATACATATAGTAGTTATCGTTACCATCGTCAAAGATCGCAGGATCAATACTGTAACTTCCTTTAATGGGATCTGGTTGAGGAATGAAGGGCCCTTCAGGCTTTTCGCTAATGGCCACACCTATTCTGAAAATGTCATTTTTATCTTTTAGTGGGAAGTACATATAGTATTTTCCCTTTTTATAGGTAACATCGCAGTCCCAAAGCTGTCTACCCGCCCAAGGGATATCTTTTACTTCTAAAACAATCCCATGGTCTTTAATTTCGCCTTCCATAACGTCGTCAGTAGAGAATACATGATAATCTTTCATGTCGAAATGATCTCCGTTGTCATTCTCCTCTATACCACTTTCCCAATCATGGGAGGGGTAAATATAAATTTTATTGTTGAAGACATGTACGGCTGGGTCTGCCATGTAATCTTTAGGAACCAAATATCTCATCTTCTTTTCCATGTTTTTGCTGTTTTAAATTGAATATAAGTTTATTTTGTCTCTTTGCTTTCAGTGCATAGCATCTCACGCAGAAAGGCTTTTGGCTCATACTTTCTGTCGAATAGTAAGGGATAATCTTTTCGTCCTTCAACAGGAAAATCATTCTTCCAGGAATCACCGTCACTAACACCCCATACAGTGACACGGCTTATAATATCTGCATGATTTATGAAAAGACGAAAGAAATCCTTCATCCGCTTGTTCCATGAATTTGCAATTGAGTCTGGCAATCCTTCCGTGTAAGGATTAAGCGCTTTTTGATAAGCCACTGTATCCGAAATATTTGCGCTTCTGTTTACTGTGGGCAGAACGCTCATATCCCATTCGGTGATCATTACTTTGCAGCCAGTCCCGGCAAACGAGAGCATGCTTTTCTCAAAATCCCCGATCGATGGATAATCCATTCCCATGTGCCCTTGCATGCCTATGGCGTCTATACGTAGTCCTTTCTCTTTAAGTGCTTGAATCATTTTTACTACCCCATTGCGGCGCCCTTCAACATTCATTCCGTAATCATTATAGTAAAGTTCAGCTTCAGGGTCTGCTTCATGTGCATATTGAAAAGCTAGAGGAATATATTCCTCTCCTAAGATCTCATAAAATTTAGTCTTGCGGAATGACCCATCTTCCAATATGGCTTCATTCACCACATCCCATCCTTGGATTCGTCCTCTATATCTACCTACAATTGTACTAATGTGTTCCTTCATTCGTTTTTTTAAATCCTCTGGTGATACATTCTTCCCATTCTTGTCTACGCAGAACCAAGATGATAGTTGTGAGTGCCAGATGAGGCAATGTCCGACGATAAACATATTGTGTTTTTCTCCGAATTCGACAAATTGATCGGATAGGGTGAAATTATATTGGTTTTCTAAGGGATGAATAACCTGGCTTTTCATGCAATTCTCGGCTACTACAGAGTTGAAATGGTTTTCGATAAGAGGAACGGCTAATGTATCCAGCTCAGCTGCTTGTTTATCGTTTATAGCAACACCGATAAGAAATTTTTTCTCAAGAATGCTTTCCAACGAGCTCTTGCACCTTTTGGACGGGGTAAATTGTCCTTGCACCGATAAGGCAAACAAGGTAAGCAGAGTGAGAATGATGTATTTTAATTTCATAATCAATAGGTTTATTTACAAAACTACTATTTTGCGAGTTAATAATCCGATTTATTTCTACGTTCATTTAAAGTCTCCTGCATTTGTTCGTTGAATTTCTTCGTGATTGGATAGAAATATAAGGTTAATACTCCGATAAAGAACGTTGCAGCGGGAATTAAACTTGATGAGAGCACGATTCCATGAATGGCAGAAGCACTCTGTTGAGTACCTGCTCCTGATATGTAACCGAAACCCGAAAGCAAAAATCCCAGAATAGCACCGCCAATACCTAGTCCAGCCTTAAGTGCAAAAACCACTCCGGCAAACACGAAGCCTGTAGCCCGGCGATAATTGACATATTCTGAGAAGTCTGCCACATCTGCTATCATAGCCCATAATAGTGGAACAGTAGGAGCGTATGCGAGGCTCTTAAGGAAGTTTAATACGAACATTGTTTTCACATCTGTTTCATTGGGGAAATAGAAAAAGGCGGTGAATAGAGAGGTTAGCGCCAAGCAGATGATAAAGACTCGTTTTTTACCGTATCTATTGGCTAAGAAGCTAGATAGAAGAATCACACCGAAAAATTGCACTAGGGCACCGAGCATATTAAAGACTCCAAACCCCACTTCGTAAGCTTTATCCGGGCTACTAACGATTAACCCGAAGGCGTTCAATATAGTATAACCGACACTGTGCTGGGGTGTCGTAGCTACTAATCCTATCTGATCTAAAAAGGTGTATAGAGCATTGGCATCTACATAATTTTCAAAGTAGTAGTTCATAGAACTTCCCCACATCGCAAGTGTTGTGAAAAGAAATAGAGTCAAAATGAACATGGCTCGCCATGGAACATTTTTCAATACATCTTTAATATCCTTTCGTGTATCAGTTTTTTGATTGACAGGTGGGGTAATACGTTCTTTACTTGAGAAGAATGTAATGACCATAAAAACAAGACCGATAACTGCAAATATGCTTATGGTGTATAACCAACCCTGTCCTTTATCACCTCCATTTGCAAACTTATTAACTAAAGGAAGCGTAAGTCCTTGTACAACAAATTGGGCTACTGTGGCTGCCACAAAACGAATAGAAGTGATGCTAGTGCGTTCTTTTATATCGCTCGTCATGACACCTCCTAGTGATGAATATGGAGTATTGTTGAAAGAATATAATGTCATCAGCAATGTATAGGAAACGGTTGCATAAACTGCTACTAATCCTTTATCCTCAATTCCGGGGTTATAGAAGGCGAGGACATAGAAAACCATAAATGGCAATGCTGTCCATAGCACCCAGGGACGATATTTCCCCCATTTTGTACGGGTGCGGTCTGAAAGAAGGCCCACACTTGGATCTACGAAAGCATCAACAATTCGTGCGATAAGCATTACGCTGCCTGCTACAGCTCCTTCCAATCCGAAAACATCAGTATAAAATTTAGTTTGGTAAATCATCATCATCTGGAATACCAGGTTAGCAGAACAATCTCCCAAACTATAACCGATTTTCTCGGCCATAGACACTTTTTGGCTTAATGTGCTCATTGTATAATCTCTTTATATTTTATTACTAATTTGTCCTATTATTGTTTATTCTTTAGAACTACCGCATCGGCGATTCTATGTCCCAAAGTTTTCTTATCTAGCGGATGGACATCATTCCATTCTCCAAGATCACTATTTTTAATGAGCCTTGTGTGAGCCGTATTTGTGGCCACTTTGGCTTGCTCTTGGCGCATCTCCGCCCAAGCCTTCCGCCCGTTTATATCATCGGGAGATAAGAAATCGGCGAGCTCAACAATGTAGAAATCTAATTCTTGATTCTGAAAGGTACGTCGCCAATCAGATATCATAGTCGATAATAGGGAGGCATATTCGTTTCGACGAGCTACATTTGACTCTCCTTGATACCAGATGGTGCCATTTATGGTGTAATTTTTCAGTGGAGCAATCATTGCATTATATAAACCGGTGGGTTCGTAACAAAAAAACATCATGGATGGGGCGGAAGGCATTGGAGCACCTAGATGATACTTCCAATAAGTGGATAAAGGTATTGTTTCTGTTTCATCATTCATTTGACAAATGAGTTTATAGGGCTTTTCTTTCACAAAACTCGGTTGTCCTCCATTGCTGATGATACGTATGGTAATGTTGTTTGTTCCCTCTTTTAGCAAACCTGCTGGTAGTTGATAGATGCGAGGAGGATACTGATAACTCGTTGAACCGACAAAGACTCCATTTACATATACTGAGTCGGCATAGATAATGCAGCCTAGACGTAACGTGACTGGTTGGTTTTCCCAAGTCTTAGGAACTTCTATATTTTGTCGTAACCAATGTGATCCACCAATCGGATTCAGACCGTTATTTCCCCAATCCCGTGAAAACATATCTACAGTAGTCCAATCGCTATCATCGTAATGAGGTGCATACCAAGGAGTCGCTTCATGTAATCCTTGGTCTCCATTATATAATGTAGTATTCCATCGTTGAAAACTTTCACGCTCCACTTTCTTAATGAGCTCACAATAAGCGTCATTTTCGTAAAGTCGTTTTTCGTTTATGTATAAAGGAAAGTCTCTTAATCCATCTTCACTAATCCATGATTCAATAGGAGTCCCTCCCCAGCTAGAATTAATAATTCCAATAGGAACTCCATCTTTTTCGTACATGATCTTAGCAAAGAAGTATGCCAAGGCAGAAAAGCTCATTACATTTTCTTGTGTTGCCATTTTCCATTCTCCTTGTTGAATTTCATCCATTGGTGCATGGAAATTATATTCTTTGGATACAAGAAATTGGCGTATCTTCTCATTATTATATGACGAAATTTCTTTTGCAAACATCTCAGTGACTCGTGCTACAGGTAATTCCATATTCGATTGTCCAGCACATAACCAGACATCGCCTATCATGATATTAGTTAGTTGAAGCTCATTAATTTCCATTGGGTATGGGCCTCCCGCTTTCATCGGAGGTAGGGTGATATCCCAGTTGCCAGAAGAATCAGCTATCGTGTTAAAGCATTCTTTCATAAAGCTCACTGATATTTTCTCACTAGGGTCTGCATGTCCCCAAATACGAATGGGATGATTGCGTTGTAGCACCATTCCATCAGAAATCAATGATGATAGTTTAACTTTAGCATTTCCCACAGTGGGGATGCAAAGACAAAGTATCACTATCATTTCTAATTTAATCCAATAACGAGTCATAATATTTTGTATTTAAAAATCTAATACCTATATTTTATTTGTATTCGTACAATTTGACGTGTAATATTTTGAACTCTCCTACAGAGATACGCACATGTCGGCCTTGATGAGTTTGATCACCGTTAAGTCTACGGATTTCATGTAGATTACCATTCTTGTCTACTTTCACTTCGCTAACGAAGCTAATGCCACAACGGGTCCCACTCCAACCTTCGAGCTTTTGATTGAGTTCTCTCTTTATGTTATTAGTGTTCTTGCCGTTTTCGGTAAAGCCATCCTCACCCAGTTGAACTTTTGCCTTTTGAGTCATGAGCTCTGTTTTCTTTGCAAACTCAAGGACAATACCACTACCAGCTACTATATAATCATTTTCTGCTAATTTTATCAGTATCCCTCCTCCCTCTGGCCAGGTGCTTCCATCATTGGCTCGCGGGTCCCAAGGTAATGTGAAATAGTGGCGACAAGTAACTCTTAAATCTTCATCTTCAATGATCCGATCTTTACTTTGCTCATTGAAAAGCAGCCCTTTAACACTCCCTTTCTCTTGACCTTTTGTGAGTATAGGCATTAGCTCTTTTAGCTTAGCATAACTTTGTGTCAGTGGAGAATTAGGTGATGACGAACTATCTTCTATTGAGAAAGGGCTAATGCCTATAGCATGATGTTCCCCGAAGACATAGAATGCTCTCACTCCATTATCGTCTGTTAGACGTATTTCTGGGATAAACAATGGATTGTTATGCAGATGATATTTTGCTACCCAGTTTTTAAATCCTTTGTCGTATAAATCTGGTGCAATGAAATCAATATCAGGTGCTGCACAATGCCATAAATCAATCAAATGAGCTAATGGACCTGCTGAAGGATATTCTCCAGGTTTACGGTCTCTACTGTTCATCGCTGCATTGACATATAATGGAACATCATAGATAGATCGTGCCGTATGAGCTAGTCGGCCAACGTACTCTGCATAATACCAAGCCATAAATAGCTCGTCGGTATATATATCCGTTCCAAATACTTCTTGCCAGTTGCCCGATTGTTTATGCCCATTGCTTGCCCATTTATCAGATAGCCATGGATGAAGTTCTTTTTTATTCTGTTGGATATATTCCATGAATTCACTTGGTACATTGGCTTTGAACAATTCGTTTGCTGCTTGCGAATGATCGCGAGCACTTTCCAACATACCGATTTCATTCTCTATTTGTATCATGATGACTGTGCCTTCATTTTTATCTATCTCAGCTACATGTTTCAACCATTCAGAGAAAGCCCGATTATCCGCTCTATAGACCTCTTCTGAAAATAAACTGGCTATTTCTAAAGGCTTTCCTATTTCTGTCTTTGCACGTGGGTATTTAGTGTAATCCTCTTTAAACCATGAGGGAGTGTAGCAACTCATTGAGTTTTTCCATGCCCCAAACCATAGAAATACCACCTTTAGATTATTCATACGAGCTTGAGATAGGATAGAATCCGTTCGAGTGAAATTGAAGTTACCTTCTGTTGGTTCAATCAACTCCCAATAAACGGGTACTAATACGGTATTTAGCCCTATTTGTTGAAGCTTAGGAAAAGTTGACTTTATGTCATCCAGGCAAGTTGCTGATGAATTGCCAAGTTCTCCACCCAAAATGAGAAAAGGCTTGCTGTCTACAATGAGTTGAGTGGTAATACCTTGTCGCTGCAATCTGCTATGCTGTGCTAGGCTTGGCTCAATGAACAAAATGCTGAATAGTATAAATGAAAGGAAGTCTCTCATGGATGCTTGTTGATCTATTATTATGATAGGTGGATATAAATCCACCTATCATAGGGTCTTAAATAAATTTTCTTACTGTTGTAAATCTCCTGGGAAGTCGGCACTTACATCTTTTCCAGCTAGTCCGTCACAAACCCCTTTATAGGCATGCTTTCGTGCATAATTGGTATCAAATAAGTTAGGAGCATCATCAGGAATCCAATAAACATGTTCATCTGGATTATCAGATATTCCCCATATTGTGATACCAGCTTGTTGTGTCTGTGGAATAATAGCTTGATATTGCTCTATGATGAACTGATACATTTCAGCTTGACTCGCAAAGTTCTCAGTGGTTGGAGATGAAGTATTGACTTTGACGTCTAATTCAGTAATACGAATTAATTTTCCTGTAGCAGCTAGTTTTTGGAATATTTCTTTTATCTTCTCCTTGTCAGTATTTATGGCTACATGCATTTGTGTGCCAATACCATCGACTAATGTAGAACCATTAGTCTGATCAATATAATTGATGTATTCAATCAGCTTGTCACATTTATTTAGGTTATACTCTAAATTGTAATCGTTGATAAATAGTTTGGCAGTCGGATCTGCTTCGCGTGCCCATTGGAATGCTTTTACTGCATAATCTTTTCCCATGTATTTGCCCCAATAGAAGTCATCATCATCCATATCTTCCTCGTTAGGAACAACTTCCACACCACGTAGTTTTCCTCCATCGTCAATGGGCTCATTCAATACGTCCCAAGAATGAACACGGTCCTTATAATGACCGACCATGCCTTTTATCCATGTTTCCATAGCATTGCTTATAATCGTTTTCTTCTCTTCATCAGTTTTTTCTACGTACTCAATACCGCGCGTTCTTACTTTAGCGCTCATCACTTTTGGTGCGTTAAAAGGATCAAGAGAAACCATCACATCGTCAATTAAGTATGTTCCTGCTTTTAAACCTAAGTCGAAGTTAATACCGTCAATTTCACCCCCGGCAGTAGCTGTCCATTCAAAGCGAGTCCATTCCGTAGTCACCGTTTGATTGCTTTGGTAGTGAGCTTTTCCTGTTGTAGAAACACGTGCAGAACCAATACCTTCTTGCATTTTGGCATAGAATGAAACATAGAAAGTTGTTCCTTCTGCTATATTTTGAGCGATACTACTATGAATTTGAATTTTCCATTCTCCTCCGTCGTTGTCTTGAGGGTTAATCACTTGCAAACATCCTTTTTCATTATGTCCTTCATTCTCATTCCATGTATTAGCACCATCCGGCCCGTTCCATTTGCTCCAGCCGGTAATGTCAGTACCAAAGCTTCCGTTACTTAAAAGATTAGTTCTTCCAGCATCCGGATCTTCTTTCTTTTCACCGAATTTGAAATTATCAATAAAACAGTCACCTATAGCACCTCCAAAATTAAGAACGATATGATCCATATCAGCATCGGTTGCAGTAGCGGTGAATTCTTTCTCTACCAACATCCATTGATTAGCAGGGAGTGCTTGTGACATATAGTGACCACCCGGATAACTTCCAGAGCGCTGTTGAATTTGGACTTGAAATTTATCATCTCCATTCACGGATTTGGCATAGAAAGTACATACATAAGTTTTCCCTTCAATGAAGTAATTTGCAGGAAGTTTATAATAGGCTTGGGCACTATAACTATTTCCAGCTTCGGGGTTGTTTAACTTCATGGCATAGCTACTATTGTATCCTTCTCCCGGTGCGGAAATCTTAGTGGTGCATCCAGCTGATGACCAAGCGCCCCATCCATTAACATTTCCCAATTCAAAGTCACTGTTTGCGATGATGTTATTCATTTTTTCAGTGTCGTCAGGGGTTATGATAATTTCCGGCGCAATCAAATTATTCAGGTATTTAGCAGCTTGTTGTGTATGCCAAATAAGGTTATGTCCATAAACGGCTATATCTGGAGGTAATATTTGTAGAAATGCATCTACTTTGCTATAGTCAGCCTCTCCCTTATTATTAATGATAGAACTCATCTTCATCGCATTTCCTAATGTCACACTGTTAAAGTTATCATTAACAATGTTACGGGCTACTTCATTGTCAGTATACACATCCATTCCCATGCCAATACCGATAATAAAATCTTGTCGGGGTATATAACTTTTAATTGCATCGTAACGAGATATTTTTTCTGCTAACTCTAGAGGCAACTCTGAACTAGCGACACCATATCCTTCGTGGGAATTGTACCAATCCATTTTAGTATCATCACATGCCTGAAATATAAATGTTCCTATAACCAAGACAGGTAATATGTTTTTTAGTCTCATAATAATCTAATGTTTAATTCACTTTTATACAATTTGTCAGCTTCTGTCTATTCGTCTGCGAAATCCGAATAGGTGGGTGTTTCTAGAGGAACTATACGCACATTATCAATGTAGATTTCTGCGGAGCTTTCTGTTGAGACGAAGCTAGTGCTTTCATCACTGCTGTTTCCTGTAATGTTTTTTAGTGTAAAATCAGAATTCTCGAAGAAGAGACCGAAATTACAATATGAAGCATTGTTTCTGCGATCCAAAATGAATTGATAAGTCAGTTTTGCTAGATCGGCATTTGTAGAACAAATATAGAATTGACTGAAAGGAATGGTAACCGTTTGCCATCCATTGGTATAGAAGGGCACTGATTTGCCATTAACCACCCATGGCACATAATTGTAGCAGTCTTTATTATCGCTAGTTGCCCATTCGCCTCCATTTAATCCGTTGAGTAAACAAAGTTTAATAAAGCCACTTCCTACCCATGGGTTATTCTCCGGTACATATATATCGAACTGAATACCGCATTCACTCACATTTGTTTCAGTTGGAATGCCTCTAGTAGCAGTTGTCCAGTCATCCACACCGTTCCCTGCAGTCCAAACTTCGGTGTTACGATTCTTACCAGCAGCAACCGGTATTTGTTTGGCAGCAGGTATCATAACGCATTTGCCTCTACCGGTTTCTAGGGGATCAGTAACTAGATCTTCTGCAAAAACCATACTGGCATTGCTGCCCCAAGAGCCTTGTTGTCCTTCTGTGTCGAAGTCAAGAATGATCCCTTTAGTATAATTAAAATAGGCAGGCGAGTAAGCACCTCCATTGGCACATTCAATTTCTATAGAACCGCTTTCTGTGATTCCAGCTGGCACATCAACAAGGAAGAATTTTCCATCTATATCAGAGATGATGTTGTCAATGCCTTCCACAACAATGTTACCGGGGAAAATTACTTTTGAAACCTCTTGCAGCCCGTTGCCATAGACAGTAATCCTTTCACCAGCTTTCGGTAATGAATTAGATAAATGAGTAATAGATGGAGCACTCGAACGTATGGTGAATGTGTGAGTGAGTTGAGTGTTGTCTTTTACCAATTGAATTGTATTGCGAACGTTCTCTTCAGCGTCAGTTGTTGGAATATCCTTATCTACCTTTACTAGGAACGATCGGTCCGTTATGTATACCGGATTAAGGTAGCAACTATAGCCATTAATATATACTCTTTTTAATCCGGTGAATCCTGTTCCTTCAATGCGGATAAGTTGTCCAAGGCGTGCAAATTCTATGGGACGATCGGGGACCTTTGAATTAGCATCTTCCAGATAAATGCCTGAGATATTCATTTCTGAATTGCCATTTTCATCTTTATCCTCACATCCTGTGAAAATAAATGAAGTGATAAGAAAGGCGATGAATAGGCTGAGTGCCTTTATTTCTCTGATGAAATATTTGTTTTCCATTTGTATCAAGTTTATTGATTAAACAAATCTGTGATTCTATCTTCTGTGAAAGAGTATGGCACCGGTGCATTCTTTAGCAAGGGATTTTGTACAGTTTCTGATTCAGGATAGGGCAGTAAAAAAATACTAGCTTGTACATTACCGACTGATCGTTTTGTGGCATCCTTGCTGTTATCTATTGATAAATTTTGTGATACGGAATCCCATAGTACTGGAATGTTTGTATCTCTCATCTGTCCGGTAATATAATTAATGATGGATTGTTGTTGGAAATATGCCCAACGAACCATGTCATACCAGTATTGTCCTTCCAGGCAGAGCTCAAGACGTCTATCTCGGCGCAAGTCATCGAATGTAAATGAATTCTTTAATGCAGTTAGTCCGGCACGTTCGCGTACCTCATTATAATATTCAAGTGCTTTAGTATCAGTACATGTTGCATTAGCCCCTAAGGTTACTATAACTTTCGGATCATTCGCTATATCTCCACTCTTATTGGCGGTCAACGTTAGATTTGTACCGAAACAAGCCTCTGCATAATTTAGATAAACCTCTGCTAAACGGATCATATAGGTATTAATGGGCGTGTTACCGTTTGTAATGAGTGAATTATCCTTGTTTGAACCACACACGTATTTTTTACAATTTAGCTGGGTCTCTGAATATTCTACATTTAGTCCTCCTTTGTCGCTCATTAATTCAGGATAGAAATCACCATACGCCATCCATGTAGCTTTTCTACGTTTGTCTTGAGGAGAATACTCCCAAATCACATTCGGTTGAGCTACTGTGGCTCCTCCCCATGATTTGTCGGTTCCAGTGACGTCAGATCCATAGGCAAAATAGTTTTGAATGGTATTTGCTTCTCCATATACATCACTCTTGGGTACCCACTGTAATGCAAAGAGGCTTTCACTATTATTATTGTTCTCTATCTTGAAAAGGTCTGCATAGTTTTGCATCAGGCCGAAATTTTTATTTTCTATCACCTTAAGAGCAGCTTTTTTGGCTAATTCTAGATAGTCGTTATTACGTGTTCCTGAATTCGGGTTGTCGCTATAGCCTGCATAAGTTAAATATACACGTGATAGCATTGCGAATGCGCTGTATTTGTTTACTCGTCCTGCTGCATATGAGGTTTCGGGTAGATATTTAGCAGCATACTCTAGATCACGCATTGCAAATTCGAACACATCTTTAGTAGGGCTAGGAGAAATGATGGGGTTATCAACTAGTTCATCGGCATTCTCATTGAGAATTACATTTCCCCATAACATAGCCAAGTAATAATAGGCCACACCACGCATAAATCGGGCTTCACCAATATATCGCGATTTTACGCCCTCATTTATAGTTCCTTTTTTTATGCCATTTATGATTTTATTGGACTGTTGTACCACGATGTAGAAGGATTCCCACGCTTGTACTAATGCACTGGTTAATCCGCTTTCATTCAAATCAGTGAATGGATAAATATAGTTGGAGTAGGGAGCGCGTAGGTTATAACCACGTCCATCCCCCATGCCGTAATAGAATTTGTCGTTGAAATGGAACCATACCTTACTATATAGTGGTGCTGTTGCTGCCTGACAATCTTCTTCCGATTGGTAAAAGGTATCACCTGAAATATGCGAGTTGTCTGTTGAGTCCAAAAAATCACTGCAACCGGTGAGCAACAAACATACTCCTAAAATCATCGAGCATAAATATTTTCTTGTTTTCATATTCTCTTATTTTTAGGGTTAGAAAGTGACGTTCAACCCGAACGTATAAATTCTCGGAGATGGATAACGATAATTGTCGAAACCTGTTAGCAGTGCATCTTGATTAGCAGAGCCAATTTCAGGATCCATTCCTTTGTATTTAGTAAATGTGTATACATTCTGTAGGTTGCAATACACTTTCAAGTTTTCAATTTTTAGGCTTTGTGTCCATCTTTTTGGGAAGGTATAGCCTAAGGAGATGGACTGAATGCGGAGATATGATCCATCTTCTACGTAAAGGTCACTGAATCTATAGTTCGATTCATTAGTCTTACTTGAACCAGACATGCGGCAAGCATAAGGATCTCCTCCAATGATTTGTACATTGCGATAATCGTCGGGCCCATTGGGATTAATTAAACCTAACTTGGCATAATCGAGTGCACTTTTTAGGAGATTATTGTTTGAGTGTGCATCATCCAATTCGCGACGTCCCCAGTTGATAACTTCATTTCCAACCGAACCACTCAGATAAATGTTCAGGTCAAAACCTTTATACGAGAAGCTATTACCGAAACCGAAAGTAAAGTCAGGTTCAGGGTTTCCAATGTAAGTTCTATCTTCTTCACTAATCACTCCATCATGATTGATATCTTCGAACATATAATCGCCAATCCATACACTGTTTTTAGCTATGGTCATACCTTTGGGAATGGCCACAGGTTTGACCTCACCATTATTATCTTTATAGTAGAAGTCGGTTGCCTTTTCGAAACGGCCTATTACTTTATAGCCATAGAACTGTCCAATAGGCTGGTTTACAGCAGTACGAGTTAGAATGGTTATTGTTGAGCCCGTTTGATTGGTCTTGTCTATCAAGCTTGTTGGAGTATCCAGCTCTTTAACCTTATTCCGATTTAAAGAAAAGACCATATTACTTCTCCATTGAAAGCCTTTTTTGTCAATGTTAACTGTATTCAGGGTTAATTCAATCCCTTTGTTCTCTAATGAACCAATGTTTTTCCACGGAGCCGCAGTTGCGCCCGGACTGTTGGACGTTCCAACATAAGCCGGAAGGGGAACTTGCAATAATAAATCTTTGGTTTTTTTGTAATATACATCCGCTATAAATTCGATTCTATTTTGGAACAAGTTTAAGTCCAAACCAATGTTGCTAGAGTAAGTGGTTTCCCATTTTAATTCCGGGTTCGGTGTGTTTCCAGCTAAAAGACCGGTTCCCCATGTTGTAGCGACGGATGAATAGATTGCTCGATAGGCATTATTAACCACATTCTGATTACCAACCGCACCCCATCCCAAGCGAAGTTTAAGGTTATTGATAACCGAGTTGTCTTTTAAAAACGATTCGTTTGAGACCTTCCATGCTAAAGCAGCGGATGGGAACCATCCCCAACGGTTGTTTTCATGGAATTTAGAAGAGCCATCCCGGCGAAGCGTAAAGGTTAATAGATATTTATCATTGTATGCATAGAATAGTCGCCCGAAGTAAGACAAAATAGAACTCTCTTCACTATTCCCATTATTTGTAGCTGTGCTGGCATCACCCAAAATTAAGTCTGTGGCTGAGTTGGATAAATAGCCGGTTCGAGCACCATATAAATATTCCCATTTGCTTTTTTGCATCTCTTGTCCCATCATTGCATTGATGTTGTGAGCGCCAAAAGTACGATTGTAGTTGACTATATTTCTCCAACTCCAGTATTTATTATATGATTTTGAGGAAGCGCCTTGTCGCGTTTCACTTTTAATAGCACCAAAAGAATAGGAGGGTGTAAACTTATATGTATTAGTAATTCCGTAGTCAAAAGATAACTCTGTCTTAAAAGTTAGTCCTTCGAGAAGAGTAGCTTCCGCATAGGTATTCGCGCGAATGTTCATTTTCTCGTTTCTATTGTCGTTGATCATAGCAATACCAACTGGGTTAGTCTGTACAAATTCATCAGTGTCTGGACCATCAAAAGTTCCGTCAACATTGCGAACTGCTACATTTGGCGTTTGCAATAAGGCTGTTCTGATCAAAGACTCGTCCGAAATAGTCAATTTCTGTTTAGACTCGCCAAATGAAAAATTGATTCCCATTTTTAGATACTCTTTAACTTGCGAATCAAAGCTACCACGTAAGTTTAGACGTTGAAAACCAGAGCCGACAGCAATACCATCCTGCTTAAGATAACCAGCACCCATCGCATAGTTACTTTTTTCATTCCCTCCCGTAACAGAAAGATTATGACTAGTCATTAATGCTTTAGAAAACATCTCATCTTGCCAGTCTGTACCATCACCTAAAAGATCAGGACGCACATAATTATTGTCCTTGGTTACAATTCCCCAGTCTTGTCCGGCATAATCCTTTCCAGAACGAACATTTCTATGCTCAGCATATTCACGCAAATTTAGCATATCTAGTTTTTTAGGCATTTCTTGCCATCCCACATAGCCATCATAGGTAATGTTGGCTATACCAGCTTGTCCGCGCTTAGTAGTAATCATGATCACACCATTGGCCGCGCGAGCGCCATATATAGCTGTTGCGGAAGCATCTTTTAGAACATCCATAGATACGATGTCCGATGGATTGATAGAAGATAAAGCATTATCTGAGCCTGATCCTGTAGAGTTATCTATAATCACTCCATCAATAACGAAAATTGGTTCGTTGGATGAGTTCAATGAGTTTATACCACGTATGCGAATGGAGGAGCTACCGCCAGGCATTCCTGAGTTAGCTTGAACTTGTACACCAGCAGCTCGACCTTGTAATACTTGGTCAACAGAAGTAATAACAGATTTCTTAATAGCATCTTCATTCACCGATACTACTGATCCGGTTAAATCCGAACGTTTCATTTGGCCGTATCCTACTACTACTACTTCATCCAACACTTCAGTATCTTCTTTTAGTATAATATTTAATTGCTTTCTACCTCCGACCTGAACTTCCTGAGTTTTATAGCCGATAAAAGAAACGACTATGGTGCTATTCGACGGTACGTTTAATGTGAAGTTTCCATTGAGATCAGTAACTATGCCGTTGTTCGTTCCTTTTTGTCTAACACTGGCACCAATTATTCCTTCGCCTGTGTTGTCTTTTACATATCCTTGTATGGAGATGTTTTGCCCAAATATCCAAAGAGGAAATACGCATAACAGGCAAGCAAGGCCAAGTGATTTAAAATAATGATTTGTGCATTTCATAATGAAATTGATTTAATGAATAACTATGATACTCTCTTTTGCCTTATATCTTAATTGAATAGGGCAGACTTCTTTGATGTATCTTTCTCTTAACTGCTCATGTGCTTTTAGATTTATAGGTTTAACATTGTTTTTCTGATACAAATGTAGATTAATGCAAGCTAAATCATTTTATGGAATGTTTCTGGTGTTACAACGAAATGTAACATCGCTTTTCTCTATGTTACACAAACTTTCTTTCAGGTTACATTTATGTCCTATAGCATATTGAACTATCCTTATTTTTTTATACTTTTGTTTGTATAAACTAAAGATATACAATGAAAACACAATTCAAGGGAATCTTAATTTTTAGTTTGCTTCTTCTCTATTCCTTCTCTCTTAAGGGACAAACTGGAAGATTCTATACAACTGATAAAGGCTTGTCCAGCAGTTTGATTAATCAGATTTTTCAAGATAGTCGGGGCTTTATTTGGATCGCTACCGAATATGGGTTGAATCGATTTGATGGGCTCCACTTTGTAAACTACTGGCATACCTCTGATGACTCTCTATCTATTAAAAATAATTACGTCTGTGCTTTTTTTGAAGATGCCCAGCAAAATTTACTGATCGGTTGCATCAATGGATTGATGAAGTATGATCGAGAGACTGATGCGTTTATCAGTGTACCGCTCGTTCGTTCGGGGAAAAAAGTCTCTGCCCATATCACACAAATGCAAGAATTGCACAACGGTGCTATATGGATTGCTACGACTGGACAAGGAATGTTTTGTTTGGATGAAGAACACGAAAAGGCAATTTCTGTAGATGATCTTTTGCAGTTGTCGAACTTTAAATTTCAATCTTGCCTTTATGAAGATTCCTATTATAACATTTGGATTGGTACATACGGTAATGGATTAATCTGCTATCGTCCAACAACTAAAGACATTTTAGTGTTTAAATCCCCAATGATTAACGATAACAATATTGCTGCTATTATTGAAGATAAGCAAGGTAACCTTTTTGTTGGCACTCAGAAACAAGGCATGTCACGTTATGATAGAAAAGAGAATCGTTTTATACCCGTTCCTTATCTTAGCGGAAAAGCATTGTCTGTTTATTCAATGTCATTGGTGGATAATCAACTCTTGGTGGGTACAGATGGGCAGGGGCTTAAGATATATGATCCTATCGATCAAACGCTAAAAGATTATGTAATAAATACCGCTCCAACTGATTTTTCTGATGGAAAGATTCATTCTATATTGGAAGATAAAGATCAGAACTTATGGCTAGGGTTATTTCAAAAAGGAATGGTTTTGATTCCTAAACAAGATAATCCGTTTGAATATTATGGGAATAAGTCGGTTCATTATAATCCCATAGGTCAGGGATGTGTTATGTCTATCTACCAAGATTCAAATCATCGTTTGTGGGTGGGGACAGATAATGAAGGACTTTATGAACTAGATGGAAAAACAGGGAAGAGGTTGAGACATTTTGTTCCGGGTAATTCGGCACATTCGATAGCCAATACAATTATGTGCATGTATGAGGATTCTGAAAATAATTTTTGGGTTGGCTCTTATACAAGGGGGCTTGCCAAACTGAATCGTCTTACGGGTGACTGTGAATATCCTTTGCCCATTGATAACGAGAAGATCTTTTCCATTGTTGAGGATAGGCATAAAAATCTGTATATAGGCACATTAGGCTCTGGCTTTTATCAATTTAATCTTTTAACAGGGAAATTGAAACATTACATTTCTTCAGGAGATGAAATAGATGATTGGACTCGAAATGAATTGCCCAATGATTGGATTAACTCTCTTTTTTGTGATAGTGAGGGCTTGATTTGGTTGGGGCATTATAAAGGAGTGAGTTGCTTTAATCCTTTGACGGCTAATTTTGTCAATTTCAATAAGGTTAACACTCTAATTACTGGTTGTGTTGGCTATTCCATTTTGCAAGACTCAGCAGGAAAGATCTGGGCTGGCACTACAGATGGTCTTTATTCTTTCAATAAAAAGACTGGTAATTTACTTCGATTGGCTACTGCAAATGGATTGTCGAATAATGTGATTTGTGGTCTTTGCGAGGATTCATATCATAATATCTGGATGAGTACTTATATGGGGATCAGCAAATATGACAAGCAGTCTGGGCAGTTTATTAATTATTATTCAGGAGATGGACTTCAGGGAAATGAGTTCACGCATGGGGCCTTTTTTAAAGATAAAAATGGTAAAATCTATTTTGGAGGGATCAATGGGATTACAAGTTTCTACCCCAAAGATATTGAGCGTGTTTCAAAATCTTCGGCAGTATGTATAACAGATTTTTATATTTTTGATCGACCAGTGCGTAAGAATACACTTTCAGGAGGCGAACCTGTTGTGTACACTTCTGTGCAAGATGCTGATTTTTTTCAATTGTCCTATCATGATAATACCTTTAGTGTCGTTTTTTCTACGTTGCAGTACAATAATCCTGAACAAATCTCTTATCAGTATAAGATTGAAGAATTGAGCTCACGTTGGCTGACCACTGAGCCTGGTGTAAACCGTGTGACCTATAATAATTTACCCCCCGGTAAATATACCTTTCAGGTTAGGAAACTCGCGTATGGGGATGATTCCAAAATACGTACCATTAAGATTCTTATCAGTCCACCTTGGTATCAAACTTGGTGGGCATACTTTATTTATGTAGCCTTATTGGGATTATTAATACTGGGCATTGTGAACCAAATTCGTTCTCGAATGCATCATCGCCGCGATATGATGAAGCGTGAACATGCCGAACAATTGAATGAAGCCAAGTTACAATTCTTTATCAATATTTCTCATGAAATACGTACTCCGATGACACTAATCATAAGTCCTTTAGAAAAGTTGCTTGCTGAAACAAAGGATCGGGAACTACAGAAAAAATACCTGATGATTTATCGCAACTCGCAACGCATATTGCGCTTGATAAATCAGTTGATGGATATTAGAAGATTAGATAAAGGGCAGATGTTTATGAAGTTTCGTGAGACTGACATCGTTGGGTTTATCAACGATGTGATGCAGACTTTTGAGTATTTGGGGCAAAAGAAGAATATTCGCTTTTCCTTTGAACACTCAATGGCACAGTTAAAGGTGTGGATTGATCTGAATAATTTCGACAAAGTGCTAATGAATATCTTATCCAATGCATTTAAATATACTCCCGAAGGGGGTGAAATTCAGGTGAGCTTATCGGTCGGGCAAGAGCCGTCTCGACACGACGCTCTACGCGACTATTTTGAGATTGCAATAACAGACAATGGGATTGGCATCGATCGAAATAAGGTGGAACGTATTTTTGAACGTTTTTATCAAGTTGATAATGATGTTACCAAATCTAATTTTGGGACAGGTATAGGCCTCCATTTGTCTCGCTCTTTAGTGGAGTTGCATCATGGAGTCCTTTTTGCCGAGAATAGAGTCGGTGTGCCTGGTAGCCGTTTCATTATTCGATTACCATTGGGCTCTGCGCATTTGAGAAAGGATGAATTTGAAACTGTTGATACAGATACTATGATGGCTCAGCTGGCCTCGAAAGTTCCTGTCCCCAACCTTGATGTGGAATTAATGGAAAGTGAACCTAATGTCAGCTTACCTAAAGCAAAAACAGGTATACGTTTATTGATCGTTGAGGATGAAGAGGAGATTAGAGCGTATTTGAAATCGGAACTCTCTAGTGAGTATAAAATTGAGACCTGCAGCAACGGTAGGGAGGCATACGATATGATATTGAGGGATACCCCGGACTTGGTTCTCTCCGATATTATGATGCCGGAGATGGATGGGCTCACCTTATGTCGTAAGCTGAAACAGAACACGAATGTGAATCATATTCCAGTAATCTTGTTAACAGCTAAGACAAAGCCTGAAGATACTTTGGAAGGGATGGGAATAGGTGCCGATGCTTACATCGTAAAACCATTCCACCTTGAACTATTGAGAAGTACTATTGATAATTTGATCGCTAATCGCAAATTATTGCGCAATAAGTTTAGTGGTGCTCAAGAACAAACCGATAAGATGGATTTGATAAAGATGAAGTCGAGTGATGAAATATTAATGAATAAGATAATGAAAGTAGTCAATGAACATCTTGACGATCCAGCATTAAATGTTGAGAGATTAGCTGCTGAGGTAGGGCTAAGCCGTGTGCATATCCATCGTAAATTGAAAGAACTTACCAACCTCTCAGCCCGTGATTTTATTAAGAACATTCGTCTGCAACAAGCAGCACATTTGTTGCTACAAGAACATAAACTAAGTATTTCTGAAATTGCTTATGCAACCGGATACACTAATTTATCTCATTTCTCTAGTTCATTTCGAGAGAAATATGGAATGTCTCCTAAAGAATATATGAATAAGCCTCGTTAAGTTTATGCTTACTACACTGTTTTTTATTCGTAGTGCTTTTTAGCTTTTAACTAGTTTCTTTTATTAGACTTTCTACACGTTAGTATCCAGAGCCCAATATAGGTGAAGATTGCATTTAGGATTAATAATTCATAGCTCATTTGGTATCCATTGAACCATTGTTCCGAGTGGCTTTGTAGAATGTAGCAAAGAATAGGAGCAGCTACAGCAACTAAAGGAGTATATCTGTCATAGATTTGTCTTTTGTTGAATATGCCAAAAGCAAACAATCCCAAAATAGGTCCGTAAGTATAGCTAGCCAATGTATAAATAGCATCTATTACACTGGTGCTATTCAATAAATTGAACACATAAATAATCACGCCCATGATAACTGCCATTCCGAGATGGACCCATTTGCGAGTCATGCTCAACTCTGCCTCGTCTTTTCTGTGTGCATTAAGGATATCTACAGTGAAAGAGGTGGTAAGGGCTGTAAGTGCAGAACCTGCGGCAGAGTAGGCGGCAGATATAAAACCAATGATAAAGAGTATGCCGACTATTCCTGGAAAATAGTTCCCGGTAGCGATCATTGGGAAAAGCTTATCACTTTGAGTAGGAATCTCTATGTCTTGCTGAGCGGCAAATAGGTACAGTAGGCTTCCAAGTACCAAGAAGAGTAAGATGACAAAGAACTGAGACAGTCCACTAGTGATCATGTTTTTTTGTGAATCGCGGAAATTCTTACAGCTAAGATTCCTTTGCATCATGTCTTGGTCGAGTCCATTCATAGCAATAACGGTGAATATACCAGCTAGAAATTGCTTAAAGAAATAACGTTTATCGTTTACGTCATCGAAGAAGAAGATGGTTGATAAATCACTGTTTGAAACCGAATGAATTAAGCCTCCAACAGTGAACTGTAAGCTGGACGAAATGTAATAGATGCAGAGTATGACAGAAATTACCAAGCAAGATGTTTTAAGTACATCCGTCCAAATGAGTGATTTTACTCCCCCTTTAAAGGTGTAGAGCCAGATCAAGCCTACCGTGAGTGCGACATTGATACTGAATGGAATTCCAAATGGTTCGAAAATAAGGAATTGCAGGGTGAGGCAAACCAAGAATAGGCGTACGGCTGCTCCTAACATTTTAGAGATAAAGAAGAACCAAGCACCGGTTCTGTATGAGGCTATTCCGAATCGATCTTCTAAATATTCATAGATCGAAACCAACTTCATTCGATAGAACAGCGGAACAAGTACAAAGGCTATAATAAACTGCCCGACAATGAATCCTAACACCATCTGCAAGTAGGAAAAATGACTCGCTTCAACCATGCCGGGCACCGACACAAATGTTACCCCTGAGATGGAAGACCCAATCATGGCAAAGGCCACAATATACCAAGCCGATTTGCGATTCCCTACAAAGAACCCTTCGTTATCTGCTTTATGTCCTGCAATATAAGAAATGGTAAACAAGATAATGATATATGCAATAATGGTGACAGATAAGATGATTGGGTTCATAGCCTATGTTTTTTTACTTGTTTGTAGATGAGTACTTTTTGCCTTCGGTATACAAAAATAAGGAAATTAGTTTAGCCCCATTTTACTCTAGTGAATTTTTTCTTCCCGGAGTACCTCCTGTTTTATCTTTCGATGAGGTCCAGTTTGATTGTAAAGCAGAGTTAAGCTCTGGCGATTTCTTCTCGAGTGCTACTCCTTGATTCCTCTTTTTTCCTGAGCTATGCATTGATTCGAAGTAGCAGCACTTATCTATTAATCTAGGATTTTCCTCATTAGTCATAATGGCTAGATAGCCTCCTTCATTAGCGATTCTTGGGAATTTGGGCGTTTCAATGATGCTTTCACCATCCACTTGATGCTTTTTTATAATGATGGAAGGAGATTTGGTTAGGCACAAGTAGCTGTGTGGCCCTACTGTGATGGGAGTATTGCTGTCCATTTGTTCAAGCACAGCCGTTGTTGTCGTTGTCGTACCCCCTGATGTATTGGCAATGTATCTGAGTATTTTTAATGAAGGAACAGCAACAACTGTATCAGCTGGATTATAGATCTCGATATATTCTGCTCCATCGGTGGCGTTATCATACATTACTTCATTGAGTAGCAGTATGTTCTTGACCTCTTGAGGATAATGTGCCTGAATTGGTTTCTCTGGTTCCGTGTTGTCTGGATCTTCTTCAGGGTCTGTTGTTGTTTCAACATCGTTTGACAATTTAATATGATGAAAAGTGAACCCATGACAACGGGTTTTGGTGTAAACGCAATAGATTCCAGAGCAGATTGATTCATCAATGCTATTCTGCTTAATTTGTTGTTCTTTGATGTATTCTTCTTCTGTTGTTAATCGTGTCCAAAATGTCCAGTAGCCGTTACTGTCGCATTCTACTTTTATATTTAGCTTGGGAGCATTATTTCCTTTCATGAGTTCTCTTCCAGAGGCAAGCAATTTGAGATCCGTTCCATTTTGCTGATAGAGAGCTACGTTGTCTTTGACGCCTCCAATTTGAATGAAATATCCATTAAGCTCTCCAGATAGATCAGTGGACGTGGAGGTAAGGTAGAATCGTGCATAATTATTGGCCGAAGGATTGAAGGATAAGTTTACTGCGAATTCCCATCGCGTACTGGTTACTGAAGAGGAGGGAAAAGTAATATAAGCTGTTCCTGCATCTTTGTTCGGATCGTCTAGGTGGACTCCGTCTTTTACACTGATGGTAAACTTTTCAGTTTCTCCCTGCCAAGGAAGTTCGGCTGTTGTGTTGTCTTCTTCAGTTGTTTTTGGGCCTTCTTCGTCCGTTGGGGGCACGCAATTGTAGAAAAAGGCGATGAAAAGGCTCAAAAGAGCATAGATGTTACCTTGTTTCATAGGGCTAATATTGTCGTATTATCAAATTTACCGTATTTGCTGGTAATGAAATTAGGAACAATTGCGGATTAAGGATAATTGTTTATGATGGACAAAGGTAATACATATTATTAGATAAATAAATTTCATTGTCTTTTGTTTTATATAATTATGCGATAACTACAACGAAAAGGCTGCTACACCTTTTCGTTGTAGCAGCCTTCTTTTATGAATAATTTTCACCAGCGAGACAATTTCATTATTCTATACGAGGCTTCACATATTTATCTGTGTAAGATGTGAAGGTAATACCCGGCATATAATGAATTGTTGATTGGTTTTCTAATTTCTTTATGAGTGAGTAGTCATCAGCATTTAGGGCGTAGTAATTATCCGCATCGGTTGTTGTCAATCGGACGGTCCAGTCGAACATGTTGCCAATGATTGTTAGTGCATCTGTTCGGGGATTAAATGCCGGAACTCCTGTTTCGATTACGTCGTAGGTACGGCTTTTAAGTACGAAAAGTTTGTTCTTACTATCGGTCATAAGAGCCAGTGTCTTTTTGTTTCTGAACTCTGTTAAATATAGTTGACTTAAACTTAATCCTTCCGGTAATGCGATAATTCTAACATAAGGTCGACTTTTTACCTGTTTCAGGTGAAAGAGTTGGTGGTTTGCATCCAATAAAAGATAGCCTTCATCATATTCTTTTTTTATGGTCGGATTTCCTGCTATCTTAATGGCAGGGAACTGAAAACCTTTATTGATCATTGTTTCTGTAAACAACTTACTTTTTGCGGTATTCACACTGTTCGTATTCATCTCAATGAACTCAATTCCCTTAGACGTGATTCGGAACACATCATCAGGCATTGTTAAATCAACGCGTCCTGACATTGATTCAAAGAGAGGATAAAGTCCGATCTCTGGAGCATTGACATCCGAAGGAACACTTTTAAAATTGAAGTTCTCTGTCTGTATCAATTTCGGTGTCACTGCTACTCCATTGATACTATCAGGAAAACGTTCGTCGGCCATTAACTGACGGAAGTAAAATGTAGGGAGAATGCTGTCGAAAGCTGCTTCTGAGTATTTCTTTCCGGCAAGATCGCGACGAACCATTCCTTTTCCTTCTTCCTGTCCCATCTGTACGAAGTCCTTTATTACAGAACTATAGAGTGTAAAAAGTGTCTTTTCGGGTTTCACTGCAAAGAAGTTGTAACACCAAGGCAATTGCCAGCAAAGCAAGAACGCGATGGTTGCGTATAATAGTAGGGTGCTGAAACGTTTCATTTTCATTTAATTCTTAATTTTAATTCTTCATTCGTTCTATCCTTAATCTTGTTTACCTGCTTTGAATCGTAGAATTGAAAGCCAAGAGAACGTTGCCGTCAACAGCGTGTAAACTAATAGATAAGGTATGAACTGATTGTAAGCTTCAGGGGTTGTCGACAGGAAAAAAATACGTAGCAACAACACTGCAATGATCAGGTTGATGATGCGTCTCTTCCATGCCGGTTCAAAGCAGATCCAGGCCACGAGCAGGTAGGCCGATATTCCAGCGATATACCATGTTAACGCGGTGAGCAAGATGTGGTTTTTTAATTCGTGGGCAAATATTCCATCTAGATACACCTCCATGAGGATGAAGTTGCTGGCAAAACAAACCAAGAGTAGAATCAGTCCCGACAGTAACATATTACTGGTCATTTTTAATTCCGGATAGGGTAGGTGAAGCGTCAGCTTTAAACATTTGCGTTGCATCTCCGGTACAAATTGGACGATAGCCATCAGAATTCCTGCAATCAGCGGAATGTATTGCAGCATGTCTACAAAAATAGTATCCCGCTGTAGCATAACTTCCCACGCGTGTGCAGCCCCTTTCATTTCTACCACCCTATTGATGCGAAGCATACAGTATCCGGTAAAACCTAACGTAGTGACAACGGCTAACAAAAAGTACCACCGTGTCTTTATCCATTCTTTATAAAATATAGCGTACATCTTTTAAATTTATAAATTAAGTATATTGAATAACGAGAGCACTTAGTATTTACCTGTCAGCCCGATAAAGGCATCTTCCAGATTTACGCGCTCATTATGCAAGTCTGTATAGGGCACTGCCATTTCTTTCAACTTATTCTCTACAGCCTCCGGTGGGAGGAAGGAAAACGTCTCCAATTGGTTGCGCATAACCGAAGGATGATATAGTTCAGTTGTGGCTGGAAGCTCATACCCCTCTGGAACTGTGCAAGTGAACCTTCTCCCTTCGTTTAGCAACTCTGCAATCGGCTTTTGGATAAGTATCTTTCCGTAATCCATCATGATACAATCATCAATCAGGCGCTCCATATCCTGTATGATGTGTGAGGTAAGAAATACTGTTTTACCTTCCGAACGGGCATAGTCACGAAGATAGTCTACAAAGAGGCGGCGATAGCCAGGATCGAGTCCGAGTGAAAAGTCGTCAAGCACCAGTAATTCTGGATTTTGTGCAAGGATAAGGCCAAGTGCAACTTGTGAGCGTTGCCCGCATGACATACGTGAGATTCGCTGTCCCGGAGCTACTTTGAGCTTATTCATGAGCTCATAATAAGCCTCTTTTTTCCATTGTCCGGGATAAAATGCAGCATAGAATTTCTCTATCTGTGTGATGCTCATAAATTGATATTGAACATGCCCTTCAATCAGTAAGCCTATATTACGGCGTAGAGATGGAGACATCGTTTGTATCTCCTGCCCGAATATACGGCATTCCCCTGAACGAGGTTTTAAGTACCCACTTAGAATATTTATGGTGGTAGTTTTGCCTGTACCATTCTTACCCAAGAGCCCAAGAATACGACCTTTGGGTACTGTAAAACTAAGATTCTCGTATATTAACCTTTTGCCATAGTAATGCGTCAGGTTATTACATTCTATAATTTGTTCCATTCGATTTTATCTGTTATTATATCAAAAGAAGAGAAGAAAAAGGATGGGAATTAAAATCCCTGCTAGTAGTTCTATTCCTCCTCTGCCAATAATTCCTTTACTTCCTTTCAGCATGATGAGGCCGGAAAGGGTGATGATGATAAGTCCTATGGCAAAGATGTCGGCGAAGTAGGTCCACCATTGCCCGGGATTGTAATGCAATCGAGCCATTGCTCCGATCAATGGACGGCGAGTCACTGATTCGTAGACCGCATCTCCTGTTCGTACATTGACTAGTAGATTGGACCCTCCTTTAAGGAAGACCTTTAATACCTCTTCTTTCGGGAAATAATGCTTCGTGTAGTTACCTTCTTCTCCCAGTGGCGCTAACAAAGTGAGCACTTTATCTTTGCTCATTTGCGCCTTATTCGGCAGCTCCTCGGTTATTTTATACTCTTTTCGTTCGATGGAAAAATTAGGGTTGATTGTGTCACGGTGATTCATAACTATTCCGGAAATGGCATATATCAATACCATTCCGGAAAAGAGAAAAGATAAATCGCGGTGGATCAGCCGGCTCCATCTGCGGATTTCATTACTTAACTTCATAGGAGGTTGCTTCCATGTAATAGAACGATAAGTAGTCTTTACCTGTTGCTGCTTTACGTTCGGCTATCTTAGCGCGGAAGTCTGCAATACGGGCTTCGGGAGAGTTTGCGGTTTCGCCACGTGCTTTCTTCTCAGAGTCGCATCCGGCTTCGCCGTTTCCATGTTTCTGAGCAGTTTGGCCTTTCAGTTGTATCTCCCAGTTTTCGAGGTAGGCTTCGTCGATGCGTTGTTCTTTTAGCTTTCCTGTAACTTGGACGATGGAGTTCACACATTTAGGATCGAATGCTCCCAGTTCTCCAGCCTCTACACGGATAACTTGTGTATCGTCGCTCCCCATGAGGAATATCTTTTTTGCTCCATGTTTGCAAGTATGCGTACAGACTCCTTCAATAGTGACTTCCTTGTTAGTTAAGCTTTCGGCATTGGCCAGAAGAGAGTCGATTTCTAGAGCAGATGTTGCCGTTTGTTCCGTATTTGCTTCCGATGCATTTCTTTGTTGCTTGTTGCCGCAAGAGCTTCCGATGATTGCCATCGCCGTAAAAGCGACTGCTAGAGTTAAATTTTTTGTTTTCATTGTTGTAGCTTGTTTATTTAGTTTATAAAGTTATTTGGCGATGTTGTCTCTAACGCAACGTAGCTGTTGACCGGACTTAAGGCTGATGTAGCTTAATGCCAACCTTCCTTCCGGATATTTCGCAGATGTAAACGTACTCATCAACCCAAAATATTGGATGTTAGTGAGCTCATTCGATGCATTGTATGTTAGTTTATATGCTGTTGAAGTCATATAATTATTCAAAGCCGGCTTATTGTACCATGCAGTTTCGGTACTGTTACTGCTGGATATGACCGTCTTTTGGTAACTAGGTGTTGCTGTGAAACTGGACATCATTCGGGTTCCAGAGAATTTGTAATTCAACCCTGCGTTGATTAGAGATTGAATTTTTGCACCATCATAACTTGCATCATAAAATAGAGCGCTCTGTCCATTATCTGGAGTCATACCGTCGGCGTCAGCGGTGGTTTTGCCAACCAGGTTGAAATAGTCCATGCGGGTGGGTATGTGCCAACCTTTAGGGCAAATTCCTTGTGCACCTTCAAAAGTGTTATAATTACTTTCGGTTATAGGTTGATTTATAGCGGCTTCAAAATCATAGAGATAACCTAGCTCCTTTATAGCGGCTTCGTCTGTCAATGCATTCGTAGCGCCGTCAACAATCTCATAGGGATACCAGATATGAGAGTCGGTAGTTGGATCAGCAGAAACGGTGTATCCTTTAGGAAGATAGCAAAGTGGGTCAGCCATCCATGTCGTTCCGTTGGATAGCGTTACGGTGTTATATTTTACACCATCATATACGAAGTAATTAGCATCTAAATGTTCTTCAAAAGGAACGGTGAGATCTGCCCCAATTTCCCCTTCTTCGGTCCAATTTTCGATTTCACCACTAAGTGTTACTATAATGTCGTCCGATAAAACACGAACATTAACGCTGTATTGTCCTCCATCCACTAATGTTGTAGAGGCCAGTTTTTGAGACAAAATCGTCTGGTCAGAGGTGGTCACTGCAAGGGTGAAGGCTACTGTTTGCGGGATAACAATGGCACGATAGACGGAGTTTTTCGTAACTTCTTGTGCGGTAATATCAGCAGTTGCAGTGTTCTCTTTAGCAGTCACTGACATGTTACTCAAATCAATGTCCGCCGTTGGAACAGCTCCTTTAAGAACTACAGAAGAGATGTCCAAATTAGTCTCGTTTGTAACATTAATAACGAGTTTGGTCAGCAGGTGCTTGAATACCATACTGATGGAATTTGCAGAAGGTAGTACTTCAGACTTGCTTGCTGCCATCAGATCTGATGTTCCGTACCCCTCGGCCTGATTGGTCTTTACACTAAATGAAGTCGGGGCCCCCGCTGAAGTATAAGGATAGTAGGCCACAAAAGTAGATTTGTCAGTACCCTCAGCATACCATTTTAGTCCTCCGGTGAAAGCTCCATCTTTAAAGGTCATCGGCTTATTCTCGGTATATACCGTACCATCCTCTTTGGTGATTGTTAGTCCGATTTGATCTTGATCCTCAAAATTAACTTCTGAGGCACGCGTGATGATAGGCGAGATTGTTACTTGATTAGTTGATGGCTCAACTCCTTTTTCTTCTTGCTGGCAGGAGGCCAATAATGTTGCTGCCAACATAAATAGTGTTTCCTTTTTCATTATGAGATAGCTTTATATTATTATATATGAATAAAATTACATTGTGTATCCGAATTTAACTGTTTCGTTCCATCGGTTTGCCCCATTGATAAAGTCGAGTTTGAAGCCGCGCGTGTAGCAGCTCTGAATTTCCGCATAGAACTTTTGGTTGAAATGATAGCGCATTCCCAGAGTGATGGTGCCTCGTGAAGCTGTAGCATACTCATTCTGCCAATTGTAATAATCAGTCAAACGATAGGGGGGCTCACTCGCTTCTGCATTTATTTCCGCAGTCCTACTATAATCTGTGAAACTACCTTTTGAAAAAACTAAACCAGCTTTCAAATCAAACTGTCCTGTATAGAGTACGCCTGAAACATAAGTCCGACTCGTAAACATTTTCTGCGAGGCAACATAGGGATACATCTGAGTAGACAGTTGTTTGACCCTTGAAAGCGATGTTCCCAAGCGGAACTCTCCTCGCGGACTTGTGAACTCATATTCAGGATTTGCCGTGAATACTTCTTTCTCAAAAATACGGTTGGAACCATGGATGAGAGTAGTAGTAATTCCATTGGCTGTTTCTTTACTCAGCACATTCTCTTTATTTACCTGATGAGACCATTCGAGATTTAAGCGTAGGAAATGTTCTTTATCAGCTTTTTTGAAGCGATAGCTTAAATGAGAAGTGAGTTTATCGGTGGGAAAACGAAACCAGATGGTTTCTCTTTCACCAGCTGAGCCTGATGCATGCGTGTACGCTATATCTCCATAGAATTCCTTCCATTGAATCTGTAATGCTCCGCCATGAGATAGCTCTTTAATCGGAAAACCATTGATCCCCGATTCACTCAGGTGAATGCCACTGCCATCCCACGCTTCGTAGGCTCCATACATTAATCCCTTGTCTAGAAATGCATTATATAAACTTTCGGCTGTGCCGATCACTTCTGCTTTTATTGATTCACTGTTTTTACCGAAAAGGTAGGAGATGCCAATTGCTAATTCGTTTGAATGATACATTAGGCTAGGAGCCACTTGTAGGTCCAATCGATAATTCGTGTGACGCAAGTCTTTCCGTTTGGCATAATTGGCTGAGGTAAAGTCTATTTTTCCACCTATTCGCCAGTTTGGATGAATGTTCGTGGCTATACCTCCCATGAATGAATAAGTTTGTCGATCTTTGCGTCCGGGAGTGAACTCCAAGAGATCAACGGGATAAGCTCCCGGATGGATAAACATGGAACCGTTCATAGATTTACCAGAAGTGTGATCGAAGGAGAAAGCTCCAATTAAAGAATACTCTTTCAAGTGAGTAATGGATTTTGCTATAACTCCGGTACTCCAGGTTCTAGTTGCTTCGTAAGAGTTTCGATAAGCACCTTCATTATAGTTGCCATACCATTCGGCATAGGACGCACTCGTCTTTTCGGTCAGGATGCCAGTGACATTAGCACCAGCGTTCCATGAATTATGGCGTTCTACGGTGTCGTAATTTTGTGCTGACACGCGTGTTAGGGCACATAGCAGTAAACCCCCGATATATATCTTTCTCATATTACTCATGTAATGAAGGTTTATCCCGTTCGTAAAAATCAGTAGAAGAATTGTTCGTGTCTACCATTATTTCATAACCCGATTCCTGTGTGGCAGCTTCATCTACATGGCGATATAGGCTTCGGCCACTGTAAGTCGCCCTTTGAGTAACATAGCCAGCATCGATAGCAGGCGGAATCCTTTTTTGATTGTTTGAAGAACCACCATAGTACACTTCAGTTCCGTCAATCACCCATTCCAGTGGAATCTTTATCACTCGGTCTACAGTGCTTCCCGGCTTTTGAATAACGTTGCCGGTTTCAAGTACATAATCTTGCATAGTGGTCTGCTGCGCTTTGAAAATAACGGTGGCAGGGGAAAATATGGAGTAAGAATAGGCATTGGCCTGTCCAGTTTTTATGACTACGTTCAGGTAATGATCTGGTGCGATTTGATTGCCAGGGGCCGGGTGGTATAATGTATTCGGAAAATAAACATTGTTATAACATACAAAGTAGCCGGGCTTATTGAGATTGACAGAAAGCGGGTATTGAGCAGCGTGGTCAATGGCTCCGTTGAGTGCAATTATCGCATCTTCACCCGGTTGGAGTGGGAATGATTGCCCCGTACCACCAAATTGCCATATACATTGGGCAATAGGAACAAAATCAGGGAAAATAGTTGCCCCGGTCACTTCGTCTTTTGTCACCCATACATTCGTAGATTGTGAGTTATAAGGATCGAGTGCTCCAAAACACAGGCTGTCGAGATATTGCACTTCTGAATCATTATTGTGTAAGATGATATATTTGTCGAATTGATAATCCCCTTCCAATGGGAGCTTTTTGCATCCCCCACAGTAGATTTCTTTAATGACCAGTGTTCCAGCTCTGGAGTGAGTCAATGCTAGGTTGAATGTTACATCGTTGTTGACTAGTTTTACGTTGTCTGCTAATCCATTGAATATATGCGTTCCATTCTTGTCGCTCAGTAGTATGCGGTATATTCCATTAGTCAGTTTGAATGTAGCTGTACCCTTCTTGTCAGTCTTTGTGGTGTAGGCATAGCCCCGGTCAATATCTTCAATCTTCACAGTCACTCCCTCGCGAAGGTATTCGGTATATGCATTTGGATAAATTGCAGTGACTTGCAATGTGTGTAATTGGTCGCTATAAGGGTTGGCTTTATCAAGATCCGTACACCCTGCTAAGGAGTAAACAACAACTAATAGTATGTAAGTATAATTTTTCATTGGCTTAAAATTTGACGCGACATGTTAGTCCATAATAGAAGTCGGGAGTGAATACAGCACTCACACCACTTGCAAACGATTTCACATAAGGTCGTGAGTTTGTGAAATTAATCGCATTGAGAGACAGTGAGATATGGTCTCCAATTTCTTTAGTGATATTAATGTTGGCTGAGAAATAGGGGTTATAGCCGTCGGAAGCGAATGTATAGGCATTCCCCGATTTTCGGATCAGATGAGCAAACTCCGGATTTGCGGCTTCGCTTTCAGTGAAAGGATGAATCTCATTATTCAGGTCCAGATAGGCTACCGGATAAATGGCAGTGTAAGAATGGCCGTCGTAAATGCTTCCTCCTGTTTTTGCATTGTTATCTTGGCTGACATTGAAAGCATATTCGTTACCGTTAAACTCTGAGAGGTTTTGTGAGCGCTTCACTAGTGAGGCTTCCAGTTTGAACGATATAATCAATTTAGCCTTTGGAATACGAGTGATGGCTGTGATGTTTGCATCCAGCGAGTGCGTGCGTTTTCCGTTAGCTGTTGCTGATGTATTGTCGCCATTAGCATAAATTCCTACATACTGGTAAGAACGGTTGGGAAGAGTCGTGTGCGACCATCCGTTTTGATAATCATAAGATAAGGAATTATCTATATATTTGGTATGCGTATAGGCAGCATCAACCCGAATTTGTGTACGTAATGATGTGATTTCGGGAAAGTCGACAACCATTTCTGCTCCTTTGCGAACAATGTCCATACCATTGTCCGGCATAATAGATTTAGCGAATGTCTGGTCGGTTACTTTTACGTCCATCGGTGTCCAATAGCTGGATTCGTTCCCACGTATGTATACCATTCCAGTTTGATTGTCCACATTAATCAGTGGATTATCAGACGTGCTGAATCCGTCTGGGAGTTGAAGCACATTGTAAGAGAATGGAGTATAACTATTGGTATATTTATAAGGTAGTTTAGTGCGATTGACATATCCGACTAAGGATACTTTGGTCTGATTTAGGTTCAAATCGATACCCAGTTCCGCATTCTGATTCCGTTGCCAGCGTAGCTTGTCGTTATGTTGTAATGTGTAGGGTTGGCTGTAGTAGATATAGGCAGATTCATCCTTGTTGTAGGACAGTCCAAACGTTTGAATATCTCTGTATTTCTGTTGGGGATAGAGTACATCGTAAGAGGGTAACTTCTCAGTAATTCCCCACCCTGCTCTAATTGAGAGCTGGTTGTTCAATTGCCATTGCGCGTTGAATCGGGGCGAAACGGTGTTCAATTTATCATATTCCGTGCCACTGATAAATAGGTTTTCCCATCGTACTCCTGCCATGAGTCTTACTGTTGTTTTGCCCATAGGGAACGATAAATTTTCTTCAGCGTAAAGAGAAACATTGTGCATATATGGGAAAGACTTGTATGGACGAGGACGATAGCCGTTGGGAGCTAAGTCAGGGTTCTGATAATATTCTCCTTCACCCACATTGCCCGTTCCTTTCCATTGTATTCCTGTTTTCAGCCTACTATTCAGGTGGTTGAATCGGCGATTCCATTCATACTTTAGTGAGGCGGCGTAATCGAGTTCTTTGGAGTCGATGATTTGATCGGCAAAGAAAGTGTAGGGTAGCTTAGAGGCAATGAAATAGCCTTCTTGTTCGGCATGAACCGCCGGCTGCTCCGATGCATAAGAATAAAATGTATGTGCATGCGATTGATTATCATTGAAATAAACAGATGCATCTAACTTTAGATTGGTGATCCACGATTTGTTAAGTAGCCACGTCAAAGCCGCGTTTCCACGGAATACATTGTCTCTTATTTTCGTGTATTCCCCTGTGTAGGCATCAGGGTCGTTCTTGGTATTCATGCCTCCGATGTTGGTGGTGAGTCCGATGTCTAATTTAAGAACCTTTCGGAAAGTATTGTTGTAAGCGGCAGAAAATCCTCTTCGGGTGTAAGAGGTATAAGGTGAGGCTAATTTTTGAGTTGCTTTAGTCCATTCTCCACTTAAGTTAATAACTCCTTTTTTATGACTTAAATCTAATCCTTTAGAAAATGAAAGTTGTTCTGTACGCGGGTTGATAGACAAGAGAATGTTCCATGGCGTTCTCCCTTTCTTTGTATGTATCTTTATCATACCGCTGTTTAAGTCGCCGTATTCAACCGAGGGAACTCCAGTCACAACTTCAATCGACTCAATATCAGCCACGCTAATGTTACGGGTATCAATGCCGCTCAGATTGCTAAACGATGAGTTATTGCCTAAACGAACTCCATTCACTTCTATGGCTGAACCGAAAGCGGCATTACCTATAGGTGAACCTCCATCTCTTAATGAAAATACGTTGTTACTCGTTAGGTCAGGAACTTTAGTTTTCCCTCCTGGGAGTAGGGCTGAAATTTCGCTTACATTAGAAAGCTGTAGATGCTCGAGTGCATTGCTGTTGATGACGAATGTACTGTTTAGCTCATTTTTGGGTGCTTGTGCGGTGACTACAACGTCATCAAGAGCCAAGGTGTTTTCTTTCAGTTTTATGCTTAAGCCTTTCAGGCTTTGGTTAACGTTTATCTCAATAGTCTCCTGTACGTAGCCTAGAAAAGAAACTTCCAAAAGATAGTTGCCATCTTGTAATCCTTCTATCGTGAATTCTCCTTTAGTATCAGATACTGCCCATAAATAAGTACCTTTGATTAAAATAGATGCACCTGGCAATGGGCTATCATTTTTTGCATCGGATATCCGTCCCGAAATTGTGCGTTTGTAGGTTGCAGCATCCACTTTGGGAAACATCAAAAACAGAATTAAGCAGCATATAATTTTTAGTGAGGGAGAACTCATAGAATTAATTTTCTGCAAAATTCGTTCTAAATAATTAAAAGGTCAATCGCTATTGATCGTTATTTTTGATGGATTTGTACCTATAGTTAGGTATTTATTGTGTTCTTATTGTAAAAAAGGTCGGCTTGCAGCGATAATTATCGCAGTGCAAGCCGACCTTTATATAGTCTTAATTAGGTATTATTTATACATTCTTTACTTTGATCAAATATTCCGCAATTTGTACGGCGTTGAGGGCAGCTCCCTTCTTAATCTGATCACCAACAATCCAGAAAGTTAGCCCGTTTTCATTAGTCAAGTCTTTACGGATACGTCCTACGTAAACAGGATCTTTACCGGCAAGAAACAGAGGCATTGGATATTGCTTTTCTGAAGGATTGTCTTGAAGAATTAATCCTTCTCCATTTTCAAATGCTTCGCGAGCCTCTTCGATAGAGATAGGACGTTCAGTTTCAATCCAAATGCTTTCAGAGTGTGCGCGCAATGCAGGAACACGAACGCAAGTTGCACTAACTTTTACGTCGGAATGCATAATCTTACGCGTTTCGTTATACATTTTCATTTCTTCTTTTGTGTAACCGTTTTCAGTAAATACATCAATCTGCGGAATCAAGTTGAAGGCCAACTGATAAGCAAATTTATCTACAGTAACAGGTTCGTTAGCCAATACCTGACGATATTGTTCGTACAATTCGTCCATGGCTGCTGCACCCGCACCACTTGCTGCTTGATAAGTGGATACGTGCACGGTTTTTATATGAGAAAGCTTTTCGATGGCTTTAAGTGCAACAACCATTTGAATTGTTGTACAGTTTGGGTTAGCAATAATGCCACGCGGACGCTCTAACGCATCCTCAGCATTAACTTCAGGCACTACCAAAGGCACGTCAGCATCCATGCGGAAAGCACTAGAGTTGTCAATCATCACAGCACCATATTTGGTGATTGTTTCAACAAACTCTTTAGATGTTCCTGCACCTGCAGAAGTGAAAGCAATGTCTACCCCTTTAAAGTCATCGTTGTGTTGTAAGAGTTTCACCTCGATCTGTTTACCGCGGAAAGTATATATTGTTCCGGCACTACGTTTAGAACCGAACAAAACTAACTCGTCCATCGGGAAGTTTCTCTCATCGAGCACGCGCAGGAATTCCTGTCCCACGGCTCCGCTTACGCCAACAATAGCTACTTTCATTTTCTTTCTTTTGTTAAATTATTGAATACTTAATTTATCTATTCAGTTCTGTCGAATAGACTAAATTTGGCTGCAAATTTATAACATTTTGCCATATAAACCGCATTTTGCTGGAAGAATTATTAATAGACCTATCTATCTACTTAGTGCTATGGAAGGGTATCCATTATTTGAATTGTTGGATCTATATATACAAGACGCAGCATCTATATATCCAACTCGCTAGAGCTATATGTCCAATGCATTGGGTCTATAGGGCCTTTAAATTCACAAATACGGAAGTTGAGACATAGTAGATATCGCGTTTCTAGGAAGGCTAATGGGAGCTATTTCCACTTTTCCATTTGCTTTAAGCGACGTTTCGATTTGTTCAATCGCTGTGAGGGGAATATTTATTTTGATGGATATGTAAACCTATAAGATATACGTGCCACTATCCTTGAAAGCCGATGGGAAGCTAGAATTGTGTTTGAAGTTTCTTTAAACTTACAAATAATGAAGTTGAGACATTGTACATATCGTTTCTAGGAGGACCAATAGGAGTTATTTTCACTTTCCCATTTGTTTTTAGCGACGTTTCGATTTGTTCAATCACTGTGATGGGGATATTTATTTTAGATGGATATGTAAAACTACAACCGTTCACATTTCCATGTAAATCAAACAATATTGATGTTTCCAAATTATCATATTTCTCAAGTTGGTAGTTTTTTAGATAAGGACCGATGTAAGGTTTAATGTATTGGGCTAGGTTCTTTAGGTCATCTATATCAATACGATAAAAATCTTCCCAATCTAAAGGATTTGCTCCTGCATTCAATGGCTCGATCTTATTTGTAATGGCTATTTTACCAAAATGATAAAAAAGATTATAAGTATTATTATTGGCTTTTTTATCTTCAATGATTGGTTTTGTTTGGCCAATTACGGGTGAGCTACAGATGAAAAAAGCAATTAATAAGTATATCGTTCTCATAATAACAGGGTTTATTTAATAATATCTTGATAAATATGGTAACTAAGGCAACTCAATTTGCATAAAAGTCTTATTTGTTTATCTTGTAATATTGAACAAATATAGTTGAAAGATAATTTTAAAAGGCTTCTTTATAGTTAAAAATAAGGAAATAATACAGTGCTAATGATTTACAGCAAAAAAGTGTAAGCTTTTTCAATGGCTATTAGTATGCAGTGGAGGATGTGAAAACTCTTCTTCTTGGAGTGATCTATATTCTTGTTTCCTATAGCACTGAATTTGATTTTTTTTTTTGCTCAAAATGGAACCATAGAATCTTCAAAAGAAATCTAATAGTTGTGGGGAGGAAATAGGTTGAAATGTTTTAATGATCTCTTGTTCCAATCATTTACGTATTCGTTGTTTGTATGCGAACTTTTTCGTTCCTTTGCACGGTAATCCTAAAACAGGGACTTATGAACATGCTCGATTTTAATTTGGCGCTTCCTATTACTGACCCCACATGGGTGTTCTTTTTGGTACTTATCATCATTCTTTTTGCACCAATAATTTTAGGACGTTTGCACATCCCTCATATTATCGGTATGATTTTGGCAGGTGTGTTAATCGGAGAGCATGGTCTTCATTTACTCGATCGCGACAGTAGCTTTGAATTGTTTGGTAAAGTAGGTCTGTATTATATCATGTTCCTTGCCGGACTTGAAATGGACATGGAAGATTTCAAGAAGAATCGAGTGAAGAGTCTGGCTTTTGGAGGGTTGACATTCGTTATCCCTATGGTCCTTGGTGTGTGGAGCAGTATGGAACTGCTTGGCTATGGTTTTCTTACAGCCGTATTGTTGGCTAGTATGTATGCTTCTCACACATTAATTGCTTATCCGATTATAAGTCGGTATGGTTTGTCTCGTTTGCGTAGTGTTAATATTACTATTGGTGGGACGGCCGTGACAGTGACTCTTGCTTTGATCGTTCTTGCTGTGATTGGCGGCATGTTTAAAGGCACCGATGATGAGTTATTCTGGGCTATCCTTGTAGCTAAAGTTGCTTTTTTGGGCTTCCTAATTATCTACTTCTTCCCACGCATTGGCCGTTGGTTTTTTCGGAAGTATGATGATAGCGTGATGCAATTTGTTTTCGTTTTGGCTATGGTGTTTCTAGGAGGTGGTCTGATGGAATTTGTTGGTATGGAAGGCATCCTCGGTGCATTCTTAGCTGGATTAGTTTTGAACCGGTTGATTCCACATGTATCCCCTTTGATGAACCGGCTCGAATTCGTAGGAAATGCCTTGTTCATCCCTTATTTCTTGATCGGTGTCGGCATGATTATTAATGTGAAGAGTCTGATGACTGGTGGGGAAGCCTTAAAAGTAGCTATACTGATGACGATAGTGGCAACCTTTAGTAAATGGTTGGCTGCTTGGATCACGCAGAAAATGTATCGGATGAAAGCGAATGAACGAAGAATGATTTTTGGATTGAGTAATGCTCAAGCAGCAGCTACTCTGGCAGCAGTGTTGATTGGACATAACATCATCATGGAAAACGGAGAGCGCTTATTGAATGATGATGTGCTTAACGGTACAGTGGTTATGATATTGTTTACTTGCATTATTAGTTCATTGGTTACGGAGCGTTCTGCAAGACGCTTTGCACTGAGCGAAGCCGTGGATCATACTGATAATGATGCCAAGGAAGCTGTGGAAAAAATACTGATTCCAATAGCCAATCAGGATACAATAGAAGATTTAGTTAATCTGGCTTTAGTAATTAAAGATGCTAAATTGAAAAATCGAATGATCGCTCTGAATGTGATAAACGACAATAACGACTCTGGAAATAGTGATCTGCAAGGCAAGCGTTGCTTAGAGAAAGCTGCTATGATTGCAGCAGCAGCTGATGTCCCGGTGACGATGGTGAGTCGCTATGATTTGAATATTGCTTCAGGAATCATTCATACGATAAAGGAATATGAAGCAACGGATGTGGTGATCGGACTGCATAGGAAAGCCAATATTGTAGATACCTTTTTTGGTAAAATGGCTGAAAGTCTACTAAAAGGTTCACATCGAGAAGTCATTATTGCTAAGTTCCTCATGCCGGTCAATACGCTTCGCCGTATAAATGTGGCGGTTCCCCCAAAAGCAGAGTACGAAACCGGTTTTGTGAAATGGGTGCAGCATTTGTGCCGGATGGGTAGTGAACTTGGCTGTCGAGTACATTTTTTTTCCAATGAGCGTACATTGGGGTACTTGCAACAATTAGTGAAGAAAAAGTTTAGTGCTACTCCTACGGAGTTTTCTCTCCTTGATGAGTGGGACGATCTTTTAATATTAACCGGGCAAGTGAACTACGATCATTTGTTCGTTGTTATATCGGCACGCCGTGGATCTATCTCTTATGATCCTTCATTTGAACGCTTGCCGGCACAACTTGGAAGGTATTTTTCAAATAGCAGCCTGATTGTTCTTTATCCCGATCAGTGTGGCGAACCGGTTGATATTGTGTCCTTCTCTGACCCACAAGGACACAATGAATCACAACATTATGAAAAGGTGGGTAAATGGTTTTATAAATGGTTTAAGAAAAACTGATGGAAGATAATTGGCAACAACGTACGGAACTCCTGTTAGGAGAAGATAAAATGAAGCGCATTAGGGCTTCGCATGTGTTGATAGTTGGACTAGGTGGAGTAGGGGCTTATGCCGCCGAAATGCTATGCCGTGCAGGAGTAGGGCAAATGACAATAGTGGATGCGGATACAGTGCAACCTACCAATATGAATCGTCAACTTCCTGCTATGCATTCAACTTTGGGTATGGAAAAAGCCGAAGTATTGGCTGCTCGCTATAGAGACATCAACCCTAGTATTCAACTGGCAGTCTTACCTCTATATTTGAAAGACGAGAATATTCCGGAATTATTGGATGCTGCTCACTATGATTTTATAGTCGATGCTATTGATACAATTAGCCCCAAATGTTTTCTGATTTATGAAGCGATGAAGCGTCGCATTAAAATAGTTTCCAGTATGGGAGCAGGTGCAAAAAGTGATATTACTCAGGTTCGTTTTGCTGATCTTTGGGATACGTATCATTGTGGATTGAGTAAGGCTGTGCGCAAACGTCTGCAAAAAATGGGAGTGAAGCGGAAGCATCCTGTGGTGTTCAGCACTGAGCAAGCTGATTCAAAAGCAGTGCTGCTGACTGAAACAGAGAGGAATAAGAAATCGACTTGCGGAACGGTTAGCTATATGCCAGCTGTCTTCGGTTGTTATTTGGCTGAGTATGTCATTAAACGTATTTAATCGGTTTATTTATGATAAAGTTAGAAGGAATAACCAAGAATTTTGGTTCGTTACAAGTGCTTAAAGGCATTGATCTGGAGATAAATAAAGGAGAAATCGTTAGTATTGTAGGACCCAGTGGGGCTGGGAAAACGACCTTATTGCAGATTATGGGAACGCTTGATGAACCGAATGCAGGGACAGTGGTGATTGACGGAACGCTGGTAAGCCGAATGAAAGAGAAGGAATTATCGGCTTTCAGAAACAAGAACATTGGTTTTGTGTTTCAATTTCATCAGTTGCTGCCCGAATTCACTGCACTTGAGAATGTAATGATTCCGGCATTAATAGCCGGGGCCTCTTCTAAAGATGCGACTACACGAGCGCTTGAAACTTTAGCTTTCATGGGACTTACAGAACGTGCTTCGCACAAACCGAATGAATTGTCGGGAGGAGAAAAACAGCGTGTAGCGGTGGCGCGTGCATTGATCAATCGTCCGGCAGTGATTCTGGCAGATGAACCTTCGGGAAGCTTAGACACACATAATAAAGAAGAATTGCATCAATTATTTTTTGATTTAAGGAAAGAATTGGGGCAAACTTTTGTGATAGTAACCCACGATGAAGGGCTGGCTAGCATTACAGATAGAACGATTTATATGCTCGACGGTACGATTAATAAGGATTTATAGACAATCCATTATTCACAAAAAAGAAACTAAATGGCGAGAAGTTTAGGCGGTTTAGCTAATAAACTCTATCTTTACACTCGCTTCTCTACGTAAGTCTGCGAAGATGTCAGTAGAGTGTTTGTTTTGTTTGTGTGTGATGCATTCTTGTCTAGTGTGATAGGAATGCATCTTTCTTATAGAGAGGAATTTATTCGTAGCAGATGTAAGGTGTGATGCGTTCAAAGTCTTCTTTACTAAATTCATCATATAGTACCAATTGCCTCAGGTCTTTAATCATTCCTTTTTTCTTTCTGTACTCTACGATAACTTTCGCCTGATAGTAATTGATATATGGATGATGCATGATGCGTTCAATGCTAGCTTTGTTTATATTGATGCGATGAATCAGGCGGGGATCAATAGCAAACCATTGGCGAAGCCTCTCCACCCTCAATCTGATCTCCTTGAGTTGCTCTATCTTATAGAAACCGCCCAACTCATTTCTGCGCCTTACGATCATTTTAGCAATTCCGCTTCCTATGCCTGGAATCTTTTTTAGTTCAGTTGTGTCTGCTTGGTTGAGGCTGACGATGGTTCCTAGCTGATACTTGATTAGGGTATCTCGTTTCGTTGTGGGCTGACTGGTAAAGAGCCGGGTCGTGTCTTTAAGGATCGTTTCTTTGGGAATCTGGATGTAGGGTAGCAGCGTTTGGTATTGTTCTTCGGTGAGCCCATAAATCTTTCTAAAATCTTCGGCTGTACGAAATTGGCCTTGCTTCCTTCTATAGCGTAAAATATTCTTTGCCATCCATGGGGGAAGCCCAAGGCTAAGGAATGTGATTGAGTCTGCTGTATTTGGATTAAATATAGCCAGTTTGATTGCTCGCTTTGGATAAGTCGTAGCTGAATAGCGGTAAGGATATGTACGGTTGGTTTCGGCTTGACGGATGGAGGAGGTAAATTCAGCATATTCTTTTATCAACTTTTTCTGCTCTGCAGCATTAATCGTTTTGTGCTGTGCAAAGATTTCTAGGATATAAGGAACTGTATAAACTCCTATAATAAAAACGACAAGGACGATAATTCCTTGTCGTTGGGTTTTAGTAAAATAAAAAAAGTCTTTCCACATTGTCGTTATATTATCCCCAATTCATTAATGAAGATCAAAGAAATGGCGACTGGTGCGATGTATTTTAATATAAAGATGATTAATTTGTATACCGGTATTTTTAAAGTACCATCATTGGTAATTTCCGACCAAACAATCTTTTTATCCAGATACCATCCGGTGAAGATAGAGATACACATACCTCCTAACGTGAGCATTATTTTTGCAGTCACGAAATCAAAAAGGTCGAATAGCCCTAGCCCAAATAGAGTAATGCCCTTCATGACTCCCAGTGATAATGAACACAAAATTCCAAAAAATATACATCCTCCTGTAACTAGCTTTGCTGCTTTTCCGCGTGTAAAGTTGAACTCTTCGTGTAGGTAGGCTGTGACAACTTCATGCAAAGAAATGGTGGATGTGAGGGCGGCCATGGCAAGCAATATATAGAACATGACTGAAAAGATGTAAGCCAATATGGGTACTCCACTAAATGCTTGTTGAAAAACGTTTGGCAGGGTAATGAAGATAAGACTTGGTCCTGCATCAGGCTGTATCCCTACTGAAAATGCAGCTGGGAAGATGATGAATCCAGCTAATATGGCTACAAAGGTATCTATAATTCCAACACTAAGTGCTGTTCTAGTCAGATTGGTCTCTTTATTGAAATAGGAAGCATAAGTGCAAAGGCATCCCATTCCTAGGCTTAGAGAGAAGAAGGCTTGCCCCATAGCACTGAGAAACACACTTCCGTCTACCTTACTAAAATCGGGTTTCAGAAGAAATTCGATGCCGGCTGTTGCTCCGGGTAGGCTCACTGAACATATTACAAGGACTAAGATTATGATGAATAGAGTAGGCATCATTATCTTAGAGGATTTCTCGATGCCTTTCTCAACCCCTTTCACAATGATGTAGTGAGTAGTAAGTAGAAATAGAATTAGCCAGATAACTGGTCGCCAAGGATTACTGGAAAACGTTTCAAAAGAGGATATAAACTCCGAAGGAGTTTTTCCGGAGAAACTATTTGTTGCTGCATCAAATACATATTCTAACGTCCATCCAGCAACTACAGAGTAATAACTAAGAATCAAAAAGCCAGTTAATACGCCCATTCTCCCTACCCATCGCCAATGAGTCCCAGGAGCTAGCTTTTGATAGGCCCCGGCTGTGTTAGCTCTTGAATGTCGTCCAATCAAAAACTCGGCTATCATAATGGGGAGACCTAGCAAAAGAACACAGCCTAAGTAGATAAAAATAAAAGCTGCGCCACCATGGTTTCCTGTTTCATAAGGAAATCTCCAAATATTTCCAAGTCCTACTGCCGAACCTGCGGATGCAAGTATAACTCCTAGTTTACTTCCGAAGTTTGCTCTGTCGTTTTTTACCATAAATTCTATCTAATATAACAAATCGTTATAAAATAAACCAATTGAAATGCAAATATAGAAAATGATCGTTATATTTGTGCCAAAATCGTAATTTAATTTAAATATGCTATCTCATATTAAGAAATACCGTATATCACTGCTGATCATTTTAACAGTGATCTATCTATCCTTCTTTAAGCCACCCAATACGGCCTTAAATGAAATATCCAACTTTGATAAGCTGGTTCATATCTGTATGTATTTTGGAATGTCTGGCATGTTGTGGCTTGAGTTCCTTCGTGGTCATCGAAATGATCAAGTGCCGTTGTGGCATGCTTGGATAGGTGCTTACTTGTGCCCCGTGCTTTTTAGCGGCTGTGTTGAATTACTGCAAGCTTACTGTACGAGTTATCGAGGGGGAGATTGGATGGATTTTGCTGCTAACTCAACAGGCGCTACTCTGGCCAGCCTTGTAGCCTATTATATTGTTCGACCACGAATGGTAAGAAAAAAAGAGAAGCATGAATAAATATTCATGCTTCTCTTTTATAAATAATCTACAGTTGAACTGAGTTTAATTCCATTGGATCCCTTGATTAAAATGGTATATCCTTTGGGTTTATTCGTCTCTAATTCTTTGATGACTTCTAGTACATTGGGAAATGTTTGGAAAGAGTGTTTCGCAGCAATAAACTGTTCTCCAACTAGCCATACCTTGTCGAAATTACAAGAGCTTATATAATTCACGATCTTTTGATGTTCGTTAGCACTCTCTGTTCCTAATTCACGCATGTCTCCCAATATCAGCATTTTATGTGAGGCTTCTATGTTGCAGAAATTTTCTAAAGCCGCCATCATACTAGTTGGATTGGCATTATAAGCATCAATGATAAGCGTGTTGTCTTCTGTCTTTTTGAGTTGAGAACGATTGTTCTGTGGGGTATACTCGGTTAATGCAGTGTTGATTTTTTCGTCTTCCACTTCAAAGAAGTGACCAATAGTGATAGCTGCTAATGCGTTTGGTAAATTATATTCTCCTATTAATTGTGTCTGAACATGATGTTTCTTTCCGTTTACACCTTCTTTCCATTCAAAAGTGAGGTAGGGAGAATTGCCTATAATCCTTCCATTTACATATAAATCCTCCTCATTACCGTAAGAAATAAGATGCAACCCCTTAGAAATATTCATCAAATAGGGATTGTCGTGATGAATGAAAACTGTTGAAGCTTCTTTAGACCGTAAGAAATCGTATAGTTCTCCTTTGGTTTGAATTACACCTTCGAAGGAACCGAATCCTTCAAGATGAGCTTTGCCTACATTAGTTATGATACCATAATCCGGTTCAACGATGGAACAAAGAAATTTGATTTCCCCAGGGTGGTTGGCACCCATTTCAATGACAGCAAGATCATGCTCAGGCTTTAGGCGAAGCAAAGTGGAAGGTACACCAATATGATTATTTAGATTGCCTAATGTATAAAGAACATGGTGGCTTTGTGATAGTACTGCTGAAATCAATTCTTTGGTAGTTGTTTTACCATTTGTGCCGGTGATCCCGATGATTTTTGTCCCTAATTGGCGACGATGATAGTTGGCCAATTGTTGTAACGCTTGCAAACAGTTGTCAACAAGTATATATCGTGGATCATTTTCTATCATCCACTGAGGCTCGTCGATAATAGCGTAGGCACAACCAGCCGATAAGGCTTTTTCAGCAAATGCGTTTCCGTTAAAAGACTCACCTTTTAAAGCAAAAAACAGTGAACCTGCAGGGCAGTTTCGACTATCAGTAGTTATTAATTTGCACTCCAGAAAAATCTGGTAAAGAGTAGAAAGATTCATAGCCTAATCTTTTATTTAAACGTTACAAAGATAGACTATTCTTTTGGGATTTTATAAGGGTTGGAGCCTTTTTTACTTAGGCATATACCAAAGGAAGGGTGAATACCATTCGGCATCCATTTGTGTAAGAGGAGTCTATCTTTAAGCTACCACCCAATTTCTCAGCTATACTGCGACAAATTGATAATCCGAGACCAGTGCCCTGAGAGAAGGAGTCCATTTTGAAGAAGCGCTCAAATACTTCTTCTTGCTTTTCTTTAGGAATTCCAATTCCAGTGTCGGTTACAGTAATCTCTATTTTCTTTTGTTCTTCAAAGACGGAATAGGCTACTTCAATATAGCCATTCTCGGTAAACTTTATTGCATTATGTGCTAGGTTAGATAATACCTGTGCAATTCTTTCAGGGTTGCTAAGTGTAATTAGCTCTTCTCTAGCTGGCTTGAAATAAAAGTCAACTGTATCTCGCTTCTGAGATTGGGCAACTTCAGTAGACAACTGGCAGATCATGTTGATATCGGTTTTTATATCAGTGGGCAATATGTTGTATTGGTCAAGCTCGGAGAGAGTTAACACGTCAGTAACCAATCGAAGCAAGTCGTCAGAATTCGCTTTTATGATATCAACAAACTCCTTTGTCTCAGGATGCTCATTGCTAAAATTATCACTTAGGATTTGCGAAAAGCCAATGATCGAGTTTAGCGGAGTTCGGATCTCATGAGACATACTTTGGATAAAAGTCGTTTTCATCTGACTATTTGCCTCTGCTTGTTCTTTTGCTTTCCGTAGCTCTTCTTTTGAGTAAGTTAGTTCTTCATTCTTATTTCTTAATTCACTTTCGGAGCTCTTCAATTTTCTATTTAGGCTATTTTCGCGATATAAGAAAACGAATAAAATGGCTAATAAAATGATCAATGAAAAAATGAGTGTTGTCTTATTACGTAACTCTTTTTTTTGCGTCTGAAGCATCAATTCTTTCTTCTCAGCATTAAGTTTTTCAACATTTAAAAGAGTTGCAAACTCACTACTTGCCAGTTGCTCATTAGCAATCTTTAGAGAATCATCTATTTGAATATACATTTGTAGATACTTTACTGCTTCCTCTGGTTTCCCCATCTGTTTGTATATTTCTCCTTTTGTGCGGTATTGTTCACTGTCAAGTGCATATTCATTTAATCTCCGCTCCTCAATTTGTTGATTGTCGGTAGATGCTAATGCTTTTTGGAATTGTTTGCTCGCTTGATAATAGTATGTCTCTGAACGATAAAATCTTTTTTTCAATGCATCTAGTCTTTTATCTTGACCAAAAAGCTCTCTGCATTCCTCTAGTGTTTTTGCAGCTTCCTGAAGATACCCGAATTGAGTGTAATAATCAACATATGCTAGCTTTGCTAATATCTTGTGGCTAATTGAATTGGCCGTTTGGGTTGCTTTTTTTATCGTTTCTAAGGCTTGCGTTTGTTTGTGGTGTAAGATATAATAATAGGCAAGTTGAGAATAAGTGTTGCTAATGTTATAATTTTCAAGATCATGTTTTTCTGTTAGCTCAATTTCTTTGATTCTCCAATCAGAAGCCATTTCTTCGAATCTTTTGATTGTATAAATCTGGGACATAATGTTGTAACAGTATAAAAGCCCTATTTTGTTGTTCTCGTCTTGTGCTTCTTGTAGCATCTTTTCCGCTTCATAGAGAGCTATATTACTTCTTCCAGTCTTGAGGTAATAAAGAATTAATCGGTTTGCCCAAGCAAAATAATAGTATTTAGGTTGTTGAGTTTCTCTAGCGAATAATTTAACTTTGTTAGTGTAATGAACAATACTATCTTCGTTTGTTGCTTGATAATAATAATAGTCTAGCTTAGTGGAAAGAGAAACTGCTTGCATTCTTTGATCATGATGTTCGGTAGCCATTTGGTATAGCGTATCGGACATTTTGAGGACGACAGGATCAAATAGACGTTCCTGGCAGCGTTGATAGTAAGCATAAACTGTAGGATCAACGTTGAAAACCTCAGCTTCCTTTTGCCCTTTTGCAGGAATATTGATGAACAAAAGGGAGAGGAGAGTTCCTGTGATAAATCGGGACAATCGGCTCATGATAATTGTTTTCGGTAGTTCTATTGAATGCAAATATACGTTTATTTCTGAATTTTAATACGAATACTAGCTTTTTTTATCTACATTTGCATGGGTCTAACTGAATAAATTTACGTATGGAAACTATTTCTCCCTTATATATAAATGTCAATGGAAGTTTAATTGATGTATCTGTAGCTAAGGTGATGGGGATTTTAAATGTGACTCCCGATTCTTTTTATTCTGGTAGCAGGATGCAAACTCAAAATGAGATCGAAGCTAGAGCTCACCAGATTGTTGAAGAGGGTGCTTCGATTATTGATATTGGTGCCTATTCCTCTCGACCTAACGCCCAACATATTACTGCTGAAGAAGAAATGGCTCGTTTGCGATTAGGACTTGAGATCTTAAATCGTAGCTATCCCGATGCTATTATTTCAGTGGATACTTTCCGCGCTGATGTGGCAGAATGGTGCGTGAGGGAATATGGAGTGGCTATTATTAATGATATTTCTGCAGGTGAAATGGATCATCGAATGTTTGAAACTGTAGCACGCTTAGGGGTGCCTTATGTGATGATGCATATGCAAGGAACTCCTCAGAGTATGCAAAACGAGCCTCATTATGATAATCTTCTTAAAGAAATTTTCATGTACTTTGCGCGTAAAGTTCAACAATTGCGTGATTTAGGTATGAAAGATATTATTCTTGATCCTGGTTTCGGATTTGGCAAAACATTGGATCATAATTATGAGCTGATGGCTTCTTTAGAAGAATTTAAAGTCTTTGAGCTTCCTATACTAGTAGGCGTCTCACGCAAATCAATGATTTATAATTTATTAGGTGGAGGTCCTCAACAAGCATTAAATGGTACTACAGTACTAAATACGATAAGCTTGTTGAAAGGGGCTAATATACTTCGTGTGCATGATGTACGTGAAGCTGTTGAGGCTGTTTGTATTGTGACAAAAATGATGTGATTTATTAATTTAATAAAGCTAGTATCGTGTTTTTTAACGTTGGCATAAAAGATTTTATTGATGTTTTTTTAGTCGCTTTTTTGCTTTATTATACATATAAGCTGATGAAAGCTTCTGGTTCGATTAAGATTTTTACAGGAATCCTAGTTTTTATTTTGCTTTGGCTTATTGTAACCCAAGTGTTGGAAATGCGGCTTTTGGGGTCGATTTTTGACACACTTATGAATGTTGGAGTAATTGCTCTTATAGTTCTTTTTCAAGACGAGATACGTCGATTCTTATTGACGTTGGGTTCTCATCGCCATGTGAGTGCATTAGCTCACTTTTTTAGCGGTGGGAAAAAAGAAGCTTTAAAGCATGATGATATAATGCCTATTGTAATGGCTTGCTTGAGTATGGGTAAGCAGAAAGTAGGTGCCTTAATTGTAATTGAACATACGATTCCTTTGGATGAAGTAGTCCGTACGGGTGAAACGATAGACGCTTCAGTAAATCAGCGGCTGATTGAGAACATCTTTTTTAAGAATAGTCCTTTACATGATGGGGCAATGGTAATTAGTAAAAAAAGAATAAAAGCGGCGGGCTGTATTCTACCTGTATCTCATGATTTGAACATTCCTAAGGAGTTGGGGCTACGTCATCGAGCGGCTATGGGTATTGCACAAAAGTCTGACGCCCACGCTATCATTGTCTCTGAAGAGACAGGAGGTATTTCTGTGGCTTATCGTGGACAATTCTACCTTCGTTTAAACGCCGAAGAGCTTGAAAGTCTACTCACTAAAGATATTTGAATATAAAAAATAAGTGAACATGGACAGACGTAATTTTCTTAAAACAGGAGGTATAGCACTGTTGGGCTCGTTGGCTACTGGTCCTGCTATGGCTCTGACTGCTCCGGGTGCATTGGGGGGTGAAGGGACTGATAAAAGATCATCGGTTGCTTTAGCTATGAATCATTTCGGGGTAAGTGAGGCAGACCTAAAAAAAGTTCTTGCCGCTGCATTGGAAAAAGGGGGCGATTATGCTGATCTTTTCTTTGAACATACAATTTCTAATAGTATTCGTTTGATGGATGGCGAAGTTAACAATAGCTATTCAAATATTGATTATGGAGTTGGAGTACGAGTTCTGATAGGGGATCAAAGTGGTTATGCTTATGTTGAAAATATTACGTTGGAGGAGATGTTGAAAGCGGCTAGGACAGCTGCTCGCATAGCTTCTGCTAATAGAGGAAACAAACCTATAGACTTGGCTCCAAAGGAATTAAAGAAGAATTTTTATAGTGTAGCATCTTCTTGGGAAGATGTCAGTTTGAAAGATAAAATACCTTATTTACAGAAACTAAATGATAAGATATTCTCTTTGGATAAACGGGTACATAAGGTTCAAGCTAGCCAAAGTGATACCACTTCTCACATCTTTTTCTGCAATTCAGAAGGAGCGATGTTTTACGATTATCGTCCGATGGTGACTCTGGGTGCAGTATGTATCATGGAAGAAAATGGAAAAACAGAAAATGGTTATGCTGCTCGCGCTTATCGTAGAGGGTTTGACTTTTTGACAGAAGAAGTCGTGGATGTTATCGCTCGTGAGGCTGTTGATCAGACTTCTTTAATGTTTAAAGCAATAAAGCCCAAAGGAGGTGAAATGCCTGTTGTGATGGGAGCTGGTGGATCAGGAATATTACTTCATGAGGCTATTGGACACACCTTTGAGGCCGATTTTAATAGAAAAAATATCTCCATATTTGCGGATCAACTGAATAAGAAAGTTTGCAATGAACATATAAGTGTAATAGACGATGGTACTATTCCTTTTAATCGTGGTTCTGTTAATTTTGATGATGAAGGTGCAGAAGGTCAGAAAACTTATATGATTAAAGATGGGGTTCTAACAAGTTACCTCCACGATCGTATTAGTGCAAAACATTATGATGTAAAGCCAACAGGAAACGGACGTCGTGAGTCTTTCCGTTGTTTGCCTATTCCTCGAATGAGAGCCACTTATATGGAGGCTGGCAATGTGAACGAAGCAGATATAATCTCTTCTGTAAAACGAGGCATTTTTGTAGATAACTTTACGAATGGGCAGGTGCAGATTGGTGCTGGAGACTTTACTTTCTTTGTAAAATCAGGTTATATGATTGAAGACGGTAAGCTGACACAACCGATTAAAGATATCAATATTATTGGCAACGGGCCAAAAGCATTAGCAGATATTACGATGGTTGGGACTAATGCGAAGATTGATAACGGAACTTGGACTTGTGGAAAAGATGGACAGTCTTGTCCGGTGACTTGCGGTATGCCTTCAGCTTTAGTTAGCAAACTAACTGTAGGTGGTGAGAATTAAAAAGTATATATCTACTTTAAAAAGATGAACCTATGATTACAGACGAAAATAAAAAACTGGCACAGTGGGCTATGGACTATGCTTTGAAGAATGGTTGTCAGGCTGCCAAGATCCTTTTATATGCATCTTCAAATACCTCTTTCGACTTGAGAGATGCAAAGATGGATAACTTACAACAAGCATCCGAAGGTGGGTTAAGTCTTGCTCTTTACGTTGACGGACGTTATGGATCTATTTCTACTAATCGGTTAAATAAGAATGAACTGGAAGCTTTTATAAAGAATGGAATAGATTCCACGCGATATCTAGCTAAAGACGAAGCACGGGTATTAGCCGATTCTTCTAGATATTATAGAGGTGGAAAACCTGATCTTAAATTGTATGACACTAAGTTTACGGCGTTAAATCCTGATGATAAGGTGGAGCTAGCAAAGGCAGTAGCTGAAGAAGCGTTGGGAAAAGATGAACGGATTATTTCTGTGGGCTCTTCCTATAGTGATGGCGAAAATTTTGCTTATCGCTTAATAAGTAACGGTTTTGAGGGAGAGACAAAGAGTACATGGTATTCTCTTTCTGCTAATATTGCTATAAAAGGCGATGGAGAGGCACGCCCTTCTGCTCAATGGTATGAATCGTCACTTTATATGGATGATTTGATTAAGCATGGAATCGGGGAAAAGGCACTTGAACGGGTGTTGCGCAAATTAGGGCAGAAGAAGGTTCAATCGGGCAGTTACACGATGGTAGTAGATCCTCTAAATTCGAGGCGTTTGTTAAGCCCTGTGATGAATGCTTTAAATGGTTCAGCATTGCAGCAGAAAAACTCTTTCTTACTGAATAAAATGAATCAAAAAATTGCTAGTGATCGATTGACGTTGATCGATGAACCACACTTAGTGAAGGCTTCTGGTGCTCGCTATTTCGATAACGAAGGAATAGCTACAGAAAGGCGTTCTATATTCGATCAAGGTGTACTGAATACCTATTTCATTGATACTTATCATGCTAAAAAGATGGGAGTCAGCCCAACCATCAGTGATTCCTCTATTTTGGTTATGCAAACTGGAGAACATAACTTAGAGGGTTTAATTAGGGAAGTTGATAAAGGAATTCTTGTTACTGGATTTAATGGAGGCAATAACAATAGTTCTACTGGCGACTTTTCTTATGGGATCGAAGGGTTTCTTATCGAAAATGGGAAATTGACTCAGCCGGTTTCTGAAATGAATGTCACAGGTAATTTGATAACTTTGTGGAACTCTTTGGTTGCAACAGGTAATGATCCCCGTTTAAACTCTTCTTGGAGAATTCCTTCATTGGTGTTTGAAGGAGTTGATTTTAGTGGATTGTAACAATAGCATATAAATATATGTAATGGTCCAAAAATGATGGCTGTAAAAAGCGATTGTTTTTGGGCCATCTTTTTTATGGCAATTCAATCTTTATTGAATCGAAGATTATGCAGAAATGCTTTATTTAGTGCAACTTTGCTTTATTTCTTACCTATTTTGAGTGAAAATTATCCTTTATAAGTTTAGGTGAATCATTATCTTTGCCGTATACTATTTAAATTCTATAATGAAGTACATATGAAAAACAAGTTAATTGCTTTATTTGTCTTTTTTACGCTCTTCTTTTTGGGTCATGCAGAAGGACAGACAACTGCCCATAAATTTGAAGCAGGAAAGAATACGTTTCTTTTAGACGGAACTCCGTTCATTGTGAAAGCTGCTGAATTGCATTATACTCGTATCCCAGAAGCTTATTGGGAACATCGTATTGAGATGTGTAAAGCTTTGGGAATGAATACCATTTGCATTTATATCTTTTGGAATATACATGAACAGAAAGAAGGGCAGTTTGACTTTACTGGTCAGAATGATATTGCTGCATTCTGTCGCGTTGCTCAGAAACATGGAATGTATGTGATTGTTCGTCCTGGTCCATATGTGTGTGCGGAGTGGGAAATGGGTGGGCTACCTTGGTGGTTGTTAAAAAAGAAAGATGTAGCACTTCGTACGCTTGATCCTTATTTTATGGAGCGTGTTGGTATCTTTATGAAAGAAGTTGGCAAACAGCTAGCTCCTCTACAGATAAGTAGAGGAGGGAATATTATTATGGTACAAGTTGAAAATGAATACGGATCATACGGTACAGACAAGCCTTATGTCTCAGCAGTACGTGATTTAGTGCGTGAAGCTGGTTTTACCGATGTACCTCTCTTTCAGTGTGACTGGAGCAGTAACTTCACAAGAAATGCACTAGATGATTTAATATGGACCATCAACTTTGGGACAGGTGCTAATATAGACCAGCAATTCAAAAAACTTAAAGAACTTCGTCCTGAGACTCCTCTAATGTGTAGTGAATTTTGGAGTGGCTGGTTTGATCATTGGGGGAGAAAACATGAAACACGTCCTGCAAAGGATATGGTACAAGGTATTAAAGATATGCTTGATCGTAATATTTCATTTAGTCTTTACATGACACATGGGGGAACTACTTTTGGACATTGGGGTGGAGCCAATAATCCAGCTTACTCAGCTATGTGTAGTTCTTATGATTATGACGCTCCAATTAGTGAAGCAGGTTGGACCACAGAAAAATATTTTCTCTTGCGTAATTTGTTAAGAAAGTATCTTCCTGATGGAGAAAAATTACCTGAAATTCCTGCTGCATTGCCAATTATTGAAATTCCCGAATTCCATTTTACCAAAGTGGCACCGCTTTTTTCAAATCTGCCCGAAGCCAAACAATCAGTTGAAATACAGCCGATGGAACAATTTGATCAAGGTTGGGGAAGCATCTTATATAGAAATATATTGGTTGATGCAGTGAGTCCTGGTACTATCTTGAAAATAACTGAGGTGCATGACTGGGCACAAATCTTTGCAGATGGCAAACTGTTAGCTAGACTTGATCGCCGCAAAGGAGAATTTACAACGACTTTGCCTGAATTAAAGAAAGGTACGCGATTGGATATTCTTGTTGAGGCAATGGGACGCGTGAATTTTGATAAATCCATTCATGACCGAAAAGGTATTACTGAAAAAGTAGAACTTCTATTTGATAATAAGGTGAATGAACTGAAAGACTGGACTATATATAATTTTCCTGTAGACTATTCATTTATTATGAATAAGAATTATGAGAGTACAAAACTATTGCCTACTATGCCTGCTTATTATCAAGCATCATTTAAACTCGATAAGATAGGTGACACCTTCTTGGATATGAGCACTTGGGGAAAAGGTATGGTATGGGTGAACGGTCATGCTTTAGGACGTTTTTGGGAAATAGGTCCTCAACAAACGCTATTTATGCCAGGTTGTTGGTTGAAAGAAGGAGATAATGAAATACTTGTTCTTGATTTGAAAGGCCCTTCCAAAGCTTCTATCAAAGGTTTAAAGAAACCTATTCTTGATGTACTTCGGGAAAAAGCACCAGAAATCCACCGTAAAGATGGTGAGAAACTGAATTTGATGGGAGAGAAAGTCGTGCATGAAGGGGCTTTTACTCCAGGAAACGGTTGGCAAGAAGTACATTTCTCTAGTCCTGAAAAAGGTCGTTTCTTTTGTCTAGAAGCCTTGTCCCCACAAGCTAGCAACAACGTTGCTGCTATTGCCGAATTTGAGATTTTGGGTGTAGACGGTCAACCAGTATCCCGTCAAAATTGGAAAATTCGTTATGCTGATAGTGAAGAGACGCGAAGTGGAAACTGTACAGCTGATAAAATATTTGACTTGCAAGAATCGACTTATTGGATGACTGTAGATAATGCATCGTATCCTCATCAATTGGTTCTTGATCTTGGTAAAGTAGAAACTGTGACTGGTTTCCGATACCTTCCTCGTGCTGAGAAGAACTATCCAGGTATGATCCGTGAATATCGTGTTTATGTAAAACATTTAGACTTTAAATACTAAATTATCTAGCAGCGATGAAAAAGTATACTTTCTTTTTGGCACTTTTGTTTAGTATCGTGTCGGTTGCACACACTCAGCCATCTGCTTATCTTTTTGTCTATTTTTTAGGCAATAAAATGAGTGAAGAAGCTATTCATATGGCTGTTAGCTCAGATGGATATAATTATTACGCTTTAAACAAGAATAAATCTGTTCTAGATTCTCGTGAGATTAGTTCTACAGGAGGGGTACGTGATCCTCATATTCTTCGGTGTGAAGATGGAAAGACATATTATATGGTTGCTACAGATATGGTTTCTGCTAATGGTTGGAACTCTAATAGAGCAATGGTACTTTTGAAATCCAAGGATCTAATTAATTGGACTTCGAATGTGGTGAATATACAAAAGAAATATCCGAATCAAGAAGCTCTGAAAAGAGTGTGGGCTCCTCAAACTATTTATGATAATGAAATGAAGAAGTATATGGTTTATTGGTCAATGAAATATGGTGATGGTCCGGATATTATTTATTATGCTTATGCTAACAATCAGTTCTCTGATATTGAGGGGGTACCCCAACCATTATTTCTTCCGAAGGATGGAAAATCTTGTATAGATGGAGATATCATCTATAAAGGTGGAAAGTATCATTTATTTTATAAAACCGAAGGGCATGGGAATGCCATAAAGAAGGCAACTACTGCTATGTTAACTTCAAGACAGTGGGAAGAGTCTGATGATTATAAACAACAGACTCAAGAGGCCGTAGAAGGAGCTGGTATTTTTCCTCTAATTGGTACAGATAAATATATCTTGATGTACGATGTGTATATGAAAGGTAAATATCAGTTTACAGAGACTAGTGATTTGGAAAACTTTCATCTAATAGATAATACTTTTAGTATGGATTTTCACCCCCGTCATGGCACAGTGATGCCTATAACAGACAGGGAACTGAGTCGTTTATTCAAAGTATATGGTAGGCCAGATACAATGAAATAGTTGGACTTATGATTAATTAAATTTATATTATGAAAAAAATACTGATGTGTGTTGTAGTTTTATTATTGTCGCTCCAACAAGATATTTTTGCTGTTGCCTTCGAAGTAACTGCTACTCCAAATACCGTTTACCTTTTTTCTTATGCCACCCGTGATGACGATGGACGAAGTGGCTTGCGTTTTGCTTGGAGTATGGATAAAAAAGAATGGTTTGAAATTGGGGCAGGTTATGGTTATCTTCGGTGTGATTACAGTCGTTGGGGATCACAGAAAAAGATGCTTGACCCTAATCTAAAGCAACTTCCCGGAGGAGAATGGTTATGCACATGGAAGTTAAATGAACACGATGGATACGGTCAAACTAAATCTAAAGACCTTATTTATTGGGAAAGCCAGCAATATCCACGTACTACTTCCGATTATGAAGGTAAAAGAATAAATGCAATTATAGCTGGACACGAACAGATTGGGACTCTAAATCAAGTACCATGGGTAGTGGTCGATGAGTTAACTAAAGTCTATGAACAGAACCAATATCGAAACTCCTTATACAGTGAACGAGCTGTCCAAGATAAAGAACGTTTCGCAGGATTGAAACCCATAAAAGCTACCGTTACAGCACAGACAGAAGACACAAAAGAAATTAGTGATTTATTAATTGGCATCTTTTTTGAAGATATTAATTATGCGGCTGACGGTGGGCTGTATGCTGAATTGATTCAAAATCGTGGTTTTGAGTATGCTCTTTCTGACCGTGAAGGGGATAAGAATTGGAATAACACCTATGCTTGGCAATTGAAAGGAGAGAATACTTCCTTTACGATAGCAAGCTCTTCACCAATTCATTTTAATAATAAGCATTATGCGGTCTTGAACACCAAGCAGCCCGGAGCTATTTTAATTAATACCGGATTTGACGGAATCTCCCTTAAGGCTGGTGAAAAGTACAATTTTAGCTTGTTTGCTCGTATTCCTGCTGGCAGTAAGTCAATGAAACTATTAGTGCGCCTTGTAGATGATGAAGGTATCGTTCAGGGTGAATCAACCGTTACTGTCTCTTCTGATTCATGGAAGAATTATGCCGCGACTCTGACGGCAAAGTCTTCTGTAGATACTCATTTGGAACTTCAACCACAACTAGCTGGTGAAATTGAACTAGATATGATTTCTCTCTTTCCTGCTAACACATTCAAAGGCAGGAAGAACGGCTTGCGTGCCGATCTGGCACAGACACTTGCCGACCTACATCCACGCTTTGTTCGTTTTCCTGGAGGGTGCGTTGCCCATGGGGATGGGGTGAATAATATCTACCGCTGGAAAAATACTATTGGAGCACTTGAAACCCGTAAACCTGCCCGTAACCTTTGGGGATACCATCAGAGTATGGGCTTGGGGTATTATGAGTATTTCCAGTTTTGTGAAGATATAGGTGCAGAGCCTCTTCCCGTATTGGCTGCCGGTGTTCCTTGCCAAAACTCAGCTTGCCATGGAGAGTTGAGGGGTGGGCAGCAAGGAGGTATTCCTATGAGTGAGATGGATACATATATTCAAGATATCCTTGACTTGATTGAGTGGGCTAATGGAGATGTAAAGAAGACAAAATGGGGCAAGATTCGTGCAGAATCGGGGCATCCTAAGCCATTTAATCTGAAGTATATCGGTATTGGCAATGAAGACCTCATTACTGGTATTTTCGAAGAACGGTTCACTATGATCTTCAAAGCTATAAAAGAAAAATATCCAGATATTACTGTTATCGGAACGGTAGGCCCTTTCAATGAGGGAACAGACTATGTTGAAGGTTGGAAGTTGGCAGACAAACTGGAAATTCCGATGGTAGATGAACACTATTATCAATCACCTGGGTGGTTCTTGCATAATCAGGATTTCTATGATAAATATGATCGCGCTAAAGAGACTAAGGTATATTTGGGTGAATATGCTACTCATATCCCAGGAAGGAAAGCAAATTTGGAAACGGCATTAACCGAGGCACTCTACTTAACGGCTTTGGAACGAAACGGAGATATAGTCAGCATGACCTCTTATGCTCCTTTGTTGGCAAAGGAGAAACATACACAATGGAATCCGGATTTGATCTATTTCAACAATAGAGAGGTGAAACCTACTACAGGATATTATGTGCAACAATTGTATGGTCAAAACTTGGGTGATCATTATATCCCTTCGCAAATCAATCTTGATAATTCGGATAACCGTGTAAAATTGCGTGTTGGTTCTTCTATCGTGCGTGATAGTAAGACTGGTGATCTTATTGTAAAGTTAGTCAATATTTTGCCCGTTAGTATTGAGACTGATGTTCAGCTACCCGGCATTGAAGGCATACAATCTTCAGCTATGAGAACTGTGCTGACAGGAGCACTTGGAGATACACCGCTTCCTGTGACAGATCGGATTGACGTTGGATCTCGTTTTATGCAGCAACTACCTGCCTATTCGTTCACGGTTATTCGTCTGAAGATATCCGCTAAGAAATAAATGCCGACTAAAGGTACATGAATTAAGTTTCAATATTGGGTGAAATAGAAATGAGATAATAGGATGCTTAAAAATAATTAAATGAAGGAAATAATCAGTGCTTTAATTGCTGTATTTTGTATGAGTACTCTTGAGGCTCAAGATCTAACAGTAAAAGGTCCCGATGGGATGTTACAGTTAATGATTTTTGTTCAGGATGAAGGTGTACCTTGTTATACGGTTAGTTATAAGGGTAAACCTATGTTAGAAAGATCACCTTTGGGCATGAATACATCAATTGGTGATTTTTCAAGAAATCTCAAACTGACTGGATATACTGTGGGCAAGATCGATACTACTTATCAACAAACTCGTATTAAAACATCCAAAATACATTATTGTGCCAATGAACTAATCTGCAACTTCGAAAATGAGAAAGGGCAGAAGCTAGGAATCATTTTTCGAGTGGCCGATAATGATGTAGCTTTCCGATATACTTTACCACATCAGTCTGGGAAGGCAAGCGTTACAGTAAAGGCTGAAACAACTGGTTTCCGATTTCCTATATACACTACAACTTTCTTGTGTCCGCAGAGCGATGCAATGATTGGCTGGAAACGAACTAAGCCTAGCTATGAAGAGGAGTATAATGCAGATGCTCCAATGAGCGATAAATCCCTTTATGGACATGGATATACCTTCCCTTGTCTATTTCGTATAGCAGATGACGGGTGGGTATTGCTTAGCGAAACTGGTGTAGACAGTCGTTATTGTGGGTCACGTTTGAGCGACGTTAGTCAGGGTAATTTATATACTGTTGCTTTTCCGATGGAAGAAGAAAACAACGGAAACGGAACTGCCGCTCCTGCTTTCTCATTGCCGGGTGCAACTCCATGGCGTACTATAACTGTAGGCGATAATCTAAAGCCAATCGTTGAAACAACTGTGCCTTGGGATGTCGTTAGTCCGCTTTATGGCACGAAGCATACGTATCATTTTGGCCGTGGCACATGGAGTTGGATTCTTTGGCAGGACGGTAGTATCAATTATGATGATCAAGTGCGATATATTGATTTAGCCGCCTCTATGGGCTATGAGTATGCACTGATAGATAACTGGTGGGACAAGAATATTGGTCATGAACGGATGCGATCCCTAATTGAATATGCGCGTAGTAAAGGAGTTGAATTATTTTTGTGGTATAGTTCATCTGGTTACTGGAATGATATTGAACAAGGACCGGTGAACCGGATGGATAATGCAATTATTCGTAAGCGTGAGATGAGATGGTTGCAAAGTCTGGGTGTAAAAGGAATTAAGGTTGATTTCTTCGGCGGAGATAAGCAAGAAAGTATTAGGCTTTATGAAGAGATTCTTAGTGATGCAGACGATCATGGATTGATGGTTATTTTCCATGGCTGTACTCTGCCTCGCGGCTGGGAACGTATGTATCCAAATTATGTGGGAAGTGAAGCTGTTTTAGCTTCCGAGAATATGGTCTTTAATCAGCATTTCTGTGATGAAGAAGCATTCAACGCTTGCCTTCACCCATTCATTCGTAACGCGGTTGGTTCGATGGAATTTGGAGGTTGTTTTCTGAATAAAAGATTGAATCGTACTAATGATGGTGGCACCATACGTCGGACTACTGATGTGTTCGAATTGGCTACAACTATTTTATTTCAAAATCCGATTCAAAATTTTGCATTAGCTCCTAACAACTTGAAAGATGCTCCGGCAGTGTGTATTGACTTTATGAAGCAAGTGCCTACTATATGGGATGAGACACGATTTATAGATGGATATCCGGGGAAGTATATTGTTTTAGCTCGTCGTAAAGGAGATATATGGTATATCGCAGGTGTGAATGCAGGAAAAGAACCGTTGAAGCTAAAGCTAGATTTAGAAATGTTTGCTGGAAAGACAATTTCACTTTATAAAGACGATCAGTATAGAGATCCTCAGTTGACCTCATTAAAGGTCAAGGAAAGTGGAAAAGTACAGTTAGAAATTCTATCTCATGGGGGTGTTCTGCTTACAAACCTTTAATGGAGTAATCTGAATCACATCCAATTCTATTGAGTAGGGGATGTCCATAAGATAATTTTCAATCATGATAAGAGGTTTTGAGCTAAATTTAGACCATAATGAATGGTATTCAGAGGTAGGTTAATGGATAATGTGTTATTTTTGTGGTGAATCTAAATACAATATTGCTATGAGAGCGAGACAAGCTTTACTTCCTTTGCTATTTTTATTTTTTATACTATCGTCAGTATTTGGACATGAAGTCACTTCTAATGGAGCTTGGTGTTGGTTTGCTGATCCAAGAGCTCTGCATTACGAAAACAAGGGAGGTACTATAAACAAAACTTACATAGGCTATATAGATACCAAAGGCAATATCAAGGCTATGCAATATGATTTTCAGAAGAAGAGACAAGACGAAGTACTGGTTCGTTCATATTTCCAACCCGATGATCATAACAATCCTACTTTTTTGGTCTTGCCTGATGAACGAATTATGATTTTTTACTCGCGTCATACAGATGAGGCTTGTTTTTATTATCGTATTTCACACACTCCCGGGGATATAACAACCCTAGGTGATGAAAAGCAAATTAAAACCAAAGATAATACTACTTATCCATCATCTTTCATCTTATCAGGTGATCCTGAACATATTTATTTATGTTGGCGTGGAATTGACTGGCATCCTACGATAGCTAAACTGTCATTACCAGATGAGAATGATGATGTAAGCATAGTATGGGGACCTTATCAAATGGTTAAGTCTACTGGTGCTCGTCCGTATGCTAAGTATTTTTCAAATGGGAAGGACAAAATATACTTCACTTATACGACAGGGCATCCAGATAATGAAAATCCTAATTTTATATATTTTAATTCGATTGATATCCGTTCATTAGAGTTGAAAGATCTAAAAGGGAAAACTCTTTCGACGATATCTGAAGGCCCATTCCATGTGGATAAGACGGATAAGTATGCGATTCAATACCCATCAACTTTGGTTGATAAATCGGCAGCACGTGATTGGGTGTGGCAAGTAACCGCAGATGAGAAGGGGCTTCCTATTATTGCAATGGTGCAGATTAGTGCTGATAAAACCTCCCATGATTATTATTATGCAAAGTGGAACGGATATGAATGGCGGAAAACGTTTCTAGCTAATGCTGGTGGATACTTTCATCAAACGCCTCATTTGGAGGAGTGTTATAGTTCTGGGATGGCAATTGATCCAGAAAAAACGAACGATGTTTATTGCTCGTTACCTGTCGAAGGTAAGTATGGTAGGGTTTATGAAATATTTAGATTCACTTTGGATGAAACAGGAAAGGTAGTTTCTAAAATAGCAGTGACTCAAGATTCACCATTGAATAACGTTCGTCCTTATGTTATCTCTGCTTCAATTAATACCCCTTTGCGACTGACGTGGATGTATGGAAACTATTATGATTGGATTGTCAGTTCACAAAATCCACAAGGCTATAGCACAGGGATTTCCTGCGATTTCAAAGGCTTTCCAAAGATTAAGCAAACTCATCAATCGGAGTTGGACAGAAATTTCGCATTCAATCTAGATAAGCCTTTTACACTAGAAAAGATAATTAACCTTGATTCGGATCATTATCAAGGAATCCTTTTACAGTTGGGCGATCTTACTTATTATTTGAATGGACAAACAATGAAACCCGAAGTAAGATACAAAGGAAGGGTATACCCCAGTGCAAATATACTTGCCACTTCTGATAATTGGAAAAATGCCCCCCGCAGTACAGGAGGGAAATGGTATCTCCCACAAAAATTCAGCAGTATCAAGTTGAGGCTTGATTATAAAGATGGTATATTATGTACCTATGTCAATGGTCTTATAGATCAAAACATCAATCTTCTTGCCCATAACAATGTTTTTACGGTATTACAACCCAATTTCGAGAAAAGCCCATATACTGGTATGACAAGGAAACATTGGATCATGGCTGCTGAGTATCTTCTTAAAGGTGCGTTTAGTTATATTCACACGTTAGATGATCAGATGTATTTTCCAAAACAATTAACAAAAACTTATCCTAATGATGCTGGACAAATCCCTGTGGCTAAACTTGAAGGTTTGGCAAGAACTTTATTTGTTGCAGCTCCTCTTTTAAGAAATAATCCAGATTTAATAATGAATGGGATAAATGTGGCGGATTATTATCGTCATCAATTAGTAAGTATCTCAAACCCGAAAAGCAATAGTTTTATTCCTCATCGTAAAGGAGGAGCTAGTCAGACGTTGCTAGAGCTAGGATCACTTGCCATATCTATGAAAGCTGCTCAAACAGTTTTATGGGACCCATTGACTAAAGCTCAAAAAGACTCGCTTGCCGCTACAATGTTAAGCTACGGAGAAGGCCCAACTATAGGTTCTAATTGGATGTTTTTTAATGTGTTTATTCTAAGCTTTCTTAAAGATCAGGGCTATGTTATTAATGATGACTATCTAGAAATGAATCTCAAAAAGCTGCTAGCTCGTTATCGTGGTGAAGGTTGGTACAACGATGCACCTGCCTATGATTATTATAGTGCATGGGCCTACCAAACGTATGGCCCTATATGGGCCGAAATGTTTGGAAAGAGGCAATACCCTGAATTGGCACAACAATTTTTAGCTAATCAGCACGATATGATAAAAAACTATCCGTATATGTTTAGCCGAGACGGTAATATGAATATGTGGGGACGAAGTATCTGTTATCGTTTTGCAGCCACTGCACCATTATCTTTGTTTGAATATGATAAAAGTGGCGATGTCAATTATGGCTGGATCAGGAAGATTGCGTCTTCTACCTTGTTGCAGTTTCTAGAGAGCCCTCAGTTTTTGGAGGATGGAGTCCCGACGATGGGGTTTTATGGACCGTTTGCTCCAGCTGTCCAGATATATAGTTGTCGGGGAAGTGTTTATTGGTGTGGAAAAGCTTTTTTGAGTTTGTTGTTGCCAGAAGAGGCTAACTATTGGTCGGCAATAGAGAATAATGGTCCGTGGAACACAGAACTCAAAAAGGGGGAGGTCTATAATAAGTTTCAATCTGGTACAAATTTGTTGATAACGAATTATCCTAATAGTGGAGGCTCTGAAGTGCGGTCGTGGTGCCATGAACCTGTCTCAAAGGATTGGCAGAAGTTCCGCAGCACCGAGAATTATAACAAATTGGCTTATAATACAGAATTTCCTTGGATGGCTGATGGAGATAATGGAGAAATATCAATGAACTATGGAACGAAGAACACGAGTGGTAAATGGGAAGTTCTAAGACTCTATACATTTAAAAGTTTCAAAGATGGTGTTTACCAACGTGATGCGGTGCTTGAAACAGATAGTACTGTTAAATATCAATTATCTGATATTCCGTTGCCCAATGGAATTTTGAGAGTCGATAAAATCTCAGTTTCTCAACCCACGGAAATTTGTTTAGGGCATTATTCTCTGCCACAGCTAAATGGAGTAATTAAAGAAACTTATCAAAGATTTGGCAAACAAAAAATTCCTGTTCTTAATAATGGGGAGTATGAATTAGTAATGCTACCGTTATCCGGTTGGGATCATGTGTATACGTTATATCCTACAGGTTTACATCCAGTGAGTGATGAATGTGGTTTAATCATGGTCTCTGATAAATTGAGCGGAAGTAAGATTTATGCGACACTTCAGCTTTGGAAGAAAACTTCGGGGACTACTGGCTTTGAAAAGTCTGAATTGAATCAGGTCAAATCCCTTGAAATTTCAAAGGATCAAAGAAAAGTGACTATACAACTCCATACAGGAGAGATAAAAACTATTTTGTTTAAGTAATCATATCTCTGTTTGTAAATAACTTTACGTGCTATTACTCTTGTTGTTATTTAATCATTAAGAACTAAGTAGAAGACTAACTATAACCTAAACTAATAGATGCTTTTTATATTTTTAGTAATAATTTAGCTAATACATTTATTACTTATTATCTTTGTGTATAACAAATTATATATTGCTTATGGATAACACAAAAGCTACTGTCATTTTTGACAAGCTAGGTTTATTAATTATATTATATCTTTTAATTTCTGTTTCTTCATTTGCAACTGATGGCGTTGTTTATAATTTGAAGTTTAAGCAGCTCTCTGCTCCACAATCATTGCCAACCAATGAAGTTCAAAAGGTATATCAAGATAGAGATGGTTTTGTCTGGTTTGCTACTCGTAATGGACTCTGCCAATATAATGGATACGAGACTAAGCTTTATAAATCAAACCTTTATACGCCTGACCTACTAACAACAAATAGCATAACTTGTTTGGTTGATGATAATAATAATAATTTATGGATTGGTACTGCAGAAGGTTTAAATGTATTAAACAAGACAACTGGCGAGATAAAAAAATATAGAGTCCCTGCTCTTTCAAACAATGTAGTATCCGCTTTGTGTGTAACTCGTGATAATACGGTTTGGGTGGGAACTGATAACGGATTATGTCGGTATGTTCCTGATAAGGATACTTTTGTCGTTTGTGGTCCAGATTTTGGGAATGGTAAATTGCAATATGTTACAATCAAATCTTTGCTAGAAGATTCTGATGGAGATTTATGGGTTGGAACTTGGTCACAAGGCCTATTTCGTTATTCTCCTTCAACAGATAGAGTAGAAGTATATCCCAAACTTAATGAGCGGTATTCCTCACATGTCATCTTTGAAGATAGTAATAAAGATATCTGGGTAGGAAGTTGGGGATACGGTTTGTTTAGATTACATCATCCTAAAGATATGAAGCAGGTATCTTATGAATGTTTTATGCATGAGAACGGTAATGATAATAGTTTATCTGATAATATTGTATATGATATCGCTGAAGACGTTAATACGCATACTTTGTGGGTGGGAACACGTAGTGGTTTAAGTATTTTGCCACTAGATGAGTCGAGACGATTCATTAATTACAAGTCAGGTCAATCAGAAAATCGCATTCCTTCGGATGAAGTAAACTCGATAATGCGCGATAGCCATAAAAATATGTGGCTAGGCACCATTGGAGGTGGAGTTCTAATGGCAGATACACGTCAACCCTCTTTTACATTACATTCTTTAAATTTTGGAAATGAAGATATTCCTGTGACTTCAGTTCGTACACTATTCGCTGACTCAGATCAGAATCTTTGGATTGGAGTTGGAACTTATGGACTCGCTTGCAGAGAATATGCTACCGGACAGTTGAAAATGTATTCTCACATACCGGAGTTTTCAGGTATAAAAGATTTGCCATCACTTTTTGCAGTCGTTCAGCGTAGAAAAAGTGGCGACATCTGGTTCGGTATGTATAATGGAGGGATATATGTTTATCGTAAAGGGCAAAAAGTTACTCATTTGACGACTACTACTAGTAAGTTTCTTACCTCTGATTGTGTTTCAGCATTATATGAAGATTATGAAGGAAATTGTTGGGTCGGTACACGTGGAGGAATTGGCGTAAGTTTGTCTAATGGAAAGTCTTATCGTTTTGATACGATGGCCTTTAGTGATAGTCTGTCAGCAGATTGGTTGTATGTTAGAAATATAATTAAAGATATAGATAATAGTGTTTGGGTAGCTACATCAAACTTTGGCATCATTCACATAAAAGGTGATGTTCACCAACCTTCTACATTGAATTTTGAAAATTATAGTTTTCATAACCGAAAATTATCAACTAACGCAGTTCTTTGTTTGCATGTCGATCGATTTGGACGGCTATGGGCTGGAACTGAAGGCGGTGGATTATATCTATACAATCGTGACAAAAAGACTTTTGAAGAAAAAACTCGTACTTATAGCATTCCAGGAGATGTTGTCGTTAGTATAGAAGAAGACCCAAGCGGTAATTTGTGGCTAGGCACTCCTTCTGGGCTAATTAAACTGTATGTGGCTGCTGTTGGCCAAGATTTTTCCACTCGAATATATACTTCTGCAGATGGGCTTCAGGATAATTTTATAGTGAATTCATCTTGTAGTCGAAATGGCGAGTTGTTTTTTGGAGGTCATAAGGGATACAATAGTTTTTTCCCGGACAAGATGGAGATCCCTACTCAGGAAACTAATTTTTTTATTACTGATATTAAGATATTTAATCATTCATTTAGTAGCCTGTCTATGGAGTTGAGGCAAAGAATATCTTCTGTGATGCCTGCATATACTAATAAGATTGAGCTTCCGTATAAATACAACAACTTTAGCATTGAGTTTGCAGCTTTGACCTATAAAAATCCAGAACTCAACAGATACGCTTATCGTCTTCAGAACTTTGATAAAGATTGGCAGTATACAGATGCTAATCGTCGATTTGCTTATTATAATAATTTGCCAAGTGGAACTTATACTTTTCAATTGAAAGCAACCAATGAATATGGCGAGTGGAGTGGCTATGTGCGGGAATTGACAGTTATTGTGTTGCCACCATTTTGGGCCACTTGGTGGGCCTATTTGGTCTATATAATTATTGCAATAGGGCTTGCAACATTTATCTATCGTACAGCTAGAAATCGCATGTTGCTTCGAAATGCATTGCGGCTAAGGGAGATTGAAAAATCTAAAGCGGAAGAGTTGAATCATGCTAAACTACAGTTTTTTACTAACATTACGCATGAACTATTAACTCCATTGACAATTATTTCTGCTACGGTTGACGAATTGAGAACGCAGGCCCCCAGTCATAATGATTTGTATGGAGTAATGAATACTAACATTCAGCGATTGATTAGATTGCTGCAACAAATTCTTGAATTTCGTAAGGCAGAAACTGGAAATTTGAAGCTACGTGTGTCGCCTGGAAATATTGCAGATTTTGTAAGAAAAGCGACAGAGAGCTTTCAGCCTTTGGTAAAGAAGCGTAAAATTCATTTTTCGTTTCTATGCGATCCCGAATCTATAACTGGTTACTTCGACACAGATAAGTTGGATAAGATATTATATAATTTATTATCTAACGCAGCGAAGTATAATAAAGAAGGAGGATTTATTCAAGTCACTTTGTCCTTTGATGAAAAGGATAAAGATTTTATTATTCTAAGGGTCAAAGATAATGGTAAAGGGATAGCTAAAGAAAAGCAGAAAACTCTTTTTAAGCGATTTTATGAAGGCGATTATCGTAAGTTTAATACGATTGGCACTGGAATCGGACTTTCCTTAACTCGAGATTTAGTCGAACTGCATGAGGGAACGATTACTGTAGAAAGTGAAGTTGATCTTGGGACTGAATTCATAGTCAGAATTCCCATAGAACGTTCCTATTTTAACGAAGATCAAATTGATGATGAGGCAGTTATACCTATTCAGAAACTGGTCTCTTTTGAAAATGAACCTCAAGAAAAATCAAAACAGGAAGTAGGAAAAGAAGCATTTTCTAATGTAAATACGATTTTATTAGTTGAAGACAACGAGGAATTGTTGCAGCTAATGACGAAACTATTGGGGCGCGAATATAAAGTTCTAGCAGCAGGAAATGGGAAAGAAGGGATTACGATACTAGATAATGAAGATGTTGATCTTATTGTTTCCGATGTGATGATGCCTGAAATGGATGGTATTGAATTTTGTAAATACGTTAAAGGACATATTGAGATTAGTCATATACCTATCATTTTATTGACCGCTAAAAATAAAGAAGAAGATCGTGCAGAAGCATACGAAATAGGTGCTGATGCTTTTATTAGTAAGCCTTTTAACTTGGCAGTGTTACATGCACGAATTCGTAATCTATTAAAATCAAAAGAGCGCGTGGCACATGACTTTAAAAACCAAATCGTTTTTGAAGTAAAAGACCTTCATTTTACGAGTTTGGATGAAGATTTTATTCAGCGAGCTATTGATTGTGTAAATAATCACCTCGAAGACACCAACTTTGACCAAGCTCAGTTTGCAGATGAAATGCGTACGAGTAAGTCTACTCTATATAAGAAATTAAAATCATTGTCGGGTTTAAATACCTCTTCCTTTATTCGGAATGTTCGTCTGAAAGCCGCTTGCCGGATAATGGAGGATAAAGGTTCTAATGTCCGCATCTCTGAGTTAGCTTATGCTGTGGGTTTTAATGATCCTAAATATTTTAGTTCCTGTTTTAAGAAGGAATTTGATATGCTACCTTCTGAATATATTGAGCGATTTTTTATTGAGCCCAATAAGAACAAAAGAGTATGAGTCTGACAGTATCGTGATTACAAGATTTTATCACGATACATATATGTATTCATCTGCCTTTCATTTAATTTCTCTTGTTCTAAGAACAACTCTTTTCTCTTCATCTATTAATTCGTTCGCCTATAGCCGAACGCAAGTTTGCCTATAGGCGAACGAAAGAATGCCTATAGCCGAACGAACTAATAGATGTACTCAATGGACTTATTTTTTTCGCATGAGGAGATTCTCATATTTATGCTTGAACTATAGCATCAAAAAAGTCGTATGACCTTGATAAACTGCTAGATTACTTTTGGGTGAATTATCATTCATAAAGGTAGAATAATAATTGATAGCTATAATTCTACCAATAAAAATTATTATTAGACTTTGTCGAAGTTCAAGAAATCTATATTTGTATCATTCCTCTTTGCTATTTATTAATCAGGAAATAATCTTAATACTAATTCATTATTTATTAATTCATTTAATATTTTTACTATGAAAAATTGCATTTTCTATTCTTTAATCCTATTACTACTCTTATCGATAGGAGGTTGTAAAGATGACGATGACAAAAAAACTATTGGGGGGGGGTATGATCCGAATCAGCCCGTGGTAGTTGAAAGTTTTATGCCTGCAGGTGGAAAGCTGCGAGAAAAGGTTATCGTTAAAGGCTCTAATTTTGGCTCTGACAAATCGAAGGTAAGGGTTTATTTTATTGATGGTGCTGCCGAACGCTTATCAACAGTTATAGGAATTGATAATAATACTCTCTATTGTTTAGCTCCTAGACAATTGCCAGGTAGTAATCACATAAAAGTAGTCGTTGACGGAAAGGAAATTACTACAGATGGTACATTTAACTATGAACAGGCACAGAATGTGTCTACTATATCTGGTTCAGGTTCAAAAGATGGGAATGATGACGGTGACCTTGCTTCTGCAAAATTCAAGTACATGTGGGGAATTGCTGCCGTAGGGAACAATACCGTACTTGCCTATCAAAGAGATGACCCCCGCGTTCGTTTAATCTCTGTAGATGATAATAAAGTGACTACGGTTCATCCCGGGTTTAAAGCAGGTAAGCCTGCTGTAAGTAAAGATAAGCAAAGAGTTTATAGCATTGGTTGGGAGGGTACCCATACAGTGTATGTTTATATGAAAGCCAGTGGTTGGGCTCCTACGCGTATCGGACAGTTAGGTTCTACTTTTACCGGAAAAATTGGTGCCGTCGCTTTGGATGAGTCTGAAGAATGGCTCTATTTCGTGGATTCTAATAAAAACTTTGGACGATTCAATGTAAAAACGCAAGAGGTTGTATTGATCAAACAACTTGAACTATCAGGTACTTTGGGTACGAATCCTGGTCCTTATCTTATTTATTATTTTATTGATGGCAATTTTTACATGTCTGACCAAAATTTGTCTTCTGTTTACAAAATAACTCCAGAGGGAGAATGTGAGTGGTTTTGTGGATCGGCTACTCAAAAAACGGTACAAGACGGCCTTAGAGAAGAGGCCTCTTTTGCCCAGCCTAATGGAATGACAGTTGATGAAGATGGCAACTTCTATATTGTTGATGGATATAGAGGGTATTGCTTGCGTAAGCTAGATATTCTTGATGGTTATGTTTCTACTGTGGCGGGGCAGGTAGATGTATCTGGTCAAATAGATGGTACGCCGCTGGAAGCTACCTTTAATTATCCTTATGACATTTGTTATGATGGCGAAGGAGGCTATTGGATAGCTGAAGCTTGGGGCAAAGCGGTTAGAAAGTATGCAGTAGAATAATCACTAAGAAAAACATAAATATGAAACGAAGTATTTTAGCGCTATTTTGGGTCCTCATGTCAACAGCCATATTCGCACAAGACGGAATAGATGTTGCAGGTATCGTCTTGGACGAACAGGGGCAGGAGCTTATCGGAGTATCTGTTCAAGTGAAAGGAAAACAGGGAATAGGGGTCGTAACAGATTTTGATGGACGTTTTAAGCTAACAAGTATTCCTGCTGGGAGTACGCTCATATATTCTTATATAGGGTATGTGACTCTCGAAATTAAATATGAGGTCACGAAGTTGAAAGAGAAAATTGCATTAAAGGAGGCTGTTAATGAATTTGATGAGGTCGTAGTAGTTGGGCGTGATACTCAGAGAAAAGTGTCTGTAGTAGGTGCTATAACCAACGTCGATCCAGCAAGCATTCAAGCTCCAGCGGTATCTGTGAGTAATATGCTGGGGGGGCGTGTACCTGGTATTATTGCTGTGACTCGTAGTGGAGAACCCGGAAATAATTTTTCAGAATTCTGGATTCGTGGTATTAGTACATTTGGAGCTAGTTCAAGTGCATTAGTGTTGATAGATGGAATTGAAGGAAATATTAATGATCTTGATCCAGCAGATATTGAAAGCTTTAGCATCTTGAAAGACGCTTCGGCTACAGCTGTTTATGGTACTAGAGGAGCTAATGGTGTAGTGGTAGTTACTACCAAACGCGGTAAAGCAGGTAAATTACATGTTAGTTTTAAAACTAATGCTACTTATTCATATTCACCTCGTATGCCGGAATATACCGATGCTTATCAATATGCTTCATTAGCCAATGAGGCTCGCTCTGTACGTGGAGATGATCCAGTTTACAGTCCTACAGAATTAGAACTATTTAAAACAGGACTTGATCCAGATTTGTATCCAAATGTTGATTGGCGAGATGTTATTTTGAAAGATCATGTGATTAATAATCAGCATCATTTAAGTATCTCAGGTGGTGGACAAAGTGCTCGTTACTATATGAGCCTCGGTATTCTCAACTCTGAAGCTCTATTTAAGCAAGATAAATCAGTAAGTAAGCATGATGTTAATGTAAACTATCATAAATATAATTTTCGAACGAATATTGATGCAGACTTGACTAAAACAACTATGTTGAGTTTAAATTTGGAGGCAGTTATAAAGAAGCAAAATGCCCCAGGAACAGGATCAAGCAATAAATATCTTTGGGAATCGCAAGCCAATCTTCCTCCTACCGTGGTTCCAGTCAGATATTCTAACGGACAATTACCAGCATATGGTGAAAGTTTAGAAGATAAATCTCCTTATGTACGTCTAAATTATATGGGATATAGTACAAGTGAAACATATTCAACAAAGATAAATGTGGGATTATCTCAAGAGTTAGGCATGATTACAAAAGGATTGTCGGCACGTGCATTATTCTCATTTTCAATGAATGGTGCCCATTTGGTAGACAGGCATATGAACCCCGAACAATATTATGCTAATCCAAAAGATGGACGTTATTTGGATGGTAGTTTGAAAACGATACGTACAGTTGATAAAGAAGATATGACTGCTTCACAAGGCTCTGCTTCTAGTCGTGAATTGTATTTTGAAGCCGCTGCGAATTATAAGCGTTTATTTAATAATGTACACCGTGTAACGGGATTGGCACATTTTTATCGACAAGAGCTAACAAATGTAGATTGGGGAGACGGGGTGCTTGTCAGTATCCCCAAACGTTATCAAGCACTGTCTTTCCGAGCTACTTATTCTTATAAAGATACCTATTTTGCAGAGGGTAATCTAGGGTATACAGGATCAGAAAATTTTAATAAAGAACGGCGTTATGGATGGTTCCCTTCTATTTCAGGAGGTTGGGTACCAACACAGTACGATTGGTATAAGAACCTGCTTCCGTTCAATAACTTCTTGAAATTCCGTGCATCTTGGGGACGTGTAGGAAATGACCGTCTGAAAGAAGGGAATGTTGATATTCGTTTCCCCTATTTGACAACCTTAGGTTCTGCCTCCAGCACTTGGGGAACAGGTATTTCAGAGAATCGCACTGGTTCAATGAAATTGAAATGGGAAGTGAGTACAAAAACAAATTTTGGAATTGATGCCCGTTTCTTTGGAGATAAGGTAGACATGACAGTCGACTTCTTTCACACTAAGACAACGGATATTTTTCAAAAACGTGCCAATATTCCAGATGAGAGCGGCTTAAGTAATGTACTTCCTTATGCTAATATTGGAAGTATGAAATCGTGGGGTATGGATGGAACGCTGGCTTATACACATACATTTAATAAGGACATGTCTCTTACTGTACGTGGTAATTTTACACATGCAGAAAATGAAGTAATTTATTGGGAGCAAAGTGGAGTGAACTATCCCTACCAATCTTATTCAGGAGTTCCTTATGGAGTTCAACGTGGATTAATAGCTATGGGATTATTTAAGGATGAAGATGATATCAAAAGTAGTCCAAAACAAACCTTTATGGATAATTATCGTCCGGGTGATATCAAGTATAAGGATGTAAATGGTGATGGTAAGATTGACAACGACGACATTGTACCACTTGATTATTCTAACGTTCCGTTAATCCAATATGGTTTCGCACTCGACTGGAATTATAAAGCTTTTCGTGTTAGCATCTTGTTCGAAGGTGTATCTAAAGTCCAATATTTTCAAGGAGGTTTAGGCTATTATCCATTTGCCAATGAATCTAGAGGAAATCTGTTAACAATGGTTGCAAATCCATCAAATCGTTGGATTCCCAAGGAGTATGCAGCTGCTAACGGCATTGACCAGTCATTGGCTGAGAATCCAAATGCGAGATTCCCACGGTTAACCTATGGTGAAAATAAAAACAACAACCGACAGTCCACTTTTTGGCTGGCAAATGGGAAATATGTCAGACTGAAAAATGTGGATATTTCTTATCGTTTTACTAACAATTGGTTGAAGACTCGTGTTGGAGTTGAATCAGCAACAATTAGTTTGATCGGTGAAAATCTCCATGTTTGGGATAAGGTTAAACTTTTTGATCCATCGCAAGCCTCAAAAAATGGAGCAGAATATCCCTTGCAAAGGATGTATACCTTACAACTCAATTTAACCTTCTAAAGAATGATTATTATGAAAAAGGAAATGAATATTATAAAGACTTTATTACTGTCCATGGTCTGCGGTATAACTATTGGTCTACAATCTTGTGGAGATTATCTTGATGTTGATGAGTATATTGACCAAATGACTTTTCTTGATTCTGTTTTTTCTCGCAAACAGTTGTTAGATCAGTATATTAATGGGGCAGCACAATATATACCTAATGAAGGTAAACTTTGGTCAAACTCGTCAACACCTTTCCAAATAGCTTCTGATGAGAATTTTATGTCATGGAACGATGGGCAGCATTATGGGATGAAGTTCTTGTTGGATGAAATTACTCCTTATGATGGTTATTATAATAATTATCCGAATTATTATCAGGGTATTCGTATGGCATTGACTGCTTTATCAAGAATAAATGAAGTTCCAGATGTGACAGACATCGAACGCCGTGAGTTAATGGGACGGTGCTATTTTCTAGTGGGGTATTATTATTATTTGCTAATGTTACAATATGGCCCTATACCTATTGTGCCGGAAACGCCATTTAATGTAGATGTACCAGTGGCTGAAATGTCATTGGAACGAGGTACTTATGATGAATGTATTTTGGAAATCCGTAAATGGATGACACTTGCTATCCAGTTTCTTCCTTTAGAAGTGGAAAGTTCTGCAGTTGTAACCCTTCCCACCCAATGGGCTGCTTTTGCTACTTTATCGCGAATTACATTGTATGCTGCAAGTCCATGGTACAATGGCAATAAATTCTATGCTGACTGGAAACGGAGTAGTGATGGTGCAAACTTTATTTCACAAGAAAATGATAATTCAAAGTGGGGACTATCCGCTGCATATTCGAAATACATTATTGATTCTAATAAGTTTGAACTCTATTTTACTCCTAAAGAAGTTGACAGTAAGGATCTGCCCACTAATGAAGACTTTATTAAAACAATAGATCCTGATTATTATGAAAATTACCCTAAGGGGGCTGCTGGTATTGATCATTATCGATCCTTGACGTATACGTTCAGTGGTGAGATTCCAGTGATGATTAATCCTGAGTTTATTTATTCTTGCCAGATGCCCTCAGGTGATGCACCTTGGGTTGCTGCGGCACCTTTTAAATTAGGAGGATGGAATGGCTTGAATCTAGTGCAAGATTTGATAGATGCTTATCAGATGGTTGACGGACAGGATATCAATGAATCTAGTCAAGACTATCCTTATCCAGATGCTAGTACTAATTTTGAAAGAATAGGTGGTAGCAACCAAACCTTTTCAGGATTTACTCTATTGGCAAATACAGCTAGGATGTATGATAATCGGGAACCTCGTTTCTATGCAACAGTTGGTTTTTGCCATTCATTTTGGCCTGGAACATCTACAGCAGAAAATCAATATAAAAATATTGAGGTGACTTATTATTCCGATGGATATGCCTCAGCTAATCCCGACCATCCTGAAGATTATAATCGTACAGGCTATACTTGTGTTAAATATAGACATTTGGAAGATGAAATGAAAAAAGGCACAGTGAAAGTTAAATTCTTCCCTATTTTTAGATACGCAGAAACATTATTGAACTATGTGGAGGCTATTAATGAACTGCAAGAACCTTACACATTAGAGTTGCCAAACGGTAGCCAGGTGACAGTGAAATATAATACAGCTGACATCGTGAAGTATTTCAATTTGATTCGTCATCGTGCTGGTTTACCGGGAATAACCGAAGCTATTGCTGCCGATAGAAATAAAGTTCGGGATTTGATTAAGCATGAACGAAGAATTGAGTTTGCTTGTGAAGGACGTCGTTATCATGATTTACGTCGTTGGGGAGATGCTATGGAAGCATATAATCGCCCGATCTCTGGTTGTAATGTTAAGGCTAGAAGTAACGAACGTCAGAAATTCTACACAACTACTATACTTAATGATAAATTGACGCGACGTTCATTCTCTTACAAGCATTATTTCTATCCTATTCCTAAAAGTGTATTGGATAAAAATAAGAACCTTGTGCAGAATCCTGAATGGAAATAATCTTTATAATTAAAAAATGATATGAAAATAATTAGAATAATTTATATGCTAGGCTTATTTGCAGGAATATTAGTTTCCTGCAGTAAAGAGAGTCCTTTGGATGGTGAACAATACTTCAAACAAGTTTATATTGTTGGTGCCTACGAGGTGGTCCAGAAATTTGATGTGGCATATAGCGATGAAGAGCAAGGTGCTTACGTTGCTGTTGCTACGGGGGGAAGTCAAAATATAGATCGGAATGTGGATGTATTACTGACTCATAATGATGCTATTATTGACTGGTACAATAATAAATATATGATTGATGCTCCTTTAAAATATCAAAAGTTGGATGATGAATTTTGTACTTTTCCATCTATGCAAACTAGTATCAAAGCAGGCGAAGTATACAGTCGATTACCGTTCACTGTTCAAACGTCTGGACTTGATTGTGATAAACTGTATGCATTAACTTTTAAAATTGAATCTATATCCGACTATTCGATGAATCCTAAGGATACAGTTCTTATAATGAATTTAAACTTAACTAATGACTTTTCAGGAACTTATCAAATGGTTGCCATAAGATACACCTTGAATAGTAATGATGAGGAATTGACACCATCTTCAATTAATATGCAACGTATGTTGAAAGCTGTTAATAAGGATCAAGTTCGATTCTTTAATGTGACCCAGAATGCAGATCTTATAGCGACGGGAAGTATAACAAATGAAAACTACTTTAATTCAATAGATAATAATGGTGTGACGTTTACTCGACAATCAGATGGAACATTTATTGTGTCGAGCTGGAAAAACCTACCTGTATCAAACGGAACTGTTAGTTTTAAGGATGATACATTTACATTTTGTTATGATTATGAATTTGGTGGAAAGAGATACCGCCTGAGAGGTACGATGGCGAAGTAGTTGATAGGTGTTTTATATAGGTCGTTATGCAGGAGGTGAGAAAACTGAACTTGTCTCCTGCATTTGATTATAGGACTTCTTGTGTTCTCAAGTTGTAGAAAAAATATGTTTGTATGAAAGTAATAAAGATTGCATTTTTAATTTTAGGGTTATCACTACCCTTATATTCTTTTGCCCAAAGCGAATGGCGATTGGTTTGGAGTGAAGAATTTGACACTGATGGTTCTTTGAATTCTTCTGTATGGAACTTTGAACAAGGATATGTACGCAATGAAGAAGCTCAATGGTATCAGCCTGAAAATGCAATTTGCAAAAATGGGTTATTGGTCATAGAAGCTCGTAAAGAAAGAAACCGTAAAAATCCCTTGTTTGTGCTCGGTAGTAGTGATTGGCGAAAGAATAGGGAATATATTGATTATACTTCTGCTTCTGTAACTACTGCTGGAAAGAAAGAGTTCTTGTATGGCCGGTTTGAAATAAAAGCACGTATTCCTGTATCTAAAGGAGCTTGGCCTGCTATTTGGATGTTGGGAAGTCACATGGAATGGCCCTCATGTGGTGAAGTAGATATCATGGAGTATTACCATATTAAAGGCGTTCCGCACCTCTTAGCTAATGCCGCTTGGGGAACTGATAGGCAATGGCATGCGAAATGGAATAGCAAAGCTACACCCTATTCACATTTTACTGACAAAGATTCGCAATGGGCAAGTAAATTTCATATTTGGCGTATGGATTGGGATGATGAGGCTATAAAACTTTATTTAGATGATGAATTACAAAATGAGATACCTCTGAACAGTACTATTAATGGAAGTATTGGCAAAGGTACAAATCCTTTTAATCAACCGTTGTACTTTCTACTTAATTTGGCTATTGGTGGAATTAACGGTGGTCTCATTGATGAGGCAGCTTTACCAATGAAGTATGAAATAGATTATGTGAGAGTTTACCAGAGAGCAAAAAGTATATCTTCGGGTAAAGTGTGGAGAGATACTGATGGAAATGTTATTAACGCACATGGTGGGGGAATACTTTTCTATCAGGGAAAATATTATTGGTTCGGTGAGCATCGTCCTGATACAGGCTTTGTTACCGAAAAAGGTATTAATTGTTATTCTTCTTCAGATTTATGCCATTGGAAAGCTGAAGGTATTGTGTTACCCGTTTCTTATGAGAAGGGGAGTGACATAGAGCAAGGTTGCATCATGGAACGTCCCAAAGTTATATATAATGAGAAGACTAAGAGATTTGTGATGTGGTTCCATTTAGAACTGAAAGGACAGGGCTATGGATCTGCTCGAGCTGCTGTTGCTGTAAGTGAGTCACCTACCGGACCTTATCATTTTATCCGTTCTGGTAGAGTGAACCCTACTGTTTATCCTTTGAACATGAGTCAGGATGAACGGGAAAAAAGTTGGAATGTTGAAGCTTACAAGGAGTGGTGGACTCCCAAATGGTATCAAGCTATAGCCAGAGGGATGTTCGTGAAAAGAGATTTTGAAGATGGACAAATGTCTCGTGATATGACTTTATTTGTGGATGAGGATGGAAGGGCTTATCATATCTATTCATCCGAAGATAACCTGACGCTACAAATCGCAGAATTGGATAGTGATTATACCTGCCATACAGGTAAATATATCCGTATATTTCCTGGTGGACACAATGAAGCTCCTGCTCTATTTAAGAAAAATGGGGTTTATTGGATGATTACCTCTGGATGTACGGGATGGGAGCCGAATAAAGCACGTTTACTGACAGCCAAATCTATTTTTGGTGAATGGAAACAACTAGCTAATCCATGCGTAGGTAGAGGTGCGGAAAAAACGTTTGGTGGACAAAGTTCGTTTATCTTGCCAATTCCAGATAAGAATCAATTCATTTTTATGGCTGATATTTGGCGTCCGAAGAATCTTTCGGATTCACGTTATATTTGGTTGCCTATTCAATTTAGTGAAAGTGGAGCTCCTATTATAAAATGGGTAGATAAGTGGAACTTATAGGTGTAAAATGCTGTAAATTAGTTCTGTTTTTAATTGAAATGATCAAAACATAACCCTTTTTTGACGAATAATTGAACCCTTTTTATAATGATATGGAGTATCTTTGCAAGCGAGTCAATTGTAGTGATTAATAATACTTTGTAAAACATATGAGATCCTTTTGTATACGTAAACTTCAAACATTAAAGCAAACTTTGCTACTGATTATCTTTCTAATGTCTATTCCGACATTGAGCTTTGCTCAGCATAAATTGATAGAAGTAGCCAAAGGATACAGTCGTACTTCTGTTAACACGACAGTTTTTCGAAATAGCTCATTAGTTACACACAATGGTTATCAGTATATTAGTTATTATGACAATGAGGGGTACTTGACACTTGGCAAGCGTAAACTTGGTAATAGAAAGTGGATTATATCACGTACTCAATATGTGGGTAACGTTAAGGATGCACATAATGTGATCAGCATGATGATTGATGGTGATGGGTATTTACATATAGCTTTTGATCATCATGGACACCCCTTGAATTACTGTATGAGTGTTGCACCGGGTTCATTGCACTTAGGAAGCAAGATTCCTATGACTGGCATTGATGAGGGGAACGTGACATATCCTGAGTTTTATTCATTGTCCGGTGGAGACTTATTGTTTATTTATCGTTCAGGCTCCTCTGGCCAAGGCAATATGGTCATGAATAGGTATTCGTTGAAAGAGCATAAATGGGTTCGAGTTCAAGATGTATTGATTGACGGAGAAAATAAACGAAATGCTTATTGGCAACTGTATGTAGATGAAAGAGGTACGATTCATCTTTCTTGGGTTTGGCGTGAAACTTGGCAAGTGGAGACTAATCACGATCTTTGTTATGCGCGTTCTTTTGATAACGGGGTAACTTGGTATAAATCTAATGGACAGAAGTACACTCTTCCTATAACTTTGGCGAATGCAGAGTACGCTTGTCGAATACCTCAGAATAGTGAATTAATTAATCAAACTAGTATGAGTGCCGACGCAAAAGGCAATCCATATATTGCAACCTATTGGCGTAGCTCGAATAGTAATGTTCCACAGTATCGTATGGTATGGAATGATGGGAAAGAATGGCATCAAAGTCAGGTTGGCGAACGCAAAACTTCTTTTTCGCTGCAAGGAGGAGGTACTAAGATGATTCCTATTGCTCGTCCACGTATTGTGGTGGATGATCAAAATATATATTATATTTTTCGTGATGAAGAAAGAGGGAGTAGAGTTTCAATGGCTTATACCTCCGATATAAATATGAAAGAATGGAAGATTACCGATCTTACGGATTTTCCTGTGGATGCTTGGGAACCTTCACATGACACAGAACTTTGGAAGAAAAAAAGAAAATTACATCTTTTCGTTCAACATACTCGTCAAGGAGATGGAGAACGTGTTGCAGAAATAGCGCCACAGATGATCTATGTCTTAGAAACTGATTTGAACACAAATAAATAGAGAAATGAAGAACTTATATGTCGCTTTTTTATCTGCGTTTTTTTTATGTAGTAGTTTATGTGCAGGTTGTAAGGAGAAAAAGAATGCCTCTTCAGAAGAGGTCATTGAAATTATTCATAAAGTGAATGAATATTGGCAGGCTAATCATCCTGAACAGGGCAGAGCTTTTTGGGATAATGCAGCTTATCATACAGGAAATATGGAGGCTTATTTACTAACTCATAAACAGGAATATCTTCAATACTCGAAAGACTGGGCAGAGCATAACCAGTGGAAAGGGGCTAAATCTGATCTAAAGGCGAATTGGAAATATAGTTATGGGGAAACGGATGATTATGTTTTGTTTGGCGATTACCAAATTTGTTTTCAAACCTATGCCGATTTATATAAATTAGAACCTGATACGAACAAGATTGCCCGTGCTCGTGAAGTGATGGAATATCAGATGAGTACTCCTAATAATGATTACTGGTGGTGGGCTGATGGGTTGTATATGGTAATGCCTGTAATGACAAAACTATATAATATAACGAAGAATCCTCTTTATCTAGAAAAACTTCATGAATATTTATCTTTTGCTGATAGTATTATGTATGATGAAGAAGACGGACTTTATTATAGGGATGCAAAATATGTATATCCCAAACACAAAAGCGTAAACGGCAAAAAAGATTTCTGGGCTAGAGGTGATGGATGGGTGTTAGCAGGCTTTGCTAAAATCCTAAAAGATCTTCCCCAAACCGATGTTTATCGCCCAAAATATGAAAAGAGATTTTGTACTTTGGCTAAATCTGTAGCAGATTGCCAACAGTCTGAAGGATACTGGACGCGTAGTATGCTTGACCCTCAGCATGCACCAGGTCCTGAGACTAGTGGAACTGCATTCTTTGCTTATGGGTTACAATGGGGAATTAATAATGGGCTTCTTGATCCAAATCACTATCAACCTATCGTAGATAAAGCATGGCAGTATCTATTAACAGTTGCTTTAAGTCCTGACGGAAAGGTTGGATACGTACAACCAATTGGTGAGAGAGCGATTCCTGGGCAAGTAGTAGACGCTAATTCTACAGCTAATTTTGGAGTCGGAGCTTTTCTTCTTGCTGCTTGTGAAAGAGTTCGGTATTTAGAAAATCTTTAATAAGATACATTGAGATTAACGCTTTTATTTATTAAGCATTAAACTCATATAAGGCTTAGATGGTTGGAATATCCTTTCGGAAAGTTCTTTAATATTCATTTGTATATGTGTACCGGGCAAACGCTCGGTACTATACATGCATTTACCGTTGCACAAGTAATAATAGCCGTTATTAACTGATAATTGTTTATCTTGAATTTCCAACTGCATTTCATCTTCAGGGTAAGCCGCTGAATAGAGTTGTAGCATCTCTTTTGCGTTGATAACTCGAGCCATTCCTAATTCGTATCTATGTGCTGATTGATTAGGAGTTAACAGCTCAATCATTTTTTTGCAACCAGTGTATTCTTTGATATAGTGTAGTAGACTATGCTCAGCATCTTTATTTTCGGCAAATAACTCACTTATAATTATCTCCTTCTCTTTTTTGTATACAATGGCTATACCAGATATCATATTCTCAATTCTAGCAACAAACAAGAAGCCATTACTTAGCGAGAGATCAGCTAAGATAACTTTAAAGTCCTCAGATGTGTGTTGAATGCAGCATGTGCGTTCTACGAGCTTTTGGTTTATATATTGGTAAATGTCATCCTTATATTCGGTTTCAGTGGCCACAGATACATCTTTAGACGGTATAAAGTTAGGCACAACAAGTTCTCTAGTGGAATATTGAAATACAGAGGCATATCCCGTCTGGGCATAATAACCGAATAAGGAGGGCTCAGCTGGAATTAAAGTAGTGAGGTGAACCCCGCTATGGTACATCTGGGTAAATGCTTGAGATAGGAGCTCACGCATCACTCCTTTGCCCCTAAATTCAGGATGGGTACATGCTCCTGAAATATATGAGGTTCGTATCGTATTATCGCAGAAAGTCATTGGATAAGGGATCATTTGAAGAGCGGAAATGAGTTCATTTCCGCTTTCAATAGATATGTTTATTTCATTCTTATAACGTAAACTAAAATACATTTCAACAAAAGCTTCGCTATCATCGAAACATAAATTCCATAATGCTTTTACCTGCTCTTTAGTCCTCATATATTAATTATTAAAACTGAATTACCACTTGATCTTGTCTATTGGGTGGTCCTTAAAACAAGCCATATATTTCTCTAGAATGATGGTTGGTTGGTAAGATAGTTTTGCTTTGCGTAAACCTGGAATACCAAGATCTTCCTCGCGATTAATGTACTTATATTGCTCAGGAATATGGTTGGCAAATTCATTGTTAATCATCGCATAAGCACCGTCAATAGTTGTGTTCGCTTTTTCTACATGTACACCAAAAGTCTCGTGATTAATGGGCATGCCGAAAGTGAAAGCTGCTATTTTACCATTAACGTGAAGAATCCCCCCGGTCAGCCCAAGAGCCTCAAAATTATTTAAAGCATAGGTCAACGATCTACGTTCGTTGCCTGTACCATCTTGTTGATCACAATTATTTAATTTACACCATTCTGCTTCTAAATCAATACACTCTTGGATACGGTCGGGCGTGATAGGAGTATATTCGTAGTCGGGATAAGTGTTGCGGAACCGATTGATGTGATTCCTTTTTGCCTGATATTTTTTCCCTTTTAAAGATGCAAGGTCACTTCGAAGGTAAATGTAATCAGCATAATCACGATTTTCAGTGAACGTAAACTGATCCGGTAATATGTCTTCCAGCTCTTCTCGCATTTTGCTGCATACGCCCAACATACAAAAATCTTGTTGCTCTCTTTCAGCATCTGTGATTAGGTCGTGAAGAATTACTTTAATATCACCTTCTCCGACAGGCATCATATAAGCTAATTTTTCTTTAGCCCAGAACTTGAATACCAAAAAATTATCTATTACAGCAAATTGAGTATCATATAAAAACCGCCAACTACATAAATTAGAGAATGATAGGTCGCAGTTACGACGGTTGCTTTTCATTGTGAAAGCGGTTATAATGTCTTTATCAGCTAGTGTGATATCTTTAAATGGAATCATAAATCTTTTTTTTTGCATTTAACTCACTATATAACGGAATAAATGGGTGTTTTGTTTCTATAAAACACCCAGCAACCGTAGAATGCTTGGAGTTAATAATGCAGTAAATATTCCATTCAGTGTTAGCCCTAGGCTAGCATATGCCCCATATTTGCTACTCACATTCATAGCTGTTGATGTGCCAACAGCATGAGCTGCCGTTCCCATCGAAAGGCCTTGGGCTATAGGACTTCCTACGTGCATTATTTTCATTGTTTTAAATCCACAAATGGCACCAAGTAACCCAACGACTACGACAACAGCAGCTGTTAGTGATGGGATTCCACCAATAGATTTAGTGACTTCCATCGCTATAGGAGTAGTCACAGACTTAGGAGCTAAAGAGAGAATAACTTCATGCGAAGCGCCCATATATTTGGCTATTAATACGACTGAAATTACACCAACAATGCAACCTGCCAATTGTGACAGCAAAATAGGAAGTAATTGTTTCTTTATCATTTCGAGCTGTAGGTAAAGCGGTACTCCTAATGCAACCACTGCTGGACGTAGCCAAAATTCTATAAGGTGTCCACCTTCATTGTATGTATCGTAAGAGACATTAGCCGTCTTGAGGAATATGATAAGAGCAGCAATTGTTAGTAGTATTGGGTTGAGGAGTACAAAACCGGTTTTCTTCTGGAGCCATTTGGCAAAGAAGAATAGACCAAATGTAATGGCTAACAGAAAGAATTTATTTTCTAAAAAGCTCATGAATTTTACGAATTAAGTTGTTTTTACTTGCTGGTTGAGAAGGAGCTGTGGTTTTGCTTGGCCGGCTAATTTTGATTTTTCTAGCTAGTTGGTGTACCCAACCCGTGACAGATAATACAAGCACCGTACTGAGAATTGTTGCTATTGCAATTGGCCAAAACTCTTTTTCTATAATGTCGAAGTAGAGCATGAGTGCAACTCCGGGCGGAACAAAGAAAAAACCTAAGTTAGCAACTAGAAAATCGGATAACCCTTGAACCCATTCTAATTTAATCCATTTTATTTTGAGAAAGAGGGTGAGTAGGAGCATACCGATTATGCTGGAGGGGAGTTTTATACCCGTCAGATAAACAATTAATTCACCCAAAGCCAAACAACCAAATAAAATGGCACACTGACGTATCATATACTTATTTCCTATTGATTGATATTGAAAACTTTGCAAAGATAGGAAAAATAGAAGTACTGTGTTAAATATTATAATATTTTAGATTTGGCGATGAAAAATAGCCAAAATTGTAATGTGGATATTGCAAAATTGAGTACTTTTGCGCGAAAATTACTGCTCTTGATGAAGTTTTATAATAATATTCAATATATCTATGCTTAATTTAATCAACCAAATCGTGGCTCGTGCGAAAGCAGATCGCCAACGTATTGTTCTTCCGGAAGGTACAGAAGAACGGACATTAAAAGCTGCCAACCAGATCTTGACAGATGAAGTTGCTGATCTTATTCTATTGGGTAATCCTGTAGAAATCAATGAACTTGCAGTAAAATGGGGGCTGGGTAACATCAACAAGGCTACTATTATCGATCCAGCGACTTCTCCGAAACATGAAGAATATGCGGAGATGTTGTGTGAACTTCGTAAAAAGAAGGGGATGACTATAGAGGAAGCTCGTAAATTGACGAATGATCCTTTATTCTATGGTTGTTTGATGATTAAGAGTGGTGATGCAGATGGTCAGTTGGCTGGAGCTCGCAACACAACGGGTAATGTTTTACGTCCTGCTTTGCAGATTATTAAAACTGCTCCGGGGATTACTTGTGTATCAGGAGCTATGTTGTTGTTAACACATGCACCTGAGTATGGAAAGAATGGAGTTTTAGTGATGGGTGACGTTGCTGTAACTCCTGTACCTGACGCAAATCAGTTGGCTCAGATTGCAGTTTGTACTGCTAATACAGCTAAAGCAGTTGCTGGTATTGAAGCACCGAAAGTGGCTTTGTTGAGTTTCTCAACTAAAGGATCTGCCAAGCACGAAGTAGTGGACAAAGTAGTTGAAGCTACTAAGATGGCAAGAGAAATGGACCCAACACTTGATTTGGATGGCGAACTGCAGGCTGACGCTGCTCTAGTCCCTGAAATAGGTTCTAGCAAGGCTCCAGGTTCTGATGTTGCCGGACAGGCAAATGTCTTAATTGTACCGAGTTTGGAAGTTGGTAATATTTCTTATAAGCTTGTACAGCGTTTGGGACATGCTGATGCAATCGGCCCTATTCTTCAGGGAATTGCTCGTCCTGTGAATGACTTGTCACGCGGTTGCTCTATTGAAGATGTATATCGTATGATTGCCATCACGGCTAACCAAGCTATTGCAGCAAAAAATAACAAATAATCTGTAACAATTAAGTATTGACACTATGAAGATTTTAGTATTGAACTGTGGAAGTTCGTCCATTAAATATAAGTTGTTCGATATGACGAGCAAAGAGGTTATTGCTCAAGGTGGTATCGAAAAAATAGGTTTGAAAGGTTCATTCCTTAAACTGACATTGCCGAATGGTGAAAAGAAAATTCTTGAAAAAGATATCCCTGAACATACTATTGGCGTAGAGTTTATTCTTAACGCATTGATTAATCCTGAATATGGTGCTATTAAATCATTAGAAGAGATTTATGCAGTAGGGCATCGTATGGTACATGGTGGCGAGCGTTTCAGTGAATCTGTTTTGTTGAATAAAGAAGTTCTCGAAGCATTTGCTGCATGTAATGAATTAGCTCCTTTGCATAATCCTGCTAACTTAAAAGGGGTGAATGCAATCTCTGCTATTCTTCCTAACATTCCGCAAGTAGGTGTGTTTGACACAGCTTTCCACCAGACAATGCCCGATTATGCATATTTATATGCTATTCCTTACGAATTGTATGAGAAATATGCAGTGCGTCGTTACGGCTTCCATGGAACATCTCACAGATACGTTTCTAAACGAGTATGCGAGTTCTTAGGGGTTAATCCTGTTGGACAACGAATTATTACTTGCCATATCGGTAATGGTGGTTCTATTGCTGCAATTAAAGATGGAAAATGTATTGATACTACTATGGGATTAACTCCTTTGGAAGGATTGATGATGGGTACTCGTAGTGGTGATATTGATGCAGGTGCTGTGACATTCCTGATGGAAAAAGAAGGGTTGAATACTACTGGAATCTCTAATTTATTGAATAAGAAGAGTGGTGTATTGGGTATTTCAGGTGTATCAAGCGATATGCGTGAATTATTGGCTGCTTGTGAAAAAGGAAATAAAAGAGCTATTCTTTCAGAGCAAATGTACTATTATCGGATTAAGAAATATATTGGTGCTTTCGCTGCTGCATTAGGAGGCGTAGATATAATTTTATTCACTGGAGGTGTAGGCGAGAATCAGTTTGAATGTCGTGAAGCTGTTTGTAAGGATATGGCTTTTATGGGTGTTGAGCTTGATAATGAATTGAACGCTAAAATCCGTAGTACGGAAACTGTAATTTCTACTCCTGCTTCTAAAGTGAAAGTAGTTGTGATACCAACAGATGAAGAATTATTGATTGCATCGGATACAATGGATATTCTGAAGAAATAATCATTCGTTTTTTTAATAGGAGGGTAACTTATTTAAAAGTTACCCTTTTTTTGTTTGGTTGTACAAAAAGGTCGGCTAAATGAAAACGTTTTCTGTTATTGCAGAAAGGTGTTTTGTTTCGTATAAATGTTGATTTGCGGATTAGGATATGAATAGAAATAACGTTGATTATTAAATATAATATATTGAGAGCTTATTTTCCCTTTTTTTTATTTTAATTTGCAAATTCATTTATAAAAGAAATCTATAAGTAATGCGTTATTCAGTTATAATACCTGTTTACAATCGTCCAAATGAGGTTGACGAATTATTACAAAGTCTAGTTGAGCAAAACTTTAAAGGGTTTGAAGTCATTGTTGTCGAAGATGGATCTTCTATTCCATGTAAAGAAATCGTTGATCGGTATGCTAGGCTATTGAATATTAGGTATTTTTTAAAACCGAATTCAGGACCTGGACAAAGCCGAAACTATGGAATGGAACGTAGCGAAGGTGATTATCTTATTATTTTAGATTCTGATGTAATTTTGCCCTGTGGGTATTTCGAGGCTGTTGAAAAAGAACTCTTGACTTCTTCTGCTGATGCATTTGGAGGGCCAGATCGTGCTCATGATTCTTTTACGGATTTGCAGAAAGCAATTAATTATTCAATGACTTCTTTCTTCACTACAGGAGGTATTCGTGGAGGAAAGAAAAAGATGGATAAGTTTTATCCTCGTAGCTTTAATATGGGGCTTAGTAAGAAAGTCTATGAAACGTTGGGTGGGTTCTCTAAAATGCGTTTTGGGGAAGATATTGATTTTAGTATTCGTGTTTTTAATGCAGGTTACACTTGTCGCCTTTTTCCTAGTGCTTGGGTATATCACAAACGGCGGACAGATTTGAAGAAGTTTTTTAAACAGGTTCACAATTCAGGTATTGCTCGGATTAATCTTTATAAAAAATACCCTGATTCGTTGAAATTAGTCCACTTGCTCCCAGCTGTTTTTACTTTGGGAGTAGTATTATTACTACTTGGAACTCCTTTCTGTTTGTATAGCTTGCTCCCGATTTTAGTGTATGCATGTTTAGTGTTTATTGATTCTACGATTCAAAATAAGAGCCTGTTGATTGGTATATATTCTATTTCAACAGCCTTTATTCAACTAATTGGCTATGGCATGGGATTTTGGCGTGCTTGGTGGCAACGATGTATACGAAGAAAAGGAGAATTTGAAGCCTTTCGGAATAATTTCTATAAATAATTTAGAATGGATAATAAACATAAATTATCCATCAATCAATGGGCGTTGGAAGATCGTCCTCGAGAAAAGATGATGGATAAAGGAGCAGCGGCTTTAAGCGATGCTGAATTACTTGCTATATTGATAGGCTCTGGCAATACTGATGAAAGTGCTGTTGAATTGATGCGTCGTTTACTTTTATCGTGTGACAATAATTTGAACTCATTGGCCAAGTGGGAAATAGAGGATTATTCCCGTTATAAAGGCATGGGACCAGCTAAAAGTATTACTATTATGGCAGCTCTTGAGCTTGGCAAACGACGTAAATTGCAATCAACTAAAGACCGAGCCCAGATCACCTGTTCTAAAGATATTTACGATCTTTTTCAACCAATCATGTGTGATATGGCACAGGAGGAATTTTGGGTTTTATTGCTAAATCAAGCTTCGAGAGTGATTGATAAAGTGAGGATAAGTACAGGTGGTATAGATGGAACATATACGGATGTCCGTACCATTCTTCGAGAGGCATTGCTGCAAAGAGCTACTCAAATGGCTATTGTACACAATCATCCCTCTGGGAATAATCGTCCGAGCCAAGCAGATCGTACGATAACAGAACACATTCGTAAAGCTGCCGATACGATGAATATACATTTGATAGACCATGTTATTGTTTGTGAGTCGTTGTATTATAGTTTTGCTGATGAAGGGGCTTTATAAAAGATATAGTGTCCTTCTCTGTGTTTGTTGATGGGGTCTTTATTGAAGTCTCAGAGTTGTTGAACTAATGTATCGGTGTTCGTTCTCTATTTGTATAAACACAAATGTAATTTATTGGCATTATTTGACAAATGATACTTGCCAATTTATTTGATTGATTTATTTTTTTTAACTGATGAATATACTTATTTGTTTTATCTTTTCCAATAGACATCTTTTTTCTTAGTAGTGAGTTGAGCTAATCTAATGAATTTTCAAGGTTTTTCCAGAGAAATTTTGTAGGTTTGTATTATATAAATATAGAATAACTTATGGGAAAATTTGAAATAGAAGAAAAAATCGTATCCATGCTAAAAACGGTATACGATCCTGAGATCCCAGTAAATGTGTATGATCTCGGACTGATTTATAAAATTGACGTTGCTGAAAACGGAGAAGCTCTGTTGGAAATGACGTTAACTGCTCCAAACTGTCCTGCGGCAGATTTTATTATGGAAGATATTCGTCAGAAGGTAGAATCTGTTGAGGGGGTCAATGTAGCTACTATTAATCTTGTTTTTGAGCCTGAGTGGAATAAAGACATGATGAGTGAAGAAGCTAAATTGGAACTAGGGTTTCTTTAATGATTATTAAACACATACAATGCATAGTTAATGAAGAACGTTTATTTTCTTTCCGATGCGCATTTAGGTTCACGGGCTATAGAACATGGGCGTACTCAGGAGCGGCGATTGGTGAACTTCCTTGATAGTATAAAGGATAAAGCTTCAGCTGTTTATTTGCTGGGGGACATGTTTGATTTTTGGTATGAGTTCCGTCTGGTAGTACCTAAAGGATATACTCGTTTCTTAGGAAAATTGTCTGAACTTACCGATATGGGTGTTGAGGTCCATTTTTTTACCGGGAATCATGATATTTGGTGTGGAGATTATCTTTCTCAAGAATGCGGACTTATTATTCATCGTGAATCGTTGACTACCGAAATATTCGGGAAGGAATTTTATTTAGCTCACGGTGATGGGCTTGGTGACCCGGATAAGAAGTTTAAGTTGCTGCGTTGGATGTTTCATAGCTCTGCACTTCAGAAACTGTTTTCTGCTATTCATCCCCGGTGGAGTGTAGAACTTGGACTGAGTTGGGCGAAACATAGCCGCAAAAAGAGAGTGGATGGTAAAGAACCTGATTACATGGGTGAAAATAAAGAGCACTTGGTGCTGTATACAAAGGAGTATTTAAAAAATCATCCTAGTATCAATTTCTTTATTTATGGGCATCGGCACATTGAACTGGATTTGATGTTAAGTGCTACTTCACGCGTCTTAATACTTGGTGATTGGATTAATTATTACTCCTATGCTGTCTTTGATGGGGTGAATCTGTTCCTAGAAGAGTACGTTGAAGGAGAAACGCAAATCTAATTTTATTGATTAAGACTTTCGTCCACTTAAAACTCTCGATATAATTGGGAGAATGGTCTAGAAATATAAACCACGTCTTCGCATGTATTATATTATAATATGTGGAAGACGTGGCTTTTTTATGCTTAATTGTTAAGCTTAAATATAACAGAAGAATATCCTCCTAGTTTTAGTGTGTAGATGTTATTATCATTATTTTGTTGCGCTTCGCCGTTTACAAATAACACTTTCTCTATCTTATCTGTTAAAGGGAGCTGCATTGTAGTTCCTCCAAAATTATGTATAACAAGTAACTTTTGACTTCCCTTAGTCATATACCAAGCAGCTATCGATTTATAATCATTTGCCTGAGATTCGTTGTAAACAGGATGTTTACTCATACTACCTTCTGCTAGAGCAGGATAAGTATTTCGTAATTGTGCAAGTGCAATGTATATGTTCAATAGAGATTCGCTGTCTGCTTCCTGCTGAATTGCTGTTTTTACATTTGTCGCAACAGTTGCATCTATTTTGTCTGTATAGTGCGTGGTGGAGTTATCCCCCCATAGCATCGGACTACGTACATATTCATCTCCATTATTTTTAGTGCCGAATAGTCCAAGTTCTTCTCCATAATAGATGTACGGATGTCCAGCTGATGTGAGTAAAACGGCGGCAGCTAATTTACACTTGTTGGTTGATTTGCCCAGTTTAGATGATGTACGGTCTTCATCATGGTTACTAAGTTTTGTCGCTTCGATATAATCGCTCCGATATTCTGCGTATTTTTGCTGATAAGAAAGAATGTCTTTTGCAAAATAACATCCAGTACTATTATTGATTCCCCACTCTAGTCGGTACCAGAAAGAAAAATCAAATAATGCAGGTAGACCTTGATAATAAGGAGCTACTTTATCGTATTCAGACAAGACTTCACCTACCATATAGAATTTATCTGTATGTCCATTTTGCTGATAGTAGGCATCCATATCTTCGTAGAACATTTTTAGAAATCGAGGGTTTTCATCGCTAGTTTCACTGTGGTAAATATGCTTCACGGCATCAAGTCGGAGTCCATCTACTCCCCGAACAATCCATCCTTTAGCAGCACTTGCAATAGCTTGATAGGCCGGTGATTCGTTCGCGCGAGCCACAGGACCATAGTTTAGATCGGCAAACCAATCAGTTTGGAAATGAGAATGAAAATAAGTAATCTGTTGGCTGTCGAACATGATATTTGCGGGATCACCAGCATTAGTCAGTTTGAAATTTTGGTTTAGAGTGATTCTTTCTGATGATGAAGAAGCACCATATTTCGTCCCTGCTGGCCATGAAGGATCGTTACTCGTACGGATAAGACATCCCCATGTCGATTCAAAATCAACAGTGAGTTCATACATGTTGTTTCCTTTGTTATAGAACTTCTTTGAAATGGCATCTCCATAGTATAAATATTTGGCATTGGTAGTTCCTGTGTCAGGGTTATCATCATCTGCTTTGCTTCCTGAAGAGACAACTAGAGTAGGAGCAGTTGGATTGCTCCAATCCAATGTGAATTTTAATAGCCCTTTCACTGTTGAGCTTTGATTGGGTATCTGAAACCATTCAGCAGCATTGTATCCGGCAGCGCCTTCTTGAGTGATCATGTCAACTTTGCCAGCAGCTATATCCGACTTGGGATCTGCAGAAAAAGAATAATAGTTTCGATATGCACTTTCTGTTGATGAAGATGCTTGAATAAACCATGGATGCTTAGTGCTTGTATGGTTCATTACGTAGTCTAAATAAATCTTGATACCTCGTTTATGTGCTTCAGCCACTAAATGATCAAAGTCATTTTCCGTACCTAGTTGTGGATTAACTTTCGTGTAGTCGGTTACATCATATCCGTGGTACGACATGCAAGGGTGTATGGGCGAGAGCCATATAGCTTTTACTCCTAGATTGTTGATATAATCTAATTTTTGGGTGATGCCGTTCAAGTCTCCATATCCATCTCCATCACTGTCAGCGAAGGAATAAACCAGTAGTTGGTAGGAGATATCTGCTCGTTTAGTTTCGTCCCAAGCATCAGGAGAGGCGGTTAGTGCAGTCCATTGCCCTTGAACAGGAGGATCTGGAGTTGGAATTGGCTCGGGTATGTTCTTGTCATTGCCGCATGCAGTGGTGAATGCTAAGAGCATTGACAACCATAAAAGAGATAATAAATGGAGCTTTTTATTCATGATGAAGAATTTAGTTTATGAGTAAGTATAGTCTCTTGAAAACAGTGGCCGCCTCGATTTCATTGTATTCGTGACGGCCATTTTCTGTTTTTACGAGTTGTTGTATTATTCGATACGACCTGTTCCGTTGCCGAAGTTCAGATAGACTTTTTGTCCGGTTGCTCCTTGTACTGCAGCTTGGTCGCCACCGTTGCCTCGATAAGCAATTTGACCGCTAAAGATGATAAACTCAGTTCTCCACCAGTCTCCGGTTGAAATTGCTTTCGGGTTTACACATATTCTTACTGCTCCGTCTTTGAGAAGTGCTGGAGATACGAATTCTCCATCAGCTGCTTCAGGTATAGTAAATAAATCTTGTTCTACTAACTGTGCGTTCCAGCCGTCATAAGACGTTTCACCCATTAAATAGACATTAGGCTTCTCAAATTCGATAACTTTATCATTGCCAATTACTGAAACGTAAACTAAGTACCAACCAGCTGTACCTATTTTCAGGTTACCATCTCCATTGGTCAATCCCGCAAGATCTTTAGATTCTTGTGAGATGGCATCAACAAAGCCAAAGTCATTGCCCCAGTTGGCTTGAGGTGCAAATCTTACTTGATCATTAGCGGCAAAATGGAAGATTCCCCAAAATGTCCCCTTTGTACCATTAACGGGAACAAGTGCTTTCCATGCACTCGGATCACCTGCCGGGCTTCCCCAGTTGTAAGCGCTACCAGTCATATATAGTTCGGTAGGTGCGCTATTATCTTTCACGGTGAAACGATAGTTCAATGCGTCGAAGGTTATTTTAATTTTGCCGTCACGGGCTGTATTAATGGCACCTGCATTTGTCCAAGTAACGAAGTTGTCACCAGAATCATCCCCATCTATTCTGCTTCCAAGTGCTTTGTCCCAAGCAATATCGTTTCCGTTTATAGCAGAAGCAGGGAAGATTTTAAAATTTGAAGTGCTTGTAATCTCAGCTTCAAGCGTATAGAGATTTTCATTAAGAGCATCCTTTGTCATTAGTTGAGCACCAGGTCCGTTCCAGCCAGTAAAATCGCCAACTATATAATATCCGTTGGGATCAACAGCAGGTGTTGTGCCAGGTTTAAGGGTAATGCTAACTTCGTTGCCTACCAACCGAATCCCTTCACCGGAAGGAGTTACAGCAGAAGCTTGAATAGAAATCTTCAATTCACGTTCCACGCTTGCCCGGCTCTTGTAGGCTTCTTGCGTAACACTATCTAGTTGCGCTAAAGCTACTTTAAAGACATTGTCTTGAGTTAGGGTAAAAGGAATGGTATAATTCTCATTCAGCATCAAAGAATTAATAGCAATGCTACTTCCTTCTTCGGCTGTAGTTGAACTAATTTTTGCAATTTCTACAGAATCTACTGAAGTTACGTCCATAAGAATATTTGCATCTTTGCCTGCAACGAAAGTTGCAGTCAACTGTCCGACTGAGTCTTCTTGGGGATTGGACTGGGGATCAGCCCAGTCTTTGAAATCTTCGTTACAGGCAGAAAAACCGATTGCTGCCAGAAACATCCCTGCATATAGTATATGTTTTTTCATAATGAATCGTTCTTTAAAAGTTTATTACTTCTTTTCTCCTGTGCCAGCAGTGAAGTTCAGTTCTATAACATTGCCAGCTGAGCCTTGAACAGAATAGCCGTCGCCTTTTTCTGTCCAACTATCAACTATATTGATATCACGATAGAAAATTGTTCCATTGTAAAGGGTGAATTCTGTTCTCCACCAGTCAAGGTCTGTTTTGAAGCACATACGAACTTCGCCACTTGCTGTCATTGCAGGCGATACGAAGTTTCCGTCTTTAGCAGGAACGGAAAACTTCCATGCGTCGTTATATGACCAAGAACCACTGGTTGTATTCCCAAATAAATAAACTTCAGCTGGGTAGAAGGTCATTGTAAACGCATAGTCAGAACCCTTAACAGCAGCTTTGATGTAGAATATATACCATCCTGGATTTTGTACAATGAAATTGTCGCTTCCACTAATTCCTGCTCCGGCTTTGTCGGTTACAGTTACGCGGTTGTCGTTAATGCCAATATATTCGTTCTCTTTTGTTCCAAATTTGAACTCAGAGTTGGCATCAAAATAAACCATTGTATAGAACTGACCGTCCATTCCATAAACTCCTGCCATTGGTTTCCATATTGACCAACCCTCTAGCATAGAACCTATGATAAACATCGTTTTAGGAGGTGCCAAAGAGCTTGCGTTTTTGGAAATCACAACTTTGGGAAGCTCAACTACATTGGAGAGACACACCCCTTTACCACTGCCAGTGACATTCGCTCTCAGGCGGATATATACAACTATCGGATCAATGGGGAGAGCAGTTTGTTCGCCGTTCATAGATGCCCATAGCTCAACCAAAGCACCGTTGAGTTCAGAAGCATTCACATTCATTTTTGCGGTTTGATAGGTGCTTTCTAGTGCTACATAGTTAGCTTTGGTATCTTCTGTAGCATCTATGAAGTTTTGCTCGAAAGATGCTTGTACGGTATAAGTTGTAGCAGCAGGAAAACCATAATCAGGTTGTGTGCAGGTCAATTCTACAGACTGAGCATTCTTTAGGTCGTATACATTGTTAGCTGCAAATGGGGGCGTATTTAGCATGAATGTATCGGGCTCATTTAAAATCGGATTGCTACCATTGTCACTTTCGCAAGCTGTGAAAAGAGGCAGTGCAAAGGTGATGGCGAGTAATATATTGGATATTTTTTTCATAATGGCATTCTTTTATGTTAGGATGAACTACTGATTATTTATAGCCTTCATTTTGCGACATGTTTTTGTTATTGTTTAGATCCGATACTGGGATAGGATATACATTATAGTAGGATGCAACAGATGTACCGTTCATCGCTCCTCCTTTCCAGTCCCAAACATATTTATTGGTGGTAAACATGCCGAAACGAACCAAGTCCGAACGACGACGACCTTCCAAATAAAATTCACGAGACCATTCATCAATAAGCTCCTGCTCAGTTACAGTCTGTACCATTCTTGTACAGTTGGCACGTAAACGAAGTGCATTAATATCTTCTTTTGCATCTCCTCCTTGGCGGAAAATTGCTTCTGCACGTGTCAAATATGCTTCTGCTATACGGAACAAAGGAATGTCTGTGTCAGGATACTCAGTATGACTTGTCGGTTTGCCATCTGAACGGTAATTTTGCCATTTAACAATAGATAAACCGCTTGTGAATCCGGTGATAGCGTCTGTTTGAATCTTTCTTCTGCCACCGCCTACTCCCGAATACAACATAGCACGGTCGTCTCCTGCAGCTGTTATCATATCCTCCGTTCTAATGCCATATTGTGCATCGAATGCATCAATTTGTTCATCAGTGTCTAAATTCTTAGTGGGGATGTCAACATCTGAGGGTAGCATCGGTACGTTATCAAGATTGGAGAAGAATTTCTTAACCATAGCTGCACGTGCAAAGATACAAGACCACCCGTTTGTGGTACCCATTCGAGGCATACCGGCAATGCGGGTACTACAAACCAGATAAGTTGAACCTCCAAAATTACGTGTCTTCACACCATCTTGTCTGATAGGTAGAATAATCTCCTGCATGGCATTCGGATTTTCATCGTTGTCAGCCATGAATAGTTCTTTGTAGTTTGTACATAACTTGTAACTTGAAGTAATTACTTTCGTTGCATATTCTTCAGCTTTGCCATAATTGGTTTGTCCTGTATATACGCCGGCATTTAAATATAAACGTGCACGTAGAAGCCAGTTAGCAGCTTTGTCTGCGCGTCCGAATGGTGCTTGGCGCGGTTCATACATGTCGGCTTCTATTTCGTTTAGCTCACTCTGAATGTAGTCATAAAGTTCAGTGCCTTTTTTCTCTACAGGCAAGTCATTGCTGAAGTGATCTTTGAATGGAGCTTTTCCGAATAAATCGAGGAAGTACCAATAATGTAGAGCACGTAAGAAACGTATTTCTGCCCGTTGTTTCAGCGTCTCTGCATCAGTCATACCTTCAGTTTGATCGAGGAAGAAGTTGTATTGTGTAATATCATAACCTAAACGTACATATACCCATTCCGTACGTTGGCTTGATGGACTCCAACTGATATTTGTAAGTTGGGGTATATCTTGGTTATCTTGCCATGCCCAAATACATTCATCTGTGCCTAGTTCGTTGCAGTTGAATGTGGTACGGTAGAACCCCGACTCGCCTTCATCTTGTCCATCTAAGTCAGGAGAACCTGAGACACCTTGTTGCCCGGTTACTCCCAACATGGCATAACCTTTCACAAATACTCCCTGTTGATCGAAACTACTTCCAGTTTGAGGATCGATAGGGCTTATATCCAAATCGTTGACACATGAAGTTACTCCCGGAGAGAGAATAGCAATCAGTGCCACTGACAATAGTTGTTTGATATATCTTGTTTTCATGATAAACTAATTTTATGAATGTTAGAATTGCAAACTTAGGCCAAATAGGAAAGTTATAGCTCTTGGATATGGATTAGCATCTATACCACTTTTAACTTCTGGATCAAGACCTTTGTATTTACTGATAATAAACGGATTCTGTACTGTAGCATATAGGCGGCCACCAATACCTTTATAGGTTTGTGTTTTCAACAGACTTTGGAAGGAATAGCCTAGCGTGATGTTATCACAACGTAAGAATGAGGCGTTACGAATAAAATAATCACTCATGTAGTAATCGCCTTGTCCGCTGAAACCTAGTGCAACGGCTTCGGCACTGGTATTGCTATATGCATTGTTGGAGTAAAGGCCCGAAGTGCTGACATTAGCTTTATTACTCAGGAAGTCATAATACACATAATTGTTCAGACTGGCACGTAAAGAGAAACTGAAGTCAAAGTTCTTATAGAGAATTTTGGATGTTAATCCCATTAAAACATCTCCAGCAGGTTTCTTGTACATATATTTATCTCCACTGTCTATTGTCCCATTTCCATTACGATCGACGAACATGTTTTCAATAGGTTTACCATTTTCATCATATACTTGTTGATAAACATAGAATGCATTGGCTGCATAACCCACTTTATTCGCTTGTACTTTGGTGTTGTTACCTCTAGAGATTTTATCACCTGTTTCTACGTAATAATCGTTGTCGTTACCGCCTGTCAACTTTGTAATTTCATTATGGTTCCATGTGATATTATAACTTAGATCCCAAACTAAATCTTTCGTAACAATGGGCTTTGCATTGATAGAGAATTCCATACCGTAGTTCTCAAGTGAGCCAATATTTTGTGTCATCTGAGCATTGAAGTTAGTACCTACAGGAATCTTAATGCTATTCAGCAAGTCGTCTGTTTTACGGTAGTAACCATCTACGCTACCAGCAATTCTTCCATTAAGAAATCCAAAATCAAGTCCGGCATTCCATGTGGTAGTCTTTTCCCACTTCAGGTTTTCATTGAATGCTTTCGGGCGTGAAGTTGAGTAATAAGTATCGCCAAATGGATACTGAGCATATTCGTTGTTTACCACATACAGAGGAAGATAAGCAAAATCATTACCAATGTTCTGTTGTCCAGTAATACCCCAACCTAAACGTAATTTAAGGTCAGACAGTACATTCACATTTTTCAAGAAGCTTTCTTCTTTAATTTTCCATCCCAAAGCTAAAGACGGGAATGTACCCCAACGGTTATCTTTGGAGAAACGTGAAGATCCATCCCAACGCATTGTGAAGGTAAGTAAGTATCGGTTCATAAGAGTGTAGTTCAAACGGCCGAAATAAGAGACTAACGTGTTTCTTGTTGCATAAGCTGTTTGCTCACGCAATTTGGCGTCATGAGGTGTTTGGGTATACGAATCCCAGCCTTGGCCTTCTTCAAATCCGTTGCGATGAAAGTGCTGTTCTTCACCACCGACCATGATGTCAAAGTCGTTTGCTCCTAAAGATTTGATGTATTGTGCATATATATTATACGATACGTTATATTTATATTGAGTGACGTCACCATTCCAGCCATAATAATTATTGCTGAATGAGTATGGAGAAACAACAGTCGTTTGAGTCCCTTCAGCGTATTCACCACCTACGCTTGCATGCAAACGAAGGTCGGGGAAGAAATGGAGTTTATAGTCAACATCTACATTGCCAACAAAGTCGTTGCTGTTTGCTTTATCATTTTTAAGCTCCAATGCAGCAAGCGGATTCTGTGCCGAATTCGGGTTAGATGTATATTTCCAATCTGGGTTGCTAAATCCAGTAGTCGCATTTATATTCTGCCAATAACCACCCGTGAATTGGTAGGGTTCTTCGCTGGAATAGACAGGACGGGTAGGGTTGATAGCCAATGCTCCACCGATGGCGGCACTTGTGTCGGCATAGCGGTTTTTCCCATTCATATATTTGGCATTGATGTTAAGCTTCAAGTGGTCGTCAAAGAAAGACGGTGCAAGGTTGACAGAAGCAGTGAAACGGCGGAAGTTCGATGTTTTCACAATACCATCATCGTCTGTGTAACCTAAGGAGACACGGTAAGGCAGGTTTTTGAATCCTCCATTGATTGAAACATGGTGATCAGTACTTACAGCAGTGCGGAATATTTCATCCTGCCAGTCTGTATTGTCTGTACCAAGTTCAGCAGGTAGTTTGTCACCCCACAATTCAGTGGCATAAGCACGGTATTCATCTCCACTTAATACCTTGTAACGTTTTTGAGTTTTAGAGAACGACACAGAGCCACTATAGTTTACGCTTGGTGCTTGTCCATTCTTCCCTTTCTTTGTAGTAATGATGATTACCCCATTGGATGCACGTGAACCATAAATAGCTGTTGCAGATGCATCTTTTAGTACAGTAAGAGTTTCTATATCAGCAGGATTGACCATTGATAACCCGTTTGCCATACCTTTGATACCTTCGTTGTCGATAGCTAGTCCATCAATTACAATGAGCGGATCATTACTAGCGTTCAAAGAAGAACCTCCACGAATTCGGATTTGTGCGCCACTTCCCGGAGCACCATCATTGGAAATCACACTAACACCTGCTATTTTTCCAGATAACATATCCTGAGCATTTGTAGTAATACCTTTGCTCAATTCATCAGGTTTGATAGCCATAACAGAACCGGTCATATCGTTCTTTTTCACTTGACCATAACCGATGACTACCACTTCGTCTAGTGTTTCAGTATCATCCTTGAGGGTTATGTTCATTTGTGCCGTTGCAGGAAGTTCTGCGGGCTTGTAGCCAATAAATGAAACAGCAATTATGTCGCCTTGTTTTGCAGACAGCTGAAAGTTTCCATCGAAATCTGTAATTGTTCCGTTGGTAGTACCTTTGACTAGAATATTGGCGCCGATGATAGGTTCGCCAATTGCGTCTTTCACATGCCCTTTCACAGTGATTTGCTGTGCATAAGCGCTAAATGATACAAGCATCCCTAATAACAGGGGGAGAATCATTCGAAAGATTCTAAATTTAATTTGCTTCATGCATTATAAATATTAAAGTTAACAATATTATAACAGTCTTTAAATCCCAAAAGTTCTTTAAAAATACCTATTGAAAACATTTTACGTGAAAATAATTTTCTCTTTTATAGGCTAGATCAATTGTCAAAGCCTTTTTAATCCTTTTAGTTCCGTCTTTTCTTTTACTTCTTTGATGCTGATGGCATACCCCCCACCATTCACAGCATGCATTTTAAGTTTGCTTTTCTCTGTAAGTATCCCTCTTTTTATAGTATAAGCTTGTGGGTTGCTTTGCCAGTCAGCATCTTTGGCATCTGCATATATAGTTGCGATGTATTGCTTTCCTTTTTCAAGGAAATTGAATACTAAATCTGAGTTGTGTCCATTCTCGCCTGCAGTGCAACCTACATACCAATCATTGGTGCCTTTCGCTTTACGCGCAATTGTTATATATTCTCCTGGTTCAGCTTCTAGATATTGAGTTTCATCCCAGTCGATGGCTACGTCTTTAATAAATTGGAAAGCATCCATGAAGCGTTCATAGTTTTCCGGGATGTCTGCTGCCATTTGCAAAGGACTATACATGGTGACATATAACGCCAATTGGCGTGCAATTGTGGAACGAACTTGAGAGTTATTTGCAGGATTCATCTTATTGCAATGAGTTTCAAAGATGCCTGGCGTGTAATCCATCGGTCCACCTAGTAAGCGGGTGAAGGGTAAAATTGTTGTATGGTATACTTTATTACCACCGAAAGCTTCGTATTCCGTACCTCGGGCAGATTCATTGCCAATCAAATTAGGGTATGTACGGCAAATACCTGTTGGACGTGTTGCTTCGTGTGCATTGACCATAATCTTGTAATCGGCAGCTTTCTTTACAGCGTATAGATAATGATTATTCATCCATTGGCCGTAGTGGTGCTCTCCCCGAGGGATAATATTGCCTACATAGCCACTTTTAACGGAATTATATCCATTGGCTACCATAAATTGATAAGCTTTATCAATATGGCGTTCATAATTGCGAACAGATGCAGATGTTTCATGATGCATCATAATCTTAATTCCTTTTTCAGCTGCATAGCGATGAATCTCTTTTACGTCGAAGTCTGGGTAAGGAGTTAAGAAGTCGAAGACATAATCTTTGCTATTGCCAAACCAATCTTCCCATCCTTCATTCCATCCTTCTACCAATACAGCATCAAAACCATTTGCAGCAGCAAAGTCAATGTAGCGTTTCACATTGGCGGTGTTGGCTGAGTGTTTTCCGTTTGGTTTAGTTTTTGTATAATCAGTTTCTCCAAGTTTAACGCTTGTCAGTTCATCTGTATAAGCCCATGAGCCTTTCCCAGTGATCATATCCCACCATATACCGATGTATTTCACTGGTTTTATCCATGAAGCTGCATCTGGAATCTTACAAGGTTCGTTGAGATTGAGAGTAATTCGTGAAGCTAGAATGTTGCGGGCATCATCACTCACAATAATGGTACGCCATGGTGAGGTGCAAGGAGTTTGCATATATCCTTTATCTCCTTTAGCATCGGGTGTGAGCCAAGATTCAAAGATCATATTCTTATCATCCAAGTTGAGGTTCATACATGAATAGTCGATTAATGCTGCTTCGTGCAGGTTAATGTAGAGCCCATCATCGGTTTTCATCATTAGTGCAGTTTGCACTCCTGTTGGAGAGAACGGCGTTTGTGAGGAATTAGGGGTGATAGCTTGTTTCATCAAACCTCTTATTTCAGAGAGCCTAGAGATGGTGTAGTCATATTCTTGTGTATCATAGTCTCCCGGTATCCAATAGGCTATATGGTCACCTGCCATGGCAAATTGAGAATGCTCTTCTTTGATTACAAAGTAGTTTAGACTCTTTTGTTGTGGAAATTCATAACGAAATCCAAGTCCGTCGTTAAATAAACGAAAGCGCAAGACGATGGATCGGTCATTTATGGGCTGGAAGAGATTGACTGCCAATTCATTGTAATGGTTACGTATCTCTTTTTCTTCTCCCCAAACCGGTTGCCAAGTCTCGTCGAACGTGCTGGTTTTAGTATCCTTAAGTTCAAATCCATTATAAAGATTAGTTTTAGAATCAAGCTTGGTGAGGTCACGTCTATCTACCCAATCGAAATCGGTTCTGGTGTTGTCTTCCTTCTTTAACTCTAATCCTAGTGTACTAGGTTTGATTGCTACTTTGTTTTTATACGTCAAGCTGTACGTTGGAGCACCGTTCTTGTCCAGTTGAAAGGTCATAACCAGATTTCCATCCGGTGAGGTCAATGTCTGTTGCGCATTCGCTAGAAGTGAAATAGAAAGGAATGCGATAAGCGAAAAAAACTTGTTCTTTTTCATTCTTTTAGGGTATTAAATTGTAAGCTAACGGATGTGTATACTTCTGTTCACTTAGGTTGATGCAAATGTAGCACCGACCTTGGCATTATTCTCTGATTAGAATAAAAATACAAATCTAAACCAATACTATATTGTTGTATATTAGTCTATTATCTCTTTTGTTCTACTCTAGAAATATAAGTCCTAGTGAACTCTTTTAGAAGGATAAAATATATATTCCGCGGCTCTTAAGTGTTAAATCTTCTTTTAAATCAATCGTATTGCCGGTTAATAGGTCGGGTGCAGATGAGGCCGGAAGAATTTCTTGATAAGGCTTGAGTGAAAGCGTTGCTTCTCTGTTGTTACCATTGAGGAAAACTACAACTGATTGATTACCATATTTACGTTCGTATACATAGACTCCTTTATTAGGTGCGAAGTGTTTTAGTTCTCCTTTGGCAATAACCGGACTGTTCTTTCGCCATTGCAATAATTTCTTCATGAAAGAATAGGCTTCGTTTTGATGTGACGTTCTTTGGTCGGTTCTGAAATCATTCTTTTCATCATTGGCCCAACCTCCCGGGAAGTCGCAACGGAGTAGTCCATCACCATTTGCTTTATCGGCAGCCATAAGTATTTCTGTTCCATAATAAATCTGAGGTATTCCGCGAGTGGTTAGTAAGAAAGTCAGCGCTTGCTTATAACGGTCCAGATTTTGCGTGTCTTTATCCGCATGATAGAATCTGGACGTATCGTGATTGTCAAGGAAAGTAAGCAAATTCATAGGATTGGCATATACCAGATCTTGAGATAAATATTCGTATAGTCCGTAAAGTCCACCTCGCCATTCGGTGGTTTCTTCATCGAATGCACTGTTCATGATCTCCATTAACGGAAAATCCATAACTGTGGGAAGGTTGCTGTTCTTAGGGAAAGCGAGTTTACTGTCTTTTTGCCAATAAGATATGAGTACATTACTGCCCAACCATGTTTCGCCTACAATGTTGAAACGTGGGTATTCTTCATTGACGGCTTTGCACCATTGAGCCATCATGTCATAGTCGGCATAAGGATAAGTGTCTTGGCGGATGCCGTTGATGCCAGCATATTCTATCCACCAGATACTGCTTTGAATAAGGTAAGTAGCTACATGCCGATTCCTTTCATTGAAGTCGGGCATTGTTTGCGCGAACCATCCATCAATGGCAATCTTCTTTTCATAATGAGAGGCATAAGGGTCCATTTGGGTAGCTGTTTTAAAGCTGCTTTGCACATAAGTCCCTTTAAAGTTGAACCAGTCTTTCGAAGGCATGTCTTTGAAAAGATAATTGTTTGATCCACAATGATTAAAAATCATGTCCATCACTACTTTAAGTCCTTTTGCATTCGCTTCTTTTACTAGATTACGAAATTCTTCATTACTACCAAGGCGTCGGTCTACTTGATAATAGTCTGTGATGGCATATCCATGATATGAACCTTCTTTCATATCATTTTCTTGAATGGGATTAAGCCAAATGCTGGTAATTCCTAAATCGGCCAAGTAGCCTAGATGGTTTTGTATACCTTTTAAATCACCACCATGGCGTGCAATAGGATTGCTGCGGTCAACTGTAGCTTCTTGCATACTAGGGATAATATCATTGTTCGGATCAGCATTTGAAAATCGGTCGGGCATAATCAGATAAAGCACATCACTCGAATCGAATCCCTCTACTTTTGATGCTTTAGCTTTGCGCTCTTTAAGCTCATAGGGAACTATCGTTTGTTTTTTACCTTGTTTCAGGGTTATGTCAAAGGTTTGAGGAGTAGCCTCTGAAATATCTAGGTATAAGATGAGATAGTTAGGGTTCTCTAGTTTCACCACTTCTTTTAGAGTTATGTCGGTCGATGAAAGATTTACTTCTGAAGAGTTTATTTCATCGCCATATAAAAGTATCTGAAGTTCAGTATTCTTCATTCCTGCCCACCAAAAGTTAGGAGCTACTTTTTTGATGCTATTAGCGAATAGAATTTGTTGATACCCCGATAGGAATAATAGTAAAATTGCAAATATTAAATTTCTTTTCATGGTAACTAGATTTTAAATGATAACTTAAATGTTGATGTTACAAATGTAGGGCGATGGGAGATGCGTTTCTGAAACTAGAATGGAAATATAAATTGCATAACTGTTTATCTATTTGATAATTAGCGCAATATATGTTCGCCTACAATTAAAAAATACAAATGATAATGAAAAATGTTGGGAGCATGTTTTTCGTTATCAGTGGTATATTTACTATATTTGTAACATCTTTAAAAATGCACCTTATGAAAAATCTAGCCTATTATGTTTTGTTTCTTCTTTTTGTGTACCCTGCTCTTCCCTTGTCGGCAAAACTTAATGATGTGAATAAGCTTGCTCTTCAGCAGTTAGATGATGTTATCGGGAAGAAGAAAATGTATCAAGATAAGAAAGAAAAGGAGATTGCAGATTTGAAAGCCGCACTTAGAAATTCAGTCGATCCTGCCAGGAAGTTTGAACTCTACACTTCTCTTTTCAATGCCTATCTTCATTATCAAGCAGATTCAGCTTTGTTTTATATCAATCGGCAGATGGATATGCTTCCGCAGTTGAAGCGTCCGGAGTTGAAAAACCGGCTCATCATAAATCGTGCTACGGTAATGGGGGTTATGGGAATGTATATTGAAGCTATAGAACAACTGGAAAGAACTGACCCCAAAAGCCTCGATCAGGCCACACTTTTGTCTTATTATCAAACCTATCGGGCTTGCTATGGATGGTTAGCAGATTACACTACGAGCAAATATGAGAAAGAAAAATATCTGAAGAAAACGGATTTATACCGGGATTCCATTATTTCTATGATGCCTTCGCAGGAGAACAGAACCATTGCTTTAGCCGAACGATATATAATGGATGGGAAGCCAGATCGGGCTATTAACTTATTGAACAATGTGGTGAAGAGTGTGGAAGATGAGCGACAGAAAGTATACGTCTATTATACACTATCGGAGGCTTATGGCAAGAAAAACGATAGAGACAAAGAGATTTATTACCTTATACAAACGACGATTGCCGACTTAGAGTCTTCCGTGCGAGAATACGCTTCATTGCAGAAGCTAGCTCATTTAATGTATGAGTCTGGTGATATTGATCGAGCCTATAAGTATCTCAGCCGTTCGATGGAAGATGCAGTAGCTTGTAATGCCCGCCTTCGCTTTATTGAAGTGACGGAATTCTTTCCCATCATAGATAAAGCCTATAAACTGAAAGAAGAGAAGGAACGTGTCATTTCTCGTACTATGTTGATTAGCGTAAGTATACTCTCCTTATTTCTTATTATTGCTGTTTTTTATCTCTATCGTTGGATGAAGAAACTTTCTGTTATGCGGCGTAATTTGAGTTTGGCCAATAAACAAATGCTGTTGGTGAACAAAGAACTTGAGCAAACCGGAAAAATAAAGGAAGTGTATATTGCCCGTTACTTAGATCGGTGCGTGAAATACCTTGATAAGCTTGAAATCTATCGCCGCTCTTTAGCTAAGTTGGCCATGTCTTCGCGAATTGATGAACTCTTTAAAGCCATCAAGTCGGAACAGTTTATTCGTGACGAGAGGAATGAGTTCTACAATGAATTTGATAAGTCTTTCCTAAAGTTATTCCCGAATTTTATTGAATCGTTTAATGGATTGTTGCTGGAAGAGGGGAGGATCTATCCCAAATCGGATGAGTTACTGACTACCGAACTTCGCATCTTTGCTTTGATTCGTTTAGGAGTGGTAGATAGTAACAAGATTGCTCATTTTCTAGGATATTCTTTGGCTACGATTTATAACTATAGGAGCAGAATGCGAAATAAGGCAGCTGGGGATAAAGAGCAGTTTGAACAAGATGTGATGAACCTGTAGGTTTTTGAAAAGATGCATAAATTTGTGTTGTGCCAATGTATTGGCACAACTCTGCCCATACATTGGCACGCCCTTGCCAAAAGAGTGGCACAGCTGTGCCAAGCGGGTTGGCACAACTAAAACAATAGGTTGGCACAACTTTTATTATACTAAAATAGCCAATTAGTTTACGGTTGTTGACCATAAGCTAATTGGCTATCTTATCAAAGAAGCAGCTAATCTTATTTATATCCTGCTGCTTTGGCTATTCTTTTAGGTATTTCTGTATTGTCTATTTTGTCGTTGAATAGTTGTGAACCCGCTCCGATGGCAAATACAGGAACAAACCCTGCCGAATGTCCACCACTGGTCCAGCCTATCATGGCAATTTCATCCAAGATCTCTTTAGCTTGTGCGGCAATTGGTTCACTTTTAGAATACATGCTTTCTGCAAACACCACTTTATTCTTCACAAATGATTGCTCAAACTCATCACGAAGTCTTTTCTCTTGTTCCCAAGAAATAGGCACTTCTTTCCAAAAGCCCATTCTTTCTCCAAGGAATGCTTTCATGTCTTCCCAAGTTACTTTATTGCCTTTTGATTTTCTCAACTCACTGATTTCACTAGAAAGTTCGTCAGCAGAATGCTTTTGGTATTGGAGTACCTTTAGGTTTAACTCATATTTCCCTGTGCCTAGGGCAATACCTCCTGTCTCGTGATCGGCGGTGATAACAATCAGTGTCTCTTTGGGGTGTTTCTTATAAAACTCGTAAGCCACTCTAACTGCATCATCCATATCTTTAACTTCATTGAAAGCTGTTGCAGCATCATTTGAATGGCATGCCCAGTCTATTTTTCCCCCTTCAACCATTAGGAAGAACCCCTTGTTTTTACCTTTTGTGAGGAAATCAATGGCACTTTCAGTAATTTGCGCAAGAGTAAGGTCGTCGCTTTTGCGATCAATGGCATAAGGCAAACAAGAAGGATCTTTGCCTTCTTCCTGTATTAGGATCATTTTTTTAGCATCTTTAGCCTTAGCTTTATAATCGTTATAACCGCGAGCTACTGTATAGCCAGCTTCTTTGAACATTGGAAAAATGCTGGGCGCTTCTTTCTTATCGTAGGTCGTTGTTGGCTTAAGGAACCCTCCACCAGCGTAAAAATCAAAGTTCGCTTTGGGTAGGTCATTCGCAATTTCATAATACATATTGCGGTTAGCCTGGTGAGCGTAGAATGTGGCTGGAGTGGCATGATCTACACTAACAGAAGTCGTGACTCCAACTTTCTTTCCAGCTTTCTTTGCCTTTTCTGCAATCGTTTCAATGGGTTGCTTATCTTCTCCGACAGAAATAGCACTATTATAAGTTTTTTTCCCTGTTGCAAGTGCTGTTCCAGCAGCTGCAGAATCGGTTACTGAGTTTGTCGCAGAGAAGGTTGTAGCAATAGTCGCCACAGGGAACTGTGTGAATAACAAAGGCTCCACACCGATACGCCCGTTTTGTCGTTCTGCTTGATACATTTCTGTGCCGTTTACCTGATTGACTCCCATTCCATCTCCAATGAAATAGAATACATATTTGGCCTGACCGTTGACTGCAACGGAGATAAGGACAAATAATAATGTGTAAATTAACTTCTTCATTCTATTGTAATTTATTAGGGTTAGTGATGGGCAAAGGTAATAAAAAACGGTGGATCTGCTGAGGCAAATCCACCGTTTCTTTATGTCATTTATATGACAATTTATCCTTTGATTCTTCCTACGTAAGAACCGTCACGAGTATCAATTTCAATAGTCTCACCTTCGTTGACAAACAAAGGTACGCGTACAGTTGCACCAGACTCAACAGTTGCAGGTTTCAATGTGTTAGTAGCAGTGTCGCCTTTCAATCCCGGTTCAGTATAAGTAATCTTCATTTGAACTTTGATAGGCATATCAGCATAAAGAACTGTTTCAGTAGAAGCATCAGAAACAACTTCCAAAGTCATACCTTCAAGCAAGAAATCAACACCATTAATCAAATCGTGAGCGATAGGATGCTGATCAAAAGTTTCTTGATTCATAAAGATATAATCTTCTCCTTCTTTATATAGGAATTGGTATGGGCGGCGTTCTACACGTACGTCTTCAAGCTTTTCACCGATATTGAAGCGACGTTCAATAACGTATCCACTAATCACGTCTTTCAGTTTGGTACGCATAAAAGTATTACCTTTACCTGGTTTTACGTGGAGGAATTCAACGCAGAAATACAGCTTTCCGTCCATACGGATGCAAGCTCCGTTTTTGATGTCTTGAGCATTAATCATACTACTATTTTTCTTATTATATTATTGTTATTTAATTGTTTCCTTACTAATTCGATTGCAAAAGTAATCTAAATCGGTAAAAAACACAAAAACTTTTGAGCAAAAATGAGTTATCTCTTGGTTAATTTAAAAAAAGTACCTATTTTTGCAGCCCGATTACGTAGAATAATAACATAAAAAACAAGATACAGTAATGAAAAGAACATTTCAACCCTCTAACAGAAAGAGAAAGAATAAACACGGTTTCCGTGAGAGAATGGCATCTGCTAATGGTCGTAGAGTATTAGCTGCTCGCCGTGCAAAAGGCAGAAAGAAACTAACTGTTTCTGATGAGTACAACGGTCAAAAGTGGTAATCATCATTAAGAAACAAAAAGGGCGAAGTATATCACTTCGCCCTTTTTGTTTCTTAATGATTTTAAGGTGGTTATGGCTGTAAATAGTCTTTGCTTTGTCAAAATGCAATGTTCTTTATTCTTTTAGTTAAATAATGTATTAAATAATGTTTAATGTACGAAACTATGTTATATTTTATCTTCCTTTGCTACCAAAGAATAACATAAATGCATTGAAGAGGTCGGTTTTTCTTTGAACCTATAAAATGTATGATAAAGATATTGGTTGTTGAAATCTATATAAGTGGGGATTATAGTTACAGCAATTTCGAGTGATGATTAATGTCCTTGCATTATCGGCAAGGATATTTTCATCGCTCACTTTTCCTAATTTAAACTTATTTGTCGTATCTTTGGCGCGGATTAATAGCAAAGCTTATGACTGTCAAAGAATTCTTTTCTTTTAAAACTAATAAATATTTTTGGGTGAATATCATCGCCATGATTGTGGTAATGATGTTATTATTGTTCGGCACGTTAAAATGGCTGGATATATATACACGACATGGTGAAGCTGTAGTTGTTCCCGATGTGAAGGGAATGACGGTTGACGAAGCATCAAAGATGTTTCGTAATCATGGGCTAGAGTGCGTAGTATCTGATTCGGCTTACGTGAAGGAAAAAGTAGCTGGAATTGTTTTAGATATTAATCCTGAGCCAGGACATAAGGTTAAGGAAGGTCGTGTCATTTATATGACAATCAATACATTGAAAGTTCCTTTGCGTGCAGTACCCGATGTGGCTGATAATAGCTCTCTTCGTCAAGCTCAGGCCAAAGTACTTGCAGCCGGATTTAAGTTAACTGAAGTGCAGTTAATGAGTGGAGAAAAAGATTGGGTCTATGGCGTCAAGTATCGCGGAAGGTCTTTATCTGCTGGAGATATGGTTCCACTGGGTGCTTCACTCACCTTAATGGTTGGAAACGGGGAACATGAATCTTTAGAAAACGATTCTACAGAAAATACAGAAAATGTGGAAGAGCCAGCAGCTACAAGTAGCAATACTTCGCAAGATGATAGTTGGTTTTAATAAGCAAATAGCAGAAATAATATACTCATGATAGACGAAGAACTTTCGGATGAATTGGATACTGACTTAGAAGATGTTGAACCTGTCGGTGAAGATGCTCAGCTTTATGAACATTTTCGGGTAGTAGTAGATAAGGGGCAAGCAACGATTCGAGTCGACAAGTATCTGTTCGAACGCATAGTCAATGCGTCGAGAAATCGTATTCAGAAAGCTGCTGATGGTGGATTTGTGATGGCAAATGGCAAGCCAGTGAAGAGTAGCTATAAAGTGAAACCGCTCGATGTAATTACTGTCATGATGGATCGACCTCGCTATGAGAATGAGGTTATCCCAGAAAATATTCCATTGAATATAGTCTATGAAGACAAGGATCTCATGGTAGTCAATAAACCTGCGGGGCTGGTAGTTCATCCTGGACATGGAAACTATCATGGCACACTTGTTAATGCTTTGGCATGGCACATGAAAGATAATCCCGAATATGATGCCAATGATCCGCATGTAGGACTTGTTCACCGTATCGATAAAGATACTTCCGGGCTCTTAGTAATAGCTAAAACGCCTGATGCCAAAACTCATTTAGGCTTACAATTCTTTAATAAAACGACTAAGCGAAAATATCGTGCGTTAGTTTGGGGGAATGTGGAACAGGATGAGGGCACGGTGGTAGGAAGCATTGCACGTAATCCGAAAGATCGTATGCAAATGGCAGTAATGCCTGATCCCACTATGGGCAAACATGCAGTAACTCATTATCGAGTACTGGAACGGTTAGGCTATGTTACACTCGTTGAGTGTGTGCTCGAAACCGGTAGAACACATCAGATTCGTGTTCACATGAAATATATCGGTCATATTCTCTTCAATGATGAACGGTATGGTGGACACGAGATTTTAAAAGGAACTCATTTTAGTAAATACAAACAATTTGTAAATAACTGCTTTGACACTTGTCCCCGGCAGGCGCTTCATGCTATGACGTTAGGATTTGTACATCCCGCTACTGGCGAAGAAATGTACTTTACTTCCGAACTTCCAGATGACATGGCCCGGCTTATAGAGAAGTGGAGAGGCTACATAAGTAATAGAGAAATAGAATGAAACGCACAATTGCTATCGTAGCTGGAGGTGATACCTCCGAATTTTATGTATCTCTGCGTAGTGCACAGGGAATATATTCTTTTATTGATAAAGAGAAGTACGAATTGTACATTGTTGAAATGCAAGGAACTCGCTGGGAGGTTCAACTACCAGATGGTGTGAAGGCACCCGTAGACCGTAATGATTTCAGCTTTATGCAAGGTTCGACGAAAGTAAAGTTTGACTTTGCTTATATCACGATTCATGGTACTCCTGGAGAAGATGGTCGTCTTCAAGGATACTTCGATATGTTGAACATTCCATACTCTTGTTGTGGTGTTTTGGCCGCTGCCATTACTTATGATAAATTTGCCTGCAACCAATATCTGAAAGCATTTGGTGTGCGTATTGCTGAGTCTTTATTATTACGTCAAGGACAATCCGTATCAGACGAAGATGTGATGGAAAAAATAGGTTTGCCTTGTTTTATTAAGCCTAGCTTGGGAGGATCTAGCTTTGGTGTAACAAAAGTAAAAGTAAAGGAACAAATTCAACCTGCCATTGCTAAAGCGTTTGAAGAGGCGAAGGAAGTGGTTGTTGAAGCATTTATGGAAGGTACAGAGTTGACCTGTGGATGCTATAAAACCAGCCAAAAGACGGTGCTATTTCCACCCACAGAAGTTGTGACTCATAATGAATTCTTTGATTACGATGCTAAATATAATGGACAGGTTGATGAGATAACTCCCGCTCGTATCTCCAATGAGCTGACAGATCGTGTTCAAAAACTCACATCTGCTATTTATGATATATTGGGTTGTTCAGGTATTATCCGGGTCGATTATATTGTGACAGCCGGTGAAAAGATCAATCTTCTGGAAGTAAATACTACCCCCGGAATGACTCCGACAAGCTTTATTCCTCAACAAGTGCGTGCGGCAGGGTTGGAAATAAAGGATGTGATGACTGATATTATAGAGAATAAGTGTTGTGTTGTAGGCTAAAGCCTTCAACATACACTCATAACTTAACATTCATAACTTATGGATACTAAAGAGTTTGATGAGATTCGTCCTTACCACGATGAGGAACTTCCTCAAATTTTTGAAGAACTGATTGCCGATCCTGCTTTTCAGAAAGCTGCTACTGGAGTGATTCCTAATGTGCCTTTCGAAGTATTGGCACAAAAAATGAGAGCTTGTAAGAGCAAGTTGGACTTTCAGAAAACATTTTGTTATGGTATATTATGGGAAATTGCGCGCAAATATACCGATGGGTTGACTTTGGATCATAAAGCAGTGCCAGATAAGAGCAAGGCTTACACGTATGTATCAAATCACCGAGATATCATTCTTGATTCTGGCTTCCTGTCTATTCTACTAGTTGATCAGGGCATGGACACTGTGGAGATTGCTATTGGAGATAATCTTCTAATTTATCCTTGGATTCAGAAATTGGTGCGTGTTAATAAATCGTTTATTGTGCAACGTACGTTGACTATGCGGCAAATGCTCGAATCGTCGGCTCGTATGTCTCGTTATATGCACTATGCCATCAAGGAGAAGAATCAATCTGTATGGATTGCCCAACGCGAAGGACGTGCAAAAGATGCCAATGACCGAACGCAAGATAGTGTGCTAAAAATGCTTGCTATGGGTGGTGAGGGCGACTTGATCGATCGTCTGGTGGCGATGAATATTGTTCCTTTGGCAATGTCTTATGAGTATGATCCTTGTGATTTTTTGAAAGCTCAAGAATTTCAGTTGAAAAGAGATGTTGAAGGGTATAAGAAAACCACTCAAGATGATTTGATAAATATGCAGACTGGCCTTTTTGGTTACAAAGGACAAGTGCACTTTCAAGCAGCAACTTGCATAAATGATAGGTTACTGGAATTAGATCGTACCTTATCCAAACCAGAGCTTTTCTCTAGAATATCTGCTATGATAGATAGAAGAATTCATTCAAACTATCGAATCTATTCTGGTAATTATGTGGCTTATGATTGGTTGAATGATACTCGTGAGTTTTCTGCCTCGTACTCAGTTGAAGAAGAGCAGCGATTTAAAGATTACATTGCCCAGCAATTAGAAAAAATAAAAATTCCCAATAAAGATGAAGACTTTTTGCGTGGGAAATTGTTATTAATGTATGCCAATCCGTTGATAAACCATTTAGCAGCTAGCCGATGAATAGAATTAAACTATTTACCTTTATTCTTTTAACAATGTCTTTTCTCTTCACTGCTTGCGGAGATGATAAGTATTATTATCCTTCTGTGAAACTGGAGTTTGTAACCGTCACAGCAGGTGAGGATGGTCATATAATAAGTCTTCTACCGGATAAGGGTGAATTGTTAATGGTGTCGAATGATCAAACGGCTTCAACTCTTTCACCTAATACCTCTAGTCGTGTTATTAGTAATTATGAAGTTAATTCTGATGGAGGAACAGCTACTATTTACTCTATACAGGGTGTGGTCACTCCGGATCCTAAACTCCCTCTAGATCCAGCTTTTGCAGAAGGATTGAAATACGATCCCGTAGACGTTTCAAGTATTTGGTTGGGACGCTCTTATTTAAATATGATTCTAAATGTGAAAGTGAATATCAATAGTGGTAAGCAGCATATTTTTGGAATGATTGAAGAAAGTGTGAAAGAAGAAGCGAATGAGAAGGTCGTCACATTATCGCTCTACCATAATGCTAATGGTGATGAAGAAAATTACAATAGACGAGCTTATCTCTCAGTTCCTTTGAGCAAGTACATTGATCGTGAGAAATCAGATCAAACGATTAGAATAAAGTTTAAGTTCCACACTTACGGTCAGAGCGGTGAGATTGTGGAGTCTACCAAGTATGCTGAACCGGGTTTTGAATATGCTCCGGCAACAACAGAATAAATGAGTATATATGTTTAAAATGGATCAATTAGTCGTGGGATTACTATTATTTATCTCTTCTCTTTTCTCGTGTCAGCAGAAAGGAGATTTTAAAACATTGAATGTAGAAGAATTTAATTCTTTCATTCAAAATGAAGAAGTTCAGCGTTTGGATGTTCGTACAATGGCTGAATATTCTGAGGGACATATTGCAAATGCAATTAATATTAATGTACTAGATCAATCTTTTACGTCAATGGCTGATTCGCTATTGAATAAAAGTAAACCTGTCGCTTTATATTGTCGTAGCGGAAAGCGAAGCAAAAAGGCTGCATCGATTCTAAGTGAAAAGGGATATAAAGTGGTTGAACTAGACAGAGGATTTAATGCTTGGCTTGAAGCTGGTAAAAAAGTAGAACCTGAATTACGCTAAAAAGGAGTACCTCTAAGCTTTTAATTGCTTATGGCATACAAAGTTTAGTTTTATACAAAGATAAGACGCCCGTATTTACTTAAAAATACGGGCGTCTCTTTGTAAAAAGCTGTGTTTTTCTTCGTCTGATTATATTATTATAGACCTTCTATAAGTCTCTTTAGGACTACTGTAGCTGAAATCTCACGATTCGCTGCTTCAGGAATCACTATAGATTGTGGAGTTTCAATAACTTCATCTGTAACGATCATATTTCGACGTACAGGTAGGCAATGCATAAAGAAAGCATTGTTAGTGACAGCCATCTGACGATCGCTAACTGTCCATTCACGGTCTTTACTCAATATTTGACCGTAATTATCTCCTGCATAAGCTGCCCAATTCTTCGCATAGATGAAATCTGCTCCTTCAAATGCTTTCATCTGATCATACTCAACTGTGGCATCCCCAACAAATTCTGGTGCTAACTCGTATCCTTCAGGATGAGTAATGACAAAATCATAATCTGTTGCATTCATCCATTCAGCAAAAGAATTAGGAACCGCTTGAGGAAGTGGACGAGGGTGGGGTGCCCATGTCATTACTACCTTCGGCCGTTTAGTTTTCTTATATTCTTCGATCGTTATTAAGTCTGCGAAGCTTTGTAATGGATGCCGAGTGGCTGCTTCCATAGAAAAGACAGGACGCCCAGAATATTGTATGAATTGATTGAGAATTGTTTCTTGATAGTCAAAATCACGATCCTCGAAACGAGCGAAAGAACGTACACCAATGATGTCGCAATAACAGCCCATGACAGGAATGGCTTCTAGTAAATGCTCAGGCTTATCACCATCCATAATCACGCCACGCTCGCTCTCTAGTTTCCAAGCACCTTGGTTTATATCTAACACCATGACATTCATTCCTAAATTTAGAGCCGCCTTTTGTGTGCTGAGACGAGTACGTAGGCTCGAATTGAAGAAGATCATCATCAATGTTTTGTTTCGCCCAAGTTCCACATATTTGAACCGATCTTTTTTAATTTCAAATGCTTCTGTAAGAGCCGAATTCAAGTCGACAATGTCTTGTACACAAGTAAATTTCTTCATCTTATCTATAATTAATTGTTGTTGTTCAATGGATTCTAATCGATATAAACGCTCTATTCTCTTATCTGCCCGTTTCCTTCAATGACCCATTTGTAGGAAGTAATTTCTTCTAACCCCATTGGACCACGAGCGTGTAACTTCTGTGTGCTGATGCCTATCTCTGCTCCTAAACCGAATTGTGCTCCGTCAGTGAAAGCTGTTGATACATTCGTATAAACACAAGCAGCATCAACTATTTGAGAAAATAAGGTAGCTCTATTTTTGTTTTCAGTAACAATGCACTCACTGTGTTTAGAGCTATTTTCTTGTATATGGCCTAATGCATCCTCGAAGCTTTTCACAGTCTTAATTGCCATTTTGTAATCAAGAAATTCTGTTCCAAAGCTTTCGGGTGTGGAAGGTTGTAATAGCTCAATGGGGTAGCTATCTTTTAGGGCTTGGTAAGCTTGATTATCTGCATATATGATTACCTTACTGTCTTTAAGTTTCTCGCATAGTGAAGGTAGATCCTTTAAACGATTCTCATGAATAATGGTACAGTCAAGTGCATTGCATACACTTACGCGGCGTGTCTTTGCATTATTAATAATGGCGGCACCCTTTTGAGTGTCACCAAACTCATCAAAATAGGTATGGCAGATACCTGCTCCAGTCTCAATAACTGGAATCTGCGCATTTTTGCGAACGAAGTCAATTAGGCTACTACTTCCTCTTGGTATAATCAGGTCAACATAACCTACAGCACTCAATAAAGCACTTGTCGCCTCTCTATTTGCTGGAAGTAATTCAACAATATGTGGATTAACTTTGAATTGGTCAAGTATGTTGTGAATCACTCTGATGATGGCTTGATTAGAATGATCAGCATCACTTCCTCCTTTCAAAATGCATGCATTGCCACTTTTCAGACAGAGTGAAAAAACATCGAAGCTAACGTTTGGACGCGCTTCATATATTATACCGATCACTCCAAAAGGAACGCTAATCTTAGTTAGTTTCATTCCATTAGGACGGATGGCTTCTTTTAATTTTTTGCCCAGTGGAGAGGGGAGTGTAGCTACATTACGTGTATCGGCAGCAATACCTTTAAGCCGTTCTTCTGTCAACTTTAAGCGATCATACTTCGGGTCATTTTTATCCATCAAAGCTAAATCCTTTTCATTCTCTGCCAGAATATAGGCCGACTCGGCAATAGTTGCATCAGCCACAGCATTTAAAATCTGATTGATTATGGCATCATCTAACAATGCCAATTCTCGGCTAGCTGCTTGTACAGCAGCAAAAGTTCCGTTTAAATTTGTAGTCATTGCTCCTTGTTTTATTGTTCAATATACAGATAATCATAATGTACTACAGGTTTCTTACCATGTTTTCCTATAGCTTCTTTTGCTTGCGCTGAATTGCAGTTTGCTTTTCCTATACCTACTTGCTTTCCCGAAAAGTCTATGATGCATACAATATCATCTTTTTCAAACTCGCCTTCAATATGCGTAATTCCTATAGGGAGAATGCTGGCAGCTTTATCTGAATTTATGATATCGGTGGCACATTCATTAATATGAATTTCTCCTTTTGCAAAGCCCTCGCTATGAGCAATCCATTTCTTTATACTCGACACTGGTGCATCTGAAGGGACAAATCGTGTGCAAACCGTTTCCTCAGGATGTCCCAACAAGTCCACCAAAATATCGTCTTGTTTTCCATTGGCTATGATTACTGTAATACCTTCATCGGCGACTTTACGCGCTATGTTTGTTTTTGTAAGCATTCCGCCACGACCAAAACTCGATTTTGCTGTTTGGATGTAGCTAGATAAATCTTTTCCTTGTTCGATTTCACGAATCACTGATGAACCAGGGTCGGCCGGTGAACCATTGTAGATGCCGTTGATGTTGCTGAGAATAATAAGCGCTTGTGCATCCATCATTGAAGCGATTAGCCCTGAGAGCTCATCATTATCGGTAAACATTAGCTCACTGACAGAGATTGTGTCGTTTTCATTTACAATTGGAATAACTCCATTTTCGAGCATTACCGTCATACAGTTTTTTTGATTCAGGTAATGGCGGCGTGTACTGAAACTTTCTTTGGTTGTTAGTACTTGCCCTACTGCAATGTTATGCTCACGGAAAAGCTCGTAATATCGGTTTATTAATTTGGCTTGTCCAACAGCAGAAAATAGCTGTCTTTGGTCAACACTATTTAGTTTTTTTGTTGGTTGAACTTCGCTCCGTCCTGAAGCTACTGCCCCTGAAGAAATGAGAATGATTTCTACTCCAGATTTATTTAATTCAGCTATTTGATCCACGAGTGCCGACATACGTGTGATATCTAATGTCCCGTCACGGCGTGTTAATACGTTGCTACCTACTTTTATTGCTATTCGTGTAAACTCTTGTCTCATTATTGCTAACAATTTGAAAGTACAAATATATAAATTTTTGTTGATATGTTACAAAAATAGGCTGAAAAGAATGATCTTTGCAGCCTATATCTGTTCATTGGATATTCAGTATCGACGTTTGATTAGGTCAAAATGTACTTTTCAAAATGTGATAGGGTAATGGATAAACATAATCAATCGCTTTCTTTATCATCCCGACTTTTGATAAGCTCGGTAGCAGTTTCGTACTGATCTTCTCTTACTAGTACTGATACCGATGGAGCAATATAGGGAGCTAGCGTGCCTAAAATGCCATCTTTGATAACACAACGGATATCGTTGCTTTCTAATAAACCTTTGATGATTTCGGCTTCCCATGGTGAACCCGAAAAAACTTCTATGGATTTGCTATAGTCTTCTTCTTTCATAAGCTGATGTTTTTAATTTATGTCTATAAATATAACAGAAATGAATCCTAAAAGGATCGAGATTCCTTTATTTATTCCAAAGAAATTCTTCTAACTCGTATTTGTTGGTTTAAAAACGATGAGGCGGATTCTATAAATTTGTCTTCGGCTTCTGTAGTGTAGAAAGTGCAGCTCCCATTCTGTGTGCACTTTTCTTTCATGTCAGGATGCCTATACAAGTAGTCCTTTAAACTCTCAGCTACATATTCACCTTGGGATATTACGCGAATATGGTTGGGGACATAATACAATATTTTGGGAAGAAGAATAGGGTAGTGAGTGCACCCGAGTATAATAGTGTCTATTTTGTCATCTTTTTCAAGAAGCTGGTCGATGTACTTCTTTATAAAATAATCGGTGCCCTCATTTTGTGATTCATTGTTCTCAACCAATGGAACCCACATTGGGCAGGCTATTCCACTAACTTCGATTTCAGGGAATAATTTATGTATTTCTAAAGGATATGATTCAGATTTAATTGTTCCTGCTGTAGCAAGTACGCCAATGTGATGTGTTTTCGTTAGGCTACCTATACATTCTACAGTAGGACGGATAACACCAAGAACGCGGCGCTTCGGATCAATTCCCGGTAAGTCATTCATTTGAATGCTTCGAAGAGCTTTAGCTGAAGCGGTATTGCAAGCTAATATTATTAGCTGGCATCCCATTTCAAACAATTTGTTGACTGCCTGTAAGGTAAACTCATATACGACTTCGAAAGACCTTGTTCCGTAAGGGGTTCGAGCGTTGTCTCCCAAATAAATGTAATCATACTCTGGTAATACTTTTCTGATTTTATCAAGTATGGTCAGACCACCGTATCCAGAATCAAACACGCCAATAGGGCCGGGAGCATGAGATAATTGTTGCTTCATGACAAACTAGTGAAGATTGATATATACGCAAAGTTACATGAAAAAAGGGAAAGAGTAAGAAGTATTACCTTCTTTTCTCTTTCCCTAAATGATATTTCTATTTAGATCCTTACTTGATACCTAGCTGAGCTTTAACTTTAGCTGTTAGGTTGATACTTTGAGATTCGTTAATATAAGGAATCTGAGTTCTTGCAAGGTCGAAAATGTAGATTACGCCTTCAGAAGCTCCAACTGCTTTAATTGCATCATCCAATTTTTTATAGATTGGAGCCATTGCGTCAGCTTGTGCTTTTTGCATTTGTTGTTGAGCTTCTTGTTGGAATTGCTCTTGTCTTTGCATCATATCTTGCAACTCTTTTTGTCTTCTCTCAGCTATGTTAGCTGGAAGAGAATCTTTTGCCATTGCTTGTTGGAATTCCTGATATTTTTTATTAAATTCTTCCTGAGTTCTTTGAAGTTCGTCTGTTAATTGTTTGTCTAATGCTTGGATGTCTGCTTGTGCTTTTGTAAATTCCGGCATAGAAGAAACGATTTCTTGGGCATTAATATGACCAAATTTCAGATTTTGCGCAAATACACCCATTGGGAGTGCAAGCAACAATACAAGTGCAATTTTTTTTAGCATAATTCTATAATTTATTTGAATGATTTTTAGTAATTTCCGGATGCAAATGTATGAAATTAATTTGAATATCCTAATTTTCTCAATACTTCATCGCTAATATCAATCCTTGGGTTTGCAAAAATAATACCGGAAGCTGAAGCTCTATCGATAACAAGATCGTATCCATGTTGTTGCGACAGTTCCTTTACAGCTTCATAAATCGCGTCTTGTATAGGATTGATAAGCTTTTCGCGCATCTTAACCAATTCGCCTTCAGGTCCAAAATAATTGCGTTTAAGCTCGGCAGCAGATTTCTCTTTTGCTACGATTGCGTCTTCTTTCTTAGTCTTCTGAGAAGTGGAAAGAGCTGAAGATTGAGCTTGGTAATCTTGAAACATCTTTTGTGCTTCTTTAGCTACTAATTCAACCTCGTTTTGGTATTTCTTTGTAGCATCTTGCAATTCATTATTAGCCGTTTGATAAGCCGGGATATTCTTTAGAATATATTCCGTATCGATCAGCGCAAATTTCTGCGCATTTGCAGCCACATTGATGGCAAACAAAAGCATAATTGATAGAACAGACTTTCTCATGACGTTTAGTTTTTTAATTTGATATTAGAATTCTTGTCCTAAAATAAAGTGGAACTGACTTCCGCCATATTGCTTAGAACCATTAATCTTGTCGAACCCGTATCCCCAGTCAATTCCCATCATACCAATCATAGGTAAGAATATACGAACACCAAAACCAGCAGAACGTTTCAACTCAAATGGATTGAATTTGGAAATATCATGCCAAGCATTTCCTGCTTCCATAAAGCCTAATACATAAATATTAGTACTTGTTTCTAGCATTAATGGATATCTTAATTCAAATCCTAAGCGGGTATATGCATATCCTTCTTGCCCATAAGGTGTCAAAGAACTATTTTCGTAACCACGTAAAGCAATACTTTCTGTTGCATAGCTTGAGTAGCCAGTCATACCGTCACCACCTACATCAAATGTTCCGAATGGAGATTTCTTGTATTTGTTGTAATGACCTAATAGACCGAACTCAGTACGTGTCATAAGGACTAAACATTTTGGATGAGCAACTGGGTCCATCAGTGGAGTGTACGTTTTGGCTTTGAACTTCCATTTATGGTACTCAACCCATCTGTGAAGTTTATTCATGTTGTCTTGTGTGATACCTCTATCGCTTTCTGGATCGTAAAAATAACTCTTGTAATCTTTGCCATCAAACAAAGAGTATGGTGGTGTGAACTGAACAGATAACGAGAAGTCAGAACCTGTACGTGGGAAAATAGGGTTGTCTATAGAGTTACGAGCAAGTGTTAAAGAGATATTTAGATCGTTACACTTTCCATTTGTTACAGGGAAATATTGCCAGTCTTTTAGGTTATAACGTTGGTAAGCTAATTCAGCAGAAAGTGTAAAATAGTCATCAGGCCATCTTAAACGTTTACCCCAACCAACAGACAGACCCCACATCTTTATAGATTTATCTGGGTCATAATAATTCTCGTAATTATTATAATTTCCATAATTATACATACCATAGCCACCATAACCACTATACATACTATTGTAGTAATTGTTCATGTAGCTAGAATTATAATATTGACTACTTATATCGGTTTGTACAGAGAAGAAAGCTGAAACCGAGAATGAATTCGGCCTTTTCCCTCCAAACCAAGGATCAAAGAATGAAATACTGTATGATTGATAATATTTCGCATTAGTCTGACCACTAATAGTCAGTGTTTGTCCATCTCCTTGAGGTAAAATACCACGATAGTTTTCTCCTGGATGCAAGAGGTTAGCTAATGAGAAGTTTGTGAATTTCAAACTTAACTTACCAATAATACCAGTTTGTCCCCAACCTGCCGAGAATTCTACTTGGTCGTTAGCTTTTGACGTCAGAGGTAGCCCTATATCTACCGTTCCATTGGTAGGATCTGGTTGAATATCTGGTTGAAGCTTTTCAGGGTCGAAATGTCCCATCTGTTGAATTTCACGCAAGGAACGCATCAAGTCCTCTTTGCTAAACAATTGTCCTGGACGAATACGAAGCTCACGACGAACAACATTCTCGTAAAGGCGATCATTTCCGCTAATTTTTATTTTATTTATAGTAGCTTGACGCCCTTCATAGATTCTCATCTCAAGGTCAATAGAGTCACCAACTATATTTACTTCAACGGGGTCAAGGTTGTAAAACAAATACCCATTGTTATAATATAAGTTACCAATAGCATCATCGTCAGTAGAGACACGTTCATTTAATAACTTTTGGTTATAAACGTCACCTTTCTTCATGCGCAATAGGAAATTCAGCTGTTCTGATGGATATAGCGTGTTACCAACCCAAGTTACGTTGCGGAGATAATACTTTTGCCCTTCATCAATTTGCATGTACACATTTACAGTCTTTTCATCATTTGGTGAGACACTGTCTTTCACTATCATTGCATCTCTATAACCTAATTCATTGTATCTGTCTATGATTAATTGTTTGTCAGCTTCATAGTTTTCAGGTACAAATTTCTTTGTACGGAACAGATTACGGAGCTTTCCCTTTTCGTTGGTCTTTTTCATTACTTTCTTCAACTTGGAAGTCTTAATGGCTGAATTCCCAACTATTTCAATTCTGTGGACTTTAATCTTTGCTTTTTTATCGATATTGACATCAACAAGTACTTGGTTTTCATTTGCAGGATCATCCTTCTGATTAATGATAACTTCTGCATTTTTAAATCCTTTATCGTCGAAATATCTTTTAATTAGGGTTTTAGCTCTATCTACCGTGTTAGGAGTGATCTGCATACCTTTGACCATACCCAGCTTCGCTTCTAGGTCTGTACGCTCCGACTTTTTAACACCATGATAACGAACATCTGAAATACGAGGACGTTGTGTTAGGCTTATTTTTAGCCAAATTTTGTTGCCTTCCATTTTTTCAGCATTTATCTGTACGTTTGAAAATAGACCATGTCGCCAATAGCGCTTAATAGCACCAGTGATTTCGTCACCTGGTACGGTTATCGTTTGCCCAACAGACAACCCAGATAATCCTATTAATACATAGTCTTCATAATTCTTCACGCCTTCAACTTTAATATCAGCTATCTCATATTTTTTCGGTGTACCGGAATATAGGATAACAGGCTTAGAAGCTTCATCGGTGTTGGCTTTTTGCGCATAGCCTGTTGCTGCGAAGAAGAACAGGCAGATAAACGTTACGAATATAAAGGAAATACGATAATGCATTTATGTTATAATTTGATGTTTCGAATGATGTTAGCTGATTTGTTCACTGGTTTTGCCAAAACGGCGTTCTCTTTGCTGATATTCATAAATTGCTTTATGAAGCTCTTCTTCATCAAAGTCAGGCCAGTATGTATCACAAAAATAAAGTTCCGAATAAGCACATTGCCATAAAAGGTAGTTGCTTAGTCGGAGCTCCCCTCCCGTACGGATTAGTAATTCCGGATCAGGCATGAAATTAGTAGTCAGATGAGCTGTTATGAATTCATCTGTGATGTCTTCAGGATTAATTTCTCCATCTTTTGCCAATTGGGCTATTTGTCGCACGGATTCTGTAATTTCCCAACGCGAGGAATAGCTAAGTGCAAGTACAAGGCATGTCCCTGTGTTTTGAGCTGTATGTTCTACACAAACAGATAGACTTTGACGCACTTCAACGGGTAACTTGTTGATTTCTCCAATAATTCGAAATCTAACATTGTTTTTCATGAAAGTCTCTTCCTCTATAGATTCAATAAGAAGATTCATTAAAGCAGCCACTTCATCGTACGGACGACTCCAATTCTCTGTGGAAAAGGTATATAGGGTCAGATATTTAATCTCCAGACGAGTTGCTTCTTCGATAATCTTATGTACCGTTTCTGCTCCAGCCTGATGACCAAAGGTTCGTTCTTTTCCGCGTTGTTTCGCCCATCTTCCGTTTCCATCCATAATAATGGCTATATGTTGCGGAATTCGATTTTTGTCTATTTGATCTATATAGGACATGTGCTGTTTATAAGGTTCGTATTTTACTACTTCTTATTATTGTATTAGGAAGCCGAGTTTATTCATTCTACCTCTCCAAATTTTATTAATGTCATTACCACCAATCATCCATATGAAATGGTTTCTATCAACAATAATAGAATAATTTGCTGCTTTCCCTTTAAACCCATTTGGATGAATATCAGGTTGCTGGATAATTTCGCCATTAATAATTGGAGGAAAAATGCCAGGAAGTTTAAACATATTATCTACTTGTGTCCAAATCAGTAGAGTTGGAGATGTGTAGAATCGTTCAAAAGTCTGTTCATCGTTATTTTCTTTACCACAGATGTAGAAAGCATTATTATAACGTATAATGGACGGATTAATAAGCTTTGGACAATTGTAGTTTGATGAAATCTCCATTGGAATCCAATTTACTCCGTCTTCTGAACCCCAAACCACTGTAGCGGTATCATTACTCAAACCTTCTTTAGTGTCACCTACGACTATAGCATTTAGTACTCCGCTTTCAGTTGAGTATACATCGGTAGATAAATTGTGATCAGGGAAGTTAGCCGGCACAGCAACAAGATTGTCTGTATTTAGTTCCCATGAAGCATCATCTTTTGCAAAACTAAAATATTTTTGGTTATTAATTTCAATGATTCCTGATAGTCCCACAATGTTGTTATGGTTAGTTCCGTTGATGTTTGAAAAACTAGCAATTAATTTGTTGATGCTCACTCCATCAGGATTGAGAAGAGCGTCTTTTGTCCATGTTAACCCGTCTTCTGATTTATAGACTTGGTTATTGATTAAAGTGTAAAGTGAGTTGGAAAAGGAGGTTATTGAAGTTATATCTGCATTAGCAAATAGTGCATCGCTTGTCCCTTCTAAAATCCAATTTCTCCCATAATCCAAACGGTCAGTAGGAAGCCCGGCAGGAATAATGGTACTATATACGTTTAAATTGTTTGCAGTAAAAAGCAATATCTTATTTCCTAAAATTACGAATTTTTGTTTTTCTGTGGTATTTGGTATCGGATTGTCTGCTATAGGACCATTTCCCCAATTTAGAGAATCGGGTACTTGCTTATGCATTCTTACATTCAATTTATAATCTTTAGTGATTTGCATATCTGGTGCCCAAACTTTCAAAATTAGATAGTTGTTATTGTCAGTGGCATTAACGTATTTAAGTAAATTAATCGAATCATTGAAATTAATAATCGAATCTTGACCATTTTGATCTTTCATCGTGACAATCCCTGAAGTAGTTGTCAAGGTCTTAATTAAGATACTTTTGATTATTGTATCTGAATTGACGGGCAATGAGTCTACATTATAGATAGATCCGTCAACTTGATCTATAGTGAATTTATACGTTTTCCCGTAACCTATAGTATCAATTTCGAATGCATGAATTGTAGCATCCGGGCTGTAAGTGACTTCGTTTTCATTGTCAAGACATGAAGTTGCAATGAATGATACCATGGAAAAACCCACAATGAATGATAAAAACTTTATTCTCATTTGAAAGATTGTGTTTATTTACAAGTTGCAAAAATAGAAACATTTTTCCCGATATTGAACAATAACCGCAAGTTTTATATAAAATTATAGATAATAATGCTGTTTTTATCGACGTAAAACCTATTGAATAGAACTATTTTAGGCCTTTTTGTGATCGTAATGCCATATTGCTCTTCCAAAGTGCTTCTTGACAGAAAAGTTAAACTTCTCGTTTATTTTAGGAGCTTTAACGCCATTAATTATGTTTTGGGGGCATTTTTCAATATAAGCTTCATCCCATAAATCGTTATCTATAAATGATTGAAGTAGATGACTACCTCCTTCAACCAATAAAGATTGTATTTTTTGTTGGTATAACTCTCTCATTATTTGCGGCAGAATGTTCTGAGTGAAGTCTATTTTTATATATGTAATGTTTTTTGTGTTTGACTGTCTCGTTGCAGTAAATACGATTGTGGGAATGTCCCCATCAAATAGATGTAGTGAGCGTGGTAGCGATAGTTCTTTATCTAAGATTACGCGTATAGGATTTTTGCCATACCAGTTGCGAACGTTTAATAAAGGGTTATCTAAAAGTGCTGTCCGTCTTCCGATTAATATGGCATCAACTTCTGCTCTTTTTTTATGAACTAACATTGAGGTGAGGGGAGATGATAAAATGAATGGATTTCCTCCGGTGCGTTCTTTGTCTATGAAATGATCCTCAGATTCAGCCCATTTGAGAGTAATAAATGGTCTAGTTTGGGTGTTGAATACAATGAATCGATCGATAAGGTGCCTGCATTCTTTTTCTAATACTCCAACAGTCACTGTTCTCCCTGCATCAAGAAGCTTCTGAACTCCTCTGCCTGAAACTTTAGAAAATGGATCTTGGCAGCCAATCACAATTCGTGGAATTTGTTTTTTTATTATTAGATCGGCACAAGGTGGGGTTTTCCCATAATGTGAACATGGCTCAAGGCTTACGTAAATAGTCGATTGTTTTAATAACGATTCATTTTTTACTGAGTTTATAGCATTAACTTCTGCATGTGCTTGTCCACAATGAATATGATATCCTTCACCGATAATTTTCCCGTTGCAAACGATAACTGCTCCTACCATTGGGTTTGGAGCTACATTGCATAATCCATTTTTGGCCAATTCAATGCAGCGCCTCATATATTTTTCTTCTTCCATTTTGGTACTCTTCGATATATTATTCTTACTTTTGCACTTTGAAATCATAAAAATGAATCGCATTATTACCTATATACGTCAGTCGTTAGTTGATCGTTACTCTGTAGAAGAGGCTAAAGCACTCTCTATGTTGATATGGTGCGATGTACTTGGCTTAAAGGCGATTGATATTTACATGGGCAAAGATATTATTTTATCTGAAAGCAAACAGCGTGAAATGGAAAACATTGTATGTCGTTTGCAGAAAAATGAGCCTATTCAGTATATTTTGGGATATGCAAAGTTTTGTGGAATGAGTTTTTGCGTAGCACCAGGGGTTTTGATCCCTCGTCCTGAAACAGCTGAATTAGTTGATTTGGTGGTAAAGGAGAACCCTTCAGCTCTCCATCTTCTGGACATAGGTACGGGAAGTGGTTGTATTGCTATATCTCTCGATAAAAGATTGTCGGAAGCTAATGTTGATGCTTGGGATATTTCTGAGGAAGCTTTGACTATCGCTCGCTTTAATAATCAAAAGTTAGAGGCAAATGTCTCTTTTAGTCGGCAAGATGTTTTTGCGGGAGGTTATAATGGTGATCTGCTTTATGATGTTATAGTCAGTAATCCACCTTATATTACTGAGATGGAAAAGGAAGAGATGGATGCTAACGTTTTAGAGTGGGAACCTGAGGTTGCTTTATTTGTTCCTACAAATGATCCCTTGCGCTTTTATCGCCGCATTGCAGATTTAGGACGCAAATATCTTTCACCTCAAGGCCGGGTTTATTTTGAAATTAATCAGGCATATGGGCAGAAAATGATAGAGATGATGATGGAAAAACAATATCATGATGTTCGTCTTATTAAAGATATGTTTGGAAAAGATAGAATACTTACAGCAAAAAAATGAGTGCACAATTAACTGATGAAGAGGCGTTGAATCGTGTAGCCTCTTATTGTTCTGCTGCGGAGCATTGCCGTGCAGAAATAAGTGAAAAATTACAGCGTTGGGGAATCGCTTATGAAACTATTACTGGTATCCTTAATCGTTTAGAAGCCGAAAAATATATCGATGACGAACGTTATTGTCGGGCTTTTATAAATGATAAGTTTCATTTTGATAAATGGGGTAAAATGAAAATCGCACAAGGATTGTATATGAAGAAGATTGCTTCAGATATGGCTTGGCGTCATTTGAATGAAATAGATCAGCAAGAATATCTTTCAGTTTTGCGTAGTTTGTTGGCTTCCAAACGCAAGAGTATACATGCCTCAAGCGAATTTGAATTGAATGGTAAGCTTATGCGATTTGCAATAAGTCGTGGTTTTGAACTTAAAGATATACGTCTTTGTATTGATCTTCCGGATGATGAGTCGTAATTTGGTTAAAAAATAAACCGATTCTTCTTTTTATTTTCATTCAATTTCTGTACTTTTGCGGCAAATAATTAATAGTTAGTTTAGTTATGAAAAACTTAGAGAGACTATTTGCGGAGAAACTTTTGAAGATTAAGGCGATTAAACTTCAACCCGCTAACCCTTTTACATGGGCCTCTGGATGGAAATCCCCATTTTACTGTGACAACCGTAAAACTCTGTCCTATCCTTCTCTTCGTAATTTTGTGAAGATTGAAATTACACGTCTGATATTGGAACGATTCGGACAAGTAGATGCGATTGCAGGTGTAGCTACTGGTGCTATCCCACAAGGAGCTTTAGTTGCTGATGCATTGAATCTGCCGTTCGTGTATGTTCGTTCTACCCCTAAAGACCATGGATTGGAAAACCTTATAGAAGGTGAACTTCGTCCTGGAATGAAAGTAGTAGTAGTGGAAGATTTGATTTCTACAGGAGGCAGTAGCTTGAAGGCTGTAGAAGCTATACGACGTGATGGATGTGAGGTTATTGGTATGGTAGCTGCTTATACTTATGGGTTTCCAGTAGCAGAAGAAGCTTTCAAAAATGCTAAAGTTCCTTTGGTTACATTGACAAATTATGAGGCAGTACTTGATGTAGCTCTTCGTACGGGTTATATCGAAGAAGAGGATGTTGCAACATTAGATGAGTGGCGTAAAGATCCGGCTCATTGGGATGCTGGAAAGTAATATCAATTGTTTTATATATAATTATTATAAGAAAGGACCGTTCGAACAATGTTTGTTCGGATTGTTCTTTTTTGTTTTTATACGATAATGAATTATGGCTAATTTCGAGAGCAGTGTAAAGGTTATACCTTATTGTCAAGAGCGTGTGTATGAGAAACTTTCAAACCTCAGTAATTTAGAGGCGATAAAAGATCGTCTTCCAGATAATAAGATACAAGATCTAACTTTTGATTCGGATACGATCAGCTTTAGTGTTTCTCCAATCGGTCAGTTAACGTTGACGATCGTTGAGCGTGAACCTTATAAATGTATTAAACTTGCCACTACAAAATCTCCACTTCCGTTCACTATGTGGATTCAACTAGTTGAAACAGCGGTTGATGAGTGTAAAATAAGGGTTGTAATGGGAGTGGATGTGAACCCATTTATGAAGGGAATGGTTCAAAAACCTCTTCAAGAAGGATTAGAGAAGATGGTTGAGATGTTATCGATGATTAGTTACTAACGGTCTTTTTTCTATTACCTAAATATATATAAGTATGGCACAGAAGTTATGGGAGAAGTCAGTGCAAGTGAATAAGGAAATTGAACGTTTCACTATTGGGCGTGATAGAGAAATAGACCTTTACTTGGCTAAACATGATGTTCTTGGTTCTATGGCCCACATTACGATGCTTGAAAGTATCGGCTTGTTGACAAAAAGTGAACTAGAACAACTGCTGTTGGAATTGAAAGGCATTTATGCCTCTGCTGAACAGGGTGATTTTGTTATTGAAGAAGGAGTAGAAGATGTACATTCTCAGGTTGAGTTGATGCTCACTCGTCGGTTAGGAGATGTTGGGAAGAAGATACATAGTGGGCGGTCAAGGAATGATCAAGTCCTGCTAGATCTTAAACTTTTTACACGTACGCAAATTAGAGAAGTTGCCGAAGCTGTGGAACAGCTATTTCAAGCGTTAATACGTCAGAGTGAACGCTATAAAAGTGTATTAATGCCGGGATACACCCATTTACAAATAGCTATGCCTTCTTCATTTGGACTTTGGTTTGGAGCTTATGCCGAAAGTCTTGTGGATGATATGCAATTTCTTCAAGCTGCTTTTAAAATGTGCAATCGTAACCCTCTTGGGTCAGCGGCAGGTTATGGCTCTTCTTTTCCTTTAAATCGTACTATGACAACTGATTTATTAGGATTTGATTCAATGAATTATAATGTGGTATATGCACAGATGGGACGTGGTAAATTAGAGCGTAATGTTGCTTTTGCCTTGGCTACAATTGCTGGAACTGTTTCTAAGTTAGCTTTTGATGCTTGTCTGTTTAATAGCCAAAACTTTGGCTTTGTAAAACTGCCAGATGAATGTACTACAGGTTCTAGTATTATGCCTCACAAAAAGAATCCAGATGTTTTTGAGTTGACACGTGCTAAGTGTAATAAATTACAATCTTTGCCACAGCAAATAATGATGATTGCAAATAATTTGCCTTCTGGTTACTTCCGAGATTTGCAAATCATAAAAGAGGTTTTCCTGCCGGCTTTTCAAGAGTTAAAGGACTGTTTGGAGATGACTACATATATAATTAATGAAATCAAAGTTAATGAGCATATTCTTGATGATGATAAATACTTGCTTATATTTAGTGTAGAAGAAGTCAATCGTTTGGCGCGCGAAGGCATGCCTTTTCGTGATGCATACAAAAAAGTAGGCTTAGATATTGAGGCTGGAATGTTTACTCATGATAAACAAGTTCATCATACACATGAGGGAAGTATTGGCAATCTATGCAATGATGCTATCTCTGCATTGATGCAGCAAGTGGTAGATGGTTTCAATTTTAGAGGAATGCAAGAGGCTGAGAAGGCATTGTTGGGGCGATAGAGATTTTCCGCCAAACTTTTTTGATCAAAAATTTGGCAGAAACAATGAAACTCCTTATCTTTGCACCCGTTGAAAAAACGCGGAAATAGCTCAGTTGGTAGAGCATAACCTTGCCAAGGTTAGGGTCGCGAGTTCGAGTCTCGTTTTCCGCTCTTTTTTTAAGGATGCTCGAATGGTGGAATGGTAGACACGAAGGACTTAAAATCCTTTGGCCATTGCGGCTGTGCGGGTTCAAGTCCCGCTTCGAGTACGAGTATTCTTGATTGAAGTTCCTTAGATAAAATCTAAGGAACTTTTTTGTTTTAAAACGGGCTTAGCTATTATGGGGGGCAGGACGGGGATCATGGGTCAGTCCGTAAAGTTGGGGATTTAACATTTTGTCTTTTTCTACTTAATCTATAAAATATTACTTTTGCTTCATGCAAAAGAAACCAATCGATTATAAAGATATATTGTCCATGTTCCTTCCTA
>JAFABG010000022.1 GCA_023426145.1 Bacteroidota bacterium | reverse complement strand
TATGCCATCGGATTAATCTGATGCAAAGCTACAAATTCAAGTCCGTTCGCTCGAAAAACCTCTGTAACTAACTAAATTTCAAATATTTCAAAGAGCTATTTTAGATTTTAATGGGACAGCAATGATTGTGAATAAAGACTTTACTTGGAGTTCTACAGTAACCTTTACAGCAAATAAAGAAAAAATTAAATCCTTAATTGATGGTCAGGATATGATTTATAATGCAATGAAAGGAGATATGGTATTTAAGGTTGGTGAAGGAGTTGGCTCTTATTATAAATATAAAGTGCTTGGTATCTGGCAATATAGTGAGAGAGAAACTGCGGCTCTGTTTGGATGTGCCCCGGGAGATATTAAGCTTGATTTGCCTAGTGTAAAGATGGATGACAATGGGTATTATTATATGAATACTGAAGGCCAACGAGTTGATATTACTGCAGAAAATCCATATAAAGCTCGCTTGGATTATGACCGTCAAGTAATAGGTCGAAATTCACCAGACTGGACGATGGGTTTTAAAAATAATTTTAAGTATAAGGATTTTGATCTGTCTATCTTCTTATATGCGCGTTGGGGACAAATGATGAATTATGGTAGTGTCATAGGCAAGTATTCTCCTAATCCTGACTATAACATACCCACTTATTTTACTTACTATGATAAGACCATTGAAGCAGATCAGAATGTTTTGTTTTATGCAATTGATCAAACTAAGAATAGATCAGCTTATGAAGGATATGATTCTATGTATTATGTCGATGGTTCCTTTCTTAAGCTTAAAAATATAACATTGGGCTATACACTACCAGGAAAACTTACTAAGCGTTTGGGAATTGGTAGCCTAAGAGTTTATGCCACAATGACCAATCTATTCACTTATTCGCCAAGTAAATATGTAAAGAACTATGATCCGGAGATGAATGGTAGTATTGATTTCCCCTTATCTCGTGATTGTATATTTGGCCTTAATTTAACTTTTTAAAAAACTTCAAGATGAAAAAGAAATATAGTTTAGTTCTACTTGTTGCCGGTGTTCTATCTTTTGGCTCATGCAACCTTGATGAAGTGAACCCTAATAATTCAGGACAGTTTTCCGATGGTTCATATACACTAGATACCTATAAAGCTTTTACTAATTCGTGTTATACAGCCTTGATTAATAATATCTACCAAAGTAGTGATTATTTGGTGTGTACTGAAGCCGGTACTGATATTTGGGAAGAACCAAAATCGGGTTCTAGCTATCAGCGTTATCACAGTTATAATGGAATAAAAACAGATGATAGTTATTATTATAAAGTGTGGCAATATTCTTATTTGTGCATCAATAGCTGTAATATCGTGATTGATGGCGCAGAAAATGTTACAGGTGATGAAACTGAAATAAAAGAATGTGTTGCCCAAGCTAGGTGTCTACGAGCTTATTATTATATGAATCTTGTTGAACAGTTCGGGAATGTAGATTTGCAGCTAAAAGCTGCGGATAGTGAAAACATTTCATTTGATGCTCATCGGTCCACTGTCCCGCAAATTTATGCTGCAATTATTGAAGACTTGAAGTTTGCAATGGAGAATTTACCAGTAAGTTTTAGTGACTATTATAGCCGTGTAACCAAGAAATCGGCTATGGGATTGTTGGCTCGTGCGTATATTAATGGCGCTGGTTATGATTTACAAGATACTGATGGGGTAAGTTTCCTCGAAAAGGCTTATGATACAGCCACATCGATGATAACGAATCAAGCTTTGTATGATTGGTATATGTATCCTGATTTTGCAGATGTGTTCAATGAAAATAATAATCGTAACAATAAAGAAGCTTTGTTTGTTGCGGCTGGTGCTGAAAGAAATTCGGATGCGTATACTAATGGTAATTATTCACAAAGTGAAATGTTCCGTCATTTTTTACCTTCGCTAGGTACGTATACAGATTTGGGTTTGGTAGATAAAACTTCAAATTTTGTATATGGTCGTCCGAATAGTAATATTTTCCTACCTTCAAAATATTTGATGAATTGTTTTGCAACAGATATGAATGATACTCGTTTCCGTTATTCTTTTATATCGGCTTATTCATCTTATTCTATACCTGCATGGGGGGCTACTTATGAGTATGGAGGCTCCGGGTGTACTAAAGAAATAACAAGTGGCTTAGCTGCTAAATTCGGAATACCAGCATCTAACATTGGTAAAAAAGTTTATCCACACTTCAATTTGGAATCTAATAGCACTGCTGATGCTAATTATTGTCAGTTAGCTATCTGGAATAACGATGGAACAGTCAAAACTACCCAAGACAAGACAGCGGGGAATATTCTTCATCCTGCAATTCCTTTATCTCTCTCTGACGCTCATCAATATGCTGTATATTGCTCTTTGAAAACTCTAACGGATGAGGAAAAAGCTCAATATCCAGGCTTGGTTCTTAATGTTTTTGATCTGTATGATGAAAATGGAACTGCAAGAACAACTTATGATAAGCCTAGTACCGCTAGTTCATTGTGGCTATCTATTTATCCAGCTCTTTCAAAATATAATATGCCGGGCAATAAATATGTGGGTAGAGATGTGCAACGTAAAACAATAGATGTGATGGTTATGCGTATGGCTGAGGTCTATTTGATTGCAGCAGAATCTTCTGTTCGCTTAAATAAAGGTGATGCATATAAGTATATTAATGTCTTGCGTGAACGTGCTGGTGCAGCTTCTGTTAGTCAGTCGCAAGTTGACTTGAATTATGTGTTTGATGAGTATGCTCGGGAACTTTGTGGTGAATGTGGACGGTGGTATCTATTGAAGCGTAATAAAGCTTTTGAAACTCGCCTAGCAAACTACAATAAACGTGCAGCTATGAACTTTAGGAAAGAGTTTTATTTACGTCCTATTCCGACTAAATATTTGGATGCAATTAGTAATCCATCAGAGTTTGGACAGAATCCAGGGTATTAACTGACTTTGTTAATAGTTAATGTGTACATCAGCCGGATAAGTTTATTCTTATTCGGCTGTTGTCTGTGTATGGGGTCTCACTTAAATGATAAGGTGGATTAAATATAATTCTATTTTTGGTGGCATTTTCTCTCTTTTTTCTAATTTTGCATACGAACAAAACGTAATTAGTATGTTAGAAGAAATATTAGCTCATAACAAACAATTTGTTGAGAGTAAAGGATATGAATCGTATATTACGAATAAGTTTCCCGATAAAAAAATAGCCATTTTATCTTGCATGGATACTCGGTTAACTGCTCTACTGCCTGCTGCACTAGGAATCAAAAATGGAGATGTAAAAATGATCAAAAATGCAGGAGGTGTGATCTCTCATCCCTTTGGCAGTGTGATCCGTAGTTTATTAGTGGCTATTTTTGAGCTAGGTGTTGAAGAAATTATGGTGATAGCGCATTCTGATTGTGGCGCATGCCATATGCATAGTGAAGAAATGCTAAGAAAAATGCAAGAGCGCGGGATTAAACCTGATTACATTGATATGATGAGGTTCTGTGGAATAGACTTTCACTCCTGGTTAGATGGGTTTGAAGATACTGAGAAATCAGTGAAAGGGACGGTAGATTTAATAGTTAGGCATCCTTTAATACCTTCTGATGTAAAGGTTTACGGATTTATCATTGATTCTACTACGGGTGAATTAAATCGAATTATTTAATGCATTAACTCATAAATATTTTCTTAAAAAATGAGATTTGAAATGGGGTTACTATGTCTTTATGATGGTGTCACCATATTAACCCTATAGTGTCATTATGTCTTGCACATTATGACACTATAATTTTTATTGTCCTAACTGCTTCTTAACACTTTTTATTTTGTTGCAAAGATTCCATTTCATTTTCTATTACGCTTGCTTTGCGCTATCTTTGCATATATTAATAAAATGTAAACCGCTATAATATGGAGAATTTCAGTGAATTAATACAGAATCGCCGCAGTATGCGAAAATTTACCCAAGAGGAATTGACGCAGGATGAAGTTGTTTCTTTGATGAAAGCTGCACTTATGTCGCCAACTTCTAAACGAAGTAATAGTTGGCAGTTTGTGGTGGTCGATGATAAACAAATACTGAAAGAGTTGTCTCATTGTAAAGAACAAGCTTCTACTTTTATTGCTGATGCAGCGTTGGCTATAGTAGTTATGGCCGATCCTTTGGCTAGCGATGTTTGGATTGAGGATGCTTCGATCGCTTCCATTATGATACAGTTACAAGCTGAAGATTTAGGCCTGGGAAGTTGTTGGGTACAAATACGTGAACGTTTTACAGCAACAGGTATGCCTTCAGATGAATTTCTTCATGGTATCCTTGGAGTACCTTTGCAACTTCAGATACTCTCTGTGATTGCAATTGGACACAAAGGGATGGAACGCAAACCTTTCAATGAAGAAAATCTCCAATGGGAGAAGATTCATATAAACACTTTTGGAGGGAAATAATATGGGAGTAGCTAAATCAAATAATAAAGATACTTATAAAGCAACAGCTGTTACTTTTATGGTAATTGGGTTACTTTTTCTGGTAGATAAATTGATCCATTTTTCTTCATTGGGTCTACCATGGGTTATGAATAAGGACAATTTATTATTGTATGCTTCCGTTTGTTTTCTTCTTTTTAAGCGTGATAAATCAGTTGGTTTTGTGTTGCTAGGACTTTGGTTGGTGATGAATATTGGTTTAGTGATGTCATTGCTTGGGTCTTTGTCTGGCTATTTGTTACCGTTGACTTTATTAGTTATTGGTATTATTTTATTTTGGTTTTCAAAACGTTGATTAACAATGAAAAGAAGTATAGAAGATACGCCTATAGTATTTATCGGTGCCGGAAATCTGGCAACTAACTTAGCTAAAGCACTTTATCGAAAAGGCTTTCGCGTTGTTCAGGTTTTTAGCCGGACAGAAGAATCTGCGCGCATGTTGGCTACCGAAGTTGAGGCGGAATATACTACAGATTTGCAAGAAGTAGCTAAAGACGCAAAATTATATATAGTTTCTTTGAAAGATACTGCTTTGGTTGAGTTGTTGCCACAAATAACGGAAGGCAAAACGAAATCTTTGTTGGTACATACTGCTGGTAGCATTCCGATGGATGTTTGGGAAGGACATGCTGAACGCTATGGTGTGTTTTACCCTATGCAAACATTTAGTAAAAAACGTGAAGCTAATTTCCGTGAAGTGCCCTTTTTTATTGAGGCAAACAGCCCGCAGGATGTTGAATTGCTAAAAGCTGTTGCAGGAACCCTTACAGATAAAGTATATGAAGCCGATTCTGCACAACGAAAAAGTTTGCATTTAGCGGCCGTATTTACTTGTAATTTTACGAACCACATGTACGCTCTAGCAGCAGAACTGCTCAAAAAATACGATTTACCTTTTAACGTGATGTTGCCTTTGATTGATGAAACGGCTCGTAAAGTACACGAACTAACTCCTTGTGATGCTCAGACAGGTCCGGCTGTAAGATATGATGAGAATGTGATTCATAAACATCTTGCTATGTTGGCCGAAACTCCAGCGTTGCAGGAAATATATAAATTAATGAGTAAAAGTATTTATGAGCACCATAAATTATGATTTGCTTCGGATAAAAGCCTTGGCTTTTGACGTTGACGGGGTTTTAAGTTCTACGGTAATCCCTTTACATCCTTCTGGCGAACCGATGCGTACTGTGAATATTAAAGATGGGTACGCTATTCAACTCGCTATCAGAAAAGGACTCCACATAGCTATAATTACCGGAGGGAAAACTGAAGCTGTGCGTAGTCGCTTCTCAGCTTTAGGCGTGACTGATTTATATATGGGGTCAGCAGTGAAAATTCATGATTATAAAGATTTCCGTGATAAATATAACTTGACGGATGATGAGATTTTATATATGGGAGATGACGTGCCTGATATAGAAGTAATGCGCGAATGCGGGTTGCCTTGTTGTCCTAAAGATGCTGTTCCTGAGGTGAAATCTGTTGCCAAATACATTTCTTATGCTGATGGTGGCTATGGGTGTGGTCGTGATGTAGTGGAACAAGTATTAAAGGCGCATGCGAAGTGGATGGCTGAAGATGCTTTCGGTTGGTGAAAGCTTCTATCATAGAGACGACTAGGTATGTGCTTCTCATAAAATAGATAATTAAATAGTATGCTTGATAATTTAAAGAAATACCAAATTATATTAGCTTCAAATTCTCCTCGTAGAAAAGAGCTAATGTCAGGTTTGGGGGTTGATTACACGGTTAGAACTTTGCCTGATGTTGATGAATCATATCCTTTGCATTTGCAGGGGGCAGAAATTCCTGAATATATTTCTCGTTCTAAGGCTGATGCATATCGTAGTATTATGGGGACTGAAGAACTGTTGCTTACAGCTGATACTATTGTTTGGATAGATGGAAAAGTATTGGGAAAACCTCAGGGTAGGGAAGGAGCGATTGAAATGCTTCGTCTTTTATCGGGAAAATCTCACCAGGTTTTCACAGGCGTTTGTCTTACTACTACGACGTGGCAGAAAAGTTTTGTTGTAGCTTCGGATGTAGAATTTGATGTTTTATCTGAAGATGAAATCGTATATTATATTGATAGATATCAACCGATGGATAAGGCTGGAGCCTATGGTATTCAAGAGTGGATTGGTTATATTGGTGTAAAATCCATTTCAGGTAGTTATTATAATATTATGGGTTTACCAATACAAAGATTATATAAAGAGCTTAAAATGTTATAGCCATTTTACTTGTAGCAGACTGCTTTTTATGGAATAAGGATCATATAACAAGCATTTATTGATATTGTTATATGATCCTTATTTTATAGGTACAATTAGAAATGGCCTATGCTTATAATAAGTCAAGCATAAGTGGAATATCTTCTTCTGCTATTCCTTGTTTGAGGAGTGCTTCTTTATCTTTTTTAAACATGTTCAAGAACTGTTCTCGATTGCCATAAGCAACAACTGATCTTCCATAGAAATCGGCTGCCTTAGATATATTTCCCATTGCCCATGCGGCATGTCCTGCATTCATATAGTCAATAGATAGAGGCTTTAGCCCTATTATCTTTTCATAATATTTTAAAGCCTGCTCGTGTTTCTGGTTAATGAATGAGCACCATCCAATGCCACGCCATGCTTTTACAGAGTTGCTTTCAATGAAATCTAACTTGAAGAAATAGTTTAGAGCTTCTTCATTACGTTCCAGCTCTACTAGGCAATTAGCAATCTGAAAAATAATATTAGCGTCATTGGGTGCCGTCAATTCCACTTTCTTGTAATAGCTTAAAGCTGCTTGATAGTTGTGTATTAAGCGGTAACAAGTGGCTAGGTGGCGGTCATTCCACACACTGTCTGGCTTTAGCATATCAGCCTTTAAATAGGCTTCAATAGCTTCTTTATATTTTTTGCACTTTTGAAGTGCAAAACCAAATTTCTGATATTCCTCGATACGTTTATCTTTGAATTCTCCTTTACTTTCCAAATCTGTATAGACATCAATAGCTTCCTCCCAGCGTTCCTTTTTTATATAGAAATCAGCAATGGGGAAGAGAGTCTCAGGATTATATAAGATCGCGTTTAATATGGGAATATGATGTAAATTCAGTTTTTCAATAAAGATATCTCTAAATTCATGCCTACGTACGCATAGTTTTAAAAAACGATATAAATCATGCAAATATTGGCTACTCACTGTGCTAGAGCGCTCATTGAATTCTTTTAGATTTTGGGTGTTAGACTTGTCTGTAAAGTCTGCTTCCATCTGTTCGTTGAGCTGGGTAAGCATCATTTCCTGCTGGGTTTTAGGTAATTGATGTATAGTGAAAAATAGAGAGTATTTATCATTATTGCTAAAAATACCCATTTGAAGGATTAATTCAAGCATGCTATTTTTCTCTACTCCATCTTGTCTCAATTGTTTTACAACGTCAGACTGTTGCTTACTAAAGGGATAAAACCAATTATGGATTTCCCGAAAGAATGGATAGCCTTTTAGAGGGGCAAAAGTGCTCATATATACGTCTGCACCTTCTTGTTGTAATTCTGTTATTTCTCTAAGCTTATCTCCCAAGCCAGATTGTTCGAATGCATCTTGCCAATCCGGGTTTTGGTCATCGTTGTCTTCATCATTATCTTCTAGCCCAAATCTCAGATTGCTCATGTTTGAAGCATTCTTCAACATTTCCGGAATAATTTCATCTCTCATTTTCCGGTCAATTTTTTCCGTCTCTTGACACAATAATAGCTGGTGGTAGATGCACGTAATATCTTTAGTGAAAGTTGGATCTTCACACATCACGTATACTCTTTTGAAAAGTTCAGGATAAAATGCTAGGCGTTTCTGATAGATATAAAAGATGAGAATTGCGCCTACTAATGCTCTTTGTTTGACATGTACGTCGGAGTGGAGATAGGCATCTAGCAACCACATGATTTTTCTATAGTCAAAGTTCTCCATGAGGCTTAATGTGACTGCACTTGTAAATAAGCATAGATCATTGACTGACAGAAGTTCAGAGGCAAGCATAGATTGTGCATATTCTTTTTCCTCGGAAGTCCAAGCGCTGTTTGTCCATGTTTCTAGGAACATAAACTTAAGTGTGTCTTCATGCAACATCAATACTTCGTCAGTCTTCTTTTCAGATATAAGTCTGCTGACCTCTAGGTCGTCATTAAACCCCTCAAGCATTTCTAGGAGTTTTTTAAGATTATATGTTGATAAATCTTCTGATTTTGGTGATCGACGAACTTCATGATAATATTTGGAAGAGGCATTATCTAATAGTTTTATTCGCACCCGATCAGCAACTTCCCAAGTATCAGCCATAAGCTTCCGATATACGTTCCATCGTTCAGGATCGATAGTACCTTGTCTCATGTAATCTAACATGTATTTATAGGATGTTTGAAGTTGTTCAAATCGAGTTCGGACATCCCAATCCGGACATTGCCACAATAAGGATTCTAATTGCATCAAAGCTTCTTTGAGCCTTTTTTCTTCAATTAAGGTGCGTATATAAGTATATTGTTCGTTGATCGATTTATCATTCATGTTGATTAGTTTTTATATGGGGTTAAATGTACTTAATAACTTTTGAATACATGGTATTTATGTTCGTTTAATTGACACAGGTATATCTTTTTAAGTTGTACAAAAACAATGCCATAATGAATAGTTCTCTACATATTTGTATTTTGGTTATTTACATTTTTACGGATAAAGGTCGTATCTATTAGATTCTTATTCATGGGGTAGCTTTCAGGAATGCGATGATTCTTTTTTAGCCATTCGAAGGCTTTATGAATTGATTCGTTTGATGGGCGTATGGCTTTCTTGTAGGATGGTAAGGCAATAAGCCCTGTTAGTGGTTCGGGTACACCCATATCTATTAATACTTGATTCAATTCTTTCTGTGGATGCATTTTTATATAATCAATACCTAAATTATATCCAGCGATTAATAATCTTATTTCTTCCTTTTTATCGTCTATTGCTTTTTGTGAAAATGCAGTTGCGGTAAAATCTATCCCTAATTCTCGGGTGCTTATTAGTGAATGGTGCTGAGTACTCATAGCTATCGAAGCCATTGGCTCGGGTAAGAATGAAGCATCGACTTGATTATATTGGAGCATTTTTAGACGAAGAGGAACTTGCCCTATTTCTGGTCGGTTTACTTCTGTATTGCTTATGTTTTCTTTGTTTAGTAATTCATCTGTAGCATATTCAATGAGGGTGTTGCGAGATATGGCAATACTCTTTTGTTTAAGTTGATAGAGTTGATTGATAAGACTCTCTTTTGAAACAATGAAGCAAAAGTAACCATCATTTTTCATAATTAGAGATAATTCGGTGTGATGATTTGCATTTTGTATGATTGCTGCAAGGTAGTCGGTTATCATGCCATCTATTTGATGGGCTTGAAAGGCTGCATCTCTATCAATGGCAGAATTGAAGTGTAAGAGATTGACTTCTAATCCTAAGGAATCATAGATTCCCATTGCTTTCGCTACATGGAAAGGTAGACCTTCTAATGTGGGGATTATCCCTAAAGATATTGGTTGTAGCACAGGATTCTCTATAGGCGTTTTTTTGTTGCTTTTTCTTTGACAAGAATAAATTCCGAAAAGAAGTATGCATAGTATGAACGTAATTTTCTTCATACTTATAGGTATAAATAAGGGCAACTCTTTTTACAAAGAACTGCCCTAGATTTCTTAATATTTGAATGAATAAAATGCCTTATTCTTGGATAGCAGCAATACCAGGAAGAACTTTTCCTTCAATTGCTTCAAGCAAAGCACCACCACCTGTAGAAACATAAGAAACACCATTAGCTAGACCGAACTTGTTGACACAAGCGACTGAATCACCACCACCAACAAGCGAGAAGGCACCGCTCTTAGTTGCTTCAACGATAGCTTCACCTACAGCACGTGAACCATGAGAGAAGTTTTCAAATTCGAATACCCCTGTTGGTCCGTTCCAAAGAATTGTTTTAGAACCCTTGATGATATTGGCAAAAATTTCTTCAGTCTTAGGACCGATGTCAAGTCCTTCCCATCCATCAGGAATTTCATTGTCAGCACAGAATTGTGTATTGGCATCATTTGAGAATGAGTCAGCGATTTTAGCATCACATGCTATCACCATATTTACACCTTGTTCTTTGGCTTTCTTGAGTAGATCTAAAGCTAGATCAAGTTTATCGTCTTCGCAGATAGAAACACCAATTTTACCACCTAAAGCTTTAGTGAATGTAAAGCTCATACCACCAGCGATAATCAGGTTATCTACCTTACCTAAAAGATTCTCAATAATTTCTATTTTAGAAGAAACTTTTGAACCTCCCATGATTGCAGTGAAAGGACGCTTGATGTCATTCAATACTTTATCAACAGCTTTTACTTCTTTTTCCATTAGATAGCCAAACATCTTGCTATCTGTGTCGAAATATTTAGCAATTAAAGCTGTAGAAGCATGAGCACGGTGAGCTGTACCAAATGCATCGTTTACGTAGCAGTCTGCATAAGAAGCTAGTTTCTTGGTGAATTCTTTTTGGCTTTCTTTTACGGCTTTCTTAGCTGCAGCTTTTTCTTCATCTGTTGCATCTTCAGCTAATCCTCTAGGTTTGCCTTCTTCTTCAGCGTAGAAACGAAGGTTTTCAAGCAACAGTACTTCGCCAGCTTTCAAAGCAGCGGCTTTTGCAGTAGGCTCTTCACCCATGCAGTCGTTAGCAAATAGAACGTCAACGCCCAAAAGCTCTGAAAGGTGTTTGATGATGTGTTTTAAAGAGAATTTGTCGGCAACTCCTTTTGGACGACCTAGGTGAGAACCGATAATGATGCTACCACCGTCAGCTAATATCTTCTTTAAAGTAGGAAGAGCTGCACGCATACGAGTGTCGTCTGTGATGTTGAAGTTTTCGTCCAAGGGTACATTGAAGTCCACGCGAACAAATGCCTTTTTACCGGCAAAATTGAATTTGTCAATTGTCTGCATAATACTCTATTTTTTATTAAAAGTGTTTTTAATATTTTTCTTTTTGGTCGAGTGCAAAGTTACTATTTATTTCCATTTCTTGCTATTAATCATTATTTATTCTTTGCTATCTCTTGCTCTTTTGTCACTTTATAAGTATTGCAGAAGTATCTGCACATCATTTGTAGGCCGCATGTTTCACACTTTGGTGAACGAGCTAAACAGACATACCGGCCATGTAGAATTAACCAGTGGTGGGCTATTGGAATTAGTGATTTTGGTATGTGCTTCACTAATTCCTTTTCCACACTGAGTGGAGTTGTGCAACTGTCGGGGACTAATCCGATGCGATGGCTGACCCGAAAGACATGGGTGTCTACTGCCATTGCTGCTTTATTAAATACTACAGATTGTATTACATTGGCTGTTTTTCTTCCTACGCCAGGAAGTTTGATCAGATCTTCTAACTCATCTGGGACTTCACTATTATAATCGTTAACAAGCATTTTAGCCATACCAACAAGATGCTTGGCTTTGTTGTTGGGGTAAGATACGCTTTTTATATATTCAAAAACCACTTCTTGACTGCTGGCAGCAAGTGCCTCTGGGGTTGGAAAGTCTTTATAGAGTGAGGGCGTAATTTGATTGACCCTTTTATCTGTACATTGAGCAGAGAGAATAACAGCAATAAGTAGCTCGTAGGGACTATTATAATGTAATTCTGTTTCGGCAACTGGCACATTTTTTTGAAACCAAGCAATTACTTTTTCGTAACGTTCTTTCTTTCTCATCTTAGTCTGTTTTTATGGTAGTGAGGGGTTACTTTTAGTCTGAAATACAATGTGGAAGCTATCGTTAGAAATGCACCGATAAGATAGGCTTTACCAAAAGAGCTAATTTCGGCTATATAACCTCCACTAAGCATTCCAATGCCAAGCCCTATATCCCATGATGTCAGGTATGTTGAAGTGGCTGTACCTCTTTTGTTGTTGGGTGCTAGGTTTACAAATAGAGTGTTGAAAGCAGGAAACATGACTCCAAAACCGATACCTAGAGTAAGTGCTATTGTGAAAAATAAAAGAGTGCAGATAGTGCTATTCCATTCAACTAAATAGGTACATGCTGCTAATAGAAAGAAGCTGATAACAACCAAATATAATCCTATGGCAATTACTTGTGTTATTTTCCCTTTATCCACTAGTTTGCCTGAGAAGATTCTGGATATGGCCATACCAATCGCCATAAATGTGAAAAAAAATCCTGTTTGAGTCTGAATATTAATTTCTCGAGCGTACATTGCTACATAATTTGTAGTCATTCCATAAGGGATGGAAAGGAGTAATAGGCTAAGTCCTGCGGGCATTCCTTTCAATAAAATGAAACGATCAAGTGAAATTGGGTCTCTTTTGACAGGAGGTTTATAGGGTGTTTTTATTAGGCTTGCGGATAGTATTCCAAGTATACAAGAGCCAAGTGCATAGCTGAATATAGTTGAGAATGAAGCTCCTCCGTCATGTAGAAAAAGTCCAAACATTGGACCGATGGACATGGCTATGTTATTTGTCATGCCGTAGTATCCTAGTCCTTCTCCTCGACGGGATGAAGGCATAATATCAATAACAACCGTATTGCCTCCCACTGTAACCATTCCGAATGATATGCCGTGTATTATTCGAAAAAGGATAAACATCATGAGGGAGCCTGCAATAAGGTATCCAGCAAACATCATCATGAAAATGAAGTAGGCTATGAGATAAAGTGGTTTCCGAGAAAAGGAGTCAAGCAGATAACCCGAAAATGGGCGAATGCATAATGCGGCAACAGTATAACATGAAAGGACGACACCAATCGTCGAATTTCCAGCCTGAAATGATTCAGATAAATAAAATGGCAAGACAGGGATTAGCAACCAGAAACCGAAGTAAAGAAGGAAGTTGGCTACCAAGATGAAACAGTAACTAGAAGTAATGAGTCTATCCTTTGGCATGGAGCTGTTTACGATTAACCACTTTTCACACGGTGGGGATTATTCAATCCGATATTGAATATATAATTTACAATTTACGAGAGATAAACAAATCGATCTTTCGTAAATTGTAAATTGATCAAGCTAAATTAATAAGCTGCTTCAAACTCTTTGAGGAAGCGTGTATCATTTTCCGAAAACATTCGGAGGTCTTTTACCTGATATTTAAGGTTTGTGATACGCTCGATTCCCATACCTAAAGCATACCCGCTATACGTTTTGCTGTCTATTCCGTTAGCTTCAAGAACGTTGGGGTCTACCATGCCGCAACCGAGGATTTCTACCCATCCGGTGTGTTTGCAGAATGGGCAACCTTTACCTCCGCAAATGTTACAGCTAATATCCATTTCAGCACTAGGCTCTGTAAACGGGAAATAGGATGGGCGTAGACGGATTTTTGTATCAGCACCAAACATTTCTTTTGCAAAGAGCAATAAAACTTGTTTCAAGTCGGTGAATGATACGTTTTTGTCCACGTATAATGCTTCTAATTGATGAAAAAAGCAGTGTGCGCGATAGCTTATTGCCTCATTACGATATACACGACCTGGACAGATGATGCGGATGGGAGGTGTAGACGTTTCCATGGCGCGGGTTTGTACAGAAGATGTGTGTGTCCTAAGTACAACATCGGGACGAGTTTCAATAAAGAATGTATCCTGCATATCACGTGCTGGATGGTCTTCTGCAAAATTCAATGCTGAGAAAACATGCCAATCATCTTCAATCTCTGGACCCTCTGCAATACTGAATCCAAGACGGGCAAAAATGTCAATAATTTCATTCTTGACTATGGTTAGAGGATGGCGTGTACCAAGCTCAATGGGGTAAGCCGAGCGGGTTAGATCTAGACCTTCAGAACTATTGTCTTGACTTTCGAATTGTTCCTTAAGCTGGTTGATTTTTTCTTGTGCTTTAGTTTTCAATTCATTTAATTTCATGCCGACTTCCTTTTTTTGTTCGGCAGCTACATTACGGAAATCCGCCATCAAATCGTTAATGGCTCCTTTCTTACTTAGGAATTTGATGCGGAGAGCTTCGAGTTCTTCGACATTTGAGGCGTGTAACATTTCCACCTCTTTCAGAAGTTGTTCAATCTTAGCTATCATATTATTGATGTATTGTTATTCAGTTTCTTAGTAAAAACCGTGCAAAGATATAATTTTATCATGAACCATCGAAATAATTCGTATCTTTGTTTGTAGGCAGGGATTGAAAGTAGGATAACATTTTATTTATGTAAGGCACTAGATTTATACTAAGAAATCTACGGATTAGAGAGAAAAAAAGATAAATTGAATATCGAAGAAAGGTGGAAAAATGTTGATTATCGTACGATTTTCCACTAATATGTGGAGCGTATCGGACTCGAACCGATCACCTCGACACTGCCAGTGTCGCACTCTAGCCAGATGAGCTAACGCCCCTTTGTAAGTTCAACTGATAACGTTTCTAAACGAACTAATATTGTTGAGGCAAATATAATTGAATATTCTGAAATAATTGCTATGTTTGCGGAAATAATAAAATAGAATTAAGGAGAGAAGATATGTTGATTTATAATACAACCTTTCAAGTGGATGATACTGTCCATGATAATTTTTTGATTTGGATAAAAGAAAATTATATTCCTGAAGTACAAAAGCATGGTGCACTAACATCTCCGAGGATTTGCCGCATTCTTAGTCATCGCGACGAAGGAAGTTCTTATTCTTTACAATGGGAGGTAGAGAATAGTGGGGTTTTGCATCGGTGGCATATGGAACAGGGAGTGCGCTTAAATGATGAATTAATGCAAATATTTAAAGAGAAGGTGATTGGCTTTCCCACATTGATGGAGATAGTAGAGTGATTCAACCGGTAAAAGAGAAAATTATTTTGGGAATTGACCCTGGTACGACGATCATGGGATATGGTGTGTTACGTATTAAAGGAACAAAGCCTGAGATGATTGCAATGGGAATTATTGATCTGCGTAAATTTGCTAATCACTATTTGAAGTTACGTCATATCCATGAACGCGTATTGAGTATTATAGAAAGTTATTTACCTGATGAATTAGCCATTGAAGCACCTTTTTTTGGTAAGAATGTTCAGTCTATGCTGAAATTGGGACGTGCGCAAGGAGTTGCAATGGCAGTTGCATTGAGTAGAGATATTCCTATAACTGAGTATGCTCCTTTGAAGATAAAAATGGCTATTACTGGTAATGGACAAGCTTCCAAAGAGCAAGTGGCTGATATGTTACAGCGCATACTTCACTTTGCTAAAGAGGATATGCCTGTTTTTATGGATGCTACTGATGGATTAGCAGCTGCATATTGTCATTTTCTTCAAATGGGACGTCCTGCAATAGAAAAAGGTTATAGTGGTTGGAAAGATTTTATAGCGAAAAATCCCGATAAGATTCGTTAAATTTATGATTATTATTCGTAGGAATAGATTACGCGTGTTAGTTATAAGATAGCTACTAAATGTAAGAGTAGGGGAATATTTATATGATAATGAGAACTAACTATTTAGCGATAATAGGGGTAGCTATTATGGTTATGGCAATGAGTTGCTCTACCTCTAAGAAAGAATATGTGTCTTATGACTCATATCCTGTACGTTCGGGAAGTTTAATCGAAATGGAGTATACGCCTAGAATTTCTCATTTTGCGCTTTGGGCGCCAACAGCTGATGAAGTCCGATTAATGTTGTATGATGCAGGTGAGGGAGGGCATGCTTATGAAACAGTTAAGATGGAGCCTAATGATGAGGGCGTTTGGTCTGCAGCTGTGGAAAAAGATCTTAAAGGCAAATTCTATACATTTAATGTCAAGATCAACGATCAATGGCAGGGTGATACTCCTGGAATTTATGCTCGTGCTGTTGGCGTGAATGGAAAAAGAGCCGCTATTATAGACTGGAAGGATACAAATCCTGCAGGATGGGATAAAGATACTCGTCCTTCGTTGAGAGCGCCGGAGGATATGATAATTTATGAAATGCATCATCGCGATTTCAGTGCTGATTCTACTTCGGGAATTCAACATAAAGGGAAATTTCTTGCATTAACAGAACCAGGAACCAAAAACTCAGATCATTTGTTGACTGGGATTGACCATTTAACAGAATTAGGGGTTACGCATGTGCATCTGCTTCCCTCTTTTGATTTCGCTTCTATAGATGAAACTAAATTAGATAAGAATCTTTATAACTGGGGATATGATCCGCAAAATTATAATGTTCCGGAAGGTTCTTATTCTACTGATCCTTACAATCCAATTTCTAGAATCAAAGAGTTTAAACTGATGGTGCTTGCTTTACATAAAGCTGGTATTAGAGTCGTTCTAGATGTGGTTTACAATCACACATTTAATACACGTGAAAGTAATTTTGAACGCACAGCTCCTGGCTATTTCTATCGTCATAAAGCTGATAATTCTTTAGCGAATGCTTCAGGTTGTGGAAATGAAACGGCAAGTGAACGCCCAATGATGCGTAAATTTATGATTGAATCTGTCCTGTATTGGATTGAGGAATATCACATTGATGGTTTTCGATTTGATTTAATGGGAATTCATGATGTAGAAACGATGAATGAGATTCGTAAAGCAGTAAATAAGATTGATTCTTCGATTTGTATTTATGGGGAAGGATGGGCTGCTGATACTCCTCAATATTCTACTGATTCTTTAGCTTTGAAAAGCAATATTGCAAAAATACCTGGAGTCGCTGTCTTTTCTGATGAACTACGTGATGGGCTTTGTGGCCCTGTAAGTAATTCTAGAAAAGGGGCTTTTCTTGCTGGAATTTCTGGGGAAGAAATGAGCGTGAAATTTGGTATTGTTGGAGCTATTCCTCATCCACAAGTACATTCCGATTCAGTGAATTATTCTAAGAAAGCTTGGGCAAAACAGCCAATACAGATGATTAGCTATGTTTCATGTCATGATGGATTATGTCTAGTTGATAGGTTGAAAGCGAGTATGCCAGAATTGTCTATTGAAGGACTAAAACGCTTGGATAAACTAGCACAAACAGTTGTTTTTACGTCACAGGGCATTCCTTTTATTTATGCTGGTGAAGAAATGATGAGAGATAAGCAAGGAGTAGATAATAGTTATAAAAGTCCCGATAGTGTCAATGCTATTGATTGGAGGTTGAAGACTACTCATAACGATCTTTTTGTATACTATAAGAGCTTAATTGAATTAAGAAAAGCTCATCCTGCTTTTCGGATGGGAGAGGCCGATTTGGTAAGAAAACATCTCGAGTTTCTTCCAGTTGAAGGGAGCAATTTAGTCGCTTTTTGCTTGAAAGATCATGCTAATGGAGATGTGTGGGAAGATATTATAGTTGTATTTAATGCTCGGCAGACAACTGCGAAATTGACTATACCCGCAGGTAAATATACAGTAGTGTGTAAGGATGGCATGATTGACCTGCGTGGCTTAGGTTTTATATATGGTCCCGAAATAGTAATTCCAAGTCAATCAGCTTTGATTATGTATAAGTAAAAGCTTCTATTATCGTATATATTGCTTGATTATTGGCTCATTTTGTGGTAAAGTTGTTAACTTTGCACATTATAATCAAATAGACTATAAATAATGAGTAATTATACATTTTACATAGCGGGTGGCGTAGCACGCAACCCGCTTGTTCGTTTAGCTGCCCCCATTACAGCAACCTTCGGAACTGATGAACACATTGCTATTGTAGGACCTAACGGAGGCGGAAAGAGTTTATTCATTGATACGCTAATAGGTAAATATCCTTTGCGTGAAGGATGTTTAGATTATAAATTCGCTCATTCGGCTACTCAAACTGTATATGATAATGTGAAATATATTGCCTTTCGAGATACCTATGGCGCTGCTGATGCAAACTATTACTATCAGCAGCGATGGAATGCTCATGATCAGGATGAAACCCCCGATGTACGTGACATGTTTGGAGATATTAAGGACGAACAATTGAAACAAGAGCTATTTGCTCTTTTCCGTATTGAACCGATGCTTAATAAAAAGATAATTCTTCTATCTAGTGGGGAACTGCGGAAATTTCAACTAACGAAGACCTTACTGACAGCTCCTCGAGTTTTAATAATGGATAATCCTTTTATCGGATTAGATGCATCAACTCGTGAACAACTTTTTGGTTTACTTGATCACCTCACAAAGGTATCTTCTGTGCAGATAATTCTTGTTCTTTCCATGTTGGATGATATTCCTTCTTTCATAACCCATGTGATTCCTGTTAGTGAGATGTCAGTTCATCCTAAAGTAACACGTGAGGAATATATAAAAGCTTTTCAATCAAAAGATGAAGTGTTCTCTTTTACTAGCCTTCAACAAAGGATTATCGATTTGTCTTATGCCGATAATATTTTTAATTCGGATGAGGTTGTAAAACTGAATAAAGTAAGTATTCGGTATGATGACCGAACTATCTTGAAAGAGTTAGATTGGACCATACATCGTGGAGAAAAATGGGCTTTGAGTGGTGAGAATGGGGCCGGTAAATCAACGTTGTTAAGCCTTGTATGTGCAGATAATCCTCAATCGTATGCGTGTGATATTAGACTTTTTGGGCGTAAAAGAGGTACAGGGGAGAGTATTTGGGAGATTAAAAAGCATATTGGTTATGTTAGCCCTGAAATGCATCGAGCTTATCTAAAGAATTTACCGACTATTGAAATTGTTGCCAGTGGTTTGCATGATAGCATAGGACTTTATAGACGACCTCGTCCCGAACAGTTGGCTATTTGTGAGTGGTGGATGGATATATTCGGAATAGCGGATTTGAAAGATAAACCTTTTCTACAGGTGTCAAGTGGAGAGCAACGATTAGTTTTGTTAGCTCGAGCATTTGTTAAAGATCCCGAATTATTAATTCTTGATGAACCTCTTCATGGTTTAGATACTTATAATCGTCGGCGTGTTAAAAAGATTATTGAGGCATTTTGCCAACGAAAGGATAAAACAATGATTATGGTAACTCATTATGAATCAGAATTGCCCGATAATATCACAAATCGTCTTTTCTTAAAAAGAAATTAATAAGGAGTTTTCATTCTTGTTTCATAGTTATGGGAAGCTGATTTTAGTATTTAAAGCCGGTTTCTAATTCTGGTTCAATGCCATTAGTCCCATAAAGTCGATCTATAATTATTTTAAAGATCGACTTTCTTCTGTGTATTTGACTATATAAATTCCACGAAAAAATCTCCACCCCTTGTGTTGGACCAATTATCAAATATTTAGAGTTACTTATAGATCCTGTATAAAGATTCCTAATGTTTTATATGTGTGCTCGATTCATCTCTTTATTTTTTTTTCAGACGAATAAATATAGCTTGATTTTAAGATCTCTTAATTGTTGATTGAACTTTGTGAGTGGGTAAACCGTTTTATAGAAAACAATTTAAAAGGAGATTATTAGATATGAAAAAAATAGTATTACTCCGCCATGGGGAGAGCGCATGGAATAAAGAAAACCGATTTACAGGATGGACCGACGTTGATTTGACAGAAAAAGGGGTTGCAGAGGCAGAGAAAGCCGGAGCAACTTTGAAGGAATATGGTTTTAACTTTGATAAAGCGTACACTTCTTATCTAAAAAGAGCTGTAAAAACATTGAATTGTGTGCTTGATAAGATGAATCTTGACTGGATTCCAGTAGAAAAGAATTGGCGGCTGAATGAGAAGCACTATGGTGCTTTGCAAGGATTGAATAAAGCTGAAACTGCTGATAAATACGGTGAGAAACAGGTTCTGACTTGGCGCAGAAGTTATGATATTGCTCCTCTACCTCTTACTGAGAAAGACTTAAGAAATCCGAGTTTTGATTATCGCTATCATGAATTAACTGATAATGAATTGCCTCGTACTGAATCTTTAAAAGATACTATTGATCGTATTATGCCATTCTGGGAATCTGATATTTTTCCAGCTTTAAATGATGTTAATTCTTTATTGGTTGTAGCTCACGGTAATAGCCTTCGTGGTATTATAAAACACTTGAAACATATTTCTGACGAAGATATTATTCAATTAAACCTTCCTACTGCTGTTCCTTATGTTTTTGAGTTCGATGAGCATATGAATGTGGCTAGCGATTATTTCTTAGGTAATCCAGAAGAGATACGTAAGTTAATGGAAGCAGTAGCAAATCAAGGAAAGAAAAAGGACTAGCAGGCGTAGCTTGTTTTCCTATTGTGTAACGTTAAATATGATGAATTATGGGTAAAATTGTAGATTTATTAGGTGATAAAACCAGTTATTATTTGGATCATGTATGTAAGACAATAGATAAGTCTTTAATCTATGTACCTTCTTCTGATACAATAGATAGAATTTGGGTTGATTCAGACCGAAACACACAAGTTTTGAACAGTCTTCAGACTCTCTTAGGTCATGGGCGTTTAGCGAATACAGGGTATGTATCTATTCTTCCTGTTGATCAGGATATAGAACATACAGCCGGTGCTTCTTTCGCTCCGAATCCCATTTATTTTGATCCAGAGAATATTGTTAAACTTGCTATAGAAGGTGGTTGTAATGCTGTAGCTTCTACTTTTGGTATTTTAGGATCAGTAGCTCGTAAATATGCTCACAAAATACCGTTTGTTGTGAAGTTGAATCATAATGAGCTATTGACTTATCCGAATTCCTATGACCAGGTTCTCTTTGGTACAGTGAAGGAGGCTTGGAATATGGGTGCTGTAGCTGTAGGGGCTACTATTTATTTTGGTTCTGAGCAGAGTAGGCGACAGTTAGTTGAGATTGCTGAGGCTTTTGAGTATGCTCATGAATTAGGAATGGTTACTATTTTGTGGTGTTATTTGCGAAATAGTGATTTTAAGCATGAAGGTGTTGATTATCATGCTTCTGCTGACTTAACTGGGCAAGCGAATCGGTTAGGAGTAACCATTAAAGCCGATATAGTGAAACAAAAGCTACCTGTTAATAATGGAGGGTTTAAGGCCATTGGATTTGGAAAAACAGACGAACGTATGTATCAAAATTTGGCTTCTGAACATCCTATAGATCTTTGCCGCTATCAAGTAGCTAATGGCTACATGGGACGCGTGGGGTTGATTAATTCCGGTGGAGAGTCTCATGGTACTTCTGATTTACGTGAGGCTGTTATTACGGCGGTGGTAAATAAACGTGCTGGTGGCATGGGATTGATTAGTGGGCGTAAAGCATTTCAAAAATCAATGAACAAAGGTGTCGAATTATTAAATGCTATTCAAGATGTTTATCTTGATCCTGCGATCACTATTGCTTGATGAAGATAGTATGTGAATAGAGTCACATAATTAAGAATTAAATATTTAACCACATTAGTGTCCCGTTAAAATCGGGACGAATTAATAATTAATCAAACCATCCTGGAAAAAAGGGATTAAGTTGCTCTTTGACTTCATTGAAATTAGTCTTATTGAACAGATCTTGTAAAGGTGTTTTATCCGTCAGTGAGATGCTCAGAATTTGTAAGACCTCATAGGTCGAACGGTTCA
>JAFABG010000016.1 GCA_023426145.1 Bacteroidota bacterium | reverse complement strand
AGATAGAAATGTCGAAGATTTGTCAAATTACCGGAAAGAAAGCCATGATTGGCAACAATGTTTCACACTCAAAGAGAAGAACTAAAAGAACCTTTGATTTGAACTTGTTTAACAAAAAGTTCTATTACGTAGAACAAGATTGTTGGATCAGCCTTAGCCTTTGTGCTAACGGTCTGCGTGTTATCAACAAAAAAGGACTTGATGCTGCACTTAACGATGCTGTAGCTAAAGGTTTCTGTGATTGGAAAAGCATTAAAGTAATCGGCTAAACAGTAGAGGAGAAAACTTACAATGGCAAAAAAAGCAAAAGGTAACAGAGTGCAAGTGATTCTGGAATGTACAGAACACAAAGACAGTGGAATGCCGGGAACATCTCGTTATATCACAACAAAGAACAGAAAAAATACAACTGAAAGACTTGAGTTGAAGAAATACAACCCAATCTTGAAGAAAGTAACAGTACACAAAGAAATTAAATAAAGTATAACCACCCATGGCAAAGAAAACAGTAGCAAGTTTGCACGAAGGCTCTAAAGAAGGTCGTGCTTATACTAAAGTTATCAAAATGGTTAAATCTCCTAAAACTGGGGCATACGTTTTTGATGAACAAATGGTTTTAAATGAAAAAGTACAAGACTTTTTCAAAAAATAAAGCAAATAGCATTAACGCTATACACCCAAAATCCCCTCATTGGTAAACGATGAGGGGATTTTTTATTGCCTCTTTTTTTACTTTTTCAATCCTTTATTATATCTTTGTAGCATAATGTATTATAGAAACAACTGTTGATATGGGATTTTTTAGTTTTTTCTCAAAGGAAAAGAAGGAAACTTTAGATAAAGGATTATCTAAAACCAAAGAGAGCGTTTTTAGTAAAATAGCTCGCGCCGTGGCCGGTAAGTCGAAAGTAGACGACGAAGTGCTGGATAATCTGGAAGAAGTTTTAATTACATCAGATGTAGGGGTAGAAACGACTTTGAACATTATTAAAAGGATTGAGAAACGTGCTTCAACAGATAAGTATGTCAATGCACAAGAATTAAATCATATCCTGAGAGATGAAATAGCTGCTCTTTTGACCGAAAATCATTCGGATGACGTGGCTGACTTTGACGTTTCTATAGATAAAAAGCCATATGTCATCATGGTGGTTGGAGTTAATGGAGTTGGCAAAACAACTACAATTGGAAAACTAGCTTATCAGTTTAAAAAAGCAGGGAAATCAGTTTATTTAGGGGCAGCAGATACATTTCGCGCAGCGGCCGTTGAGCAACTTATGATTTGGGGAGAACGTGTAGGTGTGCCTGTCATTAAACAAAAAATGGGAGCTGATCCGGCTTCGGTTGCTTTTGATACATTGAGCTCGGCTGTTGCTAATAACGCAGATGTAGTAATTATAGACACAGCTGGTCGCTTGCACAACAAAGTGGGTTTAATGAATGAGCTTACTAAAATAAAGAATGTGATGAAAAAGGTTATGCCTAATGCTCCTGATGAAGTTCTATTGGTACTAGATGGATCGACCGGACAAAACGCTTTTGAACAAGCTAAACAATTTACGCTAGCTACAGAGGTGACTGCCATGGCTATCACTAAACTTGATGGTACCGCCAAAGGGGGAGTAGTTATAGGCATTTCTGATCAATTTAAAATCCCTGTTAAATATATTGGCCTTGGAGAAGGCATGGAAGACTTACAAGTTTTCCGTAAAAATGAATTTGTTGATTCCTTGTTTGGAGAAAATGCATGAAAAGAAAAAAAATAGATATTATAACTTTAGGTTGCTCTAAAAATTTAGTAGATTCAGAACAACTGATACGTCAATTGGAAGCTGCAGGTTATACCGTAGCACACGATACCGAAAATCCAGAAGGTGAAATTGCTGTAATTAATACATGTGGGTTTATTGGAGATGCTAAAGAAGAGTCCATCAACATGATTCTTGAATTTGCCGAAAGAAAAGAAGAGGGAGATTTAAAGAAATTGTTTGTAATGGGATGCCTATCAGAACGTTATCTGAAAGAATTAGCCATTGAAATTCCACAAGTGGATAAGTTCTATGGAAAATTTAATTGGAAAGAACTTCTACAAGATTTAGGCAAGACATATCATGACGATTTGTATCTCGAAAGAACTTTAACAACTCCTGAGCATTACGCCTATCTCAAAATATCAGAAGGATGTGATCGTAAATGCTCTTATTGTGCCATTCCTATTATCACAGGAAAGCATATTTCGAAGCCAATGGAAGAGATTCTTAATGAGGTCCGATATTTGGTATCTCAAGGAGTTAAAGAATTTCAGATTATAGCACAAGAATTGACTTATTACGGAGTCGATTTATATAAAAAACAAATGTTGCCTGAATTAATCGAAAAGATTTCTGATATTGAAGGTGTAGAGTGGATCCGTTTGCATTATGCATACCCTGCTCATTTTCCTACAGATTTATTCAGAGTGATGCGGGAACGCGATAATGTTTGTAAATACATGGATATTGCTTTGCAGCATATAAGCGACAACATGCTGAAATTAATGCGACGTCAAGTAAACAAAGAAGAGACCTATGAATTGATTAGAAAGTTCAGAAAAGAAGTGCCAGGTATACACCTAAGAACTACTTTGATGGTAGGACATCCAGGTGAAACTGAAAAGGATTTTGAAGAACTTAAAGAATTTGTACGTCAAGTTCGTTTTGACAGAATGGGTGCATTTGCTTACTCAGAAGAGGAGGGTACCTATGCGGCTAAAGAATATGATGATGCCATTCCACATGATATAAAGCAAGCTCGTTTGGATGAACTAATGGACATCCAACAAGGGATATCTGCTGAATTGAGTGCCGAAAAAGTCGGTAAGCAAATGAAAATTATTGTGGATCGCCTAGAAGGAGAGTATTATATTGGGCGAACAGAATTTGATTCTCCCGAAGTAGATCCTGAGGTGTTAATTAAGAATGACGGAGAAGATCTCTTGATTGGCCACTTTTATGAAGCAGAAATCATTGACTCCGATGATTTTGATTTATATGCAAAGATAATCAGAAGTTATGAATAATAAGGAATTTACATCAGAGTTGTCAGATAGACTGGGGTATACAATCAAAGATACTTCTGAACTTATAGGTTCCTTATTATCTGAAATGACTCAAGTACTGGAAGAAGGTAATACAATCGGCATTCAAGGATTCGGAACTTTTGAGGTTAAAAAAAAGGCTGAACGTATTTCTATCAATCCTGTTAGTAAACAACGATTGCTTATCCCTCCTAAATTGGTATTGTCCTACAAACCGAGTAATACTTTGAAAGACAAGTTTAAATAATATATATATCCAATTATGAATGAAAGACTTACGATCCAAGACCTAATTGACTTGTTGGCGACTAAACATAGTATGACCAAGAAGGATGCTGATGCATTCGTCAAAGAGTTCTTTCTCTTGATAGAACAAGCTCTGGATAATGAAAAGACTGTGAAAATCAAAGGATTGGGAACTTTCAAACTCGTCGATGTGGATAGCAGAGAAAGCATAAATGTGAACTCAGGTGAACGCTTTCAAATTAAGGGACATACAAAAGTTTCGTTTACTCCGGACACAAGTCTAAGGGATACAATAAACAAACCTTTTGCACATTTCGAAACTGTCGTACTAAATGACAGTACAATATTAGAAGATACTCCATCTGATGAATCTGACGAAGAAGAAGAAACTGGAGAAGAGACTTTATCCCAGTCGTTAGAGATCGCTTCACCAGAAAATAATGAAAAAGAAGATAATGAGGTCGAAAAAGAGGTGTCGACTCCTGATCATAGGTTTGAACCGAAAATAGTTGTAGCCCCAGAAGAAAAACCAATAGAGTTACTCAGCACATCTGAGTCATATCCTGAGATTAAGGGACAAGAACCCGAACCTACAAAGGAGGAGATCAAGGAAAAGAAAAAGGAAAATGAGACTGAATCAGAATTAACTGCAGAGGAAATTATAGCTCAGGAACTACATAAAGCGAAAGTAGAGCCAATGTTATTGAAGAAGCCTGAGGTTAAACACCAGTCTAAAAAGACTAGCAATGCTTCTGTGCATAAAGACAAATCAGCTGCTATATTCTTAATTACAACTATTGTCATTGTTTTAGCGCTTTGTGGAGGAGCTATTTTATATATTTATTATCCAGACTTATTCTCTAATTCTGAGAATAACATTGTGGAAGCACCTGAAACACCCTCTCAACCAACCAGTTCTGAGGTGCAACTTGTAGATACTGTAGCCAATAAAGATTCTGTTACGACAGTAAAGGAAGAAGTCATTCCTGCAGCTACAAAAGAACAAGTTCCGACGAAACCTGTGACTAAAGAAATCCTTGTTCCAAAACCTGTAAAAGAAGAACATAAAGACATTCAGAGTTCAGAATCTGCGAATGTATATTTAGATTCAGCCACCTATAAGATTACTGGCACAAAAACAAAATATACAATTAAAGAAGGGGAGACTTTGACTCGTGTCTCTTTACGTTTTTATGGGACAAAAGGAATGTGGCCGTATATCGTAAAGCATAACCCTAAAGTTATAAAGAACCCCGATAACGTACCGTATGGTACAACAATTGAGATTCCAGAGCTTACAAAACAATAATGATAAAAACAACTTATTCACCCGGCCAATACAATCACGTATAGCCGGGTGAAATGTTATGTAAGTACAAAAGCGTATGAAAGTACCTTAATCTAAAGATTTTGAATTATTTTTTAATAAAAATTAGTTGTAATCGTTAATTATATGGCGTACTTTTGGGAGCAAATTTATAAGCCTTACATGCAGGTAAGTCATGTATCAAATAATAGGATTAAAATAATAAAATATTAAGTATTTATGGCTGAATCAATTGATATCCGCGAATTGAATGAGCGGATTGAAAGACAAAGTGCTTTCGTTACCAATCTTACGACAGGTATGGACCAAATCATTGTTGGTCAAAAACATTTGGTTGAATCATTACTTATCGGATTATTATCCGACGGACACGTTCTCCTTGAAGGTGTACCTGGCTTGGCTAAAACATTAGCTATAAAAACGCTCGCTTCACTTATCGATGCGAAATATAGCCGTATTCAGTTTACTCCAGATTTATTGCCAGCAGACGTTGTGGGTACTATGGTTTATAGCCAAAAAGATGAATCTTTTAAGATACAGAGAGGACCTGTCTTCGCAAATTTCGTTTTGGCAGATGAAATTAACCGTGCGCCAGCCAAAGTGCAAAGTGCCTTACTGGAAGCTATGCAAGAAAGACAAGTAACTATAGGAAAAGAAACGTTCCAATTGCCAGAACCATTTCTTGTATTAGCAACTCAAAATCCAATAGAGCAAGAAGGTACATATCCTCTTCCTGAAGCACAGGTTGACCGTTTCATGTTGAAAGTGGTTATTGATTATCCAAAACAAGAAGAAGAAAAATTGATTATTCGCCAGAATATTAATGGGGAGAAGTTCAATGTTAAACCTATTTTAAAGGCTGAAGAAATTATTGAGGCTCGCAAAGTTGTGCGTCAAGTTTATTTAGATGAGAAGATAGAACGATATATTGTAGATATAGTATTCGCAACTAGATTTCCAGAAAAATTTGATCTTAAAGAACTAAAAGATATGATTGGATTTGGTGGCTCACCACGTGCTTCAATCAACTTGGCCTTAGCCGCTCGCACCTATGCGTTCATCAAACGTCGTGGCTATGTAATCCCCGAAGATGTTAGAGCTGTTGCTCATGATGTACTTCGTCATCGTATTGGGCTTACTTATGAAGCAGAAGCCAACAACATGACTTCAGATGAAATCATCAGCAAAATCCTTAATAAGATTGAAGTGCCCTAAATTCTGCACTGCTAAACCTATTGAATAAATGGAAACAAGCGAAATTCTAAAAAAAGTACGCCAAATTGAAATTAAGACACGAGGATTGTCTAACAATATTTTTGCAGGTCAATATCATTCGGCTTTCAAAGGTAGAGGTATGTCTTTCTCGGAAGTTCGAGAATACCAGTTTGGAGACGATATACGTGACATAGACTGGAATGTTACAGCTAGATTCAATAAACCCTACGTCAAGGTTTTTGAAGAAGAACGTGAGCTAACAGTAATGTTGATGGTAGATGTTTCCGGTAGTTTGGAATTTGGTACGGTTAAACAGCTGAAAAAGGATATGGTAACAGAAATTGCAGCAACAATTGCATTTTCTGCTATTCAGAATAATGATAAGATCGGTGTGATTTTCTTTTCGGATAGAATAGAAAAATTTATTCCTCCTAAAAAAGGACGGAAACATATTTTATATATTATCCGTGAATTAATTGATTTTCAGCCTGAAAGCCGTCGAACTAATATTCGCCTTGCGCTGGAATATCTAACTAATGTCATGAAAAGGCGTTGCACAGCATTCGTATTATCAGACTTTATCGATCAAGAAAGTTTTAAAAACGCTTTGACTATCGCCAACCGAAAGCATGATGTAGTAGCATTACAGGTTTATGATAGGAGAGTTAGTGACCTTCCGCCTGTAGGTTTGATGAGAATTAAAGATGCTGAAACTGGTCATGAACAATGGATAGATACTTCTTCAAAAGCAGTACGCCGTGCACACCGAGATTGGTGGACTAACAAACAAACAGAATTGAATGATACATTTACTAAAAGCAATGTTGACTCAATCTCTGTGAGAACCGACCAAGACTACGTTAAGGCATTATTAAACTTATTTGCCAAACGAAATTAATGGAATCAAAGATGAATAGAAATATTATTTTGATAGCTGTGCTATGTCTACTGTCTATTAATAAATCTTTTGCTCAATCTGTCACTGTAGAAGCCAAGATCGATTCGTTGCAAATATTAATTGGTGAACAGGCTAAAATACAATTACAAGTAGCCATGGACGCTAAACAGCGTGCCATCTTTCCAGCATATACTGATACATTAATACATGGAGTAGAGATAATAGAAACTTCAAAACCAGATACACAATTTCTTAATGATCGGCAACGGATGCTGATAACTCAGGAATATACTGTAACTTCTTTTGATTCAGCTCTTTATTATCTACCACCGATGCCTGTAGAGGTGGATGGGAAACAATACAAATCAAAAGCACTAGCGTTGAAAGTCTATTCAATGCCTGTAGATACATTACATCCAGATCAGTTCTTCGGGCAAAAAGCCGTAATGAAAGCTCCTTTTGCTTGGGAAGATTGGTATGGATTAATAGCTTGCTCATTTTTAGCGCTACCTTTACTAGGTTTACTCATCTATCTGATTATCCGTATTAGAGATAATAAACCAATTATTCGTAAGGTAAAGGTTGAACCTAAGCTACCTCCACACCAAGCGGCGATGAATGAAATCGAACGCATCAAAACTGAAAAGATCTGGCAGAAAGGAAGGTCGAAGGAGTATTATACAGATCTGACTGATACACTTCGCAATTATATTAAAGATAGATTTGGGTTTAATGCGCTTGAAATGACCTCTTCTGAAATCATTGAGAAGCTTTTTGATATGAATGATAAAGAAGCTATTTCAGACTTGAAAGAGCTATTTTTAACTGCTGATTTAGTGAAGTTTGCCAAGCATGATCCACAAATGAATGAAAATGATGCAAACTTGATTAATGCTATTGATTTTATTAATGAGACTAAGCTGCCAGAGGAAGAAAACCAGAAACCTCAACCCACTGAAATTACGATCATTGAAAAACGCTCATTGCGTACTAAAATTATATTAATTTGCGGAATCGTATTTTTATCAGCAGCATTAATTGGAACATGTATATATATTGGTGTGCAACTTTATAATCTTTTTGCATAACATGATATAAATACTAAATAGTAAATTGTTAAATCGAAAATAAGATGGTTTTTGCCAATATTGAATATCTGTTTTTGCTAATATTAATTATACCTTATATTATATGGTATGTTTTGAGACGCAAGAGATCTGAAGCAACCCTTCAAATCTCAGATGCAAGGGTATATGCGCATACCCCAAAAAGCTATAAGAACTATTTATTGCATGCTCCATTTTTATTACGTATCATTGCATTGGTACTTATTATTTTGGTACTTGCACGTCCACAAACTACAAATAAGTGGCAAAACAGTGAAATAGACGGAATTGATATTATGCTTGCTATCGATGTATCAACGAGTATGCTTGCGGAGGACTTAAAACCAAATAGATTGGAAGCAGCAAAAGATGTTGCAGCAGAATTTGTTAACGGACGTCCAAATGATAACATCGGTATCACTCTGTTTGCAGGGGAGACTTTCACTCAATGCCCACTAACTGTCGATCATGCCGTTTTATTAGATATGATTCATAATATTAAATGTGGACTAATCGAAGATGGTACCGCCGTAGGAATGGGTATAGCAAATGCTGTTTCCCGTCTAAAAGATAGCAAGGCTAAATCAAAAGTCATTATTTTATTGACAGATGGAACAAATAATAAAGGTGATATTTCTCCATTGACTGCTGCTGAAATTGCAAAAAGCTTTGGAATCCGTGTCTATACGATTGGAGTGGGAACAAATGGAATGGCTCCATATCCCTACCCAGTTGGCAATACTGTTCAATACATCAATATGCCGGTGGAAATTGATGAAAAAACATTGACTCAAATAGCTGGGACTACTGATGGTAATTATTTCAGAGCTACAAGTAATTCAAAACTAAAAGAAGTATATCAGGAAATAGATAAGCTAGAGAAAACAAAACTGAATGTAAAAGAGTATAGCAAAAGAGACGAAGACTATTATTGGTTTGCTATGGCTGCTTTTCTGTGCGTACTTCTAGAAGTTTTACTACGTAATACAATTCTTAAGAAAATTCCGTAGAAGGCTTTATCAAACGTGATTTGTAATTCGTTAAATAGAAAGAAAAATGTTTCGATTTGAAAACCCTGCATATTTATATTTATTGCTGCTATTGCCATTTTTAGTAGCCTTTTATTTGTACTCCAATTATAAGAGACGCAGAAATATTAAACGCTTCGGAGATCCAATGTTGCTAGCGCAGTTAATGCCGAATACTTCAAAATATCGCCCCGATGTAAAGTTCTGGATTATTCTTGCAGCTATTGGTTTCTTTTCCGTATTACTTGCTCGTCCTCAATTTGGTTCTAAATTGGAAACTGTAAAACGTAAGGGAGTAGAAGTGATTATTGCTTTAGATATTTCCAACTCAATGTTGGCGCAAGATGTACAGCCTAGTCGCCTCGACAAAGCTAAAAGGCTAATCTCAAGGCTAGTAGATGAATTAGATAATGATAAAGTAGGTATGATTGTTTTTGCTGGAGATGCATTCACTCAGTTACCTATTACGAGTGATTATATTTCTGCTAAAATGTTTTTAGAATCTATTAGTCCCTCACTTATTTCAAAGCAAGGAACAGCAATTGGAGAAGCAATAAATTTGGCAACTCGTAGCTTCACTCCTCAAGATGGTGTAGGTCGTGCTATAATTGTTATTACGGATGGTGAAAATCATGAGGGTGGAGCCGAGGAAGCTGCTAAGGCTGCTGCAGAAAAAGGTATTCAAGTTAGCGTTCTAGGAGTCGGAATGCCAGACGGCGCTCCAATCCCCATTGAAGGAACGAATGATTATCGCAAAGACAATGAAGGGAACGTAATTGTTACACGATTAAATGAACCGATGTGCCAAAATATTGCAAAAGCAGGGAAAGGTATCTATGTAAGAGTAGACAATTCGAACTCGGCACAGAGAGCTATAAATCAAGAAATCAGTAAAATGTCTAAATCTGATGTAGAATCAAAAGTCTATACAGAGTATAATGAGCAGTTCCAAGCTATTGCATGGATCATTTTATTGTTATTATTAGTTGAGATACTCATTTTGGATCGTAAAAATCCATTATTCAAAAATATTCATCTGTTCTCAAATAAGAAATAGCTATGCATATGTTAAAAATGAAATATATCCTTATCGCAGTATTTCTGCTATCTGGTGTAAATCTCTTCGCTCAGAAAGCGGAACGAGACTATATCCGAAAAGGGAATCGTCACTTTAATGATAGTGTATTTGTTGATGCTGAAGTGAATTATCGCAAAGCACTTGAAATTAACCCCAAATCTACTATATCAATGTATAATTTGGGAAATACACTTTCACAGCAGCAGAAGTTTAAAGAAGCTATGGAACAATATGTCTCTGCTAGCAAAATAGAAAAGGATAAAATGAAATTAGCTCATATTTATCATAATATGGGGGTCTTATTCCAAGCGGGTAAAGATTATGCAAAAGCAGTTGATGCGTACAAAATGTCTCTCAGAAATAATCCTTCTGATCATGAAACTCGATATAACTTAGCACTTGCACAAAAAATGTTGAAAGATCAACAGAATCAACAAAATCAAGACCAAAATCAAGATAAAAATAAAGACCAGAAAAAAGATCAACAGCAAGACAAAAATCAGGATAAACAAAACGACAAAAAGAAAGACGACCAAAAGGATCAACAGCAACCTCCTAAACCACAAAAACAAGACAATCAGATGTCTAAAGAAAATGCTGAGCAACTACTGAATTCTGTTATGCAAGACGAGAAAGACGTACAAGATAAAGTTAAAAAACAGCAAAAGGTTATTCAAGGTGGTCGTTTAGAAAAAGATTGGTAATAATAAAAAGTTGATGATATTAATTTCATAAGCAATGAAAAAACTTATTGTTATATTAACAGTATTGATAGCCTATAACACTTTAGCATTTGCTGATAAAGTGTCCTTCACAACTTCTGCTCCAGATGTAGTAGTGGTGGGTGATCAATTTAGATTGTCATATACAGTAACTACTGAGAGAGTTAAAGACTTTCAAGGCCCCTCTATCAAGGGATTTGATGTTTTAATGGGGCCGAGCCGTTCCCAACAAAGTAGTACACAAATAATAAATGGTAATATTACATCAAGCAGTAGCATCACGTTTACTTATATTCTGATGGCCAATGCTGCTGGTGATTATACTATTCCAGGTGCTTCTATATCAGCTAACGGTAATCAGATGGTTTCGAATTCAGTAAGGGTAAAAGTTCTTCCCCAAGATCAAAGCTCCAATGCTCAAAGCGGGAATAGCTCATCTAAACGCTCTTCATCATCTGGTACTAATGTTTCAAATCAAGATTTGTTTATTACCGCTACTGCTAGCAAAACTAGTTTATATGAGCAAGAAGCTTTTGTGCTTACCTACAAGATATATACAAGAGAAAATGATTTGCAATTGAATAATGCTAAACTTCCTGATTTTAAAGGTTTCCACTCTCAAGAAATTGAGATGTCTCCTAATGCTAGATGGACACAAGAGCATTATAAAGGTCGCAATTATAATACCACTATTTACCGTCAATTTGTACTATTCCCTCAACAAGCTGGAAAATTATTTATCGACCCAGCTCAATTCCAAATGACAGTAGGTAAAGCTGTACAATCAGCAGATCCTTTTGATGCCTTCTTTAATGGAGGAAGTAGTGTTATAAAAGTACAGAAAAATATCGTTACCCCTAAAATCGCGATTAATGTAAATCCTCTTCCATCAGGAAAACCTGTTGATTTCTCTGGTGGAGTTGGAAATTTCAATATTTCATCTTCAATAAATAGTAAAGAGCTAAAAACCAATGATGCGATAACTATAAAACTGGTTATATCTGGTACTGGAAATTTAAAACTCATTTCTAGTCCTAAAATAACATTCCCTAATGATTTTGAGGTTTACGATCCCAAAATAGATAATCAGGTCAAATTAACTCAAGATGGCCTTACTGGCAATAAAGTCATTGAATATTTAGCTATCCCCAGACATCCTGGAAATTACAAAATACCAGGTGCTGAATTCAGCTATTTTGATATTCGTTCAAAATCTTATAAAACGCTGAGAACTGAAGATTATTCTATAAAAGTTGAAAAGGGTGCGGGAGGCAATGCAGACCAAGTAGTTGCCAACTTCACTAGCAAAGAAGATTTAAAAGTATTAGCAGAAGATATTCGCTATATCAAATTAAATAATACAAAACTTCAACCTAAAGGTCATTTCTTCTACGGTTCAACGACATATTGGTTGTTTTACATCATTCCCGCACTTATTTTTATCCTAATTTTTATAATTTATAGGAAACAAGCTGCAGAAAATGCTAATGTATCGAGAATGAAAACAAAGAAAGCCAACAAGGTTGCAATTAAGCGAATGAAATTGGCTGGCAAGTTATTAGCTGAAAACAAGAAAGAAGTTTTTTATGATGAAGTATTAAAAGCATTATGGGGATATATAAGCGATAAGTTAAGCATTCCTGTATCTCGTCTTTCTAAAGATAATATTGAAGAGGAATTGAGAACTTATGGAGTTACGCAAGATCTTATAAAAGAATTCCTTGATGCACTAAATGATTGTGAATTTGCTCGTTTTGCTCCAGGAGATGAAAATCAAGCCATGGATAAAGTCTATTCATCTTCTATAGAAGTGATAAGTAAAATGGAAAATTCGATAAAACATTAATTTATAAGAGATTGTATTATGAGAAAAATATTATTTTTTGCATTATTGTTTAGCTCTATTTCTTGTTTTGCTGAAGCCTTACAAAACGATAATTCTATTCAATCAACTATAACTGATTCTATTCAGAAAAAGTCTCAATCGGAAATTGAGATAGTAACGGATGCTACTAAAGCAGAAGGTGACTCAGCATATAAGAAAAACAATTTTGACCTTGCTAGCAAAATTTATGAATCAGTCTTAAAACGTGGTGAGTCTGCCGATGTTTATTATAACTTAGGAAATAGTTACTATAAAGCAGGAGAAATAGCAAAAGCAGTCCTTAATTATGAACGTGCTTTACTTCTTCAACCAGGCAATGGTGATATCCGAGCTAATCTAGAAATAGCACGTTCTAAAACCATCGACAAAGTTGATCCAGTCCCTGAAATATTCTTTATCTCGTGGATAAAAGCCATAATTAATAGCATGAGTATTGATGCTTGGGGAAATATAGGAATATTTGCATTCATACTATTTATAGTTAGTCTTTGCCTTTTTATCTTCTCCAAATTAATAGTGCTTAAGAAAACTGGCTTCATAGGTTGTATTCTATTTTTGATCCTTACACTGTGTGCAAACCTTTTTGCTCATCAACTAAAAGAACGTTTAGTTAATAGAGATCAAGCTATAGTAACGACAGCTAGTGTCGCTGTCAGAAGTACTCCAAGTGAAAGTGGAACCAGTTTATTCATTCTCCATGAAGGCCGTAAAGTTTCCATTAAAGATAACTCGATGAGTGAATGGAAGGAGATACGTTTAGAAGATGGAAAAGTTGGTTGGGTACCCATGTCTAGTATAGAAATGATATAAAAACACATATAAAAACTTTCAATTATAATAAAAAAGATAAGCAAATAATTTGTTTTATCTTTTTTTTTTATTATGTTTATAGCGTGATAATAAACTCAGTTACATATAAGTATTAACCATTAAATTTATGAGGCATGAGAACAATAACATTTAATGAACTTCGCAAAATTAAAGATTCATTGCCTAGCGGTAGCATGCATCGAATTGCCGACGAACTTGGTTTACACGTTGACACAGTTCGTAACTTTTTCGGAGGTCACAATTTTAAGGAGGGTAAAAGTGTTGGAATACACTTAGAGCCTGGTCCAGATGGTGGACTTGTTATGCTAGATGATACTACAGTTCTTGATCGGGCATTAAAAATACTAGGCGAAATAAGTATAAATATGGAAAGAGAAAAAGCTACCGAACCTATGACAGTATAAAATATATATAATACAAAATCCCAATTGCGTCAATACAATTGGGATTTCTAATTTGTTTACCTTTAAAAAAAACGTATATGGAAGATAAATTAGTAACCTTAGCTATTCTGACGTACACAAAGGCGCAGATTCTTAAGAATGTACTTGAAAATGAGAACATTGAAACTTACATTCATAACGTAAATCAAATACAACCTGTAGTTTCTTCAGGAGTACGATTACGAATTAAAGAAAGTGACTTACCACGTGCTTTAAAGATAACAGAGAGCTCATCATGGTTGGCTGAAAGTGTAGTAGGGGAGAAAGAGCTTATTTCTAAAGAAAAATCGAATAAAATTTTAATCCCAGTTGATTTTTCAAGCTATTCAATGAAAGCTTGTGAACTTGGTTTTGATTTGGCTAAAAATAAGGGTGCAGAAGTTATATTATTACATGTATATTTTACCCCAATGTATGCTTCGTCTTTGCCATACGGAGACATGTTTACCTATCAAACTGGTGACGAAGAATCAGTTAAAACTATTATTCAAAAAGTTCACTCTGATTTAAAAGGTTTATCTGATAAAATTAAAGCTAAAGTTGCGTCAGGTGAACTGCCAAATGTCAAATACAGCTGTATATTAAGAGAAGGAATTCCCGAAGAAGAAATTCTTAAGTATGCCAAGGTTCAAAATCCCATAGCCATAATCATGGGAACTAGGGGGAAAAATCAAAAAGACATAGATTTAATAGGCAGTGTTACTGCGGAAATTATTGATAGAAGTCATTCTACAGTATTAGCTATTCCAGAAAACACTCCGTTTAAAGAATTTAATGGAGTTAAACGAATAGCCTTTTTGACTAACTTTGATCAAAGAGATCTCATTTCTTTCGAGACATTTTTTAATACTTGGAAGTCATTCAAATTTTCTGTATCGCTAATTCATCTAACTGATTCCAAAGATACTTGGAATGAAATAAAACTAGCAGGAATAAAAGAATATTTCCAGAAACAATATCCAGATTTAGACATATATTATGACGTTGTAATGAGTGATAATCTACTGAGAGGTCTTGACCAATATATCAAGGACTCCAAAATCGATATTATTGCTCTTACTTCATACAAAAGAAATATATTTGCTAGGCTGTTCAATCCAGGTATTGCTCGGAAAATGATTTTTCACTCTGATACACCGTTGCTTGTAATTAGTAGCTCATATTGATCAGATATTAATATATACTGAATATTAATAATATTTATGCCATCTATAATGAGGGAATAATCAATATTATGTTTAATAGTGATTAGGTATTTTATTATAAGTCCCTCTTTCGAACCTTATCAATCTACTGATTAGTTTAAAAGGAAAAGACAGTTGAATTTATAAATTCAACTGTCTTTTCCTTTTAAAAATAGAAATAAAAAGTTTTATTTTATCAACTTTTCAATTTCATCAAATTCAGGTCCCATATTTAAATTATAGTAAACACGATATAATCCTTGTACCCACAAGTCTTTTTGATCAGGCTTAAGAGCTCTAGCTTTTTCATAAAAAGGCTTAGCTTCTCCATATAGTTTCTTAACTACAGCTTGTGCTTCTGCATATTTAGGATCATTGATATCTGTTGTAGCTTTATCAGCATACTCTTGTGCTTTCATCAAATAAACTAATCCCACATTGGAATAAGCTTCAGCGTATTCAGGATCAGCAGCAATAGCTTTCTTGTAAAACTCAATAGCATTATCATACTCTTTCATATTATGATAGAGATAAGCTTTTACATACAAATAAAGCTTGTTATTAGGATCACTTGATAACATTCTATCTGCAAATTCCATAGCCTTAGAAGCTTGATTTGAACCGTTATAGTAATCAACTAAATTAGCAAAGAAGTAATCATTCCCAGGGAACTTAAGTATACCTTGTTCAAGAGATTTAACCCACAAAGCAGTATCACCTTTAGCTTTGTATGCATCAGTCAATAACTGCATAGCAAATTTGCCACCATCTTTGTCATCTAAAGCCATTGGTGCATATTTAATAACAGCATCCTTATCACCAACTCTATCAGCAGCCAAAGTTGCATAATATGCTATCTGAGACAAAAGAGTGTCAGTTTTTACCAAATTTTGCTCTTCAAGCATTGGATATGAAGCTGATTCAACATAGGTAGCAAAGAAATTTAACGCTTCTTTATTCTTGTCCGCATTAAAAAAATAGATACCACCATTTATTAAATTAGGACGCTCTGCTAATATACTTGCAGCATTCGATTTTCTATATTTATTCTTGATCTTCCCTTTTTCATTAGGAACCTGAGCCAATTCATCACATTTAGTATAATACTCACACATCTTTAGCAAGCTATTATACGAGCCTAGTGTATCAAAAGGTTGTTTCAAAATCCCTTTTTTATCACGCTCCTCTTCAATAAAACGCTTTTGTATGAATCCAGCAACATCCCAAGTATCAGGGAGATCTTTAGTTTCTGGATTTTGGATTGCCTCATTAATCAGCTTTTCAGCTTGACCAAAATTAGGTTTTACATCATTAGCTATACTTTTAGCTTCTTTTACGTTCTTTACCTGAGCAAACGAAAAGCTAACAGCCATTAATAAAACCATTGAAAATAATACTCTTTTCATGATAGTTGTTCGATTAATTATTAATATTATGTCTATTCTTCTACTTCGTTATTGTTAACATTAAGATCATCACTGTTAACGTCTGTGTTATTAACCTCTACATCTTGATCACCAATGACAATGCTTCCTTCAGTTTCCTCAGTTGGCACTTCGTCTTCGAGACTTTCAGAAGTTACTTTACATACAGAACCGATCTGATCATTACGTTTCTCAAGGTTAATAAGTCGAACACCTTGGGTAGCACGTCCCATTACACGGACATCAGCAACCTTTAAACGAATAGTAATACCAGACTTATTGATTATCATTAAATCATTCTCGTCAGTTACCGACTTAATCGTTACAAGCTTACCTGTTTTATCAGTAATATTCATGGTTTTTACACCCTTACCACCGCGATTTGTTTTACGATAGTCTTCTATTTCTGAGCGCTTTCCATATCCTTGTTCCGAAACAACCATTACAGACTCAGTTTCTAAGTCTTTCAAACAGATCATTCCAACGACTTCATCTTGGCCATCTTCGTCAAGCGTAATACCACGTACCCCAGTTGCTGTACGTCCCATTACGCGAACTGCAGCCTCATGGAATCTAATAGCACGACCATTACGATTAGCAATAATAATTTCATTGTTCCCGTTGGTCATTCTAACTTCAATAACGCTGTCATCTTCTCGAATAGAAATAGCATTAACACCATTTTGGCGAGGACGAGAATATTGCTCTAGCAATGTTTTCTTAATTACACCTTTCTTAGTACAGAATAATACATAATGGCTATTAATAAACTCAGAATCCTCTAGATTTTTAACGCGCAAGTAGGCAGTTACATTATCGTGTGAATCGATATTCAAAAGATTTTGAATAGCACGTCCCTTAGAATTCTTAGTGCCTTCAGGGATTTCATATACCTTGAGCCAATAACACTTACCTTTCTGTGTAAAGAACATCATGGTATTGTGCATTGTAGCCGGATAAATGTGTTCTACAAAATCTTCATCGCGAGTTTCTGTTCCTTTAGAGCCGACTCCTCCTCTATTCTGTGCACGGAACTCAGTTAATGGTGTACGTTTGATATATCCCATATGAGAAATTGTGATAATCATTTGATCATCAGCATAGAAGTCTTCCGGATTAAACTCTTCTGAAGAATATACAATTTCAGAACGTCTTCCATCACCATATTTATCTTTGACTTCAAGTAACTCGTCTTTCATTACTTTACGACAAACATCATCATCAGCTAAAATACTTTCCAAATAAGCTATTTGCTTCATTATTTCTTCGTATTCAGCATGCAATTGGTCTTGCATCAAGCCAGTAAGTTGTCTCAAACGCATTTCAACAATGGCACGAGACTGTATTTCAGTAAGATTAAATCTTTCGATCAAACCTGCTATTGCATCATTTGGAGTTTTAGCAGCACGAATAATACGAATAACTTCATCAATATTATCTGAAGCAATGATCAAACCTTCTAATATGTGTGCACGCTCCTTTGCTTTACGTAGATCATATTGAGTACGACGAATAACCACTTCATGACGGTGTTCAACGAAATATTTAATTAAATCTAAAAGATTTAATGTTTTAGGACGTCCATGAACTAATGCTACATTATTCACGCCAAATGAAGTTTGCAAAGATGTCATCTTATAAAGCTTATTCAGCACAACGTTTGCATTTGCATCACGCTTAACATCAATTACAATACGCATTCCATCACGGTCAGACTCATCATTAGCGTTAGAAATACCTTCTATTCTTTTGTCGTTGACAAGATCAGCAATATATTTTATTAATTCAGCTTTATTGACATTGTAAGGAATCTCAGTTACTACAATTTTATCATGAGTTTGCCCAGATTCGATTTCAGCCTTTGCACGCATAATGACACGACCACGACCTGTGAGATAGGCTTCACGAACTCCAGTGACTCCATAAATATACCCACCTGTAGGGAAATCCGGAGCTTTGACAAAGTTCATAAGGTCTTCAATAGCTATTTCAGGATTATCAATATATGCATCACAAGCATCAATGACTTCTGAAAGGTTATGTGGCGGCATATTAGTAGCCATACCTACAGCAATACCAGATGCTCCATTCACAAGGAGATTAGGGATTCGGGTAGGCATAACCTTAGGCTCTGTCAAAGTATTATCGAAGTTAGGTTCAAAATCAACAGTTTCCTTATACAGGTCATCCATCATAGCTTCGCCTAACTTGTTTAGACGAGCCTCAGTATAACGCATAGCTGCAGGGCTGTCACCGTCAACTGATCCAAAATTTCCTTGGCCGTCAACTAAAGGATAGCGCATTGCCCATTCCTGAGCCATACGTACCATAGCAAAATATACGGAAGAATCTCCATGTGGATGGTACTTACCAAGCACCTCACCAACTATTCTTGCAGATTTTTTATAAGGTTTATCTGAGGTATTACCTAATTCCATCATTCCGTATAAAATTCTACGGTGAACGGGTTTAAATCCATCCCTAACATCTGGAAGGGCACGTGAAACAATGACCGACATTGAGTAGTCAATGTACGAAGACTTCATTTCTTCCTCAATGTTAATCTTTATAATTCTGTCTTGTTCAAGCATTTAAAATGATTATTAATTATACATTCTATGGTCTGTGAAAAACCACGCTAAAGTACTACTTTTCCGCGATATACGAAAGTTTTTCTAAAGAAAGTTTTTTCGTATTAAAGACTACTTATTCTTCCATAATACCAACTAAAAACGCTATACAAGCCTATGTTTTATTAACATGTAGAAAGGGAAAAAGAGAAAAATCATAAATGTTAATATAAAAAGCCCATTACATAAAGAAAAAAGTGATCTTTATTTGTTATACCTTATATATATAATAAATCAGTAATAAAGTAATATTATGGCATACGATTTGTAGATAAAGAAATAAAGCGAATATGTGAATCAACTTGATTTAATGCGTATATTTGCGAGTGAATAACCCCTAGAAAACAAGGAAGAAATATGAATAATCAATTCTCACAAAGAGTTTCCGACATTATCGTTTATAGTAAGGAAGAAGCCAATAGATTGAGAAATAGGCATATAAGTCCAGAACACTTACTTCTGGGAATGCTTCGTGATGGTGAAGGAAAAGCTATCGAGATATTGTCAAAACTCAACACAAATTTAGTTGCTGTTAAGCAGCAGATTGAAGCTCACTTAAAGATGGATGCAGATGATATGCTATTACCTGATGCAGAGATACCATTATCTAATGATGCCGCAAAAATTTTAAAGATGTGCATATTAGAAGCACGTGGAATGAAAAGTAATATAGCTGATACAGAGCATGTTTTATTAGCAATTCTAAGAGAAAGAAATAATATGGCTGCTTATGTATTAGAAGCTAATGGCGTGAATTATGAAAAAGTTTTAGAACAAACGACTTTACAACCCGATATAAACTCAGGAATGGGATTCCCTGAAGATGATGACGATGATGAAATGCCATCTCATCGCTCATCAGGAGGGAACGCAGAAGAACGTCGTCAACAAGCTCAAACGGCTTCTAAAAAGCCGTCTAATGACACCCCTGTACTTGATAATTTCGGTACAGATATGACGAAGGCTGCTGAAGAAGGGCGTTTAGACCCCGTTGTAGGTAGAGAAAAAGAAATTGAACGATTAGCTCAAATTCTCAGCCGTCGTAAAAAGAATAATCCGATTCTAATTGGAGAACCCGGAGTAGGTAAATCAGCAATTGTTGAGGGATTAGCTTTGAGAATCATTCAGAAAAAAGTGTCTCGTGTATTGTTTGATAAACGTGTCGTAGCACTTGATATGACAGCAGTTGTAGCTGGAACAAAGTATCGTGGACAATTTGAAGAACGCATACGATCCATTCTGAATGAGCTACAAAGAAACCCAAATGTAATTCTCTTCATAGATGAAATTCATACTATTGTTGGGGCAGGTTCTGCAGCAGGTTCTATGGATGCAGCAAATATGCTCAAACCCGCTTTAGCAAGAGGTGAAATACAATGCATTGGTGCTACTACGCTTGATGAATATCGTAAAAACATCGAAAAAGATGGTGCATTAGAGCGTCGCTTTCAGAAAGTGATGGTAGAACCTACTACTGCTGACGAGACACTTCAAATTTTGCGTAATATTAAGGACAAGTATGAAGACCATCATAATGTAAATTACACTGATGAAGCTTTAGAAGCGTGTGTCAAGTTGACAGATCGCTACATCACTGATCGAAATTTTCCAGATAAAGCTATTGATGCTCTTGATGAAGCTGGATCTCGTGTGCATCTTACCAACGTAAATGCTCCCAAAGAACTTGAAGAACAAGAAAAGCTTATCGAAGAAGCTAAAAACAAGAAAAATGAAGCAGTTAAATCACAAAATTTTGAACTTGCTGCTAGCTTTCGTGATAAAGAAAAAGAGCTTAGTCTTCAATTAGATCAGATAAAACAAGAGTGGGAAGATAGTTTAAAAGAGAATAGACAAACTGTTGATGCTGAGGATATAGCCAATGTCATTTCCATGATGTCGGGCATTCCAGTGCAACGCATGGCCCAGGCGGAAGGAGTTAAATTGGCAGGAATGAAAGAGAATCTTCAGGCAAAAGTTATTGCTCAAGATCCTGCTATAGAAAAGTTAGTTAAGGCCATCTTAAGAAGCCGCGTAGGATTAAAAGACCCCAACAAACCTATTGGAACTTTTATGTTTTTAGGTCCTACAGGTGTTGGTAAGACTCATTTAGCTAAAGAATTAGCTAAATACATGTTTGGGTCCTCTGATGCGTTGATTCGTATAGACATGAGCGAATTTATGGAAAAGTTTACTGTTTCTCGTTTAGTTGGAGCTCCTCCGGGATATGTCGGCTATGAAGAAGGAGGACAGCTAACTGAAAAGGTTCGTCGTAAACCCTATTCTATTGTGCTGCTTGATGAAATTGAAAAAGCACATCCTGATGTGTTTAATCTATTACTTCAAGTTATGGATGAAGGTAGATTAACTGACAGTTATGGCAGAATGGTTGACTTTAAAAACACCGTTGTTATTATGACTTCTAATATTGGTACACGACAATTGAAAGAGTTTGGTCGTGGAGTAGGTTTTGCTACTAAGAGCCGATTAGATGATAAAGAGTTCTCGCGAAGCGTAATACAGAAAGCTTTAAATAAGTCATTCGCGCCTGAATTCATCAACCGTGTTGACGAAATAATAACGTTTGATCAGCTTTCATTAGAAGCAATTACTAAAATTATCGACATTGAGCTAAAAGGCTTGTATAATAGAATAGAATCTATTGGATATAAACTTGTTATCGATGATGAAGCTAAAAGGTTTGTTGCAGAAAAAGGATATGATGTACAATTTGGAGCGCGTCCATTGAAGAGAGCAATCCAAAGCTATTTGGAAGATGGCTTGTCAGAGCTTATAATATCTTCAACTTCGTTGAAAGAGAAAGATACTATACAGGTATCGCTAAATAGTGAAAAGACTGAAATAGAAATGAAAGTTGCAAATCAAGTATCTGCTGAATAATATCAGCTTGATTATACTAATTATAGAAAATGCCAAAATGTCAGACCGAAAGGTCTGGCATTTTTTTTGTCTCTCTTTGAGCAACAATTAAATGAAACATACTTAGTATTAAACTAAAAAAACATACGTTATTATGCAAAAAGGTAATATTGGAGTTACAACTGAGAACATTTTCCCAATTATTAAAAAGTTCTTGTACAGTGATCATGAAATTTTTCTTCGCGAACTAGTATCAAACGCTGTAGATGCCACTCAAAAACTGAACACTTTTGCTTCTATTGGCGAATTCAAAGGTGAGCTTGGCGACTTGACCATTCACGTTGAATTAGGAAAAGATACAATTACAATATCTGACCGTGGCATCGGTTTGACTGCCGAAGAAATTGAAAAGTATATCAACCAGATCGCATTTTCCGGAGCAAATGACTTTTTAGCAAAGTATAAAGATGACGCAAATGCAATCATTGGTCATTTTGGTTTAGGTTTCTATTCAGCCTTCATGGTAGCTAAAAAAGTAGAGATTATTACTAAATCTTACAAAAACGACGCTCAGGCAATAAAGTGGACATGTGACGGTAGCCCTGAATTTACTATTGAAGAAGTAGAAAAAGCAGATCGTGGATCAGATATCATCTTACACATCGATGATGACTGCAAAGAATTTCTTGAAGAAGCACGTATTTCTGAACTTCTGAAAAAATATTGCAGTTTCCTTCCTGTATCAATAGCATTTGGAAAGAAAAAAGAATGGAAAGACGGCAAACAAATAGAGACTTCGGAAGATAACATTATTAACGATACAACTCCTCTTTGGACACGTAAGCCTAGTGAACTGACTGATGAAGACTATAAGTCGTTCTATAGTAAGTTATATCCAATGTCAGATGAGCCCCTCTTTTGGATTCATTTAAATGTGGATTACCCATTTCATCTAACAGGTATCTTATATTTCCCGAAAGTAAAAAGCAATATTGAACTGAATAAGAATAAGATTCAGCTCTATTGTAACCAGGTATATGTTACAGATTCTGTAGAAGGAATTGTACCTGACTTCTTGACTTTACTACATGGCGTTATTGATTCACCAGATATTCCTTTGAATGTATCTCGTTCTTACTTGCAGAGTGATTCAAACGTGAAAAAGATCTCTACCTATATCACAAAAAAGGTTTCAGACCGTTTGCAATCTATCTTTAAGAACGATCGTAGCCAGTTTGAAGAGAAATGGAATGACTTGAAAATATTCATCAATTATGGGATGCTTACTCAAGAGGAATTCTATGATAAAGCGCAAAAATTTGCCCTTTTCACCGATACAAATAACAAACATTACACTTTCGAAGAGTATCAAACACTGATTAAAGATAATCAGACAGATAAAGAAGGAAATCTTGTTTATTTATACGCGAATAATAAAGATGAGCAATTTAGTTATATCGAAGCGGCTATCAATAAAGGCTATAATGTTATGCTTATGGATGGACAATTGGATATAGCAATGATAAGTACATTGGAGCAGAAGTTTGAGAAATCTCGCTTTACCCGTGTTGATAGTGACGTTATTGATAATCTCATTGTGAAAGAAGAGAAAAAGAACGATACGCTAGCTCAAGATAAACAAGGAGCAATTACAACTGCTTTCAAAAGCCAATTGCCTCAAATGGATAAAGTTGAGTTTAGTGTAATAACACAAGCATTAGGCGAGACTTCAGCTCCGTTAATGATTACTCAAAGTGAATATATGCGCCGAATGAAAGAAATGGCAAATATACAAGCTGGAATGAATTTCTATGGTGAAATGCCGAATATGTTTAATTTGGTATTAAACTCTGATCATAAACTCATTAAGCAAGTTATTGAAGAAGAAGAAAATACCTGCAAAAGTGAGATTGCGCCAATACAAACAGAGATGGATGCTGTTGAAAAACGTAGAAATGAACTTAGAAATGCTCATCAAAATATGAAAGAGGACGAAATTCCAACTACTGAAAAAGGGGAATTAAGCGATCTTGATAAGAAATGGGATGAATTTAAAAATAAAAAAGATACTATTTTTGCTAATTATGCCAATACTAATAAGGTCATACGACAACTCATCGATTTAGCTTTGTTGCAAAACAACATGTTGAAAGGTGAAGCTTTGAATAATTTTGTGAAACGAAGCATTGAGTTGATTTAATACTGCCCCTTTATTTATTATAACATAGATCAGAAAGAGCATTCAACACATTATGTGTTGCAATGCTCTTTTTCATTATAAAACGTAGATGTTACATCGATATTTCGGAAAGTATTATATATATTTGAATATTAAAAGATAATAAATAAATAGTTTTATTCGGGTTATGAGAAAAAGACTTTTCGTTTTGATTGCTTTATGTTTATTTATCTCTGTCATTCGCGCCCAAAAAGTGGGTCTGGTGCTTAGTGGCGGAGGCGCTAAAGGCTTGACACATATAGGCATTATTCGCGCTTTAGAAGAAAATAATATTCCCATCGATTATATTACCGGCACCTCAATGGGTGCCATTATTGGATCATTATATGCTATGGGATATTCTCCTGACGATATGGAGCATCTTTTAAAGTCTGAAGATTTTAAAAGATGGTATTCAGGGCAAGTAGAAGAAAAATATGTCTACCATTTCAAGAAGAACCTGCCAACACCGGATTTTTTTAATATACGTTTCTCTTTCAAAGATTCATTAAAAAACTTTAAGCCTCAGTTCTTGCCAACAAGTGTAGTTAATCCTATCCAAATGAATTTAGTATTTATAGACCTATTTGCACGTGCAACAGCTTCTTGTAATGGAAATTTCGACAAACTGTTTGTTCCATTTCGCTGCGTGGCATCTGATGTCTATAATAAAAAACAACTGGTAATGAAGCATGGTGACTTGGGTGATGCTGTTCGTGCTTCTATGAGCTTCCCATTCATGTTTAAACCCATAGAAATTGATAGTGTTTTGGCCTATGACGGAGGTATTTATAATAATTTTCCCACCGACGTTATGATACATGATTTTCATCCAGATATTATCATAGGTAGCGTTGTATCCACCAATCCAACAAAACCGAAAGAAAATGATCTAATGAGCCAGATAGAAAACATGGTAATGCAAAAAACAGATTATTCAATTCCTGATTCTATGGGTATTCTTATGACGTTTAAATACGACAATGTCAGTTTAATGGATTTTCAACGAATAGATGAATTACATGATATTGGTTACAATAAGACCGTAAGTATGATGGATTCCATAAAAAGTCGTATACACAGACGTGTAGACATAAATAACGTTCGCTTAAGAAGATTGGTATATCGGAGCAATTTCCCTGAGCTACGCTTTAAGAACATTATTATTGAAGGTGCTAATCCACAACAACAAGCGTACATTAAAAGAGAACTGCATAGCTCTAATAATAAAGAATTTACATATGAAGATTTTAAAGGAGCCTATTTCCGTTTGCTATCAGATAATATGATATCAGAAATTATTCCGCATGCTGTATATAACCCCGAAAATGAAACATACGACTTGCATTTAAAAGTGAAATTGGTGAATAATTTTGCAGTACGCTTAGGAGGGAATATTTCAACTTCAAATTCAAATCAGGTCTACCTTGGAATGAGCTACCAAGACTTGAACTATTACTCGAAAGAGTTTCTTCTTGATGGGCAGCTAGGAAAAGTCTATAACAATGCCCAACTAATGGCAAAAATAGATTTTTCGACAACAATCCCTACCTCTTATCGCTTTATTGCGTCAGTCAGTACCTTTGACTATTTCAAGAAAGAGAATTTATTCTCTAGAAACAACAATCCAGCTTTTAATCAAAAAGACGAACGGTTTTTGAAAGTACAACTAGCCCTCCCATTTCTTCTAAGTAAACGAGCTGAATTCGGCATTGGAATAGCTCGCATTGAAGATAAATATTTCCAGAAAAAAATAATCGATTTTGATAAAGACCAGTTCGATAGAAGCCAATATGATTTATTCGGAGGGTCAATTAGCTTTAATGGTAGTACTCTAAACTCTCGACAATACGCGACAGAAGGTTATAACGAAGCGCTTGTAGCACAGATATTTATGGGTCACGAAAAGTTCTATCCTGGTGAAGGATATAATAGAGAAAATGAAAACATTGAATATCATTCTTGGCTTCAACTTTCATATATGAAAGAGAAATATCACACAATGAGCGAACATTGGATACTTGGTTGGTATTTAAAAGCTCTTTACGCTTCGAAGAACTTCTCCGAGAACTATACGGCTACAATGATGCAAGCAAGTGAATTTTCGCCCACACAGCACAGTAAACTCACCTATAACGAAGCATTCCGTGCTAATCAATTTATTGGAGTTGGCATTCGCCCCATCTACCGTCTGAGTCAAATATTCCATTTGAGAGGTGAATTTTATGGATTTATGCCTATATATCCCATTCAAAGAAACTCATTAAATAAGGCTTATTATGGAAAAGCCTTCTCTAAATTCGAATATTTAGGAGAAATTTCAATGGTTTGCCAATTACCCTTTGGAGACATCTCAGCCTATGTAAATCATTATAGCTCACCGACAAAGGAATGGAATGTGGGTCTGAGCATCGGTTTTCAACTCTTTAATTACCGTTTTATCGAATAATTTTCTACAAAAAAAGTCTCGTAATCCTTGCTAATTCGGGAAAAGTGCGTATCTTTGCACCCGTTAAAACGAAACAATGGCCGCGTAGCTCAACTGAATAGAGTAGCTGACTACGGATCAGCCGGTTACAGGTTTGAATCCTGTCGCGGTCACTTTTTTCGAATTAACAGAATGGCCGCGTAGCTCAACTGAATAGAGTAGCTGACTACGGATCAGCCGGTTACAGGTTTGAATCCTGTCGCGGTCACTGAATTTACAAGACATAAAAGGTCGCGTAGCTCAACTGAATAGAGTAGCTGACTACGGATCAGCCGGTTACAGGTTTGAATCCTGTCGCGATCACAAAATCCTTCATATTTAATATGGAGGATTTTTATTTTTGCCCCATTTCATCGAAGAAAGTGCTTAAATTCAATTCTTAAACTTCCTATATATTGAATTCAATCTATTGGATGTTTTTTAGAAACATGCTAATAGTATTTTTCAAACCTTTAGATGTTCTCAGTGTCCTTAAAGCAAATAAAAAAACTTTCCCTTTTGTCTTAAAAAACCATCCAACATAAACTGAAGGAAAGTAGACAAAAGGGAAAGTATCAGTATTTAATATAACGAAAAAACAAAGCGTCTTTTAATAAGGCGCTATTAGCATTTAATATTTAGCTCGTTTAGCACTTTTCTTATCGCTTCAAAAGTCGTGATTCGAGTAGGAACTAAAGGCAATCTAAGCTTATTTTCAATCATTCCCATCGCATTTAGCATTGATTTTACACCTGCGGGATTCCCGTCAACGAATAAAAGATCAAAAAGTTCAGTAAAGCGATGATGAATGGTCAATGCGTTTGCAAAATCACCTTGAAGAGCTAAACGTGTCATACGGCTAAATTCTCGAGGAAAAGCATTACCAATCACAGAAATCACACCAATGGCTCCCAGTGTTATTAACGGGAAGGTAATCCCATCATCGCCAGAAATCACATTGAAATTATCCGGCTTATTTTTGATGATGTCATCCATCTGGGTGATATTGCCAGACGCCTCTTTAATAGCAATAACATTTTTAAAGTTACGCGCAATTCTCAGAGTTGTTTCAGCAGTCATATTGACCCCAGTTCTTCCAGGAACATTGTACAACACTATGGGAAGCTCTGTAGCTTCAGCAATAGCTTTATAATGTTGATAGATTCCTTCTTGCGATGGTTTATTGTAATAGGGAACAACTGACAATATGGCGTCAACCCCTGTGAAATCATCATTTTTTAAAGTTTCTACGACTGCACGAGTATTATTACCACCTACACCCAGTAGAATAGGAATTCTGCCATTAACGCGGTCGATAACCATCTTTTTTATAGCTTTCTTCTCGTCTTCCGTAAGAGTCGGTGTTTCGGCTGTAGTTCCCAGCACGCACAAGAAATCCGCATTATTCTGCAATAGATAGTCTACCAAACGCATCAACGCATCATAATCAACGCTTTCGTCCTCTTTGAAAGGAGTAATCAGTGCTACCCCCATTCCTTTCAATTTAGTCTGTATCATGAGTTTTAATTATAATCTCTAATATATCTGAAGGCAAAAGTACGAATATTTTTCATATCTTACGATATAAGGTTTAGAAATTCGTCCTCACTTATTATGCTTACGCCAAGTTTTTGAGCTTTTTCTAGCTTAGCAGGTCCCATGTTTTCTCCAGCCAAGATAAAGCTTGTCTTCGCGGAGATACTTCCTACGTTTTTGCCTCCATTTTTCTCTATAAGGTCTTTATATTCATCTCTTGAATGATGCGTAAAGACACCACTAATCACAATCGACTGGCCAACAAGTTTATCGGTGTAATCATTCTTGTCTTCATCTGCTCTCTGAAGCTGTAAACCTGCCATCTTCAATCTCTCAACTAATTCACAATTTGACTCATTTGAGAAATATGAAATGATACTCTGCCCGATTTTTTCTCCTATTTCATCCACACTTATTAATCTTTCAAGATCAGCAGATTGCAAATCGTCTATACGCTCAAAAGACTTAGCCAACTTCTTTGCAACCGTCTCGCCAACGAAACGAATACCTAAAGCAAAAATAACTCTTTCAAAAGGTACGTTTCTGCTTTGTGCTACCCCCGAAATTATATTTTCAGCCGATTTTTCTCCCATGCGATCGAGCCCTTTTATATCATCTGCTCTCAGTTCATACAGGTCAGCCGTATTATGAATCAAGCCTAATCGATAGAACATATCTACCGTTTCTGGGCCTAGGCCATCAATATTCATCGCTTTTCGACTAATGAAATGCTCAATTTTCCCCTTAATTTGTGGAGGACACGCCGTTTCATTGGGACAATAATGAGCAGCTTCACCTTCATATCTAACTAATTTGCTTCCACACTCAGGGCAATTAGTTATAAATTGAACCTTCTCTCCTAACATAAAGCTACGTGAATCTAAATCAACGCCAGTTATTTTAGGAATAATTTCTCCACCTTTTTCGACATAGACCATGTCACCAATATGCAAATCAAGCCCTTTTATGATATCCGCATTATGCAACGAGGCACGCTTCACTACCGTTCCAGAAAGCTGTACAGCATCTAAATTGGCGACAGGAGTCACTGCACCGGTTCTTCCTACTTGATACGTAACCATATTCAAACGAGTCAATGCACGTTCAGCTTGGAATTTATATGCAATTGCCCATCTAGGAGATTTAGCAGTAAAACCCAAATTTTTCTGCTGTTTTAGGCTATTAACTTTCAGCACAATTCCATCTGTCGCTACAGGAAGATTCTTGCGTTCGACATCCCAATAGTTGATAAAATTAAAAACTTCTTCTAATGTATGGCATTTACGCATTAAATCAGATATCTTAAATCCCCATTTTGTTGCTTCTTGAAGATTTTCATAATGCCCATCGCATGGCAATTTTTCGCCAAGCAGATAATATAAATATGCATCTAGTTTACGAGACGCCACTATGGATGAATTCTGAAGTTTAAGAGTCCCCGAAGCTGCATTTCTAGGATTAGCGAAAAGAGGTTCTTCACGAGACTCTTTCTCTCGGTTTAATTGTTCAAAAACGTCCCAAGGCATCAGAATCTCACCACGTATTTCAAAAGAAGACGGATAATTATCACCATGAAGCACAAGCGGAATAGAACGAATCGTTTTTACGTTATCTGTAACATCATCTCCCTTTTCACCATCTCCACGGGTTACTGCACGAATCAATTTTCCATTTTCATAAGTCAAAGAAATTGAAGTACCGTCATACTTCATCTCACAACAAATCTCAAAATCATCATTTAAAGCCTTCTTAACGCGTTCATAAAAGTCGGCTACCTCTGCTTCTGAATAAGTGTTTCCAAGCGATAACATCGGGTATTTATGCGATACCTGACTAAAATTCTTATTAATATCACTTCCAACTCGCATCGTTGGCGAATTATCATCACTAAATTCAGGATAAGCCTGCTCCAGATCTTGAAGTTCACGCATTTTATCATCAAACTCCTTATCTGAAATTTCAGGAGCATTCAACACATAATAATTGTAGTTGTGTCGATGAAGTTCGGCACGCAATGCTTCTATTTTTATCTTTATATCCATCTTTCTACGATTGTTTAAGGCAAAAATACAGGTTTATCTTCGAATATTTGTACTTTTGCGAAAAATTATAAAGATTATGCGTATTGACATTATAACCGTATTACCCGAAATGATTGAAGGCTTTTTTAGCTGTTCTATTATGAAAAGAGCTCAAGATAAGGGACTTGCAGAAATACATATTCACAATCTACGCGATTATACAGAAGATAAATACCGCCGTGTGGATGATTATCCATTTGGAGGCTTTGCGGGTATGGTGATGAAAATAGAACCAATAGAACGTTGCATCAACGCTTTGAAAGCTGAGCGCGACTATGATGAAGTAATATTCACTACTCCTGATGGAAAGCAATTCGATCAACCAATGGCCAATAACCTTTCGCTTGCAAAAAATTTAATTATTCTCTGTGGACACTTTAAAGGCATTGACTACCGTATTCGAGAGCACTTCATTACGAAAGAAATTAGTATCGGAGATTATGTGCTCACTGGAGGTGAACTTGCAGCAGCGGTGATGGCCGATGCAATTATTCGCATCATTCCGGGAGTAATCTCTGATGAACAATCAGCTCTTTCGGATTCTTTTCAAGATAATTTGCTTGCTGCTCCAGTATACACTAGACCTGCAGATTACAAAGGTTGGAAAGTCCCTGAAATTTTATTGTCAGGGCATGAAGCCAAAATTAAAGAGTGGGAGTTGCAACAGTCACTCGAACGAACAAAGAAGCTTCGACCTGACCTTCTAGAAGATTGATGATAGTAGCGTTTTCATAAACGTAAATAAAAATGACGGTAATGAATTAAATTCAATTTACCGTCATTTTTATTTTGTCACCAAAGAAATAATAATTTTACCTATTAATCATTGTATCATTAAATCAGCATTCATCTATACTTGAGAGCAACATAATATTAAGCAAGAATAAACTATATAGTATCATTTATCCATTAAATACAATGCGAATGGCCATCTTATGTTTTTTGTTATACCTCAAGCGCGCCTATAATTTCGCGAACAGATTTACAGCCATGTCTATCTAGATAATTATTTATACCATCTTCCACATGTATAGCAACAGCAGGGTCGATGAAATTTGCTGTACCAATTTGTATAGCAGTTGCACCCGCTAACATAAATTCAACAGCATCTTTCCAATTCATTATCCCCCCCAACCCAATGACAGGAATATTTACTGCTTGAGCAACTTGCCAAACCATACGCAAAGCGATAGGCTTCACAGCTGCACCTGATAGTCCACCTGTTACTGTAGACAAAATAGGCCGTTTACGTTCAGCATCAATAGCCATCCCTAGCAATGTATTGATTAATGATACACTATCTGCACCACTTTCTTCAACTGCAAGAGCTATTTCCGCTATATCAGTAACGTTTGGTGAGAGTTTTACTATAAGTGTCTTTTTGTAAGCAGAACGAACAGCTTTTACTACTTCTGAAGCACCTTTAGCTGACACGCCAAAAGCCATCCCACCTTCCTTAACATTAGGACAGGAGATATTTAATTCTATAGCAGGAATCTTGTCAAGTTCATTTATAATCTCTGCCGTTTTCACATAGTCATCGACTGTAGAACCGGAAACATTTACAATCATATTTGTCTGAACGTCCTTTATCCTTGGATAAATATGTTCTGCAAAGTAATCAACCCCCTTATTCTGCAGCCCCACAGCGTTTAACATACCAGAAGGTGTCTCAGCCATACGCGGATATGGATTGCCTTCACGCTTGTGAATAGTAGTACCTTTTACAATAATACCACCTATTCGCGCAATATCTAAGAAATCTGAGAATTCTTCACCATATCCAAATGTACCAGAAGCTGTCATCACTGGATTCTTCATTTGCAATTCGCCAATATTTACACTTAAATCTGCCATAGTAGTTTGTTTATATTGAAAATAGGACCTTCTTTACATACACACAAATGTCCTTCTGTCGTATCTTCCACACAGCAAAGACATGCTCCAATTCCACAAGCCATCGTATTCTCTAAAGACACTTCACATTCAATCTGATTACTTTTGGCATATTTTGCTACTGCCATCATCATTGGCTTAGGTCCACAAGTGTATATCTGCTCAAACTTTATCTGATTTAATATAGAGTGTTGAGTAACGTACCCTTTCTCCCCGTGACTACCATCTTCAGTAGTAGTATATACATCCCCATATTTAGCGAATTCTTCTAGCTGCAACAAGTCTTTAACACTACGCGCTCCTAAAAGAAACGTTGGTTTATGACCGTTTTTAAACAATTGTTCGCCTAGATAAAGCATAGGAGCAGTTCCAACACCTCCACCAACTAACAGAAGCTTATTAGAAGTCTGCTGAGGAATAGTAAAAGTATTACCAAGGGGAAGGATTACGTTGATTATATCACCTGTATGAACCTCTGCTAGACATCTCGTACCATCTCCAACTAACTGAATAAGGAACCAAACTTCATTTCGTTGCTTGTCCACAAAATTAATAGAGATAGGACGACGTAAGAATGTTGTAGGCGAACCATCTACTCGAAGTTCTGCAAATTGTCCTGGCAACATCTCAGGCAGTAATGACTGCGATGTTAATTTCAACAAGACATAGTTTGTATTCAATCTGATATTTTCAGTAACAGTCAGATCTAAAATAAATTTCTTCATTATGGATATAAAAGTATAAATTCGTTTTCCGCATGCAAAGATACAGGAATTTGCTCAAATCACCGATTATACTGATCATTTTTCGGGACGAAAGGTTTCATAAGTATTATCATCAAAAAAAATTCTTATTTCAGTTATTTTTCTAGCAGGCTTTTCAATATACCTAATCTCCTGTTTTACAATATCTTTAGACCCATTTTCTACTGTTTTTAAGCCCATTTCCTTGCGATTTTCTGAGTTACTCGCCTCTTTATTCGGATTTATTGAGCCCTCATCAAATAAAGAAGGCTGATAATCTCCATTAGAAGAACTGGCATGGGGATCTTGTTGCGAAGAGACCATATCACCTTTACCATAAAGTAGCCATTCAAGATTTACGTAGCTATACGTCTGTTGCACCTTCATTACAACCTCCAGACTTGGTTTATTCCGATCATTTAAAATATGCGAGAGAGTTGATTGCTGAACTCCTATTGTCTCAGCAAAAACTCTAGGAGGAACTTTTTCTCTCTCCATTATCATTCTAATCCTGTCTTTAATTTCCATAATGCTCAATTTTATAAGAATGGTGTATATTAAACCTGTATTTCACAAATATACATGCGTTTTTAAAGAATATACAAAGGTAAATATTACAAATCACAAATGCAAATTACAAGTATGAAAATATACCAAATACAATTGTATTTAAAGAAAATGAAATTCATATAAACAAATGTATCTAGCAAAACAACTGCGTATTTAATTTTAGTATTTATCTTTAATAAAAACTCATATTATATTGATTAACAACTATTTACTCCTTGATATTATTCGTATAAATCAGTATTCACAAATATACTTATACTATTATTGCGTACTTTATAGTATTGATACATATAAAAAATATAAATAGCTGATATTCACCATATTAATATGCTTATAATGATTTGTTAATTGTCTATACATAGAAAAGTAAAACTAATTTTTTTTATTGTGAAGAATTGTATTACATCTGTATTTACTTATATTTCTATACAAATGTATTTGATTTACAATTGTAACAATATATAAGTCAACTTGAATGATTCACTAATGTAAAATAAGATAGTTGCGAAAGCAATAAATATGAGACTTCAATTAATCTTTTACTTATGTATATTTAAAAAAATGCGAATCTAAGTTTACATACTCTGCAAAATCTATTCTTAATATAGAATCCTTCCCATTATTTCGGATATTTAGACGAGCCGCTGTTTTTTTTCAATTCTAGAAGCCTCTATTTACGCATAATATGCTATAATACATACACTTATCTAACATTTATAAGGATGATATTTTTTCTAATATAGAGTTTAATAGCACAAAAACTTTAATTATTCCATAATTTATCAAATAGACAAATAATCTCTTTAAATAAAAATACGAATTCTCTATATATTGCTTATAAATCTTATAGTAACATGTATCCTACTTAATTATCATATGCAATATATTATGTATACTTTTTCAACCTTACCAATTCAAATCGTTTTAGCAAAAAAGTGCATATTTCGGTGATACCCACCCAGCGATTTCGGTCATATCCACCCAGTGTTTTTACTGATACATGGCTTTCTTTTGCAAATTTATTATTTCTTTCTCAAACTCTCTCCTTTAATATCAAAACGAT
>JAFABG010000033.1 GCA_023426145.1 Bacteroidota bacterium | reverse complement strand
TGAAAACCATGAAATCTGTCAGATCATCGAAAACAATGAAATAATAGAAAACCTTGAGACAAAATTGTTAAGTTGAATCTCAAGGTTTTATTAGATCTATAGTACGGAGTTTACCGAAGGCTTACTTATAATCCTGATACATAGGATAAGGACACCTATATCTTTCGCGAAGAAAAGTCGTCAGATCACCTAAATAGAAACCATCAACCTCCATCTCTACACCTACCACATTTTCATTGGGTCGTACATAAGTCAAAACAGTGTCATCCAATGAAGAATAATTGTCTCCCACCTTAGCGATCACTTCGCTTCGGGTTGCCCCAAACAAAAGCGGAGGTTCAACAAATGCAGTAACCAAAGGCTTCACCGTTACTTCAATCCTTGTCTCTTCATTCACATCGATATAAGTTGTCCCAATATGCTGAGCAGCAATCAATCCATTAGCAGACACAGTAGCAATATATTTATTTTCAGAAGATATAAATAGACACTTAACCTTTACCATCATTAGAAATGATCCTAATCCCTCTAATTAGGATAGAAGCTCAATAGTAATGGATACATTGTGTGCATTCCATACGTATATTAGTTTGAACGAAAAAGGCTCCCTAAGGAGCCTTTTTCAAAGAAGTGTTTTATTTCATAGAAACTCAAATTACTATATTTATGATCATTAAGACAAACTTGCCTTATACCAATCAAATAGCTTTTGAACCCCTTCGTTGATTTCCACTTTATGAGTCCAACCCAAAGAGTGAAGTTTATCTACATCAATAAGCTTACGAGGGGTGCCGTCTGGTTTAGTAGCATCAAATTCAATGGTACCTTCAAAGCCAACAGCATGAACAACCAATTCAGAGAGTTCCTTAATCGTTAATTCCTTGCCCGTACCCACATTGATATGGCAGTTACGAATTTCGCCCAGAGACGGAATAGCGCCACCACGACCTTCACTATTGTTGCGGTCTACTTCACCGTCAATCTTCGCCCCATAGAACACAGTGCTATACTTGTCGATACCAACAATCTCTTTAAAGTCTACATTCAATAAAACGTGAACACTAGCATCAGCCATATCCTCACTCCAGAGGAATTCGCGAAGCGGTGTACCTGTTCCCCAAAGAACCACCTTATTATCATAAATACCATAGAACTCCAAAGCTTTCAATATGCGTTCTTTGGAATTACTTCCATCTACATTACCTTCACCAATCAACTCACGCAATTTATCCGTAGGATTGATCGGACGCTTGTTCATATCCACTTCAATAGAGTGCCAATCTCCATCATGAATCAACTTTGCAAGATAAATCTTACGCATCATGGCAGGCATCACATGACTATTCTCCAAGTGGAAGTTATCATTTGGACCATACAAGTTAGTGGGCATAATAGCGATATAGTTAGTCCCATATTGCAGGTTATAACTCTCGCACATCTTCAGCCCAGCTATCTTAGCTATGGCATACTCTTCGTTGGAGTATTCCAAAGGAGAAGTTAAAAGTGAATCCTCCTTCATAGGTTGAGGAGCATTCTTTGGATAGATACAAGTGCTACCCAAGAAAAGAAGCTTCTTAACCCGTTGAGCATAGGCACTACTAATCACGTTACACTGCATCTTCATATTTTGCATAATGAAGTCAGCACGATAAAGAGAGTTAGCCATGATACCGCCCACGAAAGCAGCCGCTAATACCACTGCATCTGGTTTCTCCTCAGCAAAAAATTGTTCTACTGCATTTTGGTTAGTAAGATCTAGTTCTTTATGAGAACGTCCCACTAAGTTATTATATCCCCTTGCTTTGAGGTTGTTCCATATAGCAGAACCCACCAATCCGTGGTGTCCTGCAATATAGATTTTACTATTCTTATCTAACATCAGCTTATGTTATTTTACAATTCCTTTTTCCAGGTATTCAGCAAGGTTAGTACGCACCTTTTGGCTTGCATCCTCTGCTGCTACCTTAGCCATATCGCTTTCAACCATAATCTTTACTAATTCTTCAAATGAAGTCTTATCAGGATTCCATCCTAGTTCAGCTCTTGCCTTAGTTGGATCTCCCCAAAGATTAACAACATCTGTTGGGCGGAAGAAATCGGGTGATACTTCGATAAGCACTTTACCTGTGGCTTTGTCAATACCTTTTTCATTGATACCTTCACCCTGAAATTCTAGCTCTATGCCCACATGTTTAAATGCGTAGTCACAAAACTCACGAACCGTGTGTTGCACACCAGTTGCAATCACAAAATCCTCAGGTTTATTGTGCTGAAGAATAAGCCACATACATTCCACATAATCTTTCGCATATCCCCAGTCGCGAAGAGAATCCAGATTACCTAATAACAGTTTTTCTTGTTTTCCCTGTTTGATACGAGCAGCCGCTAACGTAATCTTACGAGTAACGAAAGTTTCACCACGACGTTCACTCTCATGATTAAACAAAATACCTGAGCAACAGAACATATTGTATGCCTCACGATACTCTTTCACAATCCAGAAACCATACAATTTAGCTACTGCGTATGGTGAATAAGGATGGAAAGGTGTATTTTCATTTTGAGGAACTTCTTCCACTTTTCCATAAAGTTCAGAAGTCGATGCTTGATAAATACGACAAGTATCTGTTAAGCCACATTGACGAACAGCCTCTAATACACGAAGCACACCAGTAGCATCTACGTCAGCCGTAAATTCAGGAGAGTCAAAACTTACCTGTACATGACTTTGCGCAGCCAAATTATATATTTCAGTAGGTCTAACCTTATTCATTATTTGAATAAGACTCATAGAGTCACCTAAATCTGCATAATGAAGATGGAAATGAGGGCGTCCTTCTAAGTGAGCAATACGTTCGCGGTAATCTACTGATGAACGACGGATTGTACCGTGCACATCATATCCTTTTTCTAATAAGAATTCAGCCAAGAATGATCCATCTTGACCTGTAATACCTGTAATTAAGGCAATGTTCTGTTTTGACGTCATAAAATATATATTAAAAATTATTAGTTAAATAAATTAAGTATTTGTGTGTGTTTTCATAAAGAATACACCTCAAAAGCTCCAAGAACTTCTACTGGAAACCTTTCTTTTATTATCTATTACTATACATATCAAAATAATAAGATTTATATCCACCGCTTGTCACATTATCCATCCATTCTTGGTTATCCATATACCAGCGTACTGTTTTCTCGATGCCCTCTTCAAATTGCAAGCTTGGTTCCCAGCCGAGTTCCTTCTGTAGCTTACTTGAGTCGATGGCATAACGCATATCGTGGCCTTTGCGGTCAGTCACATAAGTAATCAAATCCAAGTCTTCACCCTCTTTGCGGCCTAGCAATCTATCCACTGTGTTAATCACCACTTTCACGATGTCGATGTTCTTCCATTCGTTGAAACCACCGATATTATACGTATCTGCATTCTTTCCTTCGTGGAAAATCAGATCAATCGCTCTGGCGTGATCTACTACATACAACCAGTCGCGCACGTTCTCACCCTTTCCATATACTGGCAATGGCTTACGATGACGAATGTTGTTGATGAACAACGGAATCAATTTCTCAGGAAACTGATACGGTCCATAGTTATTCGAGCAGTTCGTCACCACAATAGGCATACCGAACGTATCGTGGAAAGCTCTCACAAAATGATCACTGCTTGCTTTAGAAGCAGAGTATGGAGAGTGAGGGTTATATTTCGTAGTCTCCAAGAAGAACTCCTCGCCATAAGCAAGATGATGTTCCGAAGAAGAAGCCGTAGTGGTGAAAGGAGGTTTCACTCCTTCAGGATGCGTAAGCTCCAATGCACCATACACCTCATCCGTAGAGATATGATAGAAACGTTTGCCTACATAACCTTCGGGTAATGACTCCCAATAAAACTTAGCAGCTTGCAATAAGCTCAGCGTACCCATCACGTTAGTCTGTGCAAAAGTGAATGGATCTTTAATTGAGCGATCCACATGGCTTTCGGCAGCTAAGTGAATGATACCATCCACTTGATAATCCTTCATCAACTGCTGCATCAATTCATAGTCACAGATATCTCCTTTTACAAAGGTGTAGTTCTCCTTATCTTTGATATCATCCAGATTCGCCAGATTTCCGGCATAAGTCAACTTGTCAAGGTTGATGATATGATACTCAGGATATTTGTTCACGAACAGTCTCACCACGTGTGAGCCGATAAAACCGGCTCCACCGGTAATGATGATATTTCTTTTGAATTCCATATCGCTTATTTTTTTAATTCGTTAATACAAACTTTCAGACTATCTATCCAGAAAGGAACCTTCACACCGAAGGTTTGCTTCAGCTTGTTCTTGTCAAGCACAGAGAAATGAGGACGCTTCACAGGGCTAGGAAATTCCTCACTATAACAAGGCTGAATGTCGCATACGTTACCACTCAAAGAACAAATCACCTGAGCAAAGTCGAACCAAGAGCAAACCCCTTCATTAGAGAAGTGATAAATACCCGTCTTATCCAGTTGACTTGTTTCGATGATATGATAAATCACAGTCGCCAAATCCCCAGCATACGTAGGTGTACCCACCTGATCAAAAACTACCTTCAGAGTTTCGCGACTTTCCGTTAAAGTCTGCATCGTCTTCACAAAGTTCTTGCCAAATTGAGAATACAACCAAGCTGTACGGATAATGATGTGATTACATCCCGAAGCCTCGATACTCTTCTCCCCTGCCAATTTCGTTTGACCATATACCCCAAGAGGATTTGTTTCCCAATCTTCACGGCAAGGAATATTTTTATCCCCCTGAAACACATAATCCGTAGAAACATGAATCAGCGTACCGTTCACTTCCTTCATCGCTGTGGCAAGATGCCCGGCAGCCGTATTGTTCAGTAGATTTGCAAACTCAAAGTCTGTCTCTGCTTTATCTACGTTTGTGTAGGCAGCGCAGTTCACAATCACCTCGATGCCATTCTCTTTCACCATTTGGCGGATCGCTTCAAGGTTGGTGATATCCAACTTCTCGTAGCCCTCCGCCACATCCGTAAAAATGTATTTGTTTTCACTGTTTTTAGAAACCAGCTGCATCTCGTTGCCGAGCTGTCCGTTGGCACCTGTTACTAAAATATTCATCATTTATATAAATCTACGTTGATGTCAAAAGGTGAATCAAAATCCTTCAGTAAGTCATGTTTTATGTCTTTGTCGCTTAGGATCGCTTTATCCATAGGAATTTTCCAATCAATACCCAGACTATCGTCCAAGATGCTCATTCCGCCATCCGCTTCCGGGTGATAGAACTCATCACATTTATATTGAAATACAGCCGTTTCACTCAACACAGCAAAACCATGTGCGAAGCCACGAGGTACAAAGAATTGACGATGATTCTCTTCAGTCAGTTCCACAGCCACGTGCTTACCGTAGGTAGGCGAACCCTTGCGGATATCTACCGCTACATCCAGCACGGCACCTTTCACGCAACGTACCAATTTACTTTGCGTAAAGGGAGGACGCTGAAAATGCAAACCACGCATCACACCATACGAAGACATACTCTCATTGTCTTGGCAGAAATTGACAGGACGCACCTTCTCGTCAAATTCCTTCTGAGAGAAACTCTCGAAAAAGTATCCGCGAGTATCTTTAAAAATACGTGGTTCAATAATCACCACGCCTTCAATATCAGTTTTTATAACTTCCATTCTTCCTTATCTAATTAAGTCTTACGAATTTTCTGCTAGACGAAGCAAATATTGGCCATATTCATTCTTAGCCATTGGTTTTGCCACTTCAATCAGTTTCTCTTTCGTAATCCAGTCTTGGTTGTAAGCAATCGCTTCCAGACAAGCCACTTTCAATCCCTGACGTTTTTCAATCACTTCAATGAACGTACTGGCTTCGGAAAGCGAATCATGAGTACCTGTATCTAGCCAAGCAAAACCGCGTTGCAAAGTTTGTACTTTAAGAATTCCTTGTTCCAAGTACTCTTGATTAACCGTCGTAATTTCCAATTCACCACGCTCAGAAGGCTTAATATTTTTAGCAATCTCCACTACAGAGTTCGGATAAAAATAAAGTCCTACTACTGCATGATTACTTTTGGGGTGCTTAGGCTTTTCCTCAATGCTCAAGCAATTTCCTTCAGCATCAAACTCAGCTACTCCGTAACGTTCAGGATCACTTACCTGATAACCAAAGACAGCAGCTTTACCTTGCTCTTCCACCATTTTCACAGTTTCGTGCAATAATCCGGTGAAACCACTACCGTAAAAGATATTATCACCGAGTACCAAACAAGCACTGTCAGTGCCGATAAACTCTTCACCGATAATAAAAGCTTGTGCAAGGCCATCAGGCGATGGCTGCTCTGCATATTCGAATTTCACACCATAATCACTTCCATCGCCCAATAAACGCTTGAATCCGGGCAAATCGAAAGGTGTAGAGATGATCAAGATATCTTTTATTCCTGCCAACATCAAAACGGATACTGGATAATAAATCATTGGTTTATCAAAAATGGGAATCAGTTGCTTGCTGATACCTTTAGTAATAGGATACAAACGAGTACCACTACCACCGGCTAATACGACACCTTTCATACTATTTATCAATTAAAATCATATTAAACAATTCAAGATGCTGTTTCGCAACCCTATCAATATCATAATTCTCAAGAGCATAATGATATGCATTGTCTTTCATTGAGGTTGCAAGTTGCTTGTCAGTATACAACTTAATAATTGCTTCCGCAGCTTGTTTAGGGTTATCGACATCAACGAGTAACCCGTCAACTCCATCACGCACTATTGTTGGAATTGCATCTACACGAGTAGCTACGAAATTCTTATGTGCTGCCATATACTCTACAATGGCCAATCCAAAACCTTCCCATCTTGAAAGCAGCACAGCGATATCAAACATTTTCATAAACTCATATGGAGTATCTGTCCAACCTGTTACATACAATTCTAAATGGTTCTCTTTAGCAAATGTCTCAGCTTGCAACCGACCATCACCATCACCAACAATCATAAAAAAAGCATTAGGTATGTGCTTCTTAACATACTTTGCTGCTTGAAGAAAGACATCTGGTGCTTTCTGATCAGAAATACGACCAACCATTCCTATTATCACAGCGTCATCAGGAATCCCTAATTCAAAACGGGGTCTACTTTGAGCTATCTTTATAGCGTAAAAATCAACACCATTCAAGATTACATTCAATTTTTTTTCCCTAGTAATCTTATGCTTAAGTGCTGATAAACGTTCAGCTGTCGAAATACAAACTATTTTGTCTGTAAATAAAGCCAAAATCTTTTCTATATATAAATATATATTTTTTTTCAAGTATAGCTTAAACATCTCTAATCCAAAATTATTTTATATTAAAAGACCACCCATGAGGATTATATACTATTTTAACAGGCAACCCGATACAAGCAAGGCGCCCTATTCCACCAGCAATACTACTATGACAATAAACTATATCAGGTTTTTTATTTTTTATTACTTTTCTAATTGATAAGATACTAGGTATTAATACCCAAGGTATTAATGATTGACTCAAGTTAGTTTGTATAACTTCATCGACTTCAGATATATATTTTTTAACATCATAATCAAAAGAACAGATTAATATCTGTTTTATCCCATATTTTCGTAAAAGAGGTAAGAGCATAAAAAGATAACGATCTACCCCACCAGCACATTGTGCTATATGCAATACATTCATAACTCACTATTTTGCAAATACAAATCATAAGGAAATGCTTTTTTTAGCTCATCACGAAGCCCTTGTAATTCAGGTAAACCAACGGGTATTGTTGCCATAGCTTCCTCAATCGAGTTTACTATTGGAAAAACATAACGTTTAGTACTATAATACCAATCATAATATTTCAAAACATCAATCGTCGGTTTTAAAAGTATAGCATTTACACCATAAGACTCAGCTATAATTATTCCATGCAAACTAGAAGAAATTACAATCTCACAACTAACCACTTCATTTATGAAATTTTCATAATCCGATGTACAAATATCAATTATATGAATAGGTAAGGTAGAACTTAACTTTAATACTTGATCTTTATGCATAATTAGGCCATACCTATATTTCTTTACAATATTTTTTGGTGCATATATTTCAGGTAATAGAATAGCAGGATCTCCATAAATTTCAGGTGAATGAATACCATAGTCTGCTAAAATAATACGAGTGAAAGGGCCTCTCACAGAACGGACATCCATTTTTCGATATTTTAATCGATAAGAAAGGCTAGCATTTAAAATACCACTGCCCCAAACTGTACAATCTTGAATACCCGCTGTTAAAACACTTCCGACAGCAAACAAATGCTTACGACCTTTAACTGTTACATCAGTAGAAATATTTCTAAGAGAGAGCATATAATTAACTATCAAAGGAGACAAAGTATCCCCTAAATTATCCGATTCTAGCCAATAATTCAAATTTACACAATTATTTTTCGATCTATTTGTTACATTAAATAACATAAATTGATTTCTTACTGGGTATAAAAAAAACATAAGAATTCGTTTACTCTTTTCTCCCAGAATCTTTTTTATCTTTAAATTCAGTTTGTTTGTATTCATTTTTTTACTCGATTTATCACAGAAACAAAATCATTATATAAATCTGATTGTATCTTTGAAATATTGTGATTATTAACTCCGCAAATCCAAGATTTGCTAGCATATTCTTCAATTATAGATGGATTACTATAAATATTAATAAAAAGATCTCTTAAATTATCAATGTTATTTTCAACTAAAGCAGAATCCATTTCCTTTAAGTATTTAGTTGAAGCTGTTTCACCACCAATTGCCAGTATGCATTTTGCATTATAAAAATAATCGACCAATTTGGTAGAAAAAGATAATCTAAAAAACTGGCTTTCAATCTTTGATGATGGCTCAACATGGATTAAAATATCAGCATTGTTTAAAGTCTCCATCTTATCTTCTTCACTGACAGGTTCCATCAACCTTGAAGCACCTATATTTAAATATTTTTCAATAACATCAGACTTAGGAGATAAAGTGTAAATATTTAAAACAAATTTAACATCATCTTTATTTATTTCATTTATAATAGTTGCTAGTTTTGCAAGCATTTTCCAACGCCCTGAACCAATGTTACCCATATAAGTTAAATTAATTATTTTCCCTGGTTTCTTAAATGGCGGTTCATCATGAAAGTGATATCCTTTATAAAGAAGTCTACATTCTTTATTAAAATAAATAGAATATTCAGATCGCATTAAAGTCGTTATAGTATATAAAAAAGAACTTTGTATTGCACAACGCCTGATATAACGTCTCTCAATAAATGTTTTAACCCAAAATATAGGTGAGAAAGATGTTTTATTAAGTGAATAATGATCATCCCAAGGATAAGTGACCAAAGGAATACTGAATTTTTTACTCAGATATGTCATCACATTATTAGCAACGGGTACTCTACCTAATGGGCCAAATATAATAGAAGGGCTAAATTCTCTAACAAAATTTTCTAGTTCATTAGATTTCCAAACTCCAAACAGACCTATTAAATCTTGAAGCAATAGCAAAGAATCCCATCTTAAACGCCTAGCATTATTATATGATTTTGAGAAATCATAATTAGCAACATTTAAGTGCCCTAACGCCTCTTTACCTACTGCTTTTCTATTAAAGATACTTTTCACCAAAGATTTTTCCGATATATGAAAACTCTTTGTTACTAATTTATTATCAGGAAAATCATCACGGAAATAAATATTAGCAAACTCCATTCGATCTTCAAGCCCATTAAATATATTAGACAAAGTATTACCTACACTAATATCATCTCTCCACGGCAAATATGTAACAACTAAAACTTTTATCATTCTATCTAGAATTTAATTAGCATGGCTAATATAATGAATGTTTTTTAACAATATCTTGAGATGAAATAATCATAACACAGAAAATAAGACTATAACAACAATATAATTATTTAGCCTTTATCTTAATCCAATTTCTTGCATAAACTACACTGTCATCTGCCAACGATAAATTCCACCGATCTGGTGCACAAACTATTTTATTTGGATCATGTGAAAGCCAAGCTGCCCACCAGCTAAAAGTACTATTTGAGATGATAAAATTTTTACATCTCATCATCAATCTAAGCTCTTCATAGTCTGGATTTGACAAATCAACGTAAAATAAATCAATAAACCTATGCCCCGACAAATCATAAAAATTATAATTTTCTTTTATCCATAGTATATCTTCATGAGTATTTGAAAAAACAAAAAAGACTGGATTATCTACAGAATCTAGAATTTTGTTTATAGCATTATTGTAATACTCAAAATTGCATATTTGTAAATTTTTCCATCTAGAATTTAAATAATCCCCTCGCCTAATATGCAAACATACTGAATTAACTGAATCTATTTTTTCTAGCAAACAGTTATTCTCTATAGAGGCTGCTGTTTTAACAAGAAATTCTTTCTTAATTATTTTTTCTATAGGAAGAAAGTTTTTTTCAGTCTGGAAAAAACCAAAAACAAACTTATCATTGCAACTTGAAATAATAGGCTTATATTCAGTATATGAAGAATAAGTATAATATAATCCCCGTTTTGCTCGATAATTAAATAAATCTAGCGTGTCATTTTTTTGTTTCTTAAACCGCCACCTATAAAGTTCTAAAAGCGGAGTAGCTTTAATAGCTCTCAACTTGAATTTTTTCATAGAAGCAACTTGTTCCTCTAATGTTAAGAAGCGAATATCTTTATTTAAAACTAAATGTTGAAGAGACATAACTCTTTTATCATTATCCTCAAACTTTCTTGAATGTAAAAAAAATGGATTCACGACAAGTTCTTCACTAATGCCGTTCTCTAGATATATTGATTGTAAGTATCTAGCAAATGCATACTGAAACAATTGATTGCCCAATCCGTCCTTCAAAATCAGATGTATCATATTATATATATGTTAATACCTTATTCATAAATTTATAAACTGCTTCCAAAACGTTTCATATTCCCACTTTTCAAAAGCATGACATCCAAAAGGCAACTTTTCACCGATTTTATTATATAAAAAACTAGGATTGACCTCAAACGAAAAATGCATAGCTTCATCTTCAGTTGGAATATTCCCCTTATGTCCCCAAGATTTTGTTGACCAAGTCCCAAAAATCAAATCTTCATTAACATGGTTTTTTATATAATAATTAAGGCTATTATATTTTCCAAAAAACTTAGCTAAAATTATAGGTAAAATTTTAATCCGATTCTCTATGTTTTTAAAATTATCACTGTATAAAAAATAATTCCAATATAGTTTAATAAGAGAAATTGGCTTAAGAAAGACAGCGGAAGAATTGCCTTCAAGAATTGATAAACAATGTGAAATCTTCCTTAAACATAATCCACCATTTCCGACCCCAAAAAATTTAGTCGTAAAGGTTTTCCTGTTTTTTCCATAATAAATAGGAGCACCAATATAATCATAACCCTTATCACACCAGAACTGCAACTCATCTCTAAAAACCCAAGCATCTAATTGATAAATAAACATATATTCATAAACAGAAAATCTATGATAAAAATCTTTAGAAAAGCACAAATCATTATACCCCTCAATAGATGAAAAATATTTTTTTTCAAAAAATTCAATTGATAAATCTATTTTTTGTTCGCCCGCTATACGCTTGTATATATCCAAATTACATTCTATATATGTAAATATAAATACATCATAAGATTTTAAAATGGAAATGCCTTGTCGAAATGAAGCAATTTCAGTTCTTGAAGGATTATCCTTATATACTGGAATTACAACTACACATTTATTTTTCATCATTGACAGTAAAAGTTTTAATAACACTAGCTGGGATACCCACTGCTACAGATAAAGGCGGAATATCACGAGTTACCACAGAATTAGCACCTATAATAGTTCCATTACCAACTGAAACACCCCCAAGTATAACCACATTTTCTCCTATCCAAACATTATCTCCAATAATGATTGGACCTTTACTAATCAATGGTCGCTTGTTCGGTTCCAACATTAGCAATTCTTTGTTTGAAACGCCATGGCTACTATCATTTAGCATGATCTTTCTTCCAAACAGCACCCCATTACCAATTGAAATACTATCGCAACATTGAATATTACAATCATCTCCTATCTCACAGTCATTTCCTATTATGATACTTGGTCTAAACTGCTGATTATTGAATTTGTCAGTACATACTATCATAGTGCGTCTACCAATTCTGGTTGACTTCCCAATCTCAATATATTTAGGATTTCCCAAATATACAGGATGTAAAAAAAAACATTTTTCCCCACACTTTTTCAAATCCAAAGATAGCCAATAAGTATAGAATGTATTAAACCACTTTTGCATTCTATAGCTGCTTTTAGTACTATAAAATAAATGAAGGAAGGAAGCAAGCCCTTTAAATAAAATTTGTAATATTTTCTTTATAAACTTATTCATAAATTTAACATATCATTGTAACAATCTAATAGTGAATTATATATAACACCTTCATTATGACGTTCATGAGATACCTTATAATTCATCTCACTCAAATCTACTAACACAGATTCATCTAATGATGATAATAAATAAGCTAAATAATAAGGGTCATTAGCAGGAATAAAATAATCAGTAGGATAACACTTTTGAAATAATGAAGGAATACCTCCTACATAAGTAGAAATGATAGGTAATCCAAGATACTGGGCTTCACAAATAGAATTTGGACTGTTATCTATATACGCTGTATGTATATAGACATCAGCATTTAGTAATTCATCTCTGACTTTATCAGCAGAACATTTGCCTAATGCTACAATATTAATGGCTTTTTTCCCAACCATCCTTTCAAATTGTTTAATATCATCAGATGTTGGACCACACAACCTCCATTCAAAGTCTAAAGATGTGTTATTTACTAAAAGATTAGCTGTTTTTAAAGTCAAATCATACCCTTTTAAAAAAGTACCACTCCCAACAGATACAAAAATTAGTTTATCACGCTTCTTAAAAGACCACCTTTCAATAGCATCTAAAAAGCACTGCCGTAATGCTTCACTACATATATATGTTTTGCATCTAGGATTATATAATTTAACTAAAGCTTTATCCCATCTAGTTCTTACCATAAAATTATTATTCATCCTCAAAATAGCTTCTTCTCTTTTAACAGAATAATTAGGTCTGACTTTCTTTAATAAATATCTGAACCATAATTTAAGATTAAAGATGTTAGTAAGCACTAAATCTGCGAGACTATAACCAGGTGGATAGAAAGCATTAGTATAAGGAGGCAGACTACCTTGAATGTGAACAACAATAGGTATACTAGTATGCTCTTTTAATAATCCAAATGCTGATTCTGATCCAAAGATTTCAATTAAATCTGGTTTAAAATCTGATATAACAGACAAACATTGCTTAATTAAATTTTGATCAGCACGGACATGTTTATTCTTATATATTTTACTAACAACACTTTGTTTAAACTCAACATCTATGGGATAATATAAAACGCCATTGGACTCACATTTTTGAATTAAAGCACCGGGTTCAAGAAAACTAACGGCAAGTTCAATATCTGAACGTGATCTTACAATGCGTTCTAAAGATTCAATCCAACCACCTCCATTGTGAGCATTTCTCCTATTATTATATAGTGAAGGAGTTACTGAAAACCAAAGTACTTTCATTGTATATATAATATTAATTATTCAAAAATAAAAAGATAAGGCAAGATCCGATTACCTTCAGCATCACGTGCCGGATTATTATAATATAAATAAGCCACAAATAAAGTGTACAACACTGATATTAATAACATTAACATATACACTGATTTCTTTTTATAAAAAATATTTTGGGGTATGTATGTTATACCGATAATCATTAAAAGAAATGAAGCTCGACTTATCATAGGGAAAGATAAACCTATACAAAACAAGGAACAGCCTAAAACTAAACAGTTTCTCTGAAAATTATTATTATCCTCTTTTGCAGTAGAAGTCATCATTATAAGCGAAATAACATAAAGAATATTTTTTAAATATCCAATAGTGTAATTTGTGTTCAAGGAATATTCGTTATTATCATAATAATTCACCATCCTATCTGCAATATGAAGAGCGGAGAAAAAATCGTAGAATTTATCAAAAAGATTAGAAAAAACATCTTTAGCTACTATTGAAATAAGGAAAGTCAAGATTACAATAAGAATAGCATTAAATCTATTAATCTTAATAAAATAAGCCAATAATCCCAATGGAATTGATATTAGCATTGAGGAGTGAGTCACGAATGAAAGAACAAGCAACGATATTGAAACAACTAATCTATATTTATAATTACTATCCCAAACAATATAGGCGTACATAAATAAACTAACAGCCATTAATTGCCTTGAAGCACCAAAGGCTATAGGAAGTAAATCCCAATAAATCATAAAAACTAATAAAGGAAGAATCAAATATGTTCCATTCTTTTTCACTAATAATAAGAAAGGCACTAAAAAAAAAGACGATGTAAATAAAATGAAAAAGAATTTAGTCTGACTAATCAGAGCAATTAACCTACATATTTGAAGAAACCCCCATTCAAAAGCCTCAGAAGGATGATCCAAAGTGCCATATAGTGAAGGAGCATTGACAAAGAAACTTGTGTAATTATATATATCACCACCTACGGTGAAATTTCTAAAACACATTAATATTACAACCATCAAAGAAGAAATAAAAAAGAGGCGCTTTCTTAACTTCCTATCAATCGTCAATATTTGTATTGACAAAAAAAATAATAAAATAATTTCAACTACAAAATATACACTCATGACATATACTTAATCAATTGATTTATAGTAATTATCTTTAAACCAAGAGGGATTAACAATCGTATGCCCATTTCTTTTTAATATTTCCACAGCAATATCGTAAGCAACTTCTAAGTTCTGTGCATAAAAAATATTTTGGCCAAATATTGCTTTAGGAAACCATTTAACACCACTACTCAATTTATGATCAGAAGATGAAAGCACAATCACGGGCGTATTAACGATTTGTGAGAATATAGTACCATGATAACGATCTGTTATAACCAATTGGTATGTTGCAAATCTTTTCAGAATAGAATATATCATATATTCTCGTTTAGAATCCCATTTCCAAGCAGATGCGTGTATAGAAGTATCACTCTTAGCAATCTTAATGTTTTGGAAACGTCTCATAAGCACAAATAATTCCTCATCACTATAATATTTCTCACCATCATTTCTCAAGCAAAACAAAATTCCATTTCTAGATTTACAATCAAACGCTAAACTCTCATCACCAATTAAGGATGTTACAACATCAGGCATAAGTTTAACATTAACATTCGGAAATAAGTCTTTTGCATTTCTTAAAGATACTTCATCCCGACACATCAATGTCAAATTAGCATGAGCATTAAATGAATTTGAAACGACCTGCTTACACCAATCATTTATCAGATTAACAGTTTGAGGCAATATTGTAATTGGATAATCATAAAAATATCGTATAACATCTAAAATTAATGGTAATTCGGGATGAGGATCAAAAATCAAATAGCCACTATGAATAAATATTAAATCATTTTTATCTATAACCTCTCGAATCTTAGACATTGTTTTAAATTGGCGAAATGCTGAAGGTATTAAAATGACATGATAACCAGCATACCATTCATTAAACAATTTAAGCCAACACATTAATTGTGCTTGATCCCCTAAATTACTATGAATGGGAGTACAAAAAAAATAGATACATTTGCTTCCCTTAGATTGCTCTATTTCCTTTATCAGCTTTTTAGAATGTAGTTTAGAATAACATAATGATTCGTAATAAGCTATCTTTCTATATATTTTATCAACTATTTTCATTATAAAATATTTTATATGATTCAAAACCCTTTAAAAACAAAAATATTAATTCACCCGCTATTTACCAATTAAAGATTTCAAAGCATTCTTAACTCTACTTTTTGAGCTCACTAACATATTGGCATTCAAAAAATCATTAATAGCTTTAGGCTCATCAACATAAGATGTAAATATCTCAAATAATATAGGTTTAGAATTATTTTCTAAAAATTTTTCTTGTTGAAGATCAAATTGTTCTTTATTGTTAGCATATATATACTCAAATCCACAATTTTCAGCCCAACCTCGAGCATTACCATTGTGCCCATTAGCAGATACATATTTTTCAACATCAAGATCAAAGTTCCAATTTTGTGTCATAATTTTAAATTCTACTCCACCATTATTATTTATCAGAAGTACTCTAATATTATTCTTTAAATGCCTAATACCCAAAGCATTCATATCATAAAAGAAAGCTAAATCTCCTGTTACAATAAAGCATAAATTATCTGTATTGACACTCTCTCCAAATAGCATTGAATTACATCCATCAATTCCAAAAGCGCCTACATTAGCATAACAACTAATGCTCGAATCTAATGGGAAGTAATTCCAACACCTCAAGCTATTAAGAATTGCAAAATTCATGATACTATTCTTAGGTATCAAGGAATATAATTTTTGTGCAACATATATATTTGAAAAGGGCAATATAATATCCTCAAGATTCAATTTACGATATGCATTTAACCATGAATTAAAATAATTATGGTCACATGCATCATTCCCACCTATCTTCTCAAAAAAAAAGAAATCAGGACATTCAAATATTTTAGTAAGACAGTTATAAGTATCTACCAAATCTCCTTCTTCACTCACTCTCCAATGTTCATAGCCACTACTCCTACTTAAAACTCCAAAAAGGGAATAATCACCAGTTTGACCACCGATTGATATTACTACATCAGGTTTTAACTCTTTAAAATATCCACAAGAAACTAGCAAGTTACCTTGTAAAGAATAATCTCCTTGATAATTAGAAAGATGGTTCGTATATACAACAGCATTATTCTTACTACAAAAGCCTTCTAAAGCGTTTTTTTGCCTTGAACTAAAAACACGATGTTCACCAATAATTACTAAGACTCTCTTCCCAGAAAGATTTAATCCCTCCCAATCATCCCAAGCCATATAACGACGAGTCATATTAATACTTGGAAGCGATTTATTTTCAAATTCACCCTGAAACTTATCATTAATTCTAATATTCAACTGGATAGGGCCTGGAACTCTATGCATCAATTCTAAGAAAGCAGATTTAGCTCTATTCATACATAAACTTCTAGAATTTTCATCTGTTATTAATGGTAAATCAAAGGTCCTTTTTACAGAGTCTGTTGGCAATGAGCACTGTATTGGAGCTTGCATATACTCTTGAAAATCATATCGCTCTAATTTTGAAGTTGTAATTGCCAAAATAGGAACATGTTTATAAAAAGCTTCTGTCAAACCCGGAATATAATTTCTTGTAGCTTGAGCACTTGTACAGGATGTTGCAATTATCTCACCAGACTGAAGATATAATCCAATTGCAAAATAGATTGCACTTCGTTCATCTGGAACTGAATAACATTTAAAATAAGGATCATTCTGAATTGCTTGAACAATAGGAATATTTGTTCCACCGGGATTAATTACTATTTTATTTATCCCAAATTCTTTCAATAGAGCAATAACTATTAAAACATTTTCTTGTATAGTATACATAAGCTTTTTTTTTAACAATAAAAAACAAATCAAATTCTACAGATAAGTTTATTTACAAATCAATATTGTATGTCATCATAAGTCAATAAACCTGCACCACCAGTCATAAATATAGTATCACCAAGTATTGCCCTACCATTGTCAGAAACTAAAAACACAGCCATATTTGCTATTTCTTTTGGAAAAATATATCGCCCTAAAGGAATACGATCCAAAGTATAATCATCAATATGACCTTTAACAATCATAGGTGTTGCCGTAGGGCCTGGTGCAATTCCATTTACTGTTATATTGTATTTTCCAAATGATTTAGCCAACCCTAAAGTCAAAGCTCTAATGCCCCATTTACTTAAAATATAAGGTGAATTAGCGGGCCTAAGACTAGACGCAGAAGATATATTTAAAATATTTCCCACTATTTTATTGTTTTTCAAATAAGTACAAAACATTTGTGATAAAAAGTAAGTACCTTTAAGATTAGTATCCAGTACATTATCAAAATCCTCCTCCAGTGCAAATGGCATTCCCACACTATTTACTCCAGCATTATTTACTAAAATATCTATTTGATGTATCCCTGATTTATTAACTTCACTTAGTATTTCTGCGAATACTTTATCAAATACCCTAATATTAGAATTATCTAAAATGATTCCAAAAACGGAATCATTCCCATATTTTTCCCTCAGTTCTTTACAAGCAATATCAAGCTTCTCTTTATTACGGCCTGTTATTATTACAGAGCATTTAACATTAAGAAATTCTTCAGCAATAGCATATCCTATTCCGCTTGTACCACCAGTAATTAAAGCACAACGATTTTTCAATAATTCATTTCGAGATACAGATAAAATATTGACAACAGTTTTTTTACATGGTATACCATAAAAAATATATTTATATATCCTTTTCAAAAATTCTTTCATATTTTTTGTATTTAAAGCTTTATGTTACATTTTTGTCCATCCAACTTTATAATATAAGCTGGATTGCCTACAACGATACAATTATTAGGCACATCTTTATAAACACAAGAATTTGGACCAATTCTAACATTGTTACCTATCTTTATGTCACCATAAACTCTTGCTCCAGCACAGATATAAAAGTTATCGCCTATAACTGGACAACCTCCGTCAACTTCTTTTTTACCGATAACAATATCAGGCTGAAATGTTGCATTTTTCCCAATTTTAGTTTTTTCATGAATAATAATCATCCCCCAATGAAATATTTTCAAACCATAATCACAAACATTTAGAGGAATTTGATACCCAGTTAAATAGGACAATTGTCTTAATCTCATCAAATAGAAGACTAGCAAAATTTTATTATTACAATTCTTCGCATATTCACACATTCGCAAATATTTTATATAACTCCAAATTTTAGATTGATCCTACCCTGGATTAGCAAGTAAATAATTTCTAAAGCCTCCATCTAAATAGTATTTAAAAGATTTAGACTCAGTCGTTAAAAAAAAAACAAGATCTTGTTTGGACTGTATCATATACTTAATTTAAATCTAATTTTAAATATTATAACTTGGTTCTTATTATATTAATTATTTTATGCCGAACCATTGTACGCTCAGGAGAAGATAAGCCTAATAAATATATCATCGAAAGGCTAGAAAATGCACTAAGAATTGCTGATAAGATCAATCTTATAAATCCTTCATGCAAGAAAAATAATGCAAATGATGGTAATACTAACGCTGAAATCGAAACTAATAAAACCTTTAAAATTACATCCTTTAGAAACTGTTTAGGTGGTAATCCTACCATTCTTTTCAATAATGGTATTCGAACAAACAATAAGATTAAATAAATTACAATAAAAACGAGATAGGTTGTTTCAACTGGTGCTCCAAATTTAAAAAAGAGCCAAGATAAAGGAAAGACTAAACAACCTATTGATGTAACTATAATTACATACTTTCTTATATTCCCTGTTGCCAAACAAGCAGTATAACTAGTATTACTCAAAAGATTGCACATCGACCCAATTATCGACAAACGAAAAAAAGCGACAGTATGTTCAGGGACAATATTTAACCACAACTTCAATATAATTGGAGTCTCAAGCATAAAGGGCAACGTCAAAAACAACATAAGAAAGAAGGAATACTTTGCTCCACTACATATTAATTTATATAAGTATTCAAAATCTCCTGAAGCATAGCTTTTAGTAATTTGAGGATTTATTGCGGTCGTAAAGTCATTAATAAATCTCATTATTGCAGATTCAACTTGTGTAGCAATACCACGAGCAGAATTAACTGCTACTCCAAAGAATAAATTAATTAGAATATTTATCCCCTGCGTATTAAAAATAAAAGCACTGTTACTAAAAAAACTCCATCCAGCAAAACCTATCATTTCTCTTAAAACATCTTTATCATACACAAATTTATAACGACATTCTTTAAACTGTTTAGAGCAATAAATACCATAAGTTACACGAATAACAACTGCTACTAATACTAAAAGAAAAGAATAAGCAATTAATTTATCAACGGATGTTAAGAACAAAACATATACAATGAGTAACTTTAAAGAAACCTCTAAAATACTAACATATGCAAATGCAGACATCTTTTCATGCGCAATGATTATAGAATTATATGGTATGCTTATTAAATTGATAACAAATGTTAACAATGCAAATTGCAAGACCCAATTAGCTGCATAAATTCTGTCAACAGGTATATTCATTTTGTTATTCAAAAACCATAATCCTATTATTTCACCCAATAAGAAAATGAAGAGACTTAAAACAAATTGGATATTCAGACTAGTACTAAATATAAGGCTCAATTTTGAAATGTCACCTTTCCCCAAAGCATATGTAATAAAACGACTAATTGAAGATGAAAGACTACCAGAAATAACAGAAAACATTGCAACTGTACCTCCAACAACATTGTAAATACCGAAATCACTAATCCCTAATGTATTCAAGACAACTCGACTTGTATACAAAGAGATGCACATGACAAGCAATGTACGTATATAAAGTAATAGCGTATTTTTGGCTATTCTTTTATTATTTTGAGAAGCATTTATATCCATAATTCTTACCTAGGCAAATTCGAATTTGCACTTTCCTTATATATTAAATCGATAAAGCATTAATATATTTCATCAATATTTATATTGTATTTAATAACCTAAATTATGATATTATTTCTTCAAGTCTTTACCATACCCATAACCATAATGTTTACCATACCCATAATAAGTGCCGTACTTGCCATACTTACCACGTTTACCATACCCGTAATAGTAGCCATAATTTCTACGTGTAATGTCTACTCCATTAATAACGGTACAAAGATTAGGCAACTTATTCTCTTCAGCCAACTCATTAATTAGCGTAAATTCATTTTTATGCGTATAATCAGCACGACAAACATAAATAGACACATCTGCAACGCGTCCAATAAGTAACGTATCAGTTACCATACCAATAGGAGCCGTATCCAAAACTACATAATCAAAATTCTTTTTTAAGATATCAATAGCATCTTCCAAGCCTTTACGTGCTAATAGCTCTGTAGGATTAGGAGGAACAATGCCACCCGGAAGAATATACAAATTAGGATTTATTTCTGATGTTTGCACCAACTCTATTAAATCAGTCTCAGGTTTTGCCAAATACTTAGTAATACCTATTTCTTTGTGGGAAATTTGAAACACCTTATTTAGACCAGGTTTACGTATATCTAAACCTACAATTACCACTTTCTTACCCAAAAGAGAAAGACTTATTGCTAAATTTGCAGAAACAAAAGACTTTCCCTCGCCACTAATAGTAGAAGTAATCAAAACCACTTTTTTCTTCTCATCAAGCATAAATTGAAGATTGGTTCTAATGTTACGGAAAGTTTCACTCATCATATTGTTTTTATTCTCAAAAACAGCAATAGAGCCTTCTTTTTCATTGGTCAATGGGATATCCCCAACAATAGGTACACGAGTTATTTTTTCCACATCAGCCTTTCCCTCAATCTTGAATCGAGTCAAGTCAATCAAGTAAATTATACAGACAGGAATACCAATGCCTAAAACTAAGGCTATCAAATAAATCATTTTACCTTTAGGAGATACCGGAATCTCATCCGCAATCGCATCGTCAATGATTTTTGCATTATTTGCTGTGGCTGCTAAAGTTATAGCGTTCTCTTCACGCTTTTGCAATAGCATTAAATATAATCCTGCTTTTATTTCCTGCTGACGAGAAATACTAACAAATTGTCTTTCTTGTCCAGGTGCATCACTGATACGTTGAGAGAAACGTTTAGCCTCTCGATCTAAATCGGCTTTAGTAATTAATAAGCCTTGTATAGTTCCATCCAGCGTAGCTTGCACATTCGCTTTCATGGCACGAATACTCGTATTTAAATTGATAATTGTCGGATTGTTTTCTGTAGACGTACGCAATAAGCGTTTACGTTCAATCAGCATTTCATTATAACTATCAATCACTTTGACTAGAGTAACATCTTGCAGACCTATGTTACTAGGAAGCACTTCATAGTCATTTGCACTAATATATTTCCGCAAATCTTCCACAATGCTAAGTTGCGTTCGATTTTCTACCCTTTTCTTTTCATATTCAGCATTACCACTTAAAGCTATCTGAGCCTCACTAGTTAAATCTGTAATTCCTGCATTGCGCTTAAAATCTTCCAAACTGGCCTCTGTACTTCCTAGCTCTTTCGAAATAATATCAATACGTTCGTTTATGAATTCAGCTGTTTTTTGTGCAATCTCATTTTTATCGTTATTCGTATTCCGATTGTACATTTCAAGCAATTGCTTAATAAAATCCTGACCACGGCTCAAACTAGAATTCTTTAATGAAATAACTGCCACTGAAGTTGTTTTTGAAGTAGGTGCGATAGTCATATTATTACAATACACTCTAGCTACTTTCATTGGAGAATTTATGGTTGCTGTGATGTGACGATGAACAGATTCAGAAACGCTCTTTTTTATGCCTTTTAAAGATAATGAATCCTTAGCTTCAAAGAAAGCCAATGTACCTTCTGTCATTGGGAAAACGGCAGGCAATTTATCAAAATGCTTCGTATACTCGTTAGCCCCAACTGTTACTTCTACATCTAATGCACCCTGGGTATAATAAGACATTTTAACCACCATTGGAGCGTTTAATTTTTCAGCTTCCTGTGGTGTCAAATTCACTTGAATAGGTGATGTCTTATACATATTTTTTGAAGGAAATTCATCTTCATCTGTATAAGATACATATAAATTCAATTGATTGATCACCTCTTTCACTAATGTTTTTGAGCGTAACACTTCAATCTCATTATCAATATTCTGAGAAGAATTAATGAGCCCACTTAAGCCTAATTCTTCCAAACCTGCCATACTACCGGTATTACCCCCTTTCTTATCATCTTTTATCAAAACTGTAGCAGAAATATTATATACCGGAGTGGCCATACGTAAATAAATCCATGCACCAACCAAGCAGACAAATACTGCTCCTACAAACCAAGGCCAATGGATGAGATATTTAAATAAAAGCTGTTGAATATCTAGACCTTGTTCTTCAGCTTCATTCTGTCTTTCACTCTTTACTTCTTCTTTCATTATCTAAATTGTTATTTTAAGATATTAAACAATAAGCTAGCCATAGACACTAAGATAGAAGTAGCTGAAAACCATAAACTAGTGCTACTACCAATATCTGAATTACGGGCTTTCGCTTTATTCGGAGTGACATACACTACATCATTTTGATGCAACCAATAGTAAGGCGAAAGAATGGTTTCCGCTTTATTCATATCTAATGTTATGATTTCTTGTTTCCCATTGGCATCCTCACGAATCAGTTTCACGTTATCACGCATACCATATACCGTCATATCGCCTGCCATAGCCAACGCTTCTAGTAGATTCACCTTTTCATTCGAAATGGTAAATGTTCCCGGACGAGCCACTTCACCAATCACGGATATTTTATAATTGACCATACGTACATTCACGATAGGGGTTTCTTTTAAATAAGGCTTTAACTGATCAATGATCAGTTGCTCTGCTTGATTCTTGGTCAAGTCACCAAGCTTTAATTCACCCAAAACCGGAAAAGAGATCTTTCCTTCATTATCGACCAAATAAGTTTGAATTACAGGTTGAGCTGTAGTTGTAGTATTTGCTAAAGCCACACTTGTCGGACTCGCCACCGTCAAATTGAAAGGCGCTGCCAACTCCGGACTAGTACACGACACCACAATCGTCAACAAATCTTTCGGCATGATTTTAGCATCATACAAATTTTCTTTCTGCGCTGTTTGATTAATCGCTTCTGCGTCCTGCAAATAAGGAACCTTTTTGTAGGATTGACATGCCGCAAACAGTAAAGGCAATACCGCTACAAAAATCAACTTGTTTAATAGTCTCATAAATAGGATAATTTAGATATCTACTCTCTTTTATTTTGATTGATCAATTTTCTTTTTTATTTAATAGGCTTCTTTTTCTCCACGAATCCCATTATACACCGTCTTGTAAATGATATAGAGATCGAGCATAAATGTCCAGTGCTCAATATACCAAATATCACGAGCTACACGGCCTTTCATCTGCCAAAGCTCTTTGGTTTCACCCCGAAAGCCGGTGACTTGCGCCCAACCAGTGATGCCGGGTTTAACAAAATGGCGCACCATAAATTTATTTATTACCTGCGAATACTCTTCCGTATGTTTCAACATGTGAGGGCGAGGCCCTACCACAGACATATCTCCTTTCAATACATTAATGAATTGTGGTAATTCATCCAAACTAGTTTTACGAATAAACTCTCCCACTCGCGTTTTACGCGGATCGTGTTCCGTAGCCTGAAGCTGGTCACTCTCAGGGTTATTACGCATAGAACGAAACTTATAACAGATAAATTCTCGGCCATCTTGCCCACTTCGCTTCTGCCTAAAGAAGATAGGACCGGGCGAACTGATTTTTATCGCTATCCCCACAATGAGATAGATAAAGGGAAAGAGTGTGAACAAGAACAACGAGGAAAACAAAATATCAAAACAGCGTTTTAAAATTCGATTTTCACGAAGACTCAGTGGCTCACGACGGATAGACAACACCGGAACTCCTCCCATGATTTCAAAATACATGGTACGCTTTAAATAGTTACGCACATTGGGCACACTAAAGAAACGCACCAGATGATTCTCGCAATAGTTGATAATGGGCACTATTTCTTCACTTCTAGCGGAAGGAAGGCTACAATAGAGCTGCGCCACATGAGCTGCATTTTTTTCCAAATAAGGAATGACATCCCCCGGTTGCCCTAGAAACGGTACATCATCCGGATAAGTATCGCTAGGCATATCGGCAAAATAACCCAATACGCGATAGCCTGAAGTACGGTCATCTGCCAAAGTATGATAAAGCTCTTGCATATTTTCACGGTTTCCCACCAAGATGACTTTACGTACAAAACCGCCTTTTTCTCGATAGATCTCTAAGACATAACGAGTCATAAGACGGTATAGGATCAAGGCTATAATTAAAACAACATAGAAAAGTCCAAATAGCTTGGAGCAAAAACATTCAAAATCAAAAATAGAAGCAATAATTATAGTGAAAAAGATAAATGGTACCATGTTTCGAAGCACGCGAACCATGATTTGCTCTGTACGAACCACCGCGCGATGAAGAATGACACCGGTTTGAAGGTTACATACCAAATAAAACATGCTTAACAAGACCATCTGCTGATAAAGAGCAGTGGAACTGCCGGAATAGAAACGATCGCCAAAAACAATAACAAAAATCCATAGCAGAAAGTTAAGTATGACCACGTCTCCAAAGAGAACGAGGAATTTTAAAACTTTATTAAAACGTTGAATTTCTTGCATAGTTACCATCACTCAAAAGATTTTTTTTAACATAGAATAAACCAAAAAGGTCAAAATAGGGAATAAAGCGCCGAGGTCAAACAAAAATTGCCTGGCTACAAGGGTGGGAATCAACGAGTTGATTTCTAACAACTATGAGGATGGGTTAATTTTTTCGCAATACCACTTAGGAATATGAAGCATCACGCCTATAGTCGCCAAAGTGACGACGACGTAGTAGCTTTTCTTGTATTGCGTTAGTTTGCCTTCGAGACCGGCAAACGGGCCACGGATCACTCGGACGGGTTGTCCGGGTCGGGCTTCAGCAGTTACTGTATCGATGAAAAGTGTTCCTTTATAATTAGGATCGCACACGGCACGAAATTCCAACATTTGTCGATCTGGAATCTCACTTATGCGTCGCGTTAATCGATCACGAACTATCTGAAAAGGGATTGCGCAATCTTGCAATTTTTCTAATAGCTCTTTCTCAGAAAACTTCTTCTCTACAAATAACAAATTATGTACGGCAGGAGTCAGCTCACGATGCCTATTCCCGTCGAGGCTTTCTTGCTCCACGTACTGCATCGGAATAAAATAATCTACTCCTTTCTCTTCTAAATAATTCCCCAATTTCTCTTCTTTACAATAGAAGGTTTGTATGGCATACCATACCTTTCTTCTTTCAATTTGTCGTTCTTTATCCGAATCTTTCATATCACCCAATACCCCTTGTTTTCTTTTCATTACTTTCACTTAAAAGACAAAGCTTCCTGTCGTCCACAAATGAAACATTTATGAACTAGGTAGCTATTCTAATAAGGATTTAGCCTTTTTACCTCAGTCTCCATATAAGAACAAGTGTTCAATAATTGAATCCTTGATCATAGAAACACGGATAGAGTACTAAAACATTGCAAATGTAACACTATTTAATAAAAGTGCAAACTTTCCTTGCTTTTATTTTCATTACAATCGTGTTAAATTTGTGAGATGTTAAAGGCAACCCCTCTATAGACCTCTAGCGGCGCGATTTCTTACTTCTGCAAAATTTTCTTTTTTATCGAAAAGAAATCAAACAGCAGGCAACTGACTGGAATAGCTATCTTTTTATTCGAAATTATGAGCTTTAAGAATCAAAAAGTGAATGGGCATTCCAAGAAAATCACTCGAATCTAAAATAAATTTTAGTGTTAATATTATTTAATACTAATCGATAATTAAACGTTTAATAATTTAAAAATTAAAGTATGAAAGATTTAAAATCTTCTACAAAGCATGTTGATATTCAAGAAGATAGCAAGATTATCAGCTTAGAGAAAGTGATCGAAAAAGGAGGAATTGTCTCTGAGAAAGAGAGTTTCTTTATGGCGTATTTACGCTTTTACCTCACCAATGAGGAGTTTCACAAGCATATAACTTCCTTGACAATGCTGGCGGAGTATATCGCCAAAAAGGAGTTGCTATACGTCAAAGTAAGGGATGGCTATAGAACGATGAAATTCAGCAGTATACTCACAGATTTATGCAGCCTGAATAAAAAATGTGAGGAAATTTTAGAAGTAGAATTGGAGGAGAAAAGGATATACAATGAAAAATATAATTGCAAAAAAAAGAGATTATAATTGGTTAGAAAAAACAGCAGAATTACCTTTGCCACGCTTTTAGGAAAGAGAGAAAGTTATTGATTTTCAAAGATAATTTATTTATACGCTTAAAACAACCAACGGTGAGACCTAACTGTCTGTTATAGTGTAATTATGTTCTTTTTATAGAGTTACTATGTTGAGAGAATGATTACACGATACAGACAGGATGGTGTCACTATAATAAACATTATTTTTTAATTAATAAAATGGAGAAAGAAAATGGTTTGAAAATAAGCGCTACTGCAGCGAAAAGAAAATTTCTTGCCACCGATAGATGGAAAAGACGAATTCTGAGTGAAAAAAAATGCACCGAGAGCATGGCCGATAGTATAGTGAGTAGAGTGATAGCGTTGACGGATTATATGCAGTATGGACATGCAATCATTGCCTTTTACAAACAGAATGGGAGTTTCCAATTGGTGACAGGTACGCTGATCTCTTATCAGCAGGAGTTTCACCAGGCATACGACGTGGAGCAGGTACGCTACACGTTTATCTTTTGGTGTCTCGAAGAAAAGGGGTGGCGCTCATTTCAACTGGAAAACTTTTTAGCATGGAAACCTATCGTATGAAACTTAAAACTAAAACAAAAAAATCATGAGTACTACGTATTTGAGTGTGGATTATTTCCCGTTTAAAGTGAACTTTTTCGATAAGGATGCCGTCGAACTGGCGGAAGCAAAATATGGCATCAGAGTGGACGGAGCAATCTGCAAATTGCTTTGTAAAATTTTTAAAGAGGGGTACTACATTCCTTGGGGCGAGGAGCAATCGCTGATCTTTGCGCGCAAACTGGGTGGCGAATTATCGGGCAAGCAGATGAACGATGTGATCGAAATCTTAGTGACGAAGGGCTTTTTCAATGAGGAGAGTTATCACCTGTATGGCATCTTAACGTCGGAGGATATTCAGCAGGTGTGGTTGGAAGCGACTTCGCGCCGCAAACGTAACCTAGATGAATTGCCGTTTTTACTCATCGAAACAGAGAAAAAGAAGCCGGAAACAGATAAGAAAGGAGAACAACCTGTAGACAATTCTACCGAAAATGCAGACAATTCTGAACAAAGTAAAGAAAAGGAGAGTAAAGCAGAGGAGAGTATAGCAGGGAGGAAGGAAGAAGATTCAGCTTCGCCTGAGTTGATAATCCCGGGATATGCGAGGAATAAGGATACGCACAATGTGATGGGGTTATTGGAAAGCTTATTCCATCTGGGGGTGAAGAACCGCAAGGAGCTGGCTGCGATTCTGAAGCTATCGGACTATGGTCGAAAAGGCACGCAGGTGTGGCTCACGCTAGCTAACACAAAGTGGACAAAGATCGAGAATCCGGGTAGATATCTGATTTCTGTTCTGCGCCCGCACTAAGGCAGGCGCAGCGGAATAAAAATAGTTCTTTTTATTTCACCATTTGTAATTGATACCGAAACTGAGCAGCTCTTTCAACTGAAAGAAGCTGCCGTTTTCGACAGTAGGCTTGGTGCTATCGTCGAAACGGGCATGCAGATAGAGCTTGGTAGAGAGGTAGCGGTTCAACACGAAGTTGAAGGTGTTCTCCCACTCCATTCGTACCCAATCGTAATTGGTGAGGTAGTTGAAACGAGAATCGAGCGTAACGGAAGAGATGATCTTCCAGTTGAGCGTGCATTGCAGCTGCGAACCAAAGTCGTTCTTGGAGTATTTGCCTTCTTCGAGTCCAAACTTGGTTTCGTCGACTTCCCGATTGCCCACATAGCGGAGGTTGTAGGTAAGGGGACCCATGAACACGGAAAGATTATAGGTTTTCTTTTTTAGCTTATAGTCCATACCGACACTGACCGCCAAATCGGCCGGAGACAGGAAAGCGGAAACGAGTTCTTCTTTATTGGCTTTATAACCGTGACAGAACTGAGTCTTAAACTCGGAAGTGACGGTGTAGTACCAATTCTTGCGAGCACGGAAACCGAGTTTGTTATAGAGACGGAACTGGTCGGTATTGATCAGGTAGTCGTGGTATTTATCGGAAGGTGTTGAGGTGATCCCGAGTTTGGCCTCGACTTGATTCTCGAATAGTATTTTTTCGTTATCATTGTAATTGGCGGTGAGCTGCAAAGTCGCCAGACCGGAAAAGTTACTTTCTCCCCCTTTATACCAGTTGTCGGAGATATGGTTCTGGGTGACTTGCAACGATCCGTTTCCACCGGTAACCCACCAGTTGGGACGGAAGAATTTGATATGCGATTTGCCTACATTGCTATCCATCTGCTCGGGTTGGAAAAGATGGAGTACGGTGGCATTTGGCGAGATATGAGGTCTCACATCGCGACGGAAAACTTCGCGACTCATGATGCGATCTTCGGTAGTGACCACGAGTTCGGGATGAGACAGATAGAGACTCATCAGGGCTTTATTGACTCCGGTAGCGGCACGAGCGGTTTGTGTAAAAGTTACAGTATCGCAAGGCAGCAGTTCGGCAGTGAGTTTATCCAGCGGAGATTCGAACTGAAAAGGAGTCCAATCGAGCTTGGAAAATTGTGCCATAGGGGCGTAATAATACGCCAGCGGAGTGAACAACCGGAAATAGTTGGGATCGCTGGGTATGTAACGCGGTGGCACGGAAGGGTCGTTCAGGTAGTCGAGCTGAGCGATATATTTGTTATATAAAAAGGATACAGTGTCCAGCTTCGGCGCACCGTCCGAAAGGTTCAACTTGAGCATTAAATACTTTTGAAGTTCAGCCGAAAGAGTGTCGGCTCTCGCTATCTTCGCCTGGCCCACCACAGTAGACGGATGTATAGGGGTTTGTGCCGTGAGCGATAAGGAGATAAATGAAGTAAAAACTACGAATGATAACCACTTTTTTCTCATAATATTCCTAATTTGCTGCAAATCTACATTATTTTGTTTAGAAATCATAGGATTACTTTAAAATTGCATTTTTTAATAAAATAGTAACGGGATATAGCGGACTTCTGCCTCTTTTTTCTTAATTTTGCGCTTTTTAAGTTCGTTAGAAACTACTAAAGTCAAAATAATTAAAACAGTTACAGCTGTGGGAGAAACAAAGTATATTTTCGTTACCGGTGGTGTGGCCTCTTCGTTAGGAAAGGGTATCATCTCATCATCCATCGGCAAGTTGCTTCAAGCAAGAGGTTACAATGTAACCATCCAAAAATTTGACCCGTATATCAATATCGACCCGGGTACACTGAACCCTTATGAGCACGGAGAGTGCTATGTTACGGTAGACGGACACGAAGCGGACCTCGACCTGGGACATTACGAACGTTTTCTAGGTATTCAAACCACGAAAGCCAACAACATCACCACCGGAAGGATCTACAAGAGTGTGATCGACAAGGAACGCCGCGGTGATTATCTCGGCAAAACGATTCAGGTGATTCCGCACATCACGGATGAGATCAAGAGAAACGTGAAATTGCTGGGCAATAAATTTAAGTTCGACTTCGTGATCACTGAAATCGGTGGCACGGTGGGCGACATCGAATCTCTCCCCTATCTGGAAAGTATCCGCCAATTGAAATGGGAACTGGGCAAGAACGCGTTGTGCGTACACTTGACGTATGTTCCGTATTTGGCTGCGGCGGGCGAATTGAAAACGAAACCGACGCAACACTCGGTGAAGGAATTGCAAAGTGTGGGTATTCAGCCGGACGTATTGGTGCTCCGCGCGGAACATAAGTTGAGCGACGGCTTGCGTAAGAAGGTGGCTCAATTCTGTAACGTAGACGACAAAGCGGTGGTACAATCTATCGACGCGGAAACGATCTACGAGGTGCCTTTGTTGATGCAGGAACAGGGATTGGATACCACTATTTTGGAGAAAATGGGATTGCCTAACGGTGAGAATCCGACATTGGGTCCTTGGCGTAACTTCCTCGAACGTCGCCATGCCGCTCAGAAAAAGGATGCGATCCACATTGCTTTGGTGGGTAAATATGATTTGCAAGATGCTTACAAATCCATCCGTGAAGCGTTATCACAAGCAGGTACGTACAACGACCGCAAGGTGGAAGTGGACTTCGTAAACAGTGAGAAGCTGACGGACGAGAATGTAGCCGAAGCGTTAAAGGGAATGTCGGGGGTATTGATCGGCCCGGGATTTGGTCAGCGCGGTATCGAGGGTAAATTTGTAGCGATTAAATATGCTCGCACGCAAGATATCCCGACTTTCGGTATTTGTCTGGGTATGCAGTGTATCGCCATCGAGTTTGCTCGCAACGTGTTGGGCTATGCGGATGCCAACTCTACAGAGATGGACGAGAAGACGCCTCACAACGTGATCGACATCATGGAAGAGCAAAAAGCCATTACGAACATGGGCGGAACGATGCGTCTAGGCGCTTACGAATGTGTGCTTCAGAAAGATTCTATTGCCATCAAAGCGTATGGAACAGAGCACATCCAGGAACGTCACCGTCACCGCTTCGAATTTAACAATGACTTCAAGAAGGAATACGAAGCTGCCGGCATGCGATGCGTGGGGATCAACCCTGAATCAGACTTGGTAGAAATCGTTGAGATTCCGAAGTTGAAATGGTTTGTGGGCACACAGTTCCACCCCGAATACAGTAGCACAGTGCTCAATCCGCACCCGTTGTTCCTGTCGTTCGTGAAAGCAGCCATCGACAACGAACAGAAATAAGTTTTTATTAGTTATAAAATCAGAAGAAAAAAGAGAATGGACAAAAACACCATTACAGGTCTCGTTTTAATAGGTGTATTACTAGTGGGATTCAGCTTTCTGAGCCGTCCGAGCGACGAACAGCAAGCTGCTCAAAAGAAATACTACGATTCTATTGCCGTGGTGCAACAGCAACAGGAAGCGCTGAAAGCCAAGACGGAAGCCGCATTGGCAAATGAAAAGAAAATGGCTGTGGCAAATGATTCGTCGGCTTTGTTTTTCAACGCACTGAACGGTACGGATGAGAAAGTAAGCATTGCCAACGAAGTGGCTACGGTGACTTTATCTACTCAAGGGGGACGAGTGTACTCGGCCAGTTTGAAGGACTACAAGGAACAGGATCGGAAAAATCCGGTGATGTTGTTTGAAGGAGACGATGCTACGATGAACTTCAACTTCTACAACAAGGAGGGAGCGATTCAAACGAAAGATTGTTACTTTGAAGCGGTGAACCGCACGGATAGCAGTGTGACTATGCGTCTTTCTGCTGATGCGGACAGCTACATCGACTTTATCTATACCCTGAAACCGGGTAGCTACCTGATGAGCTTCGCGATTAAAGCGACGAACATGGAGGGCAAACTGGCGAACACGGAATATGTGGACATCGACTGGAGCCAAAAGGCGCGTCAGCTGGAACAGGGCTTCACCTACGAAAACCGTCTCTCGGAACTGACCTATAAGGTGAAGGGTGAAGGCGTGGATAATCTATCGGCTGCCAAAGATGATGAAAAGGATTTGAGCACGACTCCGCTAGACTGGGTGGCGTTCAAGAACCAATTCTTCTCAGCAGTGATGATTGCCAATCAGGACTTCAACAAGGTGACGGTGAAATCGAAATTGGAAAAACAAGGCAGCGGATATATCAAGGATTACGCTGCGGAGATGAGTACGTTCTTCGACCCCACAGGGAAGCAACCGACAGAAATGTTTATGTACTTCGGTCCGAACCATTTCAAGACATTGAAAGCGCTGGATAAGGGTCGCACAGAGAAGTGGGAACTTCACCGCTTGGTGTATCTGGGATGGCCATTGGTACGTTGGATCAACCAATTTGTAACGATCAACATCTTCGACTGGTTGACCGGCTGGGGATTGAGCATGGGCTTTGTGCTGTTGATCTTGACGATCATCGTGAAGGTGGTGGTGTATCCGGCTACTTGGAAAACGTATATGTCATCGGCTAAGATGCGTGTGCTGAAACCGAAAATCGACGAGATCGGCAAGAAGTATCCTAAGCAGGAAGATGCGATGAAGAAACAACAGGAGGTGATGGGTCTTTACAGTCAATACGGAGTAAGCCCAATGGGTGGCTGTCTACCGATGTTATTGCAATTCCCTATCCTGATGGCGTTGTTTATGTTTGTGCCGAGTGCGATCGAATTGCGTCAACAAGGTTTCTTGTGGGCAGCGGATTTATCGACCTATGATGCGTTTATCCACTTCCCTTTCCATATCCCTTTCTTGGGTGACCACTTGAGCTTGTTCTGTGTGCTGATGACTGCCACAAACATCTTGAACACGAAGTTCACCATGACGATGCAGGATACGGGTGCGCAACCTCAAATGGCTGCCATGAAATGGATGATGTATCTGATGCCGTTAATGTTCTTGTTCGTCTTGAACGATTATCCGGCCGGATTGAACTATTACTATTTCGTGTCTACCCTGATCAGCGTAGTGACTATGATCTTCTTACGTCGCACCACCGACGAGCAGAAATTGCTTGCCATCTTGGAAGCGAAGAAGAAGGACCCGAAACAAATGAAAAAAACCGGATTTGCTGCACGCTTGGAAGCGATGCAAAAGCAACAGGAAGCAGCAAGGAAGAATAAATAAAGCGGTATCGCGTTCGATAACGCTGAAATAAAATTCTGAGAAAGCCGGACAATCTCTAACGAGTTGATCCGGCTTTCTTTTCTCTGCACGTAGCGGGGAAATTACGAACTCAAAAAACAAATGAAGACAAAATATACCTATAAGGAAATTTGGATGATCGCCTACCCCATTCTGATCAGCCTACTCATGGAGCAACTGATCGGGATCACCGACACGGCTTTTCTGGGGCGAGTGGGTGAGATTGAACTGGGGGCTTCGGCCATCGCAGGCGTGTATTATCTGGCTATCTTCATGATGGCTTTCGGCTTCAGCATCGGGGCGCAAATCCTGATCGCCCGCCGCAACGGGGAGAAGCGTTTTGAGGAGATCGGTCCGATCTTCTATCAGGGCGTGTATTTCTTGTTGGCCACTGCTGCGGTACTGTTTACCCTGTCGATGGTGTTCTCTCCACTGATTCTGGAACGGATCATCTCGTCGCCCCACATCTACGAGGCGGCATCGAGCTACATCCACTGGCGGGTGTACGGTTTCTTCTTCTCGTTTATCGGGGTGATGTTTCGCGCCTACTTCGTAGGGACCACGCAAACGAAGACCCTCACGCTGAACTCCGTGGTGATGGTGCTCTCGAACATTGTGTTCAACTATATCCTGATCTTCGGTAAGCTGGGCTTCCCGGAACTGGGTATTGCGGGGGCAGCTATCGGTTCGTCATTGGCGGAACTGATGTCGGTGATCTTCTTCGTGATCTACACGTGGAAGCACATTGATGTGGCGAAGTACGGATTGAACGTGTTGGCAAAATTCCGGAGCAAAACCCTGAAACGGATGTTGGACGTATCGCTATGGACAATGATTCAAAACTTCGTCTCCCTATCGACCTGGTTTCTCTTTTTCCTGTTTGTGGAACATCTGGGCGAACGTCCGCTAGCCATTGCGAACATCATCCGCAGTGCATCGGGCATCCCGTTTATGGTGATGATGGCTTTCGCAGCCACCTGCGGTTCGCTAGTGAGTAACCTGATTGGTGCAGGCGACAAGGATTGTGTGCGGGGTACGATTGTGCAGCATGTCCGCATCGGGTATCTGTGCGTGGCTCCTATCCTACTCTTCTTTTGCCTAGCACCCGACCTCGTGATGCGGGTCTACACGGACATTCCCGACTTGAGAGCGGCTGCAGTGCCCTCGCTCTGGGTGCTCTGCTCAGCCTACGTGGTGCTGGTGCCTGCGAATGTCTATTTCCAATCGGTATCCGGCACGGGAAATACCCGCACAGGTCTCTTTATGGAGATGGCGGTGCTGACGATCTATCTGGTGTATGCAGTCTATACCATCCTCTACCTGAAAATGGATGTGGCCTTCGCTTGGACCACGGAATGGGTGTATGGTTTCTTCACGTTTTTGTTCTGTTACCTTTACATAAAGAAAGGAAACTGGCAGAAAAAGGAGATTTAAAACGTTTTTTCATTATCTTCGCAAGCAAATCATTTTTTTAAACGAATATGAGACAAACAAATCTATTTATGATGTCGGCAGCAATGTTGTTAGCTGCCTGCGGCGGAACGAAAGACGCAGGCAAAACGGAGCAGGCGCTTATCGGAAAATCGGATATTAAGATTGAAGGAAAGCGCATGACACCCGAAGCGCTTTGGGCTATGGGACGTATCGGCGGATTCGCTGTGGCGCCCGACGGGAAGAAGATTGTGTACACGGTGGCGTACTACAGCGTGCCGGAAAATAAGAGTAACCGCGAAGTGTTTGTGATGAACGCTGACGGAAGCGACAACCTACAGATTACCCACACTTCTTTTCAGGAGAATGAGGTGAGCTGGATCAAAGGGGGAACAAAACTGGCTTTCCTGAGTAACGACAACGGTAGCAGCCAGCTCTTCGAGATGAACCCCGACGGTAGCGAACGTCGCCAACTGACAAACTACGATGGAGACATCGAAGGGTATTCGCTTTCACCAGATGGCAAGAAGTTGCTGTTCATCGCGCAAGTGAAAACCACAAAGAGCACCGCGGATAAATATCCGGATCTTCCGAAAGCTTCGGGCATCATCGTGACGGATCTGATGTATAAACATTGGGACGAATGGGTGACCACGGCCCCACATCCTTTTGTGGCTGATTTTGACGGCAAGGGCATCACGAACATTGTGGATGTGATGGCTGGCGAACCGTATGAAAGTCCGATGAAACCGTGGGGTGGCATTGAGCAGTTGGCTTGGAACACGACCTCGGACAAAGTGGCGTACACTTCGCGTAAGAAGACAGGCTTGGCGTATGCTGTTTCTACGAACTCGGATATTTATGTGTACGACCTGAAGACGAAGGAAACGAAAAATATCACCGAAGAAAATAAGGGTTACGATACGAATCCGCAATACTCACCCGATGGCAAGTATGTGGCTTGGCAGAGCATGGAGCGCGATGGTTACGAAGCTGACTTGAATCGTCTGTTCGTGATGAACCTGGAGACAGGCGAGAAACGCTTTGTGAGCAAGGCTTTTGAATCGAACGTGGATGCTTTTGTGTGGAGTGCGGATGCAAAGAAGATCTTCTTCACCGGAGTATGGCACGGCGAGACACATATCTATGCGCTCGACTTGAGCACGGATTCAGTGAAAGCAATCACTTCGGGCATGTATGACTATGATGGTGCAGCGTTGTTTGGCGATCAACTGATCGCTAAGCGTCATTCTTTGAGCATGGGCGACGAGATCTATGCGGTGGCATTGGATGGCACTACGAAGCAATTAACGCAGGAAAACAAGCAGATCTATGATCAGTTGGAGATGGGTAAGGTAGAAGCGCGTTGGATGAAAACAACCGATGGCAAGCAGATGCTGACGTGGGTCGTTTATCCGCCGAAGTTTGACCCGAAGAAGAAATACCCGACGTTATTGTTCTGTGAGGGTGGTCCGCAGAGTCCGGTGAGCCAGTTCTGGTCATACCGTTGGAACTTGCAGATCATGGCAGCGAACGACTACATTGTGGTAGCTCCTAACCGTCGCGGCTTGCCGGGATTCGGTGTGGAATGGAACGAGCAGATCAGTGGTGACTACGGTGGCCAGTGTATGAAGGATTACTTCACCGCGATTGACGAGATGGCGAAGGAACCGTTTGTGGACAAAGATCATCTAGGTTGCGTGGGTGCCAGCTTCGGAGGTTTCTCTGTGTATTGGTTGGCGGGCCATCACAACAAGCGTTTCAAAGCGTTCATCGCGCACGACGGTATCTTCAACATGGAAATGCAATACTTGGAAACGGAAGAGAAATGGTTTGCAAACTGGGATATGGGTGGCGCCTACTGGGAGAAACAGAACCCTGTGGCTCAACGTACGTTTGCCAACTCTCCTCACCTCTTCGTGGACAAATGGGACACTCCTATCTTATGTATCCACGGCGAGAAGGATTACCGCATCCTTGCGAACCAAGCGATGGCTGCGTTCGATGCAGCAATCATGCGTGGCGTTCCTGCGGAACTGCTGATCTATCCAGATGAGAATCACTGGGTGCTGAAACCACAAAATGGTATTTTGTGGCAACGGACGTACTTCGAGTGGCTGGATAAGTGGTTGAAGGTGAAGTAAAAGAAATAGCATAAGTTAGTTCAGTGAAAATGGACTAGATGAAAAAGAGATTGTCTCTCCTATAGGAGGGCAATCTCTTTTTTTTTAAAGTTAATATAAACGCTAAATTCGGCGCTTCATGTACAAAAATTTCCTATTTAAGTTTGAATTGTTGTTTCATATAAATTATCTTTATAATTTTACAGCAAAATAGAAATTACCAATGAAACACTTTTATACAATAATCTTAATATCCTTTGCATGTACCTTGTCCTCTTGTAATACCTTTAAGCAAACGACTAGAGAGATGGTCATTGAATCAATTAGCGATCCACAAACTGGTACTCCCGTTTTTACACGCAATTATGACACAGAGCCCTATGGCGTGAATTTAAGTGGGATTAAAAAAGCACGGAAACAGAAAAAGAAAAATAAACAGAAAGAGGTACTAGAGAATTATGGCAAGCTTACACTACCAGAAAAATCCAAATAAATTAATATTCAAATATTATGTTCTTCTACTTTTATGATGAACAACTTTACGATAACATCTCAATACAATAATTTATTTCCTCTTTTATTTGGTGGCTCCAATAGCTGTCAACCCCCGCTATTTGTGCATACCGCAGGTAGTCGCTGACAGCCAATAATGTGTATACAGTATCACAAGCGGAGATTAGAAATGTAACCTTAAAACTACACAATGGAGTTATTTAGAGTCAGAATATACTTATCAATATAGAATTGTTTATCTTTTGATTTGTATTGTTGTATATACCGTGGGTGTTCAAGAACGGTTATACGTCCAAATAAATTCGCTTTTTTATTCATTTCTGAAATATATGTAGCATTCATTTTTCCCAATACAAACACTTCGCTACAGTCTATCCCGATAGTAATTTGTTTTTTCAATGAAGTAATCATAAACTCTTCCGTCATTCTTAACAGTGAAGTATCGTCATAATAATTGGCATTAACCCATTTCCCTACTTCTTTTTCGCGGACAATAGCCAAAGGGAAAGGTGAATTTATAAAAAAATCTTGATAAAAGAGCTCAGCCCCACCATATTGGGCAATCATATCATAGACGAATACAGACGATATTTCGTGCGTTTGTGCCGATTGCATTCGGATACCACAAACATTTTCCAAATGTTTTGTATCAGTAAAAGGAATACCGGTAATCCCTGCCCCATGCCTACCTGGATTGATACCTATAATAAACTTGCGCTGCCGGGAATCGGTGTAGTATTTGCGATAAAACTGTTCCATTACTTTTACTGCTTCCGGGTTATCACAAAAAGGATTTACTACCCTAAATCCAGCTGGTAATTCTCCGATGTACGCTAAATTCTTGTTGTACTCAATAATATTATCTGCAAATATTTCTATCACAATTATTCCTTTATTCTTTTTGTCTTTCCTGATACTTCTATTATATCAAGCCGTATGATATTTGTCCGGTGGAATGATTTCTCGGCATATTTCATTCCTATTTCTTTATTATTGGGTGAATACTTATCTAAAATCAGCAATAAGGCTTTCATGCATTCTTTTTCCGTTAACTCCATGAATACGATACCCCGAACAACAATACTTTCGTAGGCTGTGGTAAATTTGTGCGATATTACTTTTGTATGACCAATTACAGAAAATGAAACTTTGGGATTTTCTTTCAGGCAATCCAATTTATACCCTTCAGGCGCACAATGAAAATAGATTGAATGATTACCATCCCAGACATAGTTAAGCGGAATGCCATACCCTCCTATTTCTTTATCAACACTTTCAACCATTGAAAGTACTCCATACTCGCCTGTACGCAAGAGCTCAATGGATCCGGATTCATCCAGTAGTCGGTCTTGCCTGCGTACACCTTCATTATTTAACTTTACTTTATTTTTCATCCCAATAACTCTTTCAGATCATTGTACTTTAAAATTTTTCCTTTGCCGGCTTCAAATTCTATAATACCATCGTGCGCCATTTCAGATATAGCTCTTGAAAGAGAAGGACGTTCTACCCCAAAATACTCGGCAAGTGATGCAATGCTCCGCCCTAACTCAAATGTTCCACTTTGGTCACGTTGTAGAATATAATAGGCAATTTTAGCCTTAATTCCTTTTTGTGAGAATATTTTCAGCCTTTCCGACAGGAATTGCACCCGGTTGGCTATAAAAGCCATAAATCCCCTTAAGAATCCGGGGCATTTAGCCATCTGTTTTTCAATAGAAGACTTACTGATTAGTATCACTTCACAATCCTCCATTGCGGTAACCTCCACCGGAAAGCGGTTATTGTCTGCAAAAATAAAAGCCGCAGCTAACGGATAAGGAGCTGTAATTTCTTCCACAGAGACGGTAAGTCCCGACTGGGAAATAATTTCCGTCTTTACCTTCCCTCTCGTTAGCATATACAAGTCGGATATGCGATCGCCCTGCGAAGCAATCAGCTCTCCTCTTTTATAGTTTTTGACTTTATGGTCGATTGTACATCTTATTTTCTCAATCTCTTCGGGAGATTTCTCCCGACATAGGGTACAGAAAAATAGTAAGTCGGCATTCATACATTCTATTTTCCGCAAAGTTACACATAATAAATTTCACAAGCGTAACGAATGTTACGCTTTTTATTTTCGCAGTACTGTATGTTTGCAAAAGGATAATTGAGGAAGGTTAATGAAAAGAACAGTTATAAAGATAGATGAAGAATTGTGTAATGGCTGCGGAATTTGTGTCAATGGTTGCCATGAAGGAGCATTACAACTTATTGATGGTAAGGCTCGAATGATTAGCGATTTGTATTGCGACGGTTTGGGGGCTTGTATCGGAGACTGTCCTGTGGGAGCAATAGACTTTGAAGAACGTGAAGCTGAGCCTTACGATGAAATTGCAGTTATGGAAAGGCTTGTTCCCAAAGGAGAAAAAACAATCCGGGCTCATCTGCTTCATTTGAAAGAGCATAATGAAACAGCACTTTTGGCTCAAGGCCTTCGTTACCTGGAAGAACATAACATAGAAATAGATATGGATATAGAGAATAATAATGAACAAAACTCAGACTGTGGGCAAGCCTTCTCGGCCTGTCCAGGAAGCAGGGAGATGTCTTTCGCTCCGGTAAAACCGGTAGTACCAATCGGCAGCACCCCTTCGCAGTTACGTCAATGGCCGGTTCAACTTCATTTACTGAATCCGCAGGCGGGATATTTCCGGGGTGCTGATGTGGTGCTGGCTGCCGACTGTACAGCTTATGCTTATGGTGGCTTCCATGACCGTTTCTTAAGAAATCGCATATTGGCTATTGCCTGCCCGAAACTTGACAGCAACAAAGAAGTGTATGTATCGAAAATTGCCGATATGATAGACGGGGCACAGATTAATACACTGACAGTTGTTATTATGGAAGTTCCCTGCTGTGGTGGGTTATTACAATTAGTTAAAATGGCTCTGGAACAGGCTTCAAACAAAGTACCTGTTAAAAATGTTGTTATAGGTATAGAAGGAGAAATAGTAGAAGATAACTGGATATAAACAATTAAAATCAAAGAAAGATGAACATGTTTTGCTATCAATGTCAGGAAACAGCACAGAACAAAGGTTGTACTGTGAAAGGAGTATGCGGAAAGACTTCCGATGTGGCTAACTTACAGGATTTATTGATATTCCTGTTAAAGGGTATTTCCCGTTATACGGTAGAAATGCGAAAGAAAGGAATTGAGGTATCGGCAGAGACCAATCACTTTGTGATGGAGTCGCTCTTTATGACGATTACCAATGCCAACTTCGACAAGGAACGTTTTGTAACTCGTATTCAGGAAGCTATCGCTTTACGCGATAAGCTTGCGGCAGAGGCAGGAAATATCACTGCCGATTGCGATTGTATGACCTGGAGAGGGAACTCTTTGGATGAAATGGAGGCGAAAGCTGCTACAGTCGGCGTACTTAAAACAGAAAACGAAGATGTACGCTCTTTACGTGAATTGCTCACATATGGATTAAAAGGGATGGCTGCATACGCAGAACATGCCGTAAATCTGGGCTTTGATGATGAAGAAATTCAAGCCTTTATGCAAGAAGCATTGGTTGCTACCACTCAAGAACTTTCTGCCGATGAATTAACAGCATTAGTTTTGAAATGCGGAGAATACGGTGTGAAAACAATGGCGCTGCTCGATAAAGCAAATACATCAACTTATGGCAATCCGGAAATAACAAAGGTAAATATAGGTGTACGTAATAATCCTGCCATATTGATATCCGGACACGATCTGCGCGATATGCAAGACCTGTTGGAACAGACCGAAGGTACCGGTGTCGATGTGTATACCCACAGCGAAATGCTTCCGGCACATTACTATCCGGCATTTAAGAAATACAAGCACTTCGCAGGTAACTATGGTAGTGCCTGGTGGCGTCAGAATGAAGATTTCGAATCATTCAACGGTGTTATCTTGTTTACAACCAACTGTATTGTTCCGCCCCGTTCCACTTCCACTTATTCAGACAGGGTTTATACTACAGGAGCTTCCGGCTTCAGTGGATTCACACACATTGAAGACCGCAAAAACGGACAAGCGAAAGACTTTTCAAAACTGATCGAACACGCTAAACAATGCAAAGCCCCTACTGAAATCGAGACAGGAGAAATCATCGGAGGTTTTGCCCATGAACAGGTATTCGCACTGGCCGATAAGGTAGTCGATGCTGTAAAATCAGGCGCTATCCGTAAGTTCTTCGTGATGGCAGGTTGCGACGGACGTATGAAGAGCCGCAGCTATTATACAGAATTTGCTGAGATTCTTCCGAAAGATACGGTAATCCTTACCGCAGGATGTGCTAAATATCGTTATAACAAATTGCCATTGGGTGATATAGGCGGCATCCCACGTGTACTGGATGCCGGACAATGTAATGATAGTTATTCGCTTGCGCTGATCGCCTTGAAACTGAAAGAAGTGTTCGAACTGAATGATGTAAATGAGTTGCCGATAGCTTATAATATTGCCTGGTATGAACAGAAAGCGGTTATCGTTCTTCTGGCTCTGCTTTCTTTAGGTGTGAAAAATATCCACTTAGGACCTACACTTCCTGCATTCCTTTCACCGAATGTGGCGAAGGTACTAATCGATAATTTTGGTATTGGAGGAATTACCACGCCGGATGAGGATATGAAGATGTTTTTAGGATAATCTGTTAAATACCCTATAGTTGAAGAATCCTCCTGAAGTCTTTCCTTTTGGAGGGTTTTTCTTCAATAAGATAAACTAATATTTGGTGGACTGTGTTATCTAATAAAGAACTAAAAAGATACGGATATGAAAAAGAATGATTTTGTCTATTTTACGGATATAAATGCGGAAAAGGGACAACAAACAGAAAAGCATTTAGGGAATAATGTTACATTTATCAAACATGATGTTGCCAGTGAAGAAGATTGGAAAAATGTCTTTAGAGGAATATATGAGGGTAGTTAATATCAATCAAGTAAGTGTTTTCCTGGGGCAAAAATATACGTTGGAATTGCTAAAGAAGGGGGATAATCCCGCGATTATCAATATTGCCTCGATTGCTGGACTGGAAGGAAGCCGTGACGGAGCTGCCTATCACAGTTCAAAAGCAGCCGTAATTTCCCTTACCGAATGTGCAGCTTTAGAGTTTGCCGATTTTGGAATAAGGGTAAATTCTATTTCTCCCGGGGCCGTATTGACCGATATGGTATTGAATAATGAAGAGTATAGAGATGCGATAAACAAAATGATAGAAGCAGTTCCGTTGAAGAAAATTGCTAATTCGGAGGACATTGCAAAAGCGATATCATTTCTGGCATCCAGTTATGCACCGGTTATTACCGGCACCAATCTGATTATTGACGGAGGTTCAACAAAAGTCTAATGATAAATAAGTATAATTATGAGCGAATTATTTGAAAAAGGAGCCATTCTGAATATGGCAGAAATGGTTGAATACTCCGCAGGTGGAGTTATCAGCAAACAAGTCTTGAAGAACGATGTGGGAAATATAACCCTTTTTTCATTCGATAAGGGGCAGGGACTGAGTGAACATACGGCTCCGTTTGATGCCGTAGTAGAAATATTGGACGGAGAGGCTGAAATTACAATAGCCGGCAAACCCTTATTACTCACTACAGGCCAAACCGTTATTATGCCGGCTAATGTTCCGCACGCACTCTTTGCCAAGCAGCAATTTAAGATGTTGCTCACGATGATTAAAGGATAAAGACACATAGATATTCCGGTACCGAGATTATGGGAACATCCAGAGAACATATTATTTACACAATTGGTCATTCTACCCATAGTATAGATGAATTTATTGCTATGCTGCAATCATTTGGAATAAAGCAATTGGTGGATGTACGGAGCCTTCCGGGTTCAACTAAGTTCCCTCAATTTAATAAAGAGAATCTGGAAATTCTATTGCCGGAGACAGGAATAAGGTATATATACATGAAAGAATTAGGCGGACGGCGAAAAGTCCGCCCTAATTCAAAAAACATACGATGGAAGAATATTTCATTTCGTGGATATGCCGATTATATGGAAACAGAAGCTTTTGCGGAGGCTATTGGTAAACTGGAAAAGATTGCCTTACAAGCTCCGACTGTATATATGTGTGCCGAGGCAGTCTGGTGGCGCTGTCATCGTTCTATGGTGTCTGATTTTCTAAAAGCAAAAGGTTGGAAAGTAATGCACATCATGGGCGTTAATAAAGCTCAGGAACATACTTACACATCTCCGGCAAATGTTGTCGGATCGCGTGTTTCCTATGAGGATTGAATTATTTGGCTTAAACTCTCTATACAAAAATAAGATATGGATAAAACATTTAAAATAGGCGATCACGTAAGTTGGAATTCTGAGGCAGGCAGAGTGTCGGGTAAAATCATAAAAATACACACGTCTGCTTTCGATTATAAGGGTTACAGACATCATGCTACGGAAGATGATCCACAATATGAAATAAAAAGCGATATATCTGACCACATTGCAGTACATAAAGGTTCGGCCTTGACGAGGGTATTCCCACTTTTACTTTGAATTATCCATATGGCAGTATCTTAGATAGTATATTGAAAGAACATGTGGAAAACAGGCCTTGTTTCCACCAATACAATATATAAATTATCATTGCTGTCCCATTAAAATCTAAAATAGCTCTTTGAAATATTTGAAATTTAGTTAGTTACAGAGGTTTTTCGATTCAACGGATTTCAATTCTCATCTTTGCGGTCTAAAACAGGCCTACATATGCA
>JAFABG010000019.1 GCA_023426145.1 Bacteroidota bacterium | reverse complement strand
TCCCATTCCGAACAGAGAAGTTAAGCCTCGTCACGCCGATGGTACTGCGTAACAGTGGGAGAGTAGGTAGCCGCCATTTTTAAGAGCCCCGCTAGTCTGTATTGACTGGCGGGGCTTATTTGTTTTTGGTAGTTTGGGCAAAATGTATTATATTTGCCCGTGACAATTATTTTATTAAACGTTTAAAGCAAACTAAAAGGTATGAAAACAAAACTTTTTTTAGCTGCAGTTGCAGTAACATTTTCTTTCGCTGTAATCTCTTGTTCTGGTAATAAAACTAACAATGCTGCTGCTGAAGGTGAAGAAGCTACAGTTGAAACTGTAGAGAACGTTGCAACTGAAGCAACTGATTCTTGCTGTCAAGCTAAAGATTCTTGCGCTAATGCTTGTGATAAGAAAGCTGATTGTGATGGAAAAAAAGAATGCTGTAAAAAGAAGTAATCTTTAATTGATTTAGATCAATACACGAAAGGGCGATAGTATGTATAATGCTATTGCCCTTTTTCTGTTTTACTTAAATATCGACTTTAATAGTGATATATTCCCTAATATCTAGGATATAAACTTATGAAATGATATTTTTATATATAAAAAAGTAACGTATTATTTGGTGGTATAAAAATAATCTATACCTTTGCAATGTCAAATAATTAAAGAGACAAAAAATGGATCAGATGTTTATACATATTCTACTATGCGGTATTATTATTCTACTATCAAAGGTTAGTGGAAGTGAGTGCTGCGCGTAAATATGTATAACGAAGAATATACGAAAGCCTTTCTCACTTCCAAGTGCGAAAGGCTTTTTTTTGAGCTAATAATAACGTTAAATAATAGAAAATGGATAATAGGTTATTTATTTTTGATACTACCCTTCGGGATGGAGAACAAGTTCCTGGGTGCCAGTTGAATACAGTCGAAAAGATTCAAGTAGCTAAGGCACTCGAATCTTTGGGAGTGGATGTCATTGAAGCTGGATTTCCCATTTCAAGTCCAGGAGACTTTAATTCGGTTATTGAAATTTCTAAAGCTGTGACTTGGCCAACTATTTGTGCTTTGACACGTGCTGTTCAGAAAGATATTGATGTGGCTGTTGATGCGTTGAGATTTGCGAAACATAAACGTATTCATACGGGGATAGGCACTTCAGATTCTCATATTAAATATAAATTCAATTCTAACCGGGAAGAAATTATTGAGCGTGCTGTGGCTGCAGTGAAGTATGCACGTCGATTTGTGGAGGACGTGGAGTTTTATGCAGAAGACGCTGGGCGTACGGATAATGAATATTTGGCTAGAGTAGTTGAAGCGGTTATTAAAGCGGGGGCTACTGTTGTGAATATTCCTGATACTACTGGATATTGTCTTCCTACTGAATATGGTGCTAAAATTAAATATTTAATAGATCATGTCGATGGTATTAACAATGCAATACTTTCTACGCATTGCCATAATGATCTAGGTATGGCTACGGCCAATACGATGGCGGGTGTGTTGAATGGGGCCCGACAGGTAGAGGTAACGATTAACGGAATAGGTGAACGTGCAGGAAATACGGCTCTTGAAGAGATAGCTATGATCATTAAGAGTCATCATGAAATTGATATTCAGACTAATATTAATACGCAGAGAATTTACCCAACTAGCCGTATGGTTTCAAGCTTGATGAATATGCCTGTACAAGCAAATAAAGCAATTGTTGGTCGGAATGCTTTTGCACACTCATCAGGAATTCACCAAGACGGTGTGCTGAAAAACGTGCAAACTTATGAAATTATTGATCCACATGAAGTAGGTCTTGACGATAACTCTATTGTTTTGACTGCTCGTAGTGGACGTGCAGCTCTTAAAAATCGTCTTTCTGTTTTGGGTGTTAATTTGGAACAAGATAAATTGGATAAGGTTTACGACGAGTTCCTTAAATTAGCAGATAGAAAGAAGGATATTAATGATGATGATATATTGGTGTTGGCTGGAGCTGATCGTAGCGTGAATCATCGTATTAAATTAGAGTATTTGCAAGTGACTAGCGGTGTAGGCGTACGTACTGTAGCTTGTTTGGGCTTGAATATTTCTGGAGAAAAATTTGAAGCCTGTGCTAGTGGAAATGGTCCTGTGGATGCTGCAATTCAAGCTTTAAAGAAAATTGTAGATCGACACATGACACTGAAAGAATTTACGATTCAGGCTATCAGTAAAGGTAGTGATGATGTGGGTAAAGTGCACATGCAAGTTGAATATGATAACCAGATTTATTACGGTTTTGGAGCCAATACGGATATCATTGCTGCATCAGTAGAAGCTTATATTGACTGTATTAATAAATTTAAGGTATAGTGAGTAAGGAGTACTGAAAGACGTATTTCATATAAATAGTAAATTGTATATAGTAAAATTATAGAAAAGAGATGAATACATTATTTGATAAAATATGGGATTCCCATGTGGTAGCCACTGTAGAAGATGGTCCTACACAGCTTTATATTGACCGTTTATATTGTCATGAAGTAACTAGCCCGCAGGCTTTTACAGGTTTACGTGATCGTGGCATTGAGGTTTTTCGGCCTGCAAAGGTATTTTGTATGCCCGATCATAACACGCCTACACATGATCAAGATAAACCGATTGAAGACCCTATCTCTAAGACTCAGGTGGATACCTTAACGAAAAATGCGAAGGATTTTGGCTTAGCACATTTCGGAATGATGGATCCTAAAAATGGAATTATCCACGTGGTTGGACCAGAACGCGCTTTAACCTTGCCGGGCATGACAATTGTTTGCGGAGACTCTCATACTTCAACTCATGGTGCAATGGGTGCTATCGCTTTTGGTATCGGTACAAGTGAAGTTGAAATGGTTTTAGCTTCTCAATGTATTCTTCAGTCAAGACCTAAGACAATGCGTATAACGGTGGATGGAGTACTTGGTAAAGGAGTAACTGCTAAAGATATCGCTTTGTATATGATGTCTAAAATGACAACGAGTGGAGCTACAGGATATTTTGTTGAATATGCAGGTTCGGCTATCCGTAATCTGACTATGGAAGGACGTCTTACACTTTGTAACCTTTCTATTGAAATGGGTGCACGTGGAGGTATGATTGCTCCGGATGAGGTGACTTTCGAATACATAAAGGGACGTGAAAATGCACCGCAGGGGGAAGCATGGGAAAGTTCTATGGAGTATTGGAAGACGTTAAAGAGTGATGTGGATGCTGTGTTTGATAAAGAAGTAAAATTTGACGCTGCTGATATTGAACCGATGATTACTTATGGTACCAATCCGGGGATGGGTATGGGGATCACTCAGCATGTCCCGACTACTGAAGGTATGGGTGAAGCTGCTCAGGTTTCATTTAAAAAATCAATGGAATACATGGGATTTCAGCCTGGTGAATCTCTGCTGGGTAAAAAGATCGATTATGTATTTTTAGGCGCTTGTACAAATGGTCGTATTGAGGATTTTCGCGCATTTGCTTCTCTTGTGAAAGGACGTAAAAAAGCGGATAATGTAATTGCATGGTTAGTGCCGGGATCATGGATGGTTGATGCACAAATTCGTAAGGAAGGGCTTGATAAAGTGTTAGCTGAAGCTGGATTTGCTATTCGCCAACCGGGATGTTCTGCTTGTTTGGCAATGAATGATGATAAGGTACCAGCTGGAAAATATTCGGTATCAACAAGTAATCGTAATTTTGAAGGTCGACAAGGACCTGGTGCTCGTACGTTGTTAGCTAGTCCACTAGTAGCTGCTGCAGCAGCGGTAACTGGTGTAATTACTGACCCACGTAATTTGATGTAATTTTAAACGTAATTTGTAACTATTAAATTGTACATATAAAGATGGCTAAGACTAAATTTAATATAATCACAAGTACTTGTGTACCTCTTCCTTTAGAAAACGTTGATACTGACCAGATTATCCCTGCTCGTTTCTTAAAAGCTACGACTCGTGAAGAGAAGTTCTTTGGTGATAATTTATTTCGTGACTGGCGCTATAATGCAGATGGTTCGGTGAATAAAGATTTTGTATTGAACGATCCTACTTACAGTGGACAGATATTAGTGGCAGGTAAGAATTTTGGTTCCGGATCTAGCCGTGAACACGCTGCTTGGGCCATTGCTGGATATGGTTTTCGTGTTGTTGTATCAAGTTTCTTTGCAGACATTCATAAGAATAATGAGTTGAATAACTTTGTGCTTCCAGTAGTTGTTTCTGAAAGTTTCTTGCAAGAACTATTCGACTCTATCGCTGCTAATCCGAAAATGGAGGTGGAAGTGAACCTTCCTGAACAAACGATCCTCAATAAAGCAACAGGTAAAAGTGAGTCTTTTGAAATTAATGCTTATAAGAAACTCTGTTTGATGAATGGATTAGATGATATCGATTTCTTGCTAAGTAATAAAAAGAAAATAGAAGAATGGGAAGAGAAGGCGTCAAAATAGAAATCATGGACACAACACTTCGCGATGGTGAGCAAACTAGCGGAGTATCTTTTGTGCCTCATGAAAAACTAATGATTGCCCGTTTACTCTTAGAGGATTTAAATGTAGATCGGGTGGAAGTTGCTTCATCACGAGTCTCTGAAGGTGAGTTTGAAGCTGTGAAGATGATTTGTGATTGGGCTGCCCGCCGAAATCTACTTCAAAGGGTCGAAGTGCTTGGCTTTGTTGATGGGCATTCTTCAGTGGATTGGATACAGCGTACAGGCTGTCGTGTGATCAATCTACTGTGTAAAGGTTCGTTGAAGCATTGTACCCAGCAACTTAAAAAGACACCAGAGGATCATATCGCTGATATTATAAATGTAGTACATTATGCTGATGAGCAGGATATCAGTGTTAATGTTTATCTGGAAGACTGGAGTAACGGGATGAAAGATTCTCCTGAATATGTGTTTCAGTTGATGGATGGATTAAAAGGAACGAGTATTAAGCGCTATATGCTTCCTGATACTTTAGGCATTCTCAATCCGTTGCAAGTGATAGAATATATGCGGAAAATGAAAAAACGCTATCCTAATACTCATTTTGATTTTCATGCGCACAACGATTATGACTTGGCTGTAAGTAATGTGCTTGCCGCTGTACTTAGTGGTGTTAAAGGATTACATACTACAATAAATGGCCTTGGTGAGCGGGCTGGTAATGCGCCTCTGTCTAGTGTTCAGGCTATTCTGAAGGATCATTTTAATGCTGTGACCAATATTGACGAAAGTCGTTTGAATGATGTCAGTAGGGTTGTAGAATCCTATTCAGGCATTATGATTCCTGCAAACAAACCAATTGTTGGTGAGAATGTTTTTACTCAGGTCGCTGGCGTTCATGCCGATGGGGACAATAAAAATAACTTATACTGCAATGATTTACTTCCTGAACGCTTTGGACGAAAACGTGAATATGCGCTGGGAAAGACAAGTGGTAAGGCTAATATCCGTAAAAACCTAGAGGATCTTGGTTTAGAATTGGATGAAGATTCTATGCGCCAAGTTACTGAACGCATCATCGAACTTGGTGATAAGAAAGAACTAGTCACTCAAGAGGATTTACCCTACATTGTATCTGATGTACTCAAACATGGTGCAATTGGCGATAAGGTAAATTTGAAGAGTTACTTTGTAAACTTAGCGCATGGCTTGAAACCTATGGCAACCTTGAAAATTGAGATCAATGGAAAAGAGTATGAAGAGAGCTCAAGTGGGGATGGCCAATATGATGCTTTTGTACGGGCTTTACGAAAGATATACAAAGTGACTTTAGGGCGTAAATTTCCAATGCTTACTAATTATGCCGTAACAATACCTCCTGGTGGTCGCACCGACGCTTTTGTGCAGACAGTAATTACGTGGAGTTATGATGAGCAAGTTTTTCGTACTCGTGGACTTGATGCAGACCAGACTGTTGCTGCTATTAAAGCTACTATGAAGATGTTGAACCTAATTGAAGGATAGCTAAAATTGCTGTTATGTATCTTTTAGGTTGGAGTATGAGTGAATTGATTTAGAATATTTAAAGATAAAAAGAATAAGTAATATGGATTTTAAAATTGCTGTATTAGCAGGCGACGGCATTGGACCCGAGATTGCGGTACAAGGTGTGGATGTGATGTCCGCTGTTTGCGAGAAGTTTGGTCACAAAGTGAGTTATGAATATGCTATTTGTGGAGCTGATGCGATAGATAAAGTTGGAGATCCGTTTCCTGAAGAAACGTATAAAGTTTGTAAGGAAGCTGACGCGGTATTATTTTCAGCAGTAGGTGATCCGAAATTTGATAATGATCCAACTGCAAAGGTTCGCCCCGAACAAGGATTGTTAGCTATGCGTAAGAAACTGGGTTTATTTGCTAATATTCGTCCGGTACAAACCTTTAAGTGTCTTATTCATAAATCTCCTTTGAGAGCTGAGTTAGTTGAAAATGCAGATTTTATTTGTATTCGTGAGTTGACAGGTGGAATGTATTTTGGTGAGAAATACCAAGATAATGATAAGGCTTACGATACGAATTACTACACTCGTCCTGAAATCGAACGTATCCTGAAGGTTGCTTTCGAATATGCAATGAAAAGAAGAAAACATCTGACTGTTGTTGATAAAGCAAATGTGCTGGCTTCTTCTCGTCTTTGGCGTCAAATAGCTCAGGAGATGGCACCTAATTATCCTGAGGTTACTACTGACTATATGTTTGTGGATAATGCAGCAATGAAGATGATTCAAGAGCCTGCTTTCTTTGATGTGATGGTTACGGAAAATACATTTGGTGATATCTTGACTGACGAAGGTTCTGTAATCAGTGGATCTATGGGATTGCTTCCGTCTGCTTCAACAGGTGAGAGTACTCCGGTATTTGAACCGATCCATGGCTCATGGCCTCAAGCTAAAGGATTGAATATTGCGAATCCTTTGGCTCAAATACTTTCTGTGGCTATGCTTTTTGAATATTTTGATCTTAAAGAAGAGGGGTCTCTTATTAGAAAAGCAGTTGATGCTTCATTGGATGAGAATGTTCGTACTCCGGAAATACAAGTTGCTGGGGAGGCTAAGTTTGGTACAAAAGAGGTAGGACAATGGATTGTTGATTATCTGAAAAAGGCTTAATAAGCTTCCTTTATAAAAACAGAGGCTGTCTCAAAATGAATGAGGCAGCCTTATTTATGTGTAAGAATCATATACGATGATCGTCTTATTATCTTACAAAATTGTTCTTTATCTCAGCTTTTTATGATGGAGTAAATAATAATGCAGAATAGTATTATTAGTCCTGTGTAGGTGGTTACTTCTGTCTGCTTTATCTTTTTTTCCTGTCTCTTAAATTTATTGATTACGTTCACATGGTTGATAAATTGGTTTGCTATGATACAGAATAGCCATCCTCCAAAACCGCCTAAAATAGCTCCTGCTAATAAATCGCCGGGATAATGTAAACCCAAATACAAACGTGTATAGGAGTTTGTGAATGCCCATAGTAATAGAAATAGGCTTAACCAGCGATTACGGAATAGAGTTACTAGAAACACAGCCAGTCCAAATGAATTTGCTGCATGGCAAGATGGGAAGCCATATCCACCTCCGTATTTCCCATTTACAATATAAACTAAGTCTGCGATGGGGTTCTCGGGATTAGAGGGACGTAATCTTCCGATGATAGGTCTGAGAAAGGTGTTACACATCTGATCGGCAAAGGTGATAGTCAGAGCAATAGCTACTAAGTAACATAGGGCTACTTTCCAATGATAATTTTTCAGAAGTACATAGAGTACTGTGGCGTACATCGGGATCCATATGGTTTTTCCAGTGAAGGCACTCATGAAGTAGTCCCAAAATGGAGAGTGTATCCCATTGAAAAAAAAGAGAAGCTTGGTGTCGATTTCCGAAAGATATTCTATCATAAAATAATTTATGTAATTAGATAATAATTAGGTCTATCTTTTAGCTAAGTCGTCATATAGTTTCTGAAGGAAGGCTTTACCTTTTTCTAAATTTCCTCCTTTATTCTTTCCTTCATCTAATTGAACGGCATTCGCATCTAGATTGTACACTAGTTGGTTATCTGAAGTTACCATTCCAAAAAGAGTCGGTTCGGTGAAGTAGCCGAAGTGGGGGGAGTTTGGATTGAATATGTTCTTGCTAAATGTAAAATCATCGTGTGGCAGTCCCAGTTGTCCAAGCAAAGTAGCAGCAATATCGATTTGAGATGCATACGTATCTACTGTTTGAGGCTCTTTTACAGCTCCACCGATAAAGATTAATGGAATTGTATGTCCTTGTAGTGGATTCTCTACCGGATGAGGATAAGCGCCCAAATGGTCAGGGACAAGTACGATTAAGGTATTTTTCCACAATGGGGTTTCTTTGTATTGTCTGACAAAATCGCCTACACAACTATCTGCATAAGCAAATGCATTGAGTATTTTATTATCTAAACGATAAAATGGTACATCAAATGGTTCGTGACTACTCGATGTTTGTACGATTTTAAAGAAAGGTTCTTGCTGCTTTTCTTGTTTTAAATCTTTTATAAAACGTTGAAAAAGAATATGGTCTGGAGCACCCCATTTTCCAGGGCGATCAGAACGCGGGAAGTCAGTTTCTGAGATTATCTTTTCTATGCCAGCGGAAACAAGATAAGAACGCATGTTGGTGAAGTCTGCATCTCCTCCGTAATAATACTCAAGCTTATATCCTGCTTTTTTCAGACTACGTGGAATGGAAGGAAGTCCATCGGTCTTTTCAGGATACTTCATTATACTGGTGCTCGGCTGCCCCGGATAGCCACTTATAATTGAAGCCAATCCCCGATCTGTGCGGAAACTATTTGCATAGAAATGGGTGAAAAGTACACCTTCTTTTCCAAGTTTATCCATATTGATAGCAACATTCGGCTCTCCTCCCATGGTAGCCATTAAATGCGTGGAAAAACTTTCGAGGATAACTAAAATAATATTAGGGCGTTGTGTGTTTAGCACTTGGGGAATCGTGTCCGTGGAGGAAACTGGCTGGTCTAACAAACTATGAAAGAGTTTATCTGCTACTTCGGGAGCCATGAATCGATATTGCTTATCAAAATTGTTTTGATGCGTCATGGAGTACATAAAGCTGAATGCCGGATTGATTGCTGCATGGTTCATCTGTTGATTCTGGCTATAATAGACTTTGCTCAGATTCATGGTTGATACAGAAAAACCACCACGAATCGGAATAAACAATATAGCTGTTAGTAGTAAAAGTACGAAGGAAACATTTTGTCTTTGGTAGGGTATTTTTAAAGGAGCTTTTTCACGGATGAGTATAGCGTAAAAGAGACCGTAAAGGATGGTTGCGTACATCAACATTGCTAAAACTCCTAGCAGTATAAACCAAATACTGACACTTGCCATAGCATCCTTGGGGGATGAAAAGAAATAGAATATAGGTGTTGCGTCTAATCGAAAACCCCAAAAGCCATATAATCCAAGGTCGATTATTAGAATGCACGACATGACTATGGCGATAATGCTAAAGTAAACTTGTTTAATGCGTTTAAGTACGGATGAATTTGTCCAAGCAGAAGCTATTAGCAGAAAGCCTGGTATAGCCGTAAGGTAGCCAGCTAAAGATAAGTCTAAAGGTAACCCATGAAACATTACGCTAAAGAAATCACTAATAGAGGCATCTGTATAGCGTTCATGGTAGTAAGCCATGAATATCGGTTTTTGGAGGACAAAGAGAAGTACGAATAAAAAATAAGTAGTGAGAAATTGCAGGATTCTCTTTTTCATATCAGTAAGCTTAAAAAGATTGAACGGAGACAAAGGTACAATTCTTTTCTGTATCTTTGCACATCTACTGAATAAAACGAGATGTATGATGGTAAAAACAGCAACGAAATTAGCCGATTTAATCGGTGGATGACGGAGCTTACGCACCAGAAGGATTGGCAGTAATTGAAGGATTGCTGGCCAGAATCTCTTCGGGACTAGCCGTTTTTGCAGCTCGCCTTTTAACTCAGGGAGCAGAATACGAGAATACAAACTGCTTTTGATGCATATCCGTTGGACTAATAAATAAAATCATGATGAAGATCTTTATTTTTTGTTGCTTGCTTTTTCCTGTGAGTTTATGTGCGCAGACCTATCAACAATTATCAGAGAATGCGATTGAATACATTCAGAAAGATAGTCTTTCTAAAGCCAAAGAACTATTATTGGAGGCTTTGAAGATGGAACCTAAGAATGCTAAAAATGCCATGCTTTTTTCTAATCTAGGGCTAGTACAGCGCCGTCTTGGTGAATATGATAAAGCACTTGATTCTTATTCTTATGCTTTGAATTTCTCTCCTTTAGCAGTTCCTATATTATTAGATCGGGCAGCAATCTATTTGGAAGTTGGAAAAAATGATCGCGCTTATGTAGATTATTGTCTCGTACTTGACGAAGACAAAATGAATAAAGAAGCTTTGTTGATGAGGGCTTATATTTATATAGGTCGGAGGGATTATCCTTCTGCAAGAATAGATTATAATCGATTGTTAGAAATTGATCCCCAAAATTATAGTGGGCTATTGGGATTAGCTACATTGGAACAGAAGGAAGGAAACTTCAAAGAATCTCTTGATATTCTGAACAAGATGATTATATCAGATTCAGAAGATGCGACACTCTATGTGGCTCGTGCTGATGTGGAACGTGAAATGAAACATGAGGATTTGGCTTTGGTCGATTTGGAGGAAGCCATTCGCTTAAAACCAACGTCTACTGATGCTTATCTGTTGCGTGGTAATATTTACTTGACGCAAAAGAAGAAGGCGATGGCTAAAGCTGATTTTGAGAAAGCAATCTCCTTAGGTGTTCCTCCAGCTGATTTACATGAGCAACTTAAGTTATGTAGGTAGGTATTATTGTAGTTTTCTATAGAAACTGACGTATTAAGTTGACGAATTCTTTTCCGTACTTCCTGATCTTGTATTCTCCAATCCCATTAATCGCTCCAAACTCTTCAAGGGTTGATGGGCGTGAAATGCTAAGAAGATGCAAAACTTTATCAGATAATATGATATATGGAGGAAGTCCATCTTGATTTGCTAATCGCATTCTTAATCCGCGAAGAGCTTCAAATAAATCTTCATTTTCTCCACCGGGTAGGCCAAATGGAAGTTCCTTCGCAATTACCACTTGTCGCTTCTTACCTTTGCTTGTATTCATTTCTTCATGTCGAATCACTGCAAGAGTCGCTTTTGCCTTTCCAAATAAAATATCATTTCCGGTAGAAGTGATTTTAAGGTGATTGCTTTCATTATAAGCGACCTCGAAATAGCCTAACTGTAACATTTGCAGTATATAATCTCGCCAATCTCGTGGTGAGATGTCTCGCCCCACACCAAAAGTTTTGATTTCTTGGAATCCTTTGCTAGCTATTTCGGTTGAATAGTTACCACGAAGAATATCTATCAATACTCCGGTGCTAATTTGTTGATTAACACGGACTATGGCACTTAAAGCTTTTTGTACGATAATCGTTCCATCGAAACGTTTCGGGGGATTTTTACAGACATCACAATTCCCACAATCTTCTGTAGAAGATTCTCCGAAATAACTTAGTAATATTCTTCTTCTACAGATGTCTGCTTCCGCATATTGTTGCATGCGTTGTAGCTTTTCTAGATTAATTGACTGCTGGTTACTTTCAGTCGCAAATTTTGTAAGTAAAATTAGGTCTCCCAATGAATAGAAAAGAACGGTGTCGCTCGAAAGACCATCTCTTCCTGCTCTTCCGATTTCTTGATAAAAGCTTTCGATACTTTTGGGAAGATTATAGTGTATAATCCAGCGAACGTTTGATTTATCGATTCCCATGCCAAAAGCAATCGTAGCACATACGACTTGGATGCGATCATTAATGAAATCATTCTGGGTTTCGTTGCGGAGTTGCGGAGATAGTCCTGCATGATAGATACCTGTTTTAATTCCTTGTTTCTGCAATAGCTGCGCTACAGCCTCCGTTTTGTTGCGGCTCATACAATAAATAATTCCACTCTGTCCTTTGTGACTCTGGATGAAATCTAAAATCGCTTTGTTCTTTTCTTTAGCTTGAAAACCTCTTTTTACATCTAAACTGATATTGGGACGATCGAAAGACGAAATAAAAGTACGAGGATTATTTAAATGCAATTGTCGGATAATATCCTCACGAGTGATTTTATCAGCTGTTGCTGTTAATGCTATAATTGGAATGCTTGGAAACTGTTGATGTATCACTCCCATTTGTGTATATTCCGGACGGAAATCATGGCCCCATTGGGAAATGCAATGAGCTTCATCAATAGCAAAAAGCGAGATGTTTATATCTCGTAAAAGATAATCTTTTTCAGCAATAAGTTTTTCTGGCGAAATATAAAGAAGTTTTAAACGACCTTCTATGCAGGCACGCCTTATATTCGCGTTTTCGGTTTCATTGTTGTTGCTATTTAGTGCTCCCGCAGCAATACCATTTGCTTGAAGCGTTTCTACTTGATCCTTCATCAAAGAAATCAATGGAGATACAACTATTGTTGTTCCTTCGGAGAGTAAAGCAGGAAGCTGGTAGCATATTGATTTTCCTCCACCGGTAGGCATTAAAATCAGCGCATCTTGTTTGTGCATTACATGCTTGATAATTTCTTCTTGGAGAGGGCGGAAACTATCATATCCGAAATATTTTTTTAGCGTTTCTATCATTTCTTTTGTATGAACTTTATGGCAAAGGTACACTTTTATTTAGTAATCTTCATCATGTCTCAATTTATGTCTCAAAATGAATACGTAAAGAGTTAAAGTTTCTTATTATTTTACTTCATTGCCTACTTTTCAAGGTTTTTGATTGTTTTATTATAAAAAAAACGCACAAAATAATTGTGAGTTTAAAAAAAAAGTAAGACATTTGTAACATATAAAGTTACGAATAAGCGATTAGTAACTAATAAACAAACCCTAACCAGTTAATTCAATGAGTGATTTAGAGAACAAAAACGTAGAGGATGGTTCAAAGAAACGTCCCTACAATTTGAGAGAGAAGAAAGAAAAGAAAGCTGCGTACCGATCTTTGATCAGACCGGAGTTGGCAGACGAGTTGTATGACAAGATTCTGAACATTGTTGTTGTACAAAAGAAGTACAAAGATCCTGATTATTCAGCAAAGGATTTGGCAAAAGAATTGAAAACTAATACTCGTTATCTTTCAGCAGTAGTTAATTCTCGCTTTGGTATGAACTACTCTTGTTTGTTGAACGAATACAGAGTGAAAGATGCTCTTCATTTGTTAACAGATAAGCGTTATGCCGACAAGAATGTAGAAGAAATCAGTGCAATGGTTGGCTTTGCAAATCGTCAATCTTTTTATGCTGCATTCTACAAAAATGTTGGTGAAACTCCTAATGGATATCGCAAGAAACACGGTGATAAGAAATAATAGTGTTTTCCGATGCTAACCGAAAGGAATTACCTCTGAATGAAGAGTTCGGGGATAATTCCTTTTCTTATTTTAATCAATACCTACTTATGATGAAAAAACAGTGCATGATTATGGCAGTTACCGCTATGACATTAGTGTCGTGTGGAGGTGCTAAAACAACAACTGCTGACGCAGATAAATTTGATTATAACGTGGAAAAATTTGCAGACTTACAAATATTGCGTTATAAGGTTCCGGAATTTGAAACCTTGACGCTTAAACAGAAAGAATTTGTTTATTATCTCACACAGGCTGCTCTTGAAGGACGTGATATATTGTTTGACCAGAATGGAAAATATAATCTGAAAATCCGTCGGATGCTTGAATCTATCTATCTCAATTATCAAGGAGATAAAACAACTTCTGACTTCAAAAATATGGAAGTGTACCTGAAGAGAGTGTGGTTTTCTAATGGTATTCATCATCATTATGGTATGGAGAAGTTTGTGCCTAACTTCTCGCAAGCTTTTCTCAAACAAGCTGTGGTAGAGCTAGATCCTCAATTGCTTCCATTGTCTGAGGGACAAACTCCAGAAAATCTTTGTGAAGAGCTTTTTCCAGTGATCTTTGATCCTGCAGTGATGTCGAAGAGAGTGAATCAAGCGGATGGAGAAGACCTTGTGCTTACTTCTGCATGTAATTATTATGATGGAGTTACGCAAGACGAAGCTGAAGAATTTTACAAAGCAATGAAAGATTCCAAAGATGAGACACCGGTTTCTTATGGGCTTAATAGTCGTTTGGTAAAGGAAGATGGAAAACTTCAGGAAAAGGTTTGGAAAGTTGGAGGACTTTATACAAAAGCCCTTGAAAAAATAGTATATTGGCTAAAGAAAGCAGAAACTGTAGCTGAAAATGATGCACAGAAAGCGGTAATAAACAAGCTTGTTCAATTTTATGAAACTGGTAGTTTAAAGGATTTTGATGAATATGCTATTCTTTGGGTGAAAGATTTGGATTCAAGAATTGATTTTGTGAATGGATTTACCGAAAGTTATGGTGACCCATTGGGAATGAAAGCTAGTTGGGAATCTTTAGTCAACTTTAAAGATCTTGGAGCTACTCATCGAACAGAAGTGATTAGTAGCAATGCTCAATGGTTTGAAGACCACTCTCCAGTTGATCAGTCATATAAGAAAGAAAAAGTGAAAGGCGTGTCGGCTAAGGTTATAACTGCGGCTATTCTTGCTGGGGACTTATATCCGGCTACAGCTATTGGTATTAATCTACCCAATGCAAATTGGATTCGTGCACATTACGGATCTAAATCTGTAACGATTAGTAATATAACAGATGCTTATAATAAAGCAGCTCATGGCAATGGATTCAATGAAGAATTTGTCTGGAGTGACGAAGAAAGAAAGCGAATAGATAAATATGGAGATCTAACAGGTGAACTTCATACTGATTTGCATGAATGTTTAGGTCATGGTTCTGGAAAATTACTTCCTGGGGTTGATCCTGATGCGTTAAAAGCTTATGGGTCTACTATTGAGGAGGCTCGTGCCGACTTGTTTGGATTATACTATGTGGCTGATCCAAAACTAGTGGAACTTAAACTTATTCCTGATGCTGAAGCATACAAAGCAGAATACTATACTTTCTTAATGAATGGTTTGATGACTCAATTGGTACGCATCGAGCCCGGGAATAATATAGAGGAAGCGCACATGCGTAATCGACAGTTGATAGCTCGTTGGGTCTTTGAGAAAGGGGCAGCTAACAAGGTGGTCGAGATGGTAAAGAAAGAGGGTAAAACTTACGTTGTTGTCAACGACTACAAAGAAGTGCGTCGATTATTCGGTGAACTTCTAGCTGAAATTCAACGGATCAAATCGACCGGTGATTTTGAAGGTGCTCGGGCACTCGTTGAAAATTATGCAGTGAAAGTAGATCCTACTTTGCATGAAGAAGTGTTGGAACGCTATAAAAAGTTGAATCTTGCTCCCTATAAAGGTTTTGTGAACCCCGTATATAACTTAGTGACTGATAAAGATGGGAACATCACAGATGTTACCGTATCTTATAGCGAAGGTTATGCCGAACAAATGTTGCGTTATAGCAAAGATTACTCTTCATTACCTTCTGTAAATAATTGAAGTTGAAAAAATGGATATTAAAGAACAACTCAAGGAAATAAAAACACAGCTTCGTCTCTCTATGAATGGAGCTGTGTCTCAAAGTATGCGTGAAAAAGGCTTGGTGTATAAACTTAATTTTGGAGTTGAGGTTCCGCGTATTAAAAGCATTGTCGAGACTTATGATAAAAATCATGATTTGGCACAAGCATTGTGGAAAGAGGATATTCGTGAGTGCAAAATAATGGCAGGAATGCTCCAACCCATTGATACTTTTTATCCAGAGATCGCTGATATTTGGGTAGAAAGTATTCATAATATTGAGATCGCTGAGTTAACTTGTATGAATCTTTTTCAGTACTTACCCTATGCAGCAGCAAAATCCTTCAACTGGATTGCTGATGAACAGGAATATGTGCAAACCTGTGGCTTTTTGACGGCTTCTCGTCTTCTCATGAAAAAGGGCGATATGACAGAAAGAGCCTCTGGAGAATTGCTTGATCAAGCCCTTTGCGCTATTCATTCAGAAAGTTATCATGTACGAAATGCTGCTGTATTGGCCGTTCGAAAATATATGGAACATAGCGAGGCGCATGCTTTTCAAGTATGCCGTTTAGTGGAAAGTATGGCAGATTCTACAGATCAAGCTGAGCAGATGCTTTATAATATGGTGAAGGAAGAAGTCGACAGCAGTGAGCTATAGATTATAGTTTGTAATAGGTAATAGATAAAGGGGAAGATTTGACTTCATGGCATAAAAAGATTAGAGGTATACCACCTTATTATGTATGAAGTTGATGTTGTTCTTTGTCTATTACTTATTTTTAGCCCCCACCACTTTTCTTAAATTTTCTTTTGCTTTCCACAAAAAAGGCTTAACTTTGTTCGCGCTAATTTTCGCGCTAATTCTCGTGCTGATGATGGAAACTCAAAATGTGAAAGATACAGTAAGGCAGATATTCACTGAATATCTCACAGCGAACGGGCATCGTAAGACTCCCGAACGTTATGCAATACTCGATACTATCTACTCCATCGACGGACACTTCGATATCGATATGCTTTATTCGCGGATGATGGATCAGGAGAACTTCCGAGTCAGTCGGGCAACTCTGTATAATACCATTATTCTGCTTATCAATGCCAGACTCATCATAAAGCATCAGTTTGGTACCTCCTCCCAATACGAAAAATCTTATAATCGCGAAACGCACCATCATCAAATATGTACTCAATGTGGCAAGGTGACTGAATTTCAGAATGAGGAATTGCAGCATGCCATTGAGAACACAAAGTTAAGCCGCTTCCAACTTTCGCATTATTCTCTTTATATATACGGATTGTGTAGCAAGTGCGACAGAGCTAATAAACGGAAAAAAGTTAGTAACAACAATAAAAAAGAAAAATGAAAGTAGATGTACTATTAGGATTACAATGGGGCGACGAAGGAAAAGGAAAAGTAGTCGACGTATTAACACCTAAGTATGATGTGGTCGCTCGTTTTCAGGGTGGTCCCAATGCCGGTCATACGCTTGAGTTCGAAGGACAGAAATATGTACTTCGTTCCATTCCTTCCGGTATATTTCAGGGAGACAAAGTAAATATTATTGGTAACGGTGTAGTGCTTGATCCAGCTCTTTTCAAAGCAGAGGCTGAGGCATTAGAAGCATCGGGACATCCATTGAAAGAACGTTTACACATTTCAAAGAAAGCTCATCTAATCTTACCTACTCACCGCATTCTAGATGCTGCTTATGAGTCTGCTAAAGGGGATGCAAAAGTAGGAACTACTGGAAAAGGTATTGGTCCAACTTATACCGATAAAGTAAGCCGTAATGGGGTTCGTGTTGGTGATATTCTTAATCATTTCGAAGAGAAATACAATGCAGCTAAAGCTCGTCATGAACAAATCTTGAAGAGCTTGAACTATGAATACGATCTAACTGAATTAGAAAAAGCATGGATGGAAGGTATTGAATACCTTAAACAATTCCATTTCGTAGATAGTGAGCATGAAGTCAATAATTATTTGAAAGAGAATAAGAGTGTACTTTGTGAAGGCGCTCAAGGAACAATGCTTGATATTGATTTTGGTTCATATCCTTTTGTTACTTCCTCAAATACGGTTTGTGCCGGTGCTTGCACAGGTTTGGGAGTTGCTCCGAATCGTATTGGCGAGGTTTATGGTATTTTTAAAGCTTACTGTACCCGTGTTGGTTCAGGTCCTTTCCCAACAGAGTTGTTCGATGAGACTGGCGATAAGATGTGCACACTAGGACATGAATTCGGTTCAGTTACAGGACGTAAACGTCGTTGTGGATGGATTGATCTAGTTGCTTTGAAATATTCAGTCATGATCAATGGAGTAACCAAGTTGATTATGATGAAGAGTGATGTGCTTGACACATTTGATACGATTAAGGCTTGTGTTTCTTATAAGGTTGATGGAGAAGAAATTGATTATTTCCCCTACGACATTAATGAGGGTGCAGAACCTGTATATGCAGAACTACCTGGTTGGAAGACAGATATGACAAAGATGCAAAGTGAAGATGAATTCCCTGAAGAATTTAATGCATATCTGACTTTCTTAGAGGAACAACTTGGTGTTGAAATCAAGATTGTATCTGTAGGACCGGACAGAGCACAAACTATTGAACGTTATACTGAAGAATAAGAAGGAGTTATTTTTTCATAGAATAACTTTGATCTATAACTTAATGAGAGGCGGAGAAATGTAAATTGCTCCGCCTTTTTGTTTTTCTCATCTTAATTCCCTTAATGTAATATAACTTCATGATGAAAACACATCTCCTTATCCTTTTATCTCTACTAAGTCTTAGTTTGGGATTTTCTTCTCCACTTTTAGCACAGCCTGCCTATCATCCTACAGATGAAAATCTAAAATCTCGTCAGGAATTTCAAGACGATAAGTTCGGCATATTTCTTCATTGGGGAGTTTATGCTATGCTAGCCACTGGTGAATGGACTATGAACATTAATAATTTAAATTATAAAGAGTATGCCAAACTGGCAGGTGGTTTTTATCCTTCAAAATTTAATGCCGATAAATGGGTTGCTGCTATCAAGGCATCTGGGGCTAAATATATTTGTTTAACGTCACGTCATCACGATGGCTTTTCAATGTTTGATACAAAGTACTCTGATTTTAATATTGTTAAAGCCACTCCTTTTAAGCGAGATATCGTTAAAGAACTGGCAGTTGCCTGTCAGAAGCAAGGAATAAAGCTTCATCTGTACTATTCACATCTTGATTGGTCCAGAGAAGATTATCCTTGGGGAGAAACCGGACACGGTACTGGCCGTCCCAATCCTAAGGGTAATTGGAAAAGTTATTATCAGTTTATGAATAATCAACTGACAGAGTTACTGACCAATTACGGTTCTGTACGTGCCATTTGGTTCGATGGTTGGTGGGATCAAAACAAGAATCCTAATTTTAATTGGGAGTTGCCTGAGCAATATGCATTAATCCATAAACTACAGCCTGGTTGCTTGATTGGTAATAACCATCATCAAAGTCCCAATCCTGGTGAAGATATACAGATATTTGAAAGAGATCTACCTGGTGAAAATATGTCAGGGTATTCCGGACAGCATGTAAGTCAACTTCCACTGGAAACTTGTGAAACCATGAACGGGATGTGGGGATACAAGATTACAGATCAGAATTATAAATCAGCAAAGACACTTATTCATTATTTGGTAAAAGCAGCGGGCAAGAATGCGAACTTGTTGATGAATATTGGTCCTCAGCCTGATGGAGAGCTTCCTGAGGTAGCAGTAGAGCGCCTCCATGAGATGGGACAATGGATGGAGAAATATGGGGAAACAATTTATGGAACTCGTGGGGGAGGCGTAGCTCCTCATGATTGGGGAGTAACGACTCAAAAGGGAAATCAATTGTATGTGCACATTCTGAATCTACAAGATAAGGTGTTATTTTTGCCTTTGGTAAATCGAAAAATCAAAAAAGCAGTATTATTTAAAGATAAAACTCCCGTTCGTTTTGGTAAAAACAAAAGTGGAATTTTGCTCGAATTTTCAGAGGTTCCTAAGGATATTGATTTAGTCGTTGAACTTACAATTGATTAATTTTTAGCTAATTCTTCATAAAAGCAAAGGAAAACTACCCTAGTATATCTCGTTTCCTTTTATTTTTGGCAAACAATTTGTTTTGACTTCTATAGAATAATAATTAAAATGAAAAGTATATGATGTCTTATTGGGTATTATTTATCGGGATTGCCGTAGTTAGTTGGCTGGTACAAATGAATTTGCAGAATAAATTTAAAAAATATTCTAAGATTCCTACTGGAAACGGTATGACAGGACGCGATGTCGCTCTGAAGATGCTGCGTGATAATGGTATTGACGATGTGCAGGTTACACATACTCCAGGTCGACTCACTGACCATTATAATCCTGCAAGTAAAACCGTAAATCTGAGTGAGGGTGTTTATGAAAGTACTAGCATAATGGCAGCTGCTGTAGCAGCTCATGAATGTGGACATGCCGTACAGCATGCACGTATGTATGCTCCGTTAAAAATGCGTAGTGCATTGGTTCCGGTGGTTAACTTTGCTTCTTCCATAATGACTTGGATTCTATTAGGCGGTATTTTGCTGATTAATTCGTTTCCCCAACTGTTGTTGGCAGGTATCATCTTGTTTGCAACGACTACGCTGTTTAGTTTTGTCACTTTACCTGTTGAGATCAATGCAAGTAAGCGTGCGCTTGTGTGGTTGAGTTCATCTGGTATTACGAATTCTTATAATCATTCGCAAGCAGAAGATGCACTTCGTTCAGCTGCTTATACCTATGTGGTTGCTGCTTTGGGCTCTTTAGCTACATTGATTTACTATATCATGATTTTTATGGGTAGAAGAGACTAAAGTCTTATCCTTATAACTTTTTTAAGAGTGTCCTCATCGGACACTCTTTTTTTATGATAGGTATATATTAGATTTTGTTCAATTACCACATAAATGGTGTATAAGATCACACGACTATGTGATAGGTAGTTAGCAAATATCCTCTTATCTTTGCAACATCAAAATGAATCGTTCGTTTTTATATAATAGAGAGAGCGTAACCTAGGGCTCGTATGACGAGGCTGAAAAAACTCTCTGCTTTTCTGCTTGGCTTCTGTTGCTAAATGATTATTTTTGCGCACATGATCAACTCAAAATTATCTAATTAGTTGAAAACTTAGCGCTTGATTACTATTTTGTTTAAGATCAACGATCATTAATATAATGAACTTAAAAGTAGTTTTATTAGTACAATTCATATATAATGACTCCCAAATGATGGACAAGGAAGCTGCTTTCTTGCAAAAAATAAACGAACGGCAGATAGAAGCATATAAAATATTGTATAATGACTTCTATCCGGCATTAGTTGTGTATGCTTCTGCTTTTGTTGCTTCGGATGGGGCAGCAGAGGATATCGTTCAAGAATTATTTGTCACTATGTGGGAGAAGAAAGTCACTTTTAGCTCTTATCTAGCTTTTAAAACTTATCTATATAAATTTGTAAAAAATGCTGCGCTTAATTATTTAAAGCATCAGAACGTTGAAGGACGCTATGCCGAATACATAAAGGAAATATCCCTTGAGGAAGAGTTAGATGAAAATGAGTTGAATAAAGAAGATGAATACCGTCTTTTATTTCAAGCTATTGATGAATTACCTTCGCGTTGCCGAGAGATTTTTTTAATGTCTCTCGAAGGAAAAAAGAATAAAGAAATAGCAGATCTACTTCAAGTGTCTATCGATACAGTTAAAACTCAGAAAATGAGGGCTATGAGAAGATTAAAGGAACAAGCGAATTTACTTTTCTCTTTTCTGCTTTCAACTTGCATAATGATGCATTAATTGCGGATTTTAAAGAAAAAAGATTTTTTTCTTATTGGTTTGTCACCCGTTTTGCTGTTGAAGTTGTTCTTTATATGAACAATGCAAAATTAGGATGTAGTTATGGATAAACCAAAAGGGAAACGACTTATTGATGAATTGGAAGAGAATGATTCTTTTCTTTCCAAATATCATCTTTACAGAAGAGTTGACAAGCAAAAGGCTTGGACCGACTTCTGTCATCGTGTTAATATAAGGGTACCTAATAAAACCTCTTGGTGGACAATCTACAAATATGCTGCCATTCTATTGTTGCCTGTGTCAATTCTTGCCATCTGGCTACTATTGTTATCAAAACCGTCTATTTCTATTGAAAGTTTGTCTGAAGTTGGTCCCGGTAATTCTCAGGCAGTTCTAATCTTATCCAACGGTAATCAGATTGATTTGGACTCAACAGCTATGGATAGTCTGCCAGTTGGGGGAGCTACCGTAGCAACGATAAAGGATAACCATATAACTTATGGTGAAACTTCACAGGCTGCTTTAGAAGAGTATAACACTTTGTTGACGAAGCGAGGTGGAGAATATCGAATTGTCTTGGAAGATGGAACTAAGGTGCACTTGAATGCAGATTCACAACTGAAATATCCTGTTGGTTTCTCGAAAGACGAACGCAAGGTTTATTTAGAAGGAGAGGCCTACTTTGAGATAGCTCATGATGCAAAAAGACCGTTTTATGTGGTGACCGATAAGATGACAGTGCGGCAATATGGTACTGCATTCAATATCAATGCTTATCCAGATGAAGATGCTGCAGTAGTATTAGTCAGGGGGAATGTGGGAGTGATTACAGGAGGCTCTGAACGTATGATTTCGCCTGGGCAATTGGCAGAGTTGAAAAATGGCAGTAATCAATTGGTTGTGAAAAATGTAGATGTTGAGGCTTATACTGCATGGAATGAAGGACGTTTCTTTTTTGATAATCAGTCATTAAAAGATATTACAGATATACTGTCCCGTTGGTATAACATAGATATACGATTTAAGACGGATGGTATTCAGCAGTTACATTTTACCGGCAGTTTAGACCGGTATGATACGATTGAACCGATCATTCAGGCTATCAGTAGCACTGTGAATGTGAAGGTGGAAGTAAAGGGACACGTCCTGTATATTTCGAGATAACAAAATTACTATATAATGGGTAGCTCTTTATAGGCTGAGACGTATAGGTCTTAGTTCAGATTTCTCTATTCTTCTAACAAAAAGTAAATGTGTATGAAAAAATGTAAACGTAAATGGAATCGCTACTTGGCGTGTGTACTGATGGGACTATTTGTTCTTTCAGGAACGCTCGGTGCACAAGAGGCGATTGAGAAAAAAACGGTAACTTTAGATTTCAAGTCGGCACCTCTGAAGGAGGTTCTGGAGTCAATACGAAAGCAGACCGGAATGAATTTTGTCTATAATGTAGAGCAGGTGGGCTCCTCTATTGGCCCTGTAACGATACAGGCAAAGAAAGAAACAGTAGGCAAGGTTCTGAACTGTATTTTTACCGGAACAGGTTTTCGGTACGAGATCAAGGGAAAGATTGTAACTCTGCATAAAGAGGAAGTGCGCAAGATGGTTCAGATGGTCAGTATGGCCAAACGGAAGGTAGTGGGAACCGTTTGTGATACTCACAATGAACCACTCCCCGGAGTTAATATTCAAGTGAACGGTACGCGTATCGGGACTACTACAGAGCTTGATGGACATTATTCACTTGTTCTTCCGGATATAGAAAGATTAGAACTGACATTCTCATTTATTGGGATGGAACCATCGGTAGTTCGATATGCCGGAGAAACCCAATTAAATGTCACTCTGAAAGAAGACTCAAAGATGATTAATGAAATTGTTGTTACTGGTCTGTTCAATTACAGGGCTGAGAGTTTCACTGGTTCTGCAGTGACTTATTCTAAAGAGGATCTAAAATCGGTTGGAAACCAGAATTTGATTAAGAGTTTGCAAAATCTAGAACCTTCTTTTTTGGTGGAGGATAATTACCTAAATGGATCTAATCCGAATTCATTCAATGATATAACTATTCGTGGAAATGCATCTTTCACCGGATTGCAAAGTGAATATGATGGTAATCCTAATGAACCGCTTTTCGTGGTCGATGGTTTTGAAACCACTCGTCAACAGGTCTTCGATTTAGATATGAATCGTGTTGCTTCGGTTACCGTATTGAAAGATGCAGCTGCCAAAGCTATATACGGAGCTAAGGCGGCAAATGGTGTTGTTGTTGTAGAGACCATTGAGCCTGAAAAAGGTCGGTTGCGCATGACGTATACTGGCGATTTGAATGTTGAAGCCCCTGACCTATCTTCCTATGATCTCTGTAATGCAGCTGAAAAGCTGCAAGTAGAGTTGAACTCTGGACGCTATACATCTTCTTCTCCAAGTTATGCTCAGGCTTTGCGTGAACAATATAATGGTCTTTTAAAGAATGTCAGCGAAGGCATTGATACCTATTGGTTGTCGAAGCCTTTGCGTACAGGACTAGGGCAGAAACATTCTGTTTATATGGAAGGTGGAGATGATCGCATGCGTTATAGTGGCTCATTGGGATACAATAATATAGCTGGTGTTATGAAAGGTTCCAATCGAAACACATTGTCGGGAAATATCAAACTTTCATATCGCTATAAAAACTTGCTGTTCCGTAATTCTCTCTCTATTACATCCAATAAGGCGGAAGACTCACCTTACGGCTCATTTTCAGAGTATGTGGGAATGAATCCCTACTATTCTCCGTATGATGAGAATGGAAATCTGCAGAAACTATTGGGTTACTACCTTTATCCTGGAACTAGTTCTAAACCAGTGTATTACTATAACCCCTTGTATAATGCGTCTCTCGGTACAAAGAATTTCTCTAAGTATACTGAGTATACCGAAAATTTCTATATTGAATGGAGAGCTTTAGAGAATTTGCGCTTTACAGCTAGGGTGGGATATACGTATCAATCGAATACCCGTGAAGATTTCTATCCGGGTGATCATACACGGTTTGCAACGTGGACCGGAGATCAATACTTTAAACGGGGTTCTTACTCTATTTCAGATGGAAGTTCCGAGAATCTTTCAGCCGACATTACCACCAACTATTCGAATCATTTTGGTAAGCACATGTTGTTGGCAAATGCAGCTTGGAGTTTAAACTCTTCCACTTCCGAAAACCATGGTATGACAGCATGGGGATTCTTGAATAATCATGTAGACCATATTTCTTTTGCCAAACAGTATGCTGACAATGGCAAACCATCAGGTAGCGAAGCAACCACTCGTAGTATTGGATTGACTGGTGCACTAAACTATTCTTATGATGATAGGTATTTAGCCGATTTTTCTTTGCGCTTGAATGGCTCTTCTGTATTTGGGTCAGACAATCGTTGGGGAACGTTTTGGTCGGCTGGTTTAGGCTGGAATTTACATAAAGAGAAGTTTATGAAAGAACTGACGTTTGTCAATCAGCTCAAGTTGCGTGCTTCATACGGGTTAACTGGTAGCCAAAACTTCAATCCCTATCAAGCAAAGGCTACCTATAAGTTTTATGAAAATGTTGTTTATGACAATATTGTCGGTGCTTATCTGATGAGTATGGCAAACGATAAGCTTAAATGGCAGCAGACAGCTGATCTAAATTTAGGCTTTGATTTGCAACTGTTTCAAAGTTTAAACATTCGCTTTGATGCCTACCGCAATAAAACTAAGGATGCTTTGCTTAGTATGACTTTACCTACTTCTACCGGTTTCAACTCTTATCAGGAAAATTTAGGAAATGTAGAGAATAAAGGTTTTGACGCAACAATTAGTTGGCGATTTTTCCGCAATAAGCATGGCTATATTTCTGCCAATGCATCGGTGGGACATAATGTGAATAAGGTCACAAAGATTAATGATGCGTTGAAAGCCTTTAACCAAGGGCAGGATGGTGAAGCAACCACTTCGCCTGTGATTCGATATGAGGAAGGCCAGTCTATGACCGCTATTTGGGCTGTACGTTCTTTGGGAATAGATCCCGTAAATGGCGCCGAGATTTTCTTAAAGAAAGATGGGACTACGACTTATGATTGGAGTGCAGAAGACTATGTTGTGGCAGGTGATAGTAATCCGAAATACCATGGAAACTTTGGTTTCAGTGGTGAATATAAAGGCATTGGATTGAGTTGCTCGTTTAGATATCTGCTTGGAGGTGATTATTATAATCAAGCTTTAGTCAATCGTGTTGAGAATGTAGACATAGCCAATAATGTAGATCGTCGGGTGCTAAATGATACTTGGCAGAATATAGGAGATGTGGCGACTTTCAAGAAAATAGATGAGCGGCCTAATGAAACCTATCCAACGACGCGTTTCATTGAGAAAAATAATGAGCTCCAGTTTGCTTCACTTTCTTGTTACTATGACTTCAAAAATCAACCTTGGTTGAAACGAGCCTTCATGGAACGACTGAGAGTCTCTTTCTATATGAACGACTTATTCCGCATCTCTACGGTTAAAACCGAGAGAGGTTTGGACTATCCATATGCACGTAATTTTTCATTCTCTTTATCAGCAACCTTCTAAATATAGTTATGATGAAACGTATAAATCATATAATCGCATGTTGCTTATTGCTTTCGACAACTCTGCTCGTTTCCTGCAACGATTGGCTCGATGTGCAACCTCGTTCGCAAGTGGAGGACAATAAGCTATTTGAAAGTGAATCGGGATTTAAAGAGGCTTTAGCCGGAGTATATTCTTCTATGGTATCCGAGAAAACATACGCCAAAGAAATGCTATTTGGCACAATGGGTGTTTTGGGGCAGGAGTGGGATGAATTTCCTTCTGCTGATTATTTGGATATGGACGATTATAATTATTCGAACACATTGTCTGCATTACAGATCTCGAATATATGGGCTACATCGTATAACTCAATAGCCAATGCAAATAACATCATAAATAAGATTGATGAGAAAAAAGGATTATTTAGTGCAGACAATTTTAATATTATAAAAGGAGAATCTTACGCTTTGCGTGCTTTTCTGCATTTTGATCTTTTGCGTTGTTTTGGAGCAAGTTACGAGCAGAATCTAGATATGCCTGCCATACCTTACTGTACAGAATTGACTTACCGTGTTTTTCCTCAGCTCACAGTGAAAGCTGTTGCCGATAAGATAGAGAAAGATCTTTTGGAAGCGGAGACTCTACTTAAATCTGATCCCATTTATACAGGCCGGAAAATTACGGAAGTCGATGATAGTGGTTATTTAATGAATCGTCGGGTTCATTTAAATTATTATGCTGTCAAGGGTTTACAGGCTCGCCTCTATATGTGGATGCATGAGTACGAGAAGGCTACTTTGTGTGCCCAAGAGGTTATTAAGTCGAATGTGTTTAAGTGGGCCGTTGGTGATGACATGGCTAAAGGATATGATTATGCATGTGCGCCTGAGCAATTGTTTGCTTTAAACGTACTCACTCTTTCTACCTTGGCAGATACCTATTTTAACGAGGATGAGAATGCAACTAGCTTCTCTTTAAAGAGTAGCAATCTAATTGAATATTATGATAACAATACAGATGATTACCGCTACCTCTATCAGTTTGCTAGTGGCACTAAAAGTGAGTATGTTGACTACCGTTATCTGACTAAATTTAATGACTCGCAGATAGACAAAGATTTGGCTCTGTCTTCGCGTGAAGAACCTGCTTCGTTCTATAAAGATAAGATTCCTTTGCTTCGTTTAGGTGAGATGTACTTAATTCTTTCCGAATGCCAGTATCGTGCAAGCGGAAGTGGTTTGGAAGCGTTGAATAAACTGCGGGTTGAACGCAACTTGGCAGCATTGGAGAATGCCCCTGCGGACTATTATTTAGAACTGATCAGAGAATATCGTCGCGAGTTGATTGGTGAAGGTCAGTTGTTTTTTCTTTATAAGCGGTTGAACCGCGCTTCAGTGATTGGTTCGGATGCCGATATGATTGGTGAGAAGGCGTATACTTTCCCTATCCCAATTTCAGAGACAGATGCTTCTCAGCGTGAAAACAATCGATAAAATGAATGACTTATGAAAAAAATGAAATATAAAATCTGGATATTACCTCTTCTCCTTACGGGATTAACCAGTTGTAGCACGAATGAGATCCCGGTATTTGATACGAATTATTCTGCCTTAAATATATGGTTTGGAAACAATGAGACAGCTTTAGACAGTACTAGCTACAACTATTCGTATGCCTTGGGAGAAGATTCGTTAATGTTTAATGCTCGCGTAACCGGGCTACCATCAGCTGAGGATCGATTCTTTACGATAGAAGCCTATTCGGGTAGCTTGAACGAAGCTGAGGGAAGCTTTAGGACAAAAGAGTACTGCATAAAAGCAGGAGAGACCTATGCAACTTTTCCTATTTATTTTGATACCTCCAAGCTGAAAGACAATTCGTCTTTCTCTGGAACTGATGGGCATATTAATTTCCGTCTGGTAGAGAACGCTGAGTTTGTGGAAGGAGTGGATAAAATGCGTAAACTGAATGTTGTATTGAAAAATTATTTGGCTAAACCCGAAGAGTGGGATGTGGCAGAGTATCCCTATCGTCCATACGCCATTTACTTCGGTGAATATAGTCAGAAGAAATACTCTTTTATGATTCAAGAGACAGGGCTTGTCGATTTTCGTATCTCATATACGGCATCTGTTTCCTACGATGAGGCTACAAATACTATCTCGTCAACTTATGCCACATATTTGCTTTCAAAACTAAGGCAGGCTTTGGATGTGTATAATCAAACCCACGAAAAGCCTTTGACTGATGAAGAAAGCGGGAGTGCAGTTGTGTTTTAAAAAAAGAAGGAGAAATGTGTATGTATAGAAAAGAATATAGTATAGGAGTGCTTAGTTTGATCGTAAGTTTTCTGCTAGGCTCGTGTTATGAAGATAAGGGCAACTATGATTATCAGGAATTAGATAAAGTTGTAATAGACACAACGGGATTGGGAATACAATCCACTTATGTTCTTGAAAGGTATGATGTGTTGGAACTCAATCCGAAAGTTTACTTTAATGGTAAGCTGTTGGAAACTGAGGCTGATGCACCTGAATTGAGTTATGTTTGGACGTTGTATGTAGGTGCTAATTCTCCTAATTCGGATTATACAGTAGATACATTGAGTCATACGATACATTTGAAAGAAGCGATTAAAAGAGCAGCCGATACTTACTATGTGCAGTTAACCATAACCAATAGTAAAGACCACACACAGCAGTACTTTCGAGTTACTTGCAACATAGAAGAGTCCATAACCGCTGGTTGGATGATGCTGTATGAACCAGCCAATGATCCTGGAACGTCCGATATTGGGTTGGTTGTTAACCCTTGGGTCAAAAAAAACATTATTAAAGACCGGGAGTTTTTCGATTTATACAAAGCTTCTAATGGAACACATTTAGAAGGACTGCCGAATAGGGTATTGCATACTTGTGTTGCTATGGCGGAGGATGAGGTTGTTTTGGTTACCGATAAAAATATGGTTGGACTTAATCAAGGTACTTTAGCTAAAACATTAGATTTTGGAGACTTTTTTTACGAAAAGCCGACAACAACTCAGCCTAGTTATTATGGAGCCTGCGGAGTTGCCTATCGTGGGGAAATGATAATTAATGAGGGTAAAGTGTACACTACTTATTATACTTCAGGGCTTTCTAGAAACAGCTTCTTTGGTATCTCATACGGAGGTGATCATGGAGAATTAGCTCCTTGGGGAAGCGATGTGCATGGGAATAAATATGAGGTATTGGTGTATGATCAGACGAATGAGTGCTTTAAGTGCGTTAATAAAAACACGGTGAAGTTTGCCTCATTTTCTGCACAAGATCCTGAGGCAGCTTTTGATGTCAATCATGTTGGTGCTAAATTGTTGATGGGCGACTGGGGAAGGTCTTTCTACGACTATTTTTTGATGAAGAAAGATCAAAACTACTATTTGGGTATTGCGAATTTCATGACATCAAGCTCAGGTACCACAAATATTGGACAGGGGTGGTTTGACATTTCAAGCTCACCTGAAATAGCTCAGGCCACGAGTATGGCAGCTGCTTATCTAGGTGAGTATGTGTTGTATGGTGCAGGCTCAAAGGTGTATAACCTGAAATATCGTTCTTCTCCTCAGGCGGAGGTTCTTTGGAGTGGTTCGGATGCCGAAACGGTAACTTGTGTGCGTTTGCAGAAGTATTACTATCAAAGTCTATTTTTGGCTATTATGCCTAATCCAAATGCCATACTTCACGTGGCGACTTGGAATGAAACAACTAAAGAAGGTAAGTTATATCAGTTCCAAATTAATCCAGCAAATGGAGCAATTCTGGGAGAACCTAGAGTTTACACCGTACCGGGTAAGATAAAAGACATGGCTTGGAAAAAAGCGATGGAAAGATAACACTAAATATTTAGAAGTATATGAAAAAGAATTTATGGATGGTTTGCTTGAGTATGGCATTGGTTTTCAGTACTCAGGCTTTTGCTCAGGAAGTAGAAAAAGGAATCTCTTTTGAGGAGCATGGAACATTGTTTAAAGATGCTGTGCAAAAAGCAACAGCTACCAAGAAACTGATTTTTTTGGACTGTTACACGTCATGGTGTGGTCCTTGCAAGAAAATGGCTAGAGACGTGTTTCCTTTAGAAGAAGTGGGCCAATTTATGAATCCGGCTTACGTTTCGATTAAGATTGATATGGAGAAAGGAGAAGGACCGGAACTTATGAAGAAATTTCAGGTTTCTGCATTTCCAACTTTCATTATCTTTGATAGTCGTGGTAATGAGCTAGGACGTTTTTTGGGTGGAAGCGATGCTCCTAGTTTTCTTGAAAAAGTAAAGAAAGCCAGTGTAGACAATAGTTCAGCTGAGATGGATCAACGGTTTGCTAATGGTGATCGTGACGAAGCATTTCTTTTTGAATATTTAAAAACATTGGGAAGTGCTTATAAACGCGATCAGTGTAATGTAGTTGCTCAAGCTTTATTAGTTGGTAAAGCTGAAACCTTTGCAGATAATCCGCAATTGGTAGAAGTGTTTATGAAATATCTTTCTTATCCGTTCGACCCTGCATTTATCTATACAGTTAAACATCCAGAAAAACTGACTGCTGTAGTTGGAGAGATGCCTGTGAAAATGAAAACTCAGTATGCATGGCGCAACTATGCTAGATCTTTAGTTGTGGAAAAAGATGGAAGTGCAACTATGGATATGGATCAATTCAGCAAACTGCTTGCTTTGATGGATGAATGCAAGGTAGCCGATAAAGAAGAGATACGTCTAGAAACTCTGATCGCTTTGTCAGAAAAACAAGCTGATTGGGATAAGTATATGGAATATTGTACAGAATTTGATAGTAATCCAGATCTTTTCATCACCGATTTAATGTTATGTAAATGGTGTACTCCTATTGCACTTAAATGTAAAGAAACTGCCCCAAAACAAAAGGCTTTGGCATTGTTGCATAAACGTATCGACGATTTAAATAGCGGTCGTTTGCAACCACAAACAAAACAAGGTAATATGAAGCTAACAGGAAATTGGGTGAAAGCAATGGAGAAGTTAGTAGAGACAATGAATCAATAATTTGGTTTAACAAAATGCTCTGTCGCCTTAGGCCTTAGGGGTATCTGCAAGTTTATGTATCTTTAGATGCAGAAACTTGCAGATTTTTTATGATAAAAATAATTTTCTAATTGATCTTTATTCTTGTGTCTTAGCTTTACTCATATAATTGGGCATTTCATAAAAATAAAGATTTTCTCCCTTTTCACCGCCATAGGCATTATTAGAAGCTTCAATGCGGAAAATACAATATTTATCTGGTCGAGTTTTGGGTAGTTCAGTGTAAATGACATAAGCCATTTGCCTGCGTCCCCCTACATATTCCATAACGGGTTGTACTGATTGTATTTTCACAGGAATATCATCAGCATACACTTTAAAACTAATATTTTCGGGCTCTGCAGAGATATCCCCTCCTTCAGTATCAGCTTTTTTCTTATCTTTCCACATATCCTGTCCATACGAAAGAAGTCTCCCTAAACTCATCGGGCGCGTATAAATAATCATAGCTGGATAACCTCCATTTTGTTTGAAGACAGTAGTTCCATAAAGTTCTAACCGATTGTATCGAGGGTTAATCGTTAAATCTTTATCAGCAACAACGTTCCAGGCCCAAAACTCTAAGCGCATATCTTTTTCTGCAACTTTTAGTTCACGTGGGTATTCTTTGGGACGAATAGCATATATGGCCATGTATTTTCCTTTGACCACATCCGGGATAGAATAATAGCCTTCCTTGTTGGTGTAGGTAAAGTAGGCGATAGTAAAATCGGAATAAAGCACTTTGACTATGCAACTGTCAATAGGATTTCCATCAAAATCCATAGCACGTCCTGAGATTGTGATCGTATTTGTGTTTTGCGCATGGCTAACTTCCAACATACCACAGAAAATCATTAGCAAGAATAACTTAAGTTTCATAAGAGATTTTTTTAGGATTTAATTATTGCCAAAGATAGTAAATACTTGGAATAGAGTTATAATTGTCAAGAAATACTTTGGTGCTTATTAGTTATATGCCTTTATGCTATCGTTCTTTTGTTTGCTGTTTATATGCAGCCAACTGGAGTTGTCTGATCAGCCGACTGGAGTAGGCCGCTAATTGATTAACGAGAATTTACTCTAGATTATACATTCTAATGACATTGAAATGTTATTGCCCATTTCCATTATTATTGCCTACAATCCTTTTTTAGGCCTACTAAATGATGATTTTTTAGCTATATGCTGTAGTTGCTCGGAAAATTGCTGTAAATTTGCAAACTAAAATACTAAAAAGTTATTATATCATGGCAGCAAAACCAAGTATACCTAAGGGAACTCGTGACTTTTCGCCGGTTGAAATGGCGAAGCGTAATTATATATTCAATACTATTCGTGAAGTATATCATCTATATGGTTTTCAGCAGATCGAAACTCCGTCTATGGAGATGCTTTCAACGTTGATGGGAAAGTATGGTGATGAAGGCGATAAGCTTCTCTTTAAGATTCAAAATTCAGGCGATTACTTTTCAGGGATTACTGATGAAGAACTCTTGAGTCGCAATGCAGCTAAGTTGGCGAGTAAATTCTGTGAGAAAGGTTTACGTTATGATTTGACGGTACCTTTTGCTCGTTACGTAGTGATGCACCGTGATGAAATAACTTTTCCCTTCAAGCGTTATCAGATACAGCCGGTTTGGCGTGCAGACCGTCCACAGAAAGGACGTTATCGTGAGTTTTATCAATGTGATGCTGATGTTGTGGGCAGCGATTCTTTATTGAATGAGGTGGAGTTGATGCAAATTGTTGATACGGTCTTTAGCCATTTCAATATCCGTGTATGTATTAAAATAAACAACCGCAAGATTCTTTCCGGTATTGCTGAAATTATAGGTGAGGCCGACAAGATTGTTGATATCACTGTGGCCATTGACAAACTGGATAAGATTGGTTTGGAAAATGTAAATGCAGAACTAAGAGATAAAGGAATTAGTGAGGAGGCAATTGCCAAGTTGCAACCTATCATTCTGTTGAGTGGAACCAATGCCGAAAAGCTTACTACATTAAAGAGTGTTCTCTCAGCTAGCGAAATCGGTATGAAGGGAGTAGAGGAGAGTGAATTTATTCTGTCTACTCTAGAAAGAATGGGCTTAAAGAATGAAATCGAACTGGACTTGACTTTGGCTCGTGGGCTAAACTATTATACCGGTGCAATTTTTGAAGTTAAAGCTTTAGATGTACAGATTGGTAGTATTACCGGTGGCGGTCGTTATGACAACTTGACCGGCGTATTCGGAATGGCTGGTGTGTCGGGTGTCGGTATTTCCTTTGGTGCAGACCGTATTTTCGATGTACTGAATCAATTGGAACTTTATCCTAAAGAAGCCGTTAATGGTACAGAACTTTTGTTTGTGAACTTTGGCGACAAAGAGGCTGCTTTCTCAATGGGAATGTTATCTAAAGTACGTGCGGCAGGTATCCGTGCCGAAATATTCCCCGATTCAGCGAAAATGAAGAAACAAATGAGTTATGCTAACGCCAAGAATATCCCATTCGTAGCTATTGTGGGTGAGAATGAAATGAACGAAGGTAAAGCTATGTTGAAGAATATGGAGACAGGTGAACAGAATACTGTTTCAGTGGAAGAGTTGATTGCTACTTTACATAAGTAAAAAGGTAGGTTAACAGTCTCTCTTTTTAATGAGATAATTTTCGGCAATACCGAATAATATAGTAGAAAAGTCACGTTTGACAATCATTAGCAAGATTTTCAAACGTGACTTTTTTTAGTTGAGAGTCTCAAGAACTTATACATAGAATCAGAAATGTAGTTAGCAGTGTTATAACTTGTATACGAATAATACCTATCTACAAATCTTTTGTATTTTGCCCCGTCTGTATTTTAAATTAGCATCTTCTTTTATTTAATAATAGAAGGATAAGAGTTTTGTGATATTTTGATTATTTTTGCATAAATCCATTAATGCAATTACCTTATACCTTATACAAAAAGATAGATGAAGAAAATAATCATATTTTGGAGTATCTGTACTATATGTTTGTGTCATCTTCACGCTGCGAATGAGGAAACTGACTCTTTGTTGCTAAAACTGGATCGAGCAATAGAGGAACGTCCGATCCGTATAAGGCAAAAAGAAGAGAAGTTGGCTGAACTGAAAAGGCAGTTGCACCAGCAAATTTCGGATGAGGAGTACTATAGAGTATTAGACCTGTTGCTGAGTGAATATCGTTCAATCAATACAGATTCGGCTCTATATATGGCTCAGGAGAGAGAGAAAGTTGCTTCTCGTATCGGAAACCAAGAGTACATAGACATTGCCCGCATGAACAAAGCGGACATACTGGGAACAATCGGTATGTATAAAGAAGCTATGGATTTAATGCAGAATATCCACATAGACGAATTGCCTCAGGATATTCATCCTTATTATTATCATATTTATCGTACAGTTTACGGGCTGATGGCCGATTATGCTGTAACGGAGCCTGAGAAAAGACTTTATTCGAAAATTACTGACCTCTATCGTGACTCTTTGCTTTTGACAACCAAAGGTGACCCTTTGATTCAGGCTTTGATAAAAGCCGACCAGTGCAATGTGCATAATAAATATGACCAGGCCATACAAATATTGACCAATTACTTAGTACAACAAGAGGGTTATAATCATAATGTAGCCATTTGTGCATATACGTTGTCTGAATCCTATCGCTTGAAAGGGGATAAAAAAAATGAAAAGAAATATCTAACTATATCCGCTATTGCGGACATGCAGACAGCTGTTCGTGAGTATGTCTCTTTGCGTAAACTGGCCGTACTCCTTTATCGGGAGGGAGACATTGAACGGGCATATTCTTATGTGAAAATATGTATGGAAGATGCGCAGGCTTGTAATGCCCGTTTGCGTAAGTTGGAAATACTGGAGGTGTTTCCCATCATTAATGATGCCTATCAGCAAAAGACCGAGAAGCAGCAATCTCAAATGAAATGGGCACTAGTGTCTATCAGTTTGCTTTCGGCTTTTTTGATGCTTGCTATATTTTATGTGTATAAGCAAATGAAAAAGGTAGCCGTTGCACGGAAAGAAGTGGTTGCTGCCAACAATCAGTTGAAAGAATTGAACGAGGAGCTAAATCGGTCTAATACTGAACTCAAAGAAGCTAATCATAGCATTGCTGAAAACTCTTATTTGAAAGAAGAATATATAGGTCGGTACATGGACCAATGCTCAATATATTTGGAAAAGATGGATAATTATCGGCGAATGTTGGGTAAGATTGCCACTGCCGGAAATCTAGAGGAGCTGTATAAGCACATCAAATCTTCCAAATTTATTGAAGAAGAGTTGAAAGAGTTTTATGGTAATTTTGATACCACCTTTCTACAGTTGTTTCCAGCCTTTGTAGAAGAATTCAACGGCTTGTTGTTAGATAGTGAGCGGATAGTCTTGAAGCCTAATGAGAGGATGAACACTGAATTGCGCATTTTTGCATTGATACGGTTGGGTATTACCGATAGTATAAAAATAGCTCAATTTTTACGTTACTCTGTAACTACTATTTATAACTATCGCACTAAAGTTCGTAATAAGGCGGCTGGCAGCCGTGAATTGTTAGAACAAGAAGTCATGAAAATAGGAAAATCCAAAGATTAATTTCTTCTTTTCAATAGATCAGACATTATTTCCTGTTTATGTATTAACTACTTTTTATCGCTTTGTTTCTTTTCGTATATTTCTAATATATAGTATATTAGCTAAAAATGGCTTTGTCTTTTTACTACTTTTACACTCACCTCTTTTTTTGTAGGGCTCCATTTCTAATACATTTGCAATATCTCTTTCACTATGAAAAGGGGAGATTTTGTTTCTATCTTAATTAATAACTTTAAATACTGATATTATGCAAAAGGACAAATTGCCAATCAGCAAGCGGAGAATGATAGCTTGTATGATAGGAATGTTACTTCCATTCTGTTTATTTGCACAACAAATTACTGTTCATGGTATAGTGAAAGACAAAACCGGAGAAACAGTGATTGGTGCAAGTGTGCTCGAAAAGAGTACATCCAATGGAACCGTCACTGACATGGATGGGCACTTCTCACTACATGTTTCCTCCAATGCTGTAATTGTTGTTTCGTTTGTGGGATACAAATCCTTGGAAGTACCTGTAGAGGGGCAAAAACAACTTCAAATAGTTTTAGAGGAAGACACCGAAATGCTGCGCGAGGTAGTTGTTATTGGTTATGGCACAATGGATAAGAAAGAATTGACTTCGGCCATATCTCATGTTTCCGAAAAGGATTTTCTAAGTGTTAGTACATTAGATCCTTCAATGATGATTCAAGGCAAGGTGCCGGGTGTCTCTATAACTAATATAGGTGCTGGTGACCCTAACCATGAAGCGAGTATCCAAATCCGTGGTGTGTCATCGCGTTCTGCAGGATTGGGGCCGTTGATTGTAATTGATGGTATCCCCGGAGGAAACTTGACCAATTTGAATCCTAATGACATTGCGAGTTTTGATATTCTGAAAGATGGTGCGGCTTCTGCTATTTATGGAACACGTGGTTCGAATGGGGTAATTTTAATCTCCACAAAGAAATCTAAAAAAGACGGAGCAACATATACCTCTTATAGTAGTACTTTTTCTTTTGACGTCATGAAAAAAGAGTTGGATGTGCTGAATGCTCAGCAATATCGTGATTTGCGTTCCGACTCCAGTGTGGGATATGATTTGGGAGGAAACGAGAATTGGTTGGATGCCGTAAGTCGTACAGGATTTACTATGCAGCACACGTTAACTTTAAGCGGTGGAAATGAGCGTACTAATTATCGCGCTAGCGTCGATTATCGAGATGCCAATGGAATTGATTTGCGTTCTGTTCGTGAGGAGTATGGAGCACGTGTATCTGTAAATCATACAACCGCTAGTGGGTTATTTACTTTTACGGCTAATATAGCTCCCCGTATTGCTTATCGCGACCAAGCTGCTTGGGATGTTTTTCGCAATGCGATTGAAGTGAACCCGACAACTCCTCTTATGGACCCAGAGAACCCTTCTATGTATTATAACTTTAAAGGGCAGACTGCCGGATATAACCCGGTGGAATTGATGAAATTGGAAAAAGAGAAAGGCGAAACCAAATTGCTGGATTGGGATGCTACCGCTAAGTTGAATTTATTTCCGCTTTTGCTGAAAAAGCCAAACTCCAACCAGTCTTTAACCTCACAGATTACTTTTGCCGACCACCAATATGACAATAACAATAGCTGGTTTCGCCCTTCAAACAGTACACTGTCTGTCAATAGTGGTCGTGATGGTGAGGCCACACGAAGCTATTCAAAAGAACGGCAACAAATATTGGAATGGTTGGCTAATTATCAGACCGGATTTAACGGACACAATGTAAAGGCAATGTTGGGATATTCTTATCAGTATTCTCAATATTCTGGTATTAGTCTTGAGAATAAGGACTTTCCGAATGACGGATTGGGTGCTGACAATATGGGCACTGGAGAATATGCGAAAGATGAAGGGCAGGTGGGGATGGCATCTTACAAAAATGATGCAAAACTAATTGCTTTTTTCGGGCGTATCAGTTATGATTACAAGGGCAAATACTTATTTACCGCTTCATTGCGACATGAAGGCTCTTCCAAGTTTGGAGTGAATCAGAAATGGGGTAACTTTCCAGCGTTCTCTTTGGGCTGGCGCATTTCCGAAGAAGTATTCATGAAAAACATTAAATGGGTTAATGATTTGAAGATTCGTGGTGACTTCGGTGTTACTGGGAATCAGAATTTCGAAAGTTATAAATCATTGAATACGATGAAAGGATTCGGATACTATTACTATAATGGAAAGTATTTCCAGGTTTGGGGGCCGTCCAAAAATGTGAATTCAGATTTGAAGTGGGAAAAAGGAAAGAACTGGAACATTGGTCTTGATTTTGCTTTGTTTAATAACTGCGTCTATGGCTCGCTGAACTACTATAATCGCCGTCAGCAAGATTTACTGGGCGACTATAAAGTATCAGTGCCTCCATATTTATTTGACACGACTTTTGTAAATGTAGGTACGATGAAAAATACAGGTTTTGAGTTTGATATTACTTGGGATGCTGTTAAGACTCGTGATTTTGACTATTCGCTTAGTATGGTAGGCGCAACTATGGACAATAAGTTCGTTGACTTTAGTAACTCAAAATATGTGGGACAAGATTATTATGACGTGTGTAGTACACAAGATCCATATCCGTATCATTATTTGCAACGCATAGAGAAAGGTAAACGGCTTGGTAATTTTTATATGCTGAAATATGCTGGAATAGATAATAATGGAGAATGGATTGTCTATGATAAGGATGGTGATTTGATAAAAGCTAACACGGCTACCGATGCAGATCGTCAAGTAGTAGGGAATGGGCTTCCAAAGTTCACTGGTTCAATGACACACAACTTTCGTTATAAAAATATAGATCTCTCGCTGTTCTTCAGAGGTGCTTTCGGATATGACATCTTTAATATCCATGATTTCTATTATGGAACAAAAAGCTTTATCGGAAATGTGTTAGAAAAGGCATATGGAAAGAATGACAAGATAACTTCAAATCCTGTAGTCTCTGATTATTTCCTTGAAAAAGGTGACTACATTAAACTTGATATGATTACTTTAGGCTATACGCTTGGCACTCGTTGCAAGTATTTGAGCAAAATCCGTGTTTACGGTACAGCCAAGAACTTATTCACCATCACCAAATTCAGCGGTGTTGATCCTTCTACTTATCAAGTCAATGGCTTGGAACCGGGAGCTACGGGCTCACGCAGCTATTATCCGTCAACTCGGCAGTTTATTCTTGGTGTTCAATTGGATTTCTAATTGTTGAATTTTAAAATAAAGGAGTTATTGTATGAAACTTTCGAAATATATAGCAGGGTTGTTTTTAGCAACTGTAACATTGGCCAGTTGTACCGATTTGGATGAAACCTTGTACGACCAAGTAGGTACACAGAACTATTATAATACAAGAATGGATGTGATTCGTGCAACGTTTCGTCCTTTTGAACATGCCTTTTGGAGCATTCAGTCACGGCATGTGTTAAATGAACTGACTGCGGACCAGTTGATAACCCCAACACGTGACGGCTGGTGGGACGATGGTGGGAAATGGAGAAGATTGCATTACCATACATGGACGGTCGAAGATGGAGATGCGCAAACGGAATGGAACGGATGCTTTCAAGGCATCATGCAAGCCAATTATGTGATAGAAGATCTTAGTACATTGTCAGCCGAAGCTTTCGGATTTACAGAAGGAGAATTCAATAATTTGAAAGGTCAATGTCGTGTCTTACGTGCATGGTTTTATCTCCGCTTATTGGATGCATTCCGAAATGTGCCGTTGGCTGTAAGTTACAATGATGTTTCTCAAAACTCGGAAGGACAAGTAGAACCTAAAGTTATTTTTGATTTCATTGAAAAGGAACTGATGGAAAGCATTGAGTTGTTGCAACAAAAAGATAGCCTAGGCGGAAGTGGCAAAGCTCAGGGACAATGGACGAAGGCTGGTGCTGCTGCCTTGTTGGTTCGCTTGTATCTTAATGCTGAGAAATATGTTGGAGAAAATCGTTATGCTGATTGTGCGAGTGTAGCGCAAAAAATACTGGATGGAAAATATGGATCTTATGAATTGGCTAATAGTTGGGACGCTCCCTTTGATTGGAATAACGAGACTTGTGATGAAGTGATTTTTGCATTTCCTTCTTCACCCGGTTATACTTTTTGGCATTATAAGGGAGATACCTACTGGTGGACAGTGCCTTCTCAAGCCAACTATTATTTCAATGACACTAAAGCAAAGGCCGGAGGACATAACTGCAAGTACGCTTGTTCTCCAAGCTATGACTTGAATGGTAATTTGTACAACTTTTCGTTGGGTATGACCATACAGAAGTTTAGAAAATATCCTAACGATGTTCGCTTGAAATTGTATAAGAACCTTGGCGATAATCGTCGCGAAGGATTGTTTCTGTATGGTGCACTAGAATACCAGGATGAAAATGGAAATATCAAAAAAGTGATGTCGCCTAATGGTGATTACGACCTATGTATTCGTGATGCAGTGGGACAGTTTAAAGGTTTACCCGAAGGGCAATATCCTGAAAATAAAGAAAGTAATCTGCAAAGCGGCGACCATAACTCAGGATGGCACTTCTGCAAATACCCGTTTTACAGTGATACCGATACGGAACAAATGGAGTCTGATTATGTAGAGATACGTTTGGCGGAAATAATTTATTCGCTTGCCGAATGTAAGTTCCGTCAAGGAGATATTGACGGAGCAGCCCGATTGCTTAATCAAGTGCGCAAACGTAATTATCCGCAAGAGAGCCTACACGACAACCTGTATGCGCCAGAAGGAAAAGTTGAATTGACCGAAAGTGAGTTGCTCGATGAGTGGGGACGTGAGTTTTTTGCCGAGAGTCGTCGTCGTGTTGATTTGATTCGTTTTGGTAAGTTCAATAGAGGAACTTGGTGGGACAAAGCGGCGGATGCCGATAATCATACTGAGATTTTTGCCATCACTCGTGATGTGCTGAATGCTAATCATAATTTGGTACAGAACCCGGGATATGATAAATCACAGAAATAAAATGTAATTAAAAAATCAAATCAAATGAAAGCGATATCTATTTTTATATGGACAACTATGCTATTTCTGGTTGTAGCCCTCACTGGATGTGAAGGTGAAAAGGAATTAATAATTATTGAAGGAAATCTTCCTATTAAGACTTCAACTCTCTATATGGTAGGTGATGCGACTCTTACCGGATGGGATATTGGCAATCCGACAGCTTTTATGTCTACCGAAGAGGATCCTCTAATCTTTGTTTATGAGGGACCACTTCATACAGGTGAGCTAAAATGCTGTTTAGCAGCAGGCAATTGGGATGCTCCTTTCATTCATCCGATGATGCAGGGGAAAGAAATAGGCAAAGCTGGCATTGATGCTGAAGCTTTTCAAATGTATTCGGGAGGCGATGACCTGAAATGGAAAGTGACGGAAGCTGGTAAGTATAATCTAACTTTTGATTTGCGTAACTGGACTATGTCTGCTACCTATCTAGGAGATTGATAGAATCACTTCGCATCAAAAATGTAAGAATTAATAAGATGAAAAAGGTTTTCAATATGAGTATATTTATGATAGTTCTCGCACTCTTCTTTGGAGGGTGTGGGAACGATGATAACGGTGTTATTAATGGGCCGGATCTGTCCAATCCGGAAATACATACTTACAAGGCTCCTCTTTATTGGAGTGTGTATGAATATTGTTGGTTATTGGAACAGCAACATATTCCTGCATCGGAAATGGATATTACTGAAGAACAGTGGGATAAAATAATCGATTGGGTAGCAAGCGAACTTAAGCCTTATGGGTACGACATGGTTTGTACCGACGGATTCATTCCCATGCAAGCTAAGGACGGCACAGGCTATATGTCTCATTACGGTAGTATGTCACTGAAAAAATTAGTCGAGAAATGCAAGGCAAAAGGATTGAGACTTGGTGTATATGATAATCCTTTGTGGATACATGGCGCTGACAACACTCTGGTAGAGGGGGGCAATGGAATTACCTTTGGTGACTTGAGGTACAAAGGAGCAGACGTAGTCCTGAATCCTGATGAGACAGATAAATGGTTTAGTTGGGTAGTAGCTTCACATCCCGGTGCCAAAGAATATATAGACGGATTCTTCAAATATTATTCAGCTATGGGAGTTAACTATATCCGCATGGATTTTCTTAGTTGGTATGAAGATGGGAATGATCGCGGTATGGGAAAAGTAGGGAAAGGATATGGACGTGATACTTATGAAAAAGCCCTGAATTATATCTGTGAATCTGCCATTAAGTACGGAATATTTACTTCTTTGGTTATGCCTCATCTGAAGCAGAGAGCCGAGCTGGAAAGTAAATATGGCAACATGGTACGCATCGTAGCGGATACTGGTAATGGGGGATGGGGACATTTCTCGGACAATGAAAAAGGTAAAGCGTATGGTACATGGCCCAATTGCATGAATATGTTCGATGGCTTTGTGTATTGGTCGGATATTGCTGGTCGAAACAAAGTAATTATGGACGGAGATTTCATCCGCTTGAATACCTTTGCCACAGATGAGGAAAAAGAATCGGTCATCTCGTTACAGCTATTGGCTGGAGGCCCGGTAACGGTAGCTGATCAATATAACACCATAGCGAATAACGCAAGATTCTATCAAAATCGCGAACTTTTGGAACTGAATGAAGATGGTTTTGCTGGAAAACCACTTTCGACTAGTTTGATTGATAAAAAACATCAGATATGGTATGGTCAACTTTCTTGCGGTGATTGGGTTGTGGGTCTATTTAATCGAAGTGCTGCTTCTCAAAGTCTATCTGTTAGCTTTTCCGACCTAGGCATTCAGGGGAAAAGGAAGGTCCGAGATTTATGGAAGCATACTGATGAAGGTATTACAGATGCCTTGAATGTTTCATTGCAAGGCCATGAATGTAAAATAGTAAGACTCACCAAATGATTACTGTACAAAATAATTTTAATATAAATCTGATTAATTGTTATGTCATGAATTGTAAGAGATGTTTAGTTGTGGCACTATATGCTTTTTTGCCATTGATCGTTTTGGGGCAGAAAATAGCTTCACCCGATGGTCGTGTCAGTCTTGTCTTTTCGCTCAATGAGAAAGGAATGCCTACTTATGAAGTAAATTATAAAGATATGTCTGTCATTAAACCCAGTACATTGGGCATTGAATTAAATGAAGAGAATTCATTGATGGATGCTTTCAAAATTAATAAAACTACAATGTCTACTTATGATGAGACGTGGCAGCCTGTATGGGGAGAAAATAGTCATATCCGTAACTGCTATAATGAACTATTTGTAGAACTAGAGAAGGCATCGAACGGACGTTTCATGAATCTTCGTTTTCGTGTATATAATGATGGCGTAGGTTTCCGTTATGAATTCCCTTTACAACAATATTTGGGTTACTTTATCGTAAAAAATGAACGAACTCAGTTTGCAATGACCGGTGATCATATTGCTTGGTGGATTCCGGGAGATTATGATACACAGGAATATGACTATACCGAATCTAAATTGTCTGAAATTCGCGGGTTACTACGTGGAGCTATTGATGGCAACCTTTCGCAAAGCGTTTTCTCGCCTACCGGAGTACAGACTTCTTTACAGATGAAGACTGCTGAAGGGCTTTATATCAACCTGCATGAGGCTGCTTTAGTGGATTATTCATGTATGCACTTAGTTTTAGATGATAAGAATTTTGTTTTTACTTCACATCTCACACCTGATGCACAAGGGGATATGGTTCACATGCAAGCTCCGTGTCATACTCCGTGGCGTACAGTGATGGTGAGCGATGATGCACGCGACATTCTTGCTTCAAATCTTATCTTGAATTTGAATGAACCTTGTAAATATGAAGATACTTCTTGGATTAAACCAGTGAAATATGTAGGTGTATGGTGGGAAATGATTGCCGGCGGAAAGCCTTGGGCATATACTTGGGATGTTGCTTCAGTGAAATTAGGCGAAACAGATTATAGTAAAGTTAAACCTAACGGACAGCACCCTGCGAATAATGAGAATGTGAAAAAATACATTGACTTTGCAGCTGAACACGGTTTTGATCAAGTCTTGGTCGAGGGATGGAATATCGGATGGGAAGACTGGTTCGGTCATTCTAAGGATTATGTGTTTGACTTTGTTACTCCTTATCCAGATTTCAACATTAAGATGCTTAATGAATATGCCCATTCAAAAGGAGTGAAACTGATGATGCACCATGAAACTTCTGCTTCTGTTCGTAACTATGAGCGTCACATCGAAGCTGCTTATCAGTTGATGAATGACTATGGGTATAATGCTGTGAAGAGTGGGTATGTAGGCAATATAATTCCGCGTGGTGAACATCATTATGGACAATGGTTGAATAATCACTACCTGTATGCTGTAACTGAGGCTGCCAAGCATCGTGTTATGGTTAATGCGCATGAAGCTGTGCGTCCTACCGGGCTATGTCGCACATATCCGAATCTGATTGGTAACGAATCAGCTCGAGGTACTGAATATGAAGCTTTCAAGGGAAACAAACCGTTTCATACCACTGTACTACCGTTTACTCGGCTTCAAGGTGGCCCTATGGACTATACTCCAGGTATTTTTGAAATGGATATGAGTAAACTCAATCCAAACAATACTTCACATGTGAACTCTACACTGGCTCGTCAGCTTGCACTTTATGTTATAATGTATAGTCCGCTTCAAATGGCTGCTGACATACCGGAAAACTATGAACGCTTCATGGATGCTTTCCAGTTTATTAAGGATGTGGCTGTAGATTGGGATCAAAGCAAATATCTGGAAGCCGAGCCAGGGCGCTATATTGTAGCCGCCCGGAAGGCTAAGGGCACGAACAATTGGTTCATAGGTTGTACCAGCGGTGAAGAAGGGCATGTATCCACATTGAGATTTAATTTTCTTGATAAGAACAAGGAATATATTGCAACTGTTTATGAAGATGCTAAAGATGCACATTACCGCAATAATCCTCAGGCTTACAATATTCGAAAAGGCATTGTCACCGTTAAATCTAGTCTAAAAATGAAGGCAGCACCTGGTGGTGGATATGCTATCAGTGTTATTGAAGTCACCGATAAAGCAAGCATGAAAGGTTTGAAAAATTTGAAATAATAGATTAAAAAAGATCCTTACCCTATTTATACCTGGCACATTGGTAAGGGTCTTTTTTTATATTCGTATTGCTGATATTATTATTAATTATTGAATATCTGGAAAAAAGCTTTGTCTAATATTCTATTTGATTAAGTATCCCACTAAGAAAAGCGATTGCTACACCGTAATTAGTCATCGGTACTTTTTGCAGTTTAGCTCTTTTAATACGATTCAACACGTATTTTCGGTTAAACATGCAAGCACCACACTGAATGACTAATGCATAAGGAGTTAGGTCATCCGGGAAATCGGTTCCAGCCACGATGTCAATTTGCAGGTTTTCTCCTATTCGCTTTCTAAGTAAGCGAGGTAGTTTAACTCTTCCGATATCTTCTGAAAGTGGGGCATGAGTACATGCTTCAGCAATTAGCACCTTCGAAGATTCTGTAAGCGAATCGATGGCTTGGGCGCTGTTTACATAGTACTCAATATCTCCTTTGTAACCGGCAAAAAGAACAGAGAAGGAGGTCAATTTACTTTCCTTAGGCTTTTGGTTATACACCGTTTGAAAAACTTGTGAGTCTGTTATGATGAGTTTGGGAGGGTAACTGAGAGCTTGCAGCGTCTCTGAAAGTTTATCGGTAGTGCAACTCATAATCAAGCATTTCTTGTCGAGCAACTCTCTCATCGTCTGCATTTGTGGTAAGATGAGGCGGCCTTTGGGTGCCTGAATATCTTGTGGCATCACCAATAAAACAAGGTCTCCCTCTGCTGCCAACTGTCCGGTAATGGACTGTTGACCATAATCTTCTGGCAACTTTTCGAGAATGGCTTGTCGTATCGCTTCCATGCCCTTCTTTTCTTTTGCACTGACCAATATGGGTTTGCTCCCGAACAATGTCTCAACCTGATGAGATAGCGATACACTATTTTCGCGTGCATCTGCTTTATTTATCACGAGAATAGTTGGAATGTTTTTGGCTTTCAACTTTCTCATCCATTCCAGTTCGTAGGTTAAGTCTGGTTCATTGTTTTCAGCAGGAAAGTCATCACCTCCACATAGCAAAAGAGCAATATCTGTTTTCTCTACTGATTTCCATGTACGTTCAATTCGCATTTGTCCCAATTCTCCCTCATCGTCGAACCCCGGAGTGTCGATGAATAGGCAAGCACCAATGCCATAAATCTCCATTGCTTTTAGTACGGGATCGGTAGTGGTGCCCGGAGTGTCTGAAACAAGAGCCGTGTCTTGTCCAGTCAGGGCATTGATGAGAGATGATTTTCCGCTATTGCGTTTCCCAAAGAGAGCTATATGAAGCCGATTGGCATTTGGGGTGTTTGTTAGATCCATTCTGTAAGTTATATTTTTGTAATACTTATGATTTACGTACGAGAAATAGGCAGAGTGCTACTATTCTAGAACCTGAAATCTCTTTTCCCTTCGGCTATATCTTTCAAGTTTCGTATGGCTATGGCTCTGATCTTAGGGTTAGGAATCCGATCGGTTTCTTTCGCTATGAGTTCCATTCCCTTTTTTCGCGTGTCTTCTGATGCATAGTCTTCGAGATATTCTTTCAAAGTCATTAATGCATTCGGGGCACAGCAGTTTGCTATTTGCCCTGATTTGACTAAGGACATAAATCGGTCTCCGGTTCGTCCTTCTCTGTAGCAGGCCGTACAGAAGCTAGGGATGTGTCCCGAATCGAGTAACCAATTAACGACTTCGTCAAGCGTTCTTGTGTCGCTAACATCAAACTGAGCCGAGTTTTCTGTGGGGGCTTCTTTTTGGGCATATCCTCCAACAGTGGTGCGTGATCCTCCACTAATTTGCGAAATACCTAGTTGGAGAACCTTTTCACGAGATTCGCGAGATTCACGTGTAGAAATAATCATACCGGTGTAGGGTACAGCTATTCGGATTACAGCAACAATCTTACTAAAAATATCGTCAGAGATGGAGTTGGGGAAGTCACCTGCATTGATGTCGTCTGCTGAACAGATACGAGGCACACTGATGGTGTGTGGACCTACGCCAAATCTGCTTTCCAAATGTTCAGCATGCATCAATAATCCAACAAAGTCATAGCGATAGGTGTTTAATCCGAAGAGTACTCCCATGCCTACATCATCAATGCCACCTTCCATTGCACGGTCCATGGCTTCAGTGTGATAAGCGTAGTTGCTTTTCGGGCCGGTAGGGTGAAGTGTCTCGTAGTTTTCTTTGTGATACGTTTCTTGAAATAGGATGTAAGTTCCGATGCCGGCATCTTTTAATCGGCGATAGTTTTCTACGCTAGTGGCAGCAATATTAACATTGACCCTGCGGATTGCTCCGTTCTTGTGCTTAATGCTATAGATGGTTTGGATAGATTCCAGAACATATTCCAGTGTGTTGAGAGTAGGATGTTCTCCGGTTTCGAGCGCTAAACGCTTGTGTCCCATGTCCTGCAAAGCAATTACTTCTTGACGAATTTCTTCTTGTGTTAGTTTCTTACGAGTTATTGTTTTGTTTTTAGCATGATAGGGGCAATATAGGCAACCATTTATGCAATAATTAGACAGATAGAGTGGGGCGAACATCACAATGCGGTTACCATAGAACTTTTGTTTGATCTCTTTGGCAAGATGAAAGATACGTTCTATCAGATCAGGCTGTGCACATTCTAACAGTACAGCAGCTTCACGATGGGTTAATCCTTTACATTGGGCTGCTTTCTCAAGCAGTTGTTCTATCAATTCACGGTCGTCTTTATGACTCTGTGCATATTCAAGTGACTCAAGAATCTCTGCATGATCAATGAATTCTTCTGCTTGTAGCGAATTTACTTTATACATTTCTTTATTTTTTGTAATCTCCTCTAGAAAAAGAGATTTGATAACCGATGTTATCTAGTTGTTGTTGTAATAGTCTAAGTCCTTCTGCAGATTCGGCTCCTAGGGAGGCCTTATTATTATATAGGTTATATTTTTTGCGCTCTTCTTTGGGCGACAGGTTTGGCATGACTACGTTAGCACCTGCCAATATTCCGCGAGCTCTTCCATCGGGAGTAAGTGTTGCCAATGCTGTGGTTGATGGAATCAAAGCCGCAGGATGCATCAGACGGAAAATGGATAGTAAGAGCAGTGTTTGTTCGACTGTTCCACTTGGATATGCGGCAAATGGGGTGTCACGGTGAGGTAAGAAAGGACCGATGCCTATCATTTCAGGACGAAGTTTTTCTATAAAAAGAATATCTTGAATGAGATGATCAACCGTTTGGCCGGGGCTACCAACCATAATTCCGGTACCTGTTTGGAAACCAATATCTTTTAAATTCCAGAGACATTCCATACGCTGTTTGCCTGACATCTCTTGGGGATGTAACTGCTGATAATGACATTCGTCATAAGTTTCATGACGTAGCAAATATCGGTTGGCTCCTGCCTGAAAGAAACGTTCATACGTCGCTCTGGACTTTTCACCTAGTGATAGTGTTATTGCGCAATCTGGGAATTGATGGCGAATGGAGGATATGATTTTTTCAATTTGCTCGTCTGTCATAGCAGGATCTTCTCCTCCTTGTAACACAAACGTGCGAAAGCCAATCTCATATCCTTGTCTACAACAATCCAATATACTATCAATCGTTAACCGATAGCGCTCAACGGCTGTGTTTCCTTTTCGAATGCCGCAGTAATAACAGTTATTTCGACAGCAATTACTCACTTCGATGAGCCCACGTATAAAAATACCATTTCCAAAATGTTCGAGGCTCACCTCTTGTGCTTGTTTATTTATATAGCACAACGATTCCTCATCACATTTAGTCAATAGTTGCCGAAATTCATCGGGAGTTAACGTCTTCTCTTTTCTTAGCTTATCTATCCATTGTTTCATAACTCTCTTTTCGCTTAAGCAGTTCTTGTGCTAACTGGCGACGACCCGAAACGATGTCGTTGTGCGTACTTGGTCCGGTGATACATCCTCCTTCGCAAGCCATTACTTCAATAAACTGTCCCGCTGCTTTGCCTGTTTTAGCACAAGCACGCAGTAAAGCTATATTCTTCTTGTTGATATCTGACACTTGAATGGCATTGATTTTCTCTGCTTCGTCTTTTAGATAGGCTTTCACAGCACCCATAACACCGCCTGCTTGTGCAAAACCATGAGCTTCGCGAACTGAGGTATGGAGAATTGAGAAAGTCCCAACTTGTTCGAGTTGGATGTCCATACCGTCAAGGATAGAACCAACTTCTTCAAACGTGAGAATATAATCAACGGCTTCATCACGGCGTACTTCTTTTCGTTTCGCAACACAAGGGCCTACGAATACGACTTTAGCACCTGGGTGTTTTTCTTTGGCAATTCTTGCCGTGTAGTACATTGGAGAACCGGTGGTAGAAACATAAGGTTTCATTTCCGGCATATGCTTTTCTACTAATTCGATGTAGGATGGACAGCAGGATGTAGTCATGAATTTCTGCCCTTCTTCTAGCTTTTCCAACAATTCGTGTGCTTCATTGCTGGTGGTCATCATTGCGCCTTCAGCCACCTCAATGATGTCGGTGAACCCAATTTCTTTAAACGCACCATATACTTGTTCGATGGAGGTTTTAAATTGCCCTAAGATAGATGGAGCAATGATAGCTACCACTTTCTCGCCTCTTCTGATCTGTTGCAGAACATCAAAAGTCTGTGAGATTTCAAAGATGGCACCAAATGGGCAAGCATTCATACACTTTCCACAATAGATACATTTGGTTTCGTCAATGTACTCTACACCGTGTTCGTCTTTGCTGATTGCTTTCACTGGGCAAGATTCTTCGCAAGGGACAGGTATGTATACAATGGCATGGTAGGGACAGCTTTTATGACAAATTCCACAACTAACACAAGCGTCGTGGTCGATCATTGCCTGCCCATTTTTTTTGAAACGTATGGCATCTTTAGGACAGTTCATGTAGCAACTACGGGCTACACACCCCCTGCAAAGATTTGTAATCTCATAATTGATTTGAATGCACGAAGAGCAAGCTTCGTCAATGACACACATAATATTTTCCTTAGTGATTTCCGTACGGTTTAAAGAGGTACGTGCATAATCAGACAATGGAGTTACTTCATCTGATTCATCTGTCATATCTAGTCCTAGTAAAGGAAAGGTTTTATAACGCCATACTGCACGTTCTTTATGTACGCAGCAACGTCCCAACGGTTTTGATCTGCGCGGACTCAATTCGATGGGGAGGCGATCTATTTTTTCTACTAACTGGTCGTTTTTCCAGAGTCTGACAAGGTCAGCCAGCAACTTATGCCGGACAATCATAATGTTATTCGTAAAAGCCATAAAATATAAAAAGGGTTGTTGGTGGGTGCAAAGATAGCTATTTTTTATTTATGAATTTTTATTTATGAAATATTCCCTTCAAATAAATGTAATATCGGTGTTGTTACTTTGCAAACATCTAATAACAAACGAATGATAGGTCTATTTAACGATTGTTTTCCGCCTATTATGGACGGAGTATCCCTTACAACACAAAATTATGCCTACTGGTTAAACAAAAAAGCTGGTAATGTTTGTGTGGTCACTCCCAGCGCTCCCGATGCAAAAGATGAAGAGTTGTATCCGGTGTATCGTTATTCATCGATCCCTATTCCGATGCGTAAACCTTATCGTCTAGGCTTCCCTCGCATCGATTGGCCTTTTCATGCCCGCATCCATAAACTTTCGTTTGATTTAGTACATGCCCACTGCCCATTTTCTTCAGGAGCGCTAGCCATGCGAATAGCTAAGGCTCAGCGTATTCCGGTTATTGCTACTTTTCATTCGAAATATAGATCGGATTTTGAACGGGCTATCCCGTGTAAAACTATGGTTGATTATTTGGTTCGGAATGTTGTTCGTTTCTATGAGATGGCCGATGAGGTGTGGATTCCGCAGGCTTCTGTAGAAGATACTTTGCGTGAATACGGATATAAAGGGCGAGTGGAAGTGGTTGATAATGGGAATGATTTTGCTGATGGACAGCCTTTGGCCGAGTTATGTAGTTCGGCCCGAAAAGACTTAAAGTTGGGGCAAGGCGAAATGATGTTCTTGTTTGTTGGGCAACATATATGGGAAAAGAATCTCGATTTTCTTTTGAATGTTTTATCTGAGATAAGGGATTTACCTTATAAAATGTATTTTATCGGTACTGGCTATGCGGCTTCCGAGATGAAGCGGAAAGCCCGTCAGCTTTGTTTGTGCGATAAAGTGATTTTTGTTGGTAATTTGACTAATCGGGAACAATTAAAACACTATTATGCTGCGGCAGACTTATTCCTTTTTCCATCCTTGTATGATAATGCTCCTTTAGTGGTACGTGAAGCTGCCGCATTACATACACCTTCTGTTTTGATTGAAAAATCTACTGCCGCCGAAATAATAAAGGAGTCGTCCAATGGTTTCTTGTCAGCAGACCGAGTAGATGCTTATGCCGGTCGTCTGGCAGAACTGATTCGACAACCTGATCTTATAACTCGAGTAGGAGAGGAGGCTTCCCGAACGATAGCACGTTCTTGGTCAGATGTGGCCGATGAAGTTTACGATCGTTATTTGAATTTAATGAAACGCAAAGCCTAGTGGATAGAGCAAAGAAAACATTCCATATATATTATGTGATTCTTCCTATTGTGATTGGCCTTGTGGTAATCGGGTGGCTGTTTCTCCGAGAGTTTGATGCTCATACCTTTCCGGATATACGTTTCTCTTGGAAGCTATTGCTCGGTTTGATTTTGGCTTTTCTTTTTGTATTTGTTCGTGACGGAGCATTAATTGCACGATTTCGTTGGCTTTCTGATAAAGCTCTTTCGTGGAAGCAGGCGTTCAATGTCAATATGCTGTGCGAATTTACTTCTGCTGTCACTCCTTCAGTCGTTGGTGGCGGAGGGTTAATTGGGTGGTTTCTTAATAAAGAGGGTTTAAGTGGTGGAAAGGGCACAGCTATGATGATATCCTGTCTGTTTATGGACGAATTGTTTTTAGTTGTCGCTTGTCCACTTGCACTTTTAGTCTTTCCTTTTGAGGAATTGTTTGGTAATATCTCCATTCTCTCCACGGGAGTACGGTTGGTCTTCTTCGTGGTGTACGGAGTTGTGTTGCTTTGGACTTTTATATTGTACTTGGCTCTTTTTCAATATCCAGAATGGGTGAAACGCTTATTCATGCATATTTTTAGTTTGCCTCTTTTGAGTCGGTGGTACCATTCAATAGAGAAGTTAACAGACAACCTAGTCGAAAGTTCTCATCAAATTAGCGGAAAGTCTTTCGGCTTTTGGTTGAAGACGTTTGGTTTGACTTTTTTGGCATGGTGTTCGCGCTATTTAGTTGTGAATGCGATTTTGTACGCATTTACCATAAGCGGCAATCAGTTAATCGCCTTTGTGCGGCAGCTGGTTTTGTGGATCGTAATGACTGCAAGTCCAACACCGGGTGGAAGCGGAATTATTGAATATATGTTTCAGGAGTATTATGCTGATTTTTTCACTATTCCTAGTATGGCTTTAGTTGTTGCTTTTGTCTGGAGGGTAATTACCTATTACATGTATTTGATTATTGGCGTGTGTATAATTCCCAGTTGGTTAAAGAAAGTAAATATTTAAGCTTTTTGAAACAATGTTGTCAATCTTTTGTAGCATTCAAATGTTATCTTTGTAGCATATAATAAAGGAGAATCGGTATGAACAGTAGTCTTTTAGAACAGAGAAGCCGTTATGCGATGATAGGCGCATTGATGGTAATTATTAGCTTGATATTTTTATTCTATATGGGAAGTTCACTGATCGGTGCTACAAAGAAGAATCTAGCAAAGGCACAGGAAATTGTAATTACTTGTGAATAAGGTATGCTTTGATGCCCTTAAAATTCACCTACAAGTTTTTCTATAATTGATTTATAGTTGCTGAAACGAGTGCTTTCTTGTTTTTTAGTAGGTCACTATGAGCTAGGTAATTTGGATTATTTGCATAGATAAACATGACGCTTCCATTTTTGATCGTGTTAATGATCGGCCGAGCAAGATTCGTAGGAAGCGCTGGGCATCCCAAACTTCTGCCCAAACGTCCTGATGCGGCAACAGCTGGATTAGCATACGGTGCTCCGTGTACAACAATTGCTCGCTCTTTTGCATGATCATTAATGCCTTTTTCCAGTCCATTGAGGATAAGTGAATACCCGTTTCCACCTTTATAGGTATTTTCAGTTAGATAAAATCCTAAAGAGCTTTTGTACGAACCATTTTGATTTGAAAATGAGGTAGCATAATTCTCTCCACTATTTCTACCATGGGAAACGACTGATGAATAAAGCAATTCTTTCTTTTCCAGGTCAAACACATAAAAACGTTTTGCGGTTGAGGGTTTCGAAAAATCAATCAGAGTAAGAATAGGTTTGCTTTTTTCCTTAATTCGATTGTATCCGGAGACAGCTTGTTGAAATGCTACAAAATTAACAAGACCTTGTAATTGCATCTCTTCAAAAAGTTGCTCACCAGTGGGAGCCTCTGAAGTAGTTTCGGGCAACATATATGCATTATTGGCAATAGTATTGACAGCTGTGCGATTAAAAGGGACGAAAAAGAACAAAAAACAAAATATAACTTTCTGAAACATAGTGTGTAAACTAGATATTTAATCGCCGCAAATATAGAAACTATTTTATTCCAAAACAAAAATTATTGTTTTGTTAACAGGTGCCCAGTCAAAAATAAATTTAGCGTGAGAAGTGGCATTTCGTACACACATGTGAGATTTAGGGGTCGTTCCAAGTGACCAGCTAAACTCTATTGGGGTGCTACGTGGAGCATTTACAGGAACTCCGTGGAGGTATGCTCCATCTGTGAAACGGCTAGCATAAGGTGCATATCCGCCAGTTTCTTTAGAACCATCTTTGAGATATACCATCTTTACTTTTTTTTCTTGCAACACAAACATACCCAAGGGTGTTTCTTGAGCATAGGGGGGGCGGTGGAGCCCGGTAGTAATTGGATTCATACTTCGAACCTCCCATTGTCCTTCTTCGGCACGCTCCATAGTAGTGATATTTTGATTATGGCGGTCAACAAAGATTGCTTTATTAAAAACAACCGTATCGCCGATCACTTTGACATATTTTTTGGGAATCATCCACTCTCCTTTAGTGAATACGGGTGTTGCCTTAACGAATTTATCTCCATCTTCGAGATATTCAGTTAATTCTCCGTCTTGCGCGTAGCGCTCAGGCGTTAAGGTATCTGTGAGCAGATAAAGGGGAACAGACTGGTAGCGTTCTACGCCTAATGTGTCTGCAACTCGTCCATATACGTTTCTTTTAAATGTTCTGACTAAAGGAGCTTCGCCATTTCTATTCTTATAGTTTTGAAGTATTGCCCATTGCCGTGGTTGCTGCTGAATGTTTTCTAGCAATGCAAGGCTTTTCTTTATTTTATCCCATTGAAAACAACGGGTGGTATCTTTATAAGGATAAGTATCTTCTAAAGTATATTTGTCATACAATAAAGCTTTTTTTATTTGAATTTGTTCTGGGGTGATTGTTTTAACTACGGGTTCTGAATCGTTCAACATCGTGGTGTCAGTCATCAATGTGTCTGTTTCTAACGATTCGTTTGTTGAAAGGTCTTTTTTATCCAATGAACAAGCGTACGTCATTGATAAAAGGATCAGGATATAGTATTCTATTTTCTTCATATAGTATTACTGCACATTTAGAGGTTCATTTACGAATATATACTATTATAAGGAATAAAACGTATTTATTGTTTAAAAAGTGTGAGGTGATTTTTTTTCTTGCCATTTTAATTTAACCTTGCCGCCATTTTGGCAGTTTATTTCTGACAAACAATCCTAATTTGTTTTTGGCACGATTTTCGCGATAGGTTTATCGTCTTCCGAAAAGGAAGTCATATTGAGTTTATAATGTATAACAAATAAAATCAAAAGAAAGAACTATGAACATTAAACCATTAGCAGACAGAGTGCTTATTCTCCCTGCTCCTGCAGAAGAAAAAACAATTGGTGGTATCATTATTCCTGACACAGCAAAAGAAAAGCCATTGAAAGGTGAAGTTGTTGCTGTAGGACAAGGTACAAAAGATGAAGAAATGGTATTGAAAGTAGGTGATACTGTTCTTTATGGCAAGTACGCTGGTACAGAACTAGAAGTTGAAGGTGATAAATATCTTATCATGCGTCAGAGCGACGTTTTAGCTATTCTGGGTTAATAAACGTAGTAAACAATCATAAAATAGTAAAAATCATTATGGCAAAAGAAATATTATTCAATATCGATGCCCGCGACCAATTAAAAAAGGGTGTTGATGCGTTGGCAAATGCAGTAAAAGTAACTCTCGGCCCTAAAGGACGTAATGTAATTATCGAAAAGAAATTCGGTGCACCACACATCACTAAAGATGGTGTGACTGTTGCTAAAGAAATTGAGTTGGCAGATTCTTACCAAAATACGGGTGCTCAATTGGTGAAAGAAGTAGCTTCTAAGACTGGTGACGATGCTGGTGACGGTACTACTACTGCAACTGTTTTGGCTCAAGCTATTGTTGCTGAAGGTTTGAAGAATGTTACTGCTGGTGCAAGTCCAATGGATATCAAACGTGGTATCGACAAGGCTGTTGCCAAAGTGGTTGAATCAATCAAAGCACAAGCTGAAACTGTGGGTGACAATTATGACAAGATCGAACAAGTTGCTACAGTATCTGCAAACAATGACCCGGTTATTGGTAAATTGATTGCTGACGCTATGCGTAAAGTTTCTAAAGATGGTGTAATCACTATTGAAGAAGCTAAAGGAACTGATACTACTATTGGTGTAGTTGAAGGTATGCAGTTTGATAGAGGTTATTTGTCAGCTTACTTTGTAACAAATACTGAAAAGATGGAATGTGAGATGGAAAAACCTTACATTTTGATCTACGATAAAAAGATTTCTAATCTGAAAGATTTCTTACCTATCCTTGAACCTGCGGTTCAGAGTGGTCGTCCTTTGTTGGTTATTGCTGAAGATGTAGATAGCGAAGCGTTGACTACTTTGGTAGTAAACCGTCTGCGTTCACAACTTAAGATTTGTGCAGTGAAGGCTCCGGGCTTTGGTGACCGTCGTAAAGAAATGCTGGAAGATATCGCTATCTTAACTGGTGGTGTGGTAATCAGCGAAGAAAAAGGTTTGAAGTTGGAACAGGCTACTATTGAAATGCTTGGTACTGCTGACAAAGTAACCGTATCTAAGGATAATACAACTATTGTTAATGGTGCTGGTGTAAAAGAGAATATCAAAGAACGTTGCGATCAGATTAAGTCTCAGATTGTTGCTACTAAGTCAGATTACGACCGTGAGAAGCTACAAGAACGTTTGGCTAAATTGTCAGGTGGGGTAGCAGTTCTTTACGTAGGTGCTGCTTCTGAAGTAGAAATGAAAGAGAAGAAAGACCGTGTTGATGACGCTTTGCGTGCAACTCGTGCTGCTATCGAAGAAGGTATTATTCCTGGTGGTGGTGTTGCTTATATCCGTGCTATTGACTCTCTTGAAGGTTTGAAGGGTGACAATCCTGATGAAACAACTGGTGTTGAAATCATCAAACGTGCCATTGAGCAACCTCTTCGTGAGATTGTTGCAAATGCAGGTAAAGAAGGTGCAGTGGTAGTTCAGAAAGTACGTGAAGCAAAAGGTGACTTTGGTTACAATGCTCGTACTGATGTTTACGAAAACTTGCATGCTGCTGGTGTTGTTGACCCTGCTAAAGTAGCTCGTGTGGCTCTTGAAAATGCTGCTTCTATCGCTGGTATGTTCTTGACTACTGAGTGTGTGATTGTAGATAAGAAAGAAGATAAACCTGAAATGCCAATGGGCGCTCCTGGAATGGGCGGCATGGGTGGAATGATGTAATTCATTCTTTCTCGGATTTAGCATTAATAAAATATGGAACCGCGTCCTTTTAAAGGGCGCGGTTTTTTTGTGTCTTAAGGTTGAGGGTAACTTGATCGTTTCCTAAAAAAAGGTGTTTTTAATGTTAAATATGTAGCTGTAACTTTTTCTTAGTGGTATAGTAAAACTAAATGTAATGTCTATTTGTTTCCTTTATACGTGAAGTATGAACCTTATGTATTATAATTTTTAATTAGTATTTAAAATGGATAAAAATGAAATTGGAGTAAATGCGGGCAAAGTCTGGCAATTGCTTAGTAATAATGAGAAATGGAGCTATTGTGCTTTGAAAGTGAATTCTGGATTGAAGGACAAGGAGCTTGGAGCGGCTTTAGGATGGCTGTCAAGGGAAAATAAGATTGAGTTTGATCAGTGTGATGATGAACTTTATATATATCTTTGTGTGAATATTTATATCGGGTAAAGTGATGAGAAATTATAGTGTAAATTGCAAAATCCCCAAAGATGCTCGTTAATAAGCTGTCTTTGGGGATTTTGAGTTTTATTCTTTTTCTTTTTTATTCATGTTCATTTCAACGATAAAGGCGATCAATAATCCTAATCCGCCGAAAAGTAATACAGATGATCCATATACGACACTTGATTGACGCTCAACATCCCAACTTCTAGTACCGGTATAGTTTGGAAATACATTGTAGCAGATGAAAAAGGCGACTAATAATCCAATTCCAATTCCAGCCATTAGGAGTCCACTTTTAAGTGCGCCGAACGGAAACTTTGAGCGCGAATAGTTTAAGTTGAGAGATAGCTTACTATTCACATCACCTGCATTCAATTTGTCAGCTAGTTTTTCGATCATAGCCATTCTTTCTTTTCTGCAGGCAAAAAGTTCGAATAGTTTATAGATTCCGAGTGTAATGATACCCACTACCAAGGGTATAGAAATAAAATCCATCATAATGATACTGTTTTTAGTGAATATTTTTGTTCTTTGTATCGTTTGACGCTGTTGGATGAAAAAGGTTACACTTAAATGCTCAAAAAAGTTAGTATTGTTTTTTATGCTAAGGTTGTAACCTTTTGATAAGCGCAGCGTCTAAAGTATTAAATGGAACTGAAGGACGAATCATACTATATCAAACGAATACTGGATGGAGAAACGAAATACTTCTCTGTCTTTCTTGACCGTTATAGTCGTCCGTTGTATTCACTTATTATTCAAATTATTGGCTGCCAGGAAGATGCTGAAGAACTGCTTCAAGATGTCTTTTTGAAGGCTTTCCGAAAGCTGAATACGTATAAAGGTGAGTGCCAGTTTTCGACATGGATTTATCGGATTGCTTACAATGCTGCTATTTCAGCTACTCGCAAGCATAAACAAGAGTTGTTTTGTATTGAGGAAAAAATGATAAATAATGTTCCTGACGAAGCCGCAGAAAGTGTTTTTTCTTTGGTAGATTCGGAGGAGTTAGTGGAGGAATTAAGAAAGGCCATAGATCTTTTAACTGCAGAGGAGAAAGCTTTGATTATGCTTTTTTATTATGAGGAGAAATCGATAGTGGAGATTAGTGACGTATTGAAACTATCGATTAGTAATGTGAAGATTAAACTCCACCGTACGCGGAAAAAGATTTATGTATTGATGAATAATAAATAGAGGAGATGAATATGGAAGAAAGATATGAAAAGAATAAGGATCAGGAAGTTTTGAAAAAAGCTTTGGCACGTAGGCAACAAGTCCCGTTGTCTTCCAATTTCTCGTATAGGATGATGGAACGTGTGCATGTGGAAGCTACAAAACAACAGAAGAAACAATCTATACTTAGTTGGAGTCTTTTGTTGTTTGCTGTGCTATTCTTGATTGGGTTAGGGGCTTATGTGTTGTTTTTCTATCTCGATTTAAGTTTAATGAGTAGTGTACCTAGAGTTAATATTCGTCAACATGCCCCTCTATTTGAGTTTTATGTTTATATTGCTTTATTAGCCTTAGGGTTGCTAGCCATAGATTATTGGTTGCGCAAGACCTTTTTCTGGAAATAATTCTATTACTTTGCATTACGATTAAAACGATGTAAAGTAATAAAGTAAAAATGAGAAGTTTTGCCTCTGATAATAATTCCGGTGTGCATCCGTTAGTGATGGAAGCATTAAACCGGGCTAATGCAGATCATGCGTTGGGTTATGGTGATGATAAATGGACTGAAGAAGCTGTAGTAAAAATAAAGGAAGCGTTTACCCCAGACTGCCTACCTTTGTTCGTTTTTAATGGCACAGGAAGTAATGTGGTAGCTTTGCAAGCCATGACTCGTTCGTATCACTCTATTATTTGTGCAGAAACTGCACATATTTATGTAGACGAATGTGGCTCTCCGGTTAAGATGACTGGCGCTCAAATTCGCCCGATAGCAACAGTCGATGGAAAATTGACTCCCCAACTGATTCAACCCTACCTCCATGGAATAGGAGATCAGCATCATTCGCAACCCCATGCTATTTATATTTCGCAGTGTACAGAACTTGGAACGATTTATACTTCGGAGGAGTTGAAGCAGCTGACTGAGTTTGCTCATTCTAATGGGTTATATGTTCATATGGATGGAGCACGAATAGCCAATGCTTGTGCTTCTCTTCAGCTATCTCTCAAAGAATTAACGGTGGATTGCGGTATAGATATCCTGAGTTTTGGGGGAACAAAGAATGGGCTGATGATGGGCGAATGCGTTATCATATTTAATAAGGACTTGCAACATGATGCTCGTTTTATTAGAAAACAATCTGCCCAGCTAGCTTCTAAGATGCGTTACCTATCTTGTCAGTTCACAGCTTATCTGACTGATGATTTATGGTTGAAGAATGCAACTCATGCCAATGAAATGGCCGATAAACTTTACCAGGCATTAAAAGATGAGCCTGAAATATCGTTTACTCAGAGGGCTGAAAGCAACCAATTGTTTTTGACTATGCCACGTCCGATTATTGATAGGATGCTCGAATCCTATTTCTTTTATTTCTGGAATGAATCAAATAACGAGATTCGATTGGTGACGTCTTTCGATACCACTGAAGAGGATGTCAATCAATTTATTCAACTTCTTAAACGTTAAAAAGGAATTAACTTGCAACAATAGTGCCTTCGATGCTGTTTAATTACAATCTTTCGGACTAACTTTGTACCGAAATATTGCTAATTATTATGTGTGTAAGACGAAATAGAATTATATGGTTGGCGCTATTGTTGTTCATTCAAATCCCTATAAATGCGCGTCCAAGTTTTATAGATAGTATTGTGCCGACAGATACGGTTTTAAAAATATCGTCGGATTCTCTTCAAGTTAAACGTAGTTTTATAAAGAGTTTTCTGGATTATTTTAATGATGCTAATAAAGAAACAAAAAGAAAGAAATTTGATTTTAGTATAATTGGCGGTCCTCATTATTCCAGTGATACAAAGTTAGGATTAGGTATGGTGGCAGCCGGTCTTTACCGTACAGATCAAAATGATACACTTCTTCCTCCCTCAAATATTTCTCTTTATGGAGATGTTTCTACTGTCGGGTTTTACTTATTAGGAGTAAGGGGTACTCATTTATTTCCTCAACAAAAATATCGATTGAATTATAATTTATATTTTTATTCCTTCCCGAGCCTCTATTGGGGAAGAGGTTATGATAATGGTGTTAATAATGATAATGAAAGTAAATACGATCGTTTCCAAGCAGAAATAAAAGTTGATTTCATGTATCGCATTGCCCGAAATTTATATGTAGGCCCTATTGCCGTATTCGATTACATTGACGGGCGAAATTTTGAGAACCCCGAATTGTGGGAAGGTATGGCAGCAAGAACCACCAATATGAGTCTTGGCTTTTCTCTCTTGTATGATTCACGCGATTTCTTGACCAATGCTTATCGTGGCTATTATTTTCGAATTGATCAGCGCTTTACGCCAAGCTTTCTGGCTAATAAATATACTTTCAGCACTACGGAGCTCACTACTAGCTATTATCAGTCAGTGTGGAAAGGTGGAGTCTTGGCGGGGCAATTCCATGGATTGCTCAATGATGGGAATCCTCCTTGGGGATTATTGGCAACATTAGGCGGCTCTTATTCGATGCGTGGGTATTATGAAGGTCGCTATCGTGATAAGTGTGCGATGGATGCTCAAGTTGAACTCCGGCAAAAGGTATGGAAAAGAAATGGAGTAGTCATGTGGATTGGAGCCGGGAGTGTATTCCCTCGACTTTCAGATTTTACTGTGACTCATATTTTGCCTAATTATGGTTTTGGCTATCGTTGGGAATTTAAGAAAAGGGTTAATGTACGTTTAGATTTAGGGTTTGGTAAACACCAAACAGGTTTTATATTTAATATCAATGAAGCTTTTTAATGATGTAAAAAAATGGTTTGGGAATCAGCAACACTTGTTTTATTTGTTTCTGTTTATCTTGATTATCCCAAACATCCTTTTGTGTTTCACAGAGCCATTACCTTGGCTAGCAAAAGTTTGCAATGTTTTACTCCCTTTAGGTTGCTATTATGGCTTGATGACTTTATCACGAACTAGTGGGAAAATGTTTTGGATTTTGTTTCTATTTTTGTTCTTTGGAGCATTTCAGATCGTGTTACTTTATTTATTTGGGCATTCTATCATTGCTGTAGATATGTTCTTGAATTTAGTTACAACGAATCCGGGTGAAGCAATGGAGTTGCTTGACAACTTATTACCTGCTATTGTTACAGTAGTCATTCTTTATGTTCCAGCCCTCGTTTTAGCTACATTTTCAATAATTTATAAGCGAAAACTTGCTGTTGAATTTCTTCAAAGAGAGCGAAAAAGAGCGTTTACGCTTATTGGGATTTCTTTATTTGCCCTTATAGGGGCTTATTTGGGGGATGCACGCTACGAATTGAAGTCTGATCTCTATCCACTGAATGTGTGCTACAATGTTGGGCTTGCTTTCCAACGTATTGTGTTGACTCAGAATTATCAACGTACATCGAAAGAATTTTCTTTTCATGCTAAGAGCACTCATCCTGCAGATAAACGTGAAGTATATGTGATGGTGGTTGGCGAAACGTCTCGTGCATTCAACTGGCAGTTATATGGATATGGACGTGAAACTAATCCATTTCTATTACAGCAATCTGGCCTTATAGCTTTTCCAAAGGTTCTCACAGAATCTAATACGACTCATAAAAGTGTCCCGATGTTGTTGTCAGCCATTACTGCCTCTAATTATGATTCGATCTATCATCAAAAAGGGATTATTACAGCCTTTAAAGAAGCAGGTTTTCGAACAGCCTTTTTTTCCAATCAGCGTTATAATCATTCATTTATTGATTTCTTTGGTGAAGAAGCAGATACGTTTGATTTTATAAAAGAAGATTCGTTGGACGGAGCATATAATCCCTCTGATGATGAATTACTGAAATTAGTGGAAACAGAATTAGCTACCGAAGCTAAAAAAATATTTATTGTGCTTCACACGTATGGTTCTCATTTTAATTATCGTGAACGATACGCTTCTACTGATGCTTTTTTCCTTCCAGACTTTCCGGTGGATGCCAAAGTGAAATATCGTACTAATCTAGTGAATGCCTACGATAATTCGATCCGATATACAGATCAGTTTCTGTATCGCTTGATTGGTTTGTTAGAAAAACAACATATTGATGCAGCTATGCTCTATACTTCGGATCATGGTGAAGATATTTATGATGATTCTCGCCATTTGTTCTTACATGCTTCTCCAATTCCCTCTTATTATCAACTTCATGTTCCTTTTTTATTATGGATGTCTAAAGAATATAAGGTTACTTATCCGGAAATATGGAATGAGGCAATTCAGAATAAGAGTAAGGGCGTTTCTTCTAGTAGTTCATTTTTTCCTACAATGCTGGAATTAGGAGGCGTATCTACCAGGTATGGTGATCATTCATTGTCAGTGATTAATTCTTCTTATAAAATGAGAAAGAGAGTTTATTTAAATGACCATAATGAATCTCGACCGTTTACTGATCTAGGGATGGGAAAACAAGATTTTCAAATGCTGAAACAAAAGGTTGGATATTGAAAATGAGCGACATATAATACATGTTAATTCTTCTTTAGAAAGATCAGATTGGCTTGTTTTTTGCAATATAATATTTGAACGAATAAAATTCATAAAACATGGCTTATATAGATTATTACAAGATTCTTGGGGTAGATAAATCCGCCTCACAAGGTGATATAAAGAAGGCTTTCCGTAAATTGGCCCGTAAATATCATCCAGACTTGAATCCTAATGATCCAAGTGCAAAAGATAAATTTCAGGAAGTAAATGAAGCCAACGAAGTATTGGGAGATCCTGAAAACCGTAAGAAGTATGATGAATATGGAGAGCATTGGAAGCATGCCGATGAGTTTGAAGCCCAAAAGCGCGCTCAACAACAAACAAGCGGCTTTAGGGGTACTGGTGGATTTTCCGGTGGCAGTGCCGACGGGTTCTCTGATTTTTTTGAATCAATGTTTGGGCATAGGGGCAGAGGACAGCGTAGTGCCGGATCTCGAGGCAAAGATTTAAATGCTGAGCTCCGTTTATCCCTGCGTGAGGCTGCCCAAACGCATAAACAGGTATTGACTGTTAATGGTAAGCAAGTGCGTATAACCATTCCGGCGGGTGTTGCTGATGGACAAGTGATTAAGTTAAGAGGTTATGGAGCCAGTGGTTACAATGGAGGCCCCGCAGGCGATTTATACATAACCTTTGTTATAGCTGAAGACTCTGTATTTAAACGCTTGGATGATGATCTCTACGTTGATGTGGAAATTGATCTTTATACAGCTTTATTGGGTGGAGAAAAAGTGATTGATACGCTAGATGGTAAAGTTAAGTTGAAAGTGAAATCGGAAACTCAAAATGGAACAAAGGTAAGGCTCAAAGGCAAGGGATTCCCAGTCTATAAAAAGGGGGGAGAGTTTGGCGATTTGATTATAACTTATTGGGTTAAGCTTCCTGTTAATCTATCCGATAAGCAGAAGGAACTTTTGCGTCAATTGCAGCGTTTGGATTAGATAATGAGAGAAGTATAAAAGAAGTCCTTTTTTATTAAGTTAAGGCTCTAATTCTTTTGACAAGAATCAGAGCCCTACTTTTTTATCTCATTTTCAACAAAAGGAGAATTAAATGTATGTACAGATTATCTCCAAATATTGAGCGTCAATAGTATCAAAGTGATTTAATTCGTCACTATCGATATCCATTACTCCAATAATTATGCCGTCTTTAGAGATAGGAACTACTATTTCCGATTTAGATGCTGCATTACATGCAATATGGCCTGGGAACTCATCTACATTAGGAACAACGAGTGTTTTACCATCTTTCCATGCTGTGCCGCAAACTCCTTTTCCAAAGCGAATGCGTGTGCAGGCAATAGGTCCCTGAAAAGGGCCTAATACGAGTTCATCTTTTTCAACTAAATAGAAGCCTACCCAGAAAAAATCAAAAGTTTGCTTTAGCGCAGCAGCAATATTAGCAATATTTGCTATTTGATTCGTTTCTGTACTAACCAATGATTGCAACTGCGGAAGTAGTTCTTTATACTTTTGTTCTTTGTTGCCGGTGTTAATCTGTAGATTTTCTGACATCTTATTTATTCAGGTTATTGCTGATTACTTTTTGTAGAAAGCTAGGTCCTCTTTATCTAAGTTTTTGATAAAACCAGCATGTTTCTCAACTTCTGCTTCAGCATAATTAAGATAAACATGTGCTGACTTAGCAAACAGATCGGCAGCTTTGCTGGCATCCTGAATCAACAAGTGAGCCATGATGATGTCAGCCGCCATTTCCATTAATCTGCGAGCTGTGAAGTCAAGCAGTTCTTGGTCTTGAGCTTCTTTTATTGCATTAGTGCTAGCTTCGAACTTATCAGCCATCTTTCTAAGACGAGACATGAGGGGTTCCATTTCAGGTGAACATGGAATCGTTTCGAATTCACGAATGGTAGTTATATAAGAGCCGTTAGTTACATAGCGTATAGCGGCAACTGTTTGTAACTGAGTGGTACCTTCATAAATGCTAGTGATACGTGCATCCCGATAAATGCGTTGACAAGCATATTCCATCATAAATCCGGAACCACCATGAATTTGGATACAGTCGTAAGCATTCTGATTTGCATATTCAGAGTTCATACCTTTCGCAAGCGGTGTAAAGCTATCTGCCAGTTTAGCGTATTTCTTTTGTTCCTGGCGCTCTTCCGGTGTCAGTTTACGTTCGCGTGAGATGTCATCTAATGCTTTATAAATATCAACGTAGCGAGCTGTTTGATAAAGTAGTGCACGGCCGGCATCTAATTTCCCTTTCATAATGGCAAGCATGTCATACACAGCAGGGAATTCAATAATAGCTTTACTGAACTGTTTACGGTCTTTAGCATAAGCTAAACCTTCGTTATAGGCGGCCTGGCTTAATCCTACCGATTGAGCAGCAATACCTAGACGGGCACCATTCATTAATGCCATCACATATTTAATCAAACCTAATTTACGATCACCACAAAGTTCTGCTTTCGCATTCTTATAAACCAATTCGCAAGTAGGAGAGCCATGAATACCCAGTTTATGTTCTATACGACGTACATCAACACCCCCTTGACGTTTGTCATAGATGAACATAGATAGTCCTCGACCATCTCTCGTTCCTTCTTCAGAACGAGCAAGCACAAGGTGAATATCAGCATCACCATTAGTGATGAAACGCTTTACGCCATTCAATAACCAGCAACCCTCTTTTTCGCTATATGTAGCTCTTAACATCACCGATTGAAGATCCGATCCTGCATCAGGCTCAGTTAAATCCATAGACATCGTTTCGCCTTGACATACGCGAGGAATGAATCGGCCGTGCTGTTCATTTGTTCCGAATTCATATAATGTTTCGATACAGTCTTGTAAAGACCAAATATTTCCAAAACCTGCATCAGCAGCGGCAACAATTTCTGCACACATGGTGTAGGGAGTGATCGGGAAGTTTAGTCCGCCGAATCGTCTTGGCATGGTCATTCCGTTTAAACCGGCCTTAACCATTTCATCCAAGTTTTGCTTTGTCCCGGAAGCGTATTCCACACGTCCATTGGCGCAATGAGGTCCTTCTTCATCAACACCTTCTGCGTTTGGATTAATGATTTCTCCTGTTATTTCTCCGGTAATCTCTAATACTTTATCGTAAGAATCCAATGCATCCTCAAAGTCTAGGGGAGCATAGTCGAATTCATTCTTATCACTGTAGTTGCGTTCTTTAAGTTCGCAAATACGTTTCATCATCGGATTGTTCAAGTGATACTTGAGTTCCGGTATTTCTGTATAAAAATTTGCCATCTTTTTTTACTTGCTATTCTGTTTATAATACTTAATCATCTTTGGCACAACTTCTTCGATAGATCCGTTGATTACATAATCGGCAATCGTGTTGATCGGAGCATCCGGATCGTTGTTGATAGAGATGATAATACCACTTTCCTGCATACCAGCGATGTGTTGGATCTGTCCAGAAATACCACATGCAATGTAGAGTTTTGGGCGAACAGTAACACCAGTTTGACCGATCTGTCGGTCATGTTCAGCAAAGCCGGCATCAATAGCCGCACGGCTTGCGCCAACTTCTGCATGAAGTTCTTTTGCTAGGCTGAATAGCAAGTCGAAATTTTCTTTGGAGCCTACTCCATAACCACCAGCAATGATGATGGGAGAACCTTTTAGGTTGTTTTTAGCTTTTTCTACATGGCGTTCGATTACTTTTACCACATAGTCTGTGTCTGCAACGTATTCTTTTACATCATAACGGATCACTTCTCCTTTATAATCGGTAGAAACAATCTCTTTTTTCATCACACCTTCACGAACCGTAGCCATTTGTGGACGGTGTTCGGGGTTGACGATGGTTGCAACAATGTTGCCACCAAATGCCGGACGGATTTGGTACAACAAGTTTTTATAAACTTTTCCCTCTTTTTTATCTTCGTGATCGCCGATTTCCAAAGAAGTACAATCGGCTGTCAAACCGCTAGTTAAAGCTGAGGAAACACGTGGCCCTAGGTCGCGACCGATAACAGTGGCACCCATCAGGCAGATTTGTGGTTTTTCTTCTTTAAAGAGGTTTACTAGGATAGAAGTGTGAGGAAGAGAAGTGTAAGGATAAAGTCCTTCAGCGTCGAAAATATGGAGTTTATCTACACCATAAGGTAGGATTTGCTTTTCTATTTCTTTAAGATCGCTGCCGGCAACTACTGCTTCGAGTTGGCAATTGAGTTCATTAGCTAACGAACGACCTTTTGTCAGAAGTTCAAGGCTGACGTCTGCGACGATGCCTTCTTCTATTTCACAATATACAAATAAATTATTCATGATTATCCGATGGTATGATTAGCTAACAGTTCAACAATCAGTTCTTCCACATCACGGTCGCTACCGCTGATGGTTTTGCTCTCTTTAGCCTGAAATACAATGTTTTGAATGGCTTTTACTTTCGTAGGAGAGCCAGATAGACCACATTGGGCTAGATCTCCGTTCACATCGGCTACACTCCATTCGGGCAGATTGAGGTAGTCGCGTTGATCATACAAATCGGTATAATCGAGGTTACCTTGTTGCTTTTCTGTTACCGTTTTAGCGTGTTTGTATTTCTGTACCAATTTTGCATTACGTGGGCGGCAAGGAGCCGCTGAACCGTTGACTGTGATAACTATTGGCAATGGACCTTCTACAGTTTCTACACCGCCATCGATGTGGCGTTTCACTTTGATTTTGCCATCACCTACTTCCAAAATCTCTTCAGTATATGTGATTTGTGTTAATCCTAGTTTTTCTGCCACCTGTGGGCCTACCTGTGCTGTGTCACCGTCGATAGCCTGACGACCACCGATAATAATGTCGCATTCACCCATTTTCCGGATAGCAGTTGCCAAAGCGTAGCTTGTCGCTAGCGTATCTGCACCTGCAAAAGCTCGGTCGGTTAACAAATAACCATTATCGGCACCACGGAAAAGACCTTCACGAATAACGTCGGCGGCGCGTCCCGGACCCATTGTCAGGATGGTTACGGTAGAGCCTGGGTGAGCATCTTTCAGGCGAAGAGCTTGCTCTAGGGCATTTAAATCTTCGGGGTTGAAGATGGCAGGGAGTGCCGCACGGTTAATAGTTCCGTCGGCTTTCATGGCATCTTTCCCGACGTTACGTGTGTCGGGAACTTGTTTTGCCAATACAACAATTTTCAAACTCATGCTATTAATTTTAGTATTAGTATTTCTACAAGTTAGCAGCCAGTAGTAAAGTAGTAGTAATCTTGCTATCCAAACTATCCGGTTAACTATCAGCGTGCAAAATTACTCAAACACTTGGTTCTGACAAGAAATACGTGTAAAAAATGCACAGTATTAAGTTTTTTGAGCATATCGGTTCTATAGAAATAGAGTCTCTTTGTAAGGCTATAAGTATGAAAAACTGCAAGAAGGAACATTTGATAAGATGTTTTATTTTTTAATGTTTTAGTAAAAAAATTGATTGAGGTTAAAGCATAAAAGAGTATCTTTGTGCAATAAACTTTCTTAATTATGACTAAAGATGATGTGCTTCCTAAGCTGGATTTTCCAGTTGATTTTGTTGCTGGTGACAGTATAACAGGTGATACACTCATTCAATATAGTCGTTTTCCTTGTAATATTAAAGCCGGAATACTAGTTCTTTGTTTAGAGGGATCAGTGACGGCAACAGTCAATCTTTCTGAGTTTACTATTAGACGTAATGACTTTATCACTTTGCTTCCTGGTTCATTTATGCAGATCAACGAAGTAACTGCTGATGCAAGGATCTGTTTTGCAGGTTTTTCTTCAGATTTTATCTCTCGGGTAAATTTTGTTGAAACTTATCTTGATTTTCTTCCTACGGTTCTTGATAATCCCATTCAATCTTTGTCTGAGGAAGTAGCTAGGCTCTATCAAGACGGATTCAGCTTGTTGATTCGTACCTATTCCTTACCCCATATTTTGGAGAACAAAGAAATATTAAGATCCCTATTCAATATCTTTTTTCAAACAGTAGGTGAGTTGTATAAGCGTTTTAAACCTATTCCAAACGAGCCAATGAAGCGCGAGCATGAACTTTATCGAGAGTTTATTCAATTGTTAATGGTGAATTATGCCCAAGAACATGAGGTGTCTTTCTATGCAGAAAAGTGTCGAGTCACTCCTGCTCACTTTTCAGGTGCGATTAGAAAAGCCAGTGGACATAGTCCTTTAACCATAATAACTGGCATTATTGTGATGAATGCCAAAGCACAATTAAAATCAACTCGTTTACCCGTCAAAGAAATCGCTTTCTCATTGGGATTCAACAATCTGTCTTTCTTCACTAAATATTTTCGTAAACATGTGAAGATGACTCCACAAGAGTATCGGGAGTGCAATTGAGTGGATTGTCGTCAACCTGATTAAGCGAACCCTCTGGGATGATAAAGAGCTGTTTACCCTTGAAAATAGCTCCTTAGTCGATTCTTTTTGAAGAAAATAGGCATCTCTTCTATCTTTGTATCAGTAATTTGCAGTTATAAAGTATGATGAGATTCCGTAAACAACTCTTGCTGGAGCAGAGCATCTATGTGACTATTTGGTCTGTTATTTTTCTCCTTCCATTGATTGGTGGCTATTTTGCTGCTAGCGGAGGACTTCAACGAGAAGAAATTTGGATGGTTATCCGCGATTCTTGGTTGTCAATATTGCCCTTTTTCATTATATTTCTTCTCAATAATTATGCGCTAGTCCCGATTCTTCTCTTTAAAAAGAAATATTGGCTATATGTTGTGTTAGTGATTTTTTTGATCGCTACTACGTGTTGGATTCCTCCTTCTCCTGTTATGGGGCGTTTTCCAAAAGAATTTAAGCACGGAGTTCTTGATAATGGTAAATCTATGAACGAGAGAGATCAGCTGATTGAGATGAGAAAAAGGGCAAAGAGAGGTGGTGATCAGCAGTGGGAAGAACATCCAGATGGAAAATTTATGACTGAAAGTCATCGACAACAAACAGGTTTCATAAAGCCGGCTCCTTTACCTTTACCTCCTTTTGCTCTCCGTTATCTTATTCATTTTGTAATTGCATTTTTAATGGTGGGCTTTACTATCGCCATCAAGCTTTTTTTTAAGTCCTTCCGTGATGAAGAAAGATTGAAAGATTTAGAACATCAGCAATTACATTCGGAGCTACAGTATCTGAAATATCAGATTAATCCGCACTTTTTTATGAATACACTGAATAACATTCACGCTTTAGTGGATATAGATACAGGGAAGGCTAGAAGTTCTATTGTCGAACTATCAAAGTTGATGCGATATGTACTTTATGAGGCTAGTAATAAGACAATTCTGCTATCTCGTGAAGTTCAGTTCTTAGAAAATTACGTTGCTTTAATGAGTTTGCGTTATCCCGATAAAGTCTTTATTGATATGAACTTTCCTCTCGAAGTTCCTGATGTGCAAATTCCTCCCTTGCTTTTCATCTCTTTTGTGGAGAATGCTTTCAAACATGGAGTGAGCTACCGAAAAGAATCGTTTGTTCGTGTCGGCATGCAATTGGAAGAGGGCAATAAATTATCTTTTAGATGTACGAATAGTAGTGGGGCATCATCAGATAAACAACATCATGGCATTGGACTAGAAAATATACGTAAGCGCCTCAGATTATTGTTTGGCAATGATTATACGCTTTCTATAACAGAAGAAGAGAATGAATTTGATGTGTTACTAATAATACCTTTATTATGATGAAATGTATTGCAGTTGATGATGAGCCTCTTGCTTTAACACAGTTGGCTGAATATATCTCGCGTGTTCCTTTCTTGTCATTGGTTAAACCCTGTCAAGATGCTTTTGAAGCCATGAAAGTGTTATCTGAAGAAGAAATCGATTTGATTTTTGTAGATATTAATATGCCAGATTTGAATGGGCTAGATTTCATTCGCTCTTTAATTGCTCCTCCATTAGTCATCTTTACTACTGCGTATTCTGAATATGCCGTGGATGGTTTTAAGCTTGATGCAGTTGATTATCTATTAAAACCTTTTGAATTTCAAGACTTATTGAAGGCTTCAGATAAAGCTCGTAAACATATTGAATATCGCTTGATGGAGCAGCAGCATGGCGATTTTAGTAATAATTCGCAGATAAAAGGCGATTCTTTGTTCGTTAAGAGTGATTATAAAGTGGTACGCATTGACGTGGAAAAGATACGATACATTGAAGGAATGAGTGAGTATGTTCGTATTTTTGTGGAAGGAGAGGATAAACCGATCATGACACTAGCAAGCTTACAAAAGATGGAAGAACGGCTTCCCGCTAATTTCATGCGTGTGCATCGGTCTTATATCGTTAATCTTCGCAAGATAACAGAAGTCTCTCGGTTACGCATTATCTTTGATAAAAGTACATATATTCCTGTGGGTGATAACTATAAAGATCAATTTGCAGAATTTATCAGTAAACTAAGTGTCTCTTAACTAAAAAAGTGTCGGAAGTATTTATCGACTTCCGACACTTTTTTTATTTAAGAAATATGAATTCTTTCTTATTTAATACCTAGTTTCTTAGCAATTTCTTTAGGAATTGCATTTTTGTTTACTAAGATATTCATCGTTTTATAAGAAACAAAGGCTTTAGATGCATACCAAATACCTTTATATTTTCCACTCAAACCCCAAGAGTTCTTAACCATAAAGTACTCTTTGCCGTTCTGATCTTTTGCAATACCGAAGATTACCATTCCATGATCATCAGTGGTTTCCCAGTTATCAAATGCAGTTTGGCGCATTTCTTGAGTAATAGTCAGTTCAGGAACAGGTTTTGAAGTAAGTTCTTTGCGCTTGTCAGCAGCAGTCAAACCAGTCCAACGAGCCATGTCTGATCCTGTAAGTTCTGCACCTTTTGAATCATCGGGTACAACAGCTACACCGTCGCGAGTAAATCCTTGTTCGCTAACGTCGCTACCCCATGCAAAAGTATATCCTTTATTCACAGCATTCTCCATTACAGCCATTAGTTCGTCTATCGGAAGGTTGTATGACAGTCCGTTGCGCCAGTTGTCTTGGATTTCCAAAGCAAAAGGAGCATAGAATGGGTGGTGAGTGTATGAAGTCAATGAAATATAGTCATCTGGATTCAATCCCAATGATGCAGCAAAAGTTTTAGGAGTATATTCTTTTCCGTTGTAGGTAAAGTTTTCTGGGCAAGCTCCCAAGTAAGTATCATAAATTGCACTAAGGCCTTTTTGCCATACTGGAGTTAATTTTGTAAGCTTTCCTTTAGCGATAGCATTAGTATAGGCTTCGGCAACAGCATCCAATTCATTGTGAACAGGAAGAGAATCGCCATACATGATTCCTGGCATTGCTTGTTGCGGAACTAAACCGTAGTTTCTTAAACAGTACATAATATCATAGAAGCTTCCACCTGGAGAGAACGAACTGTCACCGTGATAGCGTACATAATTTGTAGCGCGGTCTTCCATCGTTTTGTGAACTACAAACATTTCTGAAAGATCATATTCACCTTTACCCAAACGTAATAATTCAGATTCCAAAAATCCTAGAGAAGAGAAACTCCAGCATGTGCTTGAGCGGTTCTGGTTTTTGATAGAAGTAATTGGATTTTCTTTCACTGTTGTGAAAACGAAGCCCTCAGCGGGTTTTGCGTCTTGTGCCATTGCGCTTAAGCTGAATAAGCCCAAAGCAGCAATAAGGATACTTTTTTTCATTCTGATGAAATTAATATTAAATATTTTGGATGCAAATATAAGGATTCCTTTGTTGAAATCCACCCATTTGTACTTTATTTGCATAAATAAAGAATGAATATTAGCGTATTTTGGCACGATAAGTGCGTTCTGAGAAGGTGATGTTTAGAAATAAAGATAAACTGCTTTCTTTTTGCATCCCGTTTGGCACTTTTAGTTGCCCTTTGTATTTCAGTCCGAAAGAGAGAATATTATTGTCGCGTAGATTGAAGTTAAGTCCGCTACTTATATAATAATTGACAGCTTTTTTTTGTTGAATGACGATGTAAGAGTTACTAATTCCTGTCCCTAATAAAAGACTAACCGGGTTTCGATAGATATTCCCCATGGTGTATTTGCCACCTAAAGATAAGCGATGTTGATTTTGAAAACTAATATTGGCTTGGGAAGACTGCATCCTACTCCAATCGATATACTTATAATCAACAGTCCCCATCCATCTTTTGTGAGTGTAAGAAACGCCTACCCCTACAAATTGAGGGAGGCATTGTCGGTCGTTTTTTAAATCGTTCTCAATATCCTCTCCACCAGAGCTACTGCTGACAGATAAATTGTTTTCTTGTTTCAAATCTTTGTTGTATCCATACACCAATCCTGCTACTAGTGAGCGCTCACGATCGATTTCCCATTTATATTGAACGCCGAAGTCGGCATAAAAAGAGTGTTTGTAAGAACTGGTTTCTTCGGTTGCACTGCCTTGAGTCTCGGTTTGGGTGATGGTTCCTGTGACGTAGGAAAGATTGGTACCTATGGACCATCTTTTGCCCAACAAATAGGCAGTGCTTATGCCCATTTTCGAAATACCTCCTTCTCCTTGAAAGTGTGACGATACGCTACTTCCATTGCTACCTGCAATCTCTTCATCGAGCGTAATGGCATATCCTACACTACTGACAGGAGCGAGGAAGAATGCTCCATACCATCGTGGTGCAATCTTACAGCCAATGCTTAGATTGTTTAGGTTGCCTGTGACGGAATGATTGCTTGCACCTCGTTCCGTATAGTTTTGGTATGAGCCCATAATGCCAGCATCCATTTGAAATCGTTGTCCACTGAGTTCAGTGAGTGATGCCGGATTGGCACTATTTAGAAAATTGTTTCCGCGTAGAGCGATTCCTGCTCCACCTAATCCAGCATATTGTCCTCCTTCACCTGTAGAAATTTCTCCCAATCCGAACATTGAAGTGGGCGAATTGGTGGTGTTTTGGGCGTTCAATATGAAAATAGAGCTATAAGAAGCTAAAATATAAAATAGGATTTTCTTCATTGCTGATAGGTTTTGTAAAGTACAATTAGTTTGGTCGTTTCTTTATTGGCTGTATGCTCTGCATCTCCAAAGACGACACCCTGAAGGGTGGTATAAAATAAGTTATCTGGGAGGAAAAGCTGTAGCTTTTGTCTATTGTAGCCTGTAGTTCCCAGATTAGTCTGTAGGAAAGAAGTCAGGTCGAATGAATAATACGTCTCTTCATATGCCATTTCGTCTATCACTAAGTTTCCTGTTTGTACAGAGTTCCCTGTGAGGTCTGTTATTACACTTTGGGTTACATTGTTTTTATCAGCAGTATACAATGTGATGCTCTTGGGGAGCGGACACATGCCGCCATAAGTCCCTTTCACGGGATATAGACGGAGAATGGCACTTTCAACTGTGACAAGATCTCCTTCTGTACATAGGTTATTCAAGTAAGGAAAATCGATCGAAATATACATACCCGTCATTCCTTGTAAATAGGCTTGGTGATTGCTCTTAGTTGAGGGAAATAGGTTGTCGTCACCACTTTGCATCTTTTCTATAGGTGTGTTTTTTCTGTCTTGAGCAATCTTGTTAAATGTGAGACTGCTACTTGTTTCGAAAACCAACTTGCTTTCAGTGATGATTTCAGTTAATGAGTGATAATAAAGCGTGAGGCAAAGGCTGGAATCGTTCACTTGGAAGCCATTCACACATTGATCATTCACATCAGGAATAAAAGCTATCCCTTTAAAGTAGTTTTGAAAGAAATTTTGCGAGTCCATAACGCGATTACCTTCGAGTAGTAAATCGAACCATTTTTTGCCCCATTCGTCGGATAAGCGCACTTCTAATTCTTTGCTACGCTGCCCAGGGGTGGGCTGAAAACTAAATGAAGCTAATAAATTCTGCTTGTCGTAGCTTATTTGGCTAGTGTTGTACAAGTAATTATTATCATCTAACTGTATGTTTTCAGTGAGTGGATACATACGAATTTGTTGCGTGGACAAAGTGTCACCCAGATAATCCCCTGAGGTGAAGAGACGGATTGTAAGAGAATCAAATTGGTAGTTAATGCTTTCATCAAAAGTAGCCGAAGCGACTTGATATTCGGCATAAAATGAGGCAGTGATATCTCCCCATAATTCGTCTTTTCGGTGTCCAATCTGACATATGGTATCTCCTGAAGTGGCCAGAGAATCGCTTAAAACGGTACTTAGGGATACCGTACAAGTGTCCGTTAGTATATTACGGAAGGCAGTCTCTACCCATTTGCCTCCTACCATTGAAGCATCATTTGTGCAAGAAGCGAAAAAGCAGAGACTAAAAATCAAAAGGATATTTGTTGATGATTTCATAAAACAGTAATTGATTTTGTGGCGGCAAAAGAAGAGCATTTAAGTATATTCCTCAAAAACTATCGACTAAGTCTACCTATTTGTCGACCTCGATTTTATTGGTAGACGGAATGTTTCTGTTTGTCGATAGTTTTTTTATTCATAGGCATTGCGCTCTACATTTGCGACTGTATTTAACGACAAATTTTAATGAATAAGAAAATGAATAAACTACTTTGGATGCTGGTTGCATTGCTATCGCTGGCTGCTTGTACGGAAGATACAGAGTATACAGCTGGGGTTTGGTATCGTCGTTCTGATTTTGATGGAGTGGCACGTATGGATGCTTCCGGATTTACAATTGGCCATAAAGGCTACCTATGTGGTGGATACCGTGGAAGCAAGAAAGAGCGATTGAAAGATTTGTGGGAATATAATATTGATAATGATTGGTGGACCCAATGTGAGGATATGCCCGATGAGGCTATAGCTCGCAATGCTGCAACAGGTTTTGCTGTGGGTGAAAAAGGCTATATCGTAGGTGGCTATGATAAAGATGCTAATGATTATTTGGCTGATTGCTGGGAATATGATCCTGCAACGGGAAATTGGAAACAGATGGATTCCTTTGGAGGTGGTGCTCGCATGTATGCACTAGCTTTCGGGATAGGTGATTATGGATATGTTGGTACGGGATATAATGATAATTACCTGAAAGATTTTTACAAGTTCGATCCTTCGGCAAATGCTGGTTCGCAGTGGACTATTATAAATGGATTTGGTGGACAAAAACGTCAAGGGGGAATGGCTTTTGTTATTGATGATGTAGCTTATATTTGCGGAGGAGAAAATAATAATGCTGATGTGTATGACTTTTGGAGTTTCGATCCTTCGCAGAGCAATCCTTGGAAACAGTTGCGCGATATAAAAAATTCCAGTGATGATGACTACGATGACGATTACACATCAATTGTTCGCTGTTATGGGTGTGCCTTTGTGATTGACGGCAAAGGATACATTACTCTGGGGCAAACTTCAGGCCAAAGCTTGCGTTCTAACTACTGGATTTATGATCCGGCTACCGATTTGTGGGATGGAGAAGATCTTACTAGTTTTGAAGGAAGTTCGCGCGTAAAAGCAGTTTGTTTCTCAACGGGCGAGCGAGGTATCATAGCTACCGGAGGCACAGGGACTTCTTCTTCCTCTTTTTATGACGATACTTGGGAGCTGAAACCTTATGAATATGAGGAGCAATAAAAAACTGATAGCGTTGTCGCTTGCGTTGATCTTGGTTTTGGGAGCTTTTGTGGTTCACAATAAAACAAGTTGTTCGTCCGGTTTATATCGGTTGGAAGTAATAGGCAGCCAAGATGGTGTCGGCTATGGCTATCAGATTTATAGAAAAGAACGTGTCATTATTCTACAACCTTTCGTTCCAGCTATTCCCGGCAAAAAAGGGTTCTTGACGAAGCAAGAGGCACTTCGAGTTGGGGATTTGGTTCTGGAACGTCTTAGTGAAGGACAAGAATTGACTGTTTCTCGAGCAGATCTGAGGCATTTAGGCATTACTTACTAGGTTCTTCAATTGTAAAAGCTTCAAAGCTTAGCTCTCTAAAATGAAAGTGCAAATAATGATCATTGGATGTAATCCTATAGATTGATCATTATTTGCACTTCCATCATACTTATAGAAGCTTGAAGAAGTAGGCACTATTCATTCATCCTTTTTAGGTGAAACTACGTAGTCTTCCTTGATAAATTCATCATAGACTCGTTTAGGATGATCGAATGGCGCTGTTCCATTCCTTTGTTCATTGAAGTTGTCTCTACGAAATTGTTTTAGCTTAAGGTTATCTTCGGCATATTCTCGTAGCTTTTTACGCTCATTTCCATAAAGTGAACTTTCGGTAACGTCAGATTCAAGCAAGCCTTCTTTGGGTGTAATAGTGGGTAAGAGTACTTGTTCAAGTAGCCCACGATAAGCTCCATCATATTCGCACCAAACGATGTCATTGGTGACAAATATTCGATAATAGTACTTTGACCAAGCAGTTCTAATCTCTACGTATTTGGCGTAGATTTCGATGGTTGCTTCTGAACCATAGTCTTGGTCACGAATAACAACTGTTGTCCGACCGCTAATTTCTTCCTTCACGAAAGTCTGCCATCTGTCGGAATGCAGGATCTCATTGATGATTTCCTGCAATTTTTCTTTAATTTCAAACTGTATTCTCATGGTGCTTGCCTGCGGGCAGGACTTTTTGGGATTTCCTACATAAACAATTAAGCTACCCTAAAGTTACATAGAATCTACCTGAAAAACAAGGATTTGTCCGATTATTTGTTATTTTTGCGAAAGAATAGCTTTATTCTGTGTTTTTTTATTATAAATATGCAAATAATGATTTGATAATGAATGATTTCAATGTAGATGAGTATACCGGTTTGGTGCTTGAAGGAGGAGGCATGCGAGGAGTATTCACTTGTGGGGTACTTGATTATCTGATGGATTGTAGCATCAAGTTTCCATACGTAATAGGTGTGTCTGCGGGAGCGTGCAATGGATTGTCTTATGCATCCAGTCAGCGCGGACGTGCCAAGTTTAGTAATATTGATTTGTTGGAAAAATACAATTATATAGGGTTTAAACACTTACTAAAGAAGCGTAATATTCTAGATTTTGATTTGCTCTTTAACGAATTTCCCGAGCACATCCTTCCCTATGACTATGATACCTATTTTGCTTCTTCCGAGCGATTTGTGATGGTAACAACAAATTGTATGACAGGGGAAGCAAACTATTTTGAGGAGAAACGGGATAAGAGCCGGGTTATTGACATTGCTAGAGCATCGAGTAGTCTTCCTTTCGTCTGTCCTATTACTTACGTAGATAACGTACCGATGCTAGATGGTGGAATTGTTGATTCAATACCTTTGTTACGGGCTATAGAGGATGGTAGCTCTCGTAATGTTGTTGTGCTGACCCGTAATCGTGGTTACCGTAAAGATACTAAAGATATCCATGTTCCTTCCTTTGTTTACCGCAAATACCCGAAGTTGCGTGAGGCCTTGAGCCGTCGGTGTGCTGTTTATAATGAACAATTGGAATTGGTGGAGCAAATGGAAGACGAGGGGAAGATTGTTGTAATCCGCCCCCTGCAACCCGTAGTGGTCGATCGTATTGAACGAGATGTGCAAAAACTGACCACGTTCTATGAAGAAGGATACGATTGCGCTAAGCAAATGTTTGAGTTTGGATGACTTTCAGCGAGTATGAGTTCAGTTTATAAGCAAAGCAAACAACCTACTCTTCAATTTCAATTGTATATCCTCCTTTGAAGGTATCATTCGGTTTTAAATGTTGCATCCAATCTTTGTCTTTGTATTCACCTGTGTAATGAGCGCGATCACAGCGTCCATACCAAGGTTCAATGCATACAAAAGGGGCATTCTTTGAAGGAGGAGACCATAAGCCTACTACAGGTGTATTGAAATGTAGGCTTAAATAAGCTTTCTTTTCTTTAGTGTAGAGTGTTACTTTATGGATTTGCTCATTCTCTAAAATCAAAGCATCTTTGTCGAAGGTCTGTGTATCTAGTGTGAGCAGCCCGCTTGAAAGCGCTAACTGATACTCATGCGAAGTGTCTACACATCCTTTTTCCGAGATTAAGATATACTTTAATCGTTCCTTCTCATCAAATCCGAAGAATCCTCGTTCTTTGGTCTTTGCATCATAATCGGGCCAATAGAATGCTGGATGTGCCCCAATCTGAAAATGCATCAGTTTATCTCCGGTATTTGTCACTTCCCATATCACTTCAATCTGCTTTCCTTGAATCCGATAACCAATTTCTAGGCAAAAAGGAAAAGGATAAAGCTGTAGGGTATCTTTGTTGCTAACAAGCCTATAGCGTAATTCGTTCTCATCTTCATAAATCAGCGTAAATTCCTTGTCACGTGCAAAACCATGTTGTGAAAGTGAATAGGCAATTCCTTCATTTCTGTATTGATTATCCCATACGCTTCCTACTATAGGAAAGAGCACTGGTGAATGACGTTTCCAGAAAGCCGGATCGGCTTGCCATAAATATTCTTTTCCATGTGCATGAATACTGCAAAGTTCGGCTCCGTGTGGAGATACCTGTATGGTAAGTTGTTCGTTTGATATTGTTTTCATATCTTTCATTTTTCAGTTGACCACATACATGGTCAATAGGCCGTGATTTATGTATCAGAATATTTTATAAAAGCATCGCTTTCTATACAAAGGTAGTATTTTCAATCATTGAGGAAGATATAGAATCCCATTTTTTTGATAAATGTAGAGTCTTTCTTTTAGAAGCTTATATAATAGCCTTCGATGCAACGTTTTTTATAGCATTTGAAACATTTCTTTCAGTTGATTGATTTAAATCAACCGTAATTTGCGTTATTGAAAAAAAGAAGATTTATACTTTTATTTTAATTACAATAAACTAATGCTTGGTATTATGAAAAACAAAAAACTTCTTTGTTACATTTGTTTCCTGTTTGCTTCCATGTCAGCCCTGTGGGGGCAAAACATAGTGGTAAAAGGAAACGTTACTTCCAAAACGGATGGGCAACCTATTATTGGTGCTTCAGTCGTTGAAACTACAGCTACTACCAACGGGACAATTACAGACTTTGATGGTAATTTTCAATTGTCCGTTTCTCCTAAATCTACATTAAAGATTACGTATATTGGTTATAAATCGGTGGTTGTAAAAGCAGCTGCTAAGGTTAATGTACTGTTGGAAGAAGATACTCAAATGGTCGATGAAGTAGTTGTCACAGGTTACACTACACAACGTAAGGCTGATTTAACAGGTGCTGTTTCTGTAGTAAAAGTTGATGAAATTCAGAAACAAGGTGAGAACAATCCTGTGAAAGCTCTTCAGGGGCGTGTCCCAGGAATGAACATCACGGCCGATGGCAATCCAAGCGGAGCTGCTACAGTACGTATCCGCGGAATTGGTACGTTGAATAATAACGATCCGCTATATATTATTGATGGTGTTCCTACCAAAGCAGGCATGCATGAATTGAATGGTAATGATATTGAGTCGATTCAGGTATTAAAAGATGCTGCCTCTGCTTCTATCTATGGTTCACGTGCGGCGAATGGCGTTGTCATCATTACCACCAAACAAGGGAAAAAGGGACAGATCAAAATTAATTTCGATGCTTCTGTCTCAGCCTCCATGTATCAGAGTAAGATGAATGTGTTAAACACTGAGCAATACGGGCGTGCTATGTGGCAAGCTTACGTAAACGATGGGGAGAATCCTAATGGTAATGCTTTAGGATATGCTTATGACTGGGGATACAATGCCGATGGTAATCCAATACTGTACGGAATGACTCTTTCTAAATTCTTAGATTCAAAGAACACAATGCCTGTGGCCGATACAGACTGGTTTGGAGAGATTACTCGTACAGGGGTTATTCAGCAATATAATCTTTCTGTTAGTAACGGTTCGGATAAAGGTTCTTCTTTCTTTTCTTTGGGCTATTATAAGAATATGGGTATTATCAAAAATACAGATTTTGATCGTTTTTCGGCTCGTATGAATACTGATTATAAGTTGATTGATGATGTTCTGACTATTGGGCAGCATTTTACATTGAACCGAACGTCGGAAATACAGGCTCCTGGTGGGATAATTGAAACCGCACTAGATATTCCTTCTGCTATTCCCGTATATGCTTCGGATGGTTCATGGGGTGGACCAGTTGGTGGATGGCCAGACCGACGTAACCCACATGCTGTGCTTGAATATAATAAAGATAACAAGTATGTCTACTGGCGTATGTTTGGTGATGCTTATGTGAATTTAGCTCTCTTTAAAGGATTGAATCTTCGTTCTACTTTCGGTCTAGACTATGCTAACAAGCAGGCACGTTACTTCACTTATCCTTATCAGGAAGGAACGCAAACTAATAATAATAAGAGTGCAGTAGAAGCCAAGCAGGAACATTGGACTAAATGGATGTGGAATGCCATTGCTACTTACCAGTTGGAGATAGGCAAACATCGTGGGGATGTGATGGTAGGGATGGAGTTGAATCGTGAAGATGATAGCCATTTCTCCGGATACAAAGAAGATTTTTCAATACTTACTCCTGATTATATGTGGTCAGATGCTGGTAGTGGAACGGCCCAATCATACGGAGCTGGTGAAGGTTATTCACTCGTTTCTTTCTTTGGTAAAATGAATTATTCTTATTCCGATAGATATCTGCTTTCTTTAACTCTTCGTCGGGACGGTTCTTCTCGATTTGGTAAAAATGATCGTTATGCTACTTTTCCTTCCGTATCTTTGGGATGGCGTATCACACAGGAAAAATTTATGAAAGGATTCGACTGGCTTGATGATCTGAAGCTACGAGCTTCATGGGGACAGACCGGTAATCAAGAAATATCTAACCTTGCTCGTTACACCATTTATGCTCCTAATTATGGTACGACCGATTCTTTTGGCGGACAAAGCTATGGTACAGCATACGATATCACAGGGTCTAATGGTGGAGGTGTACTTCCTTCCGGTTTCAAACGTAACCAGATAGGTAATGACAACATTAAATGGGAAACAACGGCACAGACCAATGTCGGCCTCGATTTCAGCCTGTTCAAGCAGTCTCTGTATGGTTCAATGGAATATTACTACAAGAAAACAACAGATATTCTGACTGAAATGGCAGGAGTAGGAGTGCTAGGAGAAGGGGGTAGCCGCTGGATTAATTCGGGAGCAATGAAAAATCAAGGTGTTGAATTTAATCTAGGTTATCGTAATAAGACCGCTTTAGGATTAACTTATGATTTGAATGGAAATATATCTACGTATCGGAATGAAATTCTGGAGTTGCCGGAAACGGTTGCTGCCAATGGTAAGTTTGGTGGTAATGGAGTAAAGAGTGTAGTGGGACATACTTATGGCTCACAAGTAGGTTACATTGCTGATGGAATTTTCAGATCGCAGGATGAGGTAGACAACCATGCCACTCAGGAAGGCGCTGCTGTTGGTCGTATTCGTTACCGTGATATTGATCATAACGGTGTGATTGACGAGAAAGATCAGAATTGGATTTATGATCCTACTCCCTCTTTCAGTTACGGATTGAATATCTATCTGGAATATAAGAACTTTGATTTGACAATGTTTTGGCAAGGTGTTCAGGGAGTAGATATAATTAGTGATGTGAAGAAGAAAAGTGACTTTTGGAGTGCTTCTAATATTGGTTTCCTGAATAAGGGTACCCGCTTACTCAATGCCTGGTCACCAACGAACCCAAACTCTGATATTCCTGCGTTGACTCGTAGTGACACGAACAATGAGCAACGCGTTTCTACCTACTTTGTAGAAAATGGTTCTTTTTTGAAACTGCGCAATATTCAGTTAGGATACACTGTTCCTACTGTTTTCTCCAAAAAGTTGAAAATGGATCGCTTACGTTTTTATTGCAGTGCGCAAAATTTGCTGACCATCAAGAGCAAAAACTTTACCGGAGAAGATCCGGAAAATCCGAACTTCTCTTATCCGATTCCTGTGAATATCACTTTCGGTCTTAATATCGGATTTTAACTTACTTCATTAATAAAACGAATGATCATGAAAAAGATAATATGTATAGCAACAATCGGATTCACTTTGCTGACAACCAGCTGCGATGATTTTTTGGATCGTCAAGTTCCTCAGGGCGTTGTGACCGGCGACCAGATTGCTTCTCCCGAGTATGTAGATAATCTAGTGATTTCAGCTTACGCTATTTGGGCAACAGGCGATGATATCAATTCCTCTTTCTCTCTCTGGAATTATGATGTACGTTCCGACGATTGCTATAAGGGTGGTTCGGGAACGGAAGATGGTGGTGTATTCAATGCACTGGAAATATCCAAAGGTATCAATACCACCGACTGGAATATCAACGACATATGGAAAAGACTGTATCAATGTGTCACCCGTGCAAACACAGCTCTCCAATCGCTCGACAAGATGGATGACAAAACGTATCCGCTGAAGGATCAACGTATTGCTGAAATGAAATTCTTGCGCGGACATGCCCACTTCATGCTGAAACAGCTCTTCAAGAAGATCGTTATTGTGAACGATGAAAATATGGATCCGGATGCTTATAATGAATTGTCGAATACCACTTTTACCAACGACGAGCAATGGCAAAAGATTGCAGACGATTTTCAGTTTGCCTACGATAATCTTCCAGAAATTCAAATAGAAAAAGGGCGTCCTACACAGGCAGCAGCTGCTGCCTATCTTGCAAAGACTTACCTATATAAAGCTTATCGTCAGGATGGAGTGGACAATGTTGTTACCGGAATTGACGAAGATGACTTGAAACAGGTTGTGAAGTACACTGATCCTTTGATTATGGCTAAGGCTGGTTATGGACTGGAAACGGATTATAGTATGAATTTTTTGCCTCAATACGAAAATGGTGCGGAGTCTGTATGGGCAATTCAGTATTCTATTAATGACGGCACTTACAACGGTAATCTGAATTGGGGAATGGGATTGACCACTCCGCAGATTTTAGGATGCTGTGATTTCCATAAACCGAGCCAGAATTTAGTAAATGCATTCAAGACGGATTCGCAAGGAAAGCCATTATTCAACACTTATAACAATGAGAATTATGAAGTGGCTTCAGACAATGTCGATCCTCGTTTGTTTCATACGGTAGGTATGCCGGACTTTCCTTATAAATATAATGAAGAATACATCATCCAGAAGAATGATGATTGGAGCCGTAGCAAAGGACTTTACGGATATTATGTTTCTCTTAAAGAAAATGTAGATCCTGATTGCGATTGTTTAAAGAAAGGCTCTTATTGGGCGAGTTCATTGAATCACATAGTCATTCGTTATGCTGACGTATTGCTAATGCGTGCCGAAGCTTTTATTCAGTTGAACGACGGACATATCCCAGATGCCATCTCATTAATCAATGAAGTGCGTAGCCGCGCTGCCGGAAGTACGCTGCTCATATTCAATTATAAAGGAGATAACGGAGTGAGCTTCAAAGTGACTCCTTACGAGCTGAAAGCCTATGCTCAGGATGAGGCTATGAAAATATTAAAATGGGAACGCCGGTTAGAGTTCGGTATGGAAAGCTCACGCTTTTTTGACCTAGTTAGATGGGGAGAGGCTAAAGATGTTATCAGTGCTTATTATGTGACGGAAGCATCCCGATGCTCTATCTATAAAAATGCAGGCTTCACGGAAAATAAGAACGAATATCTTCCTATTCCATTCGAACAGATCAGTGCAAGTAACGGAAATTATACACAGAATTTCGGCTGGTGACCAACCATCCTAAAACAAAGAATAAAATGAAATCAATTCTAAAACAACTCTATACTATCCTGTTGGTCGCTGTAGCATGCCTCACAGTCACGGGATGCAGTGATGACTTTAAATCAGGATTTCGTCTAGACGGCGATGTCTGGGTGAACTCTATTAGACTGGATGAATATGCGGGAATAATCGATTATCAGAATAAGACAATTGTAGTAGGAGTGCCTTACGACTACGATATTACCCGTATGGCGATTAGTGAATTGAATCTCTCTGAAGGAGCTATATCTAGTATCGCTGTCGGTGAGACAATCGACTTTTCACTTCCCGTAGCTTTGACGGTGAAGAATGGCGATGTACAAATGAGCTATACGATTACTGTGAAGAGAGATGAAGCGAGAATACTGACCTTCAAACTGAATGATACTTATGTAGGAAAGGTAGACCAGTTATCGAAAACTATTTCTGTTGTTGTTCCGCTGACAGTGGATATCACCCAGTTGAAAGGTACGTTTACCGTAACCGATGGAGCGACAGTGGTTCCGGCATCCGGTAGTCTTCAGAACTTTACAAACCCTGTCACCTACACAGTATCCTACCGTTCGGCATCAACTTCTTATGTGGTAACGGTTATTCAGGGAAATGTAATTCCAACTGCTTTTGTAGGTACAGCTGCTTCCGTCAGCCTTCTGACGAGTCCCGAAGAGAAAGCTGCTGCTCAATGGATGATGGATAATGTGTCGATGTCTGAATATATCTCATTCAAGGATGTGGTCGACGGAAAAGTGGACTTAGGTAAATATAAAGCTATCTGGTGGCATTTCCATGCAGACAATGGTGATAATCCTCCTTTGCCGGATGATGCGAAAGCGGTAGCGGAGAAGTTTAAGATCTACTATCAGAACGGCGGTAATCTGCTTCTGACTCGTTACGCTACTTTCTATATCGCTAACCTCGGCATTGCGAAAGACGAGCGTGTACCGAACAATAGTTGGGGAGGAAATGAAGAATGGCCCGAAATGACTTCTGCTCCATGGAGTTTTCTGATTACCGGCAGCGAATCGCATCCGTTATTTCAGCATTTGAGATGGAAAGATGGTGACGGATCAACAGTTTATACTTGTGATGCTGGCTATGCGATAACCAATAGCACAGCGCAATGGCATATTGGAACAGATTGGGGAGGCTATGTAGATTTGAACGCTTGGCGTAACCTCACAGGAGGCATTGATTTGGCACATGGAGGTGATGGAGCAGTCGTAATTGCTGAATTTGAGCCGCGTGCTAATAGTGGACGCACTCTTTGTATTGGTTCCGGTTGTTATGACTGGTATGGTAAGGGTGTAGATGCATCAACTGATTACTACCACTATAATGTAGAGCAAATAACACTTAATGCAATCAACTACTTGTGTAAATAAAAAGAATAAGCAATAATTATGAAAAAGATGATCTTACATATAGCATTTATCGCGCTGATAGCTTCTACTACTGCTTGCAGCGACGACACTGATGTCGTATTGACTCAGAAAGACTGGGACGCTACAGCCACATACTTCCAATCGAGTGATGAGCATGGCTTTTCGATGTACTACAAGCCACAAGTAGGCTTTGTTGGAGATCCAATGCCTTTCTATGACCCGGTTGCTAAAGACTTTAAAGTTATGTATTTGCAAGATTACCGTCCGAATCCTGAAGCTACTTACCACCCCATTTTTGGAGTGGTAACAAAGGATGCTGCTAGTTACGAATCTCTTGGTGAACTAATTCCTTGTGGAGGCCGTGACGAACAGGATGCCGCTATTGGTACAGGGGGAACGATTTATAACCCTATTGATAAGCTTTATTACACTTTCTACACAGGCAACAAGTTCAAACCTTCTACGGACCAGAATGCGCAGGTAGTTATGGTGGCTACTTCTCCCGACTTCAAGACATGGACCAAGAACCGAACGTTCTACTTGAAAGGAGATACTTATGGCTATGATAAGAATGATTTCCGCGATCCGTTTCTGTTTCAAACCGAAGACGGGGTATATCACATGTTGGTTGCTACTCGGAAGAATGGGAAAGGTCATATTGCCGAATTTACTTCTGCCGATCTGAAAGCGTGGGAATCTGCAGGGACCTTTATGACCATGATGTGGGATCGTTTTTACGAATGCCCAGACGTTTTTAAGATGGGTGAATGGTGGTATTTGATCTATTCGGAACAGGCTTCATTTATGCGTAAGGTACAATATTTCAAGGGAAGAACACTGGCAGAACTAAAAGCTACCACTGCCAATGATGCGGGAATATGGCCAGACAATCGCGAAGGAATGCTTGATAGCCGTGCATTTTATGCGGGTAAGACTGCTTCTGACGGAACAAACCGCTATATTTGGGGATGGTGTCCCACGCGTGCCGGAAATGATAACGGGAATGTGGGTGATGTAGAACCGCAATGGGCAGGCAATTTAGTGGCGCAACGCCTGATTCAACATGGAGATGGTACTTTGTCTCTTGGAGTTCCCGATGGGATTGACCACAAATACACTTCGGTACAAGAAGTGAAAGTAATGGAAAAAGAGGGAAACGTTATTGAAACTGATGGGGCTTACACTTTAGGTGAAAATGCTTCAGTCATATTCAATCGCCTCAAAGTACATAACAAGATTTCTTTCACTGTAAAGACCACTTCGCAGACAGATCGTTTTGGTATTTCTTTTGTCAGGGGAACCGATTCTCATTCGTGGTATAGCATCCATGTAAATGGAGATGAGGGCAAAGCGAATTTTGAAAGAGATGGTGAAGCTCCTAAATATTTATTCGATAATAAATTTAAGATTCCGGCTGATAATCTATATCGTGTGACTATTTATAGCGACCAATCGGTTTGTGTAACTTATATCAATGATCAGCTCTCTTTCACTAACCGTATTTACCAGTTGCAGAAGAACCCTTGGGCGCTCTGTTGTTTTAAGGGCGAAATCTCTGTATCCAACATTCAGGTAAGCACTTATTGACGAAAAAGTACACTTGAAAGCAACATATTTTACAATGTTTGAAACAAAAATGATAGGTGCTTCTTGGTGGAACACCTATCTTTGCCTTGTAACAACTGTTGAAAGTATAACAACCTTAATATACCATAGAACATGAATAAATTTTTGTCTGTCAGGCAGCTTCAGATTGCTGTGATTTGTTTTATTCTTATCCCTATTTCTGTTTTAACACGAGCAGCAGATTCTTCATTGCTGATAAATTATTTAGGAGAGGGTAATTGTCTTATACGTGTAAATACAACTAAAAAGTATTTGCTCATACCCGTAGAAGATGCGTCACCTGAGGTACGAATTAGTATGATTGTGAATAATAAAGAGGTGAAGAATTTCGATGTACGTCTTGCTATAAATAAAGTAGATTATTTTGTTCCGCTAGACCTTTCGGATTATTCAGCTAAAATGATTTCCTTTAAATTTAAGATGAAATCCAATGATCCTATCCGCGTAAATCTTTCACCGAATAATACTGCATGTTGCAGAGAAATGAGGTTATCTGATGTCTTTGATAGCACTAACCGTGAGAAATATCGTCCGACTTATCACTTTTCACCACTCTACGGATGGATGAATGATCCGAATGGAATGGTTTATAAAGACGGTGAATACCATCTTTTTTATCAATACAATCCTTATGGTTCCAAATGGGGAAATATGCATTGGGGACATGCTATCAGTAAGGATCTTGTGCATTGGGAACATCTTCCTATTGCTATAGCCCCTGACGCGTTTGGCACTATTTTTAGTGGCTCTGCAGTGGTGGATCATCATAATACGGCTGGCTTTGGTAAAGATGCGATTATTGCCATTTATACGCAAAACGGTGACCGCCAAGTACAAAGTATAGCCTACAGTACAGACAATGGGCGTAGTTTTATTAAATATGCAAATAATCCTGTACTCGTATCTGAAGCGCGTGACTTTCGTGATCCGAAAGTGTTTTGGCACGAAGCAACAAAGCACTGGATTATGGTGCTTGCAGTGGGGCAGGAAATGCAGATTTTCTCTTCTCCCAATTTAAAAGACTGGTCGCGTGAAAGTAGCTTCGGTAAGGGATATGGTGCTCATGGAAACGTGTGGGAATGCCCTGATTTATTTGAGCTTCCGATAGAAGGTACTAACGAAAAAAAATGGGTATTGCTTTGCAGCCTCGGTGATGGTCCTTTCGGTGATTCTGCTACCCAATACTTTGTAGGTAGTTTTGATGGTAAGACATTTGTTTGCGATAATCAACCCAATGTAACAAAATGGATGGACTGGGGGAAAGATCATTATGCAACTGTGACTTGGAGCGATGCCCCAGACAGTCGTCGGATTGCAATGGCATGGATGAGTAACTGGCAATATGCAAACGATGTGCCAACCTCTCAATATCGTAGCCAGAATTCTGTACCTCGCGATTTAAGCCTCTTTACTATCGATGGTGGAATCTATCTTAAATCGGCTCCCTCTCCTGAACTATTAAAACTACGTAGTTCTTCCCAAAAGCGTTCGTTTAAAGTAAATGGCACTCGTGAGGTGAAAAACTTGATAATGAACAATGATGGAGCCTATGAAATCGAACTGTCTATTAAGAATCTGCGCGCAGAGATCATCGGTTTTCGGCTCTTTAATGATAAGGGGGAAGAGGTGGATATGCAGTATGATATGAAAAAGAAGCGATTCTTGATGAATCGTCGTAAGAGTGGTGACGTTAGTTTCAACGAAAACTTCCCAGCGCTTACTTGGACTGCAATAGAAGCGGATAAAAATGAAATAAAACTTCGGTTGTTTGTTGATAAGTCCAGTATTGAAGCTTTCGGTGATGGGGGGCGTTTTGTAATGACAAACTTAATATTCCCGTCGGAGCCTTACAATCATTTCAATTTTTACAGCAAAGGTGGTGCTTATAAAGTCGATTCGTTTGTGGTTTATACACTAAAGAAATGAAATAAATACGACTTATTTCTTCCTGCATTTTTATAATAGTCTTTTTGTCGGACATAACTTTGAACGTGAAAACAGATAATGTATGGTGCATTTGTTATTCAACGATTAGCTTGACGCAAGCTAGCCATCCTGTTAGTGTTGAGAAGGTATAATCATTAGGTAAGGGTGTCTTTATCTTTGTCTAATCTATAAAGGATGGATAGCTTTCCACAGTAGTGGTAAGATCTCTTCACGGTCGTGATAAGAATTGATCACGGATGTGATAAGAACTATTCACGGCCGTGGAGAATTAATAATAGGCGAAACTTTAAGAATGATAATTTGCAGGATAGGGAAACAAATACAGTGCTAATATACGATTTTATAATAAATAAAAACAATGGAAAATACTAAAAACGCTTCTTTGTCCAAATTGATCCCAGTGATGTTCTGCTTCTTTGCAATGGGATTCGTAGATTTGGTAGGCATTGCCTCCAATTATGTTAAAGCGGATCTCGGGTTGACCGATTCACAAGCTAACATCTTTCCTTCATTGGTGTTCTTTTGGTTCTTGATATTCTCTGTACCTACGGGTATGTTAATGAGCCGTATTGGTCAGAAAAAAACCGTGTTACTCAGTTTGCTTGTCACCTTCGCCTCTTTGCTGTTGCCTGTTTTTGGAGACAGTTATGCGCTAATGTTGATCTCATTTTCGTTGCTAGGTATTGGAAACGCATTGATGCAGACTTCTCTCAATCCACTTCTTTCCAATATTGTACGCGGAGATCGACTTGCAAGTAGTCTCACTTTCGGACAATTTGTGAAAGCAATCGCTTCTTTCCTTGCGCCTTATATTGCTATGTGGGGAGCCACTCAGGCTATTCCATCTTTTAATTTGGGTTGGCGAGTGCTTTTCCCTATTTATATGGTCGTAGCGATTGCAGCGATACTTCTGCTTAATGCTACGCAGATTGAAGAAGAGAAAGAAGAAGGTCATCCTTCCACCTTTAGGCAATGTTTGGCTTTGCTTGGCAATCCGTTTATTTTGCTATGTTTCATCGGAATTATGTGTCATGTAGGTATCGATGTGGGTACCAATACTACTGCACCCAAAATCTTGATGGAACGTATAAGTATGACATTAGATGAGGCTGCTTTTGCTACGAGTCTTTATTTTATCTTTCGTACGTTGGGGTGTTTTTTGGGCTCGTTCATTCTTCGTCGGATGTCTCCGAGATTATTTTTTGGTACCAGTGTAAGTATGATACTGGTTGCCATGTTGGGACTGTTCATTTTCCATGATAAAGCGGTGATTTATGCTTGCATAGGCCTTATCGGTTTTGGTAATTCGAACGTATTCTCTGTTATTTTCTCGCAAGCCTTGCTTTATTTGCCTGCAAAGAAGAACGAAGTTTCAGGGTTGATGATTATGGGGTTATTTGGAGGAACCATTTTTCCATTGGCTATGGGGATCGCTTCGGATACTTCTATGGGTCAGAATGGTGCCATTGCTGTCATGACAATCGGGGTAGCTTACTTGCTGTTTTATACGTCTCGTATAAGAAAATAATTATATATTTGGAAAACAATTAAATCTGTAGATTATGAATAATATAATTGTAGGAATGGGTGAAGCATTATGGGATGTCTTGCCTGAAGGAAAGAAAATAGGCGGAGCTCCGGCTAATTTCGCATACCATGTTTCACAGTTTGGCTTTGATAGCTGTGTGGTAAGTGCGGTGGGTAAAGACGCATTAGGAGATGAAATCATGGAAGTATTCAAAGAGAAGCAATTGAGCACTCAGATAGCGCGAGTGGATTATCCAACCGGTACGGTGCAGGTATCACTGGATGCTGAGGGTGTACCTTGCTATGAAATAAAAGAAGGAGTGGCATGGGATAATATTCCTTTCACGGACGAATTGAAACGTTTGGCGTTGAGTACGCGTGCCGTCTGTTTTGGTTCGTTGGCGCAACGTAATGAAGTGAGCCGTGTTACGATTAACCGCTTCCTCGACACCATGCCTGATATAGACGGACAGTTGAAGATTTTTGATATCAATCTCCGTCAGGATTTCTATACCAAAGAAGTATTGAGCGAGTCTTTTAGACGCTGCAACATTCTGAAGATAAATGATGAAGAGCTAGTTACGATCAGCCGCATGTATGGTTATCCGGGCATCGACTTGCAGGATAAGTGCTGGATTCTGTTGGCAAAATATAATCTGAAGATGTTGATCTTGACTTGTGGTATTAATGGTAGTTATGTATTTACTCCCGGGGTTGTGTCTTTTCAACAGACTCCTAAGGTCCCCGTAGCAGATACGGTTGGAGCTGGAGACTCATTTACGGCTGCTTTCTGCTCATCCATCCTGAATGGTAAGTCGGTTCCCGAAGCTCACAAGCTTGCCGTTGAAGCTTCAGCTTATGTTTGTACGCAGAGCGGTGCAATGCCCCAGCTTCCAGATGCGCTGAGAGAACGATTGTGAAGAGATAAGTACTGAGATAAGAGGTATATAAATAAAAAAAGGAGCAACGCCTTGCTCCAACCTTTGTTAACCTTAAATCTAATACTATGAAAAACACAGTACAAAGATACGGACTCCTGTGATATTTGCAAATAATCCAAGGAATATAATATGTTTTATAACATTGATTAAGTGTTTTGTCTACCCTTTATACTTTTGTTAAGACTTTCTTCTCGGCTAAATAATTATTGTCTGCTCGCTTTAATAGACTAATAAATGATTAAAGTAGGGGAACTTCACAGTATTATTTCTTATTTTTGCTGTTAACCAAAGAAAAAACTACGAAATGGTGAGAGAGGTGATAACACCAAAATATATGAAGTGGCTGCTTATACTGATTTGCTTAATTGGAGTGACAGCATGTCAGCAAGATAATCCCCGTTTTCGTATAGGGGTGGCTCAATGTAGCGACGATTCATGGCGGCATAAAATGAATCAAGAGATGTTGAGGGAGGCTATGTTCTATACTGGCGTTTCGGTGGAAATCCGTTCTGCAGCAGATGATAACAATAGGCAGGCAGAAGATATTCACTATTTTATGAATAAAGGGGTAGATCTGCTGATAATCTCTGCCAACGAAGCGGCTCCTATGAAGCCGGTTGTCGAAGAAGCCTATCGGAAAGGCATTCCTATAATTCTAGTCGATCGAAAGATTCTTTCGGATAAATATACGGCCTATATTGGAGCAGATAATTATGAAATAGGTCGCTCTGTGGGAAATTATATTGCTTCTCGTCTTCAAGGTAAAGGGAATGTTGTGGAGTTGACCGGTTTGAGCGGTTCTACTCCCGCTATGGAAAGGCATCAAGGGTTTATGGCTGCAATGAGTAAATTTTCAGCGATAAAACTGATCGATAAGGCCGATGCAGCATGGGAAGGAGGGCCTGCAGAAATTGAAATGGACAATATGCTTCGAAGTCATTCTAAAATTGATGCTGTATATGCTCACAATGATCGTATTGCCTCGGGGGCTTATCGGGCAGCTAAGAAAGCAAGGCGTGAAGAGAATATGATTTTTGTAGGTATAGATGCTTTGCCAGGTAAAGGGAATGGGCTTGAACTAGTACTTGACAGTGTGCTTGATGCTACTTTTATATATCCGACTAATGGCGATAAAGTGATACAGTTGGCAATGGATATTCTTGAGAAGAAAAGCTATCCTAAAGAAACGGTGATGAAGACGGCTGTGGTCGACCAGACAAATGCACATGTGATGCAACTGCAGACAGTACATATAGCTGAACTCGATAAGAAGATTGAAACGCTTAACGGACGTATTAGTGGATATCTATCTCAAGTAGCTATTCAACAGGTTGTTCTATATGGAAGTTTGACTATCCTTCTGTTAGTAGCGGGATTCTTACTAGTTGTTTACCAATCTCTTCGGTCAAAGAATCGATTAAATAAAGAGCTTTTTGGGCAGAAAAAGCAGTTAGAGGAGCAACGTGATAAGCTAAAGGAACAACGTGATCAATTAATTCAGCTTTCTCATCAATTAGAGGAAGCTACTCATGCCAAACTCGTATTTTTCACTAATATCTCTCATGATTTCCGCACTCCGCTGACTTTAGTTGCTGATCCTGTAGAACAATTATTGGCAGACAAATCATTGAATGGAGATCAACAACGGATGCTCCTGCTCATTCAGCGGAATGTGAATATCCTTTTGCGTTTGGTTAATCAAATATTAGACTTTCGTAAGTACGAAAACGGTAAGATGGAGTTTACTCCGGTTTCTGTCGATATACTTTCTTCTATAGAAACGTGGAATGAGTCTTTTCAGGCGATCATTCGTAAAAAACATATCCATTTCTCTTTTGTGAGTATGCCCGATACCGATTATCGCACGCTAGCGGATGTTGAAAAGCTGGAGCGTATTTATTTTAATCTTTTGTCTAATGCCTTTAAGTTTACGCCTGAGAACGGGAAGATTGGAGTTCGTCTATTTTCATTAAGCAAAGTGGGGAAAAGGTGGATACGCTTTACAGTCACAAACTCAGGATCCTTGATTTCGGTAGAGCATATTCGGAATGTATTCGACCGCTTTTATAAAGTGGATATGCATCACGCCGGTTCTGGAATTGGGCTAGCTTTAGTCAAAGCTTTTGTAGAGATGCATGGCGGAGAGATTTCAGTAGATAGTGATGAGAAACAGGGTACGATTTTTACAGTGGAATTACCTGTAAAGGTAGCTACTACAGTTGCTTCCGAAACTAGTACTGTTTCAGTTGCCTTGGATACGCTAAGAGCAGATGTGACTATCCCAAATGAAGAAGAACTAGAAGATGAATATGATTCGTCACAACCCGTTGTGTTGATCATTGATGATAATGAAGATATTCGTTCATATGTACATACATTGTTGCGTAATGATTATAGGGTGATTGAAGCAGCAGATGGTTCAGAAGGAGTTCGTAAAGCGATGAAGTATGTACCCGATTTGATTATTTCTGATGTGATGATGCCGGGCATAGATGGCATTGAGTGTTGTCGCAGGCTGAAAAATGAGTTGCAAACTTGCCATATTCCGGTAATTCTGCTAACAGCTTGTTCGCTCGACGAACAGCGTATTCAAGGATATGATGGTGGTGCAGATTCTTATATCTCCAAACCATTTAGCTCACAATTATTATTGGCGCGTGTTCGTAATTTGATAGATGCACATCGTCGGTTGAAGCAATTCTTTGGCGATAGGCAAACTTTAGCAAAAGAAGACGTCTGTGATTTGGATAAAGATTTTGTAGAAAGGTTCAAATCATTAATTGAACAGAAAATGGGGGATTCAGGTTTAAATGTGGAAGACTTGGGCAAAGATATGGGATTAAGTCGTGTGCAGCTTTACCGTAAGATAAAGGCATTGACTAATTATGCTCCGAATGAATTGCTTCGTATTGCTCGCTTAAAGAAAGCAGCTTCTTTGCTTGCTTCTTCGGATATGACTGTTGCAGAGATTGGCTATGAGGTAGGATTTAGTTCACCTTCTTATTTTGCAAAATGCTATAGGGAACATTTTGGAGAGAGTCCAACGGATTATATTAAGAGAAAAAAAGAAGGTTGATATACCATTTTATGTAGATGAAAGATTATAAAATTAACAAAGAAAGTTTCTCGGATTCTTTTCGAAAAGGAGTGTACGAAATTGTGTCGCAGATACCATTAGGAAAAGTATCTACATACGGAAATATAGCGTCTCTTTTAGGAGCCCCGCAATGTGCAAGGATGGTGGGACGAGCCTTGAAAGAAGTGCCAGCCGGATTGCCCATTCCTTGCCATCGGGTGGTAAATTCTGTGGGAAGACTCGTGCCCGGATGGGACTTGCAAAAGGAACTTTTGCTAGCAGAACATGTCTCTTTTAATTCGAAGGGTTGCGTTAATTTAAAAATCCATCTTTGGGTAATAAATGACTGAATAATAGCTGTCATAATACAAACGATACTATGCAATACTTTCGCTTAATTTGGAATTAAATTTGCATCTTTGGACTGTTTTTAGTATCTTTGTGTCAAACAAAACTTAATACAGGCTTTTTAAATCTAATAATTAGACCATTTTTTATTGTTAAATAGAAAGGATCATCTTATCGAATTCTTCTTCTTTTTTTTACTACTTAGCCTGTTTAGAAGATATTTTATTAATCATTTGGGAACCTTGAGTTGTGTTCCTAATTTAAATTTTAAACTTTATGAGATATAAAGCGAGAAGTGTATTGTCGTTTATTTTTCTTTGGACTTTTTTTACCACGATTCCGGCTTTAGCACAAGATAAACCGGAATTAAAAATCGGAGGTGCGCTTCGGTTTAACTATAATTATTCGGACTGGAAACCCGAAAATAGAGATCGGGGAGGTGATTTGGGCTTTGATTTGTTTCGATTGAATGCTGATGCCTCCTATAAAGATTTATTGCTATCTGCCGAATATCGTTTTTACCCCTCTTCTTCAGGAGGTGGCATGTTGAAATCGGGTTGGATAGGCTATCGATTCAATGAGACCCATCAAGTACAATTAGGTCTTGTTTCTGTTCCGTTCGGCATTCAGCCTTATACTGCAAATAACTATTTCTTTAATATAAACTATTACCTAGGATTGGAAGATGATTCTGATATGGGAATTAAATATCATTATCGCAAAAAACAGTGGGAGATAGCTGCTGCTTTCTTTAAAAATGCTGACGTACTGGATTTTAGTGAAAATAAAGAGACGTCGCCCGATCGCTATTCGTATGATGTTGCCGGCAGAAACAAGGAAGTGAACCAATTGAATGTTCAGTTTGTTTTTCATTGGGGGAAAAGATGGAAACAGCAAATTGGTGCATCGGGAATGATAGGAGGTCTTTACAATCTTGACACTCAGGAAATGGGATCTCGATCCGCTTTTGCAATCCATTATATGGCTGTTTATAAGCGTTGGGATTTTAGAGCGCAGTATACTTCCTTTCAGATGAAACCGCATAATAAATCAGGTGAAAGCAGGGATGTGATAAGAATGGCGGCTTATGGCTCTTCTTACAACATGGCTGCAAAAGCCGATACTTATATCGCCTCATTGGCATATACCCTTCCTATTCATAAGGGTATTCTGGACGAGCTTCGATTCTATAATGACTTTAGTATGATGCATAAACGTGTGCAGGGTTTTAATGATAGTTATCAGAATGTAACTGGCTGCATGGTGAGTATGGGACCTGTTTACACCTATGTAGATTATGCTTTAGGTAAAAATCAAGCTTGGCTTGGGAAAGACTGGGATGGCGCGTTTGCTGAAGGAATTGTTTCCAATCAATGGAATGCCCGTTTTAACATAAACATAGGCTATTATTTTTAATCAACTAATTCATTATTATATATGAGCAAAATAGAAATAAAAGATCTCTACCTGGTTTTCGGTCATGAGAAGCAGAAGGCACTCAAGATGTTGAAAGAGGGAAAAACGAAAAGTGAGATATTGAAAGCGACAGGATGCACAGTTGGTGTAAAGGATGCTAATCTTACCATCAATGAAGGTGAGTTTTTTGTAATCATGGGGCTTTCCGGAAGTGGAAAGTCTACATTGTTGAGATGTCTAAATCGTCTGATTCGGCCCACTACCGGACAAGTGCTTGTCAACGGGGTTGATATATCTAAAGCCTCAGACAAGGAGCTTTTACATACAAGGAGAAAAGAATTAGCAATGGTGTTCCAAAATTTTGGGCTATTGCCTCACCGCTCGGTGCTGCACAATATTGCGTTCGGCTTGGAACTTCAAGGAGTCAAAAAGGCTGAGCGTGAACAAAAGGCAATGGAAAGTATGAATTTAGTGGGATTGAAAGGCTATGAGAACCAGATGGTGAGCGAACTTTCTGGGGGGATGCAACAGCGTGTAGGTCTAGCACGTGCTTTAGCAAACAATCCTGAGGTACTATTGATGGATGAAGCTTTCTCAGCGCTCGATCCATTGATTCGTGTGCAAATGCAAGATGAGTTGCTTGCATTGCAATCGAAAATGAAGAAAACGATTGTCTTTATTACACATGATTTAAGTGAAGCGATAAAATTGGGTGACCGAATCGCTATTATGAAAGATGGTGAGGTGGTTCAGGTGGGTACTTCAGAGGAGATTCTTACTGAACCGGCTAACGATTATGTGGCCCGATTTGTAGAAAACGTGGATCGTAGTAAGATTATAACGGCTGCTTCTTTGATGATAGACAAACCTGTGGTGGCCCGTTTAAAGAAGGAAGGCCCTGAGGTGTTGATTCGTAAAATGGGGGCTAAGAACATAACGGTGTTACCGGTTGTCGATGCAGAAGATAAATTAGTAGGAGAGGTACGACTGAATGATCTGATTCGGTTGAGAAATAAGCAAGAAAAATCGATTGATTCTGCTATACTTAAAGATGTACATTCAGTATTGAGTGATACCGTTTTAGAGGATATATTGCCTTTGATGACGAAAACAAATTCACCGGTATGGGTCATTGACGAAAGCCATGAGTTTCTTGGAACTATTCCTCTTTCATCTCTCATTATTGAGGTGACTGGGAAAGATAAAAATGAAATCAACGAAATTATTCAAAACGCAATAGATTTATGATAAATATTGGACAATATATTGAAATGGCCATCAACTGGATGATGGTGCACTTCGCCACTTTTTTTGATGCTGTGAATGCCGGTATCGGTAGTTTTATTCTCGGTTTCCAACATGTGCTTTTTGGAATCCCTTTTTATTTAACCATTTTGGCACTTGCCATTTTGGCGTGGATTAAGGCGGGACGTGGAATTGCTGTATTTACAGTGTTGGGCTTGTTACTCATTTACGGAATGGGCTTTTGGGAAGCTACTATGCAGACATTGGCGCTTGTCTTCTCATCTACTTGTTTGGCCTTGATTGTTGGTGTGCCTGTAGGGGTGTGGACTGCAAATAGTAAACGTGCCGATCAAGTGATTCGACCGATTCTGGACTTGATGCAAACGATGCCTGCCTTTGTATACCTCATTCCTGCGGTTCTTTTCTTCGGACTAGGAACAGTGCCGGGAGTATTTGCTACCATTATATTTGCAATGCCTCCAGTGGTGAGACTAACTGGATTGGGAATTCGCCAAGTGCCTAAGAATGTCGTAGAAGCTTCTCGTTCATTTGGAGCCACTCGTTGGCAATTGCTCTACAAAGTGCAGCTCCCATTGGCTTTACCTACTATTCTTACGGGAGTTAATCAAACTATTATGATGTCACTTTCAATGGTGGTCATTGCTGCCATGATTGCAGCCGGTGGACTTGGGGAAATCGTCTTGAAGGGAATCACTCAGATGAAAATCGGACTTGGATTTGAAGGTGGAATAGCAGTGGTTATTCTTGCTATTATCCTCGATCGAATCACTCAGGGAATGGCTGTACGTAAGAACAAAAAAGTTAAATAAGGAAGGAGTAAGAATGCAGTTAAAAACTTATAAACTAGTTGGCCTGCTACTATCGACGATGTTATTATTGGTTGCGTGTGCAGGTTCTGGCTCAGGTAAAAAAAAGGTGACGATTGGGTATGCTAATTGGCTAGAGGGTATTGCTATGAGTCATCTGGCAAAAATAGTCTTGGAAGAGCAGGGGTATAGTGTAGAACTTCAGAATGCTGATTTAGCACCTATATTTGTATCTATTTCAAGAAAGAAAACGGATGTATTTATGGATACTTGGTTGCCTGCTACCATGAAAGATTATGTGGATCAGTATGGAGATAGCATAGAATACCTTGGTGATGTATACGATGAAGCTCGCATAGGGTTGGTAGTTCCTCGCTATGTGACAATTGATTCAATTGGCGAACTAGCGGCGAATAAAGATCGCTTTTCGGGTGAAATTGTAGGTATCGATGCAGGTGCGGGCATTATGAAAGCTACTGAAAAGGCAATACCTGCATACGGGCTAGATGGATATAAATTGATGACTTCCAGTAGCTCAACAATGATTGCATCATTAAAAAAAGCGATGGATCAGAACAAATGGATTGTTATTACGGGGTGGACTCCTCATTGGATGTTTGATAGCTTTGAACTGAAGTTTTTGGAAGATCCTAAGAAAATTTATGGAGATCTTGAGGATATCAAAGTGATAGCATGGAAAGGTTTTAGCAATAAAGATCCCTTTGCTGCTAAATTCTTTGAGAATATAAAATTTACCACGGCAGAGCTTAGCTCATTTATGAAAGCGATGAAAGATGCTAGAATGGATGAAGAGGCGATTGCACGAAAATGGGTTGATGAGCATCGGGAATTAGTGAATAGTTGGATTCCCCCAAAATGATAAATTAGAATTTTATTTATTGCTTCAATAGCAAAAAAAATGGAGATCATGCTTTATGCAGATCTCCATTTTTTATAATTAGAGTTTTATTTATTCAGCTCCCCAGCTTTCTTTAGAAAGACGTTTGTAGCTGTTGTAACGCCATTTAGCATTTTCTTCAGCAGCTTTGAAAAGCTCTTCAGCCTCAGTAGGATATTGTTTCATTACAGAAGCGTAACGAACTTCACCTTTCAAGAAGCCTTGGAAGTCGTCCCAGTTAGGTTCTTTGCTATCCAATTGGAATGGGTTCTTTCCTTCTTCTTCCAAAGCAGGATTGTAACGCCATAAGTGCCAGTAACCACACTTAACTGCTTTATCTTCTTCTTCTTGAGCCTTACCCATACCAGCTTTCAAACCATGGTTGATACATGGAGCGTAAGCAATGATAAGTGATGGTCCAGGATATGCTTCAGCTTCACGGATTGCTTTCAGTGTTTGAGCTTGATCAGCACCCATAGCAATTTGTGCAACGTATACATAACCGTAAGTAGTAGCCATTAGACCAAGGTCTTTCTTACGTACGCGCTTACCTGAAGCTGCGAACTTAGCGATAGCACCTACTGGAGTAGCTTTAGAAGACTGACCACCTGTGTTAGAATAAACTTCAGTATCCAATACTAGAATGTTAACATCCTTACCTGAAGCGATTACATGGTCAAGACCACCGTAACCGATATCATAAGATGCACCGTCACCACCGATAATCCATTGGCTACGTTTAACGATGTATTGAGTTAAACCTTTCAGTTCTTTGCTAATTGAGCAGCCAGCAGCGATACCTTGTTCGATGATAGCTTCAATTTGAGGTGCAAGTTCTTTAGTCTTGTCAGCATCGTACATATTCTCGATCCATGCTTTCAATACTTCTTTTGCTTCAGCAGGAGCATTTTCACCAGCAAGGATTTCATTGAATAATTTCACGATACGAGCACGCATCTTTTCATTAGCCAATTCCATACCCAAACCGAATTCACAGAAGTCTTCGAACAATGAGTTAGCCCAAGCAGGACCGTGACCGTTTTCATTCGTTGTGTAAGGAGTTGAAGGTACTGAACCTGAGTAGATTGATGAACATCCAGTAGCATTAGCAACCATTTCACGATCACCGAACAACTGAGTAATCAACTTCACATATGGAGTTTCACCGCAACCTGAACATGCACCAGAGAACTCGAATAATGGAGTAGCGAACTGTGAGTTCTTCACATTGGCCTTAATATCTACTAAGTGTTGTTTAGATTTTACGTTGTCTGCACAATAAGTCCAGTTTTCAGCTTGTGGCAATTGGCTTTCTAGGTGTTTCATAGTAAGCGCTTTTCCACCCTTCTTAGGATTACCCGGGCAGATATCAGCACAGTTACCACAACCAAGACAGTCAAGAACATCAACCTGAATACGGAATGTCATGCCATCGAATGCTTTACCTACAGCTTTCAATTGATCAAAGCTTGCACCCTGTTGCTCTTGAGCATCAAGTACAAATGGACGAATTGAAGCGTGAGGACAAACGTATGCACACTTGTTACATTGGATACAGTTTTCAGGATTCCATTCTGGAACAAATGCAGCAACACCACGTTTTTCATATTTTGAAGTTCCTTGGTACCAAGTTCCGTCTTCAATACCCTTGAAAGCAGATACTGGCAACAAGTCACCGTCTTGTGCATTGATAGGACGAACAACTTCGTTGATGAAAGCAGGGTCATTGTTCTCTGCTTTTGCATCATCACTAAGGTTAGCCCAAGCAGGATCAACAGCTAATGTTTTGTATTCACCACCGCGGTCTACAGCAGCATAGTTCTTGTTTACAACATCTTCACCCTTCTTGCCGTAAGACTTAACGATGAATTTCTTCATCTGTTCAACAGCTTGGTCTACAGGGATTACACCTGTGATACGGAAGAATGCAGACTGAAGGATTGTATTGGTACGGTTACCCAAACCAATTTCCATCGCAATCTGAGTTGCGTTGATATAGTATACAGAAATGTTGTTTTGAGCAAAGTATTTCTTAACCTTGTTAGGTAAGTTCTTAGCCAATTCTTCACCTTCCCAAATTGTATTTAGCAAGAAAGAACCGTTTTTACGCAAACCACGAGTTACGTCGTACATGTGCAGGTAAGCCTGAACGTGACAAGCAACGAAGGTTGGAGTATTTACTAAGTATGTAGAACGGATCGGAGTGTCACCGAAACGCAAGTGAGAACAAGTGAAACCACCAGATTTCTTAGAGTCGTAAGAGAAGTAAGCTTGGCAGTGTTTGTCAGTGTTGTCACCGATAATCTTAACAGAGTTCTTGTTAGCACCTACAGTACCATCAGCACCCAAACCGTAGAATTTAGCTTCGAACATACCTTCACCGCCTAAAGCGATTTCTTCTTTCTGAGGAAGAGAAGTGAAAGTAACATCGTCTACGATACCGATAGTGAAGTGGTTCTTAGGCATTGGCATAGCCAAGTTCTCGAATACAGAAAGAATTTGTGCTGGAGTTGTGTCTTTAGAACCAAGACCGTAACGACCACCAACGATAACAGGAGCATTCTCTGTACCATAGAAGCAGTCTTTAACATCAAGATACAAAGGTTCACCGTTAGCACCTGGCTCTTTTGTACGATCAAGAACTGCAATATTCTTAGCAGTTTTAGGTACAGCAGCCAAGAAGTGTTTAGCAGAGAATGGACGGTACAAGTGTACAGCAACCATACCTACTTTTTCACCATTAGCAATCAAATAGTCAATTGCTTCACGAGCAGCTTCAGTTACAGAACCCATTGCGATAATTACGCGTTCAGCATCATCTGCACCGTAGTAATCGAATAAGCCGTATTTGCGACCAGTGAGTTTAGTAATTTCGTTCATGTATTCTTCTACAATAGCAGGAACTGCGTCATAGTAGTTGTTACATGATTCACGATGTTGGAAGAAGTGATCAGGGTTTTCAGCCATACCACGAGCTACAGGGCTCATTGGGTTCAGTGCACGAGCACGGAATTCAGCTAAAGCTTCTTGGTCAACCAATGGAGCTAGATCATCATTTTCCAACATTTCGATCTTCTGGATTTCGTGAGAAGTACGGAAACCATCGAAGAAGTTCATGAATGGAACGCGAGATTTAAGCGTAGCTAAGTGAGCTACACCAGACAAATCCATAACTTCTTGTACAGAGCCTTCAGCTAGCATTGCAAATCCTGTTTGGCGAGCTGACATTACGTCTTGGTGGTCACCGAAGATACATAATGCATGGCTAGCCAATGTACGTGCCGATACGTGGAATACGCATGGCAAGAATTCACCAGCAATCTTGTACATGTTAGGGATCATCAAAAGAAGACCCTGAGAAGCAGTGTAAGTAGTAGTTAATGCACCTGCCTGAAGAGAACCGTGAACTGCACCTGCAGCACCACCTTCAGATTGCATTTCTTGTACCAATACTGTTTCGCCGAAGAGATTTTTACGTCCTGCGGCAGCCCATTCGTCTACGTACTCAGCCATAGTCGAAGAAGGAGTGATGGGGTAAATAGCTGCTACTTCAGAGAACATATACGAGATATGTGCTGCAGCTTGATTACCATCACAAGTGATGAATTTCTTCTGTTTAGTCATAACTAAATTAATATTTAAGTAAATAAATCTACGTTAGTATAAGAAGCCGAACATCCAAAGAGGTATTTGGTTGTTTCGACCTATTTCTGCCTTTTGTAACGCATAGGTTACATCGGGGTTATTTTTTATTTTAGCATTTTCGGGGCAAATCTTGAATGGCATCACCTCGTCTACCATGTAAGAGACGTTTTTATCTCCTTTATGTACCTTATGATCTTTCCATAAAGTGTTAACGAAAAAAGTATCGACTACATCTTGTTCTTCTACTTTTACCGGATAAATGGAATACATCAGGTTAGAATTGTGCAACATTATTTTGGATGGTTTCTTCGGGAAATCTTCTCCTTTAGGATAAACCAGATTAATAAGTCGCGCATCTGCTAGATATTTGATATAGTTCATTACCGTAGCACGAGATGTTTGTATGTCGCTTGCTAATTGGCTTACGTTAGGAGCTTTGGGCCCATCTACAGCGAGCAAATATAGCAATTTCTTTATTTTGGGAAGATATTTAAGTTCTATTTGTTTGATGAGTAGAATATCTACTTCAACCATCATATTCATCGTTTTCAGCAGATTCTCCGAGAAATTACGTTTTTCAAGGAAAAATGGATAAAAGCCGTGATGAAGATAATCTTGAAAATGATCTAAAGGACGAACCTTGGAAAGTATTCCTTTGGCAATCTGTTCGTGGTTGCTCAGGATTTCCTCAAGGCTATAGGCACGAAATTTCATGCCAGTCTGTAGATTTAAGAATTCGCGGAAAGAAAAACCTCGCAGATTATAACTTTTGGCAATGTCTCGCAGTTCGAGATTCTCTTCTTTCAGTCGCATCACAGAAGATCCTGTGAAAATGATCTTTAAATTCGGGAATCGATCATAGCACATGCGTAATTCTTTGCTCCATTCTGGATGTTTGAATACCTGGTCGATGAGCAAAACCTTTCCACCACGTTTCTGAAATTCGTTGGCGAAGTCAACTAGACTATTCCCTGAAAAATAAAAATTGTTCATGTTGATAAAGAGGCATGAACGATCGGTTCCGAATTTCTCTTTTGCGTATTGAAGGAGGAAAGTGGTTTTTCCTACGCCACGGGTCCCTTTTATACCAATCATACGGTCGTTCCAATCGATCTCGTCCATAAGATCACGGCGAACTGGGGCATTGGTGTGCTCAACGAGGTAGGCGTGTGTGCGGTAGAATGATTCCATTTCTGTTCTTTGGTTTTCGGCTGGCAAATATAGCGCTTTTTTTAGGATTTGCAAAGTAGAGATAGCAAAAATGTGCTTTTATAGATTAGTTTCTGTTAATCATATTAATTGCTGCTTATTTCTTGTATATATTTGCAGAATTAGGGCAATTATTCATTTATGATATGACACGAAAACGACTTTATATATTTAATCCTGAGCATGATCTGGCATTGGCTAGTGGAGAGTCTAATTATATGGCACCAGCTTCTGCTAGGCAGATGGCAAATGATTTGGCACTGCTTCCTATGTGGTATGCTGATCCGGGAAATGCGGTTTTAGCACCATCAGCTTATAATGCGGATTTCTTAAAACAGATGCAAGTGCTTTTGCACGTAAATGTAGAGTTAATAACTGCTCCGGAAATAGTGAATGGAGGTAGCTGGGAGTTTTCTCCATGGGGATACAACTTGGCTTTACGCAAGCGTCTACTGGCAGTAGGTGCGAGTCCTTTTGATTTGTATTCTGAGGAGTACGTTACAGCTTTGCGTAAGTTCTCTCACCGATTGCAAGCTGTAAAGTTGCTCTCAAAATTACAGCTGAGTAACTGCTTTTGTGGTGAATCATTCTATTTGGAGAATTTGAAAGAATGCGAATCTTTTGTTATAGGAAGGCCTATTTGTATATTAAAGGCACCATTATCAGGAAGCGGGAAGGGGCTAAATTGGTGTAAAGGTCAAATGACTTCTTTTATTAGTGGTTGGTGTAACCGTGTGATTCATTCTCAGGGTGGATTAATAGGTGAACCGGTATATGATAAAGTTGAAGATTTTGCGATGGAGTTTTATTCGGATGGAAAGGGTAAGGTCTCTTTTGCTGGATACTCAGTTTTTAGTACGAATAAGAGTGGTATGTATTTGGGTAATGAACTTTTAACTGATGATAAAATGAAGCAGAGGTTGTCGAAGTTTGTTCCGTTATGTGAGCTTGAAAGGCTACAAACTCGTTTAGAGGAAGAACTTTCAGCTTTGTTGGGAAGCTTCTACCAAGGATATATGGGAGTGGATATGATGATTTGTCATTTTCCAAATGAAACCGTAGTCTATAAAATTCATCCTTGTGTTGAGATCAATCTGCGAATGAATATGGGGGTTGTTTCTCGTCTACTGACTGATCGATATATTGCTTCTACAGCTGAAGGTTTTTTTCGAATCGTTTATTATCCAATTGAGGGAGTTGCTTTAGAAGAACATCAGAAAATGTTGGCTACTTATCCTTTGTTAATAGAGGAAGGACGCATACGGTCTGGATATTTGCCATTAGTCCCTGTTAGCGCACAAAGTAGATACCGCGTTTTCTGCTGTTGCCATTAGTTTTATATATGTTTCTATTTATTAAGTTAGTGTTTTATTTGGGGTTGATTCATTTGTACTGCTTTACTCTCATTTCCATAGCGATCTAGGGCGGTTACAGCAAAATAGACTTTTGCATCCCAAGGCTGTATTGGCGCATAGATATACGTAGTATCACGAATATTTTGAGCGATTATATTTTCTGGCTTATTAGTATCAACGGGATAATCATTGGATCCATATATAACATACATGGGTTTGTTTTTAGGGTCGTTATCTGTTGCTGCTCCCCAATTAATCTTGGTGTATCCGTACTCCATAGGATTGATTTGTAGAGCAGAAGGAGTAGATGGTGGAACGTTATCTAGCCAAGGCATTGGAGGTTGTAAAGCGGGGTATTTGTAGAAATTCTCCATAAGCTCATCGTAAATGCCTTGGGTATTTTCCATCAAATACTTAACTCGGTAGTGTCCTTCACCTGCCATCTTATGGTTACGGACGAAATAAATTTGACGATCAATTTCATCTCTCGTCCACTTTCCCTCGTCGGGGTGTAGAAAGTAGATGCCTAATCCCGGAATAACTTGTCGTCCGTTACTTTGCTCTTGCCAGTCAAGAGCAAAAGGGTAGAAACTGTTACCTTGAAAATACATCATAGGATAAATTTGGTCTTGAATTCCTTCACCAAGCCATCCTTGAGGGTCTTGATAAACGGTATAGAAAGCATTCCATCCGCGTGATGAATATCGTGAAGTATCTCTATATTTACCTACTGGGCAAGTGCTGACTTTTACCCATGGCTTTAGTAATTTAACACCTTTATAAATGTATCTTACAATCTCAGAAATGTTATCTCGTCTCCATTGGTCTAGTGTACGTCCTTTATTATAACGTTTGAAATCATATTTATCAGGGAATAATGGAGCGTTCTCCGGATATCTTAAATAGTCAAAATGTACTCCATCAACATCGTAACGTTGCACCACTTCATTGACCAATTTCATTAAATACTCTTTGGTTGCTGGATGTCCAGGATTAAGAAAATATTCATTTTTGTAGCGTACACAGATGTCTTTAAAACGTTTGGTGACTGATTGCTTCCCTAAAGAACCCACATGCTTTATGTTGCCTAATGGAATTGTGACCATCCATGCATGACATTCCATTCCTCTTTTATGGCATTCTTTTATAGCGAATTCTAGTGGGTCGTATCCAGGATCTTTGCCCACCTTTTTTGTTAGGATAGAATTGAATGGTTCAATATTTGATCGATACAATACATCGCCTCGAGTGCGAGTCTGAAAAAGCACCGTGTTGAAATTGGCGGCTTTTAGTTTATCAAGAATATCAATTAATTCTTCCTGCTGCTTGAGTATTGTCTTGGGCGATGTAGCAGCTGTTTTAGGCCAGTCAAGACCGTATACTGCTGTAATCCATGCAGCACGAACTTCGAATTTGGGTTGTGCCTTAGCTGGACTGATAAGTGCCAATAACAAAAGACTAAAAATATATCGGTACATAGGATTTGTTTTCTGTTTTAAATGTCCGCAAAGTTAGCAAAAGTGTATATATAGTTGGGCTATTTCATGAGATTATGTTACATTTGCGACAGTTAAAAAAATAACACGCCATGATTACATTTACTTTGTGCTTGATAGCGTTGATAGTAAGCTATTATACCTACGGGCGTCTAATGGAACGTATTTTTGGGCCTGATGATCGATTGACCCCTGCATTAACCCAAGCAGATGGAGTAGATTATATTCCACTTCCTACATGGAGGATCTTTATGATCCAATTTCTGAATATTGCTGGTTTAGGGCCTATATTTGGTGCAATTATGGGAGCTAAGTTTGGAATATCTTCTTATTTATGGATTGTTCTTGGGAGTGTGTTTGCAGGAGCTGTTCATGATTATTTTGCTGGTATGCTTTCATTGCGTCAAAACGGTGAAAGTCTTCCTGAAATAATAGGACGCTATCTTGGATTGACTACAAAACAGATTATGAGGGGATTCACAGTTGTTTTGATGATTTTAGTCGGATCTGTCTTCGTAGCTGGCCCTGCTGGATTATTGGCAAAGCTGACTCCTGAAAGTCTAGATTCAACTTTTTGGATTATCATCGTTTTTGCCTATTATGTATTGGCTACTTTACTTCCTGTTGATAAAATTATCGGTAAGATATATCCGTTGTTTGCTTTAGCTTTGTTATTTATGGCATTAGGTATTTTAGTGATGCTTTATGTAAATCATCCCGATATGCCTGAATTTTGGGATGGCTTGAAGAATAGCCATCCGAGAGCAGAGGCATTACCTATATTCCCTATTATGTTTGTAAGTATAGCTTGTGGTGCTATCTCCGGGTTTCATGCTACACAAAGTCCTTTAATGGCTCGTTGCATGACTTCCGAACGTCATGGACGGCCTGTATTCTATGGCGCGATGATAACTGAAGGTGTCGTTGCTTTGATTTGGGCAGCAGCTGCAACTTGTTTCTTCCATAAAAACGGGATGGAAGAGAATAATGCTTCTGTCATTGTAGATGCTATCACTAAAAATTGGCTTGGAACGGTGGGAGGAGTCCTTGCTATTTTGGGTGTGATTGCAGCGCCAATCACTTCTGGTGACACAGCATTTCGTTCAGCTCGTTTAATCGTTGCAGACTTCTTAAAAATAGAACAAAAGACTATGAGACGTCGTTTATATATATGTATTCCGCTTTTTGCTATTGCGATTGGGCTGCTTCTGTATAGTTTGCGTGATGCTAATGGATTTAATATGATATGGCGTTATTTTGCATGGGCTAACCAGACTTTGGCCGTGTTTACTTTATGGACTATAACTATATATTTGGCTATATCTCATAAATCTTATTGGATAACTCTGATTCCGGCTCTGTTTATGACTAGTGTTTGTACAACATATATATGTATTGCTCCAGAAGGTTTGGGACTTTCTCATATAATCTCTTACTTTGTTGGAGGAATTTGTGTAGTCGTCAGTGCTACATTATTTTTTATTTGGCTTAATAAACATAAAACAACTAGAATAGAATCATAATGAAGAGAATCAAGAAGTCAACGGGAGTTGCAATCGCATTTCTAATTTATGTGACAGTAACGGCTGCTTATTTATTGCCTCGCAATACAGAGATTAGTACAAATGAGAAAGTCGTTACTGTTGCTGGATCTTATGTGATTGTTTTTTTGCTTTGGTTAGTCCTCCGTAAGAAGGAGCGAATGCGCGAAAAGCATAATAACAATAAATAAGGTGTATATTCTCTAAATGTGACAAACTATCTATTCACTTAAAAATGTAAAATTATGAAGAAATTAGCTTTGGCCATTGGCCTGCTTGTTGTGTCGCTTGCCGCACAAGCACAATTTGAGAAAGGGAAAATGATTTTAAATCCTTCCCTGACAGGACTTGATTTTTCGTATAGTAAAAATGATGATGCTAAGTTTGGTATTGGTGCACAAGCTGGTACTTTTTTGGCCGATGGTATGGCATTGATGGTCAATATCGGTGCAGATTGGTCTAAGCCAGTGGATGAATATTCTTTAGGTACAGGAATGCGTTTTTATTTTAATTCTACAGGTGTTTATTTAGGTGGAGGGTTAGATTGGAATCGTTTTCATTGGAGTGGTGGAAATCATCGTACGGATTGGGGATTGGGGATTGAAGCAGGATATGCTTACTTTCTTTCTCGTACAGTAACTATTGAGCCTGCTGTATATTATAAATGGCGTTTTAATGATAGTGATATGTCTCGCTTTGGAGTAAAAGTAGGATTTGGTTTCTACTTCTAAATAGATTTCAATTATTAGAATAAGAGTACAGTTGTATTTATTTATTTTAAGTAAGGGATGATATCGTGTTATCAAAGGGAGAGATAAACTACTCTAATACACGATATCATCCTTTATTTTATCCTTTTATCATGGATTTAGAAGCTATTATTCAAGTTTTTCTTTTAAAAATTGGCCTGTATAGCTTTCTTTGCAAGCTGAAATATCTTCAGGGGTACCTGTTGCTACAATAACTCCTCCTTTATCGCCACCTTCAGGACCAAGGTCAATGACATAATCAGCACACTTGATAACGTCCATGTTATGTTCAATGATAACAATGCTATGTCCGCGTCTAATGAGAGCATCAAAGGCATCAAGCAGTTTACGAATATCATGAAAATGTAAGCCTGTGGTAGGTTCGTCAAAGATGAATAATGTTGGATCAGCTTTCTCCTGACTTAAATAGAAAGCAAGTTTAACACGCTGATTTTCACCACCGGATAGGGTAGAAGAAGACTGCCCAAGTTTGATATATCCCAATCCCACATCTTGTAATGGAAGCAACTTCTTTACAATTTTTCTTTCCCCATGTTTTTGGAAGAATTCAACAGCTTGGTTAATTGTCATTTCCAAGACATCATAAATGCTTTTATCTTGAAATTTCACTTCAAGGGTATCTGTTTTAAATCGTTTTCCATGACAGGATTCACACTCTAATACTAAATCTGCCATGAATTGCATTTCAACAGTTATTTTGCCTTCTCCCTTGCACTCTTCACAACGTCCCCCCTCGCTATTGAAACTGAAAAAGCCTGCAGTGTATCCCATTTGCTTGGCAAGTGGTTGATCAGCCCATAGTTTTCGGATTTCGTCGTATGCTTTTATATACGTTACAGGATTTGATCTCGAGGATTTTCCAATTGGATTTTGATCTACAAACTCGATATTTCTTAGATCATTCAAACTTCCTCCAATCGATGAATATTCACCAGGTCGGTCACTGCATTCATCTAATTCGCGCTTTAAAGCTCTGTAAAATATATCTCGAACGAGTGTACTTTTACCAGAACCAGATACACCTGTTACTACAGTCATAACATTAAGCGGAAAGCGAACATCAACTCCTTTTAGGTTATTTTCACGAGCACCTTTTATTTCTATATAATTGTTCCAAGGACGTCTATGTTTTGGTACAGGAATTTCTTCTTCGCCCAAAAGGTAATGGACTGTGTGACTCTTGCTTCCCTTTTGGAGGTTTTTCATATCACCTTGGTAGACAACTTCTCCTCCCAAGCGTCCCGCATCAGGCCCGATATCAATAATATAATCCGCTGCACGGATTATCTCTTCGTCATGCTCTACAACTACTACCGTATTTCCTAATTCTTGCAACTGGCGTAAGACACGAATAAGCTTATCGGTGTCACGACTATGTAAGCCAATACTCGGCTCATCTAAAATATATAAACTACCCACTAGACTACTTCCTAGTGATGTTGCTAGATTGATACGTTGGCTTTCACCACCCGAGAGAGAATTACTGAGCCGATTTAATGTTAAGTATCCTAGTCCAACATCGATTAAAAACCGAATGCGGCTATTAATTTCGAGCAGAATTCTTTTAGCCACATTGCTATCATGTTCGCTTAATTCAAGTTGATCGAAGAAGCCTTTTAATTCAGTTATAGGAAGATCAACTAATTCGGATATACTTTTCTTATCTACTTTCACATATCCAGCTTCTGGCTTTAGGCGGGTACCACCACATTTAGGACAAACAGTTTTTCCGCGATAGCGAGCAAGCATCACTCTGTATTGTATTTTGTATTGATTTTCTTCTAACATTTTGAAGAAATCATTGATTCCATGAAAGTGTTTATTCCCTTCCCAAAGGATTTTACGCTGTTGATCGGTTAGTTCATAGTAAGGCGTGAAGATTGGGAAATCGAACTTATTCGCATTATGGATTAATTCTTCTTTCCATTCTCCCATTTTTTCACCTCGCCAGCAAACTATCGCTCCGTCATATATAGACAAAGAACGGTCTGGAACAACTAAGTGCTCATCAATACCGATAACTTTGCCGAAACCTTCACATACAGGGCAGGCTCCTATTGGCGAATTGAAAGAAAACATCTGATCGCTTGGCTCTTCAAATGTAATTCCGTCTGCTTCAAACTTAGTGCTGAAATTATATAATTTAGTAGTTCCGTCCGGATGATAGAATCGTAAAAGACAGGTACCGTCTCCTTCATACATTGCAGTTTCAGCGGAGTCTGTCAGTCTACTTATGGCATCTTTGTTATTGGCTACAGCCATACGATCAACTAGTAAATAAACTTCATCTTCTGGACTTGGCGTATATTCTTCAATCCGTTTCATTTCAGCGTTTACTTCTATTCGATTGAATCCCTGTTTTAGATCGATTTCAAGTTGTTGTTGAAGTGTACGATTTTCCCGTAAATAAATTGGTGTGAGTATCGTGAATCTTGTGCCTTCAGGATGAGAGAGTACACAGTTCACAATGTCTTCAGTGGAATGCTTTTTGACTTCTTCCCCGCTTATAGGGCTGTAAGTCTTTCCAATTCTTGCATATAATAAGCGTAGATATTCATAAATTTCGGTTGAAGTTCCAACAGTAGATCTCGGGTTACGGCTGTTGACTTTTTGTTCGATAGCGATAGCAGGAGGGATCCCTTTGATGAAATCGCATTCAGGTTTGCTCATACGTCCCAAAAACTGGCGGGCATAACTGCTAAGACTCTCTACGTAACGACGCTGTCCTTCTGCGTAAAGAGTATCAAAAGCGAGCGAGGACTTTCCTGAGCCAGATAGTCCGGTGATCACTACTAATTTGTTGCGTGGAATATTGACATCAATATTCTTCAGGTTGTTTACACGTGCTCCTTTGATTGAAATATATTTATTTTCTGACATAAAATACTCCTGGTTTATGGTAGTCGGCAAAGTTAGCTAATTTATTGAAAAATAGAAAACCTTTCTAAAGGATAATGACCTGTTGAATTTAATGATAGTGATGGGTAGTAGATGGTTGGAGAGATAGCTATGATTCGGAATAGAAAGCATCTTATAGAATGTCATATTCTGTATCGTTAAGCTTTTAGTTATTATATTTTATAGCTGAATGCTAGTAGAATAGTTGGAAATAGTACCTTTAACAGTTATCTTTGCACCATAATATTTTATGTTTCGAAAACATTATGAATCAAAGAAATTATCTTTTCTTATTTGTTCTACTTCTGATGATGGGGGTAAGAGCGCAGGTGCCTTCAGGCAATATATATCCTAAACGAGAGTTCCGTGCTGCTTGGATACAAGCTGTTAATGGGCAGTTTCGTGGAGTTCCTACAGAAAAGCTCAAGGAAATGTTGATAGGGCAGTTAAATTCTCTAGAGGGAGCAGGTTTTAATGCGATTATTTTTCAGGTACGCCCTGAAGCTGATGCTCTTTATGCCTCTCAGTATGAACCTTGGAGTCGCTTCCTGACTGGCACGCAAGGAAAAATGCCTTCTCCAATGTGGGATCCTATGCAATTTATGATTGAAGAGTGTCATAAAAGGAATATGGAATTTCATGCTTGGATCAACCCTTATCGCGTGAAGACTTCTCTGAAAAATAAACTAGCTCCAACGCATATTTATAATGAACATCCAGAATGGTTTGTCACCTATGGTGATCAGATTTATTTCGATCCGGCACTTCCTGAAAGTCGGGAACACATCTGTAAGGTAGTTACTGATATTGTGTCCCGATATGATGTTGATGCGATCCATATGGATGACTATTTTTATCCTTATCCGATTAAAGGGGTTGATTTTCCTGACAGTGCAAGTTTTTCTCGCTATGGTGGAGGCTTTAGTAATAAAGCAGATTGGCGACGTAGTAATGTGAATATTTTGATTAAGAAGCTTCATGATACTATTCGTGGAATAAAGCCGTGGGTGAAGTTTGGGGTTAGCCCTTTTGGTATTTATCGTAACCAAAAAAGTGATCCATTAGGTAGTGACACTAATGGACTTCAGAACTATGACGATCTTTATGCAGATGTTTTGTTATGGGCACGTGAAGGATGGATAGATTACAATATTCCACAGATATATTGGGAAATAGGACATAAAGCAGCAGATTATGAAAAGCTTGTCGATTGGTGGGCTAAGCATGCTGAGAATCGTCCTTTATTTATAGGTCAGTCAGTACTTAATTCTGTTCAACATGCAGATCCTAATAATGATTCAATGAATCAGCTTCCGCGTAAGATGGCTTTGCAACGTTCATATCAGACTATTGGAGGTAGTTGTCAATGGTATGCTGCTGCTGTTGTTGAAAATGTTGGGAGATATAGAGATGCTTTGGTTCAAGAATATCATAAGTATCCAGCTTTGATTCCTGTTTTTGGCTTTATTGATAATAAAGCTCCAGATAAGGTGCGTAAAATGAAGAAAGTATGGACTGAAGATGGATATATTTTATTTTGGACTGCTCCGAAAGCAAATACGGAAATGGACAAAGCTATTCAATACGTAGTATATAGATTTGGTTCTAAGGAAAAAGTTAATCTAGAAGACCCTTCACATATTGTATCTATTACCCGCAATGCTTTTTATAGACTGCCATATGAAACAGGTAAAACTAAGTATCGCTATGTTGTGACAGCTTTAGATCGCATTCATAATGAATCTAAATCGGTTAGTAAGAAGGTAAAGCTATAAACTAAATTTAATAAACGATAATGAATGAAGAATGATTTCAGCACCCTACGCTGTAATCATTCTTCATTTTTATTTAATAAAGAAATAATCCTGCTATTCCACAAGCAATGATCATCAGTATTGGATTGGCTTTATATTTTCTTGTCCCGATGAATACAGTGAGAAAGATAATACAACTTATAACAAAAGTATATGTACTTTCAACTGGAGAACCGAAATTCTCTTTATCCATTAAGACCAGTGCTGCTGAGGCTAAAAGTCCTACTACTGCGGGACGCAATCCGTTGAATATTGAAACAACAGTTGGATGCTGTTGGTATTTGAGGAAGAATTTACTGATAGTTAGCATAAGAATGAAAGAAGGTAAAATTACTGCCATTGTAGCAGTTATTGCTCCCCACACGCTTCCTGTAGAAGTGAATCCTACATAAGTCGCAGCATTAATTCCAATCGGACCAGGGGTTGTTTGGCTTATGGCAACAATATCGGTGAATTCTTGTGAAGAGATCCATCCGTATCTGGTTACAACTTCGCCTTGAATCATCGAAAGCATTGCATAACCACCTCCAAAGCCAAAGAGACCAATTTTGAAAAAAGTATAAAATAGTTCAAGATAAATCATAGTTGTTTTATTTATAAATAATGATGGCGGATTTGTCCCCAGATATAACCACCAACTCCAGCTGAAATAATAATCCATATTGGAGAAAAACCGAGTAGCCATATCAATAATGCAGATATAACTGGAATCCATAAATTGTAGCGATTGATTTGAGCTGATTTTCCCATGGTAAAAGTTGGTGCTGCGATCAATGCAACTACAGCAGGGCGAATTCCTTTGAATATACGTTCAACTATAGGGTTGTCTTTGAAGTTGTGGAAGAAAATGGCTATGGCTAATATGATAATAAATGAAGGCAAAATTGTGCCTAACGCGGTAACTATACTTCCTCGAATGCCTCTCAGCTTATATCCAATAAATATTGAGATATTGACAGCTAAAACCCCTGGAGCCGATTGAGATATGGCTAATAGGTTTATAAAATCTTCTTGTTCAATCCATTTACGTTTGGTTACAATTTCATTTTCTATGAGTGGAACCATAGCATAGCCTCCACCAATAGTAAAAGCGCCTATCTTAAAAAAAATGCCAAATGATTCTAAATAAATATTCATTCTACTGTCTTTCCTCCTTTCATATTCCTGTTTTCATTGTTTTCTAGCTCTTTGTCTTTGATATATTGGCTAGGACTCACTTCAAAATATTTTTTAAATACTTTGCGATAATACTTTGCATTATTAAAACCTGTCATTTCTGCAATTTCTGTTATATTATGTTGGTTGTTTTTTAATAGTTTTACAGATTGTTTTAACCGAATTAGCCGAATGTAATCACTCGGAGTTTGCTCTGTTAGAGCCTTTAATTTATTATAGAAACTCGTTCGACTCATTCCCATAAGATTGCAAAGAAAATCAACGTTAAGGGCTGGGTTATCGATATTGTCTTCTATATTTCTCCTCACATTAGCAATGAATTTCCAATCCATATCCTGAGAACAGTGTATACATTCGTCATCTGCATCTTCATCATCTGGCTCAATACTGTTATATTTACTTCGTAAAAGGGCACGGTTGGTGAGAAGATTTGAAATTGTGGCTTTTAGAATGCCGATATTAAATGGTTTCACTATATATTCATCTGCACCGATTTTTAATCCCGACAAAACATCTTTTTCGTTGTTTAGAGCAGTTAATAAGATGATTGGAATATGAGAGGTTTCAATGTTGTTTTTTATTAAACTACATAATTCATCTCCTCTCATCTCGGGCATCATTATATCAGAGATTATTAGTTCTGGCTTATATTCTGGTATAATAATTAGCGCTTCTTTCCCATTAAAACAGCTCTGTACTATGTAATTTTCAGATAGCGTATTTACTAAGTAGTTGCGAAGTTCATCATTGTCTTCAACAATCAAGAGTCTCTGATGAGTTCTATTTTGCTTTCTCAGTACACTGTCATAAACTACAGGTAGGTTCATAGGGCAGTCTATTTCTTGTTTGTTTTTTTTGTATGCAGTTAAGTGCTTGTTATAAAGTGTCTTATGCTTTTTAGGAAAGCTGATTTTAATTACTGATCCTTCATTTTCTATGCTAGACAATGTAATTTTACCTTTGTGCAAACAGACTAATTTCCAAACTAGCATTAGACCGATACCACTTCCGGTTATTTTAGAATTAATAGCATTGCTACCACGGAAATGCATCTTGAAAAGTTTTTTTTGTTCGTTGGCAGGAATACCTATTCCTGTATCTTTTACTTCCACACTCCATGAATTTTCATTTTGCGTGACTAGTACTTGTACTTTGCCATTCTCTGGGGTGTATTTCAGTGCATTCGATATAACATTCTTTAGAATTGATTCCATCTTTTCTCTGTCAAACCATACATTCATGTACTTAAAATTAGTTTCACTTGTGAAACTAATTTTCTTGATATTTGCGTATGGTTCAAATGCACTTATTATTTCAGATATGAATGTGTTTAATTCATATTCTGCTATATATAATTCAGAAGAGTAGATATCTGCTCGTTCGAAATTGATAAGATTTGTAGTTAGTCGTAATAATGCGTTCACATTTCTAATCGCTGTATTCATATTAGCTATCCCTTCTTTACTCAAGGACTCTTTTTCACATAAATCTTCCAGAGGTGCTTTAATTAAAGTCAATGGTGTTCTTATGTCATGTGCAGTGTTGATGAAGAATTGAATTTTATCATTTGACACTTTTCGTTGTTTTCTTAAAATAAAAGCACGAAGTATTGTAACTCCGATGGCGGTAAAGAGAATAGCATATAATATAATAGCCCAAGAGGTTAGCCAAAAAGGCTGAGCAATAAATATGTTTATACTTCTTTCTTCAAGGATAATTCTTTGATCTTCGTTAGAGATCGCTCTAACTTTTAGAGTGTATTTACCAGGGGCTAAATTTGTATAGCGAATAGTACTCTCAACATCAGGCTTACTCCATTTATTATAGAATCCTTCTAATTTCCATGAGTAAAGAATATTAGAGGGGTAGTCATAGTTGATAGAGGAAACAAGTAGAGAAAAGATGTTTTGATTGTATTTTAAATATAAATTTTCTGTTTCATTAATGTCTTTCTGAAGCGGTGAATTGGGATCACCGGGATATATAGTCTGGTAGAACAATTTAAAGTCGCTGAAAATCATTTTTGAAGTATATTCTTGAGGTAGCTGCATATCTTTGTTAAACTCTACAGCTCCGTTTGAACTCCCCAATATAAAATTGTTGTTCTTTCGAAGTACACCGCATAATGGATTGAAATGAGTTGTAAGTAATCCCATCTCTTTCGTCCAATTATGAAACTCTTTTTCTTCAGGATGAAAACTGGTTAATCCATTTTCTGTACTTAATATAATGTCTTCTTCTCCGTCTTTCTCATTGGATAAAATTGTATATACATTATTCGATATGAGTGCACAATTCTTAGTTGAATAGTGTGAGAATCGTTTGCTTTTGGAATTGTATATTAAAAGGCCTGATCCACTAGTCCCTATGTATAATAATTGATTTGAGCTTTGTTTTAAAGAATAGATATACGATGATTCTACAGGAAGAGTTATGTGGTTTATTTTACCCGATTCTTTATCAACAAGGTATAATCCGTTAGCAGTACCAATCCACATGCTCTTATCGTCTTTTTCAACAATAGCTGTGACTGAATTGATACCCTTATAAAGTCTTATATCTCTCATTTTTACATCGATGCGTTTCAGATTATAATATCCACCACACCATATATAGCCTTGAGAATCTTTTTCAATATCTCGTATGTATTTATCGGCTCTAATATTATTGTAAGTATAAGTCGCTGGTGTGAAATAATTTGTTTCTGATGTGCGTTTATTAATCTGGTAAATACCCGAAAAATAGCCACCAGCCCAAATGATGCCTGGTGATACTTCACATAAAGTACTAAAAATATGGTTCTTGCTATTTTGTATGTTATCAAATGTACTCAAGAAAGAATGCCATTGCCCTGTCTGAGAATTTTGTACACTTATGCCGTTATTAGTTGCAAACCAAACATCTCCTTCACTATCTTCCATAATCGAATTAATTTGATTATTAATTAAAGATTGTTTGTTGCCTATAGAATGCTTAATCCATTGATAACTTGGATAGTGTGGATTTTGTATCGTTATTCCAATTGGGTAGTTTGCCATCCAGATCCGGTCTTCCTCATCAATATAAACATCATTTATACTATTCCCGTTCATGCCATTGTAACTATTGTAATCTGCATTAATGAAAGGGATCGTTAAATAGGTATCAATGTTCATTTTGTATACACCTCCTCCATCTGTAGCAATAAGTACATATTTGCTATCTAATGGCTTAATTTGAGAAATGCTCAGATCTTTTAGATTGTCTTTAGGTATAATTGTCGTTTGGGCTTTCAGGTCGTAAATTAGTATTCCTCGTTGAAACGTTCCAATGAATAGTTTATGAGATAAAGTATCAAAATGTAATTTGTTAATCTGAAGACCCACGTCATCGAGTTTATCACAATGAATAATTTCTAAAGTATTATTTATTAATTGAGCATAATGTACGCCCATTTCAGTCCCTATGAAGTAGTGAGTATTATCAATCTGCTCAATGTCTGTAATCTGCTCTTTGAGCAGATTTTTCACGAGGGTTATTTTTTTATTTTGGATATGGTAAAGGTATATAGTATCTTCATTACACAGCCAGATACGATGATTACGATCAATCCAGCCAAAGCTAATGGGGGCAGGCAGATTCTGTAAATCATGTTCGGGGAGTTTGTACATGAGTTTGAATTTGTCATGTGTGCGATCATATGTAAATATCTTGCCTTTCTTTCCTATTTCCCATAAAATTCCGTCTATATCTAAATAAAGCCAATTAAGGTTTAATAAAGAGTTTATCTCCTTATCACCGTCCATAAGTTTGTATTGTTTAAACTCTTTTCCGTTGTATCTGTCGATGCCCTCATGAGTGAGAAACCACATATAGCCAATTTTATCTTTTTTAATGCTATATACTCTTCGATTGCTTAATCCATCTTCTACTCCTAAATACTGATACGTCTGTGCGTAGCATATTAGAGGAAACAATATTAATAGAAAAAGCCATTTCTTCATACCAATAGGACTTCAGGGTTATTGAACCGTTGTTTAAGAGGGGGTAAGTTTGACAAAATTAAAAAGATTTTTCGACAAAACAAAATTTTGAATGTTAGATAAACGCTTTAGAAAATGCTCCTAATTTATTTTTCTATCCGTCCTTTTAACTAAATAAATTGTTGATTCTTTAGTTTAATTTGTTGAATGAAAATTAATTAGAAACAAGAGGCTGTTATTTATCAAATAACAGCCTCTTTATTTTATGTTGAAAATAACTTATTTAGTTTTTTCTTCGACCCATTTGCGAGCATTTACGAATGCTTCAATCCATGGAGTAACCTGATCGCTATGTATGCGCTCTGAAGGATAATATGCATTTTGCCATGGGAAGATAGCTCGTTCCAAGTGAGGCATCATTGCTAAATGACGGCCGTCGGAGCTAGCAAGGCCAGCGATTGAATAATCAGAACCATTTGGATTTCCTGGATATTCATCATAGGAGTATTTAGCAACCACATTATATTTGTCCTCATCGTATGGAAGAGAGAATTTGCCTTCTCCATGAGCTACCCATATACCTAGCTTACTACCGCTTAACGAACCAAACATTACGCTACGATTAGTCGGGATTGTTAAACCGATGTAAGTCGATTCGAATTTGTGTGAATCATTGTGCAACATTTTGCCTTTCTCATCGTGTTCTGGATTAATGAGTCCTAGCTCCATCATCAACTGGCAACCATTGCAAATACCTAAAGAAAGTGTATCTTCACGTGCATAAAACTTATCAAGTGCTTCTTTTGCTTTAGGATTGAATAGGAATCCTCCTGCCCATCCTTTAGCTGAACCGAGAACATCGGAGTTAGAAAAGCCACCACAGTAAACGATCATATTAATATCTTCCAATGTCTCTCGTCCACTAATCAGGTCAGTCATGGTTACATCTTTTACATCAAAACCAGCAAGATAAAGTGAATAAGCCATTTCTCGTTCACCGTTCGTTCCTTTTTCGCGGATGATAGCAGCACGGATACCACTTGCAGTGCGGCGTTCAGGCGTTATTCCATAGTGAGAAAGCTTACCTTTAAATTCTGGCATGAAAGCGAATTCTACAGGTTGCATTTTGTAATTTTCAAAACGTTTCTGGGCACAACCATTCATCGATTGTTTTCTGTCGAGTAGGTAAGAAGAAGAATACCAAATATCACGCATATAGTCAATTCCAAATTGATATGTAGCTTCACCTTTTGATACCAAAATGTGGCGTTCTTCAGTTGGCTTTCCTATTTTCACGAAACCTACGCCTGCATCTTCTAGTATTTTCTTAACTTCTTCTTTGTGCTTGTCACTGACCTGAATTACAATACCTGGATTTTCAGCAAACAGAATTTTGATGATATCTTGTTCTTTCATTTTGTCGAGGTTGATTTCCATACCACCTTCGACGTTAGCAAAACACATTTCTAATAATGTGGTGATTAATCCACCTGCTGAGATGTCATGCCCAGCAAGTATCAGTTCTTTCTTTACCAATTCCTGTATCGCAAGAAAAGCATCGCGGAAATATTCGGCATCTTGCACGCAAGGTACATCACTACCAATTTTACCTAAAGATTGTGCGAAAGCTGAGCCTCCGAGCTTCAATTCGTCGAAGCTGAAGTCAATATGATAAAGTGCAGTCTTTTCATTGTTCACCAAAACAGGAGATACAACTTTCTTTACGTCAGAAACCTCTCCACCCGCAGAAACAATTACTGTTCCCGGAGAAACGACTTTCTCTCCGTTTGGATATTTTTGGGTCATTGATAAAGAGTCTTTCCCTGTTGGTACATTAATTTGCAATGTACAACAGAAGTCACTTAAGGCTTTAACTGCAGTGTAAAGACGAGCATCTTCACCCTCTTGTGAACGACATGGCCACATCCAATTGGCAGACAAGGAGATACTATCCATACCTTCTGCCATTGGTGCCCAAACAAGATTTGTCAATGCCTCAGATACAGAAAGAATAGAGCCGGCTGCAGGATCAGCTAGCGCTGCCTGTGGTGCGTGTCCGATTGAAGTAGCAATTCCTTTCTCACCACGATAATCTAGAGCAACAACACCGCAATCGCTTAATGGTAATTGAAGTTCACCTTGACATTGCTGGCGAGCAACTTTACCTGTTACAGAACGGTCAACTTTATTTGTTAACCAATCTTTACAAGCTACAGCTTCAAGTTGCAGAACATTAGTTAAGTATTCATGTAATTCTGATAATTCGTATTTAGGCATCTCATAAAGACGTTCAACGGTTTTATCAATCATATATGTCTTGGGTGATGAACCAAACATCTGTTCAACAGCGAGATCAAAAGGTCTAACTCCGTCTGCTTGCTGAAAAGCAAAGCGCTGATCACCCGTTGTTTCACCTACTACGTACATTGGAGCACGTTCACGTTCAGCAATCTTGCGTACATGTTCGATGGCTTCTTCTTTGATGAGAAGTCCCATACGCTCTTGGCTTTCATTAGCTATAATTTCTTTGGCAGATAAAGTTTTATCTCCAATTGGTAGCTTGCTCATATCGATTAAGCCACCACATTCTTCAACTAATTCAGAAAGACAATTTACGTGACCTGCTGAACCATGGTCGTGAATAGATACAACTGGGTTTACTTCTTCTTCACATAGGGCACGTACCACGTTGTTCGCACGTTTTTGCATTTCCGCATTTGCACGCTGAACAGCGTTCAATTCGATACCGCTATTGTAACGACCTGTGTCTACTGATGATACTGAACCTCCACCGAGTCCGATACGATAGTTGTCACCACCGATAACTACCACTTTATTTCCAGCTTCTGGAGTACCTTTCAAACAGTCACGTTGTGTACCATATCCTACACCACCAGCTAGCATAATTACTTTATCATATCCATAGACTTCGTTATTTTCCGTATGTTCGAAAGTGAGTACAGATCCACAGATAAGTGGTTGCCCAAATTTATTTCCAAAGTCTGAAGCACCATTTGACGCTTTTATAAGAATTTGTTCTGGAGTTTGGTAGAGCCATTTGCGTACTGGAAGGATTTCTTCCCATTCACGCCCTTCGTCAGTACGTGGATATGAAGTCATGTAAACAGCAGTACCTGCAATTGGCCATGAACCTTTACCTCCGCCCATACGGTCGCGAATTTCTCCTCCCGTGCCTGTAGATGCACCGTTAAAAGGTTCTACAGTAGTAGGGAAATTATGCGTTTCAGCTTTCAGTGAGATAACGCTTTTGATATCTTTTACTTGGAAAAAATCAGGTTTTGAATGATCTGCAGGAGCAAATTGTTCAACAATAGGGCCTTCAGCAAAAGCTACATTATCTTTATAGGCAGAAATAATCTTATTGGGGTTCTCCTGAGTCGTTTTTTTTATCATTTGGAATAGTGAAGACTCTTGTTCAACACCGTCGATGATAAACGTGCCACCAAATATTTTATGGCGACAGTGTTCTGAGTTAATCTGTGCAAAACCGAAAACTTCAGAGTCTGTCAATTTGCGTCCTAGGTCACTCTCTACCTTTTTCAGGTAGTCCATTTCTTCTTTTGAGAGTGCAAGCCCCTCTTTTTCATTGAAGGCTTTTAAATCTTCAATATAAATAATGGGTTCAGGTTGTAGACTTGTGGTGAATATAAACTGATCGAGCCCCTTATACATGCGTTGTAGCATCTGGTCGTATTCTGCATTCTCATCTTTGACAGGGAAATATTCTTCAATACGAAGAATGTCTTCCAGCCCCATGTTTTGGGTGATTTCTACTGCATTAGTACTCCATGGGGTAATCATTTCTCGGCGTGGTCCTACGAAACAGCCTTTCAGGTTTTCTTCACTTTCCGTCACAGCTTCTCCAAAAAGCCAGCAGAGTTTATTACTTTCGTTCGGGGTGAGCTCTCGATTACTCTCTACGGCAATCACGCTCTGGGAAGGGGTTCTGAAAAAAAGAATCATGTTTGTTTTTTGATTTTACGATTTTTCTTTGGCGCAAAGATAAGCAATTTCGTTCGTCGACAGGAAAAAAACAGTAAATAAATTCCTGTTTATCCTATTTAATATGTTTGTTTTCTGCTTTATATCCTCCATTATCGTGATTCTTGTGTGGAAAAAACGTTAATATCCTATCTTCTTCTCACAAAAAAATGCGATATTTGCGGCATGATTCAGATTGAAACAATATTCGATATAATAGTGAAGGGCTTTATTATTGGCGTTGTTGTGTCCGCACCTCTAGGTCCAGTAGGGGTTCTTTGTATTCAGAGGACACTGAATAAAGGGCGTTGGTATGGGTTTGTAACAGGGCTAGGTGCCTCATTAAGTGATATAGCTTATGCTTTGTTGACTGGATATGGCATGAGTTTTGTATTTGATTATATAAATAAAAATATTTTTTATTTGCAGTTATTGGGAAGTGTCATGTTGCTCCTGTTCGGTATTTATACTTTTCGAAGTAACCCTGTGAACTCAATACGACCCGCTTCTTCTAGTAAAGGTTCCTATTTTCATAACTTTATTACTGCTTTTTTTGTTACTCTTTCTAATCCACTAATCATATTCTTATTTATAGGTTTGTTTGCTCGCTTTGCTTTTATACAACCTGATGTTCTACTATTTGAAGAAATTACAGGATATTTTGCAATAGCTTTAGGAGCACTACTTTGGTGGCTAGGTATTACTTATTTTGTAAATAAAGTGCGTACCAAGTTTAATTTGAGAGGTATTTGGATACTCAATCGTGTGATTGGAAGTATTGTTATATTAGTATCTGTTGCCGGCTTTATTTTTACATTATTAGGCGAATCCCTTTATTAATAATATATGAATCAGATCGCAAAACAGTTAAAAGAGAAGAATATTGCCGAATACCTTATATATATGTGGCAAGAGGAAGATTTGATCCGTGCAAATCATTGTGACTTAGAAGAGATCGAGAAAAATGTAATTTCTCGCTATCCTGAAGAATTACGTGTTGAAATGAGAGAATGGTACGAAAATCTAGTTGTGATGATGAATGAAGAAGGGGTGCGTGATAAAGGACATCTTCAAATAAACAAGAATGTTATAATAAAACTCACCGAACTTCATAATATGCTGATAGCTTCTCCTAAATTTCCATTTTTTAGTGCTGCATATTTTAAAGCGTTACCGCTGATAGTAGAATTGAGAACTAAAAATGGGAAAAAAGATGAATCTGAGTTGGATACTTGCTTTGAAGCATTGTATGGGCTACTTTTACTTCGTTTGCAAAATAAATCTGTGACTGAAGGAACATTAAAAGCGGTAGAAGCTATTACTAACTATCTTTCGATGTTGGCTAATTATTATGAGAAAGATATCAATGGTGAATTAAAACTGGATGAATAAATGAGAATTCTAGTGACCGGGGCCAATGGTCAGCTTGGCAATGAAATGCGAGTGCTTGCAAAAGAGCATCCACAATATTCGTATTATTTTACTGATGTTAAAGATCTAGATATTTGTGACAAAGAGGCTATTTGGAATTATATAGCTGATAATCAAATCGATTTGATCGTGAACTGTGCTGCTTATACAGCTGTTGACAAAGCAGAAGATGATTTCGCGTTGGCTTATAAGCTAAATAGTTTAGCCCCAGGTGAGTTGGCTGCTGCTGCCCAATCTCATGGAGCAGCTATTATACAAGTGTCTACCGATTATGTTTTTGATGGAACAGCTCATACACCTTATACTGAAGAGAGTCATACACATCCAACTTCGGTTTATGGCACTTCTAAACTAGAAGGTGAGCAATTAGTACTGAACAACTGTGATAAATCACTCGTTATTCGTACAGCATGGCTTTATTCTACATTTGGCAATAATTTTGTCAAGACAATGATTCGTTTAGGTAACGAACGAGAGACTTTAGGAATTGTATTTGATCAGATTGGTACTCCTACATTTGCTAATGATCTAGCACAAACCATCTTTAATATTATTCGTAGAGGAATAGTTCGTGGCATCTATCATTATAGTAATGAGGGTGTTTGCTCTTGGTATGACTTCGCTAAAGCAATTCATCGCTTTACTGGAATTTCTAGTTGTAAAGTGACACCTTTACATACAGCTGAATACCCAACTAGAGCGATTCGTCCCGCATATTCTGTGCTTGATAAAACGAAGATTAAAATGACTTATGATATCGAAATACCTCATTGGGAAGATAGCCTTCAACGATGTCTTAATGGAATGAATGAATAGAACACTTCGTTCTTCTACTTCTTATTATTATAATAAATATAAAATGGCTGATATAACAGAAATACAGAGAAGGCGGACATTCGCCATTATTGCGCATCCTGATGCTGGTAAAACTTCTTTAACAGAGAAACTATTGCTCTTTGGTGGACAGATTCAAGTGGCTGGTGCTGTTAAGAGTAATAAAATAAAAAAAACAGCGACTTCAGACTGGATGGAGATTGAAAAGCAACGTGGAATCTCGGTAACAACTTCTGTGATGGAATTTGATTATCGAAATTATAAAATTAACATTCTTGATACCCCAGGACATCAAGATTTTGCAGAAGATACATATCGTACACTGACAGCTGTTGATAGTGTTATTATTGTGGTTGATGGAGCAAAAGGTGTTGAGAGCCAGACTCGTAAGTTGATGGAGGTGTGCCGAATGAGGAAAACTCCAGTTATTATTTTTGTGAATAAAATGGACCGTGAGGGAAAAGATCCCTTTGATTTGCTTGATGAGCTAGAAGAGGAATTGATGATCCATGTTCGACCTTTATCGTGGCCCATTGAGCAAGGGGCTCGTTTTAAAGGAGTTTATAATATTTTCGAAAATAAGCTTGATTTGTATCAACCTTCAAAACAAGTTGTGACGGAGAAGATTGAGGTTGATATACACTCAACAGAACTTGATAATCAAATAGGGAATCCTTTGGCTGAAAAATTGCGCGGTGATTTGGAATTAATTGAAGGTGTATACCCAGAGTTAGATATTGATTCCTATCTTGCAGGTGATTCTGCACCTGTGTTTTTTGGCTCAGCATTAAACAATTTTGGGGTACAAGAGCTACTTAACTGTTTTGTAGAAATAGCACCTAGTCCTCGTCCGGTCCAAGCAGAAGAAAGGGAAGTAAAGCCTGATGAATCTAAATTTACAGGATTTATCTTTAAAATTACTGCAAATATTGATCCTAATCATCGTTCTTGTGTTGCATTCTGTAAGATCTGTTCTGGAAAGTTTGTGCGCAATGCGCCTTATCAACATGTTCGCCATGGCAAAACAATGCGTTTTTCATCTCCTACGCAGTTTATGGCGCAGCGTAAGACGACTATTGATGAGGCTTATGCTGGAGATATTATTGGATTGCCCGATAATGGAACTTTCAAAATAGGTGATACCCTTACAGAAGGAGAATTGCTTCATTTCCGTGGATTGCCAAGTTTCTCGCCAGAAATGTTCAAGTATATAGAGAATGCGGATCCAATGAAGCAAAAACAGCTTGCGAAAGGGATTGATCAACTAATGGACGAAGGAGTAGCACAATTGTTTGTCAACCAATTTAATGGACGTAAGATTATTGGAACAGTTGGGCAGTTACAATTTGAAGTCATTCAATATCGATTATTGAATGAATATAACGCTTCTTGTCGTTGGGAACCAGTTAGCTTATATAAAGCTTGCTGGGTAGAAAGTGAGGACCCAGAGGAACTAGAAGCATTTAAAAAGCGGAAGTATCAATATATGGCTAAAGATCGAGAAGGACGTGATGTTTTTCTAGCGGATTCAGGTTATGTGCTTCAAATGGCGCAAATGGATTTTAAACATATTAAATTTCATTTTACTAGCGAATTTTAGTTTTCTAGATTCAATTATATGAGAAATCTACTGACTGAGAGTCTAAAGTGATGTTTCTTATCTATTTGAATATGTGTTAGATATATGATTGTTTAAACTCACTTTTGTGAGTATTTGTTATAATAAACTCCTAGCTAATATTCTTAAAGAGTAGCTAGGAGTTATTTTTTTGAACTTTACGATTTATACTTTTTTATTTCTTTATTAATTAATTTTATAACAAAAAAATGCTATTTTCGAACGCATTTTAAATATTGCACTTGAATTACTAATAATTTATTATATGGAAAATATTGAGACAGCGCTTTTGTTAATGGTAGTTGGCATGGCTACCGTATTTGTTATCTTGCTTATTGTGATTTATTTAGGCAAATTTCTTATAACTCTTGTTAATAAGTATGCTCCTGAAGAGGTGGTTTTGCCTAAAAAGGAACAACTTCAAGGCATTACCCCTATTTCAGGTAATATATTGGCTGCTATAACTGCTGCCGTGAATGTGGTCACATTAGGGAAGGGGAAAGTCACCAAAGTTGAAAAATTATAAACCTATCAAAGTTATATTATAGAAACATGAAAAGAGAAGTAAAGTTTAGTTTGGTTTTCCGTGATATGTGGCAATCAGCCGGAAAATACGTACCGCGTGTTGACCAACTCGTTAAAGTAGCTCCTGCCATTATCGAGATGGGATGTTTTGCTCGTGTCGAAACAAATGGAGGAGGTTTTGAACAAGTGAATTTATTGTTTGGTGAAAATCCTAATAAATCTGTACGCGAATGGACCAAGCCATTTCATGATGCTGGTATACAAACCCATATGCTTGATCGTGCATTAAATGGTCTTCGCATGAGTCCAGTCCCTGCAGACGTTCGCAAATTATTCTATAAAGTGAAAAAGGCACAAGGTACAGATATTACTCGTACTTTTTGTGGGTTAAATGATGTACGTAATATTGCTCCATCTATTACCTATGCGAAGGAAGCTGGGATGATTTCACAATGTTCGCTGTGTATCACCCATTCGCCAATTCATACGGTTGAGTACTACACCAAAATGGCGTTAGAACTTATAAATTTAGGGGCGGACGAAATTTGCATTAAGGATATGGCAGGTATCGGACGCCCTGTTTCTTTAGGTAAAATTGTTGCCAATATCAAAGCAAAGCATCCTGAAATTCCAGTTCAGTATCATAGTCATGCTGGTCCTGGTTTTAATATGGCCAGTATACTTGAAGTTTGTGAAGCAGGCTGTGATTATATTGATGTGGGTATGGAACCACTTTCATGGGGCACAGGGCATGCTGATCTGCTTAGTGTACAAGCGATGCTTAAAGATGCCGGATACCAAGTTCCTGAAATCAATATGGAAGCTTATATGAAGGTGCGTGCTTTAGTACAGGAGTTTATGGATGATTTTCTTGGACTGTATATTAGTTCAAAGAACCGCTTGATGAACTCTTTATTGATTGGTCCAGGACTTCCTGGTGGAATGATGGGTAGTTTAATGGCTGATCTTGAATCAAACTTAGAATCTATCAATAAGTATAAGGCGAAACATAATTTGCCTTTTATGACACAGGATGAACTCCTTATTAAATTGTTTAATGAAGTGGCGTATGTATGGCCTCGTGTAGGTTATCCACCGTTAGTTACTCCTTTTAGTCAATATGTGAAGAATCTTGCTATGATGAATGTTATGGCCATGGAGAAGGGTAAGGAACGTTGGGGAATGATAGCTGACGATATTTGGGATATGCTTTTAGGTAAAGCAGGACGTTTACCCGGAGATTTAGCTCCTGAGATCATTGAAAAGGCTAAACGTGAGGGGCGTAAATTCTTTGAAGGTAATCCACAAGATAATTATCCTGATTCACTTGATAAGTATCGTAAATTGATGAAGGAGAATAAATGGGAAATGGGTGAAGATGATGAAGAATTATTTGAATATGCAATGCATCCAGCTCAATATGAAGCTTATAAAAGCGGTAAAGCAAAAGAGGACTTCTTAGAGGATGTGGCAAAACGTCGTGCAGAAAAACATAAATCTCCAGAAGAAGATGCAAAACCAAAAACGTTGACTGTTCAGGTTGATGGGCAAGCTTATCGCGTAACAGTGGCTTATGGTGATGCTGAATTACCTAAAGAACAAGCTGTTCCTACTCCTGTTGGAGAAGGTAAAGATGTTATTTCTCCTTTAGAGGGTAAGTTCTTTTTGGTTAAAAACGCACAAGAATCTGCCTTGAAGGTTGGTGATACTGTGAGTGAAGGTGATGTTCTTTGCTATGTAGAAGCGATGAAGACTTATAATGCAATACGTGCTGAATTTAGCGGTAAGATAACAGCTATTTGCGCTAATCCAGGGGATGCTGTTTCAGAAGATGATGTATTAATGAAGATCGGGTGATGAACGAAATATTTGAAAATTTATATGACATGACTGCTTTTAGCAATATAATTGCTGAACCGCAGTTTTTGATAATGTATGCAATTGCGTTCGTTTTGCTTTATCTAGGCATTAAAAAACAGTACGAACCGTTATTGCTTGTACCAATCGCTTTTGGAGTATTGCTTGCCAACTTCCCTGGAGGAGATATGGGAGTAATTCAAGCAGATGAGAATGGTATGATAATGATAAATGGTGTGATGAAGAATATTTGGGAAATGCCGTTACATGAGATAGCTCATGAATTAGGTATTATGAATTTCATCTACTATATGTTGATTAAGACTGGTTTTCTACCACCTATAATCTTTATGGGGGTTGGTGCCTTGACTGATTTTGGACCTATGTTGCGTAATTTGCGTCTTTCTATTTTTGGCGCTGCAGCACAGTTGGGTATCTTTACGGTACTATTAGTTGCCATTCTTATGGGTTTTACTCCCAAAGAAGCTGCCTCGTTAGGCATTATTGGAGGTGCTGATGGACCGACTGCTATATTCACAACTATCAAACTAGCACCTCATCTTTTAGGGCCAATAGCTATTGCTGCTTATTCTTATATGGCCCTTGTGCCGGTTATTATTCCTTTAGTTGTACGATTATTCTGTACGAAGAAAGAATTGAGTATTAACATGAAAGAACAAGAAAAAAAATATCCTTCAAAGACTGAAATTAAAAATTTGCGTGTTTTGAAGATTGTATTTCCAATTGTAGTAACTACAGTTGTAGCCCTTTTTGTTCCAAGTGCAGTTCCTTTGATTGGGATGTTGATGTTTGGTAATCTCGTTAAGGAAATAGGAACTAATACATTCCGGTTATTTGATGCTGCTTCCAACAGTATAATGAATGCTGCGACTATTTTCTTGGGATTGTCGGTTGGTGCAACTATGACAGCTGAAGCTTTCTTAAATTGGACAACGATTGGTATTGTAGTAGGTGGATTCTTAGCTTTTGCTCTTTCTATTACAGGCGGAATTTTCTTTGTGAAACTAGTTAACCTTTTCTCAAAGAAGAAAATTAATCCATTAATTGGAGCTACAGGGTTGAGTGCTGTTCCGATGGCTAGTAGAGTGGCTAATGAGATTGCTCTGAAATACGATCCTAAGAATCATGTATTGCAGTATTGTATGGCAAGTAATATATCTGGTGTTATTGGCTCTGCAGTTGCAGCAGGTGTATTAATCTCTTTCCTTGCTTAATACTACAGGACTATTTTAATAAAAAAAGGTGTGTCAGTTTTGGCACACCTTTTTTTATTAAAATGGTTGAAAATATTATCTAAAGTCTTTTAATTCATCCTGTAATCTTTGGCGGGTGAAAAAGATTCTACTCTTTACAGTTCCAAGGGGCAAACTTAATTTCTCGGCAATTTCACGATACTTAAAACCTGATACATGCATTGCAAAAGGAATTCTATATTCTTTAGGAAGGTTATTGACGACCTTGTGCATCTCTTTTAAGTCATACGCCTTTTCTGTACTTTCAAATTTAGTATCTTGAGGTAAATTCAAGTGATAGAGGTTGTCGGTACGGTCAATGAATGTCTGGTCGCGAACGACCTTCCGATAATTATTAATAAAGATATTACGCATTATGGTGTACATCCATCCTTTGAAATTAGTGTTAGGTGTATATTTATCCTCGTTGTCTAATGCTTTTAATGAAGTCTCTTGTAATAAATCATTTGCTTCTTCGCGATCAGTCGTTAGTTTGTATGCGAAGCGAAGTAATTCATCTTGTGCGCCTACTAAATCTTTTCTAAAGCTTAAACTTTTCATATGCGTTACATTTTATAAAGTGAATACTCGTTGTTTTTATTTTGATTTTCAACAAGTATACGATTTTTTTTTCAATTAAATAGGGGGTCTATTGATAAAAAAAGACCTATTTTTTATCATTTAATAGTTATTGCCCCTCAATTTAATAGTTATTGGGTGTATTGCTTGTTTCGTGATTTAACTTCTGTAAAAATGTTAAATACACTTTTATACTTTATTTTAGATAGGACAATCTATTAAGAATAATCGCGTTTTTTCTCCTCAATTTTATTCTTTTTATAAGTAGTATGTCTTTATCGTTTATCTTGTATATCTTGTACTGAATAGTTGTATATGCTGTTTTTTTTACTTCTTGTTTTAGCGTGTACTCTTTCACAGAAAAAAAACAGTTGTTTACAAAGGCTAATCGACTTAAATGCTTAACTTTAGGCCAAATATTAATCTATATGATAAACTTAAAAGAAAAAGAAGCGCAGATTGTTGATTCTGCACAAATAATCACAGTTGCTTCCATTGACGAAAAAGGTTATCCAAGACCAGTGCCAATGGTAAAACTTAAGAATGGACAGGGTGAAATCTTTCTTTCTACTGCGTTAAGCTCTGCTAAGGTAGCTCACTTTAAGGTTAATCCTAAAGCTGGAGTTTCAATTGTCAGAGGCAATGATAGTGTTGTGTACACGGGAGAAATGAAAATTATTTCTGATCAGACAATTAAAAGCATGCTTTGGGGGGACTGGATGCTTGATCATTTTCCTGGAGGTCCTGAAGATCCAGAATATTGTATTATGAAATTTATTCCGGAATCAGTAACCTATTGGATTGATCATGTTTTTGTTAAGGATCAGAAATATATGAATCTGTTCTGCCAAAGTTGTGGAATGCCTATGCAGACATCGGACCAGTTTGGAACAAAAAGTGATGCTTCTTTAAATGAAGATTTTTGTTGTTATTGTTATAAAGAGGGTCAGTTTACGTCTGACTGTACAATGGAAGAAATGATTGATCATTGTATTAAATTTCTTGATCAGTACAATGAGTCTTCTGATATTCAATTATCTAAAGAAGAAGCCATTGAGAGGATGCAAAAGTATTTCCCTCATTTAAAACGATGGGCTAAATAATCTGGATATTTGAAGAGGTATGAGCGAAAAAGAGGGGATTTTCATTTGAAAATCCCCTCTTTTTCATCTTAACGTAAGATCAATTATTTCTTTTTGCGATCACCGTAACGGCTCATGAACTTATCAACACGTCCAGCTGTATCTACCAATGTAGATTTACCAGTATAAAACGGGTGAGAAGTATTAGAAATTTCAATCTTTAGCACCGGGTAAGTTTCACCTTCAAATTCGATGGTTTCTTTCGTTGCTACAGTTGATTTAGACAAAAACATATCACCATTTGACATATCTTTGAAGACTACCGGACGGTATGATTCTGGATGAAGGCCTTTTTTCATTTCAGTATCTGTTTTTTTAATTTATATTCTATTACTATTTTGGTAAGAAATAGTGTAATGGTCATTTTCAGTGCGCAAAGATAATACAATTCTCTGAAACAGGAAACTCTTTGCTTAAAAATCAAGGCTAAAGTTTGCTGATTTAATAATTTATATGATTTATGGTGGTATGCATGAGGTGCGTTTATATCTAGGAAAACTGTATTTCGTTTATTTGTCTTTTTTGACGTTTAATTGTAAGGTGGACATTACAATACACGCTTTAAGTTTCTTATATTAAATGTATTGTGTTTCAATTTAAGCCTTTTTCTATTATATTTTTCTTTCCAATGTTAGTTATTCGATGGATAATGCTTATTTTTGCGTAGAATTTTTATTCACTAACAATAAACTTTAAACAAAATGGTTAATTACAAAGATTTAGGATTGGTAAACACTAGAGATATGTTTGCTAAGGCTATTAAAGGTGGATACGCTATCCCAGCATTCAACTTCAACAATATGGAACAGTTGCAGGCTATTATCAAAGCAGCTGTAGAAACTAAATCTCCAGTTATTCTTCAAGTTTCTAAAGGAGCTCGTCAGTATGCCAATGCAACTTTATTGCGTTATATGGCTCAGGGAGCTGTTGAATATGCTAAAGAGTTAGGTTGTGCTTCTCCCGAAATAGTTCTTCACCTTGACCACGGAGATACTTTCGAGACTTGCAAATCTTGTATAGATTATGGCTTCTCATCAGTAATGATTGACGGTTCTCATCTTCCATATGAAGAAAATGTTGCTTTAACAAAGAAAGTTGTTGAGTATGCTCATCAATTTGATGTAACTGTAGAAGGTGAACTTGGAGTGTTGGCTGGTGTTGAAGATGAAGTATCTGCAGATCATCACACATATACTGACCCTGAAGAAGTTATTGATTTCGCTACTCGTACAGGATGTGATTCTTTGGCTATTTCGATTGGAACTTCTCATGGAGCGTTTAAATTTACTCCAGAACAATGTCATATTGATCCAGCTACAGGTCGCATGGTGCCTCCTCCATTAGCTTTTGAAGTATTAGATGCTGTAATGGAAAAACTTCCGGGATTCCCTATCGTTCTTCACGGATCTTCTTCAGTTCCTGAGGAAGAAGTTGAAACCATTAATAAATATGGTGGAGCTTTGAAAGCTGCTATCGGTATTCCTGAAGAAGAATTGCGTAAAGCTGCTAAGTCTGCTGTTTGCAAAATCAATATTGACTCAGATTCACGTCTAGCTATGACTGCTGCAGTACGTAAGACTTTTGCTGAAAAACCAGCAGAATTCGATCCACGTAAGTATCTTGGTCCTGCTCGTGACAATATGGAGAAACTCTACAAGCACAAAATCCTTAATGTGTTGGGCTCAGACAACAAATTAGCTAAATAATCAGAGATTATCTTATTATATTGAAGGCTGCAATAGTTTAACTGTTGCAGCCTTTTTTGATAATTTATTTTCTTAACTTATTCGTGCTCTTGAGTATATATAATCCTTTTCATGAATCTTAATTTAAGTGCATCGTTATAAAAATGCAAGATACTAAAAAAAGAGCAATGATAAATTATTTGTAATATTTTTGAAATAGATTAACTAAATGATAAGGGTAAATAACACTATAAATCCTTGTATGATGTATTGCTGCTTGTCATATAAAGATAATGCGGATATTGCAATTTAATATGCAATATCCGCACTCTGTCTTGAGTCTCGGCATTCCAAAAGGAAATTTGGGAGATACCTTTTCCTACATTAAGAACCCTAATAGGATACCTGCTGCAACAGCTGAGCCAATTACACCAGCAACATTTGGACCCATTGCATGCATGAGTAAGTAATTTGTAGGGTCGTATTCTAAGCCTACAACTTGCGATATGCGGGCAGAGTCGGGTACGGCAGATACACCGGCATTACCAATCAACGGATTAATTTTATTACCTTTCTTCAGGAATAGATTAAATATTTTCACGAATAATACGCCGGATGTAGTAGCAATAACAAATGATAACGCACCTAGAGCGAATATTTTGATAGAATCTATAGTCAAAAACTCTGAAGCTTGCGTAGAAGCACCTACTGTTAATCCTAACAAGATCGTAATAATATCAATGAGAGGACCACTTGCAGTATTTGCTAATCTACGGGTCACTCCACTTTCTTTCAGTAGGTTGCCAAAGAACAACATTCCTAAAAGTGGTAGGCCAGAGGGAACAAGAAAACATGTTAGTAGTAGACCAATGATTGGGAAAATTACTTTCTCTGTATGAGAAACTGCACGCGGTGGTTTCATTCGGATTACTCGTTCATGTTTTGTGGTCAGAAGACGCATGATAGGAGGCTGTATCACTGGAACTAATGCCATATAAGAGTAGGCGGACACTGCAATAGCTCCCATCAGATTAGGTGCTAATTTCGACGACAGAAATATAGCTGTAGGTCCATCTGCACCACCTATAATACCGATAGCACCTGCTTGCATTGGGTCAAAGCCCATTTCTAATGCAATCATGTAAGCACCGAATATCCCAAATTGAGCAGCAGCGCCAATCAACATTAACTTCGGATTTGATATAAGGGCTGAAAAATCAGTCATGGCACCAATTCCCAGAAAAATAAGTGGGGGATACCAACCAGATGTCACTCCCTGATACAATATATTCAACACAGATCCTTCTTCATAGATACCTACTTTTAATCCGGCATCCATATTGAAAGGGATATTACCGATTAGGATACCGAATCCAATAGGGATTAGTAGCATCGGTTCAAATTCTTTGGCTACAGCCAAATAGATGAACACCAAGCCGACGAGAATCATAACAAGATGCCCTACAGTAGCATTGGCAAATCCTGTATACGTCCAAAAATCAGCAAGGTTATTTCCTAAAAAGTTAATAAAGTCTCCCATGTTATTCTATAATTACTAGGTCATTACCTTCAAGAACAGAATCTCCCTTGCTTACATTGATGGCAGTGATCTTTCCATCTTTATCAGCATTAATATTATTTTCCATTTTCATGGCTTCCAATATAATGATTGTTTGCCCTTTCTTTACAGTATCACCAACATTAACCTTTATGTCGAGTATAACACCAGGCAATGGAGATTTTACTCCCGATTTTCCTGTCGAGGGAGCGCTAGGTTTCACTACTTGTGTCGGGGCTGCTGGAGCATTTGGCATAGGACGAACAACTGCTGGTTTGATTGTAACTTTGGGTTGTTTTTCCATTTCAACTTTATAGTGTGTACCGTTCACTTCAACGTCAGCGATATTATCCTCGATATCCCCTATGGTTACTTTATATAAGTTACCATTAATTTTGTATTTATATTCTTTCATCGTTTAAATCTATTAATGTAATTGACTTACTTTCTGGGAGTTTCACGCAAGGTGTAAATCTTAGAACTCCACGGTGAATAACTGCGTTTTACGCGAGTGATTGTAAGGACAGTTTCTTCAATATCATGTACTTCATCTTGCATTTCATGTAATGCCATAGAAATAGCAGCATATACTTCACCAGGAGCTTCTGTCAACTCTTTAGCTTCATGCTTATTGATTCCTTTAGATTTCATAGCATTACGCTTACTTAAATTGACCGCGATTCTACCAACGATCTTGAAGGAAATGAAGAGCAGAAGTAATCCACAGAATACTACACTCATTGCTGAAATTGACATTCCGATGCCGACAGAGTCATGCTTCTCGAATTTTTCCATCTTAGCATTGCTGTTGAGTGTTTTATTATTGGTGCTTGGTGTTACGTATTTATCATTACTCCCACCTTTAACTTCCCAATTAGGAGCTCCGTCACTAATACGTGCATAAGACTCATTAGAGCCTAATGTGCCAGCAGGAATTACAATTTGATCCATTAAGTTTCTTCCTGAGTCAAAAAGTCCAATCCAATTAGAGGTTTCTGTGTTTAGTTTAAAACTAGTATGGAAAGTCCCTCGGTTGGGTTCAGCATCTGCCCAGAAAAGAGCATGTTGACGGGGTTTTATGGAAGTTAAGATGTCACCTTTTGGAATAAAGTAGGTAATCGTATCCCCTGGTTGACTACTTACTTTGATCAAACAAGCAGCCAAATCTGCGCTACCGTATGATTTGTTGAATATTTCAATCCAAGCACTATGCAGGCCGTAATCATCTTGGAAACTGTTTTGGTTGTCGATCAGAACTTCATTCAACAGTAGTTTGCTGTTTGATTTTTCTTCTCTACAAGAAGTCAGCCCAATTAATAACAGTAATGATAAAAATATTCCGATTTTGGTTTTATTCATAATCGTTCTTTTTTTAAAGTTATAAGCTTGATTACAACGGAATATTACCATGCTTTTTAGCTGGATTAGTTAGTTTCTTCGTTTGCAATTGTTGTAAGGCACGGATCACGCGGAAACGTGTGTTTCGTGGTTCAATTACGTCATCAATGTAGCCATATTTAGCAGCATTGTATGGATTAGCAAAGAGTTTTGTGTATTCAGCTTCTTTTTCTGCAAGGAATTGAGCTGGATTTTCCTGATCTTTAGCTTCTCGAGCGTATAAAACTTCCACAGCACCAGCACCTCCCATAACAGCAATCTCAGCTGTTGGCCATGCATAGTTCATATCACCGCGGAGCTGTTTGCAACTCATTACAATGTGAGAGCCACCATAAGATTTACGTAAAGTAATTGTAACTTTTGGTACAGTTGCTTCTCCGTATGCATAGAGTAATTTAGCACCATGAAGGATAACTCCATTGTATTCTTGTCCTGTTCCAGGGAGGAATCCTGGTACATCTACCAATGAAACGATGGGAATGTTGAATGCGTCACAGAAGCGAACAAACCGAGCACCTTTGCGAGATGCATTGCTGTCAAGCACACCTGCTAGATATTTGGGCTGGTTGGCTACAATGCCTACAGACTGTCCATTGAAGCGAGCAAAACCTATAATAATATTTTTAGCATAATCTTTTTGTATTTCTAGAAACTCGCTATTATCCACAATTGCACTGATTACTTCGTACATGTCATACGGCTTATTAGGACTATCTGGAACAATATCGTTCAACGTGTCATCTAAACGGTCAATTGGGTCTGTGCAGTCTACGTAAGGTGCCTCTTCGAGATTGTTTTGAGGTATATAGCTTAGAAGTGTACGGATCAATGCCAAACCTTCTTCTTCTGTTTTAGCTGTGAAATGAGTAACTCCAGATTTGGTTGAGTGTACACTTGCACCACCAAGGTTTTCTTGGCTTACATCTTCACCGGTTACAGTTTTTACTACTTTTGGACCAGTGAGGAACATATAAGAAGTACCTTCCATCATCAATGTGAAATCGGTCAATGCAGGAGAATAAACAGCACCACCTGCACATGGACCAAAAATACCTGAAATCTGAGGAATAACCCCTGAAGCTAAAATATTTCTTTGAAAGATTTCGGCATAACCTGCAAGAGCGTTTATACCTTCTTGAATACGTGCACCACCAGAGTCATTGATGCCGATACAAGGCGCACCCATTTTCATGGCTTGATCCATAATCTTACAGATCTTTAGTGACATTGTTTCCGACAAAGAGCCTGCAGTAACTGTGAAATCTTGAGCAAAAAGGTAGACTAAACGGCCTTCAATTGTTCCGCAACCTGTAACTACACCATCACCAGGATAATGCTTTTTATCCATGCCGAAATTAGTGCATCTGTGTTCTACGAACATATCCATTTCTTCGAAACTACCCTCGTCCAAAAGCATTGCTATTCGCTCACGTGCTGTGTATTTTCCTTTTTCGTGTTGTTTCGTAATTGCTTTTTCACCACCTCCGATGCGGGCAACGGAACGGCGTTCAATAAGCTCTTTAATTTTTTCAAGTTGATTACTCATGAGTTCTTGTTGTTTTTTGAGTTTATGATTAGTGTTCACAAAGTTCAGTTAGTACACCCAATGTTGATTTAGGGTGAAGAAAAGCTATACTTAGACCTTCAGCACCTTTACGTGGAGCTTTATCAATTAATCGGATTTCTTTGCTTTCGGCTTCTGATAATGCATTAGCTACACCATCTTCTACAGCGAAAGCAACATGATGAACACCTACGCCTTTATTTTCAATGAATTTTGCGATTGTGCTCTCAGGACATGTAGGTTCTAGTAATTCGATTTTAGTATCTCCTACCTTCAAAAAAGCTGTTTTAACTTTTTGATCTTCTACCGTTTCGATATTGTAGCATTTCAGACCTAATACGTTTTCGTAGTATGGAAGGGCTTCTTCAATGCTTTTTACAGCAATGCCCAAATGTTCAATGTGTGAAATCTTCATAACTATATTTTTTTTATTTGGTTTAATTATGTTCTTAATACGGTATAAAACAGCACAAAGAAAGACATTTCTCTCATAATAAAGAAATATTTCTGCATTTAATTACTGGGGGATAAAGGATAAAAAGTGCTCTCTATGGGTGGCAAATGTAGCTTTTGTAATCTTGAGATTACATTTAGACGTAAAACTTAATTAAGAGGTTATTTAGCCATGGCCAACCAATCCGAAACCAACGTCGTGTACTACTTTGTTTACCTCCAAACCGTAGTACAAAATCGCGATATCCATGTTTGCGGAAAGGTAGACCTACATCCATAAACTCCATATGTTGATATCCTCTATGATGAGCGTCTTCAAGCGCTTTCCAAACAGCTAAAATGCCTGGGTATTGTAGTGCATATGTCTTTCTCATGCCACCTGAGAACCAAAGATATGCATTTTCATCAGAGTAAATGCAGGCAGATCCTCCTATAATTTTCTCTTTGTACTTTACTATAAATATTCTAGCCAGCTTTTCTGTAATAAGGATGTTGTTGATGTGGTAGAAAAAGTCTCTATTGGGGAAATATCGGCGGATGCGTGAAGAGTATATTTTATGTAGCATCCGTGAGAATGCTTCTATTTCTTCAATAGTGTGAGCTTCTTCAACTTGTGCACCATTCGCTAGTCCTTTTTTTATTTGTCTAATGCGTGAAGGGCTAAACCGTTCTTGAGTTTTCGAAATGCTATGTAATGAATTTCTGACCCGTAGCCAATTAACAGGGAAGAACTGATTATTGCGGAAGAAACGATAACCAAACATCGCGTTCTCAAGATTTCGAAATTCAATAAGAAAGCAAGAACGAGAAGCTTCTTGGGTAAGGTGTTCAAGCATTTCTCCAAAGATTTCCTCTTCTCTTTCTTTATTTCTTGAAAGGGATGGGGTTATAAATTCACCTGTGCCATACACTACGCATTGTCTAACTATAGAAGAAGGAAGCCATTTATTTGTTTTTCGTATAGCAGCAAGTAGGCGCGCAATTGGTTGCCCATCTTCTGTTGCTATAATTAATAGAGGATTGTATCCTGGAGTTAGTTCATAGATTTGAAACAACTCTTTGGAATGAAATGTGTTGCTTCCCGGAAGGTCGGGAATATCTTTTCCTTTATAGTATGTGGTTAATTTGAGCGGCATCTAGCGACAAATTTACATATTAAATTTCTTATTTAATAATAAATCTAGATAATTTATTGGTTTAAATGCGATTCCATTGTCTAAGTTTTCTTTCTAAATATTGGAGAAAATGAATGAGTAAAAAGAAATATGGTATTTTCTCGTTTTTGTGAGTACATGATTATTGGGCCTTCGTCCTGTATATGATTAGCGCTGATCATGTTTTTTATTAAACTATGAAAATTATTATTAACTTTAAATTAAGACGAATGAGAGAACATGCATTTGTTGATATGTGGAAAATACAGTATAAACGTGTTTTTACAATTCTAGGGCTAACCCTATTGTGTACAACTTCTACTCTATCTGTTTACGCAAAAAATGGAGCAAATCAAACCACTATGCTTGTTCCTATGTAAGCAAAAAATTGTAAAGGGGTGGTTACTGATGAAAATGGAGAACCACTTATCGGTGTTTCTATAGTGGTGAAAGGTACAAGTACTGGTACAATAACCGATTTCGATGGTAAATTTTCTATTAATCTTTCCGCTGGAAGTCATGAATTAGTTGTTTCTTATATTGGATCACTAATGTCCCATTAAAATTGTGACGTTATTAAAAATCAAATAAACTTGGCCCATTTGGTCCGAATCGTTCTTTGTCATTTTGAAATTTAGTTTTATCAAAGAGGTCTTTCAGGTGAGTTTTATC